>NZ_CP044522.1:2806004-4209007 GCF_016495405.1 Cobetia sp. cqz5-12
AGTGGACGCCGAATCTCAGTCTGGACGCGCTGATCGACGAGCGCGCCGCTGCCGGCGGTATCGGGCCAGCCGTCGAGGTCAGCCTGGTGACGCCGCAGGGCCAGGTACTGACCCGCCCGGTGGCGAGCTGGAATCGTCTGACCAGCGGCGATGCCGACCTCCCCGTCGCCCCCGGCGCCAGCGTGGTGATCAGCACACCGGGCATCGACACCGCGCAGCAGTGGGTGAACGAGGCGCTACCGGCCTGGCTTGCCAGCCGCCTGCCGGGCCATGCCTGCCAGAGCTGGCAGCTGGACGCCGCGAAGCTTTCGACACCGCCGCGCTAGCCGTCGAGGATGCCCCGGCGCAGCACACTGCGCCTGCCCCGCGAACCCAATCCCTTATTCACGTACGTGAGCCCCTGGCTTGCGTGCATGCGAGACGCCCATGTCGAGTCCTTTTCGCCCTGCCAATCACGTTACGCACTCAAGCCCCGAGCAGCGCCCTGCCCTGGCACGCAATGGCTGGCTGGCACTCGGCATGGCGGGTGGATTGCTGGGCGCGCAGATCGCCCATGCGGCGACCGGCGAATCCCAGAGCGACTTCGGTGGTGTGGGTCTGATGCAGACGCCCACGGCGCGCTTTGCACCCCAGGGCGAATTGAGCTTCACCTACAGCCGCACCCAGCCCTACAAGCGGTTCAGCGTCAACGCGGCACCCTTCGACTGGATGGAGCTGGGCTTTCGCTATGTCTCGGTGGAAACCGTCAGCTATGGCGCGGCCGCCCCGGACCGCGACTATCTGGATAAATCCTTCGACACCAAGTTCCGCCTGATGCAGGAAGGCCGCTATCAGCCCGAAGTCGCGGTGGGCCTGCGAGATCTCGGCGGTACGGGCCTGTTCAGCTCCGAGTATCTGGTCGCCAGCAAACGCTACGGCGACTTCGATTTCAGTCTGGGCCTCGGCTGGGGCTATCTGGGCACGCGCGGCGACTTCAGCAATCCGCTGGCAGTGGTGAGAAGCAGCCTCGAGACGCGCAGCGACTCGACCAGCGATGACGGCGGTGACTTCCAGCTCGGCAGCATGTTCAGCGGCAGCCCGGCCGTCTTCGGCGGCATCGAATACCAGACGCCCTGGGACCCGCTGACCCTGATGCTGGAATACGAAGGCAACGACTATTCCGACGAGCCACTGACGGTGGAGATCGAACAGGACTCGCCGGTCAATCTGGGCGCGACCGTCAAGGTCAATGACAACCTGTCTCTGCATGGCGGCTGGGAGCGGGGCAACACCGCCATGCTGGGGCTATCGCTGTCGACCAATCTGGCCGGGCTCGCCCAGGCCAAGGACGACGGCACACCGGAAGCGGTCGCCCCCAGCACCCACAGCCGTTATCGCAACGACCAGACACCCGAGGCCTTCCGCGTGCACTCGCTCAATGCGGACGCCTCCTCGGGTACGGCATCCTCCGCCTACACCGCCAGCGCTGCCAGAGCGCCAGGCGTGGCGGCAGAGCCGTCGGCCCATGAAGAGCCGTCAGTAGGTCAAGAGCCCTCCACTGAACAACAAGGCCGTCTGCTGACACTCGACTCGTTCGGCGGCGCGCCCGCGGATCCCCCGCTCGAGCCGGGTACGACTGATGGCCCCCAGGCAGAAAAGCTCCCGCGTCTTGCCGAGGTCGACTGGGACGCGCTGGCCGATACCCTGCGTGCCCAGAGCGGCCTTGAGGTGTCACAGTTGCGGGTCGAGGGCGACACCTTGATCGTCGAGGCAGAAGCGACGCGCTTCCGTGATGACCTGCAGGCCGAAGGCCGCGCCAACCGCGTACTGCACAACCGCCTGCCCGCCGAGATCACCACCTTCCGCTATCGCCTGAGCAGCAATGGACTGGCGCTGCGCGAAGATGAGCATCCGCGTCAGCCCTTCGTGGCCGCCGCCAATGACCGTCGCTTCGGCGCCGAATACGAGCACTCCATCACCGCCCATGCCGCTTCGCCCCATGCCAGCTCGCCCAATGGTGCCGATGATGCGGCACGCCGGGCGTCAGGGGATGGCGTCAAGCTGGCACGTGAGCCGTTCGGCTTCAGTTGGGGCTTCTCGCCGAGCCTCAAGCAGAACTTCGGCGGCCCCGATGGCTACCTCTATCAGCTCAACCTGCAGCTGGACGCCCTGTGGCGTACAGACCGCAATGGCTGGTTCACCGGCGTGGCGACCTATCAGCTCGCCGACAACTTCGACAGCTACGAGTACATCGCCGATTCCGAGCTGCCGCGCGTGCGCACCTATGTCGGGGAATACATCAAGGAAACCGACCTGGGCATCACCAGCCTGCAGTACAATCGCACCCACCAGTTCGGGCGCGACTGGTACGCCCAGGCCTACGGCGGCATTCTCGAGATGATGTATGCCGGGGTCGGCGCCGAGCTGCTCTATCGCCCGATGAACAGCTCGCTGGCGCTGGGGCTGGACATCAACCGCGTCCGCCAGCGCGAGTTCGACCAGCAATTCGGCCTGCGTGACTACTCGGTCACCACCGGTCACGCCACTGCCTACTGGCAGTCCGGCTGGCACGATGTGCTGGTCAAGGGCTCGGTGGGGCGCTATCTGGCCGGCGATGTCGGCGCGACGCTGGACCTGTCGCGCAGCTTCTCCAACGGGGTCAGTGTCGGCGCCTGGGCGACCATGACCGATGCCGGCGATGACTACGGCGAGGGTAGTTTCGACAAGGGGCTCTACGTCAGCATCCCGCTGGATGCCTTCTTCACCACCTCCAGCAAGGGCAGCACCGGCTTTGCCTGGGCACCGCTGACCCGTGATGGTGGCGCACGCCTCAACCGCCGCTATCAGCTGTATGACATGACCAGTGATCGGGACCCCGAGGCGTACTGGGATGGCATCGACAAGGTCTACAAGTAATCCGTGCGTGAGTGTGTTTCACTTCCGGCTGAAGCGTGCCGATGTTGGCGCCTGACTCACTGTGGCTGACCCTGACCTGATGAATATTCCGATTACCGACGTATCGCCGTTCCATGGCGGCGATACGATACCTGTGAACCCCGAGATCACCTGCAGCAACTGCCAGGCCTGCTGCTGCCGGCTAGAGGTCATCCTGCTCACCGATACCGGCGTGCCGGACTACCTGATCGACGAGGATGAATGGGGCGGCGAAGTCATGCGCCGCCTCGACGATGGCTGGTGTGCCGCCGTCGACCGCGAGACGCTGATGTGCACCATCTACGACCGGCGCCCGCAGCTGTGCCGCGATTACGAGATGGGCAGCCCGGAATGCGAAGACGAGCGCCTGGAAAACGGCCTCGATCAGTAGGCCGCCTGCCAGCGCTCGTCCTGGTTGTCGCTAAGGGTTGTCTCTCCCAAGTGTTCTTATTGAGAGTGTCCTTATTGAGAGTGTCCTGGCTGATGTGCTATCAGGCAGTGGCGTTCGGCAGCGACGGGGCCGCTGCTGCAAGACCTGGGCTTGGCTCGGCTGCCGTGCGCATGGCGCGCATGTGCCCCTTCACCTCTACCTCGCGATGCCAGCTCAGCGCCTGCTCCAGACAATGTGGCGTGTGGCCACCACGCTGACACGCCTCCTCGAAATAGGCGCGCAGCGCAGGGCGATAGCTCGGGTCCGAGCAGTTCTCGATCACCTGCACCGCCCGCTCGCGCGGCGCCAGACCGCGCAGATCCGCCAGCCCATGCTCGGTGACCAGGATATCGACATCGTGCTCGGTGTGGTCCACGTGGCTGGCGAAGGGCACCACGCTCGAGATATCCCCCCCCTTGGCCAATGACTTGGTGATGAACACCGAGAGCTGGGCATTGCGCGCGAAATCGCCGGAACCGCCGATGCCGTTCATCATCCGCGTGCCGCAGACGTGGGTGGAATTGACGTTGCCATAGATGTCGAACTCAAGCGCGGTATTGACCGCGATCACGCCGAGCCGTCGCACGATGCCCGGATGATTGGACAGCTCCTGCGGGCGCAGGATCAGGCGGTCACGATAGCGTTCGAGGTCCTTCCACAGCGTGCGGCCACGCTCCTCGGTGACGGTGATGGAGGAGCCGGAGGCGAAATCGAGCTTGCCGGCATCCAGCAGATCGAAGGTGGAATCCTGCAGTACCTCCGAGTACATGGTCAGGTGCTCGAAGGGCCCTTCCTTCAAGCCACTCATCACCGCGTTGGCCATGCTGCCGATGCCCGCCTGCAGCGGCAGCAATGCCGGTGTCAGACGCCCCAGCGCGACTTCCTGCTTGAGCAGCTCGACCAGGTGATCCGCCATCCGACGGGTATCGTCATCGGGGGGCGTACAGGTCGAGGGACTATCACTGCCACGCGTCAGCACGATGGCGGCAATCCTGGCAGGGTCAATCGGGATATAGGGCGTGCCGATGCGCGAATCCGGCGCGACCACCGGAATCGGCTGCCGGCTGGGGCGCATCTGCGGAATGTAGATGTCGTGCAGCCCTTCAAGCGCTGCCGGCGATTCGAGGTTGAGCTCGATGATCACCTTGTCGGCGAGAATCGCGTAGCTGGCCGAGTTGCCCACCGAGGTGGTCGGCACGATACCGCCATCGGCGGTGATGGCGCTGGCCTCGATCACCGCGATGTCCATGTCGCTCAGCTGGTGGTTGCGCAACAGCTCCACCGTCTCGGACAGGTGCTGGTCCATGAACATCACTTCGCCGGCGTTGATGGCACGCCGCAGCACCGGGTCGACCTGAAACGGCATGCGCCGCGCCAGCATGTGGGCATCCGCCATCTGGCCATCGAGGTCATTGCCCAGCGAGGCACCGGTCATCAGCGTGATGGAGAACGGCTCGCGACGCGCCTTCTCGACCAGCGCCAGCGGCAGGGCCTTGGCCTCCCCCGCCCGCGTGAAGCCGCTCATGCCCACCGTCATGCCATCGTGAATCAATTCGGCGGCCTGGCTGGCACTCATCTGGCGAGACTGCCAGTCAGTCCAGCGACAGCGACGCGCGATCTCGGCGTGCTGCTCCGGGGTCAGCTCGCCGACCTCCATGCGCGCCAGCAGCGAGAACACCTCACTGGATGCAGCTGTTGCGGCAGGCGTGGCTGATGCCTCGGCAGCTGCGGAGGCTGGCACATGCTCTGCAAAGACCGCCTGGGCATGAGGCGTGACACTGGAGCGAGAACCGGATGAAGACACGACGGCAGAACCTCCTGAAGGGCAAGACACCACGAAATGAGCAAGCAAGGCACTGGCAAGACGCTTACCAGACCAAGCATAGCCAAGCTTGCAATAGCCAGGTCTTCAAGAACCAGGCGTTGGCTTTCAGCATCCCACGCAGTACGCCGCCCCCGCATCAGGCCTTGGTCGCAAGGCAGCGGCAGCGGCTGGAACCAGACGGTGCATAAAGGGCGACGCTGCGCGTGGCGCCAATGGCGACGGTGAGACACGAAAAAGCCCGCTCATGAGGAGCGGGCTTTCGGGAAGTGCAGATGATGACGCGAGGCGTTACACCATGCTGTCGAAGTCCATGTTGTCGAAGCTTTCCGGCGCATCAGCGTAGCCGTAAAGCGTGTTGCGACGCTGCAGGCGGAATTCGCCCAGCAGCTGCTCGTAGCGGCGCGGCACCTCGGCATTGTCACGCGTGACGATGTAAAGATTCTCATAGACGGCTTCGGTCAGCGGCATCTCGCGCACCTGACGCTGCCACGGCGAGGTCTCGAGCACCGTACGAGAGACGACGGTAAAGCCCAGACCACGTGCCACGGCGTCCAGCACCATGCCGATATCGTTGGTGAAGCCCTGCTGCGGGAAGTGGCTCATGGAGCGGAATTCACCGGCGAAGTTCTCACGCAACAAGGCACTGGCATTGTTGACGCCATCGGCGTAATTCATGAAGCCCAGCGCCATCAGCTCGTTGAGGCTGTTGCCGGCGAAGTCGGCGGGCACCACCAGGCACAGCGGCTCCTGATGCCACAGCTCGAAGTTGAGATCCGGATGCTTGACCGGCTCGGTGACGATGCCCAGGTCGAAGCGACCCGCCAGCACGTCCTGCACGATCTCGGAATTGAAGGCGAAGCTGTAGCTGACCGTCAGTCCCGGATGCTGCTGCTGATAGCCCAGGGTGAACGGATAGAACATCAGCCCGACGCTTGAGGGACTGGCCACGCGGCATTCGCCGCTGTCCGGGGAATCATCATCCAGCGAGTGCATGAACTGGGTGTGCTCGGCGAACAGCTTGATGGAGTAGTCATAGCAGCGACGCCCCGCTGCGGTCAGCGAGAACTTGCGTCCCTGGCGATTGAGCAGCGAGCGGCCCAGATACTGCTCCAGCTTGCGAATATGCTGGCTGACGCCGGGCTGGGTCATCTCCAGCTTGCGCGCGGTATGGGTAAAGCTGCCGGTCTCCACCAGTGTGATGAAGGTACGAAAATACTGGGCGTTGAACATGAAGGCACTGACCACTCACGAACGGGGGACGCGACTCGGCGCATCGTGTTGCCGGCGACGACCTGCATGACGCAACTGCCATGTCTGCACAGGTGCCACCGACCCGCAAAGCACATGATTCTACCAGAGCTGGCCGCCATGCGCAGCGCTGCGCCCCGCCACTCTCGCGTGTTAGCATCAGGGACAATGCCAGCTGCCACCCTGGCTGCGTCTGCCGTGTTCAACGCCACGGCGACGCGTCAGGGCCCGGCGCTTTACCCCTGTCCTGGCCGGTCTCAGCACTGGCCCGAAACACGAGATGCTCTAGATGTCTGATGCTCTGGCTGCACGCGGCGAAGCCATTCACAAGGCGCTGCTCGCCATGGAAAGCGAGTGTGCCGAAAATGACCTGTTCCCGCTGGGGTACATGATTCCCCAGGTGGAACTGGTGCTGGAAAACGCCGATTACGATCCCGAGGATGTGGTCGCGGAAGACTTTGACGCCACCTTTGAAGAGTGGATGCAGCACGCCTTTGCCCAGGACAGCATGAGCGTGGACGACCGCGAGCGCATTGCTGAACTCTGGGCAGAAGCCCGGAAACGCGCCCAGACCACCGTGGGCGCCTGACACAAGGAAGACAGTCATGAATTCTGTCACCAGCGAAGCGACGACCTATTCACGTGATGCCAGCTCCATGCTGGTCTCGACCATCATCTCGCCGGAAGGCAGCCTGGAAGTGCTCTCCCAGGATGAGGTCAATCGCCTGCGCGATACCTCTTCCAACGGCTTGCATGACATCCTGCGCCGCTGTGCGCTGGCCGTGCTCAATTGCGGCAGCCAGACCGATGACAGCGTCGCGGTGCTCAACGCACACAAGAATTTCGAGATCGAGGTGCTGCAGCAGGACCGCGGCATTCGCCTCAAGCTCGACAATGCGCCCGGCGATGCCTTCGTCGACGGCAAGATGATTCGCGGCATTCGCGAGCATCTCTCCAGCGTGTTGCGTGACATCGTCTACGTGGCCAACGAGATCCAGAACACTCCGCGTTTCGATCTCACGACCACCGAAGGCACCACCAATGCGGTGTTCCATATCCTGCGCAACGCCGGGGCGCTGAAGTCCTCGCGTGAGCCGAGTCTGGTCACCTGCTGGGGCGGTCACTCCATCAACCGCGAGGAATACGAGTACACCAAGGACGTGGGTTATCACCTCGGCCTGCGTGATCTCGACATCTGCACCGGGTGTGGCCCGGGCGCCATGAAGGGCCCGATGAAGGGGGCCAACGTCGCGCACGCCAAGCAGCGTCGCAAGCAGGGCCGTTATCTGGGCATCTCGGAACCGGGCATCATCGCCGCCGAATCGCCCAACCCGATCGTCAATGAACTGATCATCATGCCGGACATCGAGAAGCGCCTTGAAGCCTTCGTGCGCACTGCACATGGCATCATCGTCTTCCCGGGCGGCGTGGGCACCGCCGAAGAGATTCTCTATCTGCTCGGTATTCTGCTGCACCCGGAAAACAGCGAGCTGCCGTTCCCGGTCATCTTCACCGGCCCGGCGTCCAGCGCCGAGTACTTCAGGCAGATCGACGAGTTCATCGCCTACACCCTGGGCGAGGAAGCGCGCTCGCGCTACACCATCATCATCGACAATCCGGTCGAGGTGGCACGCACCATGCGCGGTGGCATCGACGAGGTGGCGGAATTCCGTCGCCAGCATCAGGATGCCTTCTACTACAACTGGCGCCTGCATATCGCCCCGCACTTCCAGCAGCCCTTCGCGCCGACCCACGCCAACATGTCGGGCCTGGCGCTGCATCGCAACCAGCCGGTACATGAACTGGCGGCCAACCTGCGTCGCGCCTTCTCGGGCATCGTCGCCGGCAACGTCAAGCAGGAAGGCATCGAGGAGATCGAGCGCGACGGGCCCTTCCGCCTGACCGCCGAGGCCGAGCTAATGGAGCGTCTCGACGCCCTGCTCACCTCCTTCGTCGCCCAGGGCCGCATGAAGCTGCCGGGCAGCGATTACGTGCCCTGCTACACCCTGTGCAAGTAATGGCCGGCTGATGGCACGCCCAGGCGTGCCGTCACTTCACAAGCCATCACAAGAACGCCCCGATCATCGCTGATCGGGGCGTTCTTGTTGGTAAGGATGATCTTGCTGACAGAATCTCAAGGGCATCAAGAATCGAGGCTCAGCTTTCCTCACCACGACGGCGCTGCATCCACATGCTGATCACATGCGCCAGCAGCCCCAGCGTCAGACCATCGACCAACACCTCAAGCGCACCCTCCTGAGGGCGGTTGAGCATCGGCGCGGCGAAGTTGAAGGCCGCCATCGCCGCCAGCCCCACCACCAGCCAGACCAGCAGACGACGCATCATCGTCGGCACCTTGGCCTTGGCGGTGTCTGACAGCTGGCGATAGATATAGATGCCCAGCGCGCTGACGGCGACGGCAAAGCCGACGATCAGCATCAGCCGCGTATTCTCGCCGCTGATCAGGAAACGCGGAATATTGGCGACCATTACCACCGCCAGACCCGCCAGCACGGAGACGCGCTGCGGCGTCAGGTTGCGGGCACGCGGATGATCAGGATTCAGTTTCGGCATGTGAAGCAGTCTCGATGAAAGAACGGACAACAGAAGAAGCAGGCGGCGGGCCAGCCCACCGCCGCAGGATCAGGCCGTGGCCGGCAGGGTCGGAATCCAGCTCTCGACCCACGGCAGTGCCGCGTCATCGGCCATGAAGGTTTCCATGGCGTCGATCTCGAGACGCTCGCCGTGGCGCGTCGCGCCCAGGTCGGCCAGACGCTCATCCAGATGACGCCCAGCGCCGCAGTAGGTCTCGCCGTAGGAGCTGTCGCCCAGGGCAATCAGCCCATAACGCAACCAATCAAGCGCCGGAGACTCGGTAGACAGCGCATTGAGGAAGCCGGTCAGATTGCCCGGCACATCGCCACTGCCGGTGGTGGAAGTGACGAACAGCGCCAGATCAGGGCGCGCGTCAGTCAGGTCGGCCAGTGTCGGCTGGTCGAGCACCTCGACCGTGTAGCCGGCCTGCTCGAACAACGGTTGCACCTGCTCGGCCACATCCAGTGAACCGCCATACATCGTGCCGACAAAAATCTTCAGAAGCGCCATGCATCCTTCCTTATTCGAACGATCACCCGCCAGTGGCGGGAACGTGAGTGCAGTGCGAAGAGTCGCGCAGACGCTCTCCGACATTTGGTCGCGATGGTAGCACAGCGCGCCTGCGAGACGCAGGCAGCAGGAGCTGGCAGAGCCCTTCTGTGCGCCCCGAAAACGAAACAGCGCCACCGTGAAGAACACGATGGCGCTGCGAGGGTCTTGCCAGTGAAGCATCCTGCGTTGCGAGCCTGGTTCACGACCGCTGGCGATGAAACCCTGTCAACTGCGAACTTGCTGGCTCAGAGCCTTCTGATCAGAAGCGATACGCCACTGACAGACGCACGTCACGCCCCGGACTGGTGATGGCGCCCGGCGTGATGCCGCGTGCGCTGTTGGTTTCCAGGAAGTAGGTGTTCTGGTCGCTGTATTCCTTGTCGAACAGATTGTAGATACCGGCAGTCAGGGTCAGGTCCTGCATGTCACGCGGCACCCAGCTGGCGTAGACATCATGCGTGGCGTAACCGGCGCGCTCGCTCTGATCATCCGGCAGGTCGGTGAGGCGCTCGTAGGCGGTCACGGTCCAGCCGATCGTCATCTGCGGGTCAGCGAAGGTATAGCGGTTGTCCAGGCTCCAGCGATCACCGGTCTGGTTGCCCAGGCCCATGTCATCGACCACGGTCTCGCCCTGATTGTCTTCCAGGTCCATGGTCAGGTAGCCCAGCGTCATGTCCCAGCCGCCGATGCCGTAGGTGGCACGCGCCTCGACACCCTTGCTGGTGACGATACCTTCCATGTTGGTGATAGTGGTCACACCGCCCGAACTCTCTTCGGTGATGTAGTTGTCGAAGTGGGTATCGAAGTAGGTGACTTCCAGGCCAGCGCGGTCACGCTGGGTGAGGAGGTCATTGCCCTTCCAGCGCGCGCCGACTTCCGTGCTGCGTGAGGTCTCGGCCTCAAGCCCCGGCTCAACCACCAGGCTCTCGCCGGGACCGACACCACCATCGACCAGGATGGCTTCACGGCCCTTGTTGCCGCGTACCGCAGTGGAGTAGCCGGTGAACAGCTCGACACCGCCGCCGACACGCCAGTTGAGGCTCGCGTTCGGGCTGACATCGGTGTCATCCAGCGTCTCGCCATTGGCGTATTCGGTCTTGTAGTCATCGACACGTGCGCCGAAGGACAGGTCCACCGCGCCAAGTGTCATGCGGTGCTGGGCGTAGAGCGCGAGGTTGCGCGCCTTCTCGTCGAAGCCACCGGTGCTGGATTCGTCGTAGACATAATCACTACCCAGCGTCAGACGGTTGTCCATGTCCTCGGGGCCGAAACGGAAGGTGTTGTTCAGATCGCCGCCATAGCTCTCGACATCGGCGTTCAGCTCGGCGCCGGTGGAGACAGTGGTGCGTTCCAGCTCGGTCTTGGTATGGAAGACGTTGGTGTGCACGTCGACCAGGCGCGAGCCCGGATCAAAGTCATAGTTGGCGGTATAGGTGTCACGGCTCAGGTCGGTATCGACCTTGGCATTGTTGAACTCCTGACACTCCATGTTGGGGCGCACGCAATAGATGCCGGTGTCCTCGTTGTGCTCGGCGCTGATGCGCAGGCTGTGAGCCCCCTGATCCAGCAGGCTGAACTTGCCGAAGTAACTGCGCTGATGGCCGCCGGTGCCCTCTTCTTCATCACCGCCACCAGTGCGGTAGTCATCGCTGTTGCGTGCGCTGGTCGAGAACAGCAGGCCCGCGTTCGGCGCGACTTCACCGTAGACAGAGAGCGTGCCCTTGACGGCGTCGGCCGTGGACTCGGTGCTGCCCTTGACCATGCCGCCGAAGGTCTGGCCCGGCTTGAGCAGGTCCTGGGCATCCTTGGTGACGAACTTGATGCTGCCGCCCAGGGCGTTGGGGCCATTGTCGGCGGCGCCCGGTCCGGCCTGGACTTCGGCACGCTTGAGCAGCTCCGGCTCGATATTGAAGCTGGAGCTGTGGTGGAACAGGTAGCCGTTCTGGCTGGCACCATCGACGCTGATGTTGAGGTTGGTGTCTTCCAGACCACGCACGTAGATCTTCTCGGAAGAGGCGGTAGTGCCCCCGACGGTGACGGACGGCGTATCACGGAACACATCCTTGAGATCATGCGCCTGATGCAGCGCGATCTCGTCACTATCGATGACCGCCGTGGCATTGAGGCGATCGTCCTCGATCTGCAACGTGTCCATCTGCAGCGTCTCTGCATGGGCAGTACTGGCACACAGCAGCGCAATGGCTGCCACCAGCGGACGCGGAGTGAAAGCAGTGGCGCGGGAAGCGCTGGCTGCCACGCGCGGAGAGAGGCGATCGGTCATGAGCGGAGAGTTCCCAAGAGTAATAATAATAATGATTCTTTTTGCGAACGAGATAATGCACGCGTTTGCACATTTGCGTCATCAACACTCCCTGCAACGCCGCTCTGCAATTTCTGCAATCAATGCGCGTCACTTCTCGCCTTCTGCAGCGCCAGATGGTGCCTGAGCTGCCAAAAACGGCCCGATTTGCACATTTTTTCACCCGTGCAGCCACCAGATTCGCTTTTTTATCACCTGTCTGTCATCAGATACGGAACCATCGCCAGCCACTGACGTCTTAGCCGACATGCCTCGACAAGTGCTGGCCCACGCAAATTTCTCGCTTCACGGCAGGGTTTCGTCCTGCGGAGATCGGATTTGCGCAATGTGTGCGACTTTGGATGCAACACTACGGGCAGAGTGATATAGTTAGCGTGCTCAGATTAAGGGCGCTTGCTGTCACGCCAGGACAGTGCCCCTTCATGGCCTCGGCCCTGAAGATATCTGCAGCAGATGCAAGACCTGTCGCCGCGCGCTGAGGTGCTCGGCTGGCAGTGACGGTTGTTGATCGATGAGCGCGTCTTTGCCCGGGGGCATCCCCCTGCGGCCTGAGGGGCACGGTCATCGACAGGCAATCCGTTGTGCAGCGACTGGCGCTGCAACGGGCCCGTTTGGCCCGTACAAGGTGGGTGTTTCCCTGACGGCACACCCCGACCCTCTGAACAACCGGACCTATTCGATGAGCGATATCGACGCCTATAACACCTTCCTGATGGTCGCAGACCTCGGCAGCCTCTCCCGCGCAGCAGAACGTCTGCGCCTGCCCAAGTCCACCGTCAGCCGTCGCCTCGACGCCCTTGAGGGCCGTTTCGGCACTCGCCTGGTCGAGCGTGGTCATCGTGGCATTCGCCTGTCAGAAGCCGGCGAGACCCTTTACCGTTACGCACGCTCGATGGCCAATCTCGATGATGAAGCGCACCGCGCCATCGAAGACCGCCAGTCAGACCTCACCGGTACCATCCGTATCCACGCCACGCCGTCACTGGGTCGTCACTTCCTGGGTCACGCGCTGACCAGCTTCCTGTCGGAACACGAAGGCGTCGATATCAAGCTGAAGCTGTGGCACAACGGCCGCGAGATTCTCGAGAACCAGCCACACCTAGTCATCGGCTTCCCGCATCTGGCCGGCAGCACCCACGTCTTCCGCCCGCTGACCCACTGGCATCAAGCGGCCTACGCGGCCTCTCACGTCGAGAACCCGGAAGAACTGCCGTGGGGCGAGCTGGAACCGCTGGTGTCAGGCACCTCTCTCTCGCGTCACCCGGAAGACCCGCGCCCGAATCACATCCAGTCAGATGACCTCGAAGTCCTCACCGACTACGTGGCCGATGGCCTGATTCGCGCCGTGCTGCCGACTGACTGGGTCAACACGCTCAGCGAGCGCAACGGCCAGTCCTTCAAGCGTCTGGAATGCGACGAGATCCCGCCGGTCGAGATCGGCATGCTGCTGCCGCGTGGCCCGATTCCGACCCGCGTGCGCATGCTCGCCGACTGGCTCGCCCGCGAGATCGGCAAGACCGAGCCGGAACGCGTCACCGCCAAGGCCGCCCGCCGCACCGTCAGCGAAGCCGCCACCACCACCGGTTGATGGCAGTATTGCTACGCTGACTCTCACCCTCGCGGTGACATGAATCAGCGCGGCACGCCGCAAAAAGGCCAGCCCTCAGGGGCTGGCCTTTTGCGTTCTGGCTTGTCATGTTTAGCATGTACTGAATCAACGACAGGCAGGGCTTCTCATGTGGCAACGCGACACGCTCACCCTCTCCGCCCGCAAGCGCGGTTTTCACCTCATCAGTGACGAGGTGGAGCAGGCGTTGGCCGAAATGCCGCCGGTCAGTGTCGGCCTGCTGCATGTGCAGCTGCTACATACCTCCGCCTCGCTGACCCTCAACGAGAACGCCGACCCCGACGTGCGTCACGACATGGACGCCTTCCTGCGCCGCCTGGTACCTGGCAACCTGCCCTACTTCCGCCACACACTGGAAGGCGATGACGACATGCCCGCCCACGTGCTCGCCAGCCTGCTCGGCACCCAACTCACGCTGCCTGTCGAAGCCCGTCGCGGCGTCAATCGTCTCGCCCTCGGCACCTGGCAAGGCATCTGGCTTGGCGAACATCGCGTCCACGGTGGCAGCCGCAGGCTGTGTCTGACACTGAGTGGAGAATAGAAAACCAGCCTTCTTTGGCTAGCCTTTTATATCTATCATTAAACTTCTAGCGTTAAACACATTCCAAGAGCTTGGCTAATCACATAACACTAAATTAGTCTTGCCACCTCCAACCAAAAACACAATGGTGTTTTATACTAATTAACTTATATGAAATCGACTACTATTTTTCTTAAGACCTTAACGGGATAAATTCTGTTTTTTCAAGCATTGCTTTAATATTTACAAATTTCGCTATTTCTTCATGTGCTCCTAATCCTGCAAGCAGATTTTTACTATAACTATCGTTCCCATCAAACAAGTTTTCGCTTTGACTATCAAGCCACTTTATCACTATATCATTATCCGCTTGTTCAAATAAGCCTAAAACAATATCACAAGCAGACTCACTTTCAGGTTTTACAAGGAAAATAAAGCCACCAAAATTCCGTATAATAGCAAAGCGCTCTGCCATGCTTGCTGTTTGCTCTATCAGTCTGGCTTGATATTTCCGTGCAATAGTATCTCTAATCTTAAGAGGAAGCACAAGCATTAAAGACTTTAACCAACATGAACTGTCTAAAGCCAACATTTCAGGATCTTGCTTATCTTCCATTATGCTTATCAGTGCTGCTCTTAACTTACTATAACTTTTAACTGTTTTATTAGTATCGACTAGTCGAGGAAGTATCGCCTGGTAATTAGCATGTGGCATTTCAACCAACTTTACGCAGCACGCTTCATCCTTTAAATCGTTTTCTAGAAGAGAGATAATCATATTTTCCCAAAACTCATTTCTCACCTCTATTACATCCTCGACAAAATCTGTAGACATATCTTCAAGCGATAGCTTAAGGTGCTTTTTCCAAGGTTTCAAAAAATCAAGAAAATCAATAATTGAGTTTTCCTTATAAGTCTTACGTATCAATTTATAAGTCTCTTGCCCTAGCAAACTGTTAATATCTAGAGCAGATACTCTCTTCTCTTTAATTATTTCCATAAAGGGCTCAGCCAAGACATTAAAAACCTTATCATGCTTAAGAGAGCCAATTAAGACATTAAAACTTGTAGCAAAGATAATATACTGTTTGAGAAAACGTTCATACCCAGAGTTATTATCAGCTATTTCGAATACAATCTGCTCTAACTTAACTCGTGAATTTTGACCATTTTTGACAACTAGAGTATTGCCAGCATAATTACCTCCACATATTAAAGATATGACCATGAAGGCAGTCCATTGCTCTACATTAGTTGTAATTTCATTTTTAAACAACCGCTTCACTAATGTATCCAGATTATTCGATGAAAATCTATCCACACAGAATGGAACAACATAACAGGCATCATCATCTATATTAACCTGGCCAGAATTAATCGTTAAAGGCCACTCTTCTTCATCTTCAATCTTTATCTCATTCAAACGATGGGACTTCATAAGCCATTCAAACACCTCCCAGTAACTATCATCCTTAGTATATTCCAAGGAAGCAACTTGCAAAAATTCTTTACGCTTACTAACAGGATATCTTATTTCCTCTACCTTCCAAAAAGGGAAATCATCTTTGTCCCACCATAATTCCTTAACAAACACCTCCGCTGGACAATTAGCTATTATCTCTGGAACTTTCCCTTCGACAGTCGAGTACCAGTAAAGATCATCTAATAGCTTATTAGCAGATTGGGTATCACTTCTGATATCTTTACTTATTTTTTTTATAGCATTGTCGATAAGCCTTAACTCTACTTTAACCCCATGATTATTAATTAGATTCTTAATACTCCTGATATACTCTTTATCACAACCAACTAGGTTACCTTCATTTTTAGCTCGATGGTTAAAGGTTGGCATCCATCGCTGCACCCATTCCTGCTTATTATCATAATCACTATCTAAAATATCACTAGACAATTTAATAAGCTCTTGCGAGCTTACAGATCGTGCGTTGGCTTTAAAGTAATAATCATAGCCATATACATTAGACAAGCTCATGACCGTATGTATATCTCCACTCATTACTGACCTATATATCGGCTCTGCCAAAAGCTCACTTCGGGCAATTTCTTCACTAGTTTGATAATGTATACAAGCTAACTCTATAGACCACTCTTTCTCGTCAGAAACTCTATTAAGTATACTCTGCACAGCTTTAATTTTTTTTACTTTATTTTCATTGCCTTCAGTAGACTCGGAAGGTTCCTTTTGAGATGACAGTAGTTCTTTCAAATCAATTCTGTGATATTTAACGACAAGCAAGTATGCGGAACTATAGGTCGCATCATTAACTTTAGAATTATTGCTAGCCATCAAGCACGCTATGTCATTAACATGCTTCTTTAAAAATCTAGGTGTAATTTGCTGAGCTTCACCAGACCATACATTGATAACATCTGCACTATTTTCAAACCCATCAATCTCACCTAGAGTCTCTTGCCAGTATTTTTTATATTTTTCCCTCCAACCAACTGTAACTATCGGTGGGGCTCTGAAAACTACCGGTAACCTTTTAGAGATAAATTCTTTACCATCTGTAAAGCTGTCTTTATTAATAGCATTGGCTACATGAACTTCTGAATAAGGAAGTATTATTCTAACACTTTGATTCTCTAGTGAAGTGAAAACATCTAGATCACTCCAAACTTCTCTAACAGTTGAAGGCTCCACACGGTCAATATTGTCTATAACAATAATTACAACTTTACCATCAGGTATAAGAGATGATAATTTTAAAAATGCTTTTTTGAGCTCATAGCTACCAACCTCTCTGGTGATATCCATGGTTTCTTTTATCGAGTCTTCACCATTCCTTTTAAGCAAGTCACCAAAGGACAAGGAGCTCTCACCCCCCCTTCTTTTTTTGTTGTAATAATTGTTTATTTTCAAAAGTATAAAGAAAGCAAATGGTGAAAATGCAGATAATAGCACAACAGTCCTTTCTAAACTAAAGAATAGTTCTTTTCCAAAAAAACTATTCTTGATAGCGTTATAGCTAAGAAATAAGGCTTCAATAGCTTCTGTAATATATTTGGTGAAAAGCACAAGAGTAACTGCAAAAATAACGACAAGCATACTTATATTGCTTTTGGTCTTCTTCTTATAAGATAATGTATTGCCTAATGCTTCATCCTTGTAACACTGAGCCTCTTCCTTATCTTTATCTGCTATTATCTCATTCAAACCATCACAATAAATTTTAATAAACGAAGACTTTATCGAGGAGTAATGGTGTTGATCAACGTCGAAATATATAAACTTATATATATTATTATCAAGCTGTGATTCCAATATTTTTATCGATGTGCTTTTACCAGCACCCAAATTTCCTTCAACTCCTAACACATGTACATATGGGTGATCTACAATGACATCTTGTAAAGCCCTTGCAGCATTCTTATGACCTTGCCCTATGAATCCATCTATATTCTCAGGCAATTCAGATTGAAACTTGAAGTGAGCACTATTTCCATCTTCTGTCATTTATCTAAACCCTCAAATAAGCATCGCTACAATGGAACATAAACTATGTATAATTGATAAGACAAAAAACTTCAAGCATTAAAACCAAACATCAGGTTGGCGAAATAAACTCCAAATAGTCATCTAATTCAAGCCGTTACCATAAGCCACTACACCCTGGGACTGAACACCTAGCATTTCAAACAGTAGAGAACTTCAAAAAGGCCGCGATCAATCGCGGCCTTTTTGGTCTTCCGATGCTACTGAAACACGGGTTTATCGCGTCAAGTCCTCGTCCCCTACCGTGCCGCCCATCGGGTCCATGGCGCGGCTGGAGGGGTATTTGTAGGAGGCGAAGCGCACGGCGAGTACCGAGAGGGCGAGGAAGAAGATGCCGCCGCAGAGGTAGAGCAGGCCGATATCGGGGGCCTTATGGTGGGAGACATCGCCGATGAGGTAGCGCGTCAGCGCGGTGATGGCGATGTAGAGCAGAAAGCGGATCGGCAGGTGGTTGGTCTTGAAGTAGATACCGACCATCGCGCCGAGTTCGAGATAGATGAACAGCAGCAGGATGTCATCGACACTGGCCGAGCCCTTGGCGAACATCTCGAAGAAGGCCGATACCGAGGCGATGGCAATCGCGCCGCCGATGGCGAACAGGCCGAGATAGTGAAAGCCTTCGACCAGGAAGTTGCCGATCGAGTTGGCTTGCTTGTGCATGCGCTCCCGATACTTGTCTAGCCTGTTCATGCCGCGTGTCCTCAGACAGAGATGATGAGAAAGAGACTGCAATATCGGTGCCGCGGTCGTGATGAAGGCAAGATTGGGCCACTGGGCCCGCGCAGGCGCTGCCCTACCAGCCGAGCGTCTGCTTGACGAAGGGAATGGTCAGCTTGCGCTGGGCGGAGAGCGAGGCGTTGTCGAGTTCGCTCATCGCCGCGAACAGGCCCGGCAGGCTACGCGGCCCGCGATGCAGAATGTAGCGGGCGACTTCGTCGGGCAGTGCAAGGCCGTGGTCACGTGCACGCAATTTGAGCGCTTCGAGGCGCTGGGCATCATCCAGCCCCGAGAGATGGAAGGTGACGCCCCAGGAGAGGCGCGAGGCGAGATCCGGCAGGATGACAGGCAGCAGACGCGGTGCGCAGCTGGCGCTGACCAGCAGATGCCGCCCGCCATCGCGCAGGCGGTTGTAGAGGTGGAACAGCGCCTCTTCCCAACGCTGGCGACCGATCACCACATCCAGATCATCGATGGCGACCAGGTCCATCTCGTCCAGCCCTTCGAGCATGTGCGGCGGGAAATGGCCCAGCTCATTGAGCGGCAGATAGAAGGCACGCTTGCCCTGCTCGCCCGCCAGATGGCAGGCCGCCTGCAACAGGTGGCTACGCCCACTCTGCTCGCCGCCCCACAGATAGACGAAGGGCTCCCCGCCGTCGGCAAGTTGGCCCTTGAGGGCCTCCGCCAGCGAGGTCGAGGTGAAGTGGTAGTTGTCGAAGGTCGCGGCGTCACGTACCCCGACGCCGAGTGCCATCTGTCCCTGAGTCATTGCCATCCGTCATGCTGATTGTTGTTGCCGTGATCTCGTCTCTCGATCACTGGGTATCCTCTGCCGCCGGCGGTGCTGGCTGATCGGCAGCCACCGCGGGGCGAGAATCACGCTGTTGGTCATATAAAGTACTGTTTTTATAGCGATCATGCAGATAACGCAAGAGCACCATGATCACGGCCGCCACCGGCAGAGCAAGCAGAATGCCGGTAAAGCCGAACAGCTGGCCGCCCGCCATCACCGCGAAGATGACCGCGACCGGATGCAGGCCGATCTTGTCGCCCAGCAGCAGCGGCTGCAACACCACGCCTTCCAGCAGCTGACCGAGCGCGAAGACTCCGCCGACCGCCAGCAGTGCCCACCACTCGCCGAACTGGAAGAAGGCCACCGTGGCCGCGATCAGGATCCCGACGATGACGCCCAGGTAAGGCACGATACTGGCAAGCCCCGCCACCAGGCCGATCAACAGCGCGAACTTGAGCCCGATGATCGCCAGGCCGATGGCGTAGACGATGCCCAGACTCAGCATCACCAGCAGCTGCCCGCGCAGGAAGGCACCCAGCACCTCATCACAGTCATGCGCCAGACGCGTGGCGGTGGGCTCCATATGCCGCGGCAGCAGGCCCTGCAGCTTCTCCTTCATGCGGTCCCAGTCCAGCAGCAGATAGAAGGTGACGACCGGAATCAGCGCCAGATTGCCCAGCCAGATGGCCATCGCCAGCCCGGACTTGGAGACGGTGCCCAGAAGCGCTGCAGCGAAGGTGCCGGTCTCTTTCCAGTTGCCCAGCAGCAGCGAGCGGACCTGATCGAAGTCGGCACTGAAATCCAGCCCGGTGAACGCCTGTACCTCCGGCAATATCGTCTCGCGTATCCAGTTGAAGACCATCGGCATAAAGCTGATCAACTGCGCCAGCTGACGCCCGAGCAGCGGCACCAGCACCAGCAGCGCGATCAACAGCACCAGCGAGAGCACGCTGAACACCAGCGTGACCGCCAGATGGCGCGACAGGCCCTTGTCTTCCAGCCAATCGGCCAGCGGGTCACCCAGATAGGCGAGAATCATGCCGATGAAAAACGGCATCAGGATCGGTTCGAGCATCACCAACAGGCCGAGGAAGGCCACACCTGCGGCCAGCAACCACCATTTACGCTGCATCTTCACTCCTTGAGACAAGCCGTGGGGTACTCGTGACGGCTGACTGCCGACGGCGCACGCATCACCCATTGTTGCCTGTCGCCGAGTCACCCACAAGACACGCGCCGCTCACGCGTCTGACATTGCCTTCCCCGGCGCCACCCAAGGTGCGACAAGGCTTGCCATGACTGGCGTGGCGGACTTTTCACATTTTGATGCGGTTTTGTGAATCGGCACAGTGTCAGCTGCGAAGCGCAATGCTACAATGGCCGCCTTTCTTTTCCCGCGATCGATCGTGTCTCACCGCCCAGGCCGCACCGACAGGAACCTCACATGACGCAACGCCCCCAGGACTCCTCGCCCAGCAAGACTTCCTTGAGCTACAAGGATGCAGGTGTCGATATCGATGCAGGCAACGCCCTCGTCGAACGCATCAAGGGTGTCGCCAAGCGCACTCACCGCCCGGAAGTGATGGGTGGTCTGGGTGGCTTCGGCGCCCTGTGCGAACTGCCGGCAGGCTACCGCCAGCCCGTGCTGGTCACCGGCACCGATGGCGTGGGCACCAAGCTGCGCCTGGCCATGGACCTCAACCGTCACGACACCATCGGCATCGATCTGGTCGCCATGTGCGTCAATGACCTGGTGGTGGCTGGCGCCGAGCCGCTGCAGTTCCTCGACTACTACGCCACCGGCAAGCTCGACATCGACATCGCCGCTGACGTCGTCACCGGTATCGGCGAAGGCTGCCTGCAGTCCGGCTGCGCGCTGGTCGGCGGCGAGACCGCTGAAATGCCGGGCATGTACGAAGGTAGTGACTACGATCTGGCCGGCTTCTGCGTCGGTGTGGTCGAGAAGTCCGAGATCCTCGACGGCAAGAAGGTCGGCGCAGGCGACGTGATTCTGGGTCTGGCCTCCTCCGGCCCGCACTCCAACGGCTACTCGCTGATCCGCAAGATTCTCGAAGTCGCCGATGCCTCCCTGCTCGAGCAGGAAATCGACGGCCAGCCGCTGGCCGACGCCCTGATGGCGCCGACGCGCATCTACGTCAAGCCGCTGCTGTCGCTGCTCAAGGAAAGCGGCCTGTCCGTGCACGCCATGTCCCACATCACCGGTGGCGGCCTGCTCGAGAACATCCCGCGCGTGCTGCCGGAAGACTGCACCGCCGAGATCGACGTCGCCAGCTGGAAGCGTCCAGCGGTCTTCGACTGGCTGCAGCAACAGGGCAACGTCGAAGAACACGAGATGCACCGCGTGCTGAACTGCGGTGTCGGCATGGTCGTGGTGGTCGCTGAGTCCGACGCCACCGCCGCGCGCGCTCACCTGGAAGCCCAGGGCGAGACCGTCTTCACCCTCGGCAGCATCCGCGCCCGCAACGGCATGGAAGAGCAGGTCCAGCTGGAGAATCTGTCCGCATGATCGAACCGACTACCAACGCCTCCAACGGTGACACTCTCGGCGGCTTCGGCAACGGTTTCGAGGCAGACGATGCACCGGTTCGCCCGCGCGTCGTGGTACTGATTTCCGGCAGCGGCAGCAATCTGCAGGCGCTGCTGGAAGCACAGGAACACGACGAGCTGGGCGGCGATGTGGTCGCGGTCATCTCCAACAAGGCCGATGCCTACGGCCTGGTACGTGCGCGCGAAGCCGGCGTCGATGCCGTGGTGCTGCCGCATGATGAGTACGAGAACCGCGAGCACTACGATGGCGCCCTGATCAAGGTGATCGAGCGCCACGAACCGGACCTCATCGTGCTGGCCGGCTTCATGCGCATCCTGTCGCCGATCTTCGTGCAGCGCTTCTTCGGCCGACTGATGAACATCCATCCGTCACTGCTGCCGGCCTGGCCGGGCCTTGATACCCATCGCAAGGTTCTGGAAGCCGGCGAGAAGGAACACGGCGCCAGCGTGCACTTCGTCACCGAGGAGCTTGACGGTGGCCCGGTCGCGATCCAGGCGGTCGCCAACGTGCTGGAAGGCGATGACGAAGCCAGCCTCAAGGAGCGCGTGCACACGCGTGAGCACCTGATCTACCCGATCGCGGTGCGCTGGTTCCTCGAAGGCCGCCTGACGCTCGACGGGGAAGTGGCCAAGCTCGACGGCCACAACCTGCCGGTGGGCGGCCTGCGCCTCTCCCACGCTGATGTGGAAGAAGAGCTCAGCGATGAGCTGCCGGAAGGCGAAGAAGACTGATCAGTGACGCTGCCTTGCTGGCAAGGCCGACTGAGCTGATAGAAAGCTGATAGCAAGTTGATAGCGCGCTGACAGCGAGCTGGAAACAGAAGACCCCGCGACATGCAGATGTCACGGGGTCTTCTTGTTTTTAAAGCTTCACTTCTCTCTCGGCGACTTTCGCGTTCAGAAGGTGTAACTCACCCCCACCTCCCCGCGCGCCGTCACCTCGTCCCAGGTCTCGATGCCGGCGCCCAGATGCAGCATGGCATTGCGGCCCAGCTGCATGCGCCAGCCACCGTCGACACGCAGATAGTTGTCGCTGCCGCGATCGAGGTCCTCGGCGCGGTAGGCATTGGTCGGCAGGCTCGCCAGTCGCACCTCGGCGCTGTCGGCGTCATCATCCAGTCGCTTGCCGTAGGCCAGCTCACCGTAGAGGCCGAAGCCTTCCGCGATGGCGCGGTCGACCATGAAACCGGCCTCGACACGGCGATCGCGCAGCGTCTGATCCGAGACGCTCAGAGCGTTGGCGGCAGAACCGGATTCGGTGTAGCCATCGATGTCGGACTCGGTGTGACGGTAGGCCACGAAGGGCGCGTTGTACCATAGCGAGTCGGCGGCGGTGAGGCGATAATCGAGACGCGCCTCGGCGCTGAAGCCATCGCCATCGGTCTCACCTGACAGGGTGCGAGATGACTGGCCCAGCGCGACATGGCGGTCGAGGTCGTAATCGAAGTCGCCGTAGCTGGCCACCGCCTGGACGCCAAACCTGCCCAGCTGCTGACGGGCGAACAGGCTGAATACCTGCCCTTCCAGCTCAAGCTCACTGCCATCATCGACATCGAAGTCCGCATTGCGCTGACTGACCGCAACACCGCCCCAGGCCTGGCCGAGTGCGTTGTCCAGCGGCAGCATCACGCCGACACCTGTACCGCGCTGTTCGCTGTCAAAGCCTTGCTGGCCGCTGGAAGTCTCGCCATCCCCCGTCCCACCACTGGCCGAGCCGATGGCGAACACGCGCACGCTCGTCTCCCCTCCCGCGTGCGGATGCTGCGCCCCGGGACGCAGCTCATCGGAGAGCGAGCGCTGACTGGCATTGAGCGCGCCCGTGCCCAGCTGCGGCGCCAGCCCCAGCACCGAGGGCGCGGCGAGCATCGCATAGGCGTAGTCGGCCAGAATCTCCTGGCCAGCGGTGGTCGGGTGCACGCCATCATTGAACAGCAGCTTGTCGGGGTCTTCCGCAGCGCCGCCCAGCCCGTAGGGCGTGACGTTGCAGCTGTCGGAGAAGCACACCTGGGTCAGCGGCACGTCGCTGGCGAAGCCGAACTCGGCCGGCGATGCCAGTACCTCCTCGAGAATGCCGACGGTATCCAGGCGGATGATGTTGACCTGACCATCCAGCGCCGCCAGTCGCGTGCCCAGCGCATCATTGAAGACGCCTACCAGCGCGGAGGTCCCCGCCGCCTGCGCGGCACCCGCCGACTGACCGGCCGGCGTGCTGCCGACATCCGGCAGGTTGGAGACCATGATGGTAGTGGCACCCGCCGCTGCCAGCGCCTCCACCGCGGAGGCCAGATTGCCGGCGGAGGCGACCGCCGTGGCCGGTGAGGTGATCACGCCCTGCAGGAAGTCATTGCCACCGCCATTGACGTAATAGAGGGCGTCCGGGTCGGCACTGCCGCCGGTGCTGACCAGATAGCCATCCTCGACCCTGAGCACCGTACCGGCGCCCGGGCTGCCCGCGGGGATGACCACCTCGGAGCCATCCTCATCTGTCACCGAGGCCAGAATCTGCGCCGTGGTATAGCCGCCCACCGCGTAGTTGGTGCCGTCACTGAAGCCGGCCAATTGATAGATCACCGAGGTGGAAGGCTCTGCCGCCAACCCCAGTTCCGTGGCCAGCAACTGGGTCGAGACGCTGCCATAGGCCGAGTTCTCGTAATCCGGACCGCTGCGGTTGGTGAAGCGCAGGCTGTTGAGGCCGCCCAGGGTGGTATCGGGGAACTGGCCGGAATCGCTCAGGCTATCGCCGAAGAGATAGAGATTGGAATAGGCCTGCGCGGAAGACGCCAGCAAGGTGGTGCTGATGGCGAGGGCGAGACCGCTGAGGGTGAACCGTCGGACCAGACCGCTGGCGCTGGCCGGAGGAAATACAGCGCGATGTGAACGCGATGGCATGGCGTGCCCCTTGCTTGTGGGAGGTATCCGTCCTGCAGCCACTCTGGGGGTGGCCTGCAGACAAGCATAGGCAATAAAACAGGTGATTGAATCACGTGTTTCGTTCAACTTCCGGCTAAGACTCAGCGCCTTGCAAACGTGTCACGTTCTCGCTACTTGCCACCGGCGTCTCTCTTGTCACCATCATCACAGCTCGGCACACATCGCCACGAGCAGGCACAAAAAAGCGCCTCCCGAAGGAGGCGCTCCTGACTTTCCACACTCTTGTCTTGCCGCGCGCAGGTCACTTGCGTGAACGCAGTCCCCAGGCGCGCAGCAAGGGGTATCAGGTACGCGGCAGTGTCACGCCACGCTGGCCCTGATACTTGCCGCCGCGATCCTTGTAACTGGTCTCGCAGACTTCATCGGACTCGAGGAACAGCATCTGCGCCACGCCTTCATTGGCGTAGATACGCGCCGGCAGGTTGGTGGTGTTGGAGAACTCGAGGGTGACGTGGCCTTCCCACTCCGGCTCCAGCGGCGTCACGTTGACGATGATGCCGCAACGCGCGTAGGTGGACTTGCCCAGGCAGATGGTCAGCACGTTACGCGGAATGCGGAAGTACTCGATGGTACGGGCCAGCGCGAAGGAGTTGGGCGGAATCACGCAGGAGTCGCCCTTCACGTCCACGAAGCTCTTCTCGTCGAAGTGCTTGGGGTCCACCGTCGCCGAATGGATGTTGGTGAAGACCTTGAACTCATCCGAGCAGCGCACATCGTAGCCGTAGCTGGAGGTGCCGTAGGAAATCACACGGCGCTCATCGTGAAAGCGCACCTGATCGGGCTCAAAGGGTTCGATCATGTCGTGGCTTTCGGCCATGCGACGGATCCACTTGTCGGATTTGATGCTCATCGAGCGTACCTGACTGACTGATGGGGAGAGACGCGTGAGCGCCATGAAACGCGGGCCAGCATGATACCGGCCCGCTGTGTCGCTGGAAACCTCGGGACGCGCGGCTTGCGCCTGTCGCGCCGGGCTCAGCTGAAGCTGATGCTCGGGCCTTCATCCGCGCCGGCGGTGTCCAGCGTCTCGATGACCTGACGCGCGATAGAGAGGAAGCACTTCGCCACTTCGCCGTCCGGCTCCGCGATCACGCTGGGACGACCGCCATCGGCATTCTCGCGAATGCTCAGGGTCAGCGGCAGCTGGCCCAGCAGACGAGTCTGGTATTCCTCGGCGATACGCTCACCGCCACCGGCACCGAAGACCGCTTCACTGTGGCCACACTGGCTGCAGGTATGGGTGCTCATGTTCTCGACCACGCCCAGCACCGGCACCTTGACCTTGCGGAACATCTCGATGCCCTTCTGGGCATCCAGCAGCGCGATGTCCTGCGGCGTGGTGACGATGACGGCACCGGAGACCGGCACCTTCTGTGACAGGGTCAGCTGGATGTCACCGGTGCCCGGCGGCATGTCGATCAGCAGCACGTCCAGCTCGCCCCAGGCAGTCTGGTTGAGCAGCTGCTGGAAGGCACCGGCGACCATCGGGCCACGCCAGACCATCGGGTCCTTCACGTCGACCAGATAAGCCATCGACATGGTCTTGATGCCGTGCGCCTCGATGGGGCTGAAGACCTGCTCACCGGCCATTTCCGGACGCTGGCCGGTCGGCACGCCGAACATCTGCGCCTGACTCGGGCCGTAGATATCGGCGTCCAGCAGGCCGACCTTGAGACCTTCCGCCGCCAATGCCAGCGCCAGATTGGCGGTGACGGTGGACTTGCCGACGCCACCCTTGCCGGAAGCGACCGCGACAATGTGCTTGATACCTTCCATACCTTGAAACTCCTGTGACGGCCTGCGCGGCGCGATGAACGTGGCGCGCAGGCGTCTGAACTGTCAGCGAAAAAAGCCGTGGAACACGATGGGCACAGTATGCCTGCCACCGCGATACGGGCCAAGCCGATGCACCATGTCCAAGGAAACCATGCCCCCGGGGACAATCAGAAGCGCACGTCGACCGGCAGGAAGCGCCACTCGCCCGGCGCCATGCGGCCCAGCAGAATCGCGCCCAGGCGCAGACGACGGACCTCGATGACCTTGAGGCCCTGCTCCTCGACCGCACCGCGGATACCGCCCACCGGCACTCGCTTCATGGCGATGCGCAGACGGGTGTCGCTCTGCCAGCTGATGCTGACCTTGGGCTTGCGCCCGCGGATGTCGGCGCACAGCGCGAAGCCGATACGCTTGAGGCCGTCGTCACCAAGCGTCCCTTCCACTTCGACGACGTATTCCTGCTCCAGCTGGTCCAGGTCATCACCAAGCTTGCGGATCACGCCACGATTCTGTGACCACACCGCGAGACCGGATTCATCCTCGCCGAGCTCGGCCAGTGGCTGCTGGGACAGGAAATGCACCTTGAGCCAGTCGGCACCACTGTTGTCCAGCGCACTGCGCGGCGCGCCGTCACGCAGGGTCAGCGGGTCCGGCAGCGGCGTGCCCGGCGGCTGATACCAGACCAGGGTCATCGGCTCGATGGGTGCCATGCTGGCACCTTCATCGACGGTGACTTCCTCATCGGTGACCTTGAAGAAAGGCGCTTCCACGATTTCGCCCGCGACACGAACCACCCCCTTGGCGATGAGATGCTCGGCCTCACGGCGCGAGATGCCCTGCTGATGGGCCAGAAACTTGGAAAGACGGACGGGTTCGGTCATGGGGACTCTCGAGGCAGCGACGCAGGCAACAGGCAGAGCAGCAGCACGCAGAAGCGCAGATAGAAAAGAAGTGGGACGCCTGACAGGGTCATCAAGGCTGGCCCGCCATGATAACGGCATGCGCCGAGGATGGCACGGACGAGACGCGCTGAAGATGCTAGGCTGCGTGGCCGGAAATCGGCGCGGCTTGCTTCAGCAGATCATTGGATGCTTTTCACCAAGTCCTTTGATGCTCTTCACCAAGGCCTTTGACGCTTTTCACCAAGCTCCTTGACGCTCTCTGCCAGCGCATCTGATCCACTGCGCCGGCTCACCTGCCCCGCTGGAGCAAGCCAACTGACTGCCTCTGACAAGCCTGATCATGCGCTGACAGGTATGCTGCATTGCCCGCGTCATCGCCACGCAACCGCGTGATGCCACTTGCGGAACCCTTTGCGCGGCAAAGCGTCAGAGTTGCGTTGAAGCTCACTCTGGACCATCGAAGGTCAGGGTCAGGCAAACTGATGCGCTTGCGCGTCGACTGTCGCTACCGAGGAAGCCGGTGGCCAACGCTTCAGTCTCCGTCAGTGACTCGCCAGCCAAAGGTGTGCGATCAACCCGGATTGACCCTGCGCGCCATCACGCCTTGCTGCGCTTCCCAGGCCACGTTCACAGGTATCTTGCATGCGTTTACCCCTCACATCGCGCCGTCCACTGACTCACACGCGGCGCTACGCCATCAGCAGTGCACGTACTCTTCGTCATCTGGTACTGGTCTTCGGCCTGACGCTGGCCGCGGGTTGCTCTGCGCCACACGCCTCGGACGCGCCTGCCGCACCGACCACCGCGGCCAAGGCAGCCGTCAAGGCCGAACGACTGGAAAGTCTGCTGGTGCAAGGCGAGAGCGATGTGCCCAGTAACCTGCTGCTCAGCAAGGCCGGCGCCAAGGCGATCGACCCCAATGGCCAACGTCCGGTGGACGACCCGCTGACCTGCCTGGCGCGCGCCGCCTACTGGGAAGCCAAGGGCGAAGGCAGAAGCGGCATGCAGGGCATCGTCAATGTGGTGATCAACCGCGCCGCCGATCCGCGCTTCCCCGATAGCCTGTGCGGCGTGGTCAAGCAGGGCGGCGAGAGCGGCAGCTGCCAGTTCTCCTGGTGGTGTGACGGTCGCTCGGACAGGATCCGCGAGCCGGAAGCCTACGCCGAGGCACGCGACGTGGCACGTCAGGCACTCAACCATCAGCTGGAAGACGTCACCGACGGTGCCCTCTACTTCCACGCCCGCTACGCCACGCCCTACTGGGCCAAGCGCTTCGTGCGCACCGCGCGTATCGGTCAGCACCTGTTCTATCGCAACTGAGCACGAGTCGCTGCTGCTGGATGACCGCTGTTGAGAGCCAACCGACACTTGCTCCATAAACCCTGCGACCAGAAGCCACAAACACGACGCCCCCGCTGCCATTGGCAGCGGGGGCGTCTGCATGAGAGCGGGTTGTCGCCTACTTGTCCGGCTGGGCCGCCAGCTTGGTACGGATGAACTCGCTGTGGCTGACATGCAGCAGCCCGGCAAGACGGCGGATGCGATGCTCCTCCTGAGGGTCCAGCTCGCCATCGGCGTAGGCCAGCTCCCAGAGCATGCCGATCAGTTCGGTGCGCTCCTCAAGGCTCATGTGCTCGTTGAGCTGCTTGACGAAGCGGTAGTGATCCGTGGCCTGCTCGGCATCCTGCTCCGCCTGGGTCAGCAGGCTGGCAAGTTCCTCATCCCCCAGCGAGAAGCGCTCGGCCAGCTGGCGCGCCAGGGCTTCACGTTCACGCACATCGAGATGGTCATCGGCGCGCACCACCTCGAACATCAGCACGGCCATGGCGAGTTCAGGGCCGGGTTCATCGTTGGGGCGGGCGTTGCTGCCGGGCATCATCACCTGACGGATGAGACGATTGATCTGACCGGCGACGGATAGCTGAGCTGGCATGCTGACCTCCAGGAACGGAAAATGTAGTGTCCTTGAATCCTTCATGAGGGCTGCGGCACGGGTTGCAACCTCGCAGTTGCGCACGGCCGCGTTGCCGGTGACGCGACGCGCCCTTCGCGCCGCCCGCACCTTCGCGATATAGTAGCGCCCATCCCGACGGGGCGACGCGTTCGCCCCTATCACGTGTCATTCCGGCGAGCCGCTGCCCCTTCACGCAGCAGGCGCCCTTTACCGTCAAGACGAGGCCTCATGTCAGCGCGCAAGATTCTGGTCACCAGTGCCCTGCCCTATGCCAATGGGTCGATCCACCTGGGTCACCTGCTTGAGTACATCCAGACCGACATCTGGGTACGCTTCCAGAAAAGTCGTGGCCACGAATGCCATTACGTGTGCGCCGATGACGCCCACGGCACCGCCATCATGCTGCGTGCCGAGCAGGAAGGTGTCACCGCCGAGCAGCTGATCCAGCGTGTGAGTGACGAGCACCAGGCCGACTTCGCCAAGTTCGGCGTCGGCTTCGACAACTATCACTCCACCCATTCGCCGGAGAACCGCGCCCACAGCGAGCGCATCTATCTGGCGCTGCGTGATGCCGGCCATATCGCCACCCGCGATATCGAGCAGATGTTCGATCCGGTCAAGGGCCTGTTCCTGGCCGACCGCTTCATCAAAGGCACCTGCCCGAAGTGCAAGACCGAAGACCAGTACGGCGACAACTGTGAAGCCTGCGGCGCGGCCTACACGCCGGCCGAGCTGATCGATCCGGTCTCTGCCATCTCCGGTGCCACGCCGGAAATGCGCACCTCTACCCACTACTTCTTCAAGCTGCCGAACTTCGCCGAGTTCCTCAAGGAGTGGACCAAGAGCGGCCGCGTGCAGAGCCAGATCTCCAACAAGCTGCAGGAATGGTTCGAGGCGGGTCTGGCCGAGTGGGACATCTCCCGCGATGCACCCTACTTCGGCTTCGAGATTCCCGACGCGCCGGGCAAGTACTTCTATGTGTGGCTGGATGCGCCGATCGGCTACCTCGCCAGCTTCCAGAACCTGTGCGAGAAGCAGGGCATCGACTTCGACAGCTACTGGAAGGCCGATTCCGATGCCGAGGTCTATCACTTCATCGGCAAGGACATCGTCTACTTCCACGCCCTGTTCTGGCCGGCGATGCTGGAAGGTGCCGGCATGCGCACCCCGACCGGCGTCAACTGCCACGGTTTCGTGACCGTGAACGGCGCCAAGATGTCCAAGTCACGCGGCACCTTCATCAAGGCCGATACCTACGCGCAGTTCCTCAACCCGGAATACCTGCGCTACTACTTCGCCGCCAAGCTGACCTCCGGCGTCGATGACCTCGACCTCAACCTCGACGACTTCACCGCCCGCGTGAATTCCGACCTGGTCGGGAAGGTGGTCAACATCGCCAGCCGCTGTGCCGGTTTCGTCAAGAAGTTCGGCGACGGCAAGCTGTCCGCCACCTGCGCCGAGCCGGAGCTGGTCGAGCGCTTCATCGCCGCTGGCGAAGGCATCGCGGCGGACTTCGAAGCCCGTGAATTCGCTCGCGCCATGCGCAAGGTGATGGAACTGGCCGATGAAGCCAACACCTACATCGCCGACAAGGCGCCGTGGGCGATGGCCAAGGAAGAGGGCCGCGAGCAGGAAGTGCTCGACGTCTGCTCCGTGGGCATCAACCTGTTCCGCCAGCTGATGGTCTATCTGGCGCCGGTGATTCCGGAGCTGACCGACAAGGCACGCGACTTCCTGAACCTCGAGAGCCTCGACTGGGCCAGCCGTGAAGACGTGCTGACCGATCACGCCATCAACAAGTTCAAGCCGCTGCTGACCCGCGTCGAGCCGGAGCGCATCGACAAGATGCTCGAAGCCTCGCGTGAAGTGCTGGTCGAGGAACAGAAGATCAAGGACGGCACCGCCAAGGCGGAAGCCGAAGCGGCTGCCGCACCGAGTCCGCTCGATGCCGACCCGATCGCCGAGGAAATCGACTTCGATACCTTCATGAAGACCGACCTGCGTGTGGCGAAGATCGTCAAGGCGGAGCACGTCGAGAAGGCGGCCAAGCTGCTCAAGCTGACGTTGGATATCGGCGGCGAGACCCGCACCGTATTCTCCGGCATCAAGTCCGCCTACGCGCCGGAAGCCCTGGAAGGCCGCCTGACCGTGATGGTCGCCAACCTGGCACCGCGCAAGATGCGCTTCGGCGTGTCCGAAGGCATGGTGCTGGCCGCCGGTGACGACGAAGGCATCTACCTGCTGGAGCCGCACACCGGCGCCAAGCCGGGTCAGCGCGTCACTTGATACAGTGTTGATACAGTGATGATGCACTGATTCAGCCTCGCTGAAGCCCTTTCAGCACAACGCCCCGCCAGAGACTCTCTGGCGGGGCGTTGTCGTACATGCGTCACATCCGGGCGGCGGAACGGCTACTCGTAACGGCGACCGGCATGCTCCAGCCAGCCACCCACATGGCGGCCACCGGGATCATGGTGCGTCCAGTGGATCACGCCGCCCTTGTCGGTCCACTCGTATTCCCCGTAGAAGCCGATGCGATCACCTACCTGAAGACTGTCGATACGCGGTGCCAGATCGATGTTGTGCGCCACCAGAATGGTGGTGCCACCCGCGACCCGAATCAGGAACTTCTGGTGACGGCTGCCCTTGAGATCATCCCGGAGCAGACGTATCACCTCCCCCGTGCCACGTACCTGAACATCACTCTGCTGCGCACTGATGGCGCGCTTGAGTCGGCTTTCGTCCGCCGAGGAGGCACCTTCCCCCTGCGTCGCCTCGGCCTGCGGCGACTGGAAGTCATTCCACAGCTGGGAAAGCGAGAAGTTGCCATTGCCCGTCAGCTGCGAGATGCCCGCCATCGCCACCACCAGAATGATGACCCATAACGGCCGACGGCCGCGTGTTCCTGTCCTGCGCATATCCCACTCCTTGTGCCACCTCCGGGTGACGTGAAAGTCTCTGATCACGTCACAATCAATAAAAGTAATAAAGGAATTCTTCTTTATTACTTCAAGAACCAAGCAAAACACGAAACAATAGCCGTCTCATGCTGGCAACACTCCGCCTGGCTTGCCACGCTACAGGCTGTCGGCCAGCAGCATCTTGCGTATAATACCGCCGCGCTCGACGATCCCCTGCCCCGCAGCCTCCTGACAGCTTGCGGCAGCCATGGCCCTGATCGCCTGCGAGTGCCGGTTCAAGCATGCCGCGAACACGGAAGCGCCTTCGAAACACCCTGACCGAGCGACGCCCCTGATGAGTGAATACCTTCTTATCCTGATCAGCACCATCCTGGTCAACAATTTCGTGCTGGTGCAGTTCCTCGGCCTGTGCCCCTTCATGGGTGTCTCCAACAAGCTGGAATCCGCGATGGGCATGTCGCTGGCCACCACCTTCGTGCTCACGCTGTCGTCGATGTGCGCCTACCTGACCTATCACTTCATCCTCGCGCCGCTGGGGCTCGAGTACCTGCGAACCATCGCCTTCATCATGGTGATCGCCGTGGTGGTCCAGTTCACCGAGATGGTGGTCAAGAAGACCAGCCCGCTGCTCTATCAGGTGCTGGGCATCTTCCTGCCGCTGATCACCACCAACTGTGCGGTGCTTGGCGTGGCGCTGCTGACCCTGAACCGCAATTCCAGCTTCATGGAAGCCACGCTCTACGGCTTCGGCGCGGCCGTCGGCTTCTCGCTGGTACTGGTACTGTTCGCCGCCATGCGCGAGCGTCTGGCCGTCGCCGATGTGCCGCGCCCCTTCCAGGGCCCGGCCATCGCGATGATCACCGCCAGCCTGATGTCGCTGGCCTTCCTCGGCTTCTCCGGACTGGTGCAGATCTGACATGCTCGAATTCTTCAACGACCATACGCTGATCTCCGCCATCGTCGCACTGGTGGCCATGGCCGTCGTCTTCGGGGGCCTGCTCGGCTTTGCCGCCGTGGCCTTCAAGGTCGAGGGTGACCCCATCGTCGAGCAGATCGACCAGCTGCTGCCGCAGACCCAGTGCGGCCAGTGTGGCTATCCGGGCTGCAAGCCCTACGCCCAGGCCATCGCCGAAGGGGATGAGATCAACAAGTGCCCGCCGGGCGGCGAGAGCACCATCGCCTCGCTGGCCGACCTGCTGGGCCGCGAGGCCACGCCGCTGGATGGCGATGCCGACAACACCCCCAAGGTGGCAGTGATTCGCGAGGACGAGTGCATCGGTTGCACCAAGTGCATCCAGGCCTGCCCTGTCGATGCCATTCTCGGTGCCGCCAAGCACATGCACACCGTGATCGCCGACGAATGCACCGGCTGCGACCTGTGTGTCGAGCCCTGCCCGGTCGATTGCATCGACATGGTGCCGGTCGCCACTGACGTGCGCAGCTGGCACTGGCCGCAACCGGCGGGCCCGACCCGCGACAATGCCCGCTTCAGCGGCAATCTGATCGTGACCGATGCCGCCGATTCTACTGCCACATCTGCAAGGAATGTCGCCTGATGGTTCTGTCGTTGCTCAAATCCATGGTGACTTCCCGTTCTGCCACGAGCACTGCTGCCCCGCGCGCGACAGGCAGTGACAACGCTCCCCGCGTATTCGACTTCCACGGCGGAATCCATCCGCCGGAGCACAAGGCGCTCTCCAACCGCGCCCCGCTGGTGGCCGCCCCACTGCCACGTGAGGTGGTGCTGCCGCTCAGTCAGCATATCGGTGCGCCCGCCCAGCCACTGGTGGAGATCGGCCAGCGCGTGAAGACGGGCGAGCTGATCGCCCGCGCCCAGGGCATGATCTCCGCCCCGGTGCATGCCAGCATCACCGGCGTGGTCACCGCCATCGAGCCACGCCGGATTCCCCACGTCTCGGGGCTGGAAGACCTGTGCATCGTGATCGAGCGCGACGGCGAGATCGATGAATGGGCGCGCCTGGAAGCCTGGCGCGACTGGCGTCAGCAGGAAGCCCAGGACCTGATCCAACGCCTGCAGGACGCCGGCGTGGTCGGTCAGGGCGGTGCCGGCTTCCCCTCGGCGGTGAAGGCGCGCGTACGTGAGCGCCACGCCATCGATACCCTGATTCTGAACGCGGCGGAGTGTGAGCCTTATATCACCGCCGACGACCTGACCATGCGCACGCATCCGGAAGCGCTGATCGAAGGGCTCGAGATTCTCGCCAGCCTGATCGGCCCCGAGTGCATCCTGATCGGTATCGAGGACAACAAGCCCGAGGCCGTCATCGCGCTGGAACAGGCGATTCGCGCCCGCCGTGCCGACAAGCGCCTGCCACCGCTGGATTCACGCCTCGAAGTCGTGGTGGTGCCGACCAGGTATCCCTCCGGCGGCGAGAAGCAGCTGATCAAGCTGCTGACAGACCGCGAAGTGCCCAGCCGTGGCCTGCCCGCCGATGTCGGCGTGGTGGTGCACAATCCTGGCACCGTACGCGCCGTGCAGCGCGCGGTGTGCTTCGGCGAGCCGATGATCTCGCGCGTCGTCACCCTGACCGGCGAGGCCCTGCAGCACCCGCACAACGTCGAGGCGCGCCTGGGTACCTCCATCGCAGACCTGCTGCGCCTGGCCGCTCCTTCTGCGAGCGGCATCGCACGCCTGGTGATGGGTGGCCCGATGATGGGCTTCACCCTCGAGAGCGACGCCCTGCCGATCATCAAGACCACCAACTGTCTGCTGGCTTCCTCCCCCGAGTCACTGCCGGCACCGGCGGTCGAGCAGCCCTGTATCCGTTGCGGCATGTGCGAACAGGCCTGCCCGGCCGAGCTGTTGCCGCAGCAGCTCTACTGGTTCTCCAAGGCACGCGAGTTCGACAAGGCCGAGCTCTACAATCTGGCGGACTGCATCGAATGCGGTGCCTGCTCCTACGTCTGCCCCAGCCAGATTCCGCTGGTGCAGTATTACCGTTTCGCCAAGGGCGAGATTCGCAGTGCTCAGCACGAGGCGCGCAAGTCCGAACGCGCCCGTCACCGCTTCGAGTTCAAGCAGGCGCGCATGGCGCGCGAGGAAGCCGAGAAGGAAGCCAAGCGCCAGCAGCGCGCCCAGGCGGCCCAGAAGTCCGCTGCCGCCCGCGCCGATGCCAGCGCCAGCGCAGACACGACGTCGACCTCGGCTTCCACAGCGACCGCGGCTGCCCAGCCGGCACCGGCCACCGATATCAAGGCCTTCAAGACGGCGCGTGCCGCAGCCAACATCGCCCTCAAGAAAGCCGAGAAGGCGCTCAAGGCCGCCCAGGACAGTGGCGAGAGCAGCGCCAGTGATCTTGCGGCGCTTGAGGCCAACGTGACCGCGGCCAAGGCCAAGCTTGCCAGCGCCGAGAGCGCCCTCAAGGCCGCCAGTGAGGCAAGCGAGTCCGCCGCTGCGGCCCCCGCTGTCAGTGGCACATCCGCCCCCGCCGCAGCTTCGGCTGGCGACCTCAAGGCGTTCAAGACGGCGCGTGCCGCCGCCAACATCGCGGTCAAGAAGGCCGAGAAGGCCCTCAAGACCGCCCAGGACAGTGGCGAAGGCGACATCGCGGCGCTGGAGGCCGGCGTCACGGAGGCCAAGACGAAACTGGCCAAGGCCGAAGCCGACCTCAAGGCTGCCAGCGAGGCCAGCGAGTCAGCTGCTACTGCGGCGGCCAGCACTTCCACCACAGGCGCCGCTGCCCCCGCCGCCGCCGCCCCGACTGCCGATCTCAAGGCACTCAAGACGGCGCGTGCCGCCGCCAATATCGCCGTCAAGAAGGCCGAGAAGGCCCTCAAGACGGCACAGGATAGCGGTGAGGGCGACATCGTGGCGCTAGAGGCCAGCGTCACGGACGCCAGGGCGCGACTTGCCAAGGCCGAAGCTGACCTCAAGGCCGCCAGCGAGCCAGCTGCCCCTGCGCCGGCCAGCACTTCCTCGACAGGCGCGGCTGCCCCCGCAGCCGCAGCGCCGGCTGCCGCAGCTTCGGCTGCCGATCTCAAGGCACTCAAGACGGCCCGTGCCGCAGCCAATATCGCGGTCAAGAAGGCCGAGAAGGCCCTGGCCCGCGCCAGCGAAAGCGGTGAAGGAGATATCGAGGACCTGCAGACCCTGCTGGCCACGGCACAGGAAAACCTGCGTGCCGCCGAGGTGCGTCTGACCAGTGCACAAGCTGACGGCGCTGACGCGCCGCCTGCCGCCAAGGGCACGGGCGAATTGATTCCCGAAGCGCCCACGCCCGACGCGGGTTCTGTGGGGCGCGGCAGCATGGCCAGCAACGTGACGCTCTCCCAGGCCGAGATCGAGGCATCACGCGCCGAGAACCTCGCCAAGCGTCACAAGCAGGTCAGCATCGCGGTCAAGGCGGCCGAGGCGGCCCACCGCAAGGCCGAGGCGGCATTGAGCGAGGCGAATGACGAAAACCGTCAGCGCCTGGCGACCAAGGTCGACCGCACGCGCCGCAATCTGGAACACGCCCGCGAGTCATTGGCCGAGGTGCAGGCACTGGTGGACGCCCAATGAGTGACCTGAGCCCCTCTAGCGCGCCAATGGCGACGCATCCTGAAGCACGCCTCGTGTCATTGCCCATTTACCGCAAGGATCTGACCGTCTCATGAGCCTGATGCATGCAAGCTCCCCCCATGCCCATGGGCCAACCGCCACCTCGCGCGTGATGGCCTGGGTGCTGGCCGCGACGCTGCCGGGCATCGCCGTGCTGTGCTGGCATTATGGCTGGGGTGTGCTGTTCAACCTCGTCTTCGCCTGTCTGGCGGGTATCACCCTCGAGGCACTGCTGCTCAAGCTGCGTGGCCGTCCGGTCAGCTTCTTCCTCAAGGACAATTCGGCACTGGTGACCTGCGTGCTGCTGGCGGTGTCATTGCCGCCGCTGGCGCCCTGGTGGCTGGTACTGACCGGCGTGATCGCGGCCATCGTGGTCGCCAAGCAGCTCTATGGCGGCCTGGGCCAGAATCCGTTCAATCCGGCGATGGTCGCCTATGCGCTGCTGCTGATCTCCTTCCCGGTCGAGATGTCGCGTTGGTCATCCCCCGATGGTTTCGCACTCGGCTTCGCTGACAGCCTCAAGCAGTTCTTCGGCATGATCGCCACGCCAGATGCCCTGACCGGCGCCACACCGCTGGATGCCTTCCGCAACAAGGGCGAGCTTTCCAGCAGCGAGTTCTGGGCAGACCCGAGTCTGCTGCCCGCCGCCAACCTGCTGGCCTGGCAGCAGACGGCCATTGCCTGGGGCCTCGGCGGCCTGGTGCTGCTGGCGCGCCGCCTGATCACCTGGCATATCCCGGTGGCGATGCTGGGCAGCCTGGCGGTGATCTCCGGCATCTTCGCCTTCGTGGATGGCGAACAGCACGCCAGCCCCCTGTTCCACCTGCTGTGCGGTGCGGCGATCTTCGGCGCCTTCTTCATCGCCACGGACCCGGTCACGGCGGCGACCTCCAACAAGGGCAAGCTCTATTACGGCGTCGGCATCGGCGTGCTGATCTACCTGATTCGCGCCTTCGGCGCCTATCCTGACGCCATCGCCTTCGCGGTGTTGCTGATGAACTTCAGCGTGCCGTTCATCGATTACTACACCCAACCACGCAGCTATGGTCACAAGAAGGCCCGCCGTGGCATCAAGCTGGAGGACAAGGCATGAGCCTCACGCCTGATCAGCCCGAACAGCAAGCTCAGGCCGCCCAGGGCCTGAAGCACACCATCGCGCGGGCCGCGCTGGGCCTGGCGGTCTTCGCCATCGTCACCGCCGGCGTGGTCGCCATGACCCAGATGACCACCGCCGAGACCATCGCCGACAACGAGCGTGCCGCCCAGAGCGCGGCGCTGGCCGAGATCATCCCGCCGTCGCTGCACGACAATGACCTGCTCGACGCGGCCTTCGTCCTGCCGCCTTCCCAGGTACTGGGTCTGGAGAGTGCCGATACCGGCTGGCGCGCCACCCAAAATGGCGAGACCGTCGCGGTACTGCTGCCGGTGGTGACCGGCAAGGGTTACAGCGGCGATATCCGTCTGCTGGTCGGTATCCGTGCCGATGGCAGCGTGGCTGGCGTGCGCGCCGTCAAGCACGCCGAGACCCCGGGGCTGGGCGACAAGATCGAGGCGCGCAAGTCCGACTGGATTCACGAATTCGACGACCAGACACTCAGCTCGGTGGAGTGGAAGGTGAACAAGGATGGCGGTGATTTCGACCAGTTCACCGGTGCGACCATCACCCCGCGCGCCGTGGTGGGTGCCGTTCGTCAGGCGCTGATCTACTTCATGGCGCATCGCACGGCGCTGCTGGCCGGCGACAGCGAGACGCTGACCGCGACCCGCCGCGCCGCCAAGGCCCAGCAAGGCACGCAAGCTCCCACCGCTGATGGCACGCTTGTGCCATCAGCGCCTTCTGAACATGGCGGAGACGAACCTCATGAGTGATATCTCACTTGGCAAGATCAGCCGCGATGGCCTGTGGGACAACAACCCGGCGCTGGTGCAGCTGCTGGGCCTGTGCCCACTGCTGGCCGTCACCGCCAGCGTCGTCAATGCCATCGGCCTGGGGCTTGCCACCCTGCTGGTGTTGATCGGCTCCAACGTGGCGGTGTCACTGATCCGCAATCTGGTGCCTTCTGCAGTGCGCCTGCCGGCCTTCGTGATGATCATCGCCTCGTTCGTGACCTGTGCCGAGCTGTTGATGAAGGCGTATACCTATGAGCTCTATCAGATTCTGGGCATCTTCATTCCGCTGATCGTCACCAACTGTGCGATTCTCGGGCGTGCCGATGCCTTCGCCGCCAAGCACCCCGTGCTGCCGGCCGCCACCGATGGCTTGATGATGGGTCTGGGGTTCATGGCCGTGCTGGTACTGCTGGGCGGCATGCGTGAGCTGTTCGGCCAGGGCACGCTGTTTGCGGGCATGGAACTGCTCGTCGGGCCGATGGCCGCCGACTGGCAGCTGACGATCTTCCCGGATTACTCCTTCCTGTTCCTGGTACTGCCACCCGGGGCCTTCTTCTGCATGGGGCTGATCATCGCGGGCAAGAAGACCATCGATGAGCGCCTCGAACAGCGCCGCAAGGCAGCCAACGCCGATGCGCCCAAGGTGTCGCGTCGCGTGCGGGTCACCGGCACGATTTCCTGACTTGCGCAGCCGCGCCTCGCTCCTGCCCATCCCCGCCTGCGATTCACCGTGCTCCAGGTGGGGTTCGACCGAAACTCGCTGACCTGACATCGAGCTGCCATGAACGCCCAGAAACGCCTCGAGATCTTCACTCGCCTGCGCAACGAGAACCCTGAACCACGCACCGAGCTTGCCTGGTCGACGCCCTTCGAGCTGCTGATCGCGGTGCTGCTCTCGGCGCAGGCCACGGACGTGGGCGTCAACAAGGCCACGGCGAAGCTGTATCCGGTCGCCAACACGCCGGAGAGCATCCTCGCGCTGGGCGTCGAGGGCCTGAAGGAGTACATCAAGACGATCGGCCTGTTCAACACCAAGGCCGAGAACGTCATCAAGACCTGCCGCATGTTGATCGAACGGCATGGTGGTGAGGTGCCGCAGACCCGTGAGGCGCTGGAAGCGCTGCCCGGCGTGGGCCGCAAGACCGCCAACGTAGTGCTCAATACCGCCTTCGGCCAGCCGACCATGGCAGTGGATACGCACATATTCCGCGTTTCCAACCGCACGCGCATCGCCCCGGGCAAGAACGTGCTGGAGGTCGAGCACAAGCTGATGCGCCATGTGCCCAAGGAGTTTCTGGTCGACGCCCACCATTGGCTGATCCTGCATGGCCGCTACACCTGCGTGGCACGCAAGCCGCGCTGCGGCAGCTGCATCATCGAAGACCTCTGCGAGTACAAGGACAAGGTCGACCTGTAACGCCTCGGGGCACGAGGATTTGATGACGTCTTCATCATCAGGGGCTTGATGACTGGAACTTTGTGAGCAACAGCTTGATGACGGGAACTTGATCACCAGGCGCCTGGCGAAAGCTCCGACCCTGCATGGACTGCATGCGTGACCTGCATGCGTGATCGTTGATTGAACATGGGCCCTGCTTCCCTGCCTATTCAACCGAGCGGCAACGTAGACTGAGAGCACAGACCGTCGCCTCAGGAACCTGCCCATGACCGCACCTTCCGATGCCGGGGATCGTCGTTCTCCGCGTCCAGAAGGCTCCGACGATTCCCGCCAGCCTGATGACACGAGCCTGCACTCGCGCCTGCAGGAGATGTCGTCACGTCTCGAAGCACTGGAAGCCGAGAACCATCTGCTGCGTACTCTGGTCGACACGCATCCCGACATCCTGTTCATCAAGGATGCCAAGGGGCTGTTCCGCTTCGCCAATCGCACCCTGACCGACTTCTACGGCACCACGCTCGAGGACATCATCGGGCGCGACGACAGCCATTACACCGGCAATACCGAGCAGAGCCACTTCTTCCGGCGCAGCGTTGAGCAGGTAATCAGCAGATTCGAGTGCGAGACGGTCTTCGAGGATGCCACCGACGGCACCACCGGCGAGGTCAACCACTTCCGCTCCATCAAGCAGCCCTTCCATGACATTCACGGTCAGCCGCTGGTCGCCGTTCTGGCGCATAACATCACCACCGAAGTCCGTGAGCATGAGCGCAAGACCCGCCAGATCGACCACATCTATGACACGTCTCTGGAAGGCTTCTGGGACTGGAACATCCTGACCAGTTCCGTGACGCACAATCGCCGCTGGTCACAGATTCTGGGCATCCCGGAGAGCGAGCTCAGCAACAGCCTGGAAGAATTCGCAAGCCTCCTGCACCCCGAGGACAAGCCCGAGGCGATGATCGCCATCCAGGACTGCCTGGCGGGCAAGACGGCCTATTATCATCGTCACCGCATGTTGACCCGCGGTGGCGACGTCGTCTGGGTGATCGACAAGGGCGATGTCATCGAGCGTGACAGCGAAGGCAATCCGCTGCGCATGATCGGTTCGATCACCGATATCACGCGTATCGTCGAATCAGAGGCCCTGCTGCACCAGCACAGTCGCTTCGACTCGCTGACCAAGCTGGCCAACCGCGCCACGCTGATCGACAGTCTGCAGCAGGCCATCATCATCACCGACGCCCGTGACACCCACGGCGCGCTCATCTTCATCGATCTGGACCACTTCAAGAAGATCAACGACCTGCTGGGGCATACCACCGGCGACCATCTGTTGATCGAGGTGGCCCATCGCCTGAGCTCCACGGTGCGTGACAGCGATCTGGTGGCGCGCTTCGGCGGGGACGAGTTCGTCATCCTGGTACAACCTCTGAGCCACGACCCGCAGGCTGCCTGTCGCGAACTGGATGAGCTGATGGAGCGCCTGCAGCAGGCGCTCAACCAGCCGTATTCGCTCTTGGGCCCACAGTCGCAGCCGCTGCAACATCACAGCTCGGCGAGCCTGGGCAGCATCATGTTCCGTGATCGCCATCTGAGTGCGGAGGAGCTTATCCGGCGCGCGGATATCGCGATGTATCGTGCCAAGGAGGGCGGGCGCAATCAGACCGTCCGCTTTGATCCCAGCATGCGCGTGGAGCTTGAGCGCGCCGTTCAGCTGGAAAATGACCTGCGCCGCGCCATCGAGAATGAAGAGCTTTACGTGGAACTGCAGCCGCAATTCGATCGGGGGCTCAAGCTGGTCGGTGCCGAGTGCCTGTTGCGCTGGCGACACGCCAAGCTCGGCAATATCTCGCCCTACGAGTTCATTCCGCTTGCCGAAAAGAGCCAGCTGATCGACAGCCTCGGCGATTGGGTACTGGCACAGGCCTGCAAGCTGCTGGAGGACTGGCAGAAAGGCACCGCCTTCGCCAGGCTCTATCTGTCGGTCAATGTCAGCGTCAAGCAGCTGGACTCCCCTCACTACGTCGGCAACGTCGCCAAGGCACTCAACCAGCACACGCTGGACCCGCAATATCTGCAGCTGGAGCTGACCGAAAACGTCTTCGCTACCGACATGCCCGCCACCGTGGCACGCATGCATGAACTGCGCTCGCTGGGCCTGCGCCTGTCACTGGATGATTTCGGCACCGGCTTCTCCTCCCTGACCTACATCAAGCACCTGCCCTTCGATGAGCTCAAGGTCGACCGCAGCTTCGTCAATGATCTCGAGAACGACGAGATGAATCGCCGCATGGTGAACTTCATGGTGCAGCTGGGGCGTGAGCTGGGCATGTGCGTGGTGGCGGAAGGCGTCGAGACCCCCAGGCAGCGCGAGCTGTTGCTGGAGATGGGCTGTGATGCCCTGCAGGGTTACCTGATGGACAAGCCCATGTCGATCGAGGCATTCACCGCCAGGTATCAGCTGGGATGACAGCGCATCCGCGTCTTTCATGGCACACTGGGGCCTCTTTTCTGTCTGGACGTCATGCGTTATGGAAGATTTCTTCAACTGGATCGGCACACAGCTCGGTGCCGCCATTCGTTTCATCGTCGAAGGCCTGGGTGGTTTCTTCGCCAACTTCGATGATGCCCTCTCGGGATTCTTCAATGGCTTGACCGGCGAACTGGGGCTTGGCACATCACTGTTCAGCCTGCTGGGCCTGGTATTGGGGCTCTATCTGCTCTTCAAGGGCATCACGTCGCTATTGAGAGGCTCCATCATCGGCGGACTATTGATGACCTTCATCGGCCTGACCTTCCTCGGTTGGATGATTACCTGACGCGCGCGATGCCCCTGAAAGCGATGCCCCTGAAAGCGATGACCCTGAAAGCGACGCCTTGAAAGCGATAACCGTGAAGGCGATGCCCTGACGGGACTTGCGCCAGGCTCGTGACATGAAAAAGCCCCTGGCATTCGGCAGGGGCTTTTTCATGTCAGCGGCAGTCATCACCATGCGCGCGATGACTGCCGTCTGTCTTCAAGGGTCAGCTCAGAGGATCAGGCCAGTGCCTTCTCCACGACTTCATACAGGTTGTTCGAGAGCTTCTCGCCACGGATACGCTCAAGCTCTGCCTTCATCAAGTCCTGACGCTTGGCATCAAAGCGCTTGTAACGCGTCAGCGGCGTGATGATGCGCGCCGCGATTTCCGGATTCAGACGATTGAGCTCGATGACCACATCCGCCAGCAGACGATAGCCTTCGCCGTCGAGACGGTGGAAGTTGACGCGGTTCTGGCCGGCGAAGGCGCCGATCAAGGCACGCACCTTGTTGGGATTGGTCAACGAGAAGGCCGGGTGCTCCATCAGGAAGCGCACGCGGTCCAGCACATCGGCCTGCGGACGCGTGACCTGGATCGAGAACCACTGGTCCATCACCAGCGGATCATGCGACCAGCGCTCGGCGAAGGACTTGAGCGCCGGGTCACCCAGGTCGGTGCGTGAGGAATGCACCAGCATCGTCAGCGCGGCACGCACGTCGGTCATGTTGTGGGCCGCCGCCAACTGGGCCTGGGCCAGACGCACGCCCTCCTCGTCCTCGATGCTCATCAGATAGCTGAGCGCGGCATTCTTGAGGCTGCGACGCGCCATCTGCTCGAAGGTCGGCGCGTAGTCGCCCTGCTGCGCGTTGGCGTGATAGAGCGCCACGAAATCGTCGCGCAGCGCACTGGCCAGCTGTGCCTTGGCGGTCTTGCGCGCCCAGTGGATGGCATCGACATCGACGACACTCTGCTGCTCGGCGATATAGGCCTCCGAGGGCAGCGTCAGCATCTCGGCCAGCACCGCACGATCGGAAGCTTCACTCTGGAGCAGGAAGCGATAGGCGGCCAGCAGGCGCTCATCCAGCTGGGCCTCCTGCTCGCCACGCTGCCAGGCCGCCATCAGGTCTTCAAGCGCTGCCATGGCCAGACGCTGACCGGCATCCCAGCGGTTGAAGCCATCGCTGTCGTGCTGCATCAGGAAGGCCAGCTGCTCACGGCTGTAGTCAAAGGCCAGCTTGACCGGCGCCGAGAAGCCGCGCAGCAGCGATGGCACCGGCTCGGCATCGCCAGCAAGGCCGGTGAAGACGAAGGTCTGCTCGGCCTCGGTCAGCTCCAGCACGGTTTCCGTGCCCAGCGCTTCGCCGTCGAGGGTCAGCGTCAGATCGCTGCCATCGGCCCCGACCAGCCCCATGCGCACCGGAATCACCAGCGGCAGCTTCTCCGCCTGCCCCGGTGAAGGCGGCGTGGACTGACGCAGCGTGAGAGAATAGGTACCTGCCTGGGCATCGAAGGTGCCACTGGCGGCGATGTTCGGTGTGCCCGCCTGGGAGTACCAGCGCATGAACTGGCTGAAGTCGCGACCGGAGGCTTCGCTCATCGCGCTGATGAAGTCCTCGATGGTGGCGGCGCTGCCATCGTTGCGCGCGAAGTAGAGGTCACTGCCACGGCGGAAGGCTTCTTCGCCGAGCAGGTTGGCGACCATGCGCACCACTTCGGAACCCTTCTCATAGATGGTCAGGGTATAGAAGTTGGAAATCTCGATGTAGGACGCCGGGCGCACCGGGTGCGCGGTGGGCCCGGCATCTTCGGCGAACTGCGCGGTACGCAACATGGCGACGTCTTCGATGCGCTTGACCGGCGCCGAGTTCATGTCGGCGGAGAAGGTCTGGTCGCGATAGACGGTGAAGCCTTCCTTCAGGGACAGCTGGAACCAGTCACGGCAGGTGACACGGTTGCCCGACCAGTTGTGGAAGTACTCATGCGCGACCACCCCTTCGACGCGCTGGAAGGCGGCGTCGGTGGTGGTGTCGGGGTTGGCCAGCACGCAGGCGCTGTTGAAGATGTTGAGGCCCTTGTTCTCCATCGCGCCCATGTTGAAGTCGTTGACCGCGACGATCATGAAGATGTCGAGGTCATATTCGCGACCGTAGACTTCCTCGTCCCACTTCATGGACGCCTTGAGGGAGTTCATGGCGTGCTGGGTCTTGTCGAGATTTTCCGGCTCGACCCAGATTTCCAGCGCGACGTCACGACCACTCATGGTGGTGAAGCTGTCGTCATGCTTGACCAGGTCTCCCGCTACCAGCGCGAACAGATAGCACGGCTTGGGATGCGGGTCCTGCCAGGTGACGAAGTGACGGCCGCCTTCGTGCTCGCCACGCTCGATGGGGTTGCCGTTGGAGAGCAGAATCGGGTAGCTGTCCTTGTCGGCGATGATGGTGGTGGTGAACACCGACATCACGTCCGGACGGTCCGGGTAGTAGGTGATGCGGCGGAAGCCTTCGGCCTCGCACTGGGTGCAGAACATGCCCGAGGATACGTATAGGCCTTCCAGCGCGGTATTCGCGGCCGGGTCGATCACCACTACCGTCTCGAGCTCACAGTTGGCCGGCAGACCGGCCAGCGTCAGGTGAGTCTCGTCGAGCTTGTATTCATCACTGGCGAGCGCTCGCCCATCGACACGCACGGACTCCAGCGTCAGATGCTCGCCATTGAGCACCAGCGGGGGCGTGGCATCACTGCCCACGGCGGCATCGGGATTGGCCTCCAGGGTCAGTACGGTCGTGACACGGGTCGCGGACGGTGCCAGATCAAACGTCAGGCGGGTGTCCAGCACACGCCAGGCGGGTGCCTGATAATCGGCAAGATGAATCGCTGCAGGTTGTGACATCAAAGACTCCGCAATCAGCGCCGCGGGAGAGGACTCCTCACGGCAGGAAGACAGCGGACAGCGAGGGAGAAGACACCTCACCTGCCCGCGATGAAGCGCTCATTCGCGCGGAAGGGATTCGCCACTGACGGCAAGGTTCGCCCCCTCGCCCTTGGGCTCCGGGCGCGTTGCCAGCCACAGTGCCAGCAGCGACAGGAAGATCAGCAGCGAGACCTTGACGGCCAGCACTGACACGGTGAACAGGATGATCAGCATCGAGACGGCCAGCATGCTGACCGCCATGATGCGCGCGCGCAGCGGAATGGCGCGTTCGCGCTCCCACGCCACCAGTGTCGGCCCGATCTGGGGATGTTCACGGATATAGCGCGCAAAGCGCGGCGAACCTCGGCTGGCACAGGCCAACGCCAGCAGCATGAAGACGGTGGTGGGCAGCAGCGGCAGAAACATGCCAGCGAAGCCGATGCCGAAGAACAACCAGGCCAGGCCAAGCCAGCAGATACGCTTCATGCGCCGAAAGATCATCATGTCGGTTCCTCACCACCTGCGGTCACACACCGTGTGCTTCCTGCTATCAGTCAAACGCCAAGTCGTTCATGGGAAAAGTACTTTCTGACTATCCGCCTGATAGCAACTGCGTGCATGGTAACGGGCTTGCCGATATCGCGAAAGGCCACGCCCCCCGCCATGGGGGCCGTGGGCCGCTGTCTGCGGCCGGATTCGACGCCGCAATCTGTCGAGCCAGATGTGGTTTAGCTGCGCTCAGCCGAGCTGCGATCAGCCGGGCTGCGCTCAGCCGCGCTGCGCCAACTGCCAGAGACGCATGATGGCCTCGCAGCGGTCAGCCAGCAGCTCCGAGGTGCGCGCCAGCGCCTGCTCAAGCGGCATGGCACTGTCACACAGCGTGAAGACGGCACTGACCCCCTCATCATGGGCGGCTTGCCAGCCCTCGGCCAGTCGTCCGGCCAACACGATGGCAGGCACCCCGGCGGCACGCGCGGCACGCGCCGCGCCGATGGGGGTCTTGCCCCCCAGGCTCTGGCCATCCAGTCCGCCTTCCCCGGTGATCAGCAGATCACAGCCCGCCAGGCGCTCGCTCACGTTGAGGCGCTCCATCACTAGCTCGATACCCGGGCGCAGCTCACCGTTCAACCAGGCCGCCACCGCGTAGCCCATGCCGCCTGCGGCCCCTGCACCGGCCAGTTGCTGCTGGTCTGCGCCCAGCACTTCAGCGCTCAGGCGCGCAAAGTGGGCCAGTGCCGCATCCAGCTCCTCGACCACCGCGGCATCGGCGCCCTTCTGCGGCCCGAACACGGCCGTCGCGCCACGCGGGCCACACAGGGGGTTGTCGACATCGACCGCGGCAGACACCTTGAGATCGGCCAGGCGTGGGTCCAGCGCACTGACGTCCAGACTCGCCAGACGCGCGAGGGCCGCGCCTCCCGCGGGCAGCTCTTCCCCATCAGCGTCGAGCAGGCGCAGCCCGAGCGCACGCAACATGCCGCTGCCGCCATCGTTGGTGGCACTGCCGCCCAGCGTGACGATCAGCCGCTCGGCACCGGCGTCCAGCGCCGCCAGTATCAGCTCGCCCACGCCATGCGTGTCGGCGATACGCGCGTCGCGCTCTTCAGGGCTGACCAGATGCAGACCACTGGCTTCGGCCAGCTCGACGATGGCGGTGCGGCTACCCGGCTGCCAGCCCCACTGGGCGGTGACCTCACGCCCAAGCGGATCTCGCACCTGAGCGCTGCGCGCCTCGATGGGGTCTGCTTCACTGGCCGCCGCCAACAACGCCGCCAGCGTGCCCTCACCGCCATCCCCCAACGGGCAGAGATCGATCTGTGCCTCGGGCAGTACCCTGCGAACACCACGCGCCATGGCCTCGGCGGCATCACTGGCTGCCAGCGCTTCCTTGAAGCTGTCAGGGGCAATCAACAGACGCGGCGCACCGGCAGAAGCTGAGGGACCAGAAGAAGCGGAGGAGGCAGCGGAAGCAGAGACAGTCATGCAGACATTCCTTGTCGAAGTGAAGGAGCGAATGGGGCGACTCAGTGCAAGATACCCCAATGATACGCTGTCATTGGTGCCATGCGGCACGCTGAAACGCAAACTGCCACCCGTCGGTCTCCCGAGGGTGGCAGTGCAGGCTGACAGCGACGCTTACTTGACCAGACGCGTCTCGGTGGGCGCCAGCGTGACCTTGCCTTCGCGCTTCAGGTGACCGATGGCGCGCTTGAAGTTGGCCTTGCTGGCACCGAAGGCTTCACTGATGGCTTCCGGCTCGCTCTTGTCGCCCAGCGGCAGCACGCCCTGGCTGGCTTCCAGCGCGGCCAGAATGCGGTCCGCCAGCTGCTGATGGCCAGCCGGCCCCGGCGCCTGCGGCGTCAGATCGACATTGCCGTTGCCGTCATTCTTCAACACCCACAGACGCAGACGATTGCCGATGCGCAGACGCGTGAAGATTCGGTCGTGGTGCACCAGGCCCCAATGGGCGTTGTCGATGATGATCTTCATGCCCAGGTCGGTGCGTGCAGCGACCAGCCCGGAGACTTCCTGACCCACCGCGTAGGTGGCCGGGGTCTTGTCGAGCCAGCGATCCAGACGCATCGAGGCGACCATGCGGTCACTGTGCTTGTCGAGACCGACGTGCACCATGGCGAACTGGCCAGCCTTGAGCTCACGCTTGCGCTCGCCGTAGGGCAGCAGCAGATCCTTGCCCAGGCCATTGTCGAGGAAGGTGCCGATGTCATTGACCTCGACCACCTTGAGCGCGGCGAATTCGCCGACCATGGCACGCGGATAGCGCGTGGTGGCCAGCAGGCGGTCTTCATCATCCAGGCTGACGAAGACTTCGACTTCATCACCGATGTCGGCCCCCGCCGGAATGAAGGGCGTCGGCAGCAGGATTTCCCCGCGATCCCCACCATCGAGGAAGACGCCGAAGCCGACCCGCTTGGTGATCGTCAGGGTGTTGCGCTGGCCGATAGCGAGCGGAGCAGACATATAACCTCTCTTTGCGCGCTGTCGGGTGCCGAAGCGGCCCGCATGGCGCAGATATCACGTACGAATAAGGTGAAACGCTTTGAAAGCGACGCGTCCGGTCGTCTCGAGTGAAGCACCGGGCTGGACAAGCGTAGCGCCAGCGACGAGACATGACGCTTTCAAAGCGGATCAGGGAGTCAGTAGATCCAACGAGACCGCCAATCAGCGAGTCAAACGAATACAGCACCGCACGCCGATAGCGAACGGTGCTGAGAATGGCGATCGCCAGACACTTGCGCGCCGGATCAGTCGCGGAAGTTGTTGAACTGCAACGGCAGCTCGAGACTCTCATCGCCCTTGAGCAATGCCATGGCGCCCTGCAGGTCGTCACGCTTCTTGCCGGTGACGCGGACCTTCTCGCCCTGGATCTGCGCCTGGACCTTGAGCTTGGCATCCTTGAGCGCCTTGACGATCTTCTTGGCGGTCGGCTGGTCCAGACCCTGGCGCAGCACCAGCTGCTGACGGGCACGCACACCAGCGGTGTCGGCGTCCTTCTCTTCCAGGCAGCGCACGTCGATGCCGCGCGCGATCAGACGACCCTTGAGCAGTTCGATCATCTGACGCAGCTGGAAGTCCGCATCGGCTTCCAGATTGACGTTCTCTTCCTTCTCGAGTTCGAAGCTGGCAGTCACGCCCTTGAAATCGAAGCGCGTCGCGAGTTCGCGATTGGCCTGATCGACGGCATTCTGCACTTCGTGCTTGTCGAGTTCGGAGACAATATCGAATGACGGCATGGGAGCGATTCCTTTGAAGCCATGAAGAATAAACAGCGCATCCTAGCCCATGGGGGCCACGCGCGCCATGCCTCTGGCTCAGGCGGCACCGGCATTCACCGTTGTGGGCATGCTGGTGTGCGCTTCACTGGCACCTCCTGCCGCGAGTTCCTCAGCCACCGGTGCCGGCGAATCCAGCGTCAATACCTTGCGCATCTTCCAGGCGGCCGCCCCGTCGGCATAGTAATCGCGCAGGCGACCACACTTCTCGAAGCCGTGACGCTCGTAGAGCGCGATCGCCGCGCCATTGCCGGTATGCACCTCAAGATCGAACTGGGTACAGCCCTGCGCGATGGCCAGCTGCTCAAGCGCTGTCAGCAGGCGCTGGGCAAGGCCGCGGCCACGCGAGTCCGGGTGCAGACAGAAGGAATAGAGTCGCGCGCGGCGTGAATTGCGGCGAAACAGCACGGTGCCGTAGCCGAGCACGCTGCGAAGCGGCGTGGCGTCATCATGCTCGACGCTACCGGCCGGCCACAGCGCGGCCATGACATCGTCCACCGCCGGTGCGGACGGAATGACATCATCAGGCTGGATGATCACCAGGGTACGGGCATGGGCACGCAGAATCAGATGGGACAGCTGACGACGACTGAACCAGTCGCTATCGAAACTGACTTCTTCGAGCTCTACCAGAGCGTCGAGATCGGCCCGGATGGCCGGGCGCAGAATGGGGGTCATGGTGCAGGCTCTCCCGCCTGTCAGCGCCCTGACGCTGCTTGAGATTCAGCGTGTCACGGGGCGGTAGCAATGCGCTGCATTCTGGGCATGCAGGCGCGTCTTGTCTTGGTCTCTTTGCATGAAATTATTTCACTTTCTAGCCTATTGCGATGACGGGGATTGTTTCTCATCATGCGCGCATTCGGCACCGCTTCGGTGCCCGCCTTGCGAGGCTTCGCAATGTCCCGCCTGCGTATCGTGGTTGACCGTGTTTGTGACTGGCGCGCCTTCTATCCCAGTGATGATGTCATCAGCGCCCACGACTTTCTTTCCGAGCTGTCCAGTGATGTACCCGTATCGGGTACCGAGGATGCCCCGCAGCCTGCCACTCATGTCATCAATCTGTGCGGTGGCCTGGATTATCTGGGCATCGGCTATTACGTCTCGCTGCTGGCCCAGGCGCGTGGTCAGAAGGCGTTGCCGTCGGTGGAGACCCTCAATCAGCTGTCACGCAAGTCGCTGATCGACCTGGAGCTGGGCGGCATCCGCGTGCTGCTCGAGGAGCTGACGCGCAAGGGTTCTCTGCCCGCCCCGCAAGGCGTGGCGCACGGGGCTGGCAAGCCGCCGCGACTCGACCTGCTGCTGACCTTCGGCGAGAGCGCAGACCCGGCGCTTGCGCGTCTCGCACGCAAGCTGTTCGAGCGCCTGCCCTGCCCGCTGCTGGAGGTGCGTCTCGAAGGCCGTGGCGATCATTGGGTGCTCAAGCGAGTGCGCCCCCAGTCCTTGAGTCATCTGGCGGAGGCGGATGAAGACCGCTTCGCCCAGGCGCTCAATCGCCATTCCCGCAAGGTGTGGCGCACGCCCAAGGCACGCCGCCATTACCGCTTCGATCTCGCCATGCTGGTCGATCCCGACGAGGCGCTGCCGCCGTCCAACCGCACCGCGCTCAAGCACTTCATCCGCGAGGGGCGCCGACTGGGAATCGATGTCAGCCTGATCACCAAACGCGACGAGGGCCGTCTGGCCGAGTTCGATGGCCTGTTCATCCGCGAGACGACGAGTCTTGACCACCACACCTATCGCATGGCCAAGCGTGCCGAGCACGAAGGCCTGGTGGTGATCGATGACAGCCAGTCGATTTTGCGCTGTACCAACAAGGTCTTCCTGCATGAGCTTCTCAAGGCACGTGGCCTGAGTGCCCCGCAGGGCCGCCTGATCCACCGGGGCGAACTGCGCCAGCTGGCCGAGCGCGGTCAGCACATGCGCTACCCGCTGGTGATGAAGGTGCCGGATGGCGCCTTCTCCCGCGGCATCGTCAAGATCGATGGCCCGGAGACGCTGGTGCGCGAAGCCGAGCGGCTGTTCCATGACTCCGCCCTGCTGCTGTTGCAGGAGTGGCTACCGACCGAGTTCGACTGGCGCATCGGCGTGCTGGACGGCAAGGTGCTGTTCGCCAGCCGTTACTACATGGCGCGCGGTCATTGGCAGATCTACGACCACAGCGGCGCGCGTACCCGCTCTGGCGGCTTTGCCACGGTCGACCCGAGTGATGTGCCGCCCGCCGTACTCAAGGCGGCCCTGAAGGCAACACGTCTGATCGGCGACGGCCTCTATGGCGTCGATCTCAAGCAGCTGGAGGACCGCGTGGTGGTCATCGAGGTCAACGACAACCCGAATCTGGATGCCGGCGTCGAGGATGTGGTGCTGGGACGCGAGCTCTACCGGCAGGTGATGCAGGTGTTTCTGGCACGCATGCAGGCGCGCCGCCAGCCTGTACTGGGCTGACACGCCCCGAGTCTGCATGCCTGTAGCAAGACGCAAGAGGCACTGAAACGACAGAAATGACAGCGCCCACCCTCCGTGAAGGAGCGTGGGCGCTGTCGTGTGTGCTGTGCTGAGCTCTGTGCTGGAGACTCAACGGTGGCTCATGGCTCGCCGAGCTGAGCCTCGATCTCATAGCCGGTGAACTTGCGCAGATTGATCACGCCGCTATCAAGAATCAGATACTGGCCCTTGAGCCCCTCGAGCACGCCCTCGACCACCGGCGTCTTGTCGAAGTTGAACGAGGTGACCTTGGTCGGCGCGGTGCGCACCGGAAACTCGAAGGCCAGCGCCGTGGTATCGAGCACCCGGATGGCACCTTCACCACAATGCGCCTGAAGTGCCGCCAGGCCTTCCGACATCTGGGCAAGCAGCGCATCCCGCTCGGCTTCCAGGTCCAGCTCGGCCACATCGCCCTTGAGCATCGCGCGCCAGTTGGTGCGGTCGTTCAGCGCCTGCTTGAACAGCACCTCGACCAGCCCCGACTGCAGGCGATTGGACACCTCGACGATGGGCAGCGCCTGGATGGCACCCTGATCGAACCAGCGCGTCGGCATCTGGGTCTTGCGCGTGATGCCGACCTTGAGGCCGGAGGAATTGGCCAGATAGACGATGTGTGGCTGGAAGCAATGCTCCTCGCCCCACTGCGGGTCACGGCAGGTGCCTTCGGCATAGTGGCAGGTCTCCGGCTTCATGATGCAGCCATCGCACTGCGGCAGCTTGCGAAAGCACGGATAGCAATGCCCCTGGGCGAAGCTCTTCTTGGTCTTGCGACCGCAATGGCTGCAGTGGATCTGCCCTGTGAAGCTCAGACGCACCTTGTGACCGATATAGGCATTCAGCGGCTGGGTGATCTCGCCCAGGCGCAGGCCATAATCAGCCGCCAGCGGCTCATGCGAGACTGGCTGCACTTCCGCCGAGGTATCGATCGCCAGCGCCTCACCGGCGGGCACGATGGACATCTTGTGGAGGTTGCCACGCAGCGTGGTGGGCGCCGCATCCCGGACACTGGCTTCCTGAGCCGTGCCAGAGGCCTCATCAGCTCTCAGGGCATCATCCAGCGTCAGTTGACCCACTTGATCTGCTCCGGCTCATCGCTTGCGGCGCTGTCGTCATCACGCGGCCCACAGGTGCCGTTGTCGATGAAGCCGACACGCGACTCGGCAGGCACGTTGTTGTGCGCTTCGTACTTGATGACGGCTTCCATGCACAGCTCGACCTGCTCCTGGGTCAGCACGCGGCCATCCGGCCATTTGCGCAGCTGCATGGACTGCTTGAGGCTTTCGTAGATGGTCGGCGTCATCTGCTCGACCATGCCGTCAAAGGACATGTTGCTCATCACATACTCTCCTGATACGGGTCCACGACTGCCGAAGGCAGGCCATCGGAGTCACTGGGGATGGCCGCCATTCTAACATTGTCGTTTCCCGCCGTGTCGTTTCGCGCAGTGTCATTTCCAGAGGTGGCATCCCCGGGGCCGAATCACCAACGCTCAGGCCGCGCTACGCCTGGGGAGCAGCCAGCCCAGCAGCAGGCCGGTCAGCAGGCCGCCAAGATGGGCCTCGTTGGCGATGGCGCCCAGGCCGATGGCACTCGAGAGCGGCGTCATGCACAGCACCAGATAGATCAGCATGAAGATCATCAGCGAACGCTGCATTTCGTAGCCCAGCGCCGGGCGTCGGCGTGCAGCGATGAAGACATAGCCGATCACGGCGAAGTCGATCCCCGACAGCCCACCGAACAGCACGCTGCCGGTGGCGTATTGCGCCAGATTGGCCGCCACGCCGCTCAGCACCACGACCAGCGCGAAGCGCCAACCGCCATCGATGGCCTCGATCTGACGCCCGAACACCCACAGCCACAGCAGGTTGAACACCAGGTGCAGCACCCCGAAGTGCATCAATGACGGCGACCACAGCCGCCACCACTCCCCCGCCAGCGTCACGGACAGCGGCTCGGGCGCGATGTGCTGACTGCCGACAAGCTCGAAGGGCACGATGGCCAGCCACTCGAACACCGCCGCCTGGCCCAGCGCATACTGGAATAGCACCGTGACGCAGCAGGCCAAGCCGACCAGCCAGGTCAGCGGCGTCTGGCGCATCAGGGCGATGAGGGACTGAGAACTTCCAGTGCCACGTGTCGCGGCGCCTGCGGAGGCGTCCCGCAACGGTTCACCGCGTGACTGGCGCTCGAGCATCGCGATGACGCGCGGCAGCTGCTCGGGGTCGGCCAGCCACAGCACCTGGCCGACCTCGTGGCTCTCGGCATCGTCGCCTGATGTCGCCTCTGTCGGGCGAGCCTGGCTCAGGGTGATCTGGTGACCGATCTTCTCGGCCCACAGGGCTTCGCGCAGGGGGCGGCTGTCGAAGGATTCGGGCAGCGTCAGAACCTTGAACATGCTATGCCTCTGAAGATGACACGCGACTGATCGAACTCAGTACACGTTGATAAACAAGGAGAAGTCAGACCGGCCTGTGAAAATCTACCACAGCACCGCAGGCATCTGGACTTTGTGACAGACATAAAAAAAGCCCGGTGGGGGGCACCGGACTGAGCAAGGATCATTCAAGGGAACACTTACTCAGAGTGCGCAATCGGGCTTTGGTTCACTGATACGTGATTGTAAAAAACAATCGCCACTCCACGCCAGCATCACTGACGCTATTGATCAGTGCCAATGGCCAGGGCTATTGACCAGTACTGATCGCCAGCACTATTGACTGGTGCCATTGGCCAATGACGGATTCGACAGGGTGTCGCGGGACAGCTCTTCCGGCACGGGGCGTCGGGAGGGCTCACGCGGTACCGGTACCCAGACGAAGTTGGCGGCATCCAGCGTGGCTTCGCCACTGAAGCGATATGCCACCAGGCGCCCGAACTTGACCGCGCTGTAATCCAGACAGGCGATGTTGGGGGCCGGCAGCGCCGGCAAGCCCTCGCACCAGTAGTGCCCGAGGAACAGGGGCGGCTGCTCTGGCCCGTAGTAAGGCAGATTGGCCAGCTCCTGCTCGCTCAACCAGCGCGATTCCAGCTCACCGGGCAGGTTGTCAGGTTGGAAGACGACATCACCGTAGGTGCGGGGCTCACGTGCCCAGAAGTGGGTGCGGAAGCTTCGGCGCGTGAAACCATCGCCGGAATGGATCTCGACTCCTTGCGGCAAGCGCAGATTCGCGCCCCGCGTCATGCGGTCCAGCACGCGATAGGCGAAGCTGTCGTGTTCGATGGACTCATGCAGGAAGTCTTCATCGATACAGCCATCGGGATAGCGCTCCAGGAAGGTACGCACCAGCGGCTCATCCCAGCAGGCGTGCACCACGCGCAGCCCGCTCTGGCCGGGGGCCAGCGGCGGCAGTTCCAGACACAGCGGCATGCGCATGAACCAGCGCAGCGCCTCGTCCCACTCATCGGGATGATGCTGATATTGATCAAGCGTCTCGCGGATGATGCGATTGTGACGTGAGGTGTGCGAGCGCAGGAAATCACGATGCTCGCCGCCTGCACGCGGGCGTGCGCGCCGACAATACGCCAAGGCGTTGTATTCGTGATTGCCCATCACGATCAGCGCTTCACCGGCATTGACCATGCTGCTGGCCAGCTGCACCGCCAGGCGGATACGCGGACCACGATCGATGATATCGCCGAGAAAGATGACCTTGCGGGTCGGGTGGCGATAGACGCCATCGACGATGTGATAGCCGAGCGTCTCCAGCAACGTCGCCAGAGTGGCGCCGCAGCCGTGTACATCGCCGATAAGGTCATAGCCATCCTGTGGCGCCACGAATGCTTGCATGCTGTCAGCCTTGAGGTCACTCGCCGAGGCGATTGCTCCAACCGAGCTTGGTGCGACAGATCTCGAAATAGTTGTGCTCCAGCGGATGAATCAGCGTCAGGCGCTCACTCTTGCGCCGAATCTTGAGCACATCCCCGGGCTTGGCCACCACCTGGGTCTGGCCATCGCAGCTGATATGCGGATAGGTCGAGTTGCTGGCACTGATATGCAGAATGATCTCGCTGGCCGCATCGATCACGATCGGGCGACTGGAAAGGGTATGCGGGAACATCGGCACCAGGGTGATCGCCTCGAGGCGCGGGTGCACGATGGGGCCGCCACCGGACAGCGCGTAGGCGGTCGAGCCGGTCGGCGTGGCGACGATCAAGCCATCCGAGCGTTGGGAGTAGACGAACTGACCATCGATGAACAGCTCGAATTCGATCATGCGCGCCGCCTTGCCCGGGTGCAGCACCACGTCATTGAGGCCATCGGCCGCTCCGATGCGCTCGCCTTCGCGGTAAACCTCGGCCTCGAGCAGGAAGCGTTGCTCGCTGAGATAGTCGCCGCCCAGCACCTCGGCCACCTTCTCCTCGAGCTCATCGGGGCGAATGTCGGTCAGAAAGCCGAGTCGCCCACGATTGACGCCGAGTACTGGCGTACCGCTGCGGCACAGCGCGCGCGCGGCGCCCAGCAGGCTGCCATCGCCGCCGACCACGATCACCAGATCACACTGCTCGCCCATCTGGCGGCGGCTGGCCACCTGCAGACCGTGGTCCAGCAGCAGCGTAGCAGTACGCTCCTCGATCACCATGGCCAGGCCACGGGAATCCAGAAAGCGAATCAAGCGCTTGAGCGTATCCACCACCTGAGCACTGCCCAGTCGGCCAATCACGCCGATCGTATTGAATTGCTGCTTCATCACGCCTCCCAGGCTGTCATGCCGGCCATTATGCGGACTCACCGCGCGAGCAGCAATGCAGCCGCGCCGCGCTTTCCCCATCGGATGTGGAGCGACTGGCTGGCGTCATGTCCAGTCACGTTTCAAACCGGCCATTAACATCCAAGGCGGGAAGCTGGACGTTACCTGACTATCCCCCGCAATTGACGCACCGCCATCCCGACCGTCACGGGCGTTGATTCTTTCCCGAACGAAGGCCTCTATCATGCAACTTGCCATTCCTCGGCGGTGCACATACCGTCAGTTGAACAATGGACCCCCTGCCAAAGGAGCCGGCCGCCCCATGCCTGCACAGAAGCCGTCAGTCAGTCCGCCAGATGCGGAAAGCTTTGACCACGCCAGTGCGATAGAAGCCTGTGCACGAGGAGACGAGGCCGCGTTCCGCAGCCTTTATGATCTCGAATCTGGCCGCATGCTGGCGCTCGCCATGCGCCTGTTGAACAGCCGCGATCAGGCGGAAGATGCCGTCCATGACGCCTTCATCAAGCTGTGGTCCAACGCGGGCCAGTATCGCCGTGAACTCGGCAATGGTCGCGCCTGGCTGTTTACCATCCTGCGCTATCGCGCCCTGGATCAACTGCGCGCCCAGGGGCGGACACCACGCGGCGACAGCGATGCACTCGACACGCTGGCCGATTTGCTCGCCAATCCGGAAACCGCGGCTGGTGACAGCCAGACGGCCCATCAGTTGAGCGACTGCCTGGGTGAGCTGGAAGTGCCGCGTCGCGAACCCATTCTGCTAGCCTTCTTCAAGGGACTGACACACGAGCAGATCGCCGAGAAGCTGAGCGCACCGCTTGGCACCATCAAGGGACGCATCCGCGCCGGTCTCAAGCTACTGCAGGAGTGCCTGTCACGATGAATAGCCCCCTGATTCCCGGATCTCCCGAAGAACAGAACCTGCTGCTGGGTGAGCATGCCCTCGGGCTGCTGGACCCTGAGCGTGAGGCCGAAGTGCGCGCCTGGATCGAGCGCGATGACAATGCCGCACGCATGGCCCTGCGCTGGCAGCAACATTGGTTGAGCGTGAGTGACCGCCTGCCGCCGGAGCCTCCTTCCGACTCATTGTGGAAGCGCATCGACGCCAGCCTGGTGCGCCTCAAGCAGTCCTCCGCCACCCGCGATGACCCAGATCAGGCCAGCGCCTCGGCCAAGGCGCCCTGGCTGCTGCGCTGGCTCGGCGGTGGCCTCGGACTGGGCCTGGGGGCAGGTCTCGCCCTGGCACTGGTCATGCAGATGGGCCCCTTCTCCCCCAGCGCGCCGCTGGAAGGCACGTCACCGGAGATGGCTACCCAGACACCTGACGGCGACGCGCAACGCATGGTCGCTATCCTGCAGACACTGGAAGATCCGGGCACGCCGACCTGGGTGGCCAATGTCACGCCCAGCGGTGGCCTGCAGCTGACGCCGAAGGTTTCCATCGAGCGCCCGACGGAGCGCGCCATCGAACTGTGGACCCTGACCGACCCGCAAGAAGGGCCGCGTTCACTGGGACTGGTCGATCCGATTGCCGGCATCGAACTCAGCGCCGAGCAGATCGGCAGCATGAGCCCGGGCCAGCTGCTGGAGATGACCCTGGAGCCAGAAGGCGGCTCGCCGACCGGCAAACCGACGGGCAAGATTCTCGCCATCGGTCGCCTGGTGGACCTCAATCAGCGTGATAGTTGATAGTCGTCATATCAGCCCTCGAGCATGACGGCTGCCGATAGTGGCGCTTTCTGATGCTGTAATTTCACAGCGAGTCTCACGGGAAAGCGCCCTATCGATCTACTCAAGACCTGCTCTAGGCCTGCTCAAAGAGGGGGTCCGTCGTCTGACGTCAGTCAAACGCCAGACATGAAAAAGCCCCGCAATCGCGGGGCTTTTTCATGTCTGGCAGCATCAGCTAGCTAGCAAGCCAGTGCTCAGCTTTCAGTGCGCTCGAGCCAGGATTCGACGGTTTCAGCACCGTGCTCTTCCTTCCACTCTTTCAGCTGCTTGTGGTTGCCACCACGCGTCTCGATGACTTCACCGGTATGCGGGTTCTTGTAGACCTTCAGCTTGCGCTTGCGACGCACGCCACCGGTCTTGCTTTCCGGTGCGGCAGCAGCCGGCGCCTGGGACGCTTTCGGGTCCAGCAGGGTGATGACATCACGAGTGGACTTGCCGTACTCGCCCATCAGCGCGTCCAGCTTGTCCTTGAATTCGAGTTCGTTCTTCAGACGGTCATCATTGCGCAGGCTTTCCAGCTGCTCTTGAAGTTTCTTGAGCTCTTGCTCTTTCTGCATGAAATCAGTCAACAGGGACATGAGTATCTCCAGGATGTCGGGACAGACAGTTGAGTCACGAAAACACGATGCTGAAAGAGGCTCGGCGATATTCATCTGCCGTACATGTTTAACAGCGCGTTTTCATAAAGACTTGTGCAGGACACTCGGGACAGTTAAGCGCCCACACCAGATCAAGGGCGATTATAGACCGAGTCAACTGCGAGGTGAAGTCTTAAATAACATGTTTCCAAAGTATGCAATCTTTCCGAGCAATGCAATAGCCAGCTAAAAAACAGTACTCACTGCCCAGGCACTTCATTATCTCCTGTCACAACTGAAGACAGATCTGACAAAAGCGTCTCTGCAACAACACGAAGACGTCTTTACCACGTCCTGATATCAGGCTTGAGGGCCCGCCATCACTAGGTCTCCAATATTCACGAGATATGCACAATTCATGACAACACCCCATCAGGAAGTATTATGCAGCCACTTTCCCGTTGGTGTTTCGGCGTCAGATTGCAGACTTTCGGGGTAGAGCTGTGATTGCCTGCGCACCTCGAAAAGCATGCACCTGAACGAACAACAGAAGTCCATACTAAAGCAGGTGGCGAACTAATAGTGGTGCAAAATGCAACACTTTCTCCAGAAAGCGTCACTTCAAAAACACCGTCAACCTGATAGAATGGTCAAGGTTGACAAAGATTGAGCTGTCATCACGCCACTCCACTCTCCCGCCACTCGCAGAGATACTCCATGCCATTCTCCCAGATGCCGACCCGCGATACGGACTCACTTTCTCTCTGGCACCCTTATACCCAGATGCAGGACATGCCAGCACCACTGGAGGTGGTCGGTGGCACGGGAGCCCGCATGACACTGGCAGGAGGTGAGACACTGCTGGATGCGACGTGTTCCTGGTGGTGCATGATCCATGGCTACGGACACCCGCGCCTCGTCGCGGCCATTCAGCAGCAAGCGGCAGAACTCTGCCATGTGATGCTGGGCGGCATTCGCCATCGACCGGCCAAGGAGCTTGCCGAAGCGCTGGTGCGCGTCACCCCCGAGGGCCTGAATCATGTCTTCTTCTCGGATAGCGGCTCGGTGGGCATGGAAGTCGCCATGAAAATGGCAGTGCAATATCAGCAACAGCGCAAAGACCGCGATGACACGCGCGGACGGACGCGCATGCTGTCATTGATGAAGGCCTATCACGGCGATACGGCGGGCTGCATGGCAGTGTGTGACCCTGAGGAAGGCATGCATTCCTTGTTCGCCGATTTCCTGCCCAGACATCATTTCGCACCGGCGCCGACTGCCGGGTTCAGTGCCAGTCGTGACGAGGTAGCAGACGATATCAGCGCATTGCGCGCCTGCCTGGAAACACACCAGCATGAGATAGCGGCATTGTTGATGGAGCCTCTCTTGCAGGCGGCAGGTGGTCTCAACATGTACTCGCCCTACTATCTTGAGGCGGCACGCGAGTTATGTGATGAGTTCGGAATCGTATTGATCTTCGATGAAGTCGCGACCGGCTTCGGTCGGACCGGCAAGATGTTTGCCTGTGAACACGCCAATGTCTCTCCCGACATCATGGTGCTCTCCAAGGGACTGACGGGGGGATATCTGGGACATGCCGCCACCCTGGCCCAGAGTCATATCTTCCATGCATTTGATGGCGAGGATGCCAATAGCGCCTTCATGCACGGCCCGACCTTCATGGGCAATCCGCTGGCCTGTCGGGTAGCACTGGAAAGTCTCGCGGTATTCGAGGAAGAGAATTATCTGGGCAAGATTGCCGAGCTCAATCAATTGTTGCGCGACACCCTGCTGAACTTCTCCCATCCCGCCATTCGCGATGTACGCGTATTGGGTGCCACGGCGGTGATAGAAGTACACGATGCCAGCAGTCTGGCAGGCGCTCAGGCCCATGCCCGTGAACTGGGTGTCTGGTTACGTCCCTTCGGTCGCTGGCTCTATACCATGCCGGCCTATATCACCTCGCCACAGGACTTGCGCCAGATCACTCATGCGATGACCAGCTACTTCGAGACTCTGGAACAGTGATGCACTGATACACAACATGACTGCCCCTGGCGATGCTCATCAAAGGCGATTGCCATCAGAGGCAAGCGCCATCAGGGGCAGTCACTCTCGAGCGCCACCAGTCTCGAGAGCCGTCACCATGAGAGGCATTCACCCCCACAGACGGGCTTCGAGTGCCTGATACTCCTCTGGCGAGAGCTGGCCGCCCTTGACCAGTTTCCTGAGGAAGTGACGATAGCGACGCGCGACCTTGCGCCGTGCCAGCCAGGCGACGCTGGTCGCCAGCGGAATGAAGTCAGGGTTCGAGATACCGTCGATCAGCCACAATCTGGGCGGCTGGTCGTCGCTGAACTGGACCACGATATTGCGATCATTGAGATCAGACGGAATCAACCAGCGTTTCTCGAGATAGCGATAGAGATTGGCCAGCTCGCTCACCAGCACCTCGGCGCTCAGGCGCTCGGGAGTCTCGAGATGCACCTCGCGCAGTCGACGTGACGTGGAACCGTCACTGTCGAGAATCAGATCGAAGACCAACCCGAGCCCCTCGGCGGTGGCGACACTGCCATGGTAGGCAGGTACATAGGACCAGTCGCGCATGCCACGTCTGACCAGGCCCTCGAAATAGCGTTGCTCGCGTTCATTCTGGCGGCTGCCCTTGTCAGGGTAACGCGGAACCTTGATGCAGCGATGGGGGTCGTTCGGGTCCTGATAGACACGCCGATCATTTCCCATGCCGATGACGCGGGCATTCTCCAGCTCCAGCATGCGCACTCCTGTTGAATAACGCCTGCGACTGCAGCCGCCGGGCAGCGTGGCATTCTACAAAAAGCCGTCATTGCACGCCAACTTGTGCCATCTGGCAGCGCCCACGTTCATCGGCCATTCAGCTTGCGCTGCCCTTCTGGTAAGATAATGCGCCGTTTTTGACGGCATTCAGGAGGAAGCCGCAGGAACACTGCGACAGCAAGGCATTCGTCACGAATGTACATGTCATGCGAGGCATTGCCCCGGGATCGGGTGGCCACGCTCCCACAGTTCGCCCGCTCTGTCCGCAACACTCCCAAAGCTGGCACAACCCCACATAGAGGTACTCGCATGAATGCGGTAATTCTGGCCGTCCTGGTCATGGTCGGCCTGTCGTTGGCTCGCGTCTCGGTCGTCTTCGCGCTGGTCGCCGGCGCCTTGGTCGGCGGTCTGTTCAGCGGCCTGTCTCTGACTGATACGCTCGGCGCCTTCAATGACGGTGTCGGCGGCGGCGCCAAGGTCGCGCTGGCCTACGCCACCCTCGGTGCCTTCGCCGTCGCCCTGTCTCGCTCCGGTTTGCCGGACCTGCTCGCCGCACGCCTGATCGGCCTGCTCAATGGCGAAAGCACACCGCGCCGCCAGACGGCCATCAAGTACGGCCTGCTGGGCAGCGTGACCCTGGTCGCGATTTCCTCCCAGAACCTGATTCCGGTCCACATCGCCTTCATCCCGATCCTGATTCCGCCGCTGTTGGTCGCCATGAACCGCCTGCGCCTGGATCGTCGCGCCGTGGCCTGTGCACTGACCTTCGGCCTGACCGCGCCCTACATGCTGCTGCCGGTCGGTTTCGGCTCCATCTTCCTCAACGACATCCTGCTGGCCAACATCAATGATGCCGGCCAGTCGCTCGGTCTGGACGTGACCCGTGGCATGGTGCCGATGGCGATGGCGATTCCGGTCGGCGGCATGTTCCTCGGCCTGCTGACGGCGCTGTTCGTCTCCTACCGCAAGCCGCGTGACTACGCGACCCGCGAGATCAAGTCCAGCAACGTGCCGCACCACACGCCCATGCACACGCCGTCCAAGAGCGGCCTGATCATGGCAGGCGTCGCCATCATCGCCGCCCTCGGCATTCAGCTGTATTCCGGCTCCATGATTCTCGGCGGCCTGGTCGGCTTCGCCATCCTCTCGCTGGGTGGCCTGTTCAAGTGGAACGAAGCGGATGACCTCTTCACCTCCGGCATGCGCATGATGGCACTGATCGGCTTCATCATGATCTCGGCGGCTGGTTTCGCTTCCGTGATGAAGGCCACCGGCGACATCCAGACCCTGGTCGACGCCTCCTTCCATATCATCGGTGACAACAAGCCGCTGGCCGCACTGGTCATGCTGATGGTCGGCCTGTTCATCACTCTGGGCATCGGCTCCAGCTTCTCGACCATTCCGATCATTGCCGCCATCTACGTGCCGCTGGCGCTGCAATTCGGCTTCTCGCCGCTGGCCACCGTCGCGCTGATCGGCACCGCCGCCGCGCTGGGAGATGCCGGCTCACCGGCCTCTGATTCGACCCTCGGCCCGACTTCCGGCCTGAATGTCGATCAGCAGCACGACCATATCTGGGACAGCGTGGTGCCGACCTTCATCCACTACAACATCCCGCTGATCGTATTCGGCTGGGTGGCCGCGATGACGCTGTAACCCCCCCTGAGCAAAAGCCTCGCGCCCAAGCGAGATGCCAGACGTGCCAACGCCCGACAGCGAGGACCTTCCTCACTGTCGGGCGTTGTCGTTATTGAGCCTGCTCAGGCCCAATAAATGGGCACAGTTACTGGACAGCCATCCAGTCTTTTAGCATGATGCGCGCATGCGCAAGATCCTCCACGCCGACTGCGATTGCTTCTATGCCGCCGTCGAGATGCTCCGCCATCCCGAGTGGCGCGACGTGCCCATCGCCATCGGCGGCCGTACCGAGCAACGCGGTGTCATCGCCACCTGCAACTATCCCGCGCGTGCCTTCGGCGTACGCTCGGCGATGTCGACTGCCCGCGCGCTGCGCCTTTGCCCACAGCTGATTCTGGTGCCACCGGACTTCGAGCGCTACCGCGCCGTCTCCGCCGAGATCCAGGCACTCTTCCATGAACTGACGCCCTTGGTGGAGCCCCTCTCGCTGGATGAAGCCTATCTGGATGTCAGCGCCGTGACTGACTTTCAGGGCAGCGCCACCTGGATGGCGCGCTGGCTGAAGGAGGAGGCGCTCAAGCGCACCGGCATCACACTCTCCCTTGGCGTGGCCGCCAACAAGTTTCTGGCCAAGATCGCCAGTGACTGGGAAAAGCCCGACGGCCTGACGGTGATCACGCCCGAGACCAGCGACGCCTTCATCCGCCAGCTGCCGGTAGGCAAGCTGCACGGGGTCGGCCCGGCGACGCTGGCGCGCCTGACACGCCTGGGCATCACCACCTGCGAGGACATGCGTGGCACGCCGTTGACGACACTGGCCGAACACTTCGGCAAGTTCGGCACCCGCCTGCACGAACTGGCGCACGGCATCGATGAGCGACCGGTACGTGTCGAACGCGAGCGCAAGTCGATCAGTGTCGAACACACCTTCGATCACGACCTGCCTGACCTGCCGGCTTGTCTCGAGCGCCTGCCTACCCTGCTCGAACGCCTGACCAGCCGACACGCCCGCCATGACCAGCCGGTGCTGGCCAAACAGTTCGTCAAGATCCGCTTCAACAACTTCGAGAGCACCACGCTGGAAAGCCTGCTCCCCGCCTCGACCACCACGCTGCCAAGCGCCAACAGCTTCGCCCTTTTGATGGAGCAAGCCTGGCAACGCGGCCACCGCCCTGTCCGCCTGCTGGGTGTCGGCGTGCGCCTCAAGGCCCGCGAGGACGCCCAGCAGCTGGGATTGTTCTAGCTCGCACCAGTCGCTCCCCCATCCCAAAACAACAAAGCCGGCACCTGAAACAGGTACCGGCTTCTTCGTCATGACCTCAGGTCGATGACAGACTCATGCGTTGAGCAAGCGAGGCTCAGGCGAAGACGATGGTCTTGTTGCCGTGGATCAGCACGCGATCCTGCAGGTGCCAACGCAGCCCGCGCGCCAGCACTTTCTGCTCGACATCCCGGCCGATGCGCACCAGTTCCTCGGCGGTATGGCAGTGAGTGACGCGATGGATGTCCTGCTCGATGATCGGGCCGGCATCCAGCTCTTCGGTCACATAATGGCAGGTCGCCCCGATCAGCTTGACCCCACGTCCGAAGGCCTGGTGATACGGCTTGGCGCCTACGAAGGAAGGCAGGAAGCTGTGATGGATATTGATCAGGCGACCGGCATAGCGCTCACATAGGCTCGGCGGAATAATCTGCATGTAGCGCGCCAGCACGATGCAATCGGCCCGGGATTCTTCCACCAGACGCTCGACCTCGGCAAAGGCCGGGGCCTTGTCATTCTTGTCGACCGGCACGTGATGGAACGGAATGCCGTGCCATTCCACCAGCGAGCGCATGTCATCGTGGTTGGAAATGACGCAGGGGATCTCGCAATCCAGATCACCGGACTGCCAGCGATGCAGCAGGTCCACCAGGCAATGGGAGTCTTTGGAAACCATCAACACGACACGCTTCTTGGCAGCGGTGTCATGCACGCGCCACTGCATGCCGAACTCTTCGCCGATCGGGGCGAAGCGCTTGCCGAGCTCATCGGCGCTCAGGCCGATGGTTTCGGGGTTGATCTCATAGCGCATGAAGAAACGACCGGCGCCAAGATCAGAATGCTGATTGGCTTCGGTGATCCACCCGCCCTGCTCGGCGATGAAAGTGGAAACTCGGGCGACAATTCCGACCTGATCAGGGCAGGACACCACCAGGCGATAGGCGTGAGACATCGTAAGTTCAACCATTGTGATAGCGGGAATGATGTTCAGCCGGCGAAGCGCCGGCCTGCGCGAGGAATCATGACACCGCCCGTAAGCAGCCCCTCGGCAAAGGTGGGCTATTGTAGCTGATCACGCGACCTGAAACAGTGCTGAGCCCCGATTCTGTCCATATGGTCAATACGACATTGCGATGAGCGGCCATCACGCCAGCCCACCTCAAGGCGTCACGCGGACGGCTGGACCGCCACCGAATCAGCTCGACCGGACAACAGCGCCATTTGTGGCGCTTCGCGGGATTCCCGTATAGTTGAGCCACATTTTATAGATGGCATGACATCCATGTTGAAACCCCGCGTTCAAGTCCGTCAGAGACAACGTCCGCCGCTGCACCTGCTACCGCTGGGTGGCTGCGGCGAGATCGGCATGAATCTGACGCTGTATGGTTATCAGGATCACTGGATTGCCGTGGATTGCGGCATGATGATTCGTCAGGACCTGCCAGAAGGTCCGTTGCAGGTACCCGATATCGAGTCCCTGGCAAGTCTGGGCATCAGCCCGCAGATGTTGGTGATCACCCATGGCCACGAAGATCACATAGGCGCAGTCGCCTGGCTGTGGCCGAAATGGCGCTGCCCGATCATCGCAACGCCGTTGGCGGCTGGCCTGCTGCGTGCCAAGTTTGCCGAGCGCGAGCTGGAAACCTCCAGCCTGCAGATCATCGAGGTGGATGAAGGCTTCGAATCCGGTCCCTTCGCGCTGCGATTGTTGCCGCTAACCCACTCCATTCCGGAAAGCTGCTCGTTGCTGATCGTCACGCCGGAATACCGCGTGATGCATACCGGCGACTGGAAGCTGGACCCGGAGCCGTTGATCGGCGAGCCCACTGATCCGGAGCGCTATCAGGCATTGGCACCGGTCGATCTGGTCGTCGGCGACTCCACCAATGCACCGCTGGCGGGTCATTCGCGCAGCGAGGGCGAGGTGGCACGTGCGCTGGAGAAGACGCTGGCCGGCTGTCGCGGACGCGTCGTCGTGACCTGCTTTGCCAGCAACCTGGCCCGCATACTGGCGCTGGGGCGCGCCGCCGCACGCAATGGCCGCCGCATCACGCTGCTGGGTCGCTCCATGGAGCGCATGGTGCGCGTCGCCCGCGGCCTCGGCTATCTGGAAGACTTCCCGCCGCTGGTACCGGTGAAGGATCTGGGCTATCTGCCCCCGGAAGAGGTCATGGTGATCGCCACCGGCAGTCAGGGCGAGCCGCGCGCCGCGCTGTCACGCCTGGCCAATTCCCGCCATCCGGACTTCGAGCTGGCTGCCGGCGACACCGTGATCTTCTCTTCAAAGGCGATTCCCGGCAATGAGCTGGCCATCGGCAAGCTGCACAACGCGCTGACACGCCTTGGCGTCGGCATCATGGAAGAGAAGCAGTTCCCGGACCTGCACGCCTCCGGGCATCCGGCGCAGGAAGAACTGCGCACCTTCTATGGCTGGCTGAAACCGGTACGTCTGCTGCCGGTGCATGGCGAATATCGCCACCAGCTGGCTCATACCCAGGTGGCACAGTCCCTGGGCATCGAGGCACCGCTGATTCCCGTCAATGGTGACGTGATTCGCCTCGATGCTCAGGGGCTGTCGGTGGAGAAACGCCTGACACTGCACGAACGCATCATCGAGCATGACAAGGTGCGTCCGCTGGATTCCATGGACCGCCGTGCCCGCGCGCGTCTCGGCCGGCATGGCAGCGTTTCGCTGGCATTGCCCGTCACGCTGCAGGAGGCAGGCTGGGTTCGCATTGGCCGCTTGATGCTGGATATCAGCGGTACCTCAAGCCTGGATGAAGACAGCTTCGCCGAGTGGCTGGATGACACCCTGGCAGGCCTAGATGCCAGCAATGAACGTGAACTCAAGCAGCAACTCGATGGTCGCATCAATCGCTGGCTGCGCAACCATCTGCGCCATGAGCCGGTGTTATTCCTGCATATCATGGCCATGAATCAGGAGTGAGTGTCGCGCCATCACCGAAGTGATGGCCACCTTGAGCTCACTGCCCTGCACAAAGCGGTGCATGAAAAAGCCCGCCCGGGAAATACCGGGCGGGCTTTTCTGCTGCTGGGAGGCGCTCAGGGATTGGTGATGGCGACATTGCCGTCTTGCCGACTGGCAATCTCGATCTCAAGCGCTTCAGCCACCTCCATGGCGTCAGGCCGAAGGTCTCAAACGGACTTGTTCTTCGGCGGACGGCCACGACGCTTGGGCTGATCACTGACCAGATCATCCACGGAAAGGCCAGCTTCGATCATCGCATCACGAATCTCGGCAAGCTTGCGCTCCTTGGCAATTTCTTCTTCGCGGCGCTGCTCATCTTCTTCGGCTTTCTGCTCGATCACCTCATTGATGACCTCGGAGAGCTTGTGCAGTTGTTCCATGGACAGCTGACGCGCTGCTGCACGAGCAACATTCTTGTTACGAGCGATCTTTTCGAGAGAATCGGCTGTCATTTCGCTACCTCCACCATATGCACTGAGCTGGAATCCCTGCGAGTCATCGCATTGGATGTGATAATGCAGCAAAGTATAAGCGCTAAATATGAACTAACAAGCCTTGTCAAAAGCAAGGCAGTGTTTCCATAGGATAGACCAACAAAAACCCCGCTTGATAGCGGGGTTCTTGTGAGCGCCTGTGAGTTATCCAGGATGGCTCGATCACCATGAGCGCCCTGACTGATGACGAAAAAGGACTCAGCCTCCCGTCATGTTCATGAAGCGAACGATCTGGACATCGCCATCCGTCGTGAAGTGATGACGTTCGGGCTTGAGGTGCATGGCATCGATGATCGCGGCCTTGAGTGGCTCGATGTCACCCGGGTGACGACGCATGATGTCACGCAGATCTAGCGAGTGCTCATTGCCAAGACACAGCAACAGCCGCCCTTCCACCGTGACGCGAACACGGTTGCAGGTCGAGCAGAAGTTATGACTGTGCGGTGAGATGAATCCCACCCGTGATTCGCTGTCCGCCATGCGGAAATAGCGCGCCGGCCCCAGGCTGTCTTCCAGCGTCGGAATCAGCGGATAACGCGTCTCGATGCGCGCCTGGACATCATCACTGGAGCAGAAGGTCTCCTCACGACCGTGATCCGAGACCTGACCCAGCGGCATCTCTTCGATGAAGCTGATGTCCAGCCCTTCCTCGCGCGCAAATTCGACCAGCGACACCACTTCGTGGTCATTGCGCCCTTTCAGCACTACCGCATTGAGCTTGATGCGGAAACCTTCCTCGCGCGCAGCACGGATGCCGGCGATCACCTTGTCCAGGTCGCCGGTACGCGTCAGCGCCTTGAAGCGCTCCGGGTCCAGAGAATCAAGGCTGATATTCAGCCGTGACATGCCGGCGGCCTTCAGCTGCGCGGCGTGCTTGGCAAGCCCAGCGCCGTTGGTGGTCATCGAGAAGTCCTTGAGCCCCTCGAGCGCGCCGATTTCATCGACCAGCTTGCCGATATCACGCCGCACCAGCGGCTCCCCGCCGGTCAGGCGAATCTTCTCGACTCCCAATTCCACGAAGGCACGCGCCAGCAACGCGATCTCTTCGAGGCTCAAGACCTCGTCACGCGGCAGAAAGGTCATCTCTTCGCTCATGCAATAGACGCAGCGAAAGTCACAGCGGTCCGTCACTGACAGGCGAACATAGCGGATGCGACGACCGAAGTCATCGACCAGGGTTTCCATCATGACTCTCCCGAAAACTTGGGTGTTGCCAGCGCTGATTGTCGCTCTTCGCGGCTGGCCTCGGCCAATGAGTCATCAGCCTTCTGTTGCTCAGCAAAGGGGGTTACCGATCCACCCTCTGCCATCACCGCAGACTCTGGATGCCAGCGCTCGAGTGCCTCGCGATCGCTCGAGCGTTCCCGTACCCAATAATCTCCTGTGGCGGTGTGCTCCTTTTTCCAGAAAGGTGCCCGCGACTTGAGATGGTCCATCAGGAAGTCACAGCCGGCAAAGGCTGCCTGACGATGCGCACTGGCGACCAGTACCAGCACGATATTGTCGCCGGGCTCGAGCCGTCCGACACGGTGAATGATGCGCACCCCGGTGAGCGGGAAGCGCTCGCGCGCCTCTGTGATCAGACGTTCGAGGCTACGCTCCGTCATGCCGGGATAGTGTTCCAGCGTCAGCGCGACGACATCCGGTCGCTGGTTGAAATCACGCACCAGCCCCGTGAAGGACACCACGGCACCGATATCGCCGCGCCCACGCGTCAGGACGTCCTGCTCGACACGCAGATCAAAATCGCTGGCCTGAATGCTGACCGAAAAGGCCTGCGCGGCTTCGTTTGCGACCTGGGTCATGTCAGCCCCCCGTCACCGGTGGGAAGAAGGCGACTTCATCACCGGCATTCAGTGGGTGGTCATCGCGCACCATGTCCTGATTGACGGCGCAAAGCACGCGAGTGTCATTGAGCGCTTCAAGCTGCGGATCACGCAGCGCCAAGGTGCGCTTCAGGCCCCCGACCGTCGCTTGGGACAGCGTCGTCAGGTTCAGCGCCAGGCTATCGAGGTCCAGACGTTCCCGCAGTTCCGCCAGGAAGAGAACCCGCACGGTGGCATCGCCGCGTGCCGCCGGAGCGGCCTGTCCCGCTGTCGCTTCGATAGGCTCAGCTGTTGCAGCACGGCTTGGTTCGGCCCAGCTTGATTCAGTCCGGCTTGGCTCAACCGGCGTCTGCTCGACAGCGGCGGCCTCCTCCGGGCGCTGCCAGTCACCACTCTTGCCGCCGGTCTTGGTCTCGAGCTGGATATCGCCGATCACGATACCCTTGTCGACCGCCTTGCACATGTCATAGAGCGTCAAGGCCGCCACCGAGGCCGCCGTCAGCGCCTCCATCTCGACACCGGTACGCCCATTGAGGCGACACAGCACCTGAATTTCCACGCAGCTGTTGGCGCTGTCCAGCGTGAAGTCGACCGTCACCTTGGAGAGCATCAAGGCATGACAGAGCGGAATCAGCTCATGAGTGCGCTTGGCCGCCTGGATACCGGCAATACGCGCCGTCGCCAGCACATCCCCTTTGGGCAGGCCACCTTCGGCGAGCAGTGCGAGCGTGGCAGGCAGCATGCTGACGCGTGCGCTGGCTCGCGCCTCGCGGCGGGTTTCCTGCTTGTCCGCAACATCCACCATATGGGCTTCGCCGCGTGCGTTGAGATGAGTAAGGCTCATGAGCTGTCTCGTATCCGTATCGGGTGCGCCTGACTGGCGGCAATCTCAGAAATACCAAAGCCTGAAGAAACAGGCAGGCAAGCCCTGATGGACAGGACTGGCCAATAAATTAGCAGACTATCTTTTCATGAATCAGCTGGCGTGACCACTGTGCGGGCATCGCCTAGACGATGCCTCGACTGCCCAGCCACTGCACCATGACCGGCTCGCCGGCGTGAAGCGTAGCGCAGCCGGCGGGAATCTCGATCAGGCATTCGGCCAGCAACATCGAGGTCAGAATACCCGAGCCCTGCCGCCCCGTGGTCATCACCACCTGCCGCCCCTGATCATCCAGCACGATCTGCCCGCGATGATAATCGACACGCTCGGCACGTGAGCGCAGCGTCTCGCCGGCGATCAGCTGCAGGCGCGGGGCTTGCCACTGCGCCAGCGTCGTCGCGGAGGCGTTCGCCTCACCCTTCGCCAACCGCTGCTGGCCCGACAACAGGCGCAGCGCGGGCAGCACGAACTGCAGGAAGGTGACCATGGTCGCCACCGGATTGCCCGGCAAGCCGAAGAACGGCACCTGGCCAGATGACGACTCGGTGCCGGCGGGAGTGGCACGCAACATGCCGAACGCCAGCGGGCGCCCCGGACGCATGGCGATGCGCCACAGCGCGAGTTCACCACAGGCAGCGAGGGCACTGCGCACATGATCGGCCTCGCCCACCGACACGCCGCCGGAGGTGATGACCATGTCGGCACGCGTCGCGGCATCATGCAGGGCAGCACTCACGCTCGCCTCGTCATCGCTCAGGATGCCAAGATCCAGCACCTCGATGCCCTGATCGCGCAGCAGCGCCACGAGGCTGAAGCGATTGGCGTCATAGATGCCGCCAGCCGGCAGCGTCTCGCCGGGGGCCGTGACCTCGTCACCGGTGGAGAAGACCGCCACCGTCAGTGGCCGATAGACGGCGACCTCAGCGAGTCCGAGCGACGCCAGCACACCCACGGCGGCAGGCGTCAGCCACTGGCCCGGCGCCATCACATGGCTGCCGCGCGCGATATCCTCTCCGGCCTGACGCACGTTCTGGCCACGGCGAATGCTGGTCACGCCCTCGATCACCACCCGCTCGCCTGCTTCGCTCTCAATCAAGCCCTCGCCCTGCCCTTCATCCCTTCCCTCGCTCTGCGCGGAGTGATACTCGAGCTGCTCCTGCATGACGACGGTGTCGGCGCCTGTGGGCAGAGCCGCGCCAGTCGTGATGCGCATGGCCTCCCCCGCGGCGAGCGCCCGGCCCGTCCAGGGATGGCCCGCCAGCGAGCTGCCGATTACGCTCAGCTGGCAGCGATTGCTCAATTCGCCACGATCGCTCAGAGGCTCGCCGCTCTCCGCGTCTGGCAATGAAGCCCGCGCCATCGCGATGCCGTCCATCGCCGCGTTGGTCTGTGCCGGGACATCCAGCGGCGAGATGACCATCTCGGCGAGCACACGTCCGGGCGCCTGCGCCAGGGGGACACGTTCGCTGCGTGGCGTGCGCATCACGCCCACCAGGCTCTCTCCCAGCACGCTCAAGGCTTCATCGACACTCAGCATGCGCTCGCCGAAACGTGGATCGAAACACGACAGACTCATGCGCCCACCTCGCCACGCGGCTTGCCGCCTTCCAGACGCCAGTGCACCGGCCAGGCGGCGATCCAGGCGGCCAGCGCCTGAGGATCGTCAAGATCCAGCCGCTTGAGGTCCTGCGGCACATCCTCACGAGTCGGCAGCTGCGCCGCCGGTGTCGCCAGCGCATGAATCCAGGGGTCCTCCGGGGCTCTCAGCGGCTTGCCTACGGCCTCGCGGTACAGTTCAAGCTTGGGCAGCGGCCACTGCTTGAAGCCCTCGACCAGAATCAGGTCCACCTCCAGCCCCTCGAGCTGCGCCACCAGCTGTTCCAGATCGGCCTCCGCCTGGTCCGGCGTCTCCATCATCAGCGCAAAGCGCTTAGCAGATGCCACCAGCATCGGCACGGCACCGGCCGTTCGCAGACGATGGCTGTCCTTGCCCGGCGTATCGACATCGAAGGCATGATGCGCATGCTTGATCACGGCGACGCGGAGGCCGCGCGCGCTCAACTCGGGCAGCAGCTGCTCGAGCAGCGTGGTCTTGCCGGTGCCGCTCCAGGCCGCGATGCCCAGCAGCGGACACGCTGACGCCGCCAGACGTGCCTGCCAGGCGGGCGACATCCCGACCTCATGAGAAATATCACCACGCGACGTGGGAGCATCACTGCGGGGGGAGGAATGTTCAGCACTGACAGCGGTATCAGCACGCTGGTCAGTCGTGGAGGAAGACTCAGGCATGAAGGTTCTCTTGGTGATTCCGGCGTATGGCGGCCTATCGACGGGTTCACCGCAGCGCTCCCGCGCCCGCAAGGGAAAAGATGACGATGACTGCTGCGGGCTGAGCGGATGCCATGAAGGTGAACACGCATGGCGCTCATTTCAATGGGGAACGGCTCGACATGAACAAGGGTTCAATGGGGGCAACGACGCTGAGTGGCAAGATACCCGCCAGAACCGCCAGACACGACACGTGAAAGGTGCAACCCCAAGGCCATCAAATCCTGACAGGCAAAGACAATAAGCCGCCAGACTCCTGAAGAGACGCTCCCGGCGATGACTACTTGCATCACAATGACACACCTTGGGCGTGCAAGCGGGAACGGATGACACGCTAGGAACGTCAGGAATGAAGCGCGCTCAGCGCGAGCCGGCTTCCATCTCACGGCATTCTTCAAGGGTATTGAGGTTGGCGAAGTCCTGCTCGCTGCCCGCCTGCACCTTGAGCCAGACATGCTGATCGAACCAGCGGTCGATCTTGCGCTCGCCAGCGGCCAGCGCCGCCTGCAGAGACGGCAGCAGGCCACGATGCATGAGACAGATCACCGGATGGTAACGAAACTCGTCTGCCGCCACGGCCAGCAGCGCGGGCCCGGCATCGACCGCGTGACCGCCCTCGACACTGAAGCCTTCCAGCTGATCGCCGTTGGCCTGGTCGATCAACGCCACGCTCAGCGTTTCGACCAGTTCATTGGGCAGATGCGGCACATCGCAGGCTACCATCATCACCCAGGGCGTCCGCGCTGCCGCCAGCGCACTGGCCATGCCCATCAGGGGACCGTGGTAGCCCTGCTCGCTGTCTTCGACCAGTGGATGCCCATAGGCGGCATACTCGGAGTGCGAGCGGTTGGCATTGATCAGCAGCTCGCCCACCTGAGGGGTCAGCCGCGCCAGTACATGCGCCACCAGCGGCACCTCATTGAGCGTGACCAGCCCCTTGTCGACGCCACCCATGCGCCGCGCCTGGCCGCCGGCCAGCACCACCCCGGTGATATTGGCAGACGTGAGCGAGGCCTTGAGCTGCTCGGCATCGCTCGGCAGTGGCATGGCGTCAGAGGTGTGATTGGAGCTCGGCATGAAGGCGTATCCCGGTCGAGTGCGCAAAGGCGCAGGTAATATCATGCAGCAGGGCCGCTGGCAGGGCATCCAGTGCAAGCGGCTGATGAACAGGGCTTTCTCAGCTCTGAAGCTTGAGGCGCCTAGCCGAAGGCTCAGCTATTGAAGGCAACTCAGCCCGCTGAGGGCTCAGTGTGCAGGCTGGCAGCGCTCAGCGTCCAGCGCTCACTCGAGCCCTGACTCAAGGCATTGTCCTGATGTGAGGACAGGATCACCGCACACCCCTGCTGGCACATCTGCTCCAGTCGCAGCGCCAACTGCTCGACAGCGGCCTGGTCCAGATTGGCGGCAGGCTCATCCAGCAACAGCACCGGCGGACGCGACAACCAGGCGCGCGCCAATGCCAGTCGCGCTCGCTCGCCACCCGACAGGGAGCGGGCCGGCTGACGGGCCTGATCGCTCAGCCCGCTCCAGCGCAGCATCTCCTCGACCTGATCACGCTGCTGCCCGGCAGAGCCGCTCTCGGGTTGCCAGCGAGCCGCCAGCACCAGATTGCCGGCCACGCTGGTATCGAACAGATACGGCTGCTGATGCAGGTAGCGCACCGGATGAGCGTCACGGGTCTGCCATTCAAGCTTGCCGCCGGTCGCTGACTGCATGCCGGCCAGCACGCGCAGCAGCGTGGTCTTGCCGCTACCGTTGTCACCCTTGAGGTGCACCCAGCCGGACGCTGGGGTCGGTACCCAATCCAGCGCCGCCACATGCCATAACAGGCGCCCTTGCGCCTCGACGCCCTCGCCGGAGACTTGCGCCGCAGACGGCAAGCGATATTCGAGGCCACGCACGCGCAACAGGGGAGCAACGCTTGCGTCAGCATCAAGTGCCCGGGCAACAGACGGCGAGGCTTGCGCGAAGCCAGCCCCCGTCACCGGGCTGGAGGGGTCGCCCGGGGGAACAGACGAGGACGAAGAACTAGGGGGGAACATCATGACTCCATACGACGATTCAGCCTGACGCGATCAGTGCTGGCGTGTGCTTGTCTCAACGGGTTGGCAGGCGGCTTTCATACTGGGGGAGCAGAACGCGACTGGCGGCGGGGCCTGAGGTCAGGCCTGCACCGCCAGCTGACCGCGACCGCGCAACACCCCCAGCATCAGATTGAGCGCCAGTGCCAGCACCAGCAATACCATGCCCAGGGCAACCCCCTGGGCATACTCGCCCTTGAGGGTTTCCAGCGCGATGGCCGTGGTGATATTGCGCGTGAAACCGGCAATGTTACCACCCACCATCATGGCGCAACCCACTTCAGCGATGATTCTACCAAACGCGGCCACCAACGCCGCCATCACGCCGAAACGGGCCTCCATCACCAGCCGCCAGAGCGCCGCCCGGCGCGACGCCCCCAGCTGCAAGGCTGTCTCCCAGGCACGTTTGTCGACCCCCGCCAACGCGGCATGCAGCATCACCACCAGAATCGGCAGGGCGAGCAGAATCTGCCCGATCACCATCGCCGGTTGGGTGAACAGCAGATGCCAATCACCCAGCGGGCCAGCGCGCGACAACAGGATGAACAGCAGCAGCCCCACCACCACGGTGGGGACGGCCATCAGGGTATTGATCAGCGAGATCAGCAGCCAGCGCCCCGGGAAGGCGCAGCGAACCAGCACGAAGGCGATCAACAGTGCCGGTGGCACCGCGATTAGCATCGCCATCAGCGAGACACGAAACGACACGCCGATGATCTCCCACAGCGCGCCATCCATGCTCAGCAGGAGGCTCAAGGCCTCCTGCGTGGTTTGCCACAAGCTCACGAACGCGGCTCAGCCTGTGCGTCCTGCGCCTTCACCGGCGTGCGCTCAGAGGCGCGGTCCGCTGTCTGGCGAGCATCGAAGCCGGTCTCGCCGTGGCTGGCATGGAACAGCGCCTTGCCCTTGAGACGGTAATCATCGATTGCCTGCTGCCCTTCGCTGGAGATCAGCCATTCGGCCAGCTCACGCGCACCACGGGTATTGAGCCCGTCATGATTGGCCGGGTTGACCAGAATCACCTGATAGGGGTTGAAGAGGCGCGCATCGCCCTCGACCAGAATCTCAAGCTCCAGCTTGTCTTCCATCGCAAGCCAGGTGCCACGATCACTCAGGGTGTAGTCCTGCAGTTCACTGGCCATGCTCAGCACCTTGCCCATGCCCTGGCCGACGGCCTTGTAGCCGGAGAAGTCAGGGGTGACATCGGCACTCTGCCACAAGGCCAATTCCTTCTTGTGGGTGCCGGAATCATCGCCGCGCGAGATGAAGCCGGCATTGGCGCTGGCGATCTTGCCCAGTGCCGCATCCACATCCTGCATGCCGTCAATGGCCGCCGGGTCCGACTCGGGGCCGAGCAGCACGAAGTCGTTGTACATCACGCCATGCGGCTCGATGCCGTAGCCGGCATCGACGAACTTGCGCTCGGCACCCGGGGCGTGGGTCATCACCAGATCCACATCGCCGTCCTGCCCCATGCGCAACGCCTTGCCGGTACCGACCGCGATGACCTGAATGGTGACATCGTGGGCCTGTTCATACTCCGGCAGCAGGTGATCGAGCAGGCCTGAGTTGTAGGTGCTGGTCGTGGTGGCCAGACGAATGATGTCGTCGGCCGCCTGGGCCGGCAGAATGCTCAGCGCACCGAATGACAGGCCTGCGAGAGTGGCCAGCAGGCGACGAGAAGACAATGTATGGCGTTGCAGCATGGGGATGCTCCCTGAATATTTTTATGGCGTGACGGTATTGATGACATCAACGTGAATGCTGACTCTGCAAACGACATGCCGAAAGCGCTCTCGTGACAAGACCTGTCATCCATCAGAGGCTTTCAGAGCTTTGGCATCGGACTGATACATGGGCTGGCACGCAAGACAGCCGGCGATGATACCGGAATCTTCTCCAGCAGGCTGAGTTGCCGGCTCCCGCCTGCTGACGTCCCTGTCGCCCTGCTGAGGTCGCTATCCTTGTCGCTAACCCTGGCGGGGCGGATGGCGATGCTGGTATAGCACTGCCGGAAGGGCAGGGAAAATACTGACAATAACTCCAGGCACGACCACCGCTGACCCATGACGCCCCAATTGACCCATCATCGCCGGGCCTTGCGTAGCACAACGGGACAGCCTGCCAACCCTGCCCGCCAGCGCCGCGTGCTGACAAGGCTGCAAGGCTTCGCCTGTGGCAAGCGCAAGCAGAAAGAGGCAGCAATGTGCCATCCAGCGCTAGATTACCAGTGAGCAGCACGCCACAATGCCCGCATGATAGAGATGATCTCCCCTGCGACCATTATTACTGCCCTGTTGACCCGAGGAACGCCATGACTGCCCACGCCCCCTCCACACCCCGTGAGACCCGGCGTAGCGGCAGCGACCCCCTCCCCACCGCCTCGGTACTGATCGTCGATGACGAGCCAGGCATGCGCCGCTATCTGGAGAAGGCATTGTCCTCGCGCTTCGCGCTGATCGAATGCGCCGAGAGTGTCGAGCAGGCCGAAGCCCTGCGCTCGCGTCTCCACTTCGACCTCATCCTGCTCGACATTCGCCTGCCGGGGCGTGATGGCCTTGACTGGGATGAAGCCCTTGCGCCCTCATCGGTCAGCGATGTCATCTTCATGACGGCCTACGCCGATCTCGAGACCGCTGTGCGCGCACTGCGGGCCGGGGCCTGTGATTTCATCATCAAGCCGTTTCGTCTCGAACAGCTGCAGGCCGCGCTGGACCGCTGCCTCGAGCGCCGCCAGCTGACGCGGGAAAACTTCCTGCTCCGTCGCGACAATGCCCGCCATCAGCAGGAAGAGGCCAGCCTCAAGGGCGAGAGCCCTGCCATGCAGGAGCTGGCGCATATCATCGCACGCGTTGCCCCTGCGCCCTCGCCGGTGCTGATCCTGGGGGAATCCGGCACCGGCAAGGAGCTGGCGGCGCGTGATCTGCATCGCCTGTCCGGTCGGCGCGGCGCCTTCGTGCCGGTCAACTGCGGCGCCATCAGCCCGGAGCTGTTGGAGAGCGAGCTGTTCGGCCACCTCAAGGGGGCCTTCACCGGCGCGCATCGAGGCCGTGATGGCCTGTTCAGCTTCGCTGATGGCGGCACGCTGTTCCTGGATGAAATCGGCGAGATGCCCCTGGCGATGCAGGCCAAGCTGTTGCGGGTGCTGGAAACGCGCCGCGTGCGCCCCGTCGGCGGCGAGCAGGAACAGGCAGTCGATGTGCGTATCGTGGCCGCCACCCACCGCACACTGGAAACGGAGGTAGCCGCAGGCCGCTTCCGCGAAGATCTCTACTATCGCCTCAACGTGCTGAGCCTGACGCTGCCGGCCCTGCGCGAGCGCCCGGAGGACATCCCGGCGCTGGCCCAGCACTTCTCGCGCCAACTGTCGCGCGAACTCAATCTCCCCGCCGTGCCCTGGCAGCACTCTGATCTCACTCGCCTGTGCCACTATTCCTGGCCCGGCAATGTACGGGAACTCAAGAACGTCATCGAACGCGCCTTGCTGCTCGGCCGCCTGCCCGGCGATACCCTGCCGGCCGACGCGCAGGCCGAACAGGCATCAGGCCACCTGGCATGGGACGGCAGCGGGAACGCGACCACCTCCACCAAGGAAGAGGCCGCCAGCAGCGGCTATCCACTCGAGTGGTCATTGGATGCGGTGGAAAAGGCCCATCTGTGCGCAGTGCTGGAGCGACATGCCAACAACAAGTCAGCCGCCGCCCGACAACTGGGCATCTCGCGCAAGACACTGGATCGCAAGCTGACCACCTGGCGCGCCGAGCAGCAAATCAGTGAGGACAGCGGCGCTGAGAATGGCACTGAGAGTGATGCTGGGAGCGGTACTGAGAGCGATCAACCCGCCACCTCCACTGCGTCTGCCACTCCCTACGGAGCCGACGGCAGCGCATGATCAAGCGCCTGCGCCATTACTTCGCCGGTTCGCTGCGGCGCAGGCTGCTGCTGCTGACACTGGCGCCGCTGCTGGCGCTGATGCTGGCGCTGGTCGGCCTGACCGCCTACTGGACCACAGCCTATACCGACCGCCAGCTGTACATGAACGTGCGCAGCGATCTCGATGTCGCCAGCCGCACGCTACAGAGCCAGCATCAGCGCCTGCGTGATGGCCTGGAAGCGATGCGTCGCAACCTGCGCCAGCTGGTGGCACCCGATGAGCAGACCGCGCAGCTGTTGCCACGCCTGGTGCCGCGCCTGGTTACCATGCGGGACACCCTCAACGCCGACTGGCTGCGCTGGTTGCCCACCGAGCAGTTGCGCCAGACGCCCGGCGTCGCTGCGCTGATTCCGCAACTGGCGCGCGGCGAAAGCCTGGATGGCCTCGACATGCTGTCCAGCGATTCACTGGCGACGCTGGATCCTGCGCTTGCCGAGCGCGCGCGCCTTGCGCTGCGCCAGACGCCCTACGCACAACCCAGTGCCCGTCGCGAGGAAAACCGCGGCATGCTGCTGCGGGCGCTGGTGCCCATCCTCGATGGCGAGGGCAAGCTGCTGGGCGCGCTGGATGCGGGCCGCCTGCTCAATCGCGACCCGCGTCTGGTCGATGAGATCCGCGATCTACTCTATGGCCCCGGCACCCTGCCGGAAGATGGCACCGGCACCATCACCCTGTTTCTCGATGATGTCCGTATCGCCACCAATGTCACCGACGCCAGCGGCGAGCGTGCACTGGGCACACGCGCATCGCTGGAGGTGAAGCGTCAGGTGATCGGCAATGGCGAGCGCTATATCAATCGTGCCTTCGTGGTTCGTGACTGGTTCGTGGCCGCCTATGCCCCGCTGGATTCTCTGGATGGTCAGCGGATCGGCATGATCTACGCAGGCTATCCGCAGGCGCCCTACGCGCGGCTCTATCGCGAGACGCTGACGCATATCAGCCTGGTGCTGATCGCGGTCAGCCTGTTGGGGGTACTGCTGGTGTGGAGCAGCATCGAGCGCCTGATGCAGCCGATCCGACAGATTCGCCGTGTGGTGCATGCCGTGCGTGATACCCCCTCACAGGAAGGCTTGCGCATAGGTCCGCTGTCCTCGCTGGGGCCGGCGCAACGGCACGGTGATGAGCTGGATGAACTGGCCGAGGAATTCGACGCCATGCTGGCGCGACTGGAAGCGCACCGCCACGAGATACAGCTCGCGGCCCAGACGCTGGAAGCCCAGGTGGAGGATCGCACCCGCGATCTGAGCGCCCAGACCGCCACGCTGCGAGAACGCAGTCAGGCACTGGAGGAACACGTCCGCCTGCTGCGTGAAGCGCGTGCGCGCCTGCTGACCCGCGAGAAACTGGCAGCGCTGGGCGAACTGACGGCGGGTATCGGCCACGAGATCAACAACCCCGCTGCCGTAATTCTCGGTCATGTCGAGTTGATCGAGGTGATTCTCGGTGAACAGGCCGAGCCGGTGCGCGAGGAAATCGCCACCATCATCCATCAGGTCGAGCGCATTCGCGCGCTGGTCGACAACCTGCGTCAGTACGCGCGCGACCCGCTCGCCTCCAACGACATTGGCGACGGCAACTCATTGACGCCGTCACTCGGCGCGCCTCACCTCAGCCAGATTCATCCCGATGAGGCGATCCACAGTGTCGAGGTGCTGGTCAGGCACGCGCTGGATCATCATGGCCATCAATTGCAGCATGAGCTGGCGGCGACTCGCCTGATCGAGGCCGATCGCGCCCAACTGACCCAGGTGCTGGTCAACCTGCTGATCAACGCCATCGAGATGGCGCCTGCGCCGGATACGCTGTGCATCACCAGCCGTGATCGTGATGCGGCGCTGGCCGAAATGAACGGCGAGCCAGACAGCCGTCCGGATACGTCAGCCTCAGCGACAGTATCAGCCTCAGTGCAAGCGTCAGGAGCAGAGCTCGCCCCCGTGGCGGGAGTCGAGATACGCGTCATCGACCACGGCGCAGGCGTGCCGGAGCATCTGAAGTCGCGCATCTTCACGCCCTTCTTCACCACGCGTGCCAATGGCTCGGGCATCGGGCTATCCGTCTCATCGGGCTTGATCACCCAGCTGGGGGGCAGGCTATGGCTGGAAGATACCCCCGGTGGTGGCGCCACCTTCTGCCTGTGGCTGCCGTGCATCGCACGCCGGCATCATGAGGATGATCAAGGGCGCCATCTGCTCGAGACGCTCAGCGCCGGGGGCAGCAGTCGCTCGCCTTGAGCCACAGGCGGCAGATGAGCATACTTGGCCTTGGCGAGGGGCACTGCCACGGACTCCCGCCCGCGTGCTAGCCTGCGCGCATGCTCACTCAATCAGGCACCACTGATGTCGCACGATAGCTCCCCTACTGCCCCCGAACCTCTCACTGCCGGCAAGGCAGCGCAGCCCACTGATGACGAGAAAATGGCAGACGAGGAAATGGCAGCGCCTCGCACGCTGGGCAAGCGGCTGCGCGAACTGCGCACATGTCATGGCCTCTCTCAGCGCGAACTGGCCAAGCGTGCCCAGGTGACCAATTCGACCATCTCGCAGGTCGAGCAGGACGCGGTCAGCCCTTCCGTCAGCTCGCTGAACAAGATTCTCGAGGTATTTCCGATCTCGCTGAGCGACTTCTTCAGCGATGAGATACCCGTCGAACCGCCACGCATCCTGCGTGACAGCGAGCATGAACCGATCGCGGGCTGTGGACCGGGTCTCAGCCTGCGACGCATTGATCAATCCCGGCAGACAACGCCACAACCCCACGTCGAGCTGGGCAGCCTCGCACCGGAGTGCAGCGCCTATCTGCAGGCCGCGCATGACAGCCTGGTACTGGTCACGCACGGCGCACTGCGCATCGAGTTCCCCGCGACGGCGGCCTGCCAGGAGGCACTTCTCGAATGCGGTGATGCTGCGCGACTGCATGCCGGGGAGCGCTATCAACTGTATTGGCGCAAGCCTGATGCGTCACAAGCCGCAAGCGATGAACTCGCAAGCGGTGAAGGTATCAATCATGAAGCCTCGGGCGCTGATGAAGCCCAAAGCTGCCAGTGGTTATGCATCGCACAGAGTCGCTAGCCAGGCATTCGCTCGAGAGCTGCTCGGCCCTGCCAGCACGACCCAGGCCAGCACGACCCAAGCCAGCATAACCGGGCCGATATGACCCTGACCAACAAGACTCAAGCCAGCTCGACCGAGTTGGTGTAACGCACGTCGCTAGATTCTTGCAGCGCGGGAGTGAGGGCGGCCCGCAGCATCAGGCGACTGCTCGCGCACCTCATCCCAGGGATCATTGGTGGCCGGCTCGGCCAGGAAACGCTCCACCATGGTGTGCGGGCAGAAATCTGCCAACCATTCCTCGCGAATCGGATAGCCCTCCTCTGCCAACAATTCGTTCATGCGGCGCGCGAGGCCTTCGGCGGAATGCGGCGCGATGGCGTGTTCCAGCTCGCCCTTGAGGATCTCGCGTATCCCGCCACGGCAATCCACCGATACGACCGGTGTGCCACAGGCAAGCGCCTCCATCAGTACGATCCCCATGCCCTCGACACGCGAGCTGAGCACGAACAGCTTGGCGGCACGCATCCAGGCATAGGGGTTGTCACGCTGACCGGCGAAGATCACCCGCTCGGCGATGCCAAGCCTCTCAGCCTGGGTTTCCAGGGCTTCCCGGCAATTGCCCGCCCCCACGATCACCAGCGGCTCCTTCGGATTGGCCAGGGCATAAGCCTCGAGCAACAGGGCATGGTCTTTCTGCGGCACCAGACGCGCCACATTGAGAATGAAGGGCTCAGCGGGGATATCCGGCTCATCCATGGCGGCCTGCTCGCGTATACGGGAGATCGGGCAGGCATTGACGATCGTCTCGATATGCGCCGGTGTCACCCCATGCTGGCGAGCAATGTCTCGGGCCCCTTGCGCCACATCGTCAGATACCGCCACCAGATGCTTGTCCTCCAGCAGACAGCGGGCAAACATGCGCTGCTTCCACTGCGGGCCGGTAAAGTTGACGCGATTTTCCAGCACGTAACGTGCTCGGGAATCCTTGAACCCCCACACCTGCTCGAAGGTCCCCAGGCCACGGAAGATGATGCGGTCAACCCTGCCGTGCTCCTGCTCGAATTCCTCGAGCCAAGCAGCGAATTCCTCGCCCCCGGCCTTGCCGACCCACACGAAATTGGAGCGACGGATCACGGGATTGAGCACCAGACGTGAGGCCAGTGTCGTCAGGGCGCCGCCGACTGAGCGCTGGACGCGCTGCTGAATCGGCACGATGTGCTGCTGAACGCTGGTATCCTGCGGCTCAAGCACCTGATCACGACCGCGCCAGATGACCATATGCGTCTCGTGATCATTCGCGGCCAGACTGTCGGCAAGATTGACCGCCACTCGCTCCATGCCACCCATTTTCAGGCTTCTCACTACGACCAGGGTACGCAAGCATCACTCCTTCGAATGTCCGCCAGTACCGCTTTGTGCCGCGTGCAAGACATGCGAAAACGATAGCTGGCGTCTGGTGGGAAACGAAAAATGCAACTCCCATGTGCCAGTCGCTCAGCACACGGGAGTTGCATTTATCTGAACCGTCATTCGCGGAAATGTTCCCTGCCACCACTCATCAGATGATAATCATTCCCCCTCTTTCGCCGGCGGCAGAATCAGGTTGAGCACGATGCCCAGAATGGCGGCCAGGCTCACGCCCTGCAGCGTGAACTGACCACCACCGACCTGCATGCCACCGATCCCGAACACCAGGATCAAGGAGGCGATCACCAGATTGCGCGGTGCGGTCAGTGAATCCCCCGCGCGCACCAGCGTGTTCATGCCGACCACCGCGATCGAGCCGAACAGCAGGCACATGATGCCGCCCATCACCGGCGTGGGAATCGTCTGCAGCACGGCGCCGACCTTGCCGATGAAGGCCAGCGAGATCGCGACACAGGCCGCGACCGTCATCACGCGCGGATTGAAGTTGCGAGTCAGCATCACCGCGCCGGTCACTTCGGAATAGGTGGTATTGGGCGGACCGCCGAACAGTGACGCCGCCGACGTCGCCAGGCCGTCACCGAGCAGCGTGCGATGCAGCCCCGGCTTTTTCAGGTAATCGCGCCGTGTCACCGAGCCGATCGCCACCATGTCGCCGATGTGCTCGACGGCAGGCGCGATGGCGACGGGAATCATGAACAGAATGGCGGAAAATTCGAAGGTCGGTGCAGTGAAGCTGGGCAGCGCCAGCCACTCAGCCGCATGCACCGGCGAGAGATCGATCACTCCCATCAACAGCCCCAGTACATATCCCGTCAGGATACCGCCGAGGATCGGCACCAGGCGCAACATGCCACGCCCGAAGATCGACAGCACCAGCGTCACGCCAAGACTGGCCAATGACAATGTCAGCGCCTGGGCATGCGAGATGTTGTCGCTGAACTCGCCGGTGGCCATCTGCACCGCCGTCGGTGCCAGCGCCAGGCCGATGACCATGATCACCGGACCGACCACCACGGCCGGCAGCAGGCGATGCACGATACCGACACCCTTGAGGCGAATGCATTGCGCCAGCAATACATAGACCAGTCCCGCGACGAACAAACCACCCATGGTGGCAGGAATGCCGAAGTTCGCGACCGAGCTCTGGATAGGCGCGATGAAGGCAAACGATGAGGCGAGGAAGACCGGCACGCTGGCCTTGGTCACGCACTGGAAGACCAGGGTGCCGACACCGGCCGTGAACAGGGCAACGTTGGGGTCGAGTCCGGTCAGCAGCGGGACCAGTACCAGCGCACCAAAGGCAACGAACAGCATCTGCGCGCCGGTGATGAGAGTCGTCAGCGAGAACCCTTCCTGTTCCGGCAAGGACACATGGGCAGACGACTCATGGGGAGAGGAGGTTTCAGAGGACGGTGATGAAGACGACATGGAAGCACTTCTTTTCACAAGCGGAGGAATCAACCGCCTGATCCTGACTGCTCAGACAGGTCAGACAGATACAAAAACGCCCCGCGCGGATGCGCAGGGCGTTGTCATCACTGGCGGGCGCTCAGCGCGTGCCGAAGATCTTGTCACCGGCATCGCCGAGACCCGGCACGATGTAACCGTTCTCATCGAGACGGTCATCGACGGAGGCGGTGTAGATCTCGATGTCCGGGTAGGACTCCTGCACCTTGGCAATCCCTTCCGGTGCCGCGACCAGCACGATGACCTTGATCTGCTGGCAGCCCTTGGCCTTGAGCATGTCCAGCGTGGCGATCATGGAACCGCCGGTCGCCAGCATCGGGTCGATCACGATGGCCAGACGCTCGTCGAGGTCTGACACAAACTTCTCGAAATACGGCACCGGCTCCAGCGTCTCTTCATCACGGTACAGACCCACGACGCTGATGCGTGCCGGGGGGATCAGATCCGTCACGCCATCCAGCATGCCCAGGCCGGCACGCAGGATCGGGACGATGGTCACTTTCTTGCCCTTGATGGTCTGGACATCCAGCTCGTTGCCACTCCAGGCATCAATGGTGGTAGTTTCCAGCTCCAGGTCCTGGGTTGCCTCATAGGTCAACAACTTGGCGACCTCACTGGCCAGCTCACGGAAGCTCTTGGTGCTGATGCCTGCTGCACGCATCAGGCCGAGCTTGTGCTGGACCAGTGGATGATTGATGGCATGGACGCTCATGGAAATACCTCTTGGGACAGAAGATGGTGCAAACGATACGCAGCACTACCCCCGCCGGCTCGGACGATAGCAGCGGGAAGGCTGGTAAATTGAGCGCATTCTAGCGGAAGCAGGCTTACAAGTTAAGGCTCTCGCCTTCAGGTTACAGCAGAGAAAGCGCCGCAAATGGACTGGCGACCTCCCGCCTGCCACTTGCTCAAGGCGTGTAACCGAAGTTGACGAAATCCTGTGCATAGAGAATGGCCAGCTTCTCGCGGGTCGCCGCTGTCATGCCGTCCCCCGCCTCCCCACTCCCCTTGTTGCGATGTGCAATCTCGCCGTTGATGCCCAGCTTGTTGGCAACCTGCTGGAAATCCTTGTCCAGGGTTTCGAAATGCCCCAGAAAATCCACCATCAAGGTCTCGTTTCCATCCATGACAAAAGAGGATTGCGAGAGAAACAGGAGGTGACTACGAAAAGCGCCTTGCCACAAGCCACGTGCGACAAAATCATCAAAATCTGAATATTCCGCCATCTCCTTGGCAATGGCGAGATCCTGCTTGCCTTGATTGCCACCACTTAATATATAGCGATACGCTGACAGGGCACGATCGTAGGGATTTCTGACAAAGGTGAATTTGTAATAACGGGCGAATTTTCTGGAACTGGCCTTCTTGTAAACCTGCCAGGAGACATGATCACGCCCTTTTTCCTTCGTCTTCCCCAAGGCGGCGAGGACTGATGTTCCGGCAGCCTTGGGAATATGAATGAAGATGCACTTGTTACGCGTAAAGTGTTTGCGATAAGGAAAGTCATTGCTTCGCCACATCATATCAATCCTGTTCATGTGGTTCGTCACCAGCCACTGATGACAGCCCCCCAATGTACGAAAAATCCATTGTGGCTTCAGCTTACCGGAATAAAGTGCAAGGAAACTTCAGTACACTCGTCAAAGGGCAATGGCGAGGCAAGACAGGCCAGCCATGAAGGTGGCTGACCTGCGGCCGATATCGCCAGCAATGGTCACCCAGCCACCACCTCAGCAATGAAGTCGCCGATACCCTGACAGTATTTCTGCTGGCAGAAATCTTTCGCAACGATCGCGCGCGCAGCTGCGCCCATCTCTCTACGCTGCTGCGGGCTTGCTGCCCATTGCTTCAGCACCTGAGCGATTTCACTCGGTTCGAGCACCTGTGCGACTACGATGGCGTCTTGCTCCGGGCTATAGACTCTGTCCGGACCGGTAATGAAATCCTCGCCATAGATAGCCAGCGATTCGCGGGGCCTGCTTGGCGACAGAATTTCACCATTGACTCCCGGGGAGATCTGCTCCGGCAATCCATCCACATTACCGACGATGGCAGGCACACCATGCGCCAGCGCTTCCTGCACCACATTACCGAAAGGTTCACGCCAGGAAGGACACACAAAGGCATCGAGGCAGGGATAGAAATCACTCATGTCATTCAACAGACCACAGAAGTGAACACTCTCCTCGAGCCCCCACTTCACGACCAGTGACTTCAAGGCATCTTCCAATATTCCCTCGCCGGCGATCCAAAGCTCCGCATGGGGGACACTCGCCTTGAGCTCTCGCAACGCCTCGATGGCGATCACCGGCGCCTTGAGTCCGGTCAAACGACCTGCGAAACCGATCCTGAACCGCTCGACCGGATGATCGGAGGCTACCTGCGGCAGTACGATGGAATTGCGCACCACCCGACATGGCAAGGACTCACTGATGCCAAGCGACAACTGCAACATGCGACTGGCTGCAAAGGAGTTGCATATGATGCCATCGAGGCGAGAGAGATAGTCCGTGATATCAGAGGTGGGCTCCACGAACCAGGCAGAGCCATGCTCGTAGTGAATGAGACTGATGTGACCGGGGAAATGCAGCGGATGGTTACGCAGCTTGTTCCACACCACGATTGCCTGCACCTCTTCGTCATTCAGCATGCGCGCCTGGCAGGTATCGCGGAGCCAAGGCAACTGCCGAGGAAGCTTGATGCCGCAATAACGCTTTATGTCATGCACCCGACCGGCAAAGTCCACATATTCAGACTGCAGCATCGGATGAATTTCGGGCGTCTGCAGCAGCACATGATGATCTCGCTCACGTGCGGCCATTCGAAAGAAGTTGGTGAAGGTCCGCTCAGCCCCGCCCAGATTCTTGAGGCTGATGAGATGCCCCGCACGAGGCCCTTGCAATACCATGGACACAGGGACTTTACTCATATTAAGATCAAAATATATTATCCTGAAATGAATAGCGTTGGCAGATCCATCATCGACGGTGTTGGTTCTGACTACTCGTAATTGAAATTATCAAAATCTCTTGAATAAAAATCACGAACAACATTGACAGTACTCTCATCACACTTTATTGAACAGCTTGTCAGCCATCGCTTGTTGTGCGCTCGACCTTGTTTAATGCCAAGGTGACTAAGAACATGACTTAAACTTTCCTCAAAATTCTCAAATCTACCCACATAGTCCATTATCACCCTGTCATTATCATCAACAATGAAATGCGACTGAGGAATAAAAAGCGAATGAGATTTGAATTTTTCTTCAGTCAAGCCATTCAGGACGAACGCATCGAAAGTTGGATATTGTCGTAGCTCTTCAGATAGCACTTTGTGGCTCTGACTATGGTTACCAGAATGCCTTAAATACTGATAAGCCGAAAACAATCTATCCAGTGGGTGACGAACGAAAGCGAACTTAAAATATTGATTAAAAAGAGAGGGATCTATTTTCTGATAAAACCGGTAATCATGATACTCCCTATTCTTAACGTACTCATCCCCCAGAGCCAAGAAGATAGATTCACTTCCTACTCTTGGCACTCCGACAAAGATACACTTATTCTTATTGAAACACCTTCGAAACTCACCACCTGCTTTATTGCGCATTCCCCCTCCTGATATCCGAGAAGATCATTCTCGCCTACGAAAAAGGAGGAATATTGCATAGAGTATGCAAGTACATACACATTACATTTCTAGCGGGATCAGTAAAATATAATTGATCAATACAAGTTTATATTTGATGCAAGGCTTCCTCAAAACTCTTGACTATATCCGACTGCAAGCTGCATATGACATTAGGATCGATTTTATCCGCGTACCTATTGATGTCGGCAGCATTTATCTCATTGAAAGAACAAAACCTCAGGGTAAAGCTACGGCCAACAGAGGAGAAATAATCATAAAATTTGAACTTACCTCCAGAATGGAGAGGACCATCATAGAACCAGCAATTCGGGATTCCATAGGCATCCGCTATGATCAAGCCATGTAGACTCTGACTTACAATGATTTCGCAGGATTTTATCTGAGTAACAATAGATTCAAGATCATCCGTGCGGAAATCTATTATTATACTGTCACCTACACGAGCACACACATTTTCCCACTCCGGACTATCAATAGTCGAGATATGAGGAATAAATCCTATTCTATAAGTCTTGTCTGGATCTGTATCATAAATCAAAGGGAGCATGAGACCTGGATCACCGACAGGATATTCTTTTTCTCCCAATGAAGTGAGCACCTGCTGAGTCATATACCCACGTACAGAATGAATAACAACAGATTTGCCAAATGTCCTGCCCATTGGCTTCATTCGCTTGAACAAAGAGGCATGTTTGACATATGGAGAAATAAGCCCAGACCCTACAACATGAATCTTTCTATTTCGTGAAGAAATCGCTTTATTGTTGACGAGCTTATTTAAAATACTGCCAACAGAGATCAAATCTGCCTCATCGACATTCGAGATGGAATGAGCGATATGAAACTGTCTATCCAGAATGATAGATGTGATTTCATCACCAAAATTACATCCACCATTCGCCGATCGCCACCAGTATGCTTTCAATTGACCATCTCCTGAAACATTAAAGCCATCGTCCACATAAGGTTCTCCACATATCCCTACGCAACGCTACTTCCTGCTTTCTTGAATTGAGATTCCAGTATTCATCGTCTTTGTAGCTGCCTCCCCCTTTCGTTTCAATTCGATAATCAGCGATATCACTTTTGACATCCGATTCTGGAAGCTGATCGCAAAAAAGAGGATAAACGGCATAAGCCTTATATTCAGTCGCGTAGAAACTATCTACCGCTTTTTTTGAATAAGGCTTATCAATGATCTTCTTCATACCTTTACGAGACAGCATATAGGCATGCCCTCCCGTCAGCTTGGCTCTAACCACGCCCGCAAAAGGAATCAACCACATCCTTCCCAGCATGCCACCAAGGTAAAAAATTTCCGGGTTTCGTATTTTCAAGAAACAATTGATACGTGCTATTACACTTTCAGCCGGCATGGCAAGAGTAGCATCATCTTCAAGGATCAAGACTCGTTGATAACCTCTCTCCATGGCCATTGCTGCGCAGGTACGATGTGACTCGTAACATCCACGCTCAGGATTATCCACATCACGCTCGGCAAGATAAAACTCGATATCCAAGCCTAGCGGTAAAAACTCTTTCTGTAGATGTTCCCGGCGGTCTTCCCGCTCTTTGAGGCTGATACAAAATACCCCATCCACCTCGAGTGTCTGTTGACTCTTGTTCATCCTTGGCGGCTTTCCCTAGAAACTTGTCACAATTGTATATTATAGCTGCCAGTCGATCGGCTCTTCCCCGCGTGCTTCCAGCCAGGCGTTGGCTTGCGAGAAGTGGCGAGAACCGAAGAAACCGCGGTGCGCTGCGAGGGGGGATGGGTGCGGCGCGTGGAGCACCAGGTGCTTCTGGGTGTCTACAGCGCGGGCCTTCTTCTGGGCATGACTGCCCCAGAGCAGGAAGACGACACCCTGGCAGTGCTGGTTGATCACGTCGATGGCGCGGTCGGTGAATTGTTCCCACCCCTGCTTTTGATGCGAGGCGGCCTTGCCCTGCTCGACGGTCAGCACGCTGTTGAGCAGCAGGACACCCTGCTTCGCCCAGCTTTCCAGGAAGCCGTGATCGACGGGTTCAAAGCCGACATCGGTGGCCAGTTCCTTGTAGATGTTCTTCAGCGAAGGCGGGGGGCGTACGCCGGGACGTACCGAGAAGCACAGTCCGTGCGCCTGGCCCGGACCGTGGTACGGGTCCTGGCCGAGGATCACCACCTTGACGTTGGAGAGCGGCGTCAACCAGAAGGCACGGAACCAATCATCGGAATGCGGATAGATGACCTTGCCGGCATCTTTCTCGGCGCGCAGAAAGTCGCGCAGACGCTGCATGTAGTCAGCCTGGAACTCTTGGCCAAGATGCGCCTGCCAATCGGCAGGCAACACCTCGGAGCGGCCAGTCGCGGCAGTCTCCAACGGCATGTCAGCTATCGCTCTCTTGCTTCTTGAGCTGCTCGGCGATCGGCTCGACGTAGGCGATGCCCATGTCCCACGGGAACTGGATCCAGCAGTTCTGCGGCACTTCGGTGATGAAGCCATCGACCAGCGGACGCCCTTCCGGCTTGGCATAGACGGTCACGAAGTGCGCCTTGGGCAGCATGTCACGCACCGCACGTGCGGTGTTGCCGGTGTCGACCAGGTCATCGACCAGCAGCCAGCCGTCACCGTCGTGGTCGACGCCCTTGACCACTTCCAGACCACCCTGCTCCATGTGGTCGTGATAGCTCTTGATGCATACGGTATCGATGTGACGGATACCCAGTTCGCGAGCGATCAGGCCGGCCGGAATCAGGCCACCGCGGGTGATGGCGATGATGCCCTTGAAATCGCGACCGCTGAGGTCGTGACATAGCGCGCGCACATCACGGTGCAGCTGGTCCCAGGAGACGATGAAGTGGTCGTGGTAGCGTTCGGAAGACATGTGGGTCACTCGCAATGACGAAACAGAAGGAAAGCATGGTGGCTGGCGCGCCACCGCACAAGGGGAAGATCCACTCAGCCACGCTAGAGCGCAGACGAGGGCCTGAGATTCGTTGCCCGCAGCAACGACGATGGCCCTGCCAGAAGACAGGGCCATCGCGTCAAGCCGACATTACTCGGATTCGGTAAAGCTGCACGCCGCGAAGACACTGTGGCCTTCTTCACGAATGCGCGCGGAACCGCCGATTTCCGGCAGATCGATGATGGCTGCCGTCTCGACGACCACACCACCAGTGCGCTCGATCAGCTTGCAGGCCGCCAGCATGGTGCCGCCGGTGGCGATCAGGTCGTCCATCACCAGAATGCGATCACCTTCACGGAAGGCATCGGAGTGCAGCTCGACGGTAGACTCACCGTATTCCAGCGTGTAGGTCTCGCTGATGGTCTTGAACGGCAGCTTGCCCTTCTTGCGCACCGGCACAAAGCTGCAGCCCAGTTCATAGGCCAACGGTGCACCGATGATGAACCCGCGTGCATCGATGGCGGCGATGGCGTCGATTTCCATCTCCTGATAGCGATGCACGAAGGAGTCGATCAGCTTGCGGAACGCGGCGGAATTCTGCAGTACCGGCGTGATGTCACGGAAGTTGACACCCGGCTGGGGCCAGTCCGGCACGGTGCGGATGACAGACTTGATGTAGTCGCTGTAGATGCTCATTAGAGGGCTCCGTCGAGGAACAGGTATTTGCAGGCGAACAGGATGGCGAGAATCACCAGCCCCGGGCTCAGATCACGATAACGGCCGGAGAACAGCTTGATCACGGCGTAGCTGATGAAGCCCAGCGCGATCCCGTTGGCAATCGAGTAGGTCAGCGGCATCACCAGGGTGGCGATCACCACCGGTGCCGCTTCAGTAATGTCGTTCCAGTCGATGCGTGCCAGACCGCCCGTCATCAGGCAAGCGACATACAGCAGCGCACCGGCAGTGGCGAAGGCCGGAATGGAGGTCGCCAGCGGCGACAGGAACAGGCTGACGAGGAAGAGACCGGCCACGACGACAGCCGTCAGGCCGGTGCGACCGCCGGCCGCCACGCCGGTGGCGGATTCGATGTAGCTGGTCACGTTCGAGGTGCCCATCACAGAGCCGACCATGGTGGCGCTGGAGTCTGCCATCAAGGCCCGCCCCAGACGCGGAAGGTGGCCACGCTCATTGGTCAGGCCAGCCTGCTGGGAGACGGCGATCAGCGTGCCCGAGGTGTCGAACAGGTCGACGAACAGGAAGGCAAAGATGATCGACACCATGCCCAGATTGAAGGCGCCAGCGATATCGAGCTCCGCCAGCGTCGGCAGCATGCTAGGCGGCATCGAGGCAAAGCCGTGGAAATCGTTGTTGCCGGTCAGGGTCGCCAGCAGCGTGACGAGCAGTATGCCGATCATCACCGCGCCGATCACCTTGCGGTAGGACAGTGCGACGATCAGGAAGAACGAAAGCAATGCATACATGGCCGCCGGCGAGGACAGGTCACCCAGCGTGACCAGTGTGCCCGGGGCGTCGACGACGATGCCGCTGCCCTGCAGGGCGATGATCGCCATGAACAGGCCGATGCCCGCGGCGATGCCGGTCTTCAGCGAAGCGGGAATGGCATTGATGATCCATTCGCGAATCTTGAAGGCGGAGAGCAGGAAGAAGCTCACCCCGGACAGGAAGACCGCGCCCAGCGCGACCTGCCAGGGCACGCCCATCTGACCGGCGACCGTATAGGTGAAGAAGGCCGTCAGCCCCATGCCCGGTGCCAGCGCGATCGGGTAATTGGCATAGAGGCCCATGATCAGACAGCCGATGGCTGCCGCCAGACAGGTCGCGACGAACACGGCGCCGTGATCCATGCCGGTGGAGGCCAGCATCGAGGGGGCCACAAAGATGATATAGGCCATCGCGAGGAAGGAGGTAAATCCTGCGATGACTTCGGTACGCACATTGGTACCGTGCTCGGAGAGCTTGAAAAGACGTTCCAGCATTGAGGTAGCCCCTATCCTTGAGCAGTGCCTGTCCGGCAAGGCGCAGTGGTCGGTGATTGTCAGAATCAGCAGATCAAGACGAACTCGCTCGGACAGGTATGCCGCACAGGGCGATGAATGAAGCTTTCCCCTGTTCAGCCTGCCTGAACCACGATGCCCCGCCAGCGGCAGGGCATCGAAAGGCGCAACATGGTACCCAAAGGTCTGCAGCGAATCGAGCATTCCCGGCATATTTCCTGACCAGTCAGACGAGTTCTGGCGTCATGCCAATGAGTTGATCCGCTGCAGACCTGCAAGCCTCATGCCAGACGGGAGGCCATGACCCGCTCGACGGTCTCGACGATGGCCTGGGTCTGCGGGTCGACTTCAAGGTTGACCTGATCACCGACGGCACGGACTCCCATCAGGGTCCGCTCCAGGGTCTCCGGAATCAGATTGACGCAGAAGCGTGTGCCCTGCACCTCGCCGATCGTCAGGCTGACACCGTCAAGTCCCACGTAGCCCTTGTCGAACAGGAAACGCATCAGCTCGGCCGGCGCCTGGAACCAGATACGACGATTGTCGGCGGTGGCCTCGATGGCATCGATGGTCACCATCGCCATGACATGACCAGACATGGAGTGCCCGCCGATCTCGTCGCCGAAGCGTGCCGCTCGCTCCACGTTCACGACGCTGCCCACCTCGAGCTCACCCAGATTGGTCAGACGCAGCGTCTCGCGCATCAGGTCAAAACTCGCCAGTTGACCCTCAAGTGCCGTCACGGTCAGACAGCAACCGTTATGGGCCACCGAGGCCCCCAGCTCCAGCCCCGCCTCCAACCCCGCCGGCAATCGGACTTGATGCGTGCGAAAGTCAGTGCGTTCTTCAATGGCCACCACTTCCGCCATGCCTTGTACGATACCCGTGAACATGCGTGATCTTTCCTTGCACTGCTGCTTCTTGCTGTCGAGAAGCCATGAATAAGGGACGGCATGCAGCAGCGAGATAACTGGCATGCCCAGCCGAAATCCTAGCATGGTGGACTTCCCGCCGACATGCTGGCGATGCCGGCCGTTGGGCTGCGTGAACACAGAGCAGCCAGTACGGGCCGCAAGTCTTGCCCGGCTGACCGTCAAGACAGGAAAGCCGTCATTGGTGGTTGGAACCCTCGTCACGACAAGATTCTTGTAAGAAATGGCTTACAGAGCGTATCGCCGAATTGCCATATCGAACGACAGTTCGAATAAACGGCCAGCGCAAGACCAAAGTCGTTGACACCCCCAAGGTGACTGATAGAATGCGCCTCAAATCTGTTTGGCGCCGATTTGTACCCGGATTGCGGGCGCCCACCACGAGAGCTGGTCTCACGGGGTGCAAGTTCTGCTAAAAGGGTGTGTCCAGCGTTGATGGCCACCCGTCTTGGGTGGTCTTTTTTCTCCCCACTGGATCGCTCCCCTCTTCGCTGTCTGCCATGTGCGCAGACGCAGGCAGAACGTTCTGTCCTCTACAGACCTTCGCCCGCAATCCGGATGGTGCCTTAACCACTCGGACCCCCATGATCACACTCAAGAACGTCTCCAAGACTTACGGCAGTGGTGACAAGGCCGTGGTCGCGCTCAAGGATGCCAGCCTCACGGTTCCTCAGGGCGCCATTACCGGCGTCATCGGCCTGTCCGGTGCCGGCAAGTCGACCCTGATTCGCTGCGTCAATCTACTCGAACGCCCCACCGCCGGCAGCGTCGTCGTCGATGGCCAGGAACTTACCGAGCTCGACGAGTCCGCCCTGCGCAGCGCTCGTCATCAGATCGGCATGATCTTCCAGCACTTCAATCTGCTCTCCTCACGCACGGTCTTCGCCAATGTGGCGCTGCCGCTGGAGCTGGCTGGCGTCTCGAAAGACGAAATCAGACAGCGCGTCGAGCCACTGCTGGAGCTGACCGGCTTGAGCGACAAGGCTGGCCAGTATCCTGCCCAGCTGTCCGGCGGTCAGAAACAGCGCGTGGCCATCGCCCGTGCGCTGGCCAGCCGCCCCAAGGTATTGCTGTGCGACGAGGCCACCTCGGCGCTTGACCCGCAGACCACCGCTTCCATCCTTGAGCTGCTCAAGGACATCAACACCAAGCTGGGCCTGACCATCCTGCTGATCACCCACGAGATGGAAGTGGTCAAGAGCATCTGTGATCAGGTCGCCCTGATCAGTGGTGGCGAGCTGGTGGAAGTGGCGCCGGTGGGCGATTTCTTCACCGCGCCGCAGACCCGACTGGGTCGCGAGTTCCTCAATGAATTCCTGGAACTGGAGCCGCCGCGCGCGCTGGTCGATCGCCTCGAAGCCAGCGCAGGGCCTCACACCCATCCGGTGGTCCGTCTGGCCTTCAGTGGTGATGCCGTGTCCACACCGCTGATTTCGCGACTGGCGCGTGAATGCCAGGTGGATGTCAGCATCCTGCAGGCCAAGGTGGAGTCCATCCAGGACCGCACTCTCGGCCTGATGATCGCCGAACTGATGGGCGACAGCCACCAGACCCGGCAAGCGCTCGATTATCTCGAATCCCACGACCTGAAAGTGGAGGTGCTCGGCCATGTCACCCGCACTACTTGAACTCGTTCTCACCTCCACCCTCGAGACGCTTTACATGGTCGCGGTGGCAGGCCTGATCTCCGCGGCACTCGGCATTCCGCTGGGCGTAGCACTCTACACCTCGCGCCCCGGTCAGATTCTCGCTCGACCGGCACTCAACAACGCGCTGAGCATCATCACCAACATCGGTCGCTCGGTGCCGTTCATCATCCTGATGGTGGCGATCATCCCGCTGACGCGCCTGATCGCGGGTAGCTCGATCGGCACCAATGCCGCCATCGTGCCGCTGACCATCGCCTCCATTCCCTTCGTCGCCCGCCTGATCGAAGGCGCGCTGAATGAAGTCGGCCCGGGGCTGGTCGAGGCCGCACAGGCCATGGGCGCCACGCCGATGCAGATCATCACCAAGGTGCTGCTGCCGGAAGCACGCGGCGGCATCATCAATGGCCTGACCATCACCGTGGTCACCTTGATCAGCTATTCCGCCATGGCCGGCACCGTCGGCGGCGGCGGCCTGGGCGATCTCGGTATCCGATACGGCTACAACCGCTTCGACCCGATGGTGATGCTGGTGACAGTCGTCATCCTGGTGGTCATGGTGCAAGGCTTCCAGAGTCTGGGGGATCACCTGGTGCGCAAATCGAACCACAAGTAAGCGTCGCTGCATGAGCGGCGACTGACCTACCAGTGGCGATCGATCTACAAACCACACGGCTTTCGGTATCGTGGCGGTTCATCTCAATGAGCCGTCACTCATAATATCCCGCGGACCTCGCCGGTCACGCTGGGTCACAAGGAGAACATCGATGCGCAACATGCTGACCACGCTTTCTTCCCCGCTGCGCCTTGCCGGTGCCGCCACCCTGCTCGGCGCCACTCTGCTGGCTGGCTGCGGCAATGACGCATCCGACGAGAACACCCTCAAGATGGGTACCGTCGCAGGCCCGGAAACCGAGGTGATGAAGGTCGCGGCCGAGATCGCCAAGGAAAAGTACGACCTGAACGTCGAGATCACGGAGTTCACCGACTACGTGTCTCCGAACGCCGCTCTGGCCGATGGCTCGCTGGACGCCAATGCCTATCAGCACCAGCCGTACATGGAATCCATGGTGCGTGAGCGTGGCTACAAGTTCGCCAGCGCCGGCAAGACCTTCGTGTACCCGATCGGCGCCTATTCCGAGAAGTACGAGGACATCAGCGAACTGCCGGACGGCGCGACCATCGCCCTGCCGAACGACCCGTCCAACGAAGGCCGCTCCCTGATCCTGATGCACGACCTGGGCATGATCGAGCTGACCGACAAGAGCAATCTCGAAGCGACCCCGATCGACGTCGCCAAGAACCCGCATGACTACCAGTTCAAGGAAATCGAAGCTGCCCAGCTGCCGCGCATCCTGCCGGACGTTGACCTGGCCTTCATCAACAACACCTTCGCACAGCCGGCTGGCCTCGCGCCGGAAGACGCGCTGATCCGTGAAGGCGCCGAGTCCCCCTACGTCAACCTGATCGTCGTACGTCAGGGTGATGAAGACAGCGAGAAGGTGCAGAAGCTGGTCAAGGCCTACCAGACGCCGGAAGTCGAAGCCAAGGCCGAAGAGCTGTTCAAGGGCGCGGCGGTGCCGGGCTGGAAGTAAGACTCAGCCCATGTCATTGACAGACACCTGAACGCAGAGCGCCGACCACTGGTCGGCGCTTTTGCATCTGATTGATGAACCACCCCATCACGTTCAGCTACCGAGGCGGCGCAGAAGCACACGCAGAGCGCGCTTGAAACAGGCGACCCGCGACCGCATCCTTGCGCCATCTCGCCACCTTATCCATCCCTCAGGAGCCCTCATGGCCACTCGTCCCGACTATTCACTGCTGGCGCGCCAGCTGGACGCCATTCTCGACACTCGCGACTGGCTGACCAACGCCTCCCAGACGGCTGCCTTCATCAACATGACGGTGGAGAACCTCAACTGGGCAGGCTTCTATGTGCAACGTCAGCCGCAGGTTCTGCACCTCGGACCGTTCCAAGGTCAGCCGGCCTGCCACCCGATTCCCTTCACCAAGGGCGTGTGTGGCGCCGCCGCCACCGAGCGCACCACCCAGCGTGTCGCGGACGTGCACGCCTTCCCGGGCCATATTGCCTGTGATGCCGCTTCGCGCAGCGAGCTGGTGATTCCGGTGCTCATCGAGCAGGACGGCCAGCAAGTGCTGTGGGGTGTGCTGGATCTGGATAGCCCAAGCCCTGAGCGCTTCGAAGAGGAAGACCAGGCCGGCATCGAGCGCCTGGTCGAGATCTTCATCGCCTCCAGCGATTTCGACAGCGTTCCTGTCTGAATCGGTCAGCCTGTCTGAAGAGGTCGGCTTGCCTGCAGTTTCATGCCCTGCCGCCCGCCGTGCTTACCCGCACCGCGGGCGGTTTGCGTTGTGCCACCCTGCCACTTGCGTAACCCTTGACGAGGTGTAACGTGAAGATTCCTCTGACCTGACAGGAGCAGAACATGCCAGCGACCGCACCTCCTCATGCAGAAGCTTCTCTCCAGAATCACGATGACGCCCATGCCGGGCTTGAGCAGGTCATCAAGCATCTCGAGCGCATCAAGGCGTTCACGGCGCGCACCGGCAATGACCTCGGCGCCAAGCGCACCCTGCTTGAGGCTTACTTCGCCGCCGACGCCAGCATTCTCGACACCGGCGTGACACCGCGCCTCGCGATGGTGCCAGGCGGCGAGGGAGAGCGTGTCTGTGAGGTGTTGCCGGCACCCGATGACGCACCAGCGCGCCCGCGTCACCTGCTGTATGTACATGGTGGCAGCTGGATCGCAGGCTCACCTGCCGGTCACCGCCCGCTGGCCAGCCGTCTGGGCCGTGCGGCACGCGCCGAGACCTACACCCTGGATTATCGTCTCGCGCCAGAGGCCGCCTTCCCGGCCGGCCTGCAGGACGTGTTGGCCGCGTGGCGCTGGCTATGTGACGAATACCCGCAGGACCACCTGCTGCTGGCCGGTGACAGCGCGGGCGGCAACCTCACACTGGCGGCCCTGAATGCACTCAAGAGTGCAGGCGAACGGCTGCCGGATGCAGTGATCGCCTTCTCGCCCGCCACCGACCTCAGCTGGGGCAGCGCCTCGCTGTCGCGCAAGGCCGAGGTGGACCCGATCCTCGACCCCAATCTGCTGCCCTTCGTGAGCATGGCCTATGTGCAGGACGGCACCGACATGAGCGATCCGCGCATCTCGCCGCTGGAGGGAAATCTGTTTGACCTGCCTCCGACGCTGATCCAGTGCGGTGAGGCGGAGATCCTGCTCGATGACAGTCGTCGCTACGCCGCGCAGGCGCAGGATTGTGGCTCACCTGTCACGCTCAGCCTGTGGCCGAACATGCCGCATGTGTTCGTCGGTTTCGCCCCACTGCTGAGCGCTGCCAATGCCGCTCTCAAGGAAGCACGCGAATTCCTCGACGCTACGCTTGCCTGAGCGGCGCACACCAGTCCTGCGGCAGACTTTCATGACACGCACACGAAAACGCCCGACTCGATGAGCCGGGCGTTTTCTGGAATCTGGTAGGACCAGGCGGATTTGAACCGCCGACCTCCACGATGTCAACGTGGCGCTCTAACCAACTGAGCTATGGTCCTGAAGTGTGGCAGATGACACAAAAGCACTTGAAACATACCGTGGAACGGCTTGGTAGGACCAGGCGGATTTGAACCGCCGACCTCCACGATGTCAACGTGGCGCTCTAACCAACTGAGCTATGGTCCTGAATCAAGTGGCGTGATGTTGCCATCAGTGCCGATGCTGGTAGGACCAGGCGGATTTGAACCGCCGACCTCCACGATGTCAACGTGGCGCTCTAACCAACTGAGCTATGGTCCTATGTCAGCATGCTGAAAAGCGAAGCAGTGTGATGCGAAGTGCTTTGCCCTGTCAGCGAGGACGTATTCTACGCAACTCCTGTTTTGATGCAACCCCCTGATGATAAAAAATTTTCTCGCCAATCTACCTTGCCAGGATCAGGTAAAAAGCGCGGGTAAAGAGCGGCCATGGTTCGCGGCGCGCAAGGCACGCAAGCGAGGCACGTCATCATGGCCAGGCCTGAAAGGACTCACCCATTTACTTGTCCGGCCCGGCACCGCCAGCCGCTCTTGTCGAACGATACAAGGTTGGCTGGCAGCGCACAGATACGGCAATGACTGGCTGCAGGGCCTGGACTGCTAGAAAAAGACCCGACGCAGCACAGCTGCCAATACAGCCCCCAGCAAGGGGCCAGCGATGGGCACCCAGGCATACTGCCAGCCCGAACTGCCCTTGCCGGCAATCGGCAACACCCAATGCGCGAAGCGCGGCGCCAGATCACGCGCCGGATTCATCGCATTGCCGGTCGGGCCACCCAGTGACAGACCGATGGCCCACACCAGCGCGCCGATGAGATACGGCAATACCCGATCCGTGATCAGCTCACTGTTGACCATGCTGCCGATGGCGAAGATGAGTACCACTGTCGCGATCGCCTCACTGATGACATTGGCCGTCTTGTTGGCCACTGCCGGGTCAGTACAGAAGACCGCGCGTTTGCGCAGCGGGTCTCGGGTCACCTCCCAGTGCGGGTAATAGGCCGCCCACACCAGCACCGCTCCCATGAAGCAGCCGAGCAGCTCCGCCAGCATCATCCTGGCGACCTTGAGCTCATCGGTATGCACGCCCAACAGGTATTTCGCCATCGTCACCGCCGGATTGAGATCGCCATAGGGCGACCCTGTCGAGGTCGAGACCAGCACCCCGACCATCACGGCAAATCCCCAGCCGGCATTGATCATCAGCCAGCTGGAACCCGCTCCCTTGGTGCCCCTGAGCATCGCATTGGCGACCACGCCACCCCCCAGCAGAATCATGAAGGTGGTGCCCAGAAACTCGCCCGTCATGACGTCAGTCCACATCTTGATGACCTCCGCCACTTGCCCCCTGTCAGTCGTCTACCGCCATCTCTCGCCCGCACGAACGCGCCCCATGACGATGGAGTGATGCTATCGCCAAGTGATGGCAAGAAAAGGCGAAGACCCGAAATGACTTCGCCCCGTCGAGGGACGGGGCGAAGACTGGTTACAGTGCCACAGGTGCAGGGAACTTCACCAGCAGATTGCGGCAAGGATTTGTTACAGCAGCAGATGCCACATGGAGGCTGCGATCAAGGCCCCTGCCAGGGGACCGGCGATCGGCACCCAGGCATAGCCCCAGCCGGAGGCGCCCTTGCCGTGGATCGGCAACAAGGAGTGTGCGATGCGCGGCCCCAGGTCACGCGCCGGGTTGATGGCATAGCCGGTCGCGCCACCCAGCGAGAGGCCGATGGCCCACACCAGCATGCCGACCAGATACGGCAGCAGGCCAGCGCTGATGGTGCCTGAACCGACGATGGCACCGATACCGAAGATCAGCACCACGGTACCGATCACTTCGCTGAGCATATTGCCCAGACGACATTCAACTGCCGGATCCGTGCAGAACACTGCCCGTTTGAGGCCAGCATCGCTGGTACGCTTCCAATGCGGCAGATAGGCCAGCCACACCATCACGGCACCGGCGAAACAGCCCAGCATCTGCGCGATGACATGCCGCGCCACATCCATGAGAGTGGCATGTACCCCGAGCAGATACTTGGCCAGGGTCACCGCCGGGTTGAGGTCCGCCTGGGGCGAACCGGTCGAGACGGCCACGAACACGCCGATCATCACGGCAAAGCCCCAGCCGGTGGTGATCACGATCCAACCGGAACCATTGCCCTTGGTGTCAGACAACACCACATTGGCGACCACGCCACCGCCGAACAGGATAAGGAACAGACAGCCGAGAAACTCGCCCGTCATGACATCGGTCCACATGCTCAGTGGCCTCCGTCGCTTTTCACTCTTTCTACCGCTTCCAACCAGCCGGCGTAGAGGCGCTCACGCTGCTCTTCCGCCATTTCCGGCGCGAAGGTACGCTCGCAATGCCACAGCTCGCTGATCTCATCCAGGCTGTCATACCAGCCGATATGCAGGCCAGCCAGATACGCGACGCCCAGCGCCGTGGTTTCCAGCACGCGCGGACGATCCACCTTCACGCCCAGCATGTCAGACAGGAACTGCATCACCCAGTTATTGCTGACCATGCCGCCATCCACGCGCAGATTCGCGCAGTTGATGGCCACGTCATCCAGCATGCACTCCTGCAGGTCACGCGTCTGATAACAGACTGACTGCAGACCGGCCGCCACGATATCGGTGATGCCGGTGCCACGGGTCAGCCCCAGAATCGCGCCACGCGCCTGCGGGTCCCAGTGCGGTGCCCCCAGGCCAGTGAAGGCCGGCACCATGTAGACGCCGTGGTCGGCCTTGGCCGCCCGCGCCAACGGTTCGGTCTCGGAGGCATCCGAGAACAGCTTCAGACCGTCACGCAGCCACTGCACGGTAGCACCCGCCACGAAGATGCTGCCCTCCATGGCATAGGTCGGCTTGCCATTGAGGCGATAACCCACCGTGGTCAGCAGACGATTGCGCGACAGCTCCATCTTCTCGCCGGTGTTCATGATCATGAAGCAGCCAGTGCCGTAGGTGCTCTTGCTCATGCCGGGCGTGAAGCAGGCCTGACCGACCAGCGCCGCCTGTTGATCGCCGGCCACGCCGCGAATCGGCATCGCCGCACCGAACAGCTGCGGATCGGTGATGCCGAAATCATCACTGGAATCCAGCACTTGCGGCAGCAGGGATTCCGGGATGCCGAACAGCTCCAGCAGCTCACTGTCCCAGCACTGATCGACGATGTTGAACAGGCAAGTACGCGATGCGTTGGTGGCATCGGTGACGTGACGCTTGCCAGCGGTCAGCTTCCAGATCAGGTAGCTGTCGACGGTACCGAAGGCCAGCTCGCCCTTCTCGGCACGCGCGCGAACGCCTTCGACATTCTCGAGAATCCAGCGCAGCTTGGTCGCGGAGAAATACGGGTCGATCAGCAGGCCGGTCTTCTGCTGGATCATGTCACCATGACCGGCATCGGAAAGCTCACGGCAGTATTCGTGGGTGCGGCGGTCCTGCCAGACGATGGCGTTGTAGACCGGCACGCCGGTCTCGCGGTCCCAGACGATGGTGGTCTCACGCTGGTTGGTGATCCCGATGGCGGCCACCTGCTCGGCGCCGACATTGGTATTGATCAGCGACTGACGCACGGTGCGCTTCACTGACCCCCAGATATCATCGACGTTGTGCTCGACCCAACCGCTGTCCGGGAAATGCTGCGGAAATTCTTCCTGTGCCAGACCTGTCACCGTCCCTTCACGATCGAACAGGATGGCGCGGGAGCTGGTGGTACCCTGGTCGATCGCGAGAATGCGCGTGGGTCCATCGACGCGAGAGTCTTTCTCTGGCTTGGGGCTAGACATTATGACTGTCCTTGGCTTCGAGGCTGCTTCTGAGAGTACACGTCAGCGGAGACTGCGGTACTTCACTATATTGGCTCGGGTATCATGTGAGGGCGACAGGAGAAAGCGGGTTGGCTTTGTCCTCTTCGCGCTTGGCAGGCGCAGCGAGAACACTTTCTCTTGAACCATCACAACCGAACACGAAATGTTCGTCTTCGAATATCGCTGCAAACGTTAGCGCCAAATGCGCGCTATCACAAACGTATTACCAATCAATATCATTGTACCTTGGTCTCATGCCCAATGCGCCGACATGGCCTGTTGCAGCTTCGCAACACCTTGACGCCATTCGTCAAATTGCACTGACGCCCCCCTGTTGGATTAGGATGTAACCTCACTGGACGACCCCACTCCCCAACGGCAACCGTGATGCGCACTTGCTGACATGAAGTGAACTCACGGTCCGCAAGCCGCTGACAACAAGAGGACAGGATGATGCAGCCAAAGCGCCATCGCGCCATTGTCGAACTGATCACGCGTCAGGGCTATGCCTCCATCGAGCAGCTGGCCAGTCACTTCGAGGTCACGCCGCAGACCATTCGTCGCGACCTCAATCAGCTGTCCGAGGCCGGTGCGCTCAAGCGCGTGCACGGGGGCGCGGGGCTTGAGTCCAGTACCGTCAGTACCGCCTACAGCACCCGCAAGACATTGAACCTGGGCGCCAAGCGGCGAATGGCGGCGGCCCTGGCCAAGCAGATTCCCGACCACGCCTCGCTGTTCATCAACATCGGCACCAGCAACGAGATGGTGGCCGAGGCGCTGTGTGATCACCACGGGCTTGAGGTCATCACCAACAACCTGAACGTGGCGGCCATCCTCCAGCACAAGGAGGATTTCAATGTCATCGTCGCCGGCGGCATGGTGCGCTCCCGCGATGGCGGCATCATCGGCGAGGCCACCATCGACTTCATCAACCAGTTCAAGGTCGACTTCGGCATCATCGGCATCAGCGGCATCGATGAAGATGGCTCGCTGCTGGAATTCGACTATCAGGAAGTGCGTGTCGCCCAGGCGATCATCCACAACTCACGCCAGGTCTTCCTGATCGCGGATCACTCCAAGTTCCAGCGCAATGCGGTCGTGCGTCAGGGCAATCTGAGCCAACTTGATGCGCTCTTCACCGACATCCAGCCCCCGGAAAGCATCCTGACCCTGATGCGTCAGCACGAAGTCGCGCTGCATGTCGCCGGTGACGAGTCGTCTGACGAGACTGGCGACGCTTGAGCGCCAGGACGCGTCATCCAGCCGACGAGTCGTCTCGCAACCGACTCATCTCATAATCGGGTCATCGCGCAATCAAGGGGCCAGGCAATACGCCGACGAGCAGTCTGGCCCGGCTCTCGCCCTTCTACTTATTATCCCCCTCCCTGGCCCCCTGGCCCCCTGGCCCCCTGGCCCCCTGGCCCCCTGGCCCCCTTGCCCCCTTGCCCCCTTGCCCCCTTGCCCCCTTGCCCACTCACACCGATACACCCTCGCGGCCCACGAGAGCCACCCTTATGCTGTCTGCCCGATGCCCAGCTGCCCTGCGTCGTCTCCGCATGAGGTGTCATGACGCTTGATCATTCACTGCGGCATCGTCTGCGCCGCACGCGCGGCAACATGACAGCCAGGCGCTTCATGAAAATGTCACGCCATGATCAGAGACTGAGAAAAAACATCGGCAAGACAACAGGTTGAATATCAGGCAATCCTCGGTTGCCTGACACTCGCTCAAATGATCACTTTCGAAAGCCATGAGCGCAGAAGAATCCTCTTGATGTTCGACTTTTGCTAAGCTATGTTCACTTTCGAAAACCCATTATCGCGCACCTTGCCGGTGCAGACTCATTCGCCCCACCCGGTAGCGCCGGGCACGTGCAGGAGCAGCCCATGTCCCGCGACAACGATGCAATTCTTGACCTCTTCATCATCGGCGGCGGCATCAATGGCGCCGGTATCGCCAACGATGCCAGCGGCCGCGGCCTGAGCGTGGCCCTGTGCGAGCAGAACGACCTCGCCAGTGCGACCTCCTCCGCCAGCAGCAAGCTGATCCACGGCGGCCTGCGCTATCTGGAGCACTACGAATTCCGCCTGGTACGCGAGGCCCTGCAGGAGCGCGAGGTACTGCTCAAGAAGGCGCCGCATATCATCTGGCCGCTGCGCTTCATCCTGCCGCACCAGCCGCATCTGCGTCCGGCGTGGATGATTCGTGCGGGCCTGTTCCTGTATGACCACATCGGCAAGCGCGAGACCCTGCCAGCCTCCAAGGGCCTCAAGTTCGGTGAGCAGAGCCCGCTGGTCAGCGAGATCAATCAAGGCTTCGAATACTCGGATTGCTGGGTCGATGATGCCCGTCTGGTCATCACCAATGCGCTGCAGGCACGCGAGCAGGGCGCCGAGATCATGACGCGCACTCGTTGCGTCGGGGCACGCGACGTGAACGGGCATTGGGAGCTGACACTGGAGAACATCGACAGCGGTGAGACCTTCACCCGTCACGCCCGCACATTGGTGAATGCCGCCGGGCCGTGGGTGGAGTCCTTCATCAAGGGCGCTACCGAACGCACGCCGCGCTACGGCATCCGCATGATCCAGGGCAGCCACCTGATCGTGCCGCGCATCAACACCGATGACCGCGCCTTCATCCTGCAGAACAAGGACAAGCGCATCGTCTTCGTGCTGCCCTATCAGGAAGACTTCAGCCTGATCGGCACCACCGATGTGCGCTACAAGGGCGACCCCTCCGAAGTGGCCTGCTCAAGCGATGAAACCGACTACATGCTCGAGGTGGTCAACCATCACTTCAAGCGCAAGCTCGGCCGCGATGACGTGGTCTCGACCTTCTCCGGCGTGCGCCCGCTGTGTGATGACGAATCGGCCGACCCATCCGCGATGACGCGTGATTACACCCTGCATCTGGATGACAGCGGCGCGCCGATGCTGTCCATCTTCGGTGGCAAGATCACCACCTATCGCAAGCTGGCCGAATCGGCACTTGAAGACCTCAAGCCGCTGCTGCCGAGCATGGGCGAGCCGTGGACCCACAAGAAGGCCCTGCCCGGTGGCGATATCGAGAGCCGCGCAGCCTTCACCCGCCAGCTGCAGCGCGACTACCCGTTCCTCGGCGAAGCACGCGCCAGACGCTTCGCCTCAAGCTACGGCAGCCTGTGCCTGCACTTCCTCGACGGTAAGAAGAGCGAGGCGGAGCTGGGCGAGGACTTCGGCGCAGGCCTGAGCGCCGCCGAGATCGACTACCTGGTCGAGCACGAATGGGCGCGTGAGGTGCAGGATGTCGTCTGGCGCCGCACCAAGCTGACGCTGCGCCTGAGCGATGAGCAGAAGACGCGCATCGGCCACTACCTCAATGAACGCCTGCTGGCACGCGCCGCCTGATGAAAACTGGCTGAGCCAGCAGCGAAAAAAGCCCGCCCCTCCGGCAAGGAGGGGCGGGCTTTTTGTTGAAGGACCGGCGAGCTTTCTGTTTATGGAATACCGACTTACTGGATACCACCCGCCGTCAGCTTGGCCGGGTCGAGCAGACGCTCCAGCTCCTCACGAGACAGCTCAGTCTCTTCCTCGGCCACATCCAGAATCGGACGCCCGGCCTGATAGGCCACCTTGGCTACTCGCGCCGCCTCGTTGTAACCGATCACCGGATTGAGCGCCGTGACCAGAATCGGGTTCTTGGCCAGCGGTACCTCGATGTTGTCCTGGCGCACGTTGAAGGTGGCAATGGCCTTGTCCGCCAGCAGGCGGCTGACGTTGGCACTCAAGGTGATCGAGGACAGCAGGTTGTTGGCGATCAGCGGCAGCATGACATTGAGCTGGAAGTTGCCGCTCTGCCCGGCGATACCAATGGTGGCGTCATTGCCCATCACCTGCGCCGCCACCTGGGCGGCCGCCTCGGGAATCACCGGATTGACCTTGCCCGGCATGATGGAGCTGCCCGGCTGCAGAGCCTCAAGCTCGATCTCGCCCAGCCCTGCCAGCGGGCCGGAATTCATCCAGCGCAGGTCGTTGCTGATCTTCATCATCGCCACGGCGTAGGTACGCAGATGGCCGGAAAGCTCGACTGCCGTGTCCTGAGAGGACAGCGCCGCGAAGAAGCTCTCGGCCGGGCGGAAGGCATGACCGGTCTGATGCGAGAGGCGGTCGGCGATGCGCTCGGCGAATTCCGGATGCGCGTTGATACCGCTACCCACGGCAGTGCCGCCCTGAGCGAGGCGCTCGAGGCGCGGCAGTACCTGCTCGATACGCTCGATGGCCTGCCCGACCTGTGCCTGCCAGGCGCCCAGCTCCTGACTCATGCGAATCGGCATCGCATCCATCAGATGAGTGCGGCCGGTCTTGACGACGTCGTCCACCTCAGAGGCCTTGCGAGCGATCACGTCATGCAGATGACGCAGCGCCGGCAACAGGGTATCAGAGACGGCGATGACGGCGGACAGATGAATGGCGGTCGGGATGACATCATTGCTCGACTGCCCCATGTTGACGTGGTCATTGGCGCCGACGGTCACGTCCTTGTCGCCCAGATGCTGGTTGGCAAGCTGCGTCAGCACCTCGTTGACGTTCATGTTGGTCGAGGTGCCGGAACCGGTCTGGAAGACATCGACCGGGAATTGATCGGCATGTTCGCCATCGATGATCTGACGCGCCGCCTTGATGATCGCCTCGGCACGCACGTCATCCAGCAGCTCCAGGTCACGGTTGACCTCGGCGGCGGCCAGCTTGATGCGCGCTACGGCGCGAATGAAGGCAGCAGGCAACGGCTGGCCACTGACGGGGAAGTTGTCGACCGCTCGCTGAGTCTGGGCACCATAGAGTGCGCTGGCCGGCACTTCGAGTTCCCCCATGCTGTCGCGTTCACGGCGGGTCTGGCTGCTCATGCTTGTCTCCCTGTGCTGTTGCATATGACGTCGCACCTGGCTGGCGTCACTGATGGGCGGCTGGCAATAATTGATCAATGACCTGATCGCCAGCGTCAATCCCCTGATGATCACTTGGGGACGCATAGGATACCAATCAAGCCGCTTGATGGTAGTGATTATCAATAACAATTGCACATTCATCGCCGGGCTCCGTCATCACCCGCCCTGCAACGGCGAGGACGCACGCTTGCGAGATGGCCTGTCACCAATCCTCTGTTACGCAAGACGGGGCCTCGGTTACACTACCGAGCGTACGAGGGCCTATGGCTGGCCCTTTCCAGCGGCCCACTACCACCTTAGCGAGGACAGCATGAAAAGCCTGAAAGAGCAGACTGAAGCGAAGGTTGAAGCTGGGCGCCAGGCCAAGCCTGATTTCATGAAGAATGTCGATGAGATCATCGAAAACGCCAAGGCTTTGCAACAGGGTGCGAATGCTCTCTCCGTAGGTGAGAAGGCACCCGGGTTCGCGCTGCCCGACGCCGCAGGCCAGTCAGTGTCTCTCGAGGAATTGCTCGAATCAGGCCCGGTCGTGGTCACCTTCTATCGTGGTGACTGGTGCCCCTACTGCAGCTTGCAACTGAGAGCCCTGAATGAGCGACTCGATGACATTCGCGCTCACGGCGCACAGTTGGTCGCCATCAGCCCACAGGTGCCGGATGACTCGCTCTCCGCCACCGAGATCGATGAGATGCAGTTCCACGTGTTGTCAGACCAGGACGCAGAGGTCGCCTCTCGCTATGGCGTCGCGTGGAAGGTGCCGGACTATCTGATGGAACATATGCGCGTGGACCGTGAACTTGATCTGGATGCCATCAACAACGGTGATGGCAGTGTATTGCCTATCCCGGCGACGTTCGTCATCGCACAAGACAGAACCGTGAGCTGGCGTTACGTCGATGTCGATTACCGGATACGCTCGGAACCCGAAGATATCGTCAATGCCTTGAAAGAGCTCGCCTGACACCCTCACAGGCACTTGAGGCTACCAGACGCCTGCCATCGCCGGCGTCTGGGGTAATATCTGCCGCGTGAGAGGCAGCAGCCTTGAACCACGGCAGTCTTGAACCACTTCAGTCTTGAACCGTGGCAGTCTTGAACCACGGCAGTCTTGAATCACTACAGTCTTGAACCACCGTGGTCCTGCGCCACCGCAGCCTTGAAGCACCTCGAGACTGGATCAGCAGCGCAGTGGAGATACCACGCCTCCACTGCATCTCCATCAATGTCGACCATCACCTCATCTTCTCCAGCAACGGGACCCTGTCGCTCCAGATGTTCACCTCATTCTCGGTCACGATGACTGACCCCTTTCGCCCTCGGGTAGCCTCTTCCTCATGACAAGCACAGTGAGATACGCCCGATGAAATGGTTCTCGCACAACCCTTACTTCACCTACCTGCACCGCCAGCGCCTGCACATCCTGCGCGTGACCGTCGCCCTGACGCTGTGCTTTTCCATCATCGAGCTGTTCAGCCTGCCGCACAGTTCCTGGGCATTGGTCAGCACCGTGATGGTCATGGGCAATCTGCCTCACGTCGGCGGTGTCATCGACAAGGGCTGGCAACGACTGGTCGGCACTCTGCTTGGCGGCCTGTGGGGCCTGATATTGATTCTGGTCGCCGAGCCGCTGCCGGGCGTGGTGCCCTTCTGGAGCATCGTCGGCATCGCCCTGGCGCTGAATGCCACCTTCAGCAACCGCTATGGCTACAGCTCGTTGCTGTTCTGCGTCACCCTGCTGATGGTGATCGGTGATGGCAATCATGATCTCGGCATCGGGCTGTGGCGTGTCTTCAATGTGGTGCTGGGGACCCTGATCAGCATCGTGGTCAGCATGGTGCTGCTGCCCCAGAAGGCGACAGACGTGTTCCGCTTCCTGCTGGCCGACAATCTCGACAAGCTGGCACGCCTCTACCACGGCCATACCAAGGCCGAGCGTGAAGGCGTCAATGAGGGGCTTGCGCTGGTGCGTGCCACCTCGGCACAACTGGTCAAACAGCGCGGGCTGGTCGATGCCGTCGCTCAGGAAGGCCGCATCAATCGTGCCGACATCGAGGAAATCCTGTCCTTCGAGCGCCGTATGATCTCGACCATCGAACTGCTGCAGGAAACCCACTGGAATACCCGCGAAGGACATGAATTCATCGAGGGGCTGGATGGCCTGCGCGATGCTCAGCACCGTCTGGCCCGCGCCCTGGGGACCCTGGCCTTCCAGGTGCGCACCGGCCAGAGCATCGAACTGACGGTGACGCCCTTCGACCTGCAACGCTATGCCGATGTCCGCAATGTCGAGAGCCGCAAAGGCCGCGCGCTGTTCAGCCCGGCAGGCTATCTGTGGCTCAACCGCGAGCTGGCACGCCTGACCGAAGCCCTGGGCGAGCGCCTGGCCTTGCTGGAGCGTCTGCCGAGTCAGCGCCTTCAGCGCCGTCTGCCGGGCCATGGCCTAATCAGTGATGCGCGCCGTCTGTTCCTGCCGGAAGACCCGACACCGGGCGATACGGCAGCTCCCACCAGACGCGAGAACAGTGCTGGCGAGCAACACTCTTCGGTCGGCAGAGCGCCGGCGGGTGATGACAGCATCAGTGACGACAGCAGCCGTGATGAGCCAGACCACCACGACAGGCGCCAGCCGGACTCGACCGGCGATGAGACTGCCAGGAAAGACACATGAACTCAGTATCCGGAGTGACTCCCGCAAGCCGGCACGACGTGCTGATCGTCGGTGGCGGCGCGGCAGGTTTGACCCTGGCACTCAGCCTCGCCAATCGCCTGCCCCCCGGCCCGCGCACCCGCCGCGTCACGCTGTTGCGTCCGGCGCGTGAGGCACAGGGTGCCAGCCGCTGGGCGCAGGGCGGTATCGCGGCGGTACTGGCGCCCGAGGACGATGTGGAGTCCCATGTCGCCGACACCCTGATTGCCGGCGATGGCCTGTGCAACGAGCGTGCGGTGCGCTTCACCGTCGGTCACTCGCGGGAAGCCATCGAATGGTTGATCGCGCTTGGCGTGCCCTTCACCCCGGCCGATGCCAACGCCAGCTACCCCTTCCACCTCACCCGTGAAGGGGGGCATGGTCGCCGCCGCATCATTCACGCCGCCGACGCCACCGGGCGGGCGCTGCTCGATACGCTCAGTGCCCATGTCGAAGCTCACCCGGACATCGAAATTCTCGAGGACCTGTTGGCCGTGGACATCGCGGTCAACGCTGGCCACGCCAGTGGCCTGTGGGTGATGGACGGCACGGGCCAGCGTCAGTGGCTGGCGGCCAATGATCTGGTACTGGCCACCGGCGGTGCCAGCGGCCTGTTCGCTCACGCCACCAGCCCGAGCGCCAGCGTCGGTGATGGCATGGCGATGGCGACCCGCGCCGGGGCCAGCCTGATGAACCTGGAGTTCCAGCAGTTTCATCCCACCTGCCTGTATGACCCTGATGGGACGCCCTTCCTGATCTCCGAGGCGGTGCGGGGCGAAGGGGGACTGCTGCTGCGCCCGGATGGGCATCGCTTCATGGCCGATCATGATCCGCGCCTGGAGCTTGCGCCGCGTGATGTCGTGGCACGTGCCATCCTCGCCGAGATGCGTACGCATGACCTCGAGCATGTCTGTCTGGATATCAGCGCGCTGGGGGCCGAGGCGATCGAGCATCACTTCCCGACCATCGCCGAGCACTGCCTGGCGCGCGGGATCGATATTCGTCATGCACCGATTCCCGTCGTTCCTGCTGCCCACTACAGCTGCGGCGGCATCGCCACCGGGCTGGATGGTGCCAGCGACCTGCCCGGCCTGTGGGCCATCGGCGAAGTCGCCTGCACGGGCCTGCACGGCGCCAATCGCATGGCCAGCAACTCGCTTCTCGAGTGCCTTGTGCAGGCGCGAGCCTGTGGTGAAGCACTGGGGCAGCCGCGCCGCGCCGACGAGCCACGCCTGATGAGCACGCTCGACTCGCTGATGCCGCAACACGCCGCCCTGCTCACGCAGCTTGCAGACAATGGTCAGGTCTGGCGCTGCGTGATGCGTCTGAGTGCCGATGAGGCGCGCACGCGCCTGCACAGCTTGCGCCAGCTGATGAGTCTGCAGGCGGGCATCGAGCGCAGCCAGCACGGCCTGAGGGAGGCGTTGAAGCAGATAGCACAGTGGGTCTCGCTCGAGGCGGGGCAAACGGCGCAGACCATCGAGCCGCACAGGCAAGCTTCAGCGCCGCGTGCAGGGCTCGATCATCTAGCGCTCTATCAGGCCTTGACGCTGGCACCGCTGCTGCTGCTCTGCGCCCATCAGCGCCATGAGTCACGTGGCCTGCACTTCATTCGCGACTTCCCGATGCCAGCGCCGCGCGCCCGCGATAGCGTCATTCGCCTCTCGGCCTTTGCGGCCGCGACCTGAGCGGCTCATGCGAAACGCCATGAGAAGAACCATGAGCAAGCTCAGCCTGGGCGGGAGCCCTGGGCAGCGACGCGCCGCAGGGTCTCCAACGACGGCGGCTGACGCGGCAAGCCATGTGGCAAGGGTGGCCACAGCAGCCACAGGCGCAGCTGGTGCAGGTCTTCGCTGGAAGCACTATCCGGCCACAGCCATACCCGCTGCGTTTTCAGGGGCTGCTGGTCCGCGCCCTGCTGTCTCAAGCCCGGCTGACTCAAGCCCGGTTGCCTCAAACCCTGAGCCCCCATCCCCGGTGGCCCAACACCCCGCGGCGAGATCTCGAGCCCGATCAGGCGCGGTGAGCACCATAGGCAGCGCACATTGACGGGCTGCCAGCTGCGTGAGGCACCATCGGCCCACCACCAGCAGAGCTGCATCTCCGGGTGACGATGGCGCGCCTCTGACGCAGGCGCGATGTCGCTGGCTTCGCTCTCTGCTTCGGTCTCGGCTTCAGCCTCGTTCTCCGGTGGCTGGCCACCGCTGGCAAGCGCCGCATCGGCGCAGAGGCTGCCCCCCAGGGCCAGCCAGACTCGCGCCTCGGGGTCCTTGAGACGCCGCCGAGCCTGGCGCCACCACGACACCAGCTCGCCAGCCTGCAACAGCCAGCCCAGCCCCATCACGCTCAGCAGCGCCATGATGCCATCCGGCAGCTGAGCGCCCCCCTCAAACGCACAATGCCCCGCCTCGAAAGGCAGGGCATTGCGAAGATATTGCCACTGACAGGTCCACCACGTACTGACAATGAACTGGCCAGTCGCCAGCTCGGCAAGCCAGACCCACAAGGCGAGACTCGCCGCCAACAGCCCGACACGCAGGCTGGCGTGGGTCGCGAACGCCTGTCTAGAGGCCCTTGAACTGATCGCGCTCGCCATTCTCGGCATTGGCGATCACCATATTGATCAGGCGCTGGTACTCGGCATTGCCGCACGGGTCGCGCTTCATCAGCCACACGAAGAGGTCCTGGTCCTCTTCGGCCAGCAGCTGCACATAGAGCGCCTTGTCGTCTTCGCTCAAGGCGTCGAAACGCTGCTCCAGAAACGGCAACAGCAGCAGATCGAGCTCCCACATGCCGCGACGCGAATGCCAATGAAGCCGCTTGCGAATCACATCTTCCATTGCCTGAACCTCAGTCGTCACATCAATGCGCGCAGTATACCCGAGGGGGGCGTCAGCGGCATCCGTTGACCCGTTGCTCGGGCAGGAATTGGCAATCCGTGCCGTGATCGGCAATGATGTCCCTAGTGCGTTGTTTTCTCAGGATTTGCCCATTATGCTGAGGAGATAACAATCACAAGGATGCGTGTGCCTGTCCGGTGACAAGAGGTCGCCCGGCTGCCGCATCACGAACGCCTTTCGCGAGAAAGGCGCAGGCATGGAGAGATCCGATGACCAAGTCCGAGCTGATCGAACAGATAGCCATGCGACAGCCTGAGTTGTCGCTCAAGGATGTAGAGGCCGCGGTTCGCATCATCCTCGATGATGTGACAGACGCCCTGGCCCACGGCGGTCGCGTGGAGATTCGCGGTTTCGGCAGCTTCTCGCTGCACTACCGTGAGCCACGACTGGGGCGCAACCCCAAGACCGGTGAGCCGGTGGATCTGGATGGCAAGTTCGTCCCCCACTTCAAGCCCGGCAAGGAGCTGCGCGAACAGGTCGATGCCAGTCGCGCCCTGGGGTATTGACGATAGGCGACTGACTGACAGTGCTTGAGGCGACAGCACTACAGACGGCGCAGCTGACTGACAGCGCTGCCCGCAGATGAAGACCCGGCGTGACGGGGCCGGCTGTCTCAGCGCCGGCCGACATCTGCCCAAGCCGTCATGCCAGAGACGACAGCCACCCACCTCACGGCGTCGCCGCCAAGACTCGCACGATGGGCAGTGATACACTCGCTCCCAGATGATTCACGACTGCATTTCATGACAAGGAAACCGTTATGCGTTGGCTAAAAGGTCTCGTTCTGGCCGTGATCCTGCTGATCGTCCTGCTGGTCGGTATTCTCTTCGCCGTTCACAACCAGCAAGCCGTGCCCCTCGACCTCATCTGGGTAGAGCTGCCTGCTGCGTCCCTTTCCATGTGGCTGCTGTTCTCGCTGGCCGTCGGCGTCGTGCTTGGCATGGTCGCGATGACAGGCATGTACCTGCGCCTGCGCACGCTGTTGACCCGTGCCCAGCGTCGCAACCAGCAGCAACGCAAGGAACTGGACCAACTGCGCATCCAGGAGATCAAGGAAGTGGCATAAATGCCTGATCTGATATTGCTGGGATTGCTGATGGCGGCCATCGCCATCGGATTCTGGCTGGGGCGGCGTGATCGTCGCCCCGATGAACAAGCACCGGCTCCTGCCACCCTGTCCCGCGACTACTTCGTCGGCCTCAATCATCTGCTCAACGAGCAGCCTGATCGCGCCATCGAAACCTTCGTTCAGGCCTTGGAAGTCAACAGCGACACCGTCGATACCCACATCGCGTTGGGCAATCTCTATCGCAGTCGCGGCGAAGTCGATCGTGCCGTCAAGATTCACCAGAACCTGCTGGCCCGCCCTGCCCTGGATAGCGAACAGGGCGAGCGTGTCCAGCTGGAACTGGCCCGCGACTTCATGCGCAGCGGTGTCTATGACCGCGCCGAGAAGCTGCTGGAAACCCTCCTCAAGCAGGCGCAGCACGACAGCCATCGGCGTGCCGGCCGCCGCCTGTTGATCGACCTACTCGAACGGGAACGCGAATGGGAGGCCGCACTCGAAGTCGCCCACGCCATCCTGCGTCAGGAAGGCGGTATCCGGCGCGCAGCAGCCCATTGGCACTGCGAACTGGCCGCGCTGGATATCGCCGAAGGTAGCCAGGCGATGGCCCGCAAGCGCCTCAAGCAGGCGCTCTCCACCGATGAGAAATGCGTACGCGCCAACTGGATGCTGGCCGAGATCGAATTCGATCATGCCAACTACAAGCAGTGCATCCGCCTGCTGCAACGCATTCCACGTCAGGATACCGGCTTCACCCCCATCATCCTCGAGCCACTGGGCAACGCCTTTCGCATGCTAGATGATGAGAGTGGCCTGGTACGCCTGCTGCATCAGGAAGTCGAGCGCGCACCCTACACCACGACGGTCATCAGCCTTGCGCAATTGATCGAGCGCCGCGAGGGTGTCGAGGCCGCCGCCAGCTTCGCCAGTGAGCAGCTGCATCGCCACCCCAGCCTGCGTGGCGTCGATTACCTGCTCGATCTCTACCTGCTGGATGCTGACGAGCGCGAGACCGAGCGTTTCAATCTGCTCAAGCGCCACACCCAGCAACTGATCCAGGCACGCCCTCGCCATCGTTGTCATCGCTGTGGCTTCGAAGCCTCGATGCTACTCTGGCAATGCCCGAAGTGCCGCCACTGGGGCACGGTCAAGCCGATCACCGGTCTGGAAGGCGAGTAACGGCGCCAACTGGCACACAGCTACCAGCAGACAGACAGCGCATAGACACTAGAACGAAAAGCCCCCTGCAGCATGCTGCAGGGGGCTTTTTCATGCCGCTTTGATGACTTCCGGGCAGCGCCATCGAGCTGACGCTACCGATCACATCAGCCCTGTTCGGTGGCACGCTCGCGCAGGCGCGGCGAGAGCAGCTCGCCCACGAGACAGGCCACCAGGATGACGGCCACGAAATACGGCCAGTCGCCGAATGACAGCGTTGCAACACCCAGAGCATCGACGAAGATGGCCAGGATACAGACCGGGCTGACATAGCGGATCATGAACAGCCACAGACGATAGCCGGCGTCGCTCAGGTTCAACTCATCACGCAGCATGCTGCTCTTGAAGACGAAGCCGGCCAGCAGTGCCATGGCGATGCCACCGATCGGCATCATCCAGCGTGAGGTAAGGTAATCGAGCCAGTCGAAGAAGTGCTTGTCGGCCAGCGTCCAGTCCGCGCCGAGATTGAACGACAACATGGCGAACATCGCCACCAGCCACAGCACGCTACCGGCCAGCCATGAGGCCTTGGTGCGGCTCATGTTGCGGTTCTCGCTCAGCCAGGCGACGGTCGCCTCGATCATCGAGATGGCGGAGGTCAGGGCGGCGATCGAGAGCATGGCGAAGAACAGCACCCCGAACAGCTGCCCGAAGGGCATCTGGTTGAAGGCCACCGGCAGACTCATGAAGATCAGCCCCGGCCCGGAGGACGGGTCCATGCCATTGGCGAAGATGATCGGGAAGATCGCCAGACCCGCCATCAGCGCCACCAGGGTATCGGCAATCGCCACCGTGAAGGTGGTACGGGCGATGGAAGTGCCCGACGGCAGGTAGGAGCCGTAGGTGAGGATGGCGCCGGAGGCCAGCGACAGGGTAAAGAAGGCATGTCCCAGCGCGGCCAGCACCCCTTCACTGCTCAAGCGGGTGACATCGAAATCGAACAGGAAGTGGAAGCCTTTCGAGAAGTTGCCCGAGGTCAGGGCATAGCCGATCATGATCAGCAGCATGATCACCATGCCCGGCATCATCCAGCGCACGCTCTTCTCGACACCTTCCTGCACCCCGCGCCCGACGATCAGCATCGTCACCACCGTCACCAGCGTGGCCCAGCCACCCAGCGCCCAGGGGTTGGCGTTGCCGGCCTCGAAGATGGCACCCAGCTCCGCGACGCTGTGTCCGGACAGCGCGCCACTGGCCATTTTCCACAGGTAACTGAACGACCACCCCGCCACCACGACATAGAACGACAGGATCATGAAGCCGGCCAGCATCGCGATCCAGCCGAAGACCTTCCACAGGGGACTGGCTCCCGCTTCACGCGCCAGATTGGCAATCGCCTCGATGGGGCTGCCGCGCCCGCGCCGCCCGAAGGCGATCTCGGCCATCATCACGGGCACGCCTACGGCGAGAATGCAGGCCAGATACACCAGCACGAAGGCGCCACCGCCGTACTCACCGGTGATATAGGGAAACTTCCAGATATTGCCCAGCCCTACCGCGGAACCGGTTGCTGCAAGGATGAAGCCCCAGCGACTGATCCAGAGATTCTTGGGTTGCTGTCTTGCCGTCATGGAATACCTTACGAGTTATTGTTGTGAGCCAGTGGTGATCGACGCAACGCCTGGCCGTCTTGGGTGCTCACACAGACCATTTTACTGATGTGAAGCATGTTCGTCCGCGATTCCCATCGAGAATCACCGCGATTCCTTCACAAATCCTCTGGGGAGACACCATCACCACACGACGGCAGTTACTCTACATTAGATACTTGAAGTTGGTAACATTTGAAACGATACCTGCCTCCCAGATCTGACAAGTCACCTCGTCTGAGATGTACGGTGCCGCAAAAGAACCCGACATCACCACATCACTGGAGTAGGCTCTTTCAAGAGACGCCGACCAAGACGACCCGGCCAACGCATATCTGGTCGAAGAACATCTGGTCGGAGAATGCCTGGTCGAAGAATGCCTGGACAAAGAACGTCTGGCCTCACCCAGCAGCGCAGACAAGGAGTCGTCATGCATCGTCAATTCGCGGTTATCGGACTGGGCTATTTCGGCAGCACCGTCGCGCGGGAACTCAGGCGCCATGACCATGAAGTGCTCGGCGTGGACGCCGATGAGAAGCGCCTCAATGCCGTGGCAGACCTGCTCACTCAAGCCGTGATCGCGGACCCCACCGATGAACATGCCCTGCAGGAGCTGGGGCTTGAGCAGTACGACGCCGTCTTGATCGATCTGGCCGACTCGATGGAACAGAGCCTGATCTGCGCGCTGCTGGCCAAGGAGCTCGGCGCGAGGGAGCTGTGGGTCAAGGCCACCTCGGACGCGCACCACAAGCTGCTCAGCCGCCTGGGTGTCGATCACATCGTGCATCCGGAGTACGACCTGGGCGTGCGCGTGGCGGAAAGCCTCGCCTACCATGCCATGGTCGACTTCATCCATCTCGGCGATCACCAGTTCGTGGTCGAGCTGGAGGTCAGTGCACGACTGGGCGATGACTGCCAGCAGCTCGATCAGCTGCCCATCGATGACGACATCAGCGTGATCGCGCTGCGCAAGGGCAAGACCCTCGATCGCCAACCCTCCGGCAACACGCGACTCTCCGCCGGCGACCACCTGGTCCTGATCGGCGAGCTGAGCGCGTTGCGCAAACTGGGAGCGCATCTATGAGGCAGCGCTACCGGCGCTATCTCCGCCCCCTGACCCGCAGCCCACGCGGGCCCATCATCCATCTGTCGCCGCCGGAGATTCTGCTGAGCGGCTTTCTGGGCCTCGGCATGCTGGGTGCCTGCCTGCTGAAACTGCCCGGCATGCATCAGGAAGGCTTGAGCTGGCTGTCGGCGCTGTTCACCGCCACCTCTGCCGTCACGGTCACCGGCCTCTCCGTCACGCCACTCAGCGACTTCACCCTCGCGGGGCAGGCCGTCGTGCTGATACTGATCCAGCTCGGTGGCCTCGGCTTCATGACCATCGCCGCCCTGTCGCTGGTGATGCTGGGCCAGCGCCTGCCGATGCATCAGACCAGCCTGCTGCGCGAGGCGCTCAATCGCAGCAGCTCACGCGAGATAGGCCGCCTGCTCAAGATCATCACCACCTTTGCGGTGACGCTCGAGCTGGCAGGCGCCTCCTTGCTGGCATTGGATTGGGTGCCCGAGTACGGCTGGCAGGAGGGACTCTGGCTCAGCCTCTTCCACTCGGTCTCGGCCTTCAACAATGCCGGCTTCACCCTATGGCCGGACAGCCTGATGCGCGAGGCGGCCAATCCCCTGACCAGTGGCGTGATCGGCATTCTGTTCATGACCGGCGGCATCGGCTTTGCCGTCATCGGCGAGCTGCGCGAGCGACGCCGCGAACATGGCTGGCGGGTGCTGCTGCGACCATCGCGCTTCTCGGTGCAGACCCGTCTGGTGATCGAGGCCACCGTGGCGCTCAACCTGCTGAGTCTGGTGGTGATACTGGCGCTCGAGTGGCGCAACCCCGGCACGCTGGGCGCCATGGCCAGTCATGGCGAACGCCTGCTCGCCGCCGCCTTCATGGCCATCACACCGCGCACTGCCGGTTTCAGCGTCATCGATTCCAGCGAGATGACACAAGCCTCGACCCTGTGGACCATGGCGCTGATGTTCATCGGCGGCGGCAGCGGCTCGACGGCCAGCGGCATCAAGCTGACCACCTTCGTGGTGCTGCTGCTGACCACACGCGCCTTCCTGCGCCGTGCGCCCTCCCCCACCCTGCATGGCCGCCGCATCGGGGATGACACCGTATTCAAGTCGATCGCCGTGGCGCTGGCGGCGATGCTGCTTATCTTCAGCATGCTGTTCGGCCTGACCATCACCGACCCGGACCACGCCTTCCTGACGCTGGCCTTCGAGACCGTCTCGGCCTTCGGCACTGTCGGCCTGAGTCACGGACTGACACCCGAGCTCTCGCCCGGCGGACAATTGCTGATCATCGCGACCATGCTGCTGGGCCGCACCGGACCACTCGCCCTCGGCTATCTGCTGGCGACCCGCAGCCGTCCCGGTATCAGCTATGCGCGCACCGAGCTCTCGATCGGCTGATGACATACGACAAACGACGCCTCAGAACGACGAAAGCCCCGACGCAGGACGTCGGGGCTTTCGTGAGCATGGTCACCCGCTCAGGGAGCGGCGGGTGATATCAGGCAATGGCCTCAGTGATCATCATCATGATCATCGTGGTCATCATGCTCTTCAAGACGCTGATGTGCGTGCGTCTCGCCGTCGTACTCATCCACTCGGGCCTTGAGCTTCTGACCTGGGCGGAATGTCACCACGCGACGCGCGGAGATCGGAATCTCCTCGCCTGTCTTGGGATTGCGCCCCGGACGTTCGCGCTTGTCACGCAGATCGAAGTTGCCGAAACCGGACAGCTTCACCTGTTCATTTTCCCGCAGGCAACCGCGAATCTCGTCGAAGAATACCTCTACCATCGACTTGGCTTCGCGCTTGGACATGCCGAGTTCTGCGTGCAGATGCTCGGCAAGTTCCGCCTTGGTCAACGCTCCCATGTCCGCTCCCTCGTTCAAGTGGCGACTCATGCTCTCAGCGCCGCCCCGAAACGTGTGTGGCCATCGGTGACGATCGCATCGACTAACTGATTGATTTCCTCATCATTCAGCGTGCGCGAAGGATGCTGCCAGGTCAAGCCCAGGGCGAGCGACTTGTGACCATCGGCTACCCCCTGGCCCTGATAGACGTCAAACAGGCGCAGGTCCGTCAGCCATTCACCGGCTTGCGAACGGATGGCGTCGAGCAGCGACTGCACGTGCACGCCCTCCTCGACCACGAAGGCCAGATCACGACGTACTTCCGGATACTTGGAGAGCGGTGCGAAGCGCGGCAGACGACCCGCACAGGCAGCGGCCAGCGTGATCTCGAACACGAACACCTCGACCTTCAGGCCAAGCTCAGCGCGCGCCGCCGGGTGCAGGGCACCCATCCAGCCCGCCGGCTCGCCATTGAAGAACAGCTGAGCGCACTGGCCCGGGTGCAGTGCCGGATGCTCGGCGGCTTCGAAGCGCCAGGCACCCAGATTGCCGCCCAGTGCCAGCAGTGCCTCGACATCGCCCTTGAGATCGAAGAAATCGACCTTGTCACGACCGCCATTCCAGCCTTCCGGCAGACGGGCGCCGGTGATCAGACCGCCGATCATCGGCGTCTGCTCGAGGGAGTCCAGCTCACCACGGAACACCAGACCGGTCTCGAACAAGCGCACGCGCGACTGCTGACGATTGAGGTTGTGGCTCAGCGCCTTGACCAACCCCGGCAGCAACGAGCTGCGCATGACGGCCATGTCGCTGGAAATCGGGTTGGCCAGTGCCGGCGCCACGCCGTGCGGGTCCAGCGTCTTCTGCAGCTCAGGGGCGACGAAGCTGTAGCTGATCGCTTCCTGATAGCCCCGCGCCACCAGCTGACGGCGCAGGCTGGTCAACGGCTGGGTGGTCTCATTGGCCACGGCCGGTGCCAGGCGCGCGTTCGGGCGGCTGACCGGCAGATTGTTGTAACCATGAATGCGCGCCAGCTCTTCGATCAGGTCAGCCTCGATGCTGACATCAAAGCGCCAGCTCGGCACCGTTACCTGCCATTGGCTGTCGCCATCGGCCGCAACCTGCATGCCCAGACGCTCGAGAATCTCGACGATCTCGGCATCCGGCAGTGCCATGCCCAGCGTGCGCTCGACACTGGCGCCGCTCAGGCTGACGACAGCGGCCTTGGGCAGCTCTGCATCGCTGGCGACCTCGATGATCGGGCCCGGCTTGCCACCGGTGATCTCGAGCAGCAGGGCTGTCGCGCGCTCGATGGCGTCACGCTGCAGCTGTGCGTCCACACCACGCTCGAAACGATGCGAGCTGTCGGTGTGCAGGCCGTAGCTGCGCGCCTTGCCAGCGACGCTCAACGGCGCGAAGAAGGCCGCTTCGAAGAAGATGTCGCGCGTCTCGGCGTTCACGCCACTGCCTTCGCCGCCCATCACGCCAGCGATGGCCAGCGGGCCCTTCTCGTCGGCGATGACCAGGGTGTCGTCACGCAGCGCGACTTCCTGACCGTCGAGCAGCGTCAGTGGCTCTTCAGCCGCTGCCATACGCACCTCGATACCACCGTTCAGGCGTGCCAGATCAAAGGCGTGCATCGGTTGGCCGAGCTCGAGCAGCACGTAGTTGGTGACATCGACGACGGGGTCGATGCTGCGGATACCACTGCGACGCAGACGCTCTTCAAGCCACAGCGGAGAGGTCGCGGCGACGTTGACGTCACGCACCACACGCCCCAGATAGCGCGGGCAGGCCTCTGGCGCGCTGACGGTGACAGGGAAGGTGTCATCGATCTGGGCGGCGACCGGCGCGATGCTCGGCGCCGTGACGGCAAGACGGTTGAGCACGCCGACTTCGCGCGCCAGCCCCTTGACGCTCAGGCAGTCGCCACGGTTCGGGGTCAGATCGACCTCGATGGCATTGTCATCAAGATTCAGGAATTCGCGGGCATCACGGCCCACCGGCGCGTCCGCGGCCAGCACCATGATGCCGTCGGAGGCCTCGGCTTCCAGGCCCAGCTCGGAGGCACCACAGATCATGCCGCGGGATTCGACACCGCGCAGTTTGGCCTTGCGAATCTTGAAGTCGCCCGGAAGCTTCGCGCCGACTTGAGCGAAGAGCACCTTCTGGCCAGCGGCGACATTCGGCGCACCACACACGACCTGCACCAGCGCACCGCTGCCATCATCCACCTGGCAAACATTGAGGCGATCGGCCTCCGGATGCGGTTGCTTGTCCTTGACCTCGGCCACGACCACACCGGTGAACTCACCGGCGACCGGTTCGATACCATCGACTTCCAGACCAGCCATGGTGACCTGATCGGCCAGCTGCTGGGTGCTCAGTTCCGGCGACACCCACTCACGCAGCCACTGTTCGGAAAATTTCATCTTGCTGTCCTGTTCCGTAAGTTCACGCCCTCAAGGCGCGATACGTGAATGAGTGCCTAGCTGAACTGGCGAAGGAAACGCAGGTCGTTCTCGAAGAACAACCGCAGGTCGTTGACGCCGTAACGCAACATCGCCAGACGCTCCGCGCCCATGCCGAAGGCGAAGCCGCGGAAGCGCTCGCTATCGATACCGGAGTGACGGAAGACTTCCGGATGCACCATGCCGCACCCCATCACCTCAAGCCAGCCGGTGTGGGAGCAGACACGACAGCCGTCACCGGCACACATCACGCACTGGATATCGACTTCGGCGGATGGCTCGGTGAACGGGAAGTAGGACGGACGGAAACGGACTTCCAGGTCATCACGCTCGAAGAAGGCATGCAGGAATTCTTCGACGGTACCCTTGAGGTCAGCGAAGCTGACATTCTCGTCGACCAGCAGCCCCTCGACCTGATGGAACATCGGGGTGTGGGTCAGATCGGAATCGCAGCGATAGACGCGACCCGGGCAGACGATACGCAGCGGCGGCTCGCTGGCCTTCATGCTGCGCACCTGCACCGGTGAGGTATGGGTGCGCAGAAGACGCGTGGCATCGAAATAGAAGGTGTCATGCATCGCGCGCGCCGGGTGGTGCGACGGAATGTTCAGCGCTTCGAAGTTGTGATGGTCATCTTCGATTTCCGGCCCTTCGGCCACACCGTAGCCGATGTGCGAGAAGAAGCTTTCGATACGCTCAAGCGTGCGGGTGACCGGGTGCAGGCCGCCTACCGGCTCACCACGGCCCGGCAGGGTCACATCGACGCGCTCAGCGGCAAGACGCGCATTGAGCGCCGCCGTTTCCAGCGTATTGCGACGTGCATCCAACTCGCCACTCAGCAGCTGCTTGGCTTCGTTGATGGTCTCACCGGCCTTGGGACGCTCTTCGGGGGACAGCTTGCCGAGGCCCTTGAGCAGTGCGGTGATCTCGCCCTTCTTGCCGAGAAAACGTACCCGTACCTCGTCGAGGGTCTGGACGTCTTCGGCCGCCTGGATCGCGGTGCGTGCTTCGTCCACCAGGGTGGAAAGATGTTCCATCCGTTCAGCTCCGATCGCTTGAGTCACTGGCGCGGCAATGTCCGCCACCAATGGAAGTCGCGCCGACCCGAGGGTCGGCAGGGAGAGCGCTCCGCCTGCGGTGAGTCACACAGACGATCGCGCCCTTGCCAGAGACCGGCCCACAACGCGGCCAATCCCGTTCATGTCACTGCTGACCCACCGCCGATTCTCTGACGGCAGGCCAAACAAAAACAGGGGAAGAGCGGCTGCTCTTCCCCTGTGACGTAACACGTCATCTCGATACCGCCTGAGTTGCCCAATGCAAGCATTCGACAGTCACTGCCCGATTCGCCGCCTGAGCGGCTCGCCGGGTCTGGGCGATATCTGATCCGGTCACTTACTGAGCAGCCTTGGCCTTCTCGACGATGGCAGCAAAGGCAGCTTTTTCGTGAACCGCGATATCGGCGAGGACCTTGCGGTCGATCTCGATATTGGCCTTCTTCAGGCCAGCGATGAAGCGGCTGTAGGACATGCCATTGATGCGGGCCGCAGCGTTGATACGCGCGATCCACAGGGCACGGAACTGACGCTTGCGGACACGACGGTCACGGTAAGCGTACTGGCCGGCCTTGATGACAGCCTGCTTGGCTACGCGGAAGACGCGTGAACGCGCTCCGTAGTAACCCTTGGCCTGCTTCATGATCTTCTTGTGACGGCGACGTGCGACGACGCCACGCTTGACGCGGGACATAGCGTACTCCTGATATTAAGAAAGTTGGACCGAGGTAAGGACGGCTTACAGGTTCGGCAGCATGCGCTGGATCAGCGCCTTGTCTGCAGCGTGAACCTGCTTCATGCCACGCAGCTGACGCTTACGCTTGGTCGACTTCTTGGTCAGGATGTGGCTACGGAAGGACTGCTTGTGCTTGAAGCCGTTGGCAGTCTTCTTGAAGCGCTTGGCAGCGCCGCGGTTAGTCTTGATCTTCGGCATGAGTATTAACTCCGCTCGGTTTCTTGAGAAAATCCAGGGCCGACAAAAAGAGCCACGCCCGCAGGCGTGACCCTGAAATGTCCGTTTTACTGCCTATGGATCACTTCTTTTTCGGCGCGAGAATCATGATCATCTGACGGCCTTCCATTTTCGGGAAGGACTCGACGGTCACGAGCTCCGAGAGATCGCCGGCGATCCGTTCCATCAGCTTACGGCCGATGTCCTGGTGCGCCATTTCGCGACCACGGAAGCGCAAGGTAACCTTACCCTTGTCTCCGCCTTCGATGAAGCGAGTCAGGTTGCGCAGCTTGACCTGATAATCGCCCTCATCGGTACCAGGACGGAATTTGACTTCCTTGACCTGGATCTGTTTCTGCTTCTTCTTCTGCAGATTCTTCTGTTTCTTCTCGTCGAAAAGAAACTTGCCGTAATCCATGATCTTGCAGACGATGGGATCGGCATTGGAAATCTGGACGAGGTCGAGCCCTGCCTCTTCGGCCTTGACAAGCGCATCTTTGGTTGACACTACGCCAACCTGCTCGCCATCTGCGTCGATGAGGCGGACTTCGTCCGCACGAATACGGTCATTGATGGGAGCCCGCTTTTCCTGGGGGCGTCCGCGCTGATTATTCCGCTTGATCGTTGCGTCTCCGTTTGGCTGAAATTCGTTACTGTCAGACCTGTTCTTCCTTCAGGCGTTCCATGAACTCTGAAACTTTCATGGTGCCGAGGTCTTCACCGGAACGGGTTCTGACAGCTACTGCATCAGCTTCCACTTCCTTGTCGCCAACGACGATGAGGTAAGGAACCTTCTGCAGAGTATGCTCACGGATTTTAAAGCCGATCTTCTCGTTCCTCAAGTCTGCTTTGACACGGATGTCATGTTTCTCGAGGCGGGAGACCAGATCCTTGGCATATTCTGCCTGGGAATCCGTGATATTCATTACGACAACCTGCTCCGGGGCGAGCCAGAATGGCATCGCGCCTGCGTGGTGCTCGATCAGGATGCCGAGGAAGCGCTCGAAGGAGCCGAGAATCGCGCGGTGCAACATGACCGGCATGCGACGCTCTCCACTTTCATCGACAAACTGGGCACTGAGACGCTCAGGCAGATTGAAGTCGAGCTGTAGAGTACCACACTGCCAGACACGATTCAGACAATCTCGCAGAGAGAATTCAATCTTTGGTCCATAGAAAGCGCCCTCACCCGGCTGCAGCTCCCACGGCAGGCCAGTCGCATCCAGTGCTGCCTGCAGACCGGCTTCGGCCTTGTCCCACGCTTCCGGCTCACCGATGAAGGATTCCGGACGGGTGGAGAGCTTCAGCTCGACATCTTCGAAGCCGAACTGACGATAGACTTCCAGCGTCAGACGGATGAAGTCCTCGGCCTCGGACTCGACCTGATTCTCGGTACAGAAGATGTGGGCGTCATCCTGGGTGAAGCCACGCACACGCATCAGGCCATGCAGAGAACCGGACGGCTCGTTGCGATGGCAGGAGCCGAACTCGGCCAGACGCAGCGGCAGATCACGGTAGCTCTTCAGGCCTTGATTGAAGACCTGGACGTGACACGGGCAGTTCATCGGCTTGACCGCGTATTCGCGCTTCTCGGACTCGGTGGTGAACATCAGCTCGTTGTAATGCCCCCAGTGCCCGGACTTCTTCCACAGCGAAAGGTCGACCACCTGCGGCGTCTTGATCTCCTGGTAGCCGTTGGCACGCTGGATACGGCGCATGTACTGCTCGAGCACCTGGTACATGGTCCAGCCATTCGGGTGCCAGAACACCATGCCCGGCGCTTCTTCCTGCATATGGAAGAGATCCAGCTTCTTGGCCAGCTTGCGGTGATCGCGCTTCTCGGCTTCCTCGAGACGCTTGAGGTAGGCCTTGAGCTGCTTCTTGTCCGGCCAGGCGGTGCCATAGATACGGGTCAGCATCGGCTTGGTGGAATCACCACGCCAGTAGGCACCGGCCAGCTTGAGCAGCTGGAAGTGCTTGAGGTGGCGGGTATTCGGCACGTGCGGGCCGCGGCACATGTCGGTGTATTCTTCGTGGTGGTAAAGGCGGATGGTGTCACCTTCGCCGATGCCCTCGATGATCTCCTGCTTGTACGGCTCATCGCGCTTATCAAAGGCGGCCATGGCCTGGTCACGCGAGACATACTCACGCACCACATCGTACTCGCTGTCGATCAGCTGCTTCATGCGTTTCTCGATGGTCTCGAGATCTTCCGGGGTGATCGAACGGCCGAAATCGATGTCGTAATAGAAACCGTCATCGATGACCGGGCCGATGGCCATCTTGGCCTCCGGGTAGAGCTGCTTGACGGCATGACCGATCAGGTGCGCGCAGGAGTGACGAATCACGTCCAGGCCTTCCGCATCACGCGCCGTGAGAATGGCGACGTTGGCGTCTTCGGTGATCATGTCAGCGGCATCGACCTCGACGCCATTGATCTTGCCGGCCACACAGGCCTTGGCAAGACCGGGGCCGATGGACTCGGCCAGCTGCATCACGGAAATCGGGGTATCGAAGGTACGCTGGCTGCCGTCAGGCAGAGTAACGATAGGCATGAAGAATTCCTTGCGTTCAGTGGTGGCCCTTACCAAGGGTCACGTGAAGCGAATTTGGCCGAACGCGGGGCGTCGGCTCGAAATGAGGGCAATGACGATCACACCCCTCACGTCATTGACCCCGGCCTACAATGCCTGGGGCGCCGCCCACTGCCCCATGCTGATCGAGCGACCAGGCAGGGTATGGACACATGACGCGGGAACATGAACGAGGCAAGACCTTAGCAGCCCGTTCAAAAGTCGTAAAGATACGCTTGGCCACTGAAGGTCATGCATGACAAGAACGCAGACGGGGCGCCCTGAGGCGCCCCGTCTGATTCAGCTTACCGCGATCGGCTTACTTGACTTCAGCAAGCTCGACACGACGGTTTTCGGCACGGCCTGCAGCGGTATCGTTGCTGGCGACCGGCTGCTCTTCACCGTAACCCACAGTCTGGATACGGTTGGCGCCAACACCTTCGGAAGCCAGGTAGGCCTTCACGGAGTCAGCACGCTTCTGAGACAGCTGCTTGTTGTAGGAGTCAGAACCCACGGAGTCAGTGTGACCTTCGACGCGAACGCGGACGTTCTCGTTGGAGACCAGCTTGGCCGCCACACCGTTCAGCACTTTCTCGGCGTTGGCAGTCAGCTTGGCGGAGTCGAACTCGAAGTTCACGTCACGCAGGACGAGGTCAGCGACGCAGCCCAGGGCATTGACCTTGGCACCGGCCGGGGTGTTCGGGCACTGGTCCTGGTAGTCCGGCACGCCGTCACCGTCGGAATCGAGCGGGCAGCCTTTCGCGTCAACAGTGACGCCGGCCGGGGTACCCGGGCACTGGTCCTTGTAGTCAGCAACGCCGTCACCGTCGGTGTCCAGCGGGCAGCCTTTCGCATCAACAGCGACGCCTGCCGGAGTCCCCGGGCATTCGTCACGGTCGTTCGGCACGCCGTCGCCATCGTCGTCCATGGACTTCGGAGCATCGTCTGCACACAGCAGTGCGCCAGCGGTCGCGCCGCCGACAGCACCCAGAGAAGCGCCGGTGTCTTCGTCGCTGTCGCCAGAGACGCCGTAACCAATCCCGCCACCGATCAGGCCACCGGCCAGACCGCAGACGAACGGCTGGCTGTACCAGGGCTTCTCAGCAGATGAAGACTGGGAAGCAGAGCTTGCGCAGCCAGACAGGCCAACAACCAATGCAGAACCCAGAACCAGGCCAGTCGTAGATCTTTTCATGTAAGACTCCTTCTTAACACAGCGCAATATGTAACGAGGGTGTTACGTATCGACTCAGTATAAGAGCCGAACTCGTTACGATGAAAGGAATTTTATTCAAATCTTCCTTTAAGAAGAAAGCACATGCAGGTGCGTCCTTCCAGCTCTGATCGGGTCTGTTTCCCTTGAAAACGGTACCGATCCTCAGGCATACGTTGAAGGAAAACAGTGTTTTTTGCAACGTCGAAAAACTTTGACACTAACTGTATCAGAATGGCGACGCTGTAAAACCCCTGTTTTACCCTCTTCCAAGGTGCTGGCGCACCAGCCCCTCGAAGATCTCGACGCCAGGCGTCAACAGCGTATCAGGAAAATCGTAATCGGGGTGGTGAAGCCCCGGCATTTCCTCACCAGCGCCAAATGTGAACATGGCGGCATGGCAGTCTCGTGCCAGCACGCCAAAGTCCTCGGACCAGCGATGCGCCTGAGGAAGTTCCACGCAATCAATACCTTGCTGTCGCGCTACACGGCGAATCATGTCATTCGCCTCGGGAGAATTCCAGGTCGCATCGAAGGTGTCACACCAGTCCACATCGATGCCCAGACGGTCTTCTTCCGCCTCGCTGCGCGCCAGTGAGACCGCCGCTTCAGCCAGTGCCTTCATCATGTCATCGCTTTCGGTGCGCAGGGTGACCATCACCTCGGCGTCGCCCGGCGAGGTGCCGAACGCGACCTCACCTAGCCGCGCATGGATCAGGGTCACCATCGCCAGTCCGGTCTCATCGGCAAATTGCAACGGCAGACGTGACAAGCCTTGCATGATGCGACACATGGCCATCGCCGGGCTGCGACCATTTTCCGGGTGAGCTGCATGCGCACAGAGCCCGGAAAGGCGCACGATCATGCCACGTGAAGCACAGGTGAAGGCATGGTCGCGCACACTGACCTCCCCGAGAGGGCGCCCCGGCAAGTTATGGCACGAGTAAAGATGATCCGGCTTGAGTGCGGCAAAGGCCTTGCTACGCACGACGGCACGCGCACCTTCGCCGGTTTCCTCGGCGGGCTGGAAAAGCAACACTACCTCGCCCCTCGCGACTGGAGACGCCGCCAGGCGCTGCGCCACGCCCAGCATCCAGCTCATATGCCCGTCATGGCCGCACAGATGACCGACATGCGGATGACAGGAGGACCAGTCACCACGCGGTGTCTCATCGATGGGCAGAGCATCCAGCTCACAGCGCAGCATGACGCGCGGGCCTGGCGCGGTACCGCGGAAGATGGCGGCCAGACCATGCCCGCCCAGCCCGCTGACCACTTCAGCACCGGCCTCTCGCATCCAGCCGGCGATGCAGGCCGCCGTGGCGGCTTCCTGTCCGGAGAGTTCCGGTGAGCGGTGCAGCGCGTGACGCAGCTCAGCCAGCGGCGTGTCCAACAAGGAAAGTGTCGTGTTCATGCCTGCCTCTTGAAGACTCATCAGGCGGCCTGCCCCAGATCTGCTGGCGAAGCGGGACGCTTGCGCCCCAGGTAATGCTGATACCAGAACTCCATGTTGCTCAGCACGCGACTCGCCGCCAGCTGCAGTGGCTCCGCCAGGGCTTCCTCGACGGCGATGCGCTCCTTGTCTTCAGCCAGGCGTTCACGCGGCGACAGCTCCTTGCGCGCCGAATGGGTATGCAGGTGTGACACCCGCCCATGCAGGACACCGAAGACCGAGAGCACCTCATCTTCGGCCAGCCTGGTATCGAGAATCTCGATCAGCACCTTGCAGCGAAGACCGCCCTCCACCATATCGACCTGCCCGGCCTGCATGGCGCGTGCGATGGCTTCGAGGCTTTCCAGACAGTTGGCACGCGCCTGGATGAGCTCTTGCTCGCGGCGCGCCTCACGCACCTTGACCTCGCGGCGCAGCTTGAGAGCATAGAACGCCAATCCCGCGATGATGATGATCGCGATGACGGCCAGAATGATGCTGATAGTCAGGGACATGCCTTTCTCCTGCGGTAAACAAGCCATGAGTATAGGGACTGCACACGCGACACCCAAGGCGGGGCACTGCGACCGATGACCACGTAGCCCGCCCTCGCCCACGCCCTTCGTCAACAAGAGGCCCCGCATCAGGGATACGGAGCCAGTCGTGCCAGTCACTCTTGTACGCCTTGCTCTGTCGCACTCATGCTTCGCCCGATACGCGAGTGGTCGAGCTGTCGGCGCAGATTTTCATCGTCTGGCCATCAGCGCCCCGCCATCAAGGCCTCGAAACTGGCCTTGAGCTTGAAATTCTGTGCCTGATGCGAGTAATTGCGTGCCAGGCTGGCCAGCGCAATGCTCAACGCTTGCGTGTCGCTCTCGAGCAGATGGCTGCAGCGCTCGGCCCACTGCTGTGGCGTGGACTCTGCCGCCATGACCAGCTCAGGGTAGTCATCGAGCAACTCGGCCGAGCCGACCCGCGCATTGAGCAGCACCGGCGCACCGCAGGCCATCGCCTCCAGCGCGACACGCCCGAATTCCTCGATATGGGCCGGCATCACGAACAGATCCAGCGCACCGTAGAGCGTCTCGACCTCGGGGATGGTCGAGCGCCAGATCATGCGCTCGGCCACACCCGCCGCCTGCGCCTGCTGCTGATACGGCGCGGCATCATCCTTGCCTACCACCAGGAAGCGATAGCGGCCCGGTGAGGCCTGCTCCATCAGCGCCGCCATCGCCACGAACCCTGCCACGTTGCGCTTGGTGAAGTTGCCGGATGACACCAGCCCGACCAGCAGCTCATCTTCGGCCACGCCCAATGCCTCACGCTGGGCGGTGCGCCCTGCGTGTGCACGCTCGACCGTGAATTGCTGCGGGTCATAGCCCGGATAGCTGATCTCGATTCGCTCGGGCGCGATACCATAACGCGCCATCAGGTCCTCCCCCATCATGCGCGAATTGACCGCGACCTGACGGAACTTGCCCCCCTTGAGCACGTGATCATGAATCGCCGCCACTTCGTGGTCGCCAGGCAACTCACGGCCATGGATGCACTGCGAGGCAAGGTGCACACAATTGTGCAGATAGACGGTATCCGGGCTTTCGCAGTCACCATGACTGATCAGGAGATCGGGCGCATGGCGGTTGGCCCAGGCCTGAACGCGGCGATTGAACCAGAAACGTCGATACGCCCCCTTGAAGGGCCACCGCCACAAGCGCACCAGCTCCGCGCCGTGTGCACGAGCCAGTTCGGGCTTGCCGCGTTCGGCGAGAATCACCACGCGATAGCCCAGGGCGCGCAACGCATCCGCCTGCTCGAAGGCATTGCGGCTGGCACCGGTATTCTTCTCGACCTGACGAATGGCGATCGCGGCCAGCTTGCCTGCACCAGTGCTCACGACGCCTCCTGCACACGACGCATGGAGTCACCCCGGCCGACCGCGTAGTACATCAGGCCGGCGGCCTTCATGGCGGCAGGCTCGAACAGGTTGCGGCCATCGACCACCACCGGGAAGCCGAGCTGCGCCTTCAGCCACTCGCCATCCAGGGTGCGGAATTCCTTCCACTCGGTGCAGATCACCAGCGCATCGGCGCCCTTGACCGCCTGCTGACGGTCCGCGACCAGCACCAGCTCATCACGCTCACCGTAGATGCGCCGGCATTCCTTCATGGCTTCCGGGTCATAGGCCTGCACGGTCGCACCCGCCGTCCACAGTGCTTCCATCAGCGTGCGGCTCGGCGCATCGCGCATGTCGTCGGTATTGGGCTTGAAGGCCAGACCCCAGACAGCGATGGTCTTGCCCTTGAGGTCGCCATCGAAGGCCCGCGACAGCTTGTCGAACAGCGTGACCTTCTGGCGCTTGTTGACGGATTCCACGGCGGTCAGCAGCTCGGCGTCATAGCCGATCTGACTTGCGGTACGCGCCAGCGCCTGGACATCCTTCGGGAAGCAGGAGCCACCATAGCCACAACCCGGATAGATGAAGTGGTAGCCGATGCGCGGGTCACTGCCTATGCCGCGACGCACTTCCTCGATGTCCGCGCCCAGGCGCTCGGCCAGATTGGAGATCTCGTTCATGAAGCTGATCTTGGTCGCCAGCATCGCGTTGGCGGCGTACTTGGTCAGCTCGGCGGCGCGCACATCCATGAACATCAGCTTTTCATGGTTGCGGTTGTAGGGGGCATAGCATTCGCGCATACGCTCGCGCACCTTCTCGGAATCGGTGCCGACCACGATGCGCGCGCCACGTGTGAAGTCCTCCAGCGCCGCGCCTTCCTTGAGGAATTCCGGGTTGGAGCAGACATCGAAATCGATACTTTCGCCGCGCTCGGCGAGCACTTCGGCGACTCGCGCCGTGACACGGTCCGCCGTGCCCACCGGCACGGTGGACTTGTCGATGATGACCTTGTAGTCATTCATGTGCTCGCCGATGGTAGTGGCGACGGACAGCACGTACTTGAGGTCGGCGCTGCCATCTTCATCCGGCGGCGTGCCCACGGCGATGAACTGCAACACGCCGTGCTCGACGGCCTGACGGGCGTCAGTGGTGAAGTTGAGACGACCGGCCTCGACATTGCGCAGCACCATGCTCTCCAGCCCCGGCTCGAAGATGGGGATCTCGCCTTGCTTGAGGCCATCGATCTTGGCCGCATCAACGTCCATGCAGATCACGTCATGGCCGACATCGGCCAGACAGGTGCCAGTCACCAGGCCTACGTAGCCTGTTCCGAAGACAGTGATTTTCATGTCAGTCCTTGAGATTCTCTGAAGGTAATGAAGCAGGTGACAAGGTGAACGCCGACGAATCCTCTGGCGGCGTCACACGGGAATCCGGCTGTGATGCTTGCCCACCGCGCTTCGCGCCTTGCCCGGACATGAACTCCGGGCGCTCCAGCAGCTCGGTGGTCGCCTCGACCGCTTCCTCGAGCTCTTCGGCACCCGGCGCGAGAGGACGGGAAAGAAAGTCCGACGGCAGGTCCTCGTAGAAGTTCAGCCGTCCCAGCTGGTCCAGCACCGGGTGACGCTCACGCGGCTGATAGCAGACCGCCCAAGGCGACAGACACGGCTTGTCACCGGAGAAGCGGATGCCCAGCCAGTCGCTGGCCAGATAGGGCAGATCGAAACTGGCGAAAGGCTCACCGGCGTGCGCGCGCAGGCGCGCCAGCTCGCGCGCGGGATTGGGCGCCTGCCCTGTCTGCCAAAGCCACAGCGGAATGCGATACGGTGCCTGACTGGGGCGGTCACCACCATGCACATAGGCGTCGCTGAGCGGATCATGCTCGAGGCCGTGGTCCGACAGATAGAGCACGCCGGCAGGTCGCCCCTCGAGACGCTGGAAGACCCCTTCGATCACCTGGTCCGTGAAGCGGATGCTGTCATCGTAGGCATCGGTCAGCGGCGAACGGCTGTCCGGGGTCAGGAAATAGCGCAATGAATCCGGGTACTGCAGGCTGGCCGGCGGGTGACTGCCGTAGAGATGCAGCACGATCAGCCGCGGCCCCTCGACCTCGCGCGCCAGCGCCTCATCGAGCGCATCCAGCAAGCCGTCGTCATAATCGGTCATGATGGTGCGAGCGATATCGGCACGCTGGGCGATGGCCGTGATCCAGGTGCGCTCGGAGGTGATATCGAGCCCTTGGCGCGACAGCCACTCGGTATGATAGCCGGCCTGATTGGCCAGCGAGATCAGATTGGCGTCCAGATAGCGCGGCGAGAAGGTTCGCGGGTCGGTCAGACTGGCCAGCATCGGTACCGCCAGCACGGTCTGCGGCGCCGGGGCGATGGCCTGATCGAAGACCACCAGCTCATCGCGGCGCGCATCGAGATTCGGCGTCGTGGCGCGCGAATAGCCATACAGCGACAGCTGATCGCGGCGTTGGGATTCGCCGATGATCAGGACGAAGACAGCGTCATCCGGCACCTCGGGGCTGCGCGAGACGCCACCGAAATCATAGTCATCCGCCATCAGCGCCTTGTAGCGCTCCTTCTCCCACCAGGCATGCGAGGTGGTGGCCAGATTCCAGCCCGGCGAGACCGACAGCGTGGTGATGACCAACGGTACGCTGGCCCGCCCCCACTGCCAGCTACCGGCCAGCAGCATCAGCAACCAGAGCACGAAGGCGATTCCGCTGCGCCCGCCCAGTCGGGCACGAGCCAGCCCTGTCCCGAAGCGATTGCCCAGTGACAGCGCCAACAGGAAGAACCCCAGCGGAACGATCAGGGCCAGCGGGAACTTGAACAGCATCGCCATCGATTCGCTGCGACTGGTATCCAGCGAGCTGAGCGCAAAGGCCAGGCCGTAGCGGGAGTCGTAATAGACGGCGCTGACCACACTTGCCGAGAGGTTGACGCCCAGCGCCGCCATCAGCCCCAGCGCCGGCCAACGCCAGCGCGGGCGATGGAGCGCCGCCAACAGACACGGCCACAGCAACAGGTTGCCGAACAGGATCAGGCCACCCTCGAGCAGGCCGTGGTAGATCAACGGCACCAGACTCGCCAGCAGGGACAGCGTGATGGCGGAAATCACCCCGGCCCGCTTGCTCGCCTGATCACTGCGCGCAAACAGGCGATAGACGAGGCGCTGCAGTAGGCCCTTCATGCGCGTCCCCGCCATGACATGAGCGCTTCACCCCTTACGCGGGCCAATAGATGCACGAGCCATCGAGCCCCGGCCACCCTCAGACGTCCAGCGCCTGGCGCCAGCGACCATCCGCTTGGCCACAGGCAATGAAGAAGGGGTTCACCAACGTGTCGCGGGCGTTGTAGTCCAGGCGGCGCGGCTGTGCGGGCAATGACTCGGCATCGAAGACCTGGCCGCCAGCCGCTTCCAGCACGGCCTGGGCCGCCGCGGTGTCCCACTCGCTGGTCGGCGCGTAGCGCGGATAGAGATCCGCATTGCCTTCCGCGATGCGACAGAACTTGAGCGAGCTGCCACAGCTGACGTTCTCCACCGGCGCCAGGCGCTCGATCAGTGCCGCCGTGCGCGCATCGAGATGCGACTTGCTGGCCACGACTCTCAACACCTCAGGCTCCGGGCTGACCGCGATCTCGACACGCCCGGCGACGTCTTCCCGGAAGGCCCCCACACCGGCAAGCCCGCTCCAGGTCGTCTCCAGTACCGGCGCATCCACCACGCCCAGCACGCTGCGCGAGCCCTGGATCAAGGCCACGTTGACGGTGTATTCATCGCTGCCGGTGACGAATTCACGCGTGCCATCCAGCGGGTCGACCAGCCAGAAGGTCTGCCAGTCACGCCGCGCCGCGATATCGGCCTTGTCGCTCTCCTCCGAGAGCACCGGAATCTGCGGCGTCAGGCGAGCCAGCCCCTCGACCAGCACATGATGCGCTGCCATATCCGCCGCCGTGACAGGGCTGTCATCGGCCTTGGCGCGCGTGCCGAGATCTCCCCCACGGGCAACGGCGAGTATCGCCCGCCCCGCTTCGCGGCAAAGCTGTTCAATGGCCGTCAGCAGTTCAAGATCGAGGGTGACATCAGACTGGGGCATGGGGGTCTCGCAGAGAATTCGAAGGAGTCGACACGGGCCCTTGGGCCCGCCGTCATCATACGCAAAAGCGGCCGCGGATGCTGCCCGCGACCGCTTCGAGAGGTCTTCACTCAAGCGCCATCAACTCAAGCTCGGTCAATTCAAGCTCGGTCAACTCAGGCGCACTGCCCATGCAGTGTCAGTTTTCAGGCACTGCGATAGCCGTTGGGGTTGCGTGACTGCCAACGCCAGCTGTCGGCCATCATGCGGTCGAGACCGAGTTCGGCCTTCCACTTGAGTTCGTTGAAGGCCTTGTCCGGCTCCGCCCAGCATTCGGCGATATCACCGGCACGACGCGGTGCGATGCGATACGGCACCGGACGACCACTGGCCTTCTCGAACGCCTTGACCATGTCCAGCACGCTGTAGCCGGTACCGGTACCCAGGTTATAGGTGTGAACGCCATCACGTGCATCACCGGCCAGGTAATCCAGCGCCTTGAGGTGGCCATCGGCCAGGTCGACGACGTGGATGTAATCGCGCACCCCGGTGCCATCCGGCGTCGGGTAGTCATCCCCGAACACGGCCAGTTCCTCGAGGCGGCCCACGGCGACCTGGCTGATGTACGGCACCAGGTTGTTGGGGATGCCGTTGGGGTCTTCACCGATGGTGCCGGACTCGTGGGCACCCACCGGATTGAAGTAGCGCAACAGCGCGATACGCCAGCTGTCATCCGCGACGGCCAGGTCGCGCAGCACTTCCTCGACCATCAGCTTGGAGCGGCCATAGGGGTTGGTCGCGGAAGTCGGAAAGTCTTCACGGATCGGCGTGGACGCCGGATCGCCATACACGGTGGCCGAGGAAGAGAACACGATACGCTTGACGCCGGCACGCGCCATGGCGTCACACAGCACCAGGGTGCCGTTGACGTTGTTGTCGTAGTAGGCCAGCGGCTTGGCGACGCTCTCGCCGACCGCCTTGAGTCCGGCGAAGTGGACCACGGCCTCGATATCGTGACGCTCGAACAGGCTGTCGAGCAGCGCGCCATTGCGGATATCGCCTTCGACGAACGGCACTTCGCGTCCGGCGAGCGTCGCCACACGCGCAAGAGAGGCTTCACTGGCATTGGACAGGTTGTCCAGCACCAGCACCTGATGACCGGCCTCCATGAGCGCCAATACCGTATGAGAGCCGATGTAGCCTGCACCACCCGTGACCAGAATCATCAATCATCTTCCTTGTGAAAGTAACGCGACAGTGGGCCGCGCAGTAGTCCTGCGCTGGCCCTGTTCATGGCTGCTAACCCTACCTTCCAGCCCTTGCGCTCACAAGTCCACAGCCAACGACAGCGTCTGTCGCCAGACAGCAACCTGACCCGTGCAAGATGGCGTCATACAGGGCCTGGCTCGGGGTTTGAGCGCCTCGGATCAAGCGTCGCGCTTGCGCGGCGTCAAGGTTTCACTCACGGGAGTTTCAAAACAGGCAATGAAGGCTATTGAGCCGCGCCGCAATGCTGAGACAATGGCCGCGCCTTGCCGCCTGCGCGCCCAGCTGATCGACTCGCGAGCGTCTTTCTGACAAGGCAGGCAACATGACTCGCCGTGCACGCCACCCCGATCGCAGGTACATGCACGACATGTCATGAATAACACCAACATGACAACTCGCCATCACCTACCATGACCCATACCAACAACACGATGACCACCATGATGAGGAAGCCAGTCGCCGACCGGCTTCTCTGGAGTCGACATGCCTGAGCAATCTCCCGATCACGTCGCTGATCAATCCACTACGCCGCCACAAGCGCCACTCGCGGCGCGCATCGGCCTGATACTCGGGCCCCTCCTGTTGCTGCTGACCTGGCTGACACCGGCACCGGGCGACATGCCGGACAGCGCCTGGCTCTGCGTCGGACTTGCCCTGCTGATGGCCACCTGGTGGGCCACCGAGGCCCTGCCGATTCCGGTGACCTCACTGCTGCCCATCGTGCTGGTGCCGGCACTTGGCATCGATGACATCAAGAGCACCACCGCCGCCTATGCCAACCCGACCATCTACCTGTTCCTCGGTGGCTTCCTGCTCGGGATCGCCATGCAACGCTGGGACCTGCATCGCCGCGTGGCCCTGCATACGCTGAAGCTTGCCGGCCACTCGCCGCGCCGCCAGATCGCCGGCTTCATGATCGCCACCGGCTTCATCAGCATGTGGGTGTCCAACACCGCCACCAGCATCATGATGCTGCCCATCGGCATGTCAGTGGTCAGCCTGATGTCCAGTGGTCAGGACGAGCGCGACAGCAATGACCCGGAACTGAAGCGCTACGCTGCCGCCCTGCTGCTGGGCATCGCCTACTCCGCCAGCCTTGGCGGTATCGCGACCCTGATCGGCACGCCGCCCAATGCCCTGCTGGCGGGTTACCTGTCCAGTGACCAGGGCATCGAGATCGGTTTCGCCCAGTGGATGGTCGTCGGCTTGCCGGTCGCCATCGCGATGTGCACCATCACTTGGTGGTGGCTGACGCGCACGCCCTTCTCCTTCAAGTCCGAGACGGCAGACAGCGGCGAGATGATCAGCCGTGAACTCAAGGCACTGGGCGCCATGAGCAGCGCCGAGAAGCGAGTCGGCATCGCCTTCCTGGTAGCCGCCCTGCTGTGGATGTTCCGCCCCTTGATCAACCAGATGGGCCTTGCCTGGCTGTCGGATACCGGCATCGCCATGGCCATCGGCGTGGGCCTGTTCGCGATTCCCTCCGGCACCTCACGCGGGCGCCGCCTGCTGGTGTGGGAAGATGCGCGTGACCTGCCCTGGGGCGTGTTGCTGCTGTTCGGGGGGGGCCTGGCGCTGGCGGGCGTGATCAAGAGCTCGGGCCTCGCCGAGTGGATCGCCGGACAGCTGTCGATGTTCAGCGTGCTGCCGCTCATCGGGCTCGTGGGCATCGTGGTACTGGTGATCATCTTCCTGACCGAGGTCACCTCCAATACCGCAACGGCGGCTGCCTTCCTGCCGTTGCTGGGCGCGCTTGCGCTGTCACTGGACATCGACCCGCTGCTGATCACCGTGCCGGCGGCCATCGCGGCCAGCTGTGCCTTCATGATGCCGGTGGCCACGCCACCCAACGCCATCGTGTTCGCCACCGGGCACCTCAAGATCCAGACCATGATGCGCGCCGGCTTCTTCCTGAACCTGGCCGGTACCGTGGTCGTCACCCTGCTGGCCTATGGCCTGATCGTGGCGCTGTGGAGCTGATGCCCTGACAGCGCACGTGACCCATCACGCGCGCCGCAAGGGGGGCTCCCCGAAACGACAACGCCGGACTCCATAGGAGTCCGGCGTTGTCGTTCATGCCAGGCAGATTCTGCGACATCTCATCATGACACCTGCAGTCATGTTCAGAAGAAGCCGAGGAAGCCCTTGATGATCAGCGAGTTGGCGATATCGATCAGGAAACCACCCACCACCGGCACGATGATGAAGGCCAGACGCGACGGCCCGTGGTGCTGGGTGACCGCCTGCATGTTGGCGATCGCCGTCGGTGTGGCACCCATGCCGAAACCACAATTGCCTGCTACCAGTACCGCAGCATCATAGTTCTTGCCCATCAGGCGGAAGGTGACCTGGGTGGTGTACAGGAACACCAGTGCGACCTGTGCCAGCAGGATGGCCAGAATCGGCAGTGCCAGATTGGCCAGATCCCAGAGCTTGAGCGTCATCAGCGCCAGCGCCAGGAAGATGGACAGGCTGATGTTGCCCAGCACATCCACGGCGTGGGTATTGAGGTGCTTGTCGCCGAAGGCGCGCACCACGTTGCCGATGACGATACAGCTGAACAGCACCCACACGAAGGTCGGCAGCGAGAAGGCGGTGCCCGACGTGAGTGACTGCAGCTGCTGACCACAGACGACCCCGAGCAGTAGCATGAAGAGTGTCTTCAGGGCATTGGCCGTATTCAGCGGGTGCTGGACTTCCGTCTCGTCATATTCGGAATCGCTGACCTGGGCGTTGATGTCCTGCCCTTCGCGCTTCATGCGATTGATCAGGAAACGCGCCGTCGGCCCACCGATCAGGGAACCGAACACCAGCCCGAAGGTGGCACAGGCCATCGCGACTTCCATCGCGCCATTGATGCCATATTCGTCGGCGAAGACGTTGGCCCATGCCGCGCCGGTGCCGTGACCACCGGACATGGTGATGGAACCGCCGAGCAGACCCAGCACCGGATCGAGACCGAACAGACTGGCAACACCGACACCCAGCAGGTTCTGCAGGATGAGCAGGCCAATGACAAGCGCGAGGAACAGCACCAGCTTGCTGCCGCCGGCACGAATCATGCGAACATCTGCCGACAGGCCAACGGAGCCGAAGAACAGCAACATGAAGGGAGTCTGGAGACCGCCGAAGAACTGGAACTCGTAACCCAGGCCGCGCAGGCCGGTAACGATGATGGTAGCGATGAGGCCGCCGACCACAGGCTCGGGGATATTGAATTCGCGCAGCACGCGCACGCGCTCGACGATCAGATGGCCAACGACGAGGACAAGCGCCGCCAGCAACAGGGTGGTGATAGCATCAAGTTGAATCATGCGATACCGATGAGTAGTTGTGGGTTGTTCTAGCGGACCTCCTGAACGAGAGGTGCACTGGCGATGCCCGATCAGAGCATGGATGGGGACGCATCCATTATCTCTGCAATCAGGAGGTTTGCCTTTGCACCGCTTGGAATTGTTGTGTTCTCGAATCCGGTCTGCCACCAGATCGTTATCATTATGCGGGTGCAGCGATGATACGCAGGGTGGGCACCGGTGCAAGTCCGGATGTTGACTGAGCCGTCAACATCAGACAAAAGTCTATAGCGGCCTGACGAGCATGACACGTATTTTCCACGCAAGCGTTTCCGCGCAAGGCCGGCAACCGCGGGCGTGAGCGTCAGCCGGGCAGCTTCTGCGCTGTCTCGAAACGCCAAGACCCCCGCTCTGATGAGCGAGGGTCTCGAGAGAGGCAAAAATGCCCCGGATCAGTCACGCATGAGGTGTGTTGTCATCACACAGCGACCGGACCGGCTTCCTCGGCACGTTCCGCTTCACTGCGCGCACTGCTTTCCAGACCGCGATTGACCGCCGACAGCACGGCCTTGAGCGACGCGCTCACGGTATCGCCATCTTCAGCCATGCCGCAGACACGCTTGCCATCCAGGTTGAGCATCACGAAGGCCACCGCGACGGCATCGCTGCCTTCACCGAGGGCGTGCTCACCGTAATCCACCACGCTGACGGTGGAGCCGGTGTGACGCTGCCAGGCATCCATGAAGGCGGAGATGGCACCGTTGCCTTCACCGGCCAGCGCGATCTGCTCGCCCTTGTCATCGACCAGTGTCGCGGTGAGCTTCTCGGCCCCTTCGCGATCCAGACGATAGCCCTTGAGACTCAGCGGCGCCTCACGCTTGAAGCTGGCATCGAGAATCGCGCGAATCTGGTCGCTGGACAGCTCACCACTGACCTGCTCGCTGGCCTTCTGCACGTGCGGCGCAAGCTCGAGACTCATCCAGCGCGGCAGGCTGATGCCGTGATCGCGCTCGAGCAGGAAGGCCATGCCACCCTTGCCGGACTGGCTGTTGACGCGGATCACCGCCTGAAAGTCGCGACCCAGATCCTGCGGGTCGATGGGCAGATAGGCGACCTGCCACGGCTCATCCGCCTGCTGCTTCTTGAGGCACTTGCGGATGGCATCCTGGTGACTGCCGGAGAAAGCGGTGTAGACCAGCTCACCGACCCACGGGTGACGCGGGTGAACCGGCAGATTGGTGCACTCGGTGTAGACCTGGATGATCTCGTCCGGGTTGGAGAGATCCAGCTCCGGATCGATGCCCTGGCTGTAGAGGTTCATCGCCAGGGTGATCAAGTCCATGTTGCCGGTGCGCTCACCATTGCCCAGCAGGGTGCCTTCGATGCGGTCAGCGCCGGCCAGCAGGCCAAGTTCGGCAGCAGCGGCGGCTCCACCACGGTCGTTGTGGGTGTGCAGCGAGATGATCGCGCAGTCACGACGGCTCAGGTGCTTGATGAAGTACTCGACCTGATCGGCGAAGTGATTGGCCGGGCCCACTTCCACCGTGGCCGGCAGGTTGAGGATGCAGCGTTTTTCCGGCGTCGGCTGCCAGACATCCATCACCGCCTCACACACCTCGACGGCGTAATCCATCTCGGTGGAGGTGAAGCTCTCCGGCGAGTACTGGAACACCCAGTTGGTGTCCGGATAGCGCTCGGCGTAGTCCTTGACCAGCTGTGCACCCTCGACGGCGATGGCCTTGATGCCGTCACGGTCCATCTCGAACACCCGCTCACGCTGCACGGTGGAGGTGGAGTTGTAGACGTGAACGACGGCATCACGCGCACCGACCAGCGATTCGAAGGTACGCGCGATCAGGTGCTCACGCGCCTGCACCAGCACCTGGATGCTGACGCCTTCCGGGACCTGATCCTCCTCGATCAACCAGCGCACGAAGTCGAAATCGAGCTGACTGGCGGAGGGGAAACCGACTTCGATCTCCTTGAGGCCGATCTTGACCAGCAGCTTCCACATCAGCTTCTTCTGCTCGACCGTCATCGGCTCGAGCAGCGCCTGATTGCCATCACGCAGGTCGACACTCGCCCATAGCGGCGCCTGGGTCACGGTACGCGACGGCCACTGGCGGTCGGTCAGTGCAACAGGGGTCACGGGGCGATATTTGGTGTGGTCGAAGGCAGCACTTGGCGTGGATGCAGCAGTCATGGTCGTGTCCTTGGCGGTCTGGGTGCGAAAAACCGGCAATCGAGGCCCGAAACGGGAGATCGATGGCACCTTTCGCACTCAACAGTGTCCCAATCGGGGCGCCTGAGTAAATGTGAGATGACGAAGGCTTGGAAGCCTTGCATCCGAAAGCTTGCCGTCAGCAGGGCAAGCAAGCAAGTCGGGGGCAGCGTAACGTCACTGCCCGCCGCAAGCTCCGGGACCGGATCACGGTCACCAGCGTGGAGAGAAGGACGATGGGATCACCATCAGAGCCCTTTCGGCAGCCTCGCTTCGATCAGAAGCCGACTGCATTCCGCGTTCACCGGTTGCATGAGGCGAGTCGCCAGCGCCGGTGGCTCATCCTGCTCAGGTCTGTCGTTCGCGTCGTGCGTCATGTCATGCGATAGCCACGACTCGAGCGGGCGTCTTCATCGCTGAGCAGTGATTACAGTATATGCCGCATATCAGGGCGGACGATTGCGAAAACCACATGACATCGCCATCTTAAAAGCAGATTATTTCACCATTCACATCTTCATCGCTAATGGATTGCGAAAATGAGCCAGAATATTCCTCTCCCGACACTGGACCGCTTCGACCGTCGCATTCTTGACGAGCTTCAGCACTCGGGTCGCATCAGCAATCAGGAACTCGCGGAGCGCATTGGCCTGTCCCCGTCACCTTGCCTGCGCCGTGTCCGTGCGCTGGAAGAAAGCGGCATGATCACCGGCTACCGCGCCCAGATAGATGCCCGCAAGCTGGGACTCAGTCTGATGGCGTTGCTGCATATCTCGATGGACCGCCACACCCCGGAGCGCTTCACCAACTTCGAGGACACCATCGCCTCGCTGCCCCAGGTGATGGAATGCCTGCTGATCACCGGCCAGGAAGCCGACTACCAGCTCAAGGTGGTGGTCAAGGACATGGATGACTATCACGACCTGCTGCTCAAGCAGATCACCCGCATCGAGGGGGTGACCGGCGTGCATTCGAGCTTCGTGCTGCGTCAGGTGATCGATCACCAGCGCGTCCCGACGACCTCCTGAGCCCGACTGTACAAACCAGGTCTTTCAACTCGAATTTTCTAGCTCGGCTACCCAGCACGAAAGCCCCGCCGGCTACCACTGGCGGGGCTTTTGTGCTGCTGAAGCACTATCATGATCACTCGCCGCCGATGATACCGCGGCGTATCTGGTCTTCCTCGATGGATTCGAACAGCGCCTTGAAGTTGCCCTCGCCAAAGCCATCGTTGCCCTTGCGCTGGATGATCTCGAAGAAGATCGGCCCGATCACCGTCTCGGTGAAGATCTGCAACAGAATCCCCTCCCCCGGCGCACCATCGACCAGCAGGTTCAATGCCTTGAGGTCCTCGACATTCTCTTCGTGGTTGGGCACCCGCGCATCGACCTTCTCATAATAGGTGGCCGGCGTGGTCAGGAAGGTGACGCCATTGGCCTTGAGCGCCTTGACGGTGGCATGAATATCATCCGTCGCCATCGCCAGATGCTGGATGCCTTCCCCATTGTATTCGCGGATGAATTCCGCGATCTGGGAGTCATCATCGGCGGACTCGTTGATGGGAATGTGCATCTTGCCGCAGGGCGCCGTCATCGCGCGCGAGAAGAGCCCGGTCATCTTGCCTTCGATATCGAAATAGCGGATCTCACGGAAGTTGGCGATACGCGCATAGAAGTCTGCCCACACATCCATCTGGCCACGCCCGACATTGTGGGTCAGGTGATCCAGCGTATGCAGACCGACACTGTTGGCATTCTCGATTGCGCCGTCGATGGCGACGAAATCGGTATCGTAGATCGAGCGCTCACGGTGATGGTCCACGAAGTACAGCACGGAACCGCCGATGCCCTGCACCGCGGGGATGCCCACCTCGCCCAGCCCGACCGGATGCTCGACGCTGCGCGCACCGTGCGCCAATGCGTAGCGATGCGCCTGCTCGGCATCCGCCACACGCCAGGCCATCGCACAGGCACTCGGGCCGTGAATCGCCGCAAATTCCGCCGCCGGGCTATTCGGCTCGGCGTTGAGCACCACATTGATCCCATGCTGCTGGAACAGGAACACCTGCTTGGAGCGATGGCGACGGGTCTCGGTAAATCCGAGCTGGTTGAACAACTTGCGCAGGGCATCGATGCCGGCCGCATCCGGGGCCGTGAACTCGACGAACTCGAAGCCGTCCGTGCCGATGGGATTGTGCTGTTCGATACGCGCCGGTGCGTTCATGAGGTGTTCCTGAGTCAGGCTGCCGACAAGGCAGGCAAGGTAGAGAGAAGGCGGGCAACATCCTTCATGACAGGCAAACGCGCCGCGGATCACCTGTGATGTCCCGATTCCGTTATCGGGAATCTATGCCTTGCCTGCCGCCCTGCCCATGCACCTTGCGCCCTCATTGGTGCCGTACCCTGCCTCCCCCCACGCCAGACATGTAACGAAACTCTGCCATGGCGTTGACGGTCCTCTCGACACTGTTCACCCGGGGCGCTCTCACTGCCGCGAGCGCCTGACACTGCGTCATGCTTTCTTTACATCTATCGGCGCGTCGCGCCTGCGACTGCCGCATGCCCGTCTTGCGTTGGCCGCTAGAGCCAGGCACCGCTGCCCAGCTGCCAGGCCACCCACAGCAGAATCGTGGCGATGAAGGCCTCGATGACCTGCCAGGCACGCGGGCTGGTCAGACGTGGCGCCAGCCAGCCGGCACATGCCACCAGGCCGAAGAACCAGCCGATGGAGGCCAGGCTCGCCCCGACGATGAAGCTTTCAGGGGACGGCTGCTGAGCGCCGATCGCGCCCAGCATCACCAGCGTATCCAGATAGACCTGGGGATTGAGCAGCGTGACGGCCAATGTCGCCGCCAGCACCTTGCCGAGACTGGCCTTGAGGGCATTGCTTGCCGTCAGCTGACCACCAGTGCGCATGCGCCCCAACGCCTTGAATGCCTGCCAGAGCAGAAACGCCACGCCGCCCCAGCGGGCAAAGCTCATCAACAGCGGCGATTGCTGCATGAGCGCGCCAAGCCCGAGCACGCCGGCGATGATCAGCACGCCATCACACAGCGCGCAGAGCCCCGCCACCCACCATTGATGCTCGCGCTTGAGCCCCTGCCCCAACACGAAGGCATTCTGCGCCCCGATGGCGATGATCAAGCCTGCGCCTACCCCTGCCCCATTGAAGAATGACCACCACATATCGCCTGTCCTTTCGTCGTGTCGTTGCCGTGACTGACGACGCATGCCACGACTGTCAGTGCTGAGGCAGGCAGAGTACGCTAGGATGAATCCATCAAGGAAATTGATTCAAGGAATGGATCATAAGGAATACTGATGCTGGACTATAAACTGCTGGAGGCACTGGCGGCCGTCATCGATCAGGCGGGCTTTGAACGTGGGGCGCGAGCTCTGGGGCTGACGCAGTCAGCGGTCTCGCAGCGCATCAAGCTGCTGGAGGCACGGCTGGGGCAGCCGGTACTGGTGCGTACACCGCGCCTGGGGCCGACGCCGCTCGGGCGGCGCCTGCTCAATCATGTCCAGCAGGTGCGCCTGTTGGAGCATGACCTTCTCGACCAGATTCCCGCCCTCGGCGAGAGCGAACAGCGGCTGCGTATCGCCATCAATGCCGATTCACTGGCCACCTGGTGGCCGACCGTCACCGGCAGTTTCTGTCGCGAGCGCGAGCTGTTGCTGGACATGCTGGTGGAAGATCAGGAAGTGGCGCTCAGGCGCATGCGCGATGGAGAAGTCGCAGGCTGCATCTGTGCCACACCGCGCCCGGTGCAGGGTGCGCGCTCACACCCGCTGGGCAGCATGCGCTATCGGGCGCTGGCCAGCCCGGACTTCGTGCAACGCCATATCACGAAGAAGGGCCGCGCCATCCCGCCCATACTGGCGGCCGAGACCCTGCGTCGCATGCCTGCCATCGTCTATGGCCGTGATGACCGCCTGCAACACCGGCTGTTGTCGACCATGGGCTTCGATGAACCCTTCCCCCACCACCTCTGCCCGTCGTCGGAAGGTTTCGTGCGCCTGGCCTTGAGCGGCATGGGCTACGGCATGATTCCCGAACAGCAGGCGGCGCATCTGCTGGCCAGTGGTGAGCTGGTGGATATCGCGCCGAACCATGCCCTCGATGTGCCGCTTTACTGGCATCACTGGCGCCACGGTGGCAGCACGCTGGACAAGCTCACCGACCATCTGTTGCGGGAATGTGCCACGGCATTGCGCCCGATGCCGGAGCAGGAGACGCCCCGCCCCGGCATGCTGTAAGCGCACGCTTCATCCGGGCATCAGGCCCAGCAAAAGAGGCTCAGCGCAGGAGGCTCAGAACAAAAGGCTCAACACAGGAGCCTCAACCGCCCTGCTGCTCACGCACCAGCTGGGCCAGGAAACGATCGCAGGCCGCCAGCTGGCTGAGTTCGATGTACTCGTTGGCCTGATGCGCGACCCCGATGGAGCCTGGCCCGCAGACCACGGTCGGCCAGCCTTCGCTCTGGAACTGGCCCGCCTCCGTGGTGTACGCCACGGCCTCGCTGGCCCGCTGATCGCCCAGCAGGCGCTGGCAGAGGCGAATGGCCGGATCCCGATCGCCATGCCCCAATGAAGGCACCGTTTCCACCGTGCGTTCACTGCGGATCGCCACTTCAGGTGCCCGCTCTCGATAAGGGGCGACCAGACGCTCGGCGTGGGCATCGATCTCCGCCAGCATCGCCTCGACATCCTCGCCCGGCAGATGGCGCAGCTCCCAGTCGAAGATGCACTCCCCGGCGGTGATGTTGACCGCCGTGCCGCCCTCGATACGCCCGACATGCAGACTGGCGTGGGGCACATCGAAGCGTTCGTCCAGATGGCCGCAGTCGATGCGCGCCTGCATGCGGTCCTCGATGAAGGTCACCATGCGCGCCGCCAGATGGATGGCGCTCACCCCCTGATAGACCAGGCTGGAATGCGACGGCTTGCCGGTCACCGTGGTGCGCAGATCGGTAATGCCCTTGTGGGCATCGACGATCGCCATCATGGTCGGCTCGCCCACCAGCACCGCCGCCGGACGCGGCAGGCGGTCACGCAGGCGCGCGATCATGCGCGGCGCCCCCAGACAGCCGATCTCCTCGTCATAGGAAAAGGCAAGAATCACCGGCTTCTTGAGCGTGCCCGCGCGCTGGGCATCCACCAGCGCCGGCACCGCCGCCATGCAGCAGGCGATGAACCCCTTCATGTCAGAAGAACCGCGCCCATAGAGGCGACCCTCGGCCTCACGCAGCGTGAAGGGATCGCTATCCCAGGCCTGCCCCTCCACCGGCACCACATCGGTGTGCCCGGAGAGCACCACACCCCCCTCGATTTCCGGCCCGATCACCGCCAGCAGATTGGCCTTGTCGCCACCATCGTTGTGGATGACCTCGGCACTGACGCCGACCACTTCCAGGGCATCACGCAGGCAATGGATCAACGCCAGATTCGACTCGCGTGACACGGTATTGAAGCTGACCAGGTGCGCCAGCCAGTCGCGGCTGTTGGGCCAGTCGGAAAAATCGGCGTGCTGTGGCATCAGGCTGGCGGTACTGGCGATGGGGGACGCTGAAGCGGACATGGGCATTCCTGTGCAGATACAGTCAGAGCGGAGAGCACCACACGCAGCGCGCTGGCCTCATATGCTCACCGGTATAGCGCAGCGCCTCTTCGACAACAAGGGCCTGGCTGCAACATCCGCCTGGCAGGCACGCTTCAAAAAAGACGACGCTGCCACACCCGCTGAAAGGGCGTGGCAGCGTCGTCTGTGGTGACAGAACTCCGCTACGGGCGGGATTCAGGCCGTGATGGCATCAGGCGGCACGGCCGTTGCGCACCATGGCGTGAGGATCGATGACGAATTTCTTGGCAGCGCCGCCATCGAAATCCGCATAGCCCTGCGGCGCTTCTTCCAGACTGATGACCTGCACATTGACCGCATCGGCGATATTGACGCGCCCGAACAGGATCGCCTGCATCAGCGGGCGGTGATACTTCATCACCGGGCACTGGCCCGTGTGCAGCGAGTGGGACTTGGCCCAGCCCAGCCCGAAGCGCATCGACAGCGCCCCGACCTTGGCGGCCTCATCCTCGGCGCCCGGGTCTTCGGTGACATAGAGGCCGGGGATTCCGATCTGGCCGCCGGCACGCGTCAGCGCCATTGCCGAGTTGAGCACCGTGGCCGGTTGCTCACGGCCATGGTCACACCCACAGCCATGCGCCTCGAAGCCGACGCAGTCGACGAAGCAATCCACTTCGCGCTCGCCGAGAATCACCTCGACCTTGTCCTCCATCGAGCCTTCCTGACGCAGATCGATGGTCTCGCAGCCGAAGCTCTCGGCCTGCTGCAAGCGCTCGGGGATCATGTCACCGACGATGACACAGGCCGCACCCAGCAGCTGAGCGGAGACGGCCGCCGCCAGCCCGACCGGCCCGGCGCCCGCGATATACACCGTGGAGCCCGGTCCTACCCCCGCGGTCACACAGCCGTGGAAACCGGTGGGGAAGATATCGGACAGCAGCGTCAGATCACGGATCTTCTCCATCGCCTGGTCGGCATCCGGGAACTTGAGCAGGTTGAAGTCGGCATAGGGCACCATGACGTAATCCGTCTGACCACCAGTCCAGCCGCCCATGTCGACATAGCCGTAGGCCGCGCCGGGACGCGCCGGATTGACGTTCAGACAGATGCCCGTCTTGCCTTCCTTGCAGTTGCGGCAGCGGCCGCAGGCAATGTTGAAGGGGACCGAGACGATGTCACCCACCTTGATGAATTCCACATCGCGCCCGGCCTCGACGACCAGACCGGTGATCTCGTGGCCCAGTACCAGGCCCTGCGGCGCCGTGGTGCGGCCTCGCACCATGTGCTGATCACTGCCGCAGATATTGGTCGAGACGACCTTGAGGATGACCCCGTGTTCACACTTGCGATTTCCCAGCGCCAGGGTCGGATAGTTCAGTGATTCGACACTCACCTTCCCCGCTCCCTGGTAGACAACTCCGCGATTGGCATTGGCTGACATGACGTGCTCCTGACTGGCATGGGGGTTTGGCACGTGGCCGGCGTCAGGCAGACAAGCTGGCTTGCGCCGCCCGTCACTTTTCCTGCACCGGCCACCAGCCCGCGGTCGGTGGCGTCCAACCGCAAGGGCTTCTGCAGACTAGGCCAGTTGTCACAGGTAGGCTGTCCAGATGAGGCATCGACATACCTGAATGAGACAGTTCACGACCAAAGTGTCACTTCGGCTATCCCGCAGCCCGCTCGCCAGTGCCTCGCGCCTCTGCTGTTGGCGGCAGGCGACAGTCAGCGTCGATGCATCTCGACACTTGAAGCGCGCGCCCATACCCCCCAGTACTGATGTCAGCGTCATCTTGACGACAGAAATTGCGACCCGAGCCCGTTTTCATGACGGCTCGGGAAGACAGCTCTGAAAGACACTTCAAGGAGAGATCATGACCCTGACATCCAATGCCCTGCGCAATTCCTGCATGACCCTGGCCATCGTCGGTTCCGCCTTCATTGCCGGTTGCGGCAACACCAGCGTGATAGAGAAGCAGGACACGCGCTACGAAGTCAGCGCCGTCGATGAAGACCGCGATGATGCCATCGCACAGGTCAAGGAGCGCGCACTCGAGGTGTGTGAAGAGCAGGACCGCGACAAGTACGATGTGCTCGACTCGCGCGTCTTCGGCCCGCACGACGCCACCGCCAAGGCTGCCGATGGCAATGACCAGCTGGAAGGCGGTACCGTCAATGAAGACACCGAAATGGCTGCCGCCACCCATGAAGGCGAAGGCTACAAGGTCGTCTGGACCGTACGCTGCCGCTGAGGCGTTCCCCGTCAGGTAGCGTGACCTGACAGCGCGATCGAACGCGAAAGCGAAAGCCGTAACGACGGCGAAATGAATGCACAGCATCCGTCAGAAAGCCGCCCCCAGGGGCGGCTTTCTTGCGTTCCGACACCCGAGGATGGCACGGGAAAACCGACACTGCGGAGCCTGAGTTTCGAGACCGCAACCTTGGGTTGCCCCAGAAATCAGTCAATTGCACCGCCCCATTAGACGACTCTTGACTATGCTGAGATGAAAGCTGTCCCAGCGCCGCCCCTGATCGACATATGAGATTGGTGAAGAGTGAGCACCCGCCGCCGGACTGGCACACCTGCGGCGACTCGGACACTGAACATGCATGAACCTTGTTGCATGGGGCTCGCGACATGAATCGCGCAGCATGCATCTCACTGAATAAAGCTCGCGCATTGCCATGCGAGACGTTCGACAGCCCTATCGCCCGAGGACTGTCGATCACTGCCATACGCCATGACGAACCCATCAGGACTCTCTGCGCCCGCGCGCCGTCAAGGAGGCTTTTCCATGAGTATCGAACAACGCCTGGCCCCCGTTGCACTCCCCGACACCCGTCATCGACGCACCGTCGAACATCTGCTGGCAGGTTCCGGCGTCAGGCTCAACGGACCTGACCCCTGGGACATTCGCGTCCGCCATCCGGACCTGTTCCGGCGGGTGCTGCAGCAAGGCAGCCTGGGACTGGGCGAGGCTTACATGGAAGGCTGGTGGGACTGCGAGCAGATCGACGAGATGATCTGTCGCCTGCTGCGGCATGGCCTGGGCAGCCGCGCCCACACCACCAGCGAGCGTATCGCCTATCGACTGCAGGCCGGAGTGATCAATCTGCAGAGTCGCCGCCGCGCCGGCGTGGTCGGCAAGGTGCATTATGACTTCGGCAATGACCTCTTCACGCGCATGCTGGATGACACCCTGTGCTACAGCTGCGGCTACTGGAAAGACCTGCCGATCAGCGCGGAGAACCTGGACAAGGCGCAACGGGCCAAGCTGGATCTGGTGTGCCGCAAGCTGGGGCTAACGCCCGGCATGCGCCTGCTGGATATCGGCTGTGGCTGGGGGAGCCTGGCCGCCTACGCCGCGCGCCATTACGGCGTGGAGGTCGTCGGTATCACCATCTCCGCCGAGCAGGCCGCGCTGGCGCGCGAGCATTGCGCAGGGCTACCGGTGGAAATCCTGCTCAAGGACTATCGCGACCCTGACTTCAGGCGCACGGTGGGCAGCTTTGATGCCATCGCCTCGATTGGCATGTTCGAACACGTCGGCCACAAGAACTACGCCACCTATTTTGCCCATGCCGCGCACCTGCTGCGCCCCGGCGGACGCTTCGTGTTGCATACCATCGGCTCCAACCAGAGTGATATCTCGGCCGACCCCTGGGTCAATCGCTATATCTTCCCCAATGGCGTACTGCCCAGCGCCAGTCAGCTGGTACGCGCCAGCGAAGCACATCTGGTGATGGAGGACTGGCACAACTTCGGCGCCGACTATGACCCGACATTGATGGCGTGGCGCGCCAATCTCGACCAGCACTGGCATGAGCTGGCCGATACCTACTCACCGCGTGACAAGCGCATGTTCGAATACTATCTCGGTGCCTGCGCGGGCGCCTTCCGCGCCCGCCAGCTGCAGTTGTGGCAGGTGGTATTCACCCATGGCACCGCAGGGCGCTACGACGCGCCACGTTGATCGGATGTCATCCCTGACGACTGCGCTGATATTCGGCCTGGGAGCGCGCGATGCTGGCACTGGCATTGTCTTCGAACTGGAGAAGAGCTCGGGCGAAGGCATTGAGCACTTCGTCATCGAAGCCGACGTACAGCTCGGCCCGTACTCGTTCGATGCGCTCCGTCAACAGGGTCAGGCATTGGCGACCTTGCTCGGTGAACCATAGGCAACGCGCTCGCTTGTCGGTCTCGTGCGGCACGCGTGCGATCAGCTGCTGAGCCTCGAGCTGGTTGAGGGTGCGCGTCAGCGACGGCATCTCGATGCCCAGCTCACTGGCCAGCATCTGTTGGGTACAGCCCTCGCCGAGCTTTTCCAGATGGACCATGACCGTCCAACGCGATTCCGTCATGTCCAGGCTGCGCACCGCGCTGGTAATGGCGGTGCGCCATAGACGATGGACCCGACCGACCTGGCCGCCCAGCGATGGCTTGATCTGCTCGTGAAACGGGATTTCCTGAGTCGAATCCGTCCCCGGAGAATGTGCGTTCATATAGCGTCTCTCGACATGAAAGCTCCCATGACACTCCCCCTCATCAGTACTGAGCGAGAGACCCACGAGAGCCTTGATTGGTACGGTGTCAGGGCGGCGCTTGCCGCCGATATCAGACGCCACCTATGTTAGCTTGCTAACAATATAAGAATCATACCCTTTATTAGCGAGCAAAACAATTCACCAGTTACGATATCCAGACACGCATTCAAGCGCCTCTCCGATCCTGTCTTCTTGCCTGTCTTTTACCCTTCCTTCTCTTTCTCCTTCTCTTTCACCTATTTCCTGCTTTGCTGCTTTCCTCTCGCCCTGTTGTCTGTTCTCTCCCACCATCACCTGCACCGCGGGTCATTCCTGTGCGATGCCGTGACGCTTGAGCTTGTTGGCGATGGTGGTATGCGAGACCCCCAGGCGCTTGGCCAGCAATCGACTGGACGGATACTCGGGGTAGAGATGCGCCAGGATGCGCCGTTCGACCTCGTCATGGATATCACCCAAGCTGCCGGTGAGGTCGATATTGTCGAGACCCTCATCACGCGCCTCGCCGGTCAGACGCAGATGCTGCGCCTCGATCACCTCGCCATCGCACAGCGAGACGGCCTGGAACAGCACGTTCTCCAGCTGACGCACGTTGCCCGGCCAGTGATAGCCCTGTAGACGCGCCATGGCCTCGGGCGAGATATCCCGTACGCGAGCGCCGATCTGGCGCACTGCCCGCTCGAGAAAATGCCGTGCCAGCTCCTCGAGTCCATCCAGACACTCCCTGAGTGGCGGAATCTGCACGCACAGCACATTGAGGCGATGGAAGAGGTCATGGCGGAAGCGCCCTTCGCTGCACAGTGCCGGCAGGTCCTGTTGGGTAGCGCAGATCACGCGCACATCGAGGAAGGTCTCCTCATCGCTGCCGACACGGCGGAAACCGCCGTCCTGCAAAAAGCGCAGCAGCTTGACCTGCATGCGCGGACTCATCTCGCCGACCTCATCGAGGAAGATGGTGCCGCCACTGGTCAGCTCCAGCAGGCCCAGCTTGCCCTCCGGCCGCGCGCCCTCGAAGGCGCCCGGGGCATAACCGAACAACTCCGTCTCGGCCATCGACTCTGGCAGCCCCGCGCAATTGAGCGCCATGAAGGGGGCCTGGCCGCGGGGGCTGGCCAGGTGACAGGCCCGCGCCAGCAGCTCCTTGCCGGTGCCGGTCTCGCCTTCGATCAGGAGCGGCGCATCCAGCGGCGCCATGCGGCGAGCCTCCTTGACCACCGCCGACAGCTGACGGCTCGCCTGGAAGATGGCCTCGAAACCGCGCACCTCGGTGCGCTGGATCTGGTAGATACGCGAGCCAAGACGGTCTGCACGATGCAGGGTGACCACGGCGCCCGCCAGCGAGGCGACATCCTCGTTCTCGGTGTGCAGTGGCGCGATATCGGCGAGGAAGGTCTCTTCTCCCACCCGCAGGCGCAGGCCATTGACGCGGGCATTGTTGCGCCGGATCAGCTCCGGCAGATCGACATCCTGGACATGACGCGTCAGCGCCAGTCCCGGCACCTCATCGATACGCACTCCGAGCAACTTGCCCGCCGCGCGATTGGCCGCCACCACGCGCCCATCCATGTCGATGGACATCACCGGGTCTGACAGCGATGACAGCAGTGCATTGAGCTCCAGATGGCGTCGCTCGGTGGGCATCAGGCTGACGCGACTGACCTTGAAGACCCCGGGAATCTCCTCGAGGGTCGGCTTCAGGGTCGAGAGCTGCATGCGCAGCATGTTGGGCACATGCAGATAGATGGAGTTGTTGGCCTCCCCGCCGACCTCCCCGCGCAGCACGTTGAGGCCGTAATCGGCAAAGGGAGCCAGGATGTCGCGCAGAATCCCGATTCGATTCTGGCAGGTCAGTTTGAGGCGCATGGCGTTCTCGGCATTGTCGTTGGAATTCTTGTTGGCATTGTCACTGGAATTGTTGTCGAAATGGTGTCGCCGGCCTGGCGTCGCCACTCGAGTGACGGAGGGCTTGGCGACGGACAGCTGAATGACGTTAACGTAAGCGTTATCAAAAACGTCGTAAAGTATTCCTTACAAAAGACAGTAATGCAGAGGTGCATGAACGCCCGAATGGCACAGGGTGCGCCCGATTACCGCTCCAGTGTCACAATTATGTGACAAGACACGCACCAACGCAGCGTTATCTGCTATGCGAAGCCACGCCTGACCACTGGTCAACGCCACCCGACAGGGCCTAGCGTTGTCATCGACATGCAAGGACTGGCATGTACGCCATAATGACAACACGGCAGCCTGCTCGGCAGCGCCGCCATCTGGTTGGGGAGGTTGCATGAACGCACCGCAGGGTCGTCATTGGCCACAGACATCCCAGGAAGCTCAGCCCGGCTCACAAGCCAAGGGTACCCGCTACGTTGCCCATGAGCCGGATGCCCGAGGCCGGATCCATTACAGCGATCAGGAGAACGCCACCTGGCAGACCTTAATGTCGCGCCAGATGGCACTGGTCGAGGGGCGTGTTTGTCGCGAGTATCTACAAGGGCTCGAGCGCCTTGCCCTGCCAGAGGACCGTATCCCCCAGCTTGGCGAGATCGATCGGGTCCTGGAGGCCGCCACCGGTTGGCGAACCGCTCGCGTGCCGGCCTTGATCCCCTTTACGCGCTTCTTCGAGCTGCTCGCCGAGCGGCGCTTCCCGGTCGCCACCTTCATCCGCTCCCCGGAAGAACTCGACTATCTGCAGGAACCGGACATCTTCCACGAGATCTTCGGTCACTGCCCGATGCTCACTCACCCCGCCTTCGCCGAGTTCACCGCCACCTACGGACGCCTCGGTCTCGCCGCCAGCAAGGAAGAGCGCGTCTATCTGGCCCGCCTCTACTGGATGACGGTGGAATTCGGCATGCTGCGCGAGACTCAACCCGATGGCAGTCGCGCCCTGCGCCTCTACGGCGGCGGCATCATCTCCTCGCCGCGCGAGACCCGCTATGCCCTGGGCGAGCTTGCAGACAGTCTCGAACATCCCGCGCATCTGCCCTTCGATGCCGTCGAGGCACTGCGCACCCCGTATCGCATCGACATCCTGCAGCCGCTCTACTATGTCCTTGAGTCACTGGACGATCTGCATGAACTCGCCAGCCGCGACATCATGGCGCTGGTGCACGAGGCGATGGCACTCGGCCTCAAGACGCCGCGCTTCGCGCCACGCTGATCGCACCGGCGGCCTTGCGCTCCTTATCACGCGTCCCACCCTCTTTCCTCAAGCCGGAGATAGTGACATGACAGAACTCGCCAGACAGTCCTGTGAAGCCTGCAGCTTCGATGCGCCCAAGGTCAGCGATAGCGACATCGAGACGCTCAAGACCGCGATTCCCGAGTGGCAGTTGCTCAATCGCGATGGCATCATGCAACTGGAACGGTGCTTCACGTTCCGCAACTTCAAGCAGGCACTGGCATTCACCAATCGCGTAGGCGAGATTGCCGAGGAAGTCGGGCACCACCCGGCACTTCTCACCGAGTGGGGCAAGGTCACCGTGACCTGGTGGTCCCACGAGATGAAGGGTCTGCACAAGAACGATTTCATCATGGCCGCCAGAACCGACGAGGTAGCGAAATAAGATGTTCGAGCAGATTGCGCGTGTACCCGGGGATGCCATCCTCGGCCTGATCGAAGCCTTCAACAAGGACACCAACCCGCAGAAGGTCGACCTCGGCGTGGGCGTCTATCGCGATGCCAACGGCAATACGCCGGTCATGCGTGCGGTCAAGCAAGCCGAGAGCCGCTTGGTCGAGAATGAAGTCACCAAGACCTACATCGGCTCCCACGGTGACCCGCGCTTCGGCAAGGTCGTGCTGCCGATGGTGCTGGGTGCCGAGTCGCCGGTACTGGCCGCCAATCGCGCCAGCGCCACCCAGGCGCCCGGTGGCACCGGTGCCCTGCGTCTGGCGGCGGACTTCATCGCCAGCAACCTCAAGGGCCGTGATATCTGGCTGTCCACCCCGACCTGGCCGAACCACCTGGGCATCTTCGACGCCGCCGGCATCACGCGTCATAACTACCCGTATGTCGACGAGAACAACCGCCTCGACTTCGACGGCATGCTGGCGACGCTCAAGACGATTCCGGAAGGTGACGTGGTACTGCTGCACGCCTGCTGCCACAATCCGACCGGTTTCGATCTGAGCCGCGAGCAGTGGGACCAGGTACTGGAAGTCGTTCAGGCACGCAAGCTGCTGCCGCTGATCGACTTCGCCTATCAGGGCTTCGGTGACGGTCTGGAAGAAGACGCCTACGGCGTGCGCCTGCTGGCCGAGAATGTCGATGAAGCCATCATCACCAGCTCCTGCTCCAAGAACTTCGGCATCTACTGCGAGCGCACCGGCTGCCTGATCCTGATCGCCAAGGACGAGGAGAGCATGCTGGACGTGCGCACCCAGGCCGCGATCACCGCGCGCGAGAACTACTCCAACCCGCCGGCCCATGGCGGTGCAGTGGTCATCGACATCCTCGAGGACGACACCCTGCGCGGCGAGTGGCAAAGCGAGCTGACCGAGATGCGTGAGCGCATCAACGGCCTGCGTCGTGATTTCGTCGAGGCGCTCAAGCCGTATGGTCTGGATGAGCAGTTCGCCTTCATCGCCGAACAGCGTGGCATGTTCTCCTACACTGGCCTTTCGCCGGAACAGGTCGATCGCCTACGTGACGAGTTCGGCATCTACATGGTGCGCTCCGGCCGTGCCAACGTGGCAGGCTTCTCCACCGAGAACCTGCCCTATGTGGCCAAGGCCATCGCGACCGTCGTCAAGGGCTAAGCCCGAGCGAGCGCTGTCGTGAAAGACAAGAAAAACCCCGCCAATTGGCGGGGTTTTTCTTGAATGGTCGGTTGTCTGACCTGTTCTCTGATCTGCTCTCCAGTCTGAGGCAAGGCTTCAGCCAGTTACCTGCGCCATCATGCCGATCAGCCTTCCTCGTCCGCCTGCGGCAGACGGGCAAGACTCGCCGCCACCTCCTCCTCGAGCAGGCTGACCAGCAGGGCCTGCACCGCGTACAGCGACTCTCCTTCCTCGGCCGTCGACATCTTCCACTTGAGCTCCAGATAGCGCTCGCTGCGCATCGAGAGCGGCAGGCCGATCAGGTCGCCTCTGGCGTCCTCGAGCACCTGCAGCGCCGACAGCGCATCAATGATGGTGGCGGCACTGCCCGAGCGCGCCAGACGCCCGGCACTGGCCGACGTGGCAACTTCCAGCAGACTCGTCGGCGTCACGCGCTCACGCTTCAGCAGCCCCCGAATCAAGCGTCCCTGACTGCTGGTTTCGGGCAGGTCCACGAAGGGCCGCTCATTGAGGCGCGCAAGGGTCAGCGGCTTGTCCAGCAGCGGCCAGCGCGAGGGCCACAGCAGCATCAAGGGCAGCTTCAGCGCGGGCGGTACCTCGGCTTGCACCTCGTCACTGGCCTCTTCACTTGTCCCTTTTCGGGAAGCGGCCCCGTCGACATTGTGCGCATCCTCCTCGACGTCAAACGGCAGCTCCGGCGTATCCCCCAGCTCGGGCATGGCAGACTTGGCGGCAGACCTTGCCTCGTCGTCATCGCCTTCGATGAGTGTCGTCTCCTCGCGCGCACGCTGTCGCAGGCTGGCCTTGAGCTCGCGGGCGCGTGCCGCCGCTGTCTTGGCACGCTTGCCGCCCTGTGGCTCCGGCGGTGCTTCCAGGCTCACCGCCATCGCGACCCGGCCCTCGCGGATGGCGAGATCATGCTGTGACACCTCGAGCACTTCCAGACTCGGCAGCCACTCACTCAAGGCTTCACTGGCCGCGATGCGCGTCAGCCAACCGGCACTGAAGGCCTCCAGACCCGGTGTGACCGCCAGCACGAGACGCGGGCGCTTGCCGCTGCCCGGCCCGAAGGCCAGTCGCCTGAGCTCGGATTGGGCACTGAACATCCGGGCGAGTGAGGGCGTCAGACGCTCGGCTTCCGGGGTCGGCACCAACTTGCCGCCCTCGCGCAGAAACAACGAATAGCCCAGTGTCTGCTCTAGTTGTGCCAAGCCCCGTGAGACTACCGGCACACTGATGCCCAGTTGCGCGGCACCGCCTTTCATCGAGCCACACTCGATTACCGCCCACAGCATTTCCAGCTGACGCAGCCGTATGCCGGGTTCACGGGTGCCTGTATCTGACTGCGCCATGGTGTTGCTCCTTGAAGGGTTCGCCCGCGATGCTCCGAGAGTCAGCGCTGGACGCCGGCTCATTTAGCCTTACGCTAATCATGCTGGCGCCAAATGTCACGCTCAAGCTGCCTACAGGACGTCACGACCCCTGAAACGACACTCCCCCCGCTGATGAATCAGCGAGGGGAGTGAGAAACGAAACATCGATTCGCGCCAATCGTTCGTTCAGACCAACCAAGGACAAGCGATCAGGAGAGTGCCAGTACGCCTTCTGCTTCAAACAGCACGCCCTTGGGCAGCTCCTTGACGCCGACGGCCGCACGCGCCGGATACGGCTGGCTGAAGTACTGCTCCATCAGGGTGTTGACCACGGCGAAGTTGCTGAGATCGGTCAGGAACAGATTGACCTTGACCAGCTGATCCAGGCTGCCACCGGAAGCTTCACACACCGCCTTGAGATTGCGGAACACCTGGTCTGCCTGGGCTTCAAAACCGCCTTCCACCACTTCCATGGTCGCCGGGTCCAGCGGGATCTGGCCGGACAGGAACACCAGATTACCCGTGCGCACCGCTTGGGAATACGGGCCGATGGCAGCCGGTGCGGACTCGGTAGAGATAATCTGCTTGGTCATGCGCAATTCCTTGTTCAATCAGTTGACGGAGAGACACTCGAAAAAGACGACTTCACTGCATTACGCGCTACCTGGCAGCCCCCTGGCGCAACCACTGAACCAGAAACTGTCACGGACAACACTGCGCCGAGCATCAGGCAGCGTAGCGCCCAAGACTGAGACCATTGGGGTCGATCGTGGGCTTGCGGCCATCCACCAGGTCCGCCAACAGACTCGCACTGCCGCAGCTCATGGTCCAGCCCAGGGTGCCATGTCCGGTGTTCAACCACAGATTGTCGTACTTGGTGCCGCCGATGATCGGCGTGGAATCCGGCGTCATCGGTCGCAGGCCGGCCCAGAATTCCGCCTTGGCATAGTCGCCCGCTTCCGGGAAGACATCACGCACCACCATGTTGATGGTCGCACGGCGCTTCTCGAGCAGCGACAGATCGAAGGACGCAAGCTCCGCCGTACCACCCACGCGAATGCGATCATCGAAGCGTGTCAGCGCGACCTTGAAGGTCTCGTCCATCACGGTGGACTGCGGCGCGGCATCGGCATTGATGATCGGCACGGTCAGGCTGTAGCCCTTGACCGGATAGATCGGCAGATCCAGGTCCAGATCACGCGCCAGGAATGGCGAGTAACTGCCCAGACACATCACGTAGCTGTCTGCGGTCATCTCGCCACGGTCGGTGATGACCTTCTCGATGCGGCTACCGCTGCGCTGGATACGCTGGATGGTGGTATTGAAGACGAAATTGACGCCCAGGGTGTCACGGCAGTAATCCGCCAGCCGGTTGGTGAACAGGTGGCAATCGCCGGTCTGGTCATCCGGCAGGTGCAGGCCGGCGATGAACTTGCCCGGCACGCGGGTCAGTGCCGGCTCCACCGTGGCGCAGGCATCGGCGTCCAGCAGCTGATGGCGTACACCACAGCCCGCCAGCACCTTCATGTCGCTCTGCACGGCATCGACCTGCGCCTGGGTACGAAACAGCTGCAACAGCCCCTTCTGACGGTCTTCGTAGCGCAGCCCGGTCTCTTCGCGCAGGGCATTGATGCAGGCACGGCTGTACTCGGAGACCCGTACCATGCGCTCCTTGTTGACGGCATAACGGTCGGCGTTGCAGTTGGCGAACATCTTGACCATGAACTTGGCCATCTGCGGGTCCATGCGCGGTTGGATCTTGAGCGGCGCATGCTCCTGGAACATCCACTTGACGGCTTTCTGCGGAATGCCAGGCGCCGCCCACGGCGAGGAGAAGCCGAAGGAGACCTGACCGGCGTTGCCGTAGCTGGTTTCCATCGCCGGGCTGGCCTGACGGTCGACGACCGTGACCTCATGCCCCTGACGCGCCAGATAATAGGCACTGGTGACACCGACGACGCCACTACCGAGTACAAGAATCTTCATGTTGGCCTACCCCATGACTGCAAGCCGCGCCCCACGGCAAATGACAGGCGTATTCGCGCACTCGGCAGCGAATAAAGACGATGAAGGCCGTCACCGGTCGACAAGGCGACTCACAGTGGCTTGACCTGAATGCATCCAGTATAGAGGCGCAAACCACGGTTAATATTCTGTTATGAGGCTGCGTATCAGAAAATAAGCAGGTAAATTTCATATCATGGCAGTGATAAAAAACAAAAAAGCGGCCATTTTTGGAATGGCCGCTTTCGGTGCGTCTCAGCGGACTGCTGACGGGACTTCTGGCAAGGGCTGCTGACAGGACTTCCTGGCAGAATCTTGTGGCAAGCGACTGACGGCAGGCAGCACCGCACGACATCTCACGCGGGCCGCCGCGATCAGACCTTGGCGTTCAGGCCCTCGCTATCTGCCCCTCATAGGCAGACCGCCATGGACAGACCGTCATGCCCGCTTCTCAGCTCCGCTCAGTCAGATCAGGTCGTCGCGATATAGGCATGATCACGCACTGACTTGCCCCGGTTGCCCAGGGCCTGACGATAGACACGCCATGCCACCACACCCGCCAGCAGATTGCCGATGGCCGAGCCGATGGCGACACCGCGCAGCCCATCCAGATGTGCCCCCAGCCATACCGCCGGCATGAAGCAGATGAAGAGACGCACGAATGACAGCGCCGTGGCACGCAGCGGCCACCCCAGCGCGTTGGCAGCCGACACGACCAGCATGCAGATGCCGAGGAAGGAGTAACTGGGCAACATCCACGGCAGCAGGACCGCCAGCGCCGCCGAGACCTCGTCACTGCCCACCAGCACATAGGCCAACGGTGTCGCCAATACCGCCGCGATGATGCCCAGCACCAGCTGCCAGATCACCACCACGCGGGCAGCCAGGTTCATCAGGCGACGAATTTCCTGCCAACGACCGGCACCATAACAGCGCCCCAGCCACGGCGGCAGCGACATGGTCAGGGCCAGCACCACGATCAGCGAGAAGGTTTCCAGGCGTGAGGCGATACCCCAGGCGGCCACCTCCGTCTGACCCAGCCCCGCGACGATGGCAGTGACCAGCATCGCGGAGAGGGCCGGCATCATCTGACACAGGATCGCGGGTATCGCGATCCCCGCCAGCTGGCGGCGCGAAGCCTGCCATTCGGCCCACAGGCCGCGATATTCCATCCAGTCGCGGCGCGAGATCTTGAACGCCGTGATGGCAAGCCCGGCCCCGAAGGAGAGCACGGTCGCCCAGGCAGCCCCCGCCAGACCGAAGCCGGGCAGTGGCCCCGCGCCGAAGATCAGCAGCGGGTCCAGCACCAGATTGAAGATACTGGTCAGCAGCATCATCTCGCCCGGCAGGCGTGTGTCGCCGTGGGCGCGGAACAGGCTGTAGAGCACATAGGCCATGGCCCCCAGCCAGCTGGCGATCAGTGACGGGCCCCAGTAGACCTCGATCAGCTTCATCTCGGCGGCATTGGCACCCAGCAGCTCGAAGGCCGGCACCCTGATGACCCACAAGAGCAGCATCAGCAGTGCCATCAACACACCGGATCCCAGCAGCACTACACCGCCCAGACGCCGCGCACGCGCCTCATCCTCGGCACCCAGGGTACGCGAGACGATCGCGGCGATCGCGATGCCCATGCCGACCTGTACCCCGATGATCAGAAAGGTCAGCGGGAAGGTGAAGGATTGCGCAGCCAGTGGCGCGGTGCCCAGATGCGAGACGAAGGCAGCATCGACCAGGTTGAAGCCCAGCAGTCCCATGATGCCGAGCGTCATCGGCAAGGTGCTGCGCCACAGGCGTGACATCAGCTCACGCGTCGTCGGACTTCCCGACGTTGGCGGGGTCGATGTTGCAGAAGCTTCGGTGGACATAGAAGACATGAACTCACTCCCAGCATGTCGAGCATGACTGGTTGGATGAAGGTAAAGGCGTCGGAACACTTGTGTGACGCTGGAGTGACGATTCTAGGGATTTCGCCAGACCCCAGATAGGCTCAGTGAGACATGTCTTTGATGCATTGTCGGCAACAGGAAGAGCGAGAAACGCGTTGATGCGTGGTATTAGAGGAAACAGTGACCGTGATAAACTGACCTTGTCAGGGATTTCCGTCATCAGGATTCGTGATGACGCCCCATGCAATGTCACCGATTATCGACTGCTACCGAAGATGGACCGTCGCTTTATATGCACTGACTGCCTCATGGATGGCTGGCAGAGTGTTCCCCTCCCCATGGCATCACGAGAGGTCAGACCGTGGATAAAGCATCCCGTTTGTTGCTGTTTCTCGATGTGGTAGAAGCACAGAGTTTTTCCAAGGCGGCTGACCATCGACAGGTCAACCGCTCGGTGGTCTCCAAGCAGATCAGTCGTCTGGAAGAAGAACTGCAGATTCGCCTGTTCAATCGCTCGACCCGCTCGCTGGCCCTGACGGATGCGGGGCGCGAGATCCATCAGCACGCACTGCGTCTGCGTGAAGTGCTGGAAGATACCGATGATGTGGCCGGCGCCTATCAGGATGGCCCGCGCGGCATCCTGAAGATCACCAGCCCGAGCCATTTCGGACGCACCTATGTCGCCCAGGCCGTACGCCTGTACATGGAGCGCTACCCGGATACCCAGGTGGAAGTGCGCCTGGAAGACCACCTGACCGACCTGATCGGCGGCGGTTATGACCTGGCCATTCGCATGTCGGAGCTGGAAGATTCCAACCTGATCGCGCGTCCGCTGGCTGCACACCGTCACCTGATCTGTGCCTCGCCGGCCTTCATCGAGCGTCACGGCATGCCGCAGACCCCCGCCGATCTGTCTGGCCTGCCGGCGGCGGTATATTCCCGCGATGGCTTCATTCTCGATCGCCTGCGCGTCTGCACCGAGAGCGGTGTCGAGGAAAAGGTGGCGCTGGATTCGCGTCTCAAGGTCAATGATGCCGACGTGCTGATCGGTGCCATCAAATCGGGTGCCTGCTATGGCATGGTGTCCGCGATCAACATCAAGGACGAGATCCTGGATGGTGAACTGGTGCCGCTGTTGACCAACGTGCCGATGAAGCCCTTGCCTTCGATCCACCTGGTCTATCCGCACCGCCAGTACCTGCCGCAGAAGACGCGTCGCTTCAGCGATTGCCTGCAGGAGGTCGTCGGCACGCCGCCCGTCTGGGAGCAGCGCATTCCGGGCTTCGAGAACATGTACGGCTACGGTAGCGGTTGCAGCGCATGAGACGTCGCCACGACTCTCGAGTCTGAATGCAAGCCGCCACCTCTCGCGGCCATTGCCAGACCCGAATGCTCACCATGAAAACGCCCGCCACGCAGAGTCACTGCGTGGCGGGCGTTTTCGTTTCAGGCCTCTTCATTTCAGGCCCCTGCATTTCAAGCGCCTTCATTTCAAGCGCCTTTCACTTCCGCCCCTTTCATCAAGCGCTCTCAGAGCGAAACTCTCAGGGACAGGGATGGATCGACGGCTTGCGCTTGAGCCACTCGACCAGCTCCGGCAGGCGCTTGGGACGTGCATAGCGGAAGCCCTGCACCAGATGGCAACCCATCTCGACCAGCAGGCGTTCCTGCTCTGCGGTCTCGACGCCTTCCGCCAGCACCTCCATGCCCAGACTGTCGGCCAGCGAGATCGCGTGGGAGACGATGGCGCGGTCGCGGGCATCATGATCAAGGCTACCGACGAAGCGCTGATCGACCTTGAGGCGGCAAGCACGCAGGTCACGCACGTAGAGCAGTGATGCGAAGCCGGTGCCGAAATCATCGATCGCTAGGCGCACGCCGCGTTCGATCAGGCCGGTCAGTCGCTCCACGACGCGATCAAGATCCGGCACGCGTGAGGATTCGGTGATCTCAAGCTCCAGGCGTTCCGGCGCGAAGTCATGGCGCGCCAGGGCCTCCGAGACACGCTCGGGGAAGCCGGGATCACGAAACTCCTGAGCCGAGACATTGATCGCCACCGACAGCGGCTTGCCGTTCGGCGTCACCAGGTCACGCGTTGCCGAAAGGGCCGTGTCCATCACCCGCGCGCCGACGGTGCCGATCAAGCCGTACTGCTCCGCCAGCGGGATGAAGCGCCCCGGCCCGATGGTGCCAAGCTCGGGGTGGTCCCAGCGCACCAGCACCTCGACGCCGACGGCCTCGCCACTGGCGAGGTCGAACTGGGGCTGGAAGGCGAGATCCAGCTCTTCGAGATGCTCGCGCAGGTCACTGGTCAGGCGGTAGTCGTTGAGATGCTGCATATGCGCGCCGGGCGAGAACACATGCAAGGGGCCACAGACATCGATGTCATCGTATTCGCCGTGCAGCATGGCGAGTTCGGCCAGATGCATCAGACGATGGGCACGGCGTGCGTGCTGCGGCGCCAGACTGATGCCGACCCGCGCCGTGACCGGCAAGGCCTTGCCATCCAGTCGCATCAGCATCACCAGCCGTTCGCACAGCTCGTTGGCACGTGCGATCAGGCTGGCCTCATCCCCGACGAAGAACAGCGCGAACGCATTGCCCAGGGGGCGGCAGACCAAGGCGTCGCGATACTGCAGAGACATGGCTTCTGCCACCCGCTCCAGCAGCGGATCGATGCGTTCGGCACCGTGCGCCGAGTTGATGATCTCCAGGTGGGTCAGCGACAGATAGATGATGCCGGCATCGATACTGCCGTCGACGCTTTCTTCCAGCAGCAGTTCATCGATCTGGGCATTGAAGCGATCGCGCGACAGCAGGTTGATGGGCTGCAGGCGGCGCAGGGCGATCAAGACCTTGTCATCCACCCCGGCCGCCCGCGCCTCCGCCAGCCCCGAGAACGGCGCCTTGAGGCGGACTCGCCGCTCGCTGACCGGCTCGAGACGCGGCCGCTCGGTGCCGAACAGCTCCTGCCAGCCACAGGTGTTGGCCACCAGACACTCGGCATCGAAGATCGCCATGCGCCACGGCAGATTGGCCTTCTGCACCAGCAGCCATTCGCCCAGCTCGCCGGTGATGCCCATCAACCAGAAGCCGGGCTGGCCGCTGATGCCACAAGGCTCCGGCTGCTTGGGCAGCGGGGATGGCAGCTCCGGCACCCTGTCTTCCTGGCGAGCGCGCGGCGACGTCCAGGCGAGTTGGCCGAAGCGGTCATGGATCCACAACGGCTCTTCGATGGACGACAGCAATTTGATCAAGATATCGAGAGGCACGCTCACTCCACCTGCAGTCATAAGGAAAATGGCTTGATGCCCCGCAAGGGCCGCCTGTCGCCAGTGATGCTGGCCGCTGGCTGGCGCAACGCGGGTAACACCGCCGGGACATGACACGTCATTCACGCTTCCGGCTGATCTCGCGCTTATCTGCTTACACCTGCTTTCATTGTCGCCGCTGGCTGCAGCAAGGCCCGGGCCGCATGGCTAATGCGGCAATGTCCGAGCGCCCATGCTACTCCTCCTATGGACATTGCCAGGCGCCAGAGTGCTGCACTTTGTCTCTTCTGATCACCCTTTTGAGTGCCCTTTTGAACGCCAGATACCTCCCCGCTTCGCCTGTCACCTGACGCTGCTCCTGGCGTCATTTCCGGAGCCAGTCGTCAAGCCACTCAACCGGCTCCTCAACCTGCTCCTCACCCCGTCATCCCGAAGTGCGTGCCGTCAGGGGATGCACCAGAGGTTCAAGCGTGCAGCACGCAGTCGACACTCTCTACGCTTCGCTAATACTCCGAGTCTATGCCAGCCTGTGGTGCGGGCACCAAGGCTATTTTCTCGCCGACTCAACGCTTGGCTGCCATCGCCGCTTCGAAACCCGGCAACAGACGACGTATCCGCGGCCCGCGCCAGTGCGCGAGTGGCATCAAGGCGTGCGGAAGAGTAGGATAGGCGCCCGTTTCGTCCGGACCGGATCCCGGGCGCCGAATCCATCGGTCAAAGAAATTCTCCGTCATGACTCTCAACGTCCAGAATTCCGCTGTCTCCGCTTCTGCCTCCTCTGCAGAACGCCCCCGCGCCGTCGTCATCTACTCCGGTGGCATGGACTCCTACACCGTCCTGCACCAGGCGCTGAAGGAAGGCTTCGAGGTACACGCCCTCTCCTTCCATTATGGTCAACGTCACTCGCGTGAGCTCGACGTCGCACGCCAGGTCTGCGAGTCACTGGGCGTCGCCCACGAAGTCGTCGACATTCGCGCCATCCATGGCCTGATCGACAACTCCGCGCTGACCAACAGTGACCAGGCGATGCCCAAGGCCGACTACGACGAGGATTCCATGACCTCGACCGTGGTGCCCAATCGCAACATGATCCTGCTGTCCCTGGCGATCGCCAAGGCCGTCAATATCGAGGCTGGCGTGTGCTTCTATGGTGCCCACGGCGGGGATCACGTGCTCTACCCGGATTGCCGTCCGGAATTCGTCGAGAAGATGAATGCCGTCGCCGCGATCGCCAACTTCTCGCCGGTGGAGATTCGCGCGCCCTTCCTGCACGCCAGCAAGGACGAGATTCTGGCCGCCGGCATCGCCATGCAGCTCGACTACGCCCAGACCTGGACCTGCTATGAAGGCCGTGAACTGGCCTGTGGGGAATGCGGCAGCTGCCGCGAGCGCCTTGCTGCCTTCGCCGCCCATGGGCTGAGCGATCCGCTCGGGTATGACACGGCCGATTCGGCCAAGGGCGCAGGCACTCTCTGATGTATACGGTAAAGGAAGCGTTCTACACCCTGCAGGGCGAAGGTGCTCGCGCAGGGCGCGCCAGCGTGTTCTGCCGCTTTGCGGGCTGCAATCTGTGGAGTGGTCGTGAGCAGGATCGCGACACCTCGGTCTGTCGCTTCTGCGACACCGATTTCGTCGGCACCAATGGCCAGAATGGCGGCAAGTTCCGCACGGCAAGCGAGCTGGCGGACTTCCTGGCCAGCCTGTGGCCGGAACACTCCGGCATCGCCACGCCCTATGTGGTCTTCACCGGCGGTGAGCCACTGTTGCAGCTCGACCACGAACTGGTGGACGCGATGCACGCCCGCGGCTTCGAGATCGCGGTGGAGACCAACGGCACCGTCGCGCCGCCCGCCGGCATCGACTGGCTATGCGTCAGCCCCAAGGGTGCCAGCGAGCTGGTCCTCACCGGCGGCGATGAGCTCAAGCTCGTCTACCCGCAGCCGGAGGCGCTGCCGGAGCGCTTCGTCAGTCTGGACTTCGCGCACTTCTATCTGCAGCCACTGGATACCGCCGCCCTGGATGCCCTGCCCGCGCCAGCCGCCGCTCGCGAGCATTATCGCGAGGTACTGGCGACGGATACGCCGATGAACCAGTGCGTCAGTTACTGCATGGCCAATCCCCAGTGGCAGCTATCGCTGCAGACTCACAAGATCAGTGGTATCGATTGATGACGGCAATGACTTCCAAGACCCTGTTCGTCAGGGCCCTCACCGCGGTGGATGCCTCGGTGTGGAGCAATACTCGCGGCCTGCATGGCATCAGTCAGCATCTGGACCTGGAGCTGGACGGCGCCGTCGGCCATGACGGCATGCTGTTCGACTTCGGCGACGTCAAGCCGTGGGCCAAGCGCATGATCGACCAGGACGCCGATCACACCTTGATCGTGCCCAGTCAGGCCGAAGGCGTGAGCGTCACGGACTGCCCGGAAGGACTGTGTCTGCGCTTCACCCAGCCCTATGCCATGGAAGTGCGCGGCCCGCGTCAGGCCTTCTGCCTGCTGCCGGTGGCCGAGGTCACCACCGTGGTGCTGGCCAACCACTTCGAGAAGCTGCTGACGCGCCGCCTGCCGCCGCGCGTCGAGGCGCTGCGCGTGCGCCTGCGCGATGAGTGCATCGAGGGTGCCGCCTACACCTACAGCCATGGCCTGCGTCATCACAGCGGCAACTGTCAGCGTATCGCGCATGGTCACCGCTCTCCGCTGGTCATCGAACGCAATGGCGTGCGTGACACGGCACTGGAAGCCGAGTGGGCCGAGAAGCTCAATGACCGCTACCTGGCCGAAGAAGGCGATCTGATCGACCGTCCCGGCCGTGAGCTGGTGTTCAGCTATGAGGCACCGCAGGGCAGATTCCGCATTCGCCTGCCGCGCAAGCAGGTCTGGTTGCTGCCGACACCGACCACCATCGAGTGGATCGCCGACTGGCTGGCGCGCCAGATCGCTCTCGACAGCGGTGACAGCATTCGCGTCGAAGCCTATGAAGGGATCAACAAGGGCGCCATCGCGCGGCACACGCCAGAGACCGCCCGCCAGCCGCTGGTGCTGCCTGAGCATGAGGAAATGCCCGTCCCATCATGACGCAGACCGCCCACCACTTCGCGGCCACTCCCGCATCCGGCTGCCGCGCCGGCTGCGGGGGGTGCTGCATCGCGCCTTCCATCTCGAGTCCGATTCCCGGCATGCCCAATGGCAAGCCGGCAGGCGTGCGCTGCGTGCAATTGGATGACGAGAATCTGTGCAAGCTGTTCGGAACGCCACAACGACCGGCCGTGTGTGGCAACTTCGACTTCGATATCGAGCTGTGTGGCAATTCAAGCGAAGAGGCCCTGCGCCTGATCGGCGAGTGGGAGCGCCTGACGTGAGAGACGCCCCCTGAGGGATAGATCTCAGCTCACTCGCCGAAGAAATTGAAGGGCCTGGCGGCACCCTCGCTGCGACAGGCCAGCAAGGCGGCATTCAGCTGACGGGAATCCGCCAGCGGCAACGCAGTCGCCATCCCCTCCTGCCCCTGCTGCTCCAGCGGTGCGATCAACTCGAGTCGTGAGTCCTCGCGCCAGCTGGAAGGCGCAAGTTCGGCTCGTCCCTTGGCACGGTTATAGCTGCGCCAGCCTTCCGTCGTGTGAAAGATGCCCTTCACCCGCCAGTCGCGCGGCAGTCCATCCAGCCACCGGGTCAGCTGATCAAGATCGAACACCTCGCCCGCCACGATTCGCCATCCCAGACTGGCATGCTCAAGCCCTTCGGCCTGCTCGATCACCGGTGCGCCGGGCAATGGCATCACGCCTGAGGCTGACAACTTTTCACTGGTGGAGGTCTCCTGCGCCAGACGCGCCCTATCCCGCGCAGCGCGATGGGCAGCCGGCATGCTGATCTCGGGCTGGTTCTCACGATCTTCGCTGACGTGATGGGCGTCGCTGGCGTGCAAGCCGCCCTGGCGATGGGATTCACGCCCTGCTGGCAGCAGCCAATCGATCAGCGCGACCTCCTGACCGTCCATGCGTGCCTGGGCCGGCTGACTTTCGCCGTCGGCTCTGCCCAGCTCACCCACCCAGCGCTTGCGCGGCCACATCCCTTCCAGAAACTCATGCGCGGCCGCCAGCTGCTCATCAGTCGCCAGATCCCGCTTGCTGAGCACCACGCCCCCCGCCAGCGTCAGCTGATCCTGGAAAGTGCCGTGTTCACGCGTACGGGTATCGTCCAGTGCACGCGGGTCCAGCAGGGTGATGACTTCCTCGAGCTCAAGCGCGGAGGCCAGCCCTTCACTGCGCAGCACATCGATCAACCCTGCGGGATGGCCCAGCCCCGAGGGCTCGATGATCAGACGATCAGGCCGGGTCTGATGGATCAGGCTGACCAGTCCCGCCTGCAGCACGAAGGCCAGCTGACAGCACAGGCACCCGCCGGGCAGCCCCTTGACGCTGACATCCTCGCGTCCGGCAAACAGTGCCTGATCGATGCCTACCTGCCCGAATTCATTGACCAGGATCGCCCAATGCTCATCCGCCGGCTTGGCCGCGACCAGTGCCTGGATGAAGCTGCTCTTGCCGGTTCCCAGAAAGCCGGTGATCAGATGCACCGGTATCCGCGTGTGACGTGCTAAATCCGTCGAGGCGTCGCCGGTATCGGCGCCGCGTGAAGCCAGAGACATGCTGAATTCTCCGCAGGATGAAGGGCGTGCAAAAGGTTATAGAGTAACAAAATAAGCCCGGCGACGACGTCTCGTGAAGCGAATCCTGCCTTGCGACATGACGCAATCCGGCAATCGGCAAGCCGCCGCCAAGGGGACATACGCAAAACCCCTCGCCACCAGAGGTGACGAGGGGTTTCAGGCTTGCCTTGCGACCTGACTGACGTGCGTGATCAGGCAGCGCGGGTCAGGATACGACGCGCCACGTCCGGCGTGATGTCACCGTGCTCGCCGATGGCAGTGAAGCCATGACGTGCCAGGTTGTCGACCAGCTGGTCGATGCTGTCGGCACCGATGCCGGCTTCGCTCAACGATACCGGCGCGCCCATGCGGGTGAAGAATTCACGCGTCTTGTCGATGGCAGCGCGGGCGACGCTTTCGTCATCACCGTCCAGTCCCCAGACACGACGACCATACTGCACCAGCTTGGCACGCTTGGCCTCGAACATTTCTTCCCACAGTGCCGGCATCACGATGGTCAGGGTGCGGCCATGATCGACACCGTGCAGTGCGGTGATCTCGTGACCGATCATGTGGGTGGCCCAGTCCTGCGGCACACCACGCCCGATCAGACCGTTGAGGCCCAGATTGGCGGCCCACATGATGTTGGCGCGCACGGCCAGATCATCCGGCTGGCTCAGTACCTTGGGGCCTTCCTCGATCAAGGTCAGCAACAGACCCTCGGAGAAGCGATCCTGGACCGGCGCGTTGACCGGGTAGGTCAAATACTGCTCGCTGACGTGCACGAAGGCATCGACGACACCGTTGACGCTCTGGCGCTCCGGCAGGGTCAGGGTGGTGGCCGGGTCCAGCACCGCGAAGCGCGGGTAGGCCAGTTCGCTGAACATCGGCAGCTTGTCGTGGGTCTCGTAATTGGTGACCACGGCATTGCCGTTGGACTCGGAGCCAGTGGCCGGCAGGGTCAGCACCACGCCCAGCGGCAATGCCGTCTCGGGATGCTTGCCTTCGGCGAGAATCTCCCACGGATCACCGGCGTGACAGGCGGCCAGCGCGAGGAACTTGCTGCCATCGGCGACGCTGCCTCCCCCGACTGCCAGCAGATAATCGACCTTCTCGCGCTTGATGACCTCCAGCGCTTCCAGCAGGGTGTGATAGCTCGGATTCGGCTCGATGCCGCCGAAGCTCCACCACTGATGGTCCTCCAGTGCCGCTTCCACCTGATCCATCACGCCGTTCTTCTTGATGGAGCCACCCCCATAGGTGACCAGCACGCGGGCATCGGCGGGAATCTCGTCACGCACCTTGGCGATCTGGCCGGCACCGAAGTGCACGCGGGTCGGGTTCTGATAGGTAAAGTCCTGCATGATGCTCTCCTCGCAGAGTCAGGGGCGGCACGGCGGCAATGCAGAACGCCGCCATGATCAGGCGCCACCTGACACAGGGTGTCGCGTGAGGGCCTGGTGACACGAAAACGAAATGAAGACGTCACCACCCCACGAATGTTGCGCACATTCTAGAGCAGCATCTACGACGAAAGTAGAGCACAGTGCGCACGTCTTTGGTTCGTGTGAATCACCAATCGCATCGCGACGTGACAGCTTCTCACCAAAGCGAATGGCACTCACCCACGCGAATGGCTTTCACCAACGCGAAAGGCTCGCCGTGGCGAGCCTTTCGTGAATGCCTGAGCACCGCGCGTACGCGAGGCGTCAGGTGTTCGGGGCTTCAGTGCTGCCGTCTCAGGTTACAGACGTACCAGCATCTTGCCCTTGTTGGCGCCTGTGAACAGCTTGAGGAAGGCGTCCGGCGTCTGTTCCAGTCCCTCTTCCACCGTCTCTTCGTAGTCGATATCGCCCTTGGCGACCTGCGGCCCCACTTCCTCGAGGAAGCGGCTGTAGTTGTCCCAGTGATCGAAGACGATGAAGCCCTGCATGCGCGCCCGGCGAATCAGGATCATCGAGATATTGGAGGGGCCCGCCGCCACCTCGGTATCGTTGTAGCTGGAGATCATGCCGCAGACGGCGATGCGTGCACCGACGTTCAGGTTGTTGAGCGCCGCCACCAGGCAGTCACCACCGACGTTCTCGTAGTAGACATCGAAACCGTCCGGGCAGGCCTCCTTGAGCGCTTTCGTCAGCTGCTCAGCATCCTTGCCCTTGTAGCTGACCGCCTTGACGCCGCGCGCCTCCAGCCAATCCAGCTTTTCCTGACTGCCGGCGATGCCGACGACAGTGCCACCCTTGGCCTTGGCCAGCTGCACGGCGAGCGAGCCGACCGCACCGGAGGCCGCGCTGACCAGCACGTTATCACCCTCTTTCATCTCGGCGATGATGTTGAGGCCGGTCCAGGCGGTCATGCCCGGCATGCCCAGCACGCCCAGGTAGGCCTGCTCCGGCACATCGATGCTCGGCAGCGGCTCAACCTGATCACCAGAGAGCTGCGCGATATCACGCCAGCCGCCCATGTGACGGACCTTGTCGCCGCTCTTGAAGCGAGAGTCACGTGACTCGATCACTTCACCGACGGCTGCGCCCTGCAGCGGCTCATTGAGCTCGAAGGGGTCGATATAGGTCTTCACCCCGCTCATGCGGCCACGCATGTAGGGATCCACGGACAGCCAGCTGTTGCGAATGCGCACCTCGCCTTCGCCGAGCTCGCTCAACTCCTCTTCACGCAACTGGAACAGGTCGCGTTCCGGGGTACCTTTCGGATAGTCGGTGATCGTGTAATAGCGTGTCTGCATGCAATGCTCCTTGCGAATGATCTGGTCAAACGACGAGTGATCTGAATCGTCATCAGGCCGCTGGCCCGAGGCCTCAACCCTGTGACGTCTGGCCGCCGCAAGCGCTGCTCGGCGACGAAGTATCACCAGATTACGCGCGCTCCCGATATCACACCAATGACAGAAACTAAATCCCGGTATGCATGAGACTGATATCATGCGCGGTTGAAACTGCACACTTTCATCCCAGTGACTGGGCCGCCTCGCTACCGGGAACCGCTTGCCATGCACCTGGCTGAACTTGCCCGCCATGATCTCAATACGCTGGTCGCGCTGCATGCGCTGCTGGAAACCCGCAGCGTGTCGCGGGCCGCTGAGCGCCTCAATCTGAGCCAGCCTGCGGTGTCTCGCACCCTGGGGCGGCTGCGCGAGGCCTTCGATGACCCCCTGTTCGTGCGCGCGCAACGCGGTCTGCGCCCCACCGCACGCGCAGAGGCCCTCAGACAGCCCCTCGCACGCCTGCTGCAGGAGCTGGGCGCCCTGCTGGCACCGCCCGAGTTCTCGCCTGAAGATAGCCAACGTCGCTTCCAGCTGGCCACCACCGATTACGGCATGCACGCCTTCGTGGCGCCCCAGATCGCCCCGCTGCACGCGCAGGCACCCGGCATCCGTCTGGATATCCAGGCCTACGGCGGCAATGTCGAACAGCAACTCGAGGAAGGCGGGCCGGAGCTTGCGATGTGCGTGCCCACCGCCAAGGTGCCGGCCGGCGTGCATGGGCGCGAGATCGGGGATGACCAGTTCGTCTGCGTGATGCGCCAGGACCACCCGCTGGCAGCGAAGGAGACATTGAGTCTGGAGGACTTCGTCGCCGCCAGCCATCAATTGATCAGCATGGGCGGTGATGAGCGTGGTGCGGTGGATCTCAAGCTGGCGGAGCTGGGCTTGAGTCGGCAGGTCGTCATGCGCCAGCCCCACTTCCTGGCCGCCTTCAGTGTCACCTGCCATAGCGATCTGCTGCTATGCGTTCCGGGCTGCCTGGCCATCAGCATGCTGGATCAGCTACCGCTGGTGCTGCGCCCGCTGCCCATCGCCATCAACCGCTTCTCCTACTGGCTGGTGTGGCACGAACGCCTGCATCATGACGCCGGGCATCGCTGGCTGCGTCAATCTCTCTCGACAGGCATTCAAGCCCGCCACCGCGAACTCTCCCATCGGCTGCGTCAGCGGCTGGGCTCGTGACTTGAGACAGGACTCGTGACCTGACGCCGCACCCGCACACAGCATGGCGGCCTGAGCTTGCTACCTGAGCCCGCGATGCTTGAACCCGACGGCCTGAATACAATGGCCTGAACCAATGATTTGAACCCAAAAAAAGACCGCCACCCCAGGGGGTGACGGTCTCATTGGCAGGGAAAGCTGCCCACGCCAGTTGCCTGGCTCATTTGCGCTCGATCAGTTGCGCTCGATCTCGGCACGCTCACGCAGAGATTCCTGCAGGCCCGTGACTGCGGCCTGAGCACGCAGACGCGTGGCCAGACGCGAGAGGAACTGGTCCATCTCGCCCGGCTCGGCCTCGCCGATCTCGGTGAGAGCGATCAGCGCGATGCCACCACTCAGTGACGCCTTGCCGTAGACCGGCTGGCCATCCTGCGGGTGCGCCAGCGTGAAGGCCTGCTTGACCAGACTCTGCGGCAGCTGGGTGCTGGCCTGACGGCTGACATCGTCAGCCTGCTGCCAGTCGATCCCCTCGAGTGATCCGCCCTGGCGCAGCGTCTCCAGACGCTTCTCGGCCAGTGCCTCGAGTGCCTTGGCGGTCTTGTCGGCCTTGGCTTCGCGCTGCACCTGCTGCTTGACCTCATCCAGTGCCAGCGTGGTGGCCGGACGCTGCTCGAGGACGCGCAGCACCAGACGACGGCTGTCATCCAGTTCGATGACGTCACTGTTGTAGCCATCTTCCAGCACTTCGTCACCGAAGGCGGCTGCCATCACACCCGGCTCGGACAGCAGTTCGTCATCGTTTTCCTGCGCGACCCAGTCAGTCTTCTCAAGCGGCAGGTCCAGATCCTCGGCGACGCTGGCCAGATCATCCGCCGCGAAGCTCTCGTCCTTCAGCTGCTGCGCCTTCTCGTTGAAGGTGTCGCGGGAAGCGGCCTGACGGGCTTGCGTCAGCAGCTCGTCGCGCATGTCCTCGAAGGGCGCGATATCCAGACCGGTCACCTTGATCAGGTGCAAGCTGTCGCCGGTATCGACGATATCCGAGACCTGACCCTCATCCAGCGCGAAGGCCGCGTCATCGAAGTCTTCGCCGAAGATGCCGCGGGTGATCACGCCAAGCTCACCGCCGTCCTCGGCCGTGGAGCTGTCTTCCGAGACCTCGGCCGCCACCTCGGCGAAGTCTTCGCCGTTGGCGAGCGCGTCACGTGCGCCCTCGAGCTTGGCACGTGCCGCCGCATCATCGTCACCCTTCTCGACCATGATGTGCGCGATTTCCCGCGGCGCATCGGCACGCTTGGCCGCGTATTCGACCTTCAGCGTGTCTTCGCTGATATCGCCACCGCTGGCCAGCTCGTTCTGGTCCAGCAGCACGTAGGCCAGCTTGACCTGTGCCGGGCGACGGTAGTTGTCCTGGTGGCTGTCATACCAGGCCTTGAGCTCGTCTTCGCTGACCGTCACCGGCGCATCGAGGTCCGCGCTGCTCAACGTGGCATAACGGAAGCTACGCGTCTGACGCTGCAACTGGCTGAGCTTCTCTTCTTCGCCCGGCAGCACGAAGGCACTGGCGGCAAAGCCATCGGTCAACTGCTGACGCAGGGTGTCGCTGCTCAGCTGCTGACGGAAGGAGGTGGGAGAATAGCCGGCGCTGGCCAGACGATTGCGGAACAGGTCAGCATCGAAGCGCCCCTTGTCATCCTGGAAGTCCGGAATGCTCACGATCAGTTGATCGAGTTGCGCATCGGACATGTGCAGGCCGCCTTCCTCGGCATATTGATCCAGCAGGCGGGAATCGATCATCTGGTTGATGATCTGATTGCGTGCCTCGCGCTCCTGTTCCGGCGCTACCTGGCCAGAACGGATGGCACGCTGGACTTCGGTTTCCACCGCCTGGCGGCTGATGGTTTCGCCATTGACCGTGGCCACGTCGTCACTGCTGGCAGTGAAGGCGCCAATGATCGACTCAACACCAAAGAAGGCAAAGGTGACGACAATGAAACCAACGATCGTCTTGGCCACCCAGCCATGCGACCGGTCTCGAATTCGTTGCAGCATGCAGGCCTCGAACTACAGGGATTGGAATGGCCACAAGGGCCGCGACTCAGTGACTGATGATTATACGCATGCCGCAGACAGATGCAGGTGACTTTGCACGACTGACTGACTCGCCAGGGTCATCAAACGCTTGCGCCCTGCCGACACGGCCGAGTTCAGCCACAAAAAAAGCGCATCGCCAGGCGATGCGCTTCGATGTTCTGGTGCCGGTTCGGCAGTCATCAGACCACTCCCGAACCGGTACCGCGCCACCGGGTGCCTGCGAAGCAGGCAGACCTCAGTTGACGGCGTCTTTCAGTGCCTTGCCAGCCTTGAAGCTCGGCACCTTGGCAGCACTGATCTCGATCGGAGCGCCAGTCTGCGGGTTACGGCCAGTACGTGCAGCACGTTCCTTGACAATAAAGGTGCCGAACCCGACCAGTGCCACGGTCTCACCCTTCTTCAGGCTATCAGTGACGGTGTCGACCATCGCATCGAGTGCACGGCTAGCTGCTGCTTTCGGAATATCGGCAGATGCAGCAATGGCTTCGATCAGCTCGGATTTATTCACTCTTCACCCCTTGAATTTGCAAAAATTACCAGAAATCAGCGCGAAAATTACGGGTGCTAAACGCGATCGCGACGAAGCGGAGTTTATAGCAACGCCCTCAAACGACTGTCAAGCAACCTCACGCGCAAAACCGCACCACGCCGCCGTTTCGACAGCGGCATGGCCAAAAAAATCCCGTCAATGTGTACTGATCATTGTCTGACGACCACTGGCATCGTCTGAACGAGAATCATCCTTCTCAGCAGTCGACTTTTCTGCTAGAGCCACCTCAAGCACTTCGTCGATCCAGCGCACCGGCCGAATATCGAGTGCATCCTTGATGGTGTCCGGAACCTCCTTGAGGTCACGGCGATTTTCCTCGGGAATCAGCACAAGCTTTATACCACCGCGTCGCGCCGCCAGCAATTTCTCCTTGAGGCCACCGATCGGCATGACTTCGCCGCGCAGGTTGACCTCACCGGTCATTGCCACGTCACAGCGCACGGGGCGTCCACAGTAAGCGGATACCATCGCGGTGACCATGGCAGCGCCCGCACTGGGGCCATCCTTGGGCGTGGCGCCTTCCGGCACGTGAATGTGCAGGTCTTCCTTCTCGAAGCGCTCAGCCTCGATACCGAAGGCCTCGGCACGTGCACGTACCACGGTGTGGGCGGCACTCACCGATTCCTTCATGACGTCGCCCAGTGACCCGGTCTTGCTGACACGGCCCTTGCCGGGCGTGACGACGGACTCGATGGTCAGCAGCTCCCCACCGACGGAAGTCCATGCCAGGCCAGTGACACGGCCGATCTGGTCTTCGGCATCGGCAAGTCCGAAGCTGTACTTGCGAACTCCAGCGTAGTGCTCGACCTGCTCGGCCTCAAGGTGCATGGAAGACAGTGCACCCTCCTTTGCCTCGGCGACCACACGCTCACGCACGATCTTGCGGCAGACCTTGGCGAGCTGACGCTCAAGTTCACGCACACCGGCTTCACGCGAGTAATAACGGATCAGCTCGAGCACGGAGGCTTCGCTAAAGGTCAGCTCGCCCGGCTTCAGGCCATTGGCCTTGAGCTGCTTGGGCGCCAGGTAGCGCATCGCGATGGCCAGCTTCTCGTCTTCGGTGTAACCCGGCAGACGGATGATCTCCATGCGGTCGCGCAGCGGCCCCGGAATGTTCATCGAGTTGGACGTACAGATGAACAGCGTCTCGGACAGATCGTAATCAAGCTCGAGGTAGTGATCGGCGAACTTGTCGTTCTGCTCCGGGTCCAGCACCTCTAGCAGGGCCGAGGCCGGATCACCGCGGTGGTCCATGCCCAACTTGTCGATCTCGTCGAGCAGCACCAACGGGTTCTTCACGCCGGTCTTGGCCATGCGCTGGATGATCTTGCCCGGCAGTGCCCCGATATAGGTACGACGGTGACCGCGAATCTCGGACTCATCACGCACGCCGCCCAGCGCCATACGGGTGTACTGACGGTTGGTGGCACGTGCGATGGACTTGCCCAGCGAGGTCTTGCCGACACCCGGCGGACCGACCAGGCACAGCACCGGCCCCTTGAGCTTCTTGACGCGCTTCTGCACGGCGAGATACTCGAGGATGCGCTCCTTGACCTCATCCAGACCGTAGTGGTCCTCGTCCAGCACCTTGGCGGCGTGGTCGATGTCGTGACGCACACGCGTGCGCTTCTTCCACGGCACGTCGCACAGCCAGTCCAGATAAGTGCGCACCACGGTCGCCTCGGCGGAAGTCGGCCCCATCATCTTGAGCTTGTTGAGCTCCTGAGTGGCCTTCTCCTCTGCCTCCTTGGGCATGCCGGCATCCTTGATGCGACGCTCGTACTGCTCGACCTCGTTGGGCACGTCATCCAGCTCACCCATTTCCTTCTGGATGGCCTTCATCTGCTCATTGAGGTAGTACTCGCGCTGCGACTTCTCCATCTGCTCCTTGACGCGGGTACGAATGCGCTTCTCGACCTGCAACAGGTCGATCTCCGCTTCGATCAGCGTCATCAGGTGCTCGATGCGGTCACGCACCTTGTCCATCTCGAGCAGCGCCTGCTTGTCGTTGATGCCCAGCGACAGATGCGCGCTGATGGTATCCACCAGACGGCTCGGGTCTTCGATGCCCTGCAGGCTGCCCAGCACTTCGTTGGGCACCTTCTTCGAAAGCTTCACATACTGCTCGAACTGGTTGAGCAGCACGCGCACCAGGGTTTCCTGCTCTCGCTCGGACAGCGGCTGGCTATCACGCAGCGCGACATCGGCGATGCTGTAGCCATCGTCGTGCAGGCGAATCGCCTGGATATCAGCGCGCGAGCTACCCTCGATCAGCACCTTGACGGTGCCATCGGGCAGCTTGAGCAGCTGCATGATGTCGGCAACGGTACCGATGGCGAACAGGTCTTCCGCCGTCGGGTCGTCCTGACTGGCTTCACGCTGCGCCGCAAGCAGGATCTTCTTGTCGCCTTCCATGGCCACTTCGAGGGCCTGGATCGACTTTTCCCGGCCGACGAACAGCGGAATCACCATCTGGGGATAGACCACCACATCCCGCAGCGGCAGCAGCGGAAGTGTCAGGGTCTGATCTTCGTTCTGCTCCATGGCAGACGTTCCTCGGTATTCTGTGGGTGGGCCGCCTCACACGGCACTTTGATACTGAGACCATGGGGGCAAGGTCATGATTTTGCAATGATCCCGACACGCCTGGCGGTAACTCAACGCTGAATGAAGCCGTGCGTGACCCGCGAATGCATCACGGTAAAGATGGCTTGCGAGCGCAAACGCAACGGGGGGCCTTGCGGCCCCCCGTTGGTGCGACTCAGGCCCGGACGTTTCAGCCGTCCTTGCCGGCCACCTTGCCCTGACTCTCTTCGTTCTTGGAGTAGATCAGCAGCGGCTTGCTGTCGCCGGCAATCACCGACTCATCCACCACCACCTTGCTGACACTCTCCTCGGACGGGATGTCATACATGGTGTCGAGCAGCACGGACTCGAGGATCGAGCGCAGGCCACGTGCGCCGGTACGACGCTCGATGGCCTTGCGAGCCACGGCACGCAGCGCATCCTCGCGCAGGTCCAGCTCGACATCTTCCATCTCGAACAGGCGCGAGTACTGCTTGACCAGCGAGTTCTTCGGCTCGGTCAGAATCTGCACCAGGGCATCTTCGTCCAGCTCGGTCAGCGTCGCGATGACCGGCAGGCGGCCAACGAACTCGGGGATGAGACCGAACTTGACCAGATCACCCGGCTCGACGTCTGCCAGCACGCGACCCACGGTCTTCTCGTCCTGCTTGCTCTTGACCTCGGCATTGAAGCCGATGCCGCCCTTCTCGGCGCGTTCGCGGATCACCTTGTCCAGGCCAGCGAAAGCACCGCCGACGATGAACAGGATGTTGCCGGTATTCACCTGCAGGAATTCCTGCTGAGGGTGCTTGCGACCGCCCTGCGGCGGCACCGAGGCAGTGGTGCCCTCGATCAGCTTGAGCAGTGCCTGCTGCACGCCTTCACCCGAGACATCACGCGTGATGGAGGGGTTGTCGGACTTGCGCGAGATCTTGTCGATCTCATCGATGTAGACAATGCCACGCTCGGCCTTCTCGACATCGTAATCGCATTTCTGCAGCAGCTTCTGGATGATGTTCTCGACGTCCTCACCGACATAGCCCGCTTCGGTCAGGGTGGTCGCATCCGCGATGGTGAACGGGACGTTCAACAGGCGCGCCAGCGTCTCGGCCAGCAGCGTCTTGCCGCTACCGGTCGGGCCGATGAGCAGGATGTTGGACTTGCCCAGTTCCACTTCATCCGCGGCCTTCTGACCGGCACGCAGACGCTTGTAGTGGTTGTACACCGCCACGGACAGCACACGCTTGGCGCGGTCCTGGCCGATCACGTAATCGTCGAGAGTGGAACGAATCTCACGCGGCGCCGGCAGGCGATCATCATCACCTTCGGCGTCGGCTTCGAGGACCTCTTCGCGAATGATGTCATTGCACAGATCGACACATTCGTCGCAGATGTAGACGGAAGGTCCCGCGATCAGCTTGCGCACTTCATTCTGGTTCTTGCCACAGAAGGAGCAGTACAGCAGTTTGCCGTTCTCGTCCTTGCCTTTGCCGTCAGCCATTCGCGTACCTCTCAATGGCGGCGACTCCCCGGGGAGCCGCCGGAAATGCATGTTTGCCGACGTCAGGTCAGCCGTTTACGCGGGATCATTCCACGTCGGGACGGCGTTCCAGCACGGCATCGATCAGGCCGTACTCCATTGCCTGATTGGCCGCCATGAAGTTGTCACGGTCGGTATCATTGGCAATGGTGTCGAAGTCCTGGCCAGTGTGGTGCGCGAGAATGCGATTGAGCTTCTCACGGATGGTCAGGATTTCCTTGGTGTGAATCTCGATATCCGTGGCCTGACCCTGATAGCCGCCCAGCGGCTGGTGGATCATGACGCGGGAATTCGGCAGCGCGTAGCGCTTGCCGGCGGCACCGCCTGCCAGCAGCAAGGCACCCATGCTGGCTGCCTGGCCGATGCACACGGTGGACACGTCGGGCTTGATGAACTGCATGGTGTCGTAGATCGCCATCCCTGCAGTCACGGAGCCACCCGGCGAGTTGATGTACAGATGGATGTCCTTGTCCGGGTTTTCAGACTCGAGGAACAACAGCTGAGCCACGACCAGATTGGCCATGTAATCCTCAACCGGACCCACAAGGAAGATCACCCGTTCCTTCAGCAGGCGGGAATAGATGTCATAGGCCCGTTCGCCGCGAGCATTCTGCTCGACAACCATCGGAACCAGACCGCCAGCATTCTTGATGTCGAAGTCGTTCATGGGGGCTTCCTTCATCCGATGACATTGATATCCATTGAGCATGCCACTTTACCCCGCCCACTGACCAGAGACCCGGCCGTAGCCGGGTCCTGGTCTAGCAAGCACTAGGGGTCAACCAAGCTTCAGGCTTGCTCGCCTTCGGCTTCAGCAGCCTCTTCTTCTGCTTCTTCCTGCTGCTGTGCAGCCTGCAGGGCTTCCTGGTAGGACATGGCAACGTCCTTAACCTGAGCCTGTGCCAGCAGCTTGTCAACGGCCTTCTCTTCAAGCAGCACGGACTTGAGCTGGTTGCGAGCCTGTTCGTTGGAACCATAGTACTCGGTGACCTGAGCCGGGTCCTGGTACTGCTGAGCCATTTCTTCAACGCGAGCATTCAGCTCTTCGTCGCTGACGTCCATCTCGTTGCTGCTGACGACTTCGCTGAGCAGCAGGCCAGTCTTGACGCGCTGGACCGCCTGGTCCTGGAACAACTCGCCCGGCAGCTGGGAGACGTCGAAATCTTCGCCCAGACCGAACTGCTGTGCAGCCTGACGCTTCAGACCGTCGATTTCCTGGTCGGCCAGAGCCTGCGGCACGAGGATGTCGTTGGCCTTGGTCAGTTCCGCCAGCACCTGCTGCTTGACGCGATTCTCGATCGCGTTCTTCAGCTCACGCTGCATGTTCTTCTTCACTTCCACCTTGAAGCTTTCGACATCGGCAGCTTCCAGGCCGAACTGGGCGATGAACTCTTCGTTCACTTCCGGCAGTTCCTGAGCCTTGACGGCGTGGACCTTGACCTTGAAGGTCGCTTCCTGACCGGCGAGGTGCTCGGCCTGGTAGTCAGCCGGGAAGGAAACCTTGATTTCCTTGTCGTCGCCGGCAGCAGCGCCGACCAGCTGCTCTTCGAAGCCCGGGATGAAGCTGTTGGAGCCCAGCACCAGCTCGTGACCTTCTGCCTTGCCGCCTTCGAAGGCCTCTTCACCGAGGAAGCCTTCAAAGTCGATCTTGACCTGGTCGCCGTCAGCGGCAGCGCGCTCGACGTCGGTCCAGGAGGCGTTCTGCTTGCGCAGGGTCTCGATCATCTCTTCGACGTCGGCGTCGGTCACTTCCGCCTGCGGACGCTCGATTTCAGCGCCTTCGATCGGCTTCAGTTCGATTTCCGGGTAGATTTCCAGAGTCGCGACGAACTCCAGATCCTTGCCGGCTTCATCGACGGTCGCGTCGATCTTCGGCCAGCCAGCCGGGTTCAGTTCGTTTTCGGTGACGGCGGTCACGTAATGCTGGCGCATGATCTCGCCAACGATTTCGTTGCGCACGTCCTTGCCGTAACGCTGTTGCACCACTGCCATCGGCACGTGGCCCTTGCGGAAGCCGTTCAGACGAACGGTCTTGGCGGTTTCCAGAAGACGGGCGTTGACGGCCTGGTCGACTTCAGAAGCCGGCACCGTGATGGTGACCGTGCGCTCGATCGGAGAAGTCGTTGCGACAGAAGCTTGCATGAAAGTTCCTCTACCCACTGGTGGCGTTCGAATCATAAAGGCGAAGATTGTAGAAACCCCGCCACGCGCTGGCAAGCGCGGATATGACCCTTTCATATGGTGCCTTGGTCCAAGTTATTCAAGGACCCCGGCCATTTTCTGCTCCACCTACCCGCCAGACAGGCACCTGGAGCGCCCGGCAACCCGGAATCGTCATGCATGGAGCAGTGCGAAAAAACCAAAAAAAAGGAGGAGAAAGCCATTGGCCTTCTCCCCCTTTTGCGGCATGCCGCCCGCCCAAGTGGGCCAGGCAGCATCCTGATATTCATCGAGACGTGGGGTGGATGATGGGGTTCGAACCCACGACCACCGGAGTCACAATCCGGGGCTCTACCACTGAGCTACACCCACCACTTCTGGAGGTTGGACAGAAAGCCTGTCGTCTCCATCTCGTTGATACTGCTCAAGCTGACATGCAATGGGGTGGATGATGGGGTTCGAACCCACGACCACCGGAGTCACAATCCGGGGCTCTACCACTGAGCTACACCCACCACTGCATGAACATCTTCACATCGTCTGGTCGCAGTCATCAGGCTCTATGAAGAGCATTCCGACATCCACTTCGATGACAAACGTCATCTCGATGGCACGCCCAGCAGGACTCGAACCTGCAACCTACGGCTTAGAAGGCCGTTGCTCTATCCGGTTGAGCTATAGGCGCAGAAACTGATACTGCGAGTCAACCTCCGGACAAAGCCCTGAATACTGTCTCAAAAGACCGAAGCCTTGCGATACGTTGTATCCAAGTGGTCGGGATAGAGGGATTCGAACCCCCGACATCCTGCTCCCAAAGCAGGCGCGCTACCAGACTGCGCTATATCCCGAAACCGTCTTCAACCGACCGTCGAACCCCGTCGATGCGAGGCGTATTCTACCGAACTTTCGTCTGCGGTCAAGCCCTTACGTGAATTCTTTCCAAGAGAATCGTTTGCCCCTCGCGCTGTCATGCCAATGACCTCTCATGAGCATTCAGCGCTGCAGCCTCCAATATCTCTCCTTGCTGATACAAGACGCCATGCCTGTCATCGACTCTGTCACTGACGCAGTGATCACTTGCGACGGCTGAGTACCGCCGGTGGACTGACTATTGTCCTCATGCCTTCTACCTCTCTGCCATCCACTCTTTACCATACGCCCTACCCTTCTCCTTACTCCGCTCTCTGCTTCACCCTTTGCCACTCCCTATCTGTTTCTGCCTCTGCTTGGACCCTTTACCTTTCCTTGCGCCTCTACCGATGAAGACTCAAGGCGATAACCGCATGACATGCCCCACTCCCGCCTGTGACTAGGCGCCGTCATCTGACCTGCGGATGCCTGCAAAAGACCTGACGCCCATGACAGCTTTCGACCAAGGTCGTCATTCGGCGTTGACTGGAGGGCAAGGCATGCGAAAATTGGCCATCGTTGTCCCTCCTGCATTTATCGCCCACGAGAAGGAATGATCGCTGATGTCAGCACAACTGATAGATGGCAAGGCCATTGCCGAACGCGTACGCCAACAGGTAGGCCGTCAGGTCGATGCGCGTCGTGATGCCGGTGAACGTATTCCGGGGCTTGCCGTCGTGCTGGTCGGTGAAGATGCGGCCTCCGAGGTCTATGTCCGCAACAAGCACCTCGCCTGCGAGAAGGCTGGCATCCTCTCCACCCAACACCGCCTGTCCGCTGACACCACCCAGCAGGAACTGGAAGCCCTGGTCGACCAGCTCAATGATGACACCAGCATTGATGGCATCCTGGTGCAGCTGCCGCTGCCGGCGCATCTCGATTCACGCCCGATTCTCGAGCGCATTCGCACCGACAAGGACGTGGATGGCTTCCACCCCTACAACCTCGGTCGTCTGGCGCAGCGCCTGCCGGTGATGCGCCCCTGCACCCCCAAGGGCATCATGACGCTGCTGTCCGAGAGCGGCCTGCAGGTGCGCGGCATGGACGCCACCATCGTGGGCGCCTCCAACATCGTCGGTCGTCCGATGTCACTGGAGCTGATGCTGGCCGGCTGCACCACTACCGTCTGTCACCGCTTCACCAAGGACCTGGAGAGCAAGGTCCGCCAGGCAGACCTCGTCGTGGTCGGCGTCGGCAAGCCGGGCTTGGTCAAGGGTGAGTGGATCAAGGAAGGCGCCATCGTCATCGATGTGGGCATCAACCGCCTCGACAACGGCTCACTGGTCGGTGACGTGGAGTTCGCCCCGGCAGCGGAGCGTGCAGGCTGGATCACGCCGGTACCGGGCGGCGTCGGACCGATGACCGTTGCCTCGCTGCTGGAGAACACCCTGTTCGCCGCCGAGCTGCACGATGCCCAGTTGGCCGGCAAGTAAGCACGCACCCTCTCGCTGACAACTCCCCTAGCCGCGGGGCATCGCATGACAGGATGCCCCGCAGGCCCTGCTTCAGGATTTCACCATGTCCCTCAAGACACTTGGCATCATCGGCGCCATGGCCGAGGAAGTCGCCATCCTCGCCGAGCTGTTGGAAGACAGCATCACGACTCAACATGCCGGCTCCACCTTCCACGTCGGCCAGCTGCACGGCCTCAAGATCGTGCTGCTGCAGTCCGGCATCGGCAAGGTCAATGCGGCCGTCGGTGCCTGCCAGCTGATCGAGCGCTACCAGCCGGACGCCATCATCAACACCGGGTCCGCCGGGGGCTTCGCCTCTGATCTGGAGATCGGCGACGTGGTCATCTCCAGCGAAGTGCGTCACCACGACGTCGATGCCGTGGTGTTCGGCTACGAATACGGCCAGGTGCCGCAGATGCCGGCCGCCTTCCCGTCAGACCCGGCACTGGTGAAGATCGCGCGTGAGTGCGTCGAAGCCCAGGGCGAGATCAAGGCACGTGAAGGCCTGATCTGCACCGGCGACATCTTCATGGCAGACCCGAAACTGGTCGCGCTGACTCGCTCACGCTTCCCGGACATGCTGGCCGCCGAGATGGAAGCCGCCGCCATCGCCCAGACCTGCTTCGTCTACGACATGCCGTTCGTGGTAATCCGTGCACTGTCGGACATCGCCGGCAAGGACAACAACAGCCAATCCTTCGAGGAATTCCTGCACGTCGCCGCACGTCAGTCCTCGCGCATGGTCGAGGCCATGGTCAAGCGCCTCGCCAGCTGATCGCAGACGATTCGAAAGCGGTGCTGGTTGACAACGCACAAAAAACCGCCGCCCCCCTCACGGGACGGCGGTTTTTTTCATACTGACATCGCATCACGCAAGTGACATCAGCCCTCCAGCACCCAGGTCGTTCCCTCACGGGAGTCCTTGAGGATGATGCCCTGAGCGGCCAGCTCGTCACGAATGCGGTCCGCACCCGCGAAATCCTTGGCCTTCTTGGCGGCAGCACGTGCCTCGATCTGCGCCTGGATCTCGTCTTCCGACAACGACAATGCAGCAGTGTCGCCCTTGAGGAAGACCGCTGGGTCCTGACCGAACAGCCCCAGCAGGCCGCCCAGCGCGGTCAGTTCGAAGGCCAGCGCCGGCGCCTGCTGCGGTGACTCCTTCTTGGCACGGTTCAGCTCGCGAGCCAGCTCGAACAGCACCGACAGCGCACCGGCCGTATTGAAGTCGTCATCCATGGCAGCCACGAAGCGAGCCCGCCAGTCGCCTGACACCTCGCCTTGCTCAGGCGTGACATTTTCCAGCGCATTGTAGAAGCGCTCCAGCGAACGACGCGCTTCATCCAGCGAGTTGGCCTCGTAGCTGATCGCGCTGCGGTAGTGGCTGGCCACCAGCAGGTAACGCACCACTTCCGGGTTGTGCTGCTCCAGCACATCACGAATCGTGAAGAAGTTGCCCAGCGACTTGGACATCTTGTCCTGCCCGACACGCACCGCGCCGGCATGCATCCACACATTGGCGTACTGCTGGCCAGTGGCAGCTTCGGACTGGGCGATCTCGTTCTCGTGATGCGGGAAGGTCAGGTCCGGCCCGCCGCCGTGGATATCGAAGGTGTTGCCCAGGCAGCAGGTCGACATCGCGGAGCACTCGATATGCCAACCCGGACGTCCATCGCCCCAGGGGGACGGCCAGCTGGCCTCGCCCGGCTTGGCGGCCTTCCACAGCACGAAGTCGAGCGGGTCTTCCTTGGCCTCTTCCACTTCCACACGCGCGCCGGACTGCATGTCATCGAGCTGACGGTTGTTGAGCTTGCCGTAGCCCTCGAAACGACGCACACGGTAGTAGACATCACCGTTGCTGGCCGCGTAGGCAAAGCCCTTGTCGATCAGCGTCTCGGTCATCGCGATGATATCGCCGATGTGGGCGGTCGCCCGTGGCTCGCGATCAGGACGCAGAATCCCCAAGCGCCCTTCATCTTCATGCATCGCCTGGATCATGCGCTCGGTCAGCGCCTCGAAGGCCTCGCCATTCTCGTCGGCGCGCTTGAGGATCTTGTCGTCGATATCGGTGATGTTGCGCACATAGGTGACGTCATAGCCACGCGCACGCAGGTAACGCGTGATGATGTCGAAGGCCACCATCACACGCGCATGGCCGATGTGACAGAGGTCATAGACCGTCACGCCACAGACGTACATGCGCACCTTGTTGCCTTCCAATGGCACGAAGGGTGCCTTGGTCCGGCTCAGGGTACTGTAGATGGACAGTGTGCTCGCGGCATCTTCGAGTGAAATCATTCAGTCATCGCCCTTGGCTACTTTGCTGACAGCGCTCTGCCAGCCTTGCGAAATGGAGCGGCCCGCAGGCCGGTCATGCAGCTTCGTCATCGAAGGTACAGGATCAGCCTGCGGGCCGTGAAGCGGGTCAAAAGTCATGCCAGCAGGCCTCCCGCGGGAGGCCTGGCTGCCATCAACCCTTCTTCTGGGCCTTGGCCCAGCCGTCCTTCAGGCTGACGGTGCGGTTGAAGACCAGTGCACCATCGACGCAGTCATGGCGGTCGGCGACGAAGTAACCGATACGCTCGAACTGGTAACGCGTTTCCGGCGCGGCATTGCGCAGGCTCGGCTCACCGAAGCCCTTGACGATGCTCAGCGAGTTCGGATTGAGGTGCTCAAGGAAGTCGACATCCTTGTCACGGTCCGGCTCGGCTTCCAGGAACAGGTTCTCGTACTGACGCACCTCGACCGGCACCGCGTGCTCGGCGCTGACCCAGTGGATGACACCCTTGACCTTGCGGCCTTCCGGGTTCTTGCCGAGGGTATCGAGGTCGACACTGCAACGCAGCTCGACGATCTCGCCGGCCTCATCCTTGATCACTTCATCACAGCGGATGACGTAACCGTTGCGCAGACGCACTTCCTTCTCGGGCGCGAGGCGGAAGAACTTCTTCGGCGCATCCTCCATGAAGTCGTCGGCATCGATCCACAGCTCACGGGTCAGCGGAATCTGGCGCATGCCCATGTCGTCACGTGCCGGATGACCGGGCACCTCGAAGACTTCCTCGTGACCTTCCGGCAGGTTGGTCAGCACCACCTTGAGCGGATTGAGCACGCACATGGCCCGCAGCGCGTTGTCTTCCAGGTCGGAACGGATGGCATGGTGCAACATGCCGATCTCGACCATGCCGCCATCTGCGCGGCTCACGCCGATCATGTCGCAGAACTTGCGGATGGAAGCCGCGGTGTAGCCACGACGGCGCATGCCGGAGATGGTCGGCATGCGCGGATCATCCCAGCCATCGACGACGCCTTCGTCCACCAGCAGCTTCAGCTTGCGCTTGGAAGTGACGGTGTAGTCCAGGTTCAGGCGTGCAAACTCGATCTGACGCGGCGTGACCGGTACCGGCAGATTGGCCAGGAACCACTCATACAGCGGACGATGGTCCTCGAATTCCAGCGTACAGATGGAATGCGTCACGCCTTCCAGCGCATCGGACTGACCATGCGTGAAATCGTAGGACGGGTAGATCTTCCACTTGTCGCCGGTCTGGTGGTGGCTGGCATGGCGGATACGATAGAGGATCGGATCACGCAGATTGATGTTGGGCGCCGCCATGTCGATACGGGCACGCAGCACCTTCTCGCTCTCGCCGAATTCACCCTTCTTCATGCGTTCGAGCAGATCGAGGTTTTCCTCAGGGCTACGCTCACGGTAAGGGCTCGGGCGACCCGGCTCCTTCAGCGTGCCACGATATTCACGAATCTCGTCCGGCGACAGGTCATCGACATAGGCCTTGCCTTCACGCACCAGGTGCTGGGCCCAGGCATAGAGCTGGTCGAAATAATCGGAAGCGAAGCGCACCTTGCCGGCCCACTCGAAGCCCAACCATTCGACGTCTTCCTTGATGGCGTCGATATAGGCCTGCTCTTCCTTGGCCGGGTTGGTGTCATCGAAGCGCAGGTGACAATCGCCACCGAGCTGCTGCGCCAGACCGAAGTTCAGACAGATCGACTTGGCGTGCCCGATATGCAGGAAGCCATTGGGCTCCGGCGGGAAACGCGTGACAACCTTATCGGCACGGCCGGCCTCGAGTTCTTCGCGGATCTGGTTAAGCACGAAGTTCGGAGCGCTCTGGGTCTCGGTACTCATGAAGTTTCGCTGCACCTCTGTGTGGTTCCTGGGCGTCGTATTGCGGGTCGTCATGTGGTTGAACGAACGTGCGCAAGGACAACAAGACGGATGATCGGGGCTGCATCCACGCGCCTGCCGCCCGCTCAGGCTTTCGTGTCTGGATGCAAAGCCGCTATTATAGCGCGACGCCCGCAGGCGATGCCATGAAGCCGCGCCTGCCTGACACTTGAGCAAGACAGATGACCGGGAAGCCCGAATGATCGTTCTTCACACCAACTACGGCGATATCACCCTCGAACTCAACCACGAGAAGGCCCCGAAGACCGCGGCCAACTTCGAGCAGTACGTGCGTGAAGGCCACTACAGCAATGTCCTTTTCCACCGCGTCATTCCGGGTTTCATGGTTCAGGGCGGTGGCTTTGACACCGACTTCAACCAGAAGCCGACCAATGGCGTGATCGAGAACGAAGCCGACAACGGCCTCAAGAACGATCGCGGCACCGTGGCCATGGCTCGCACCATGGACCCGCACTCCGCCAGCGCCCAATTCTTCATCAACGTCAATGACAACGACTTCCTGAACTTCACCAGCAAGACCAGCCAGGGCTGGGGTTACTGCGTGTTCGGCAAGGTCGTCGAAGGCATGGACGTGGTCGAGAAGATCGAAGCGGTCAAGACCACCCGTCGCGACGGCCACGCCGACGTGCCGGCAGAAGACGTGATCATCACCAGCGCTGAAATCACCGAATAAGCGATTTCGCCTGATCACGCCGCAAGGCGTGCCTGCCGCCCGGCCTTGCCTCGTGATCGCGAGCGCCAGGCTGGGCGGTTTGCGTTATGAACTCCCACGGCAGTGCGCCCTTGCGATGCCCTGCTGACCGCCCACCTTCGCGGACCCCGACCATGAACACGACTGCCACCACTCTCTTCATCTCCGACCTGCACCTGCAACCCGACACGCCCGAGATCGCCCAGGGCTTCCTCGACTATCTGACACGCCTGGCAACCTGCCAGCCTGCCGTCGAACGTCTGTTCCTGCTGGGTGACATCTTCGAGGTCTGGGTCGGCGATGACTATCGCAACGACTTCACCGACAGCATGAGCGCTGCGCTCAAGCGCATCGCCGAGCGCGGCACCGCGATCTTCTTCATGCATGGCAATCGCGACTTCCTGGTCGGCGAGACCTTCGCCGCCGAGGCCGGCGTGACCCTGCTCCCCGATCCGAGCGTGATCGAGCTCGATGGTGAGCGTGTACTGCTGATGCATGGCGACAGCATGTGCACCCGCGATGAGGCCTACATGAAGTTCCGCGCCATGACCCGCGACCCGCAGTGGCAGGCACAGATTCTGGCCATGCCGCTGGAGCAGCGCCTGGCGCTGGCCCAGTCACTGCGCATGCAGTCCGGCGAGACCAACAGCGAGAAGGACGAGGCGATCATGGACGTCACGCCTGAGGAAGTGGTGCGCGAGATGCGTGAGCACGACGTGCGCACGCTGATCCATGGCCATACGCATCGCCCGGCGGTGCATGAACTCGAGATCGATGGCGAGCCGGCGCGCCGCATCGTGCTCGGCGACTGGCGCCCGACTCAGGCCTTCGACATCATCGCCCGTGGCCAGGGGCCGGAGCTGCGTGAATTTGCACTGCCGCTGGTCGATGCGATCACCCACGGCTGATCGCTCAGCGCGCACCAAAAAGCCCCGCTGCCGGTCACGGCAGCGGGGCTTTTTGCTCACACTCTCACAGCGTCAAGCGTTTCGTTCAGGCCGGTGACGACGCCTTGCGGCGCGCACGCCCTTCGGCAATCTCCACCAGCTGATGCCAGCCCAGTACCGCGGGGGCGTCGGCGCTCGGCAACTCTTCCAGCAACACCTTCAGACGCTGACACCGCTCGGCATCATGGGCATCGACCAGACGCAGCCAGGTGGCAAGCCCCATGGCTTCATGATGGGTGTTTTCCTGCTCGATGGAGTAGGACAGGCCCTGCTCGATCAGGGAGCGTACCTTCTCCAGCGGCAGTCCCTGAGCACTGCGCAGGCTCGCGACCAGATAGCTGACTTCTGACAGGTAGAAGGAATTGCGCTCCTGGGCGACCAGCAGCACCTTCTCCATGTATTCCTCGGCGGCAGCGTGCTCGTCCAGCGCCATCACGGCGTCCATGTACCAGAGGTTGGGGCGCTGATGACGCTCGCGACCGGTCAGCTCGGCGAACTCGTTCATGCTCGACTGCAGCATGGACAGGCCATCGCGGTCGCCGTTCATCGCCCGCGCCCAGCCCAGCACGCCATGCGCGGCCATGTGCCACAGGTGAAGGTCCGCTGAGCGCGTCACTTCCAGGGCCCGTTCGGCGCGCTGGGTCGCCAGATGGGTGTGACCCAGCTGACGATACAGGGAGGTGGAGAACATCAGCGCCATCGCCAGCGAACCGGGCTGGCCGATCTGCTCGGCCATGCGAATCGCCGCCTCGGCCTGCTGCTCGGCCTTCACGTAGTCGCAGCGCAGGCACGATGTCCAGCTCTGCAGACAGGAAGCCGCGACCTGCGGGTGATCGCTGAACGGCAACCATTCGAGCACCATCGGGTGATTGACCGGATCGATCTCATCCAGGTGCTCGCCCGCCACACGCACGCGACCGGCCCAGAACTCGCAGTGGGCACGCGCATAGTCGGCCAGACGACGATAGCGATCATCGGAAAGCTCTTCCGCCAGCTCGCTGAGGCCCGAGGCCAGCGCGAAGGCATCGGCATGGGCATGACGCTCGCTGCAGCCGACCCACAGGCCCCATTTGACGATGAAGGCCTGCTCGAGGTCCGGCTCGTCGTCCTCGACCAGCGCAGGGCTGCTGAGCAGGTTGCGTGCCTGCACGAAGCTCTCGTGGGCAATGCGTGAGCCATGGCCTTCCAGCGCGAAACCGGACTGGCCACGTACCGTCAGCAGGCTGACCTCGCGCTCTTCCTGGCCCTCGACATGCTTGAGGCAGGCCAGACCGTTGTCCGCCATCTTGAGCGCGGTGCGGTTAGCGCTGATCTTGAGCGCCTCACGCGCCGAGAGCTCGAAGTAACGCGCGGCACGGCTGAAGTTCTGCGACTTGCGCAGATGAACAGCGAAGTAGCCGGGGTGACGACTGATCCAGGCGGGATACTTGTCCTCGATCAGCGCGACCACCTGATGGTGAATCCGGCGTCGCACATCCCGCGGACACGACAGATAGGCCGCTTCCTGGATCAGCTGATGGGTAAACTGGTAGTCGAATTCACTGTCGCTGCTGCAGGCCTCGATGATCTCCAGGCGCTGCATGTTCTCGATGGCGCGCTTGAGCCGCCCCTCCTCGAACTCACAGCTCTGGCGCACGAAGCTCAGCTTGAAGACACGCCCCAAGACCGCGGCGGCGTGGGCGACATCGCGCCCTTCTTCCAGCTGGTCGATGCGACTGGAGAGCAGACCGATCAGGCCCTTGGGCAACTCGTCGAGCTGCACCGGACGCCCTTCGCGGCGGTCCATGTCGAGACGACGGCAGATTTCCTGCAGGTAGAGCGGCACGCCATCGCAGCGCTCGATGAGCTGGCTGCGCATGCGCGGACTCAAGTGCAGGCGATAGCGACGTGACAGGTGCGACAGCAGGCGCGAGACCTGCATCGGATCGAGGCGACCCAGCGCGATGTGCTGGTCCCAGTTGAGCTTGACCGCCAGACTGTCGCGGCCGTTGTGGCTCGCGGCCAGCATGAAGCCGATGTTGATCGGCAGACGCGCCTGCAGGCCAGCCAGCACCTTGAGCGACGGCTCATCGAGCCACTGCAGGTCATCGATCATCATCACCAGCGGACGCAGGCTGGCTGACTTCTCGATCACCAGATGCAGTACGCGCACGACGCGTTCGACCGTCTCGCTGGACTGGATCAGCACTTCGTCTTCCGCAGTATCTTCCGCCGTGCCGAGCACCGCGTGGAAGGAGCGACGCACTTCCTCGCTGATGCCCTGCAGCGCCTCGGAGGACTCGAAGAGCTGCTCGACACTTTCACGATCGATATTGCCGTCCAGACGCCAGCGGATCAGCGCCGTCACGACACTGTAGGGCTCCAGCTGCGAGAGACGCGTGGTCGGCATCCAGCACAGCCCCACATCCTGACTCTGCTCCAGCTGACGGAAATTGACCATCAGGGCCGACTTGCCCATGCCGGAGTTGCCACTGACCAGCACGCTCTGGCGCAGGCCGATGCTGGCGCGGGCCAGCGCATCGCGCAGACGACGCAGCTCGCCCTCGCGACCGATCAAGGTCGGCAGTGAAGATTCACGGGTGCCGACACTGCTGCCCAGCACCAGCGCACGCAGACGCACGCGACCATCAGCGGCCAACAGGCGCGAGGTCAAGCGGGGTTGCAGGTCCAGTGCCGGCGGCATGTGTTGACTGGCTTCCTGGGAGATCACCAGCTCGCTGCCTTCGGCGGCGGTCATCAACTCGAGGGAATATTGCGTGACCTGACCCAGCGGGTCGGCCAGCTGACGCTCCGGCAGGTAGATGACCTGACCGGAGTGCAGGCCCGCTGACAGCGAGAAGGCCGGCGGCTTGCCTTCGCCGTCCCACAGCTTGGCGATCTCATCGGGGATCGCCTTGCTGCAGTGCTCATAGAGCGCGACCAGCTCGGCGAGCTGATGCGCCGGGCCGTGGGTGCCGAAACATGCCAGACCCACGCCTCCCGTGGCGCCCGGCAGCCAGAAGCCGCCCAGGTGATGGCACTGCTGCTCCAGCCAGCGCAACAGCTCGATCTGCAGCGTCAGGCAGGCACGTGCCCAGACGCGGTCACGATGACTGTCCTTGACGCTCAGGCGAATGGCCATGACCGACAGCTGACGGTGATCGATTTCCTCTTCGCGCAGCGGCGCGCTGTCCAATGACAGGGTCCGTGAGATGGCGCCCTGCGGCGTCATGGCACTCATGGTCTCGCTCTTGCCATCAGACCAGTAGCGAGCCAGCTGCAGGAAGCCGGGGTCCGGCTGCTGACCGGATAGCGCCAGCTGCTGCAGGAAGGCATTGAACTGCTCGTGGGCCGCGGCCGACTGCCCGCCTTCGGCCAGCTGACGCACAAGGCGCTCATGGAAGGGGCCGTAACCGGAGAAGCGGCTGACCAGCGTGCGCAGCACGTCATCGGGCAGTGGTTCGTCCGTGGCCAGCACCCGCTCGGCGAACTGGATGACGCGCTGACGCCACTCGCCACGCACCTTGATCATCCAGCGCTGGAAGTCCGGGCACTGGGTCAAGGAGAGCTCCTCGACCAGATCGCCGCGATACAGGGTGAGAATCTCTCCCAGGGTGGCGACTGAGGGCGGGGCCAGCAGCAGGCCGTTGAGCTCGTCGAGATCAAGCTCCCAATGCTCCGGCACTGACAGCGCGATGGTCTGGCGCGACACCGTCAACAGGTTGTCGGCCTCTTCGCCGAGACTCTGACGCAGACAATGCAAGGCGTGGCGAAGGTTGGTCCGTCCGGAGGACAGCCCCTGATCCGGCCAGAGCAACTCCGCCAACCCGGCACGGGAGACGGCCTGATCATGCAGCAGCAGATGCAGAAGTAGCGCCTTGACCTTGTCGTAGCTGAACTGAGTCAGCGTGTCATCACCCAACGTCAGCTGGAAATGTCCCAGCAGTGCCAGTTGAGCTTGACCAGATGTTTCCTGCGTCATGTGTCATCCATTTCAAAGTCGCGAACGAAACGCCAGCCCTGCCACGGCGCCGGTGATCCCCTGTCCTTGATCCTTGCCTTAGTCTCTCGTGCCTTGATCCATCGCGTCCCGACCCACCCTGGCCGAGGCGCGCGCTGCCCGTCGTGCGCTCGGCTGACCACTGTGGAAGCGGAAGACAGCGTCGGGGGTTTCGATCAGCTCTCGTTCCACTTCACGTAGCACCGCGAGACGGGGTTCCAGTGGTTCATTGGTGTATTGCTCTGCCAACATGAGGTAATCCTCATAGTGACGTCCTTCTGACTTAACCAAAGTGCGATAGAACTTTGCAAGCTCTGGTTCCAGATACGGGATGAGGCGCGCGAAGCGCTCACACGACCTTGCCTCTATCAGGGCGCCGATCAGCAGGATGTCCACCAGGCGTTGCGGGTCTTCGTCCCTGACCTGCTGGCGCAGGCCTTCGGCATAGCGCGAGGCCTTGATATGCCGATAGACGATGCCCCGCTTCTCCATCAGCCCGACTACCTGCTCGAAGTGCAGCAGCTCCTCGCGCGCCAGCTGTGACATCTTGGTCAACAACAGTGGCCGGTTCACGTAGCGGTACATCAGGCTCATGGCGGTGGAGGCGGCTTTCTTCTCGCACTGCGCATGGTCGATCAGCAGCAGTTCCGGATTCTCAAGCGCCGCCTCGACCCAGCTCAGGGGCGTCCTGCAGGGCAGAAAGGCCAGCAGCGACGCCGGCAGCAAGGCATCGGTATCTTCATCATTTGGCCCTTGCGGCGCTGCGATCACGCGTGGCTCAGCCTCACTCTCGCCATACTGTTCAGCATGGGCATCATCATGCTGCCTGCTCTGCTCAGGCGCAATCACATTGCGCTCGGTCACGTCGTTCATTGAATTCATCATCACGTCAGTCTTTTGTCTCGCTCGCTTGCGTCTGCTGCTGACTGACAGGAGACACCTCAACGACGGAGCTCATCTCATTATCGGCACGCTTTGCCGCTTCCACCATGATTTCATCGTTTATCTGGGCAAAAAGCCGTTCGGGCTCAAGTTCTCGCGCATGGTCCAGTGGCGCGATGCCATACGCTGACAGGTCCTTGATGCGGGTACGCCCGACGCGCAGCAGCTCAACGGCGCGTGACAGCGCCGATTGATCGGCACGGAAACGGATGCGATGGCGGGTCAGCTGCTCGGCCAGCATGGCGTCATCAGCGACACGCAGCCAGCGGGCGGCGACCTGACTGCGCAGCTCGTCCAGTGCCAGCATGCGCTCGGCGCGCTGGTCACTGTCATAGCCGAACCAGGCGAGGATCTCATGATCATGACGCTGGCAGCCGCGACAGACGCTATCGCCGACCGTAGTGGAACAGACACCTACGCAAGGAGAAAGAATACGGCTCATGTGGCCCTCGGGGGAGGCGGAAAGTGTGATTCGGGGTAACACCATCATACCGTGCGCACCTGAGAGCCGACAGCATCGCGCCGTCAGTGCCGAAAGGACCTCGCGTCAACACCGCGCTGGACGTCATCAGCGCGTCATCAGCGTTGCCGCATAGTGTTTGCTCAGCGTGATTTCCTGACAATCAGATGAAATATCAGAATGTTATGTCGCAATGGGCGACCAAAGTCTCAGCCCCCGCCATTGGGCGCTCCTTAACATTGTCGACAAAGTTGAGTAGACTCGCATTCGCCCCGTAGCGCCTGATTCGCTCGCAATAAGACGCTTGAATTACCCGCAAGAAGCCTCGAGGTGCCCCGCCCTGCGTCTTCAAGACGACTGGCCCGCGCATTTCGACACGATTACAGATGAGGGTCTCCCACGTGCTTGAAGCCTACCGTCAACAGGTTGAAGAACGCGCCCAGCAGGGCATCCCGGCAAAGCCGCTGACTGCCGAGCAGACCGCCGAGCTGGTCGAACTGCTCAAGAATCCGCAGGCCGGTGAAGAAGAGTTCATCCTCGATCTGTTCACCAATCGCATTCCCCCGGGCGTTGATGAAGCCGCTTACGTCAAGGCTGGCTTCCTGACCGCCATCGTACGTGGCGAAGCCGCTTCTCCGCTGATCGACAAGACACATGCCGTCAAGCTGCTCGGCACCATGCAGGGCGGCTACAACATCGCCACGCTGGTCGAGCTGCTGGACGATGAAAGCCTGGCCAAGGAAGCCGGCGAACAGCTCAAGCACACCCTGCTGATGTTCGACGCCTTCCACGATGTCGCTGACCGCGCCAAGGCCGGCAACGCCGTCGCCCAGGCCGTGCTGCAGTCCTGGGCCGACGCCGAATGGTTCCTGTCCAAGCCGGCGCTGGCCGAGAAGATCTCGCTGGCCGTCTTCAAGGTGCCGGGCGAGACCAACACCGATGACCTGTCTCCGGCGCCTGACGCCTGGTCACGTCCGGACATCCCGCTGCACGCCAACGCGATGCTCAAGAACCCGCGTGAAGGCATCAACCCGCAGGAAGATGGCGTCGTCGGCCCGCTGGCCCAGATCGAGGAAGTGAAGGCCAAGGGCTTCCCGGTCGCCTACGTCGGTGACGTGGTCGGTACCGGTTCTTCCCGCAAGTCCGCCACCAACTCCGTGCTGTGGTTCTTCGGCGATGACATCCCGTTCGTGCCCAACAAGCGCGCCGGCGGCTTCTGCATCGGCAACAAGATCGCACCGATCTTCTTCAACACCATGGAAGATGCCGGTGCCCTGCCCATTGAGATGGACGTCGAGAAGATGGCCATGGGCGATGTCATCGACATCTACCCGTACGAAGGCAAGGTCTGCCGTCACGACACCGACGAAGTCGTCTCCACCTTCTCTCTCAAGACCCAGGTCCTGCTGGACGAAGTGCGTGCTGGCGGTCGTATCCCGCTGATCATCGGTCGCGGTCTGACCGACAAGGCGCGTACCGAGCTGGGTCTGGAGGCGTCTGACGTCTTCCGCCTGCCGGAGCAGCCGAAGGACACCGGCAAGGGCTTCACCCTCGCACAGAAGATGGTCGGCAAGGCCTGCAACCTGGAAGGCGTGCGTCCGGGCATGTACTGCGAGCCGAAGATGACCACCGTCGGCTCCCAGGACACCACTGGCCCGATGACCCGCGACGAGCTGAAGGATCTGGCATGTCTGGGCTTCCAGGCCGATCTGGTGATGCAGTCCTTCTGCCACACCGCTGCCTACCCGAAGCCGGTCGACGTCGAGACCCACCACACCCTGCCCGACTTCATCATGAACCGCGGCGGCGTTTCCCTGCGTCCGGGCGACGGCATCATCCACTCGTGGCTGAACCGCATGCTGCTGCCAGACACCGTCGGCACCGGTGGTGATTCCCACACCCGCTTCCCGATGGGCATCTCCTTCCCGGCGGGCTCTGGCCTGGTGGCCTTCGCCGCCGCCACTGGCGTGATGCCGCTGGACATGCCGGAATCCATCCTGGTGCGCTTCAAGGGCGAACGTCGTCCGGGCATCACCCTGCGTGACCTGGTCCACGCCATCCCGCTGTACGCCATCAAGCAGGGCCTGCTGACCGTCGACAAGGCCAACAAGAAGAACGCCTTCTCTGGCCGCATTCTGGAAATCGAAGGTCTGGAAGATCTGACGGCCGAACAGGCATTCGAGCTGTCCGACGCCTCTGCGGAGCGTTCCGCCGCCGGTTGTACCATCACACTGTCCGACGAGAGCGTGACCGAGTACCTGACCTCCAACATCACCCTGCTCAAGTGGATGATCGCCAACGGTTACGGCGATGCCCGTACCATCGAGCGCCGTATCGCCGGCATGGAAGAGTGGCTGGCCAACCCGAGCCAGATGCGTGCCGACAAGGACGCGGAATACGCCGAGATCATCGAGATCGACCTCGCCGAGATCGATCAGCCGGTGCTGTGCGCGCCGAACGACCCCGATGATGCCCGTCTGCTGTCCGACGTCGCCGGTCAGAAGATCGACGAAGTCTTCATCGGCTCGTGCATGACTAACATCGGTCACTTCCGCGCGGCAGGCAAGCTGCTCGAGAAGCAGCCGGCCGGCAGCCTGAAGACCAAACTGTGGCTGGCACCGCCGACCAAGATGGACCAGCACCAGCTGACCGAGGAAGGCTACTACGGCATCTACGGCCGTGCCGGCGCGCGCATGGAAATGCCGGGCTGCTCACTGTGCATGGGTAACCAGGCACGTGTGGCTGCCAAGTCCACCGTGGTGTCCACCTCCACGCGCAACTTCCCGAACCGTCTGGGCGACGGCGCCAACGTCTTCCTGGCGTCTGCCGAACTTGCCGCCATCGCGGCCGTGGTCGGTCGTCTGCCGACCGTCGAGGAATACCAGGGCTACATGGGCGAATTCGATGCCATGGCGGGCGAGATCTATCGCTACCTGAACTTCCATGAGATCGAAGAGTTCCAGAACGCCGCCTCCAACGTGATTCCGGTCACCCAGGAAGCCTGATCAGGCGGGGAGTCATGCGCCGCCGCATGACTCCTCTCTGGCATCAGCATTGGCGTCATGCCAACTGGCGTCATGCCAGACAACGAAACGGGCCGCCCCTCAAGGGACGGCCCGTTTTTTCATGCCTGCGACAAGCTCGGTGGGCGCAAGCGCCCTGCCTCAGAACTTGTAGCCGACCGAGGCGGTGAAGGCATCCACCTGATAATCGCTGTCGAAGTCATAGCGCTCGTACTCGGCACGGATCAGGAACGGGTCCAGATTGACCTGGGCACCGGCACCATAGACCGGATCAAAGCCGTCGTTGTCCTTCAGATCGACGCTGGAATTGCCCAGATTGCCATCGACATCGGTTTCCCACTTGGCCATCCCCGCCTTGGCGAACAGCGAGAAGTACTGGCCGATCGGCAGGATACCCACCACGTTGACACCATAGGCCTTGGACTTGAGATCGGTATTGCTGAAGTCATTGCCCTTGAGCTGGACGGTTCCCAGGTCGGTGTAGAAGGCTTCGGTAGCGAAGTACGGATTGTACTGATAGCCCACGAAGGCCTTGTAGACGTTGTCGTCATCGTCGACATCGAAATCATCACTGCCTGATTCGATGAAGTCACCGGCCTCATCGGAATCGTCGTTCTTCAGGCTGGAGAAACCGGTACCGGCACCGATGTAGAGCCCTTCGGCGGTATTGCCTGCCGCCTGAGCGTGGCCACTGAGCGCCAGAGCGAGAGCGGCGAAGGAAACGGTAGCCAACGGGGCGGCCAGAAGACGTGACTTGCTCATGTATTGCTCCTTGATCCAATGGGCGGCACAGGCAGCTGCCGGCCGGACACTGACGGTAAAACGGCGCCTGTCATGGGTTGCAGAAGCATCGTGGTAGATATAGAACAGTGTTTCAAGAGTGGCGTTTTGACTACTTGTCACGTCGCCAGTCAGCAACATGCCCTCGTGTCCTTCCCGCTCCCCCCGCTTGCGCGCGCCCGAGGCCCGCTTAGCCCTTCGCACAGGTGCAAAGCCCTGGCGTATCGGGCATTCTCGACGTTGTGGCATTGCAGCAATCGCCAGCGCTCCGTTCCCAAGCGACCCTCACCGGGCCGCCCAGCACAAGGAATCCGACATGACGCATCCCATCTCCACCCCCGACCTCTGCGATGAGTTCCCCGACGTGCAGGTGCTCGAGCCGCTGTTCATCAACTACGGCGGCGTCGAGTCCTTTGGCGGCGAAGTCGTGACCATCAAGTGCTTCGAGGACAACTCGCTGGTCAAGGAAGCCGTCGCGGAACCCGGCGCAGGCCGCGTACTGGTCGTCGATGCAGGCGGTTCGATGCGTTGCGCCATGCTGGGTGACATGCTCGCCGAGCAGGCCGCCAAGAGTGGCTGGGCCGGTGTCATCATGTATGGCTGCATCCGCGATGTGGACGAGATCCATGCCACCAATCTCGGCGTGCAGGCGCTGGGCTGCTATCCGCGCCCCAGCATCAAGCGCGGAGAAGGTCAGCGCGACATTCCGGTCACCTTCGCCGGTGTCACCATCGTGCCGGGCGACTACCTCTACGCCGACAACAACGGTATCGTCACCTCGAAGGAAGCTTTGATCCGCACCCAGCCGACGCCCTGATCGGTTCCCGACCACCGGTCGAACCGTTCAAGCCCCCAATGAAAACGCCCCCGCAACCGTTCTGGCTGCGGGGGCGTTTTCCTGTCAGTCGTGTCTGTCTCAGCGCACGCTGACCGGTTCTCCTGATGCGGCGTCCTGGCGCTCGGCGACCGCATCATCGGCACGCGCGAAGCGATCCACCACGGCGGCGCAGGCCGCGTCACCGGTGATGTTGAGCGCGGTGCGCGTCATGTCGAAGATACGATCCAGCGCGAACAGCAGCGGCAGGCCCTCGATGGGAATGCCGGCCGCCAGCAGCACGGCAACCACCAGGAAAGACGGCCCCGGCACACCGGCCTGACCGATGGCCCCCAGAGTCGCGGTGAACACGATGGCAGCGTAGGCAGAGAAACCGAGATCGACGTTGAAGACCTGAGCGAAGAACATCGCCACCAGCCCGTAATAGATGGCATTGCCGCTCATGTTGATGGTCGCGCCCAGCGGCAGCACGAAGGCAGAGGTGGCGTTCTTGAGGCCCAGCTCCTTCTCGCAGACTTCCATGTTGACCGGCAGGGTCGCCATGGAGGACGCCGTGGACAGCGCGACGGCCTGCGGCTTCTTCATCGCGGACATGAAGCGACCCAACGGCACGTCAGAGCCGAACTTGACCACCAGCGGGTAGAACACGAAGCCGTAGATGAGAATCGCGCCCATGTAGACGAGGAACAGCTTCATCACCAGCGTCAGTACATCGAAGCCGAAGGTGCCGACAGCGTCCGCCATCAGGCCGAAGACGCCGATCGGCGCGATCAGCATCACCACGTTGATCATCCACACGAAGGCCTCGATGACGGTGTTCAGACCTTCGATCAGTGGCTTGCCACGCTCACCGGTCTTGGACAGACCAATGCCGAGGAACAGGCAGAACACCAGAATCTGCAGAATGTTGGCATCGGTGAGTGCACCGAAGATGTTGGTCGGCACCATGCCCAGAATGGTATCCATCACGCCCGGTACGCTGCCCTTGTCGGCGTAGGCGTTGGAGAACATGCCCTTGGCGCTTTCCAGGTCCACTCCGCTGCCCGGCTGGAAGACATGCCCCATCACCAATGCCAGCATCACGGCCACGGCGGAGGTCAGCATGAAGAAGGCGAAGGTGGAGAGACCGATCTTGCCGGCAGAAGGGCTGTCGCCCAGATTGGCGGCTCCCGACACGATGGAGACCGCGATAAGCGGCACGACCAGCATCTTGATCAGGTGAATGAACAGCTCACCCAGTGGCGCGAACATCGAGGCGTCTTCGCCCATGTAAGCGCCTACACCAGCGCCCAGTATCATGGCGATGACTACCTGGACGCCGATGTTCTTCCATAAAGACTGTTTCACGTTACGACTACCTTGGATTGTGTCTGAAAGGTCGGTTGTTGCGTGCCACCGCATTGCTGGCTACCGGTGAGGCCTGCCGTCATGGCCACCATGGATATTGTGGTCAGCGGGGTGGCTGGGATTATAAATGACTGCCTTTTCCACACGAGGCAGGATGATCATCATTTAGTCGCGGATTCGAGATCATTTTGTTGCTATTTGTTACGAACTGACATGTATCTGCCGGCTTCTACACCATTGGTCTAATGCCTGAACTGACCAATCATTCAAGTTTCAAGCGCGAAACGAAAAGCGCCCACCGCACGTTGAGTGCGATGGGCGCCCTGAGTGACAACCACCCTCTGCGCCTCAGCGCGTCAGGTCACCGTCGTGGAAAGCCTGGGTTACACCAGCTCCTTGTCCGCCAGCATGAACCAGGTTTCCAGCACGGAATCCGGGTTGAGGGAGACGCTGTCGATGCCCTCTTCCATCAACCACTTGGCCAGCTCCGGATGGTCTGACGGGCCCTGGCCACAGATGCCGACGTACTTGCCCTGCGCCTTGCAGGCACGGATCGCCATCGACATCAGCTGCTTGACCGCCGGATTACGCTCATCGAAGAGGTGAGCGACGATACCGGAGTCGCGATCCAGCCCCAGGGTCAGCTGGGTCAGGTCGTTGGAGCCGATGGAGAAACCATCGAAGTGCTCGAGGAACTGATCCGCCAGCAGCGCATTGGTCGGCAACTCGCACATCATGATGACGCGCAGGCCGTTCTCGCCACGTACCAGACCATTCTCGCCCAGTAGCTTGATGACCTGCTCCGCCTCGCCGGTGGTACGCACGAAGGGCACCATGATCTCGACGTTGGTCAGCCCCATCTCGTCACGCACGCGCTTGAGGGCACGGCATTCCAGATCGAAGCAGTCGCGGAAGGTGTCGGACACGTAGCGCGAGGCGCCACGGAAGCCCAGCATCGGATTCTCTTCGCCCGGCTCGTACATCTTGCCGCCGATCAGGTTCTCGTACTCGTTGGACTTGAAGTCCGACATGCGCACGATGACCTTCTGCGGGTGGAAGGCAGCCGCCAGGGTGGAGATGCCCTCGACCAGCTTGTCGACATAGAAGTCGACCGGACTTGCGTAGCCGGCGGTGCGCGCATCGATGGTCTGCTGCAGGTCGATGGGCAGGGTGGCGTAGTCGAGCAGCGCCTTGGGGTGCACGCCGATCATGCGGTTGATGATGAACTCGAGACGTGCCAGACCCACGCCGGCATTCGGCAGACGCGAGAAGCTGAAGGCACGGTCCGGGTTGCCGACGTTCATCATGATCTTGAACGGAATCTCCGGCATCTCGTTGACGCTGGTGACAGTGCGATCGAAGTTGAGGATGCCGTCATAGACATGACCGGTATCGCCTTCGGCGCAGGAGACCGTCACTTCACGGCCTTCGGCGAGCACCGAGGTCGCGTCGCCACAGCCGACCACGGCCGGAATGCCCAGCTCACGCGCGATGATCGCCGCGTGGCAGGTACGGCCGCCACGGTTGGTGACGATGGCGGAAGCGCGCTTCATGACCGGCTCCCAGTCCGGGTCGGTCATGTCGGTGACCAGCACGTCGCCGACCTGGACCTTGTCCATCTGCTCCGGGTTGTCGATCACGCGTACCGCGCCCTGGCCGATACGCTGGCCGATGGCACGCCCGGTGACCAGAGTGCGGCCCTTCTCGCGTAGCTGGAAGCGCTCGAGGTTGCCGCCCTCTTCCTGGCTGACGACCGTTTCCGGGCGCGCCTGGACGATGTAGAGCTTGCCGTCGTCACCATCACGCGCCCACTCGATGTCCATCGGGCGCTGGTAGTGCTTCTCGATGATCATGGCCTGGCGCGCCAGAGCCTCGACATCGGCATCGCTGATGCAGAAACGATGACGGTCCGGCACCGGCACGTCGACGGTCGCCACGGAACGCCCGGCGCTGGTGTCGTCGGTGTAGACCATCTTGATCAGCTTGGAGCCCAGGTTGCGGCGCAGTACCGCCGGACGGCCGGCAGCCAGCGTGGTCTTGTGGACGTAGAACTCGTCAGGATTGACCGCGCCCTGCACCACGGTCTCGCCCAGCCCCCAGGAGCCGGTGACGAAGACGGCGTCGCGGTAGCCGGATTCGGTGTCCAGGGTGAACATCACGCCGGAAGCGGCCGTCTCGGAGCGCACCATCTTCTGCACGCCGGCAGACAGCGCGACCAGAGAGTGATCGAAGCCCTTGTGCACGCGGTAGGAAATGGCGCGGTCGTTGAACAGTGACGCGAACACCTCGTGAACCGCACGCTTGATGTTGTCGAAACCTTCGATGTTGAGGAAGGTTTCCTGCTGACCGGCGAAGGAGGCGTCCGGCAGGTCTTCCGCGGTGGCGGAAGAACGCACGGCGACCTTCAGGTTCGGGTGTCTGGCCTGAAGCTCGGCATAGGCCCGTTCCATCTCGGCCTCGAAGGCCGGCGGCAGCGGCGTGTCGATGATCCACTGACGAATCTCGGCACCGACGCGCGCCAGTTCGACCACGTCGTCCACATCGAGGGCATCGAGGGCAGCATTGATACGCTTGTCGAGGCCTTCGTGGGCCAGAAACTCGCGATAGGCATAGGAGGTAGTCGCAAAGCCGCCGGGCACGGTGACACCGGCATCGGCCAGATTGGAGATCATCTCACCGAGCGAGGCGTTCTTGCCGCCAACGCGATCAACATCGTTCATGCCGAGCTGATCGAAATCGACGACGTATTCGGATGTGGCTTGCTGTGACAAGGGAACCCCCTGGTACCAATGGATGGAAACGAATGACCGATGGAGGACGATGAACCGCCTTCCGTTCAGCAATGACGCCACCCTAACAAGCTCTCTCTAGTATTAGCCATTGGTCTAACCGGCTAGTCAGTGGAGGAGGACTACAACCCTGAGCCTGTTTCAGGCGTTCTGTCGCCATCGTCGGCGAACATGTCGACAAGCCAGAAACGGCCGCTACAGGAATGTAGTCATGAGGCGCATTGGTAGAGAACGGGAACACGGGATTTCTCATATCGCGCCACTGGCCCTGTGCCGGATATTGCAAGCTCGACAGTGAACGCCGACACTTGGGGTCTTCACGGGGCAACAGCCTGAGCGGGCTGGTGTCTTCGATTCGTTCTTCACGAGTGCCCGTCATGACCCGAACCGCCTTCTTCATTTCCGATGGCACCGGCATCACCGCCGAGACACTGGGGCGCAGTCTGCTGGCCCAGTTCGAGAACACCGACATCCGCATGGTGACCAAGCCCTACATCGATTCGGCCGAAAAGGCGACAGCACTGGTCAAGGCCATCGAGAGCGCGCATGCCAACGACGGCGAGCGCCCGATCATCATCGACACCATCGTCGACCAGAACATCCGTGACATCATCTCCGAATCCTCCGGCTTCAAGGTCGACATCTTCTCGACCTTCCTCAAGCCGCTGGAAGAAGAACTGGATACCCACTCTTCCTACAGTGTCGGCAAGACCCACTCCATCGGGCAGGACGACGTCTACATGAATCGCATCGATTCGGTGCATTTCGCCCTCGACAACGATGATGGCGCGCGCACGCATCAATACGACAAGGCCGACGTCATCCTCATCGGCGTCTCACGCTGCGGCAAGACGCCGACCTCGCTGTATCTGGCGCTGCAGTTCGGTATCCGCGCGGCCAACTACCCGCTGACCGAGGATGATCTGGACGAGTCCGGCACCCTCAAGATGCCGGCGTCGCTGGCACCTTACCGCCACAAGCTGTTCGGGCTGACCATCGACCCGCGCCGCCTGGCCGCCATCCGCACCGAGCGTCGCCCCAACAGTCGCTACTGCTCGATCGATCAGTGTCTGCAGGAAGTCGAGCAGACCGAGGCACTCTTCCGCCGCTCCAAGGTGCCCTACATCGACACCACGCGTTTCTCGATCGAGGAGATCTCGACACGCATGATCGCCGAGACCGGCCTGGCACGCCGCTTCTCACCGCGCTGACCCCGACGTCAGATCATCAAGAGTCGCTCACGGCAACACACGTCGACCACGTCTCGACACATCGACCACAACAACACCGCTACTCACCCAGGAAACCCTCCCATGTTCAACACCAACCACTACTTCGACGGCCAGGTGGCCTCCATCGCCTTCCAGAGCGCTGACCTTCCTGCCACGATCGGCGTGATGGCCATCGGCGAATTCGTGTTCTCCACCAGCCAACGCGAATACATGACGCTGATCAGCGGCGATATGCAGGTACTGCTGCCGGGCGCGGAAGAGTGGTACCAGCTCGCCGCCGGCGAAAGCTTCATCGTCGAAGCCAACCAGAGCTTCGAGGTGCGCACCACGGTCGAGTCCGCCTATCTGTGCAAGTACGAAGACGCCTAAGGCACTGGGAAAAAACCGCCTAAGGCACTGGGAAACGAAGCCCAAGGCACTGAAAGCCTGACATGAAAAAAGCCGCCGTCCCCTCTCGGGCACGGCGGCTTTTTTCATCACGACGACTGCCTCTCGCTACCCGGCTCAGGCGCGTCGCCTGAGTACCGAACGCAGCGCCAGATAGCTGATGCCGCCCATCAACAGGTAGCTTGTCGCCACCCCGGCAAAGATGCCGATCACGCCATACAGGGTACCGCCCAGCCAGGCCAGCGGCACCAGCAAGGCAAACAGACGCACCAGCGAGAGTGTCATCGCGCGGCGCGGCTTGTGCAGCGCATTGAGACTGGAATTGGCGAGAATGATCACGCCCTGGGCCCCGAGGGCGGCGGGTATCAGCCACAGATAGGTGCTGACCAGCGCCGCGACCTCCTCACTCTCGGCGAAACGCGCCGCGATCCACTCACCGCCAAGCCCCAGCCCCAGCCAGACGACCAGCTGCCAGACGAAAATGAAGGCCAGCACGCCGTGGATGGCGCGCCACACGCGCTGCTGCTGCCCGGCGCCGTCGTTCTGACTGATGAAGGGCGACAGCGTCATGGACAGCGCCAGCACCAGAATCAGCGCCAGCGACTCGATGCGCGAACCGATACCGTAAGCCGCCACCGCCGCGTGTCCATGCTGACTGACGATACGCGTGACCAGCGCAGTGGCAATCGGCGTCATCACGCTGGTCAGCGCGGCAGGCAGACCGATCGCCCCGACCTCGCGCCATGACGTCACCAGCCGCGTCACGCTCAGGTGACGGAAATCGAGCCGCGCGCGCAGCAGTGGCAATGCCAGCAAGCCCAGCGTCATCGCCAGCCACGACAGCACCGTGGCCAGCGCCGCGCCCGCAACCCCCATGCCCTGCCAGTCACCGATGCCGAAGATCAGCAGCGGGTCGAGCAGCGCATTGAGCACTCCCGCCGCCGCCATCACCAACGAGGGGACCAGCGTATTGCCCTCGGCGCGCAGCACGCTGCCCAGCACACGCGGCAGCAACACGAAGGGCGCGCCGAAATACCACACCTGCATATAGTCGCGGATATGCGGCATCAAGGTGTCATCGGCCCCCAGCAGCCCGAACAGTGGTTCAATGCTGGCAAGCCCCAGCACCAGCATCACCAGCCCCAGCAGCAGCCCCAGCAGACTGGCATCCGTGGTACGCGCCTTGACCGTCTCGAACTCGCCGCGCCCGAGCCTGCGCCCCACCACGGCGGTGGTGCCGATGGACAGGCCGATGGCGATGCTGATGACGGCAAAGGTCACCGGAAAGGTGAAGGTGACCGCCGCCAGCTCCGCAGTGCCCAGCTGGGCAATGAACCAGGCGTCCACCAGATTGAACAGCATCATGGTGACGATGCCGCCGATCACCGGTCCCGTCATGCGGGCAAGCGTCGAGGCAATCGGGTCACGCAGCAGGTCACGCGTACCACGCCGAGACGAGGCACGCTTGGGGGTGGCAGGGGTATCAGGGTCAGACATACAGGCTCCGGACAGAAAACGACCCCGACCGGCGAGGCGCCAGCGGGGTCGAACAGTGTAAAGCATCAGCGTGTCAGATGAGGGGCAACGCCGGATCGCATCGAGCATTCCCACGCTGCATCAGTTGCCCTGCATGAAGGGCGAGACGACCTCTCCCCCCGACTCACGCCAGGCCGCGAAGCCGCCACCCAGATGGGCGACCGGCCCGAAACCCATGTCCTTGAGCGACTTGGTAGCCAGTGCCGAGCGCAGCCCACCAGCGCAGAACAGCACATAGCGGCCTTCGCGCGCGAAGTCGGCGCGGTGATAGGGTGAGGCCGGGTCGACCCAGAACTCCAGCATACCGCGCGGCGCATGGATGGCACCGGGAATGCGCCCTTCCCGCTCCAGCTCCCGCACATCGCGGATATCCACCAGCGTCAGGGGCGTACCGCCGGCGCGCGCCGCTTCCAGCGCCTCGCGCAGCTCACGGGGCGACAGGGTCTCGATCTCCGCCTCGGCGGCTGCCACCAGCTCACTGACCGGTCGAATCATGGGGTGCTCTCCTTGCAGATGATGTTGTGCTCGGGGGCATGTCAGCGGCTGGCTGAGTGATAGCTCACGCATCGGCCTCGCCGCAGCGATAGAAGCGCTGGATGCTCGAGAAATCGAGGCGTCCTGCACCCTGGGCAGCATGCTGGACGAAAAGATTGCGCGCCTGGGAGCCCATTGGCACCGCCGATTTCGAGCCCAGCGCCATTTCCCAGGCAAGTCCCAGGTCCTTGGTCATGAGGTCCACCAGGAAGCCGCCCTGATAATCATTGGAAGCCGGTGCGGCTTCCATCACGCCAGGCCAGGGGTTGTAGACGTTGAGTGCCCAGTTTCCGCCGGAGGACTGCTTCATCACCTCCGAGAGCACGGCCGGGTCCAGTCCGTTCTTGACCCCCAGCGCCAATGCCTCGGCGGTGCCACTCATCAGGATGCCCAGCAGCATGTTGTTGCAGATCTTGGCGACCTGACCGCTACCGGCCGGGCCGGCATGGAACAGATTCTTGCCCATCACTTCCAGCAGCGGCACGGCACGCGCATAGCCTTCATCCGGCCCCCCGACGATGAAGCTCAAGGTTCCCGCACGCGCCCCGCCGACACCACCGGACACCGGAGCATCCATGAAGGTGATGCCACGCTCGTCGGCATGGCGTGCGACCAGACGTGCATCATCCGGCGCGATGGTCGAGGCGTCGATCACCAGTACCGAGGCGTCGAGCGCAGCCAGGAGGCCACCCGCGCCGTCTTCCTTGTCACCCAGATAGAGCTTTCGCACGTGCTGACCGGCCGGCAGCATGCTGATCAACACCTCGACACCTTCGACGATCTCTCCGGGAGATGCCGCGCGGGTAGCGCCCGCCTCGACCAGCTCGTTCATGGCCGACTCGACCAGATCGAAGACCCTTACCGCATGGCCAGCCTTGACCAGATTGAGCGCCATGGGCCCGCCCATGTTGCCGAGTCCGATGAAACCGATGGATGTCATGGCAATGCTTCCTTGTGTACAGATTCTTGTTGTCATTGGCGTCCGGCGGCAAGTCTGAGCCTGCTACCGGTGCTGAAAAGCGCGTTCAAAGATCCATCAGCGGATGCTCATCCTCTTCCCACAGCGGCGCGAAGAAGCCGTCGATGTATTCCTCGGAGACCTGAGCGATCGAGGCATAGGCCCACTGCGGCTGCTTGTCCTTGTCGATCAGCAGGGCGCGCACCCCTTCGGCAAGCTCGGTGCCCATGCAGCAGCGCACGGAAAGCGTCAGCTCGTCGCGGAAGGCCTCCGCCAGCGAGGAGTGGCGATGGCGGCCCAGCATGCGAAATACCAGATGCGGTGAGCTGGGGCAGCCGGCCAGCAGACGCTCGCGGTTGGCGTTCAGCCACGCATTGCAGTCACTGCGCGCCTGGGGGTCGTCGATGATTCGCTGGCAGGCCTTCAGCACTTCGCGCCCGGCGACCAGCTGCTGAAGGTGATCGAAGAGCGGCAGCACCTGCCCCGGCGGCGCCAGTTCACGGCGCTCGAACTCGCTCAGCACCTGGCTCAGATGACGCGACGGGTGACGGCCGAACTCCCCCTCGCACAGCGCCTGCTTGAGCGCCTCGCGCTGCGCATCGGGAATCAGACGTGTCGCCAGCCCAAGATCCAGCGCATCGCGTGCATTCAGCTGCGCGCCGGTCGCGCCGAGATATTCTCCGATGCCACACGGCAGGCGATTGAGCAGCCAGCTGGCCCCGACATCCGGGTACAGGCCGATGCTGACTTCCGGCATCGCCAATCGTGAGCTTTCGGTGACCACGCGCTCACAACCGCCGGCGAACAGCCCCATGCCGCCGCCCATCACGATGCCGCCGCCCCACACCAGCAGCGGCTTGGGGAAGGTATGCAGCCGGTGATCGAGCCGGTATTCGGCGGTGAAGTAGCGGGTGGCGAAGAAATCATCCAGCGCCTCGAGGGGATCTGCGCCTTCGCTGGCAGGCGCCGTGGTCATCGCCTGATAGAGCGCCACGATATCGCCACCGGCACACAGTGCACGCTCGCCGGCACCTTCCAGCCACACCATGGCGATGCTGCTGTCCAGCTCCCAGGCATCCAGCTGCGCCTCGATGGCCTCGATCATGGCCAGCGACAGCGCATTCAGCGAACGCGGCGCGTTCAGGCGCATGATGCCCAGCTGCTTGCCATCGCGGGCGCGCCGCGTCTCGAACACCACGGGCGCCTCGACATCGGTCGCGGCCTTGGCGGTGACACCTTCTATCTGGCTCATGAGCGCCCTCCTCCCTTCACCTCTTCCTGGTGCGAGACCCACTGCGGTGCGCGTTTCTCGAGGAAGGCGCTGACGCCCTCCTTCTGGTTGGGGTCATCGAACAGCTCGACGAACAGCTCGCGCTCCATGCGCAGGCCATCGCTCATGCCGCGATGGCGTGACGACATGATCAACGCCTTGCAGCGCGCCACCGCACTCGGACTCTGGTTGGCGACGCTCTCGGCGATCGCCAGTGCGCGCTCGAAGCTCTGACCGGTCTCGACTACTTCTTCCGCCAGCCCGATGCGACCGGCGGTCTCGGCATCCACCTGCTCACCACACAGGATCATGCGCTTGGCCCAGCCTTCGCCGACCAGCCACGGCAGATGCTGGGTGCCGCCCGCACACGGCAGCAGTCCCACCTTGGCCTCCGGCAGTGCCAGTTTCGCCTGACGCTCGACGATACGGATGTCGCAGGCCAGCGCGCATTCAAGCCCACCGCCCATCGCGTAGCCGTTGACGGCGGCGATCGTCACGCCCGGGAAGTTGGCCAGGCGCTCGAAGGCCAGCCCGAAGCGGCGCGCCATGGTGGCGGCGACGCCCTTGTCACCATCGGCGAAGGTCTTGAGATCGGCGCCGGCGGAGAAGAACCTGTCGCCCTCACCGGTGATCACCACCGCACTTATGCTGCCATCGCCCTCCAGCTCGTCGAGCAGCTGCTCCAGCTCGATCAAGGACGCTTCCGTCCAGGTGTTGGCCGGCGGGTTGTTGATGGTGACCCGGGCGATATGACGATCCTTCTCGACAACGAGGCATGGCCCTTGACTGGATGACATCATGTAACTCCCTGAAAGATGGTAACCAATGACGAATTGAAGTGGAGGCGGCGTTACGCCAGCGACTCGATCATGCCCGGCGTCAGAAGACGGCGCGAGATGATCAGACGCATGATCTCGTTGGTGCCTTCCAGAATCTGGTGCACACGGGTGTCACGCACCAGCCGCTCCAACGGGTACTCGCGGATATAACCGTAGCCGCCATGCAGCTGAAGTGCCTGATTGCAGACCTCGAAGCCCATGTCGGTGGCGAAGCGCTTGGCCATCGCACAGTGGGCGCTGGCCTCGCCGTCACCCTCATCGAGTTTGAAGGCCGCCAGCCGCACCAGGGTACGCGCCGCGGTCAGTTCGGTGGCCATGTCGGCCAGCTTGAACTGCAGGGCCTGGAACTGGGCCAGCTCACGCCCGAACTGCTTGCGCTCGCCGAGATAATCCCGCGACAGCTCCAGCGCCTTCTGGGCCGCGCCCAGTGAGCAGGTGGCGATGTTGATGCGTCCGCCATCCAGCGCCTTCATCGCGAAGCGGAAGCCCTCGCCCTCCTCACCCAGACGATAGGCCGCCGGGACCCGCACGCGATCGAAGCTCACCAGCCGGGTCGGCTGGCTGTTCCAGCCCATCTTGTCTTCCTTCTTGCCGTAGCTGATGCCGTCTGCATCCGCTGGCACCACGAAGGCCGAGATACCCGCCGCGCCGCTGTCGGGCTCGCCGGTACGCGCCATCACCACCAGCACGTCCGTGGCACCGGCACCGGAGATGAACATCTTGGAGCCACTCAGGTAGTAGTCATCGCCCTCACGCTCGGCGCGGGTCCGCAGGCTGGCAGCGTCACTGCCGCTGCCCGGCTCGGTCAGGCAATAGGAGCCAAGCTTGTCGCCCGCTACCATCGCCGGCACCCACTGCTCGCGGCAGCTGTCCGTGGCGAAACTGGCGATCATCCAGCCCACCATGTTGTGGATGGTGATGTAGGCGGTGGTCGAGATGCAGCCGGTGGCCAGCTGCTCGAGAATGATGGAGCTGTCCAGACGCGGCAGGCCAAGGCCGCCATGCTCCTCGGGGACATAGAGCCCCATGAAGCCCGCCTCACCCGCCTTCTTCAGCGTCTCGATGGGGAAATGGGCCGTGGCGTCCCACTCAGCGGCATGCGGGGCAAGCTCGGCATCCGCGAAGGCACGCGCCCCCTCCTGGAGGGCACGCTGGTCATCGGTCAGAGAAAAGTTCATGCAGCTGCCTCCTGTTGTCCTTATTCTTTATCCCCAGGCCGCCGAGCCCTCAGCGGTCTTGTAAAAAAAGAGCCATCAGCGCATCTGGATAGAAAAGTTGGGCTGATTGCCCTCGGCCGGCGCATCGTCGAACCAGCGCGCCGTCACCGTCTTGGTCTCGGTATAGAAGCGCACCGCCTGCTTGCCATAGGCATGCAGATCGCCGAAGAAGCTGCCGCGCCAACCGGTGAAGGAGAAGAACGGCAACGGCACCGGAATCGGCACGTTGATACCGACCTGACCGACCGCGATCTCGTTCTGGAAGCGCCGCGCCGCGCCGCCGGAGCGCGTGAAGATGGAGGTGCCGTTGCCATAGGGATTGTTGTTGATCAGCTCGATGGCCTCGGACAGATCCGCCGCCTCCATGCAGCACAGCACCGGCCCGAAGATTTCCTCGCGATAGAGCACCATCTCCGGCGTCACCTTGGAGAACAGACACGGCCCCAGCCAGTTGCCATCGGGATAGCCCGCCACCGAGACGCCGCGACCATCCAGCAGCAGCTCGGCACCTTCCTGCTCGCCCTGCTGGATCCAGCCGGTCACGCGCTCCAGCGCCTGCGGCGAGATCAGCGGCCCGTAGCTGGCGCCCTTGTCATCCCAGGCGCCCGGGCGCACCTCGGCCAGCGCATCGCGTACCCGCTCGATCAAGGCCTTCGAATCACCGACGAAGACCGCCACCGAGATCGCCATGCAACGCTGACCCGCCGCGCCGACGCTGGCACCGACCAGCGCGTTGACGACCTGGTCCGCAGGAGCATCCGGCATGATCACCATGTGATTCTTGGCCCCGGCGAAGCACTGGGCGCGCTTGAGGTTGTCCGTGGCGGTGCGATAGATGTGCTGCCCCACCGGCACCGAGCCGACGAAGCTGACGGTGCGCGGAATCTCGTGGGCGAGCAGATGATTGACCTGATCGCGCCCGCCCTGCACCACGGTCAGGATGCCCTCGGGGGCACCCGCTTCCATGAACAGCTCCGCCAGCCGCAGCGTGGTCAGCGGCACCTGCTCGGAAGGCTTGAGCACGAAGGCATTGCCACAGGCGATGGACAGCGGGAACATCCACAGCGGTATCATGGCGGGGAAGTTGAATGGCGTGATGCCCAGGCAGACACCCAGCGACTGGGTCACGGAATAGCTGTCGATGCCGGTGGCGACGTTCTCCACCGTCTCACCCATCAGCAGGCTGGGAATGTTGGCGGCGTGTTCGACCACCTCGATACCGCGCCACACATCGCCCTTGGCGTCCTCGAAGGTCTTGCCCAGCTCGTGGGAGATGATCTCGGCCAGCTCGTCATGATGCTGCTTGAGCAGATGCTGATAGCTGAGCATCAGACGGGCGCGCGTCGGCACCGGCGTGTTGCGCCAGCACTGGAAGGCCTGCTCGGCGTGGGCCAGCGCTTCATCCAGCACACTCAGCGGCGACAGGGGCACGCGGGCGATCTCGGCGTTGGTGGCCGGGTTGGTGACGCCCAGGTGCTGATCGGCGCGACTTTCGACAAACTGACCATTGATCAGCTGTGGCAGCACCAGCGGCGCGCTGTCACCGGCGACCACGGCGCGCAGGCGTGACAGCAGATCCAGTGAACCGCCAGAGGGCGCGGCAGTAGAGGGCGTGAGAGACGTCGAAGACATGGCGTGGCATTCCTGTGGCTGTTGTTATTGGGAGGAAGACAGTGTGTCAACAGAGCCGAAGTCATCAGGCAGATCCATTTCGCAGAACCAGACCGTTGGCAGAAAACGGCAAGCCGAGACTGTGATCTGATTCAACCTAGCATCTGCTTGGTTGGCTGCAAATACTATTACCCTTTACGTTAACGTAAACAATGCTAGTCTGTAGAAAATTCACGGCCAGACGCCGCTGGCACCCACTGCGCCAAGGAGCATTCCCCTCTCCTCGGCGCGCACAGCATCCGGAGCGGCAGTGCCCATGACAGATACGATGATGACCCCAAGTCCTGACCCAAAATCCCGGACAACGCCTGATGGCGCAATGAACAACGATGCCGGTGTGGAGTCCCTGCTGAGCACCACCAGCACCAGCGACGCCATCCGTCCGACCCAGCGCACCTGGAGCATCGGCGAGCTGGCACGGCATTTCGACGTGACCACGCGCACCATCCGCTTCTACGAGCAGGAAGGTCTGCTGCACCCGGAGCGACGCGGTCAGACGCGCGTCTATCGCGACAAGGACCGCGTGCGTCTCAAGCTGACCCTGCGTGGCAAGCGACTGGGCTTCTCGCTGGCCGAGATTCGTGAAGTGGTCGACCTCTACGACGCCGCCGACGGCGGTGGCGAGAAGCAGCTCACCCGTCTGCTTGGCATCCTGAGCGAAAAGCGTGAGGGCCTTGAGCGACAGCTGCGCGATCTCACCGCCATGCAGCGCGAGCTGGATGACGTCGAGACACGTGCCCGCGAAGCCCTCGCCCGCCTGGCGGGCGAAAACGAGAGCTGATTGGCGTCAACAACACCAGAACCCACTCGCGCCAAGCAGCTATACAACTGCCGGCTACACAAGTGACAGCGACTAGACTGACTGTAGATAACTGTCTGTCGAAAACTGACCAGCGCCTCGCGAGCGCGGGCGACAGCAGACTGCCGGAGAGCAGCGCGTCGCCCGCTGACCTCACGACAAGACGACAGCACGACCAGACGACAAAAACGAAAAGAACGAAAGGAACAACAACACTGCGTCACCGCCTCCCTGAGGCGGCTCCCCCTGACAAGCCTTGCCACACCAACAACAACCAAGGACACAGGAAAGCACCATGTCACAGGACGCCATCGCCACACGCCAGCCTGCCAGCGAAATGGCACATGCAAGCCAGTCAGCCAGCTATCTCAGCGCCACCTCCGACACGCCACTGATGGGAGAAACCATCGGTGATTGCCTTGACCGCATCTGCGCGCGCTGGCCCGAGCGCGATGCTCTGATCAGCCGCCATCAGGGACTGCGCTACACCTGGGCCGAACTGCACGCCGAGGTCGAACGCGTGGCGCGCGGCCTGCTGGCAATGGGCATCGAGCGTGGCGACCGCGTCGGCATCTGGGCACCCAATCGTGCCGAATGGACGCTGATCCAGTACGCCACCGCCAAGATCGGCGTAGTGCTGGTCAATCTCAACCCGAGCTATCGCGGCCATGAGCTGGCCTACGCCCTCAAGCAATCCGGCGCGGCGACGCTGATCTTCCAGTCTCGCTTCAAGGCGTCCGACTATGTGGCGATCCTCGAGGAGCTGTTCCCCGAGGCCAAGGAGGCCCGCGGCCGTGATGGCATTCACGATGGCGCGCTGCCGGACCTCAGGCGCCTGATCTGCTTCGAGGCCGAAGATGCCCTGCCCGGCATGCTCAACTGGCAGGATGTGCTCAGCGGTGCCGACAGCGTCTCGCGGGAAACACTCAGCGAGCTGCAGGCCAGCCTGACCTTCGATGACCCGATCAACATCCAGTACACCTCCGGCACGACCGGCGCGCCCAAGGGCGCGACCCTCTCGCACCACAACATCCTCAACAACGGCTTCTTCGTCGCCGAGCGCATGAATCTCAGCGAGCACGACAAGCTGGTGATGCCGGTGCCGCTCTATCACTGCTTCGGCATGGTGATGGGCAATCTGGGCTGCCTGACCCACGGCGCCGCCATCGTCTATCCGGAAGCGGGCTTCGATCCGCTGGCCACCCTGCAGGCGGTCAGCGAGGAAGGCGCCACCGCGATGTTCGGCGTGCCGACGATGTTCATCGCCGAACTCGAACACCCGCGCTTCGCCGAATTCGACCTCACCAGCCTGCGCACCGGCACCATGGCCGGCTCCATCTGCCCCATCGAGGTGATGCGCCAGGTCATCGAACGCATGCACATGCGCGAGGTCACCATCGCCTACGGCATGACCGAGACCAGCCCGGTCAGCCTGCAGACCACGCGCGAGGCGCCGCTGGACAAGCGTGTCTCCACTGTCGGCACCCTGCACCCGCATCTGGAGATCAAGATCATCGACCCTGACAGCGGGCGCGTGGTGCCAGTCGGCGAGAAGGGCGAGCTGTGCACGCGGGGTTACAGCGTGATGCTGGGCTACTGGAACAATCCGGAGGCCACCGCCAAGACCATCGATGCCGGCCGCTGGATGCATACCGGCGACCTCGCTACGCTGGATGAAGACGGCTACGTGACGATCGTGGGACGTATCAAGGACATGATCATCCGCGGTGGCGAGAACATCTATCCGCGCGAGATCGAGGACTTCCTCTACACCCACCCTGCGGTGTCGGACGTGCAGGTGATCGGCGTGCCCGATGAGCGGTATGGCGAGGAAGTGATGGCGTGGGTCAAGCTCAAGGAAGGCGAGCAGCTGGATGCCGAAGGCCTCAAGGCGTTCTGCCAGGGACGTATCGCTCACTTCAAGGTGCCGCGCTACATCAAGTTCGTGGAGGAATTCCCGATGACCGTGACCGGCAAGATCCAGAAGTTCAAGATGCGCGAGGCCGCGACACAAGAACTGGGGCTGGCCAGGTGAGCACGTCACGTGAGGAGGAAGATGACGCCCCCGCCACACGCCACCTGAGCAGCGCCCGTCAGCAGGTAGCCCACTATGCGGCGAGCCACCATCATGCGGCCCTCGACGAGGCGCTCGAGACGCTGATCGATGCCCACCCGAGCGGCGAACTACCGATCATGGCACTGGCCGGGCTGGACCAACTGCATCTGGGTGGCGTGACGGGCACCCGCCAGCTGCTGGCGCTCGCCAGGCTGGAACCCCAGTCGCGGGGACTTTCGATGCTCGAACTCGGCGCCGGCCTTGGCGGGCTGGCGCGCCATATTGCCAGCCAGTCGCGTGACACCGGCGCCAATCACCGCATCACCACGCTGGATCTCTCGAGCAGTCTCTGCGAGCTGGCAATCGCCCTCAACCGGGCCACCGGACTGCGCGAGTCGATTCGCGTGCTGGAGGGCGACGCCTGCTACCCCGAGCTGCATCCGGCCCTGTCGGGCCGCCGTTTTGATCGCCTCTTCAGCCAGCACCTGCTGGTGCATCTGAGCGACAAGGTCAGCACGCTCACGCAGTGGCATGACTGTCTTGAGCAGGATGGCTATCTCCTGCTGCACGAGCCGGTGCTCAGCGTGCAGGCGCAGGCCTTTGGCGAGCGCCCTGCCTTGCCATTGCCATGGGCACTGTCACCGCGCGGCGACCAGCTGGCCAGCTGCGAGGAGCTGCATGAGGCGATGGCCAGCAGTGGCTTCGAGGTCGATGCCCATGTCGAGCTGACCGATCAGGTGCTGAGCTGGCAGGCGCGCCGCATGCGCGAGAGCACCAGCGAGCAGCCCAGCACCTACCGCGATGACGCGCCTGCGCCCTCGCCGGCCATGCTGGCCGCCCGCGGCCTGACGCCGGAACTGGTGTTCGGCCCGGCCTTTTCCCTGATGCAACGCAACCTGATGCTGGCCCTGGAAGCCGGCTGGCTGGAGGTTCACCTGTGGCGCCTGCGCAAGCGCCCTGCCAGGCAGTGAGGGGCGCGATGAATCAGCAGAACTCACCGCAGGGACACGGCGAGGAAAAAATTAGGAAACAGCGCTCGCAAATGACTGGCATCCGCCTGCCTCAACCGTTATTCTTGCCAGTACAGTCCCGTTCGGGGGATAAGCCGTTCGTTACCCGTCAGCATGTGAGGGTAATGTGCCCGACATGATGACCGCATTGCTTCGTGTTTCATCGATACCCACGAGTCAGTGCAACGTTTCCCGATGCTCGCGCAACGTTTCTCCGGGAATCTGTTCATCAAGGGCGTGATCTGATCAATCACTCCCAACAGCATCAAAGATTCCCTCACGGGAAAACCGAAAGGGCCTCCACTTGGAGGCCCTTTTTTTGTCTGCGCACATAGATCCAGTCACTCAGGCCTGCACGCTCTGATCTGCACTTTCTGGTCTGCACGTTCAGATCTAGACGCTCTGGCCTGCAGGCGCCGAGCGGAAAGCTCCGCTGCGGCGCCTCACGACTGCCAGCCGGCCAGCACCTCGAGGTGATCACGACGCGCCTGCCCCGGTGTCACGGCCGCCAGTCGCACCCGGGCGCCCGGCACACATTGCCCGAGCTGTGCGCAGGCCAGTGGCGTCAGCGCGCCAAGGCGCGGGTAGCCGCCGATGGTCTGGCGGTCATTGAGCAATATGATGGGCTGGCCATCGGCCGGCACCTGCACGGCGCCCAGCGGAATGCCCTCGGACACCATGCCGGCACCGTCACGCTCCAGTCGCGGGCCGGTCAGGCGCACCCCCATGCGGTCGGCGCGTCCATCCACCGCCCATTCGCTGTTGAAGGCGCGATAGAGGCTGTCGCCACTGAACTCGGCGATCTGCGCCCCCACGACCAGCGGCAATTCAAGCGCCTCGCCCTCCTTGGGGGTCAGCGACTGCTGCCATGCCTGTGCCGACGCCGGCAGCTCGCGCAGCGACAGCTCATTGCTGGCAGCCGTCAGCACATCACCACTGGCCAGGACTCGCCCTTCGCCATCCAGCCCGCCGAGGCCGTCGCGCACCGTGCTGGCGGCGCTGCCCAGCACCGGAGCGACATCCAGGCCCCCGGGGAAGGCCAGATAGGCGCGCAGCCCGGCGACGGGACGCTCGAACTTGAGCAGCTGTCCACTGGCCACCTCGAAGGCCTGACCCGGCGCGAGCGGCTCGCCGTCGAGGGTCGCGGCCAGGTCCGCGCCGCACAGCGCGAGGGTGCCGGCCTGCTCGACCTTGAACAGCAAGCCGCCGCCCATGGTGATCTCGAGCCCCGGGGCATCATGGGCGTTGCCCAGCAGCCAGTTGGCCCAGCCCAGTGACACCCAGTCAGCCGCCCCGCCCTGGGTCACGCCCAGGTGACGCACGCCCAGACGGCCAGCGTCCTGCACCAGCGCCAGGGCACCGCTACGTTCGACGCGCAGCGTCGTCTTCGTCTTCACGTCGCTCATGCGCGTTCCTCCAGCGGGGTGACATCGCCGCCCAGGCGAACGAATTCCTCTCGGCTCACGGAGACAAAGCGCACGCGATCACCGGGCATGAAACGACTGGACGGTTCACCGGCCTCGTTGCGCCCGAACAGGGTGATGGGCGTGCGGCCCAGAATGTTCCAGCCACCGGGTGAGCGGGACGGGTAGATGGCGGCCTGGCGGTCGGCGATACCGACGCTGCCGGGGGCGATCTTCTGGCGCGGCGTCTTGAGGCGCGGCGTAGTCAGCGCCTCTTCCAGCACGCCCATGAAGGCGAAACCGGGCGCGAAGCCAAGGGCGAACACGCAGTAGTCATGCGCCCCGTGACGCTCGATCAGCGCCTCGATGCTGATGCCCAGCCGCGCGGCAATCGGTGCAAGCTCCGGCCCGACACTGTCGTCATACCAGACGGGCACTTCATGCAGCTGGCCCTGCTGGCCACTGGCCGGCGCAAGATCCGCCAGCGTGGCCTGAATGCGGGCACGCGCCTCGCCTTCTTCCAGCGCAGCCACATCGTAGTGCAGCAGCAGCGTGGTGTAGGACGGCACCAGATCGACCAGCGCCGCGCCGAAGGCCTCACGCAGCGCACTGTCGGCGGCCAGCACCCAGGCCATGTTGGATTCCTCGATGCGATCGAACAGCCGAATGATCAGCGAGTCCATGCCGACGGTCTCGAGGCGCAGTTGCGGTGACGTGCCACGGCCGTGGCTGTCAGCCCCCGCCATCAGGCACCCGCCAACGTATCGAAAGCTTCACGAATGGCGCGCACCGCGGCCACGGACTCGGCGTTGTCACCGTGCACGCACAGCGTATCGGCGGACAGCACCAGATCACCGCCGCTGCTGTCGGTCAGTGCTTCACCACGCGCCAGCGTCACGGACTGGGCGATGATCACCTCGCTGTCGTGATGCACGGCACCCGGCTCACGACGCGACACCAGATGGCCACGCGAGTCGTAGGCGCGGTCGGCGAAGGCCTCGAACCACAGCGTGATGCCCATCTCGTCGGCCAGCGCCTGCATCGGTGCGGGGTTGGCGGTCGCCATCACCATCAGCGGCAGGCTGGCGTCATAACGCACCACGGCCTGCATGACAGCGCGCAGCAGCGTCGGATCGGCGGCCATGTCGTTGTAGAGCGCACCATGTGGCTTCACATACTGGACGCGAGTGCCCTCGGCGCGACAGATGCCATCGAGCGCGCCGATCTGATAGAGCAGCATGTCCTCGACTTCGGCAGGCGAACACGCCATGGAGCGGCGGCCGAACCCTTGCAGGTCCGGATAGGCCGGGTGCGCGCCGATGCGCACGTCATGCTGGACCGCCAGGCGCACGGTGCGGCGCATGATGGTGGGGTCGGAGGCGTGGAAGCCACAGGCGATATTGGCGCAGTCGACGAAGGGCATGACCTCTTCATCCAGACCGATCTTCCAGTTGCCGAAGCTTTCGCCCATATCGCAGTTGAGCAGGGGCAGAGAGGGAGCAGAGCGGGACATAGCGGAACCTCACAGGTCAGATCTTGTGTGTTGTTATGCCTCCACTCTATGTAAGGGGCCGCCTTGGTATCCAATCGTATTTTATGATTCGTCATATCGGTGAAATCTTTCATCATCTTGCGCCATGAAAGCACCGGCCGTGTATCGCTTGCCCGACAGAGCGCGTCATGCTTCTGTCTTGGGCGAGCCGAGCGGTGGCTGCAGGGCCTGTCACCCCGCCCACCGCTTGTCTGAAGTCATTCCTTGCTCAGCCCCCCAACAACAACAGGAGTTTCACCATGGCCGTCAGCGACCCGTTTCACCTCGCCATTCAGGTCCGCGATATCGCCGAGGCACGCCGCTTCTACGGCGAGTTTCTGGGCTGCCCCGAGGGGCGTTCGTCCGACAGCTGGGTCGATTTCGACCTCTATGGCCATCAGTTCGTCTGTCACCTGAATCCGGCGCTGGCCGACCCGGCAAGCGCCGTCGCTCAGCACCGCAACCCGGTCGATGGCCATGGCGTGCCGGTGCCGCACTTCGGCGTGGTACTGGAGATGGACGCCTGGCAGACTCTGGCGGACCGCCTCATCGCCGAGGGTGTCACCTTCGAGATCGAGCCCCATATCCGCTTCAAGGGCGAACCCGGCGAACAGGCGACGATGTTCTTCCTCGACCCCACCGGCAATGCGCTGGAATTCAAGGCCTTCAAGGACCGCGAGAGCCAGCTGTTTCGCAAATGACGCAAGCGACCCGCGCCAGCGAGTGAGCCCGCGCCCGGCCTGACGCAGACCATGCCCCGTGATGAAAGCTGACGCCCCGCGCCGCATGCGGCAAGATGGGCGGTCTCAACGATTCATCACGGGGCATCTGCCATGTTCGACTTCAAGGAACTCGAGGCCTTCGTCTGGGTGGTCCGGCTTGGCTCGTTCCGCAAGGGCGCGACCAAGCTTCACCTGACCCAGCCCTCCATCTCGGACCGCATCAACCGCCTGGAAGCCACCGTCGGCGAATCCCTGCTGGAACGCGCCACCCGCCCCATCCAACCCACCTTGCGCGGACGAGAGTTCTTCGCCCATGCCGAGCGCCTGCTCAGTGGTCGCGATGAAGCCATGCGCCTGTTTCAGGATGAAGGTGCCTTCTCCGGCACCCTGCGCCTGGGCGTGATCGAGACCATCGCCAACAGCTGGTTTCCCGCCTTCATGCGCCAGCTGGCCGAACGCTATCCCAAGCTGACGCTGGAAATGACCGTCGATATCTCGCCCTCCCTGCATCAGCGTCTGGCCGACAATGATCTCGACATGCTGTTCGCGATGGACAGCGCCGCCATGGGGCCCTACGCCACCCAGACCCCGCTGTGCACCTTCGAGATGGGCATGTTCGCCTCACCGACTCTCGCCGAGCAGCTGGCCGAGGATGACGAGCGCTTCGCCTCCACGCCATTCATCTCCTTCAGCAAGCAGGCGCGCCCCTATACCGAGCTGGTCAGCTATCTATCGGACCAGGGCATCACTCAGCCCAAGGTGCACTGCACCAGCACCCTGATGACCATCCTGCGCATGAGCAGCGAAGGGCTCGGCATCGGCGTACTGCCGGTCGCCACGGTGGAGGATGTCATCAGCCACGGCGAACTGGTGCGCCTGCCACTCACGACCCCGCTGCCTCCGATGATCTATGAAGCCATCTGGCGCAATGCCAACTATCCCGATTTCTGTGCCAGCGTGGCTCGCCTCGGCCGCCAATGTGCCGAGACCTACTCGCAGCAACACGCGCATTCCAATCCCTGATCAGACTGCCCGTCATGCGCTGAGTCAGGGTTGATCGCGCACCGCTCCGCATCAGGCCAGCATCAGACCAAGGTCTAACAATATCGCCAAAGGCTTTCATGCGACGACACGATGAAAGATTTCATCGATACTGCGCATCAGAATTAACGATTGGACGGGATGGCCCGTCGCTTGAAGAATGAAATCGTCTGCCGACAACATTCAATAATAATGAGGAACAAGACATGCGTAAGCCCAACGATTCCCTCACTCGCAAGACCCCGTCAGTCAAGTCCTTCGCCTGGCTGGCGACAGTGGGTGCCCTGGCCTTCAGTGGCTCGGCACTCGCGGCACAGTGGAACCTCGCCACTCCGTATGGCGATGCCAGCTTCCACACCAAGAACACCAAGCAGTTCGCCGAGGACGTCACCGAGGCTACCGATGGCGAGCTGACCGTGACCGTGCACAGCGGCGGTTCCCTGATCTCCCACGGCGAGATCAAGCCTTCCGTGCGTCGCGGCACCGTCCAGGCCGGTGAGATCTTCCTGTCGATTCTCTCCAACGAATCGCCGGTCTACGAGCTGGACACCCTGCCGGGCGTCGCCTCCAGCTACGAAGAAGCCTTCGCCCTCTGGCAGGCCTCCAAGCCGGACATCACCGCGCTGTTCGCCAAGGAAGGTCTGATGCCGCTGTACGCGGTCGCCTGGCCGGCCCAGGGTATCTACACCGACTTCGACCTGACCGACGTCTCCCAGCTCAAGGGCCTGCGTATCCGCGCGCCCAACATCAACACCCAGCGTTTCGTCGAGAACGTCGGCGGCAAGCCCACCGAGACCGAAGAAGCCGACATCCCCACCGCCTTCAGCACCGGTCGTGTCGACGCGATGATCACCTCCAGCTCCACCGGCAAGTCCATGTCGGCCTGGGATTACGTCAAGCACTACAATGACGCCAAGCTGTGGCTGCCGAAGAACATCGTCTTCGTCAACAAGCGTGCCTTCGATCGCCTCGACGAGAGCACCCAGCAAGCCGTGCTCGATGCCGCCAAGGCCGCCGAGACCCGCGGCTGGGAAGCCAGCAAGGCCGATGCCGCCGAGAGCGCCAAGGTGCTGACCGAGTATGGCTTCACCATCACAGAGCCTGACGCCAAGCTGGCCGAAGACCTGAAGGCCGCCGGTGACAAGCTGTTCCAGGACTGGAAGTCGCGTGCCGGTGAAGAAGGCCAGCAGCTGCTCGAGCGCTACCGCGCAGACCTGGATGCCTGAGATGAGCTCACAAGCCTGACTGCCCGGCCCTGAACGCTGGTCACGTGGCTGAGCGCATCAACCGCGCACTGCCTGAGCAACGTCTGAGCATTGCCTGAGCGCTGCAGATGTCCTGACTGACCCCAGCTGCAGCGTTGCTATCCCGCCACGCGATACGCCACTCGAGACTCCGACACCTGCCGTCCGCCGGCAGGTGACCCACGGACAAGCCTGTGCGCAGCATCGCGTGGCCACCCTCACCTTCCCTGTGAGCGCCCGTCATGACCTATTTCTTCGACAGACTCTATCGCCTCGGTGCGTGGGGTGCGGCGGCCTGCATGCTGCTGATCTGCACCCTCGTCAGCCTGCAAGTCTTCCTGCGCCTGATCGACGCCATCATGGTGATGTTCGGTGCCGAGCGTCTCGGCTTCGAGATCTCCGGCGTGTCGGAAATGGCTGCCTTCCTGCTGGTCGGCGCCACCTTCCTGAGCCTCGCCTACACCTTCACGCATCACGCCCATATCCGCGTGACGCTGGTCATCAACCGCCTGCCGGCCGCCGTGCGCGTATGGATCGAAAGCCTCGCGCTGCTGATCGCACTCGGCCTGAGCGTGTTGATCACACATGAACTGGTACTGCTGGTCGGCGAGAGCCTCGAGTACCACGACATCTCCTCCGGCCTGCTGGCGCTGCCGCTGTGGATTCCGCAGAGCGTGCTGGTCGCCGGTACCGGCCTGCTGTGCCTGGCGATTCTCGAGACCCTGATCGCCACGCTGCGCACCGCCTTCACCGCGCCCTCAAGCTACGTGGCGCCCGAGCCCGAAGACGGAGCCGAATGACATGCTGACACTCATCCTCGTCACTCTACTGGCTCTCGCCTTGCTGCTCGGCAGCGGCGTGTGGGTCGCCTTCTCGCTGATCGGCACCGGCTGGATCGTGCTGACCTTCTTCTCCACCTTCGAGACCGGCCCGATCCTGGCCTCCGACTTCTGGGGTGCCAGCTACGGCTGGGACCTGACCGCCCTGCCGATGTTCGTGTGGATGGGCGAGATCCTGTTCCGCTCCGGTCTCGCCGACAACATGTTCCGCGCGCTGGCACCGTGGCTCAATCGCCTGCCGGGCCGCCTGCTGCACTCCAACATCATCGGCAGCGGTCTGTTCGCCGCCGTGTGCGGCTCCTCCGCCGCCACCTGTGCCACCGTCGGCAAGATGACCCTGCCGGAGCTTGAGCGCCGCGGCTACGACAGCAATCTGGCCATCGGCACCCTCGCCAGCGCCTCGACCCTCGGTCTGCTGATTCCGCCGTCGATCATGATGATCGTCTACGGCGTGGTCACCGAGCAGTCCATCTCGCGCCTGTTCATCGCCGGTGTCCTGCCGGGCATGCTGCTGCTGGCCCTGTTCATGGGCTATCTGGCGATCTGGTCGAAGGTCGTCGGTGAGCCGCAGGGCCGCGCCGGCCATGACGAGCCGCACATGGGCTTCATGGCCAAGCTGCGCAACAGCGCCCAGCTGATTCCGCTGCTGGCACTCATCGGCGGCATCCTCGGCAGCATCTACGGTGGCCTGGCGTCACCCACCGAAGCGGCCGCGGTCGGCGTGGTACTGTCGCTGATCATCGCGCGCCTCAACGGCCACATGACCGCCGCCACCTTCAAGGAATCGCTGTTCGCGGCGCTGCGTACCTCATGCATGATCGCCTTCATCATCGCCGGTGCCTCCTTCCTGTCCTCGGCGATGAGCTTCACCCAGATTCCGATGCAGCTGGCCGAAGGCATCGCCACACTGGGTCTGTCGCCGACCATGCTGCTGGTGGTGCTGACGCTGTTCCTGCTGATCCTGGGCTGCTTCCTCGACGGCATCTCGCTGATCCTGCTGGTGACCTCCATCATCATGCCGGTCATCGAAGCCGCCGGTTTCGACCTGATCTGGTTCGGTATCTACCTGATCATCGTGGTCGAGATGTCGCAGATCACCCCACCGGTTGGCTTCAACCTGTTCGTGATCCAGAGCCTGACCGGCAAGGACATCATCACCATCACCAAGGCGACGCTGCCGTTCTTCCTGCTGATGATCTTCTCCATCGTGCTGATGCACGTCTTCCCGGAGATCGTGCTCTATCTGCCGCAGGCCATGAACAACTGATCATCTGACCCCCGATGCCATGGATGGCAGCTGGTAGCGCTTCCAGACTCAGGAACCGCAGCTGTCGGCACCTCTATCGGTCGCCCCTTGTCTCAAGGGCGCCGAGCGTCACGGCAGACATACGGTGACGTGCTTGCAGACCTCCCCTCGGGGAGGTCTTTTTTATGTCGCCTGTCCAGCGCTCGCCGCTCGCAAAGCACTGCGACTAAAAGCATCGCGACTCAAAGCAACGCGACGGAAAGCACCGTCCTCGCACACATAGCCCCACACAGCTCAGCTCGGTACACAAACACGCACACAAAAAAGCCGCCCCTTCCTTGCCGTGAGGCAGAAAGGGGCGGCTTTTTCGTCAACCGACAGGCGAGGCTAGATCAGGACAGATGATCCGCCGGTGCGCTGGCCGGGGTGTCGATCATCGCGTGACCCTTGCCACCACCGCCACCGCCGCCGTGACCACCATGGCCGTGGCCATGACCGAACAGACCACAACCACTCAGGGCCAGAGTCGCCGCGACCAGTGCAATCGGAAACAGGTTTTTGATACGCATGAGTCTCTCCTTCAAGGGGGTAGAGGCTGCTGCAAGGCCGAGCCATCCAGGACGGCACGACGCTGTCTGCAAGCCCTTACGTTCCCCTTCACATTACTCTGATCGACGACCAACGTTAAACCTTCGCAGCAGGCTTCCTTTTTTACTGCACGCCTTGTACAGGAGTTGCGACATGATTGTCGTGTAATGTACTACGCCGTTTTTTCCAGCTCAGCGCGACTTCAGCCCGCGCATATGCGCCGGTATCACCAGGCGCTCGAACAGCTCGAACAGCAGCTCGGCACAGATGGCCAGCAATGCCGCGGGAATCGCCCCGTAGAGCACCAGATCATAGTCATTGAGCGAAAGCCCGGTGACGATGGGCTCGCCCAGCCCGCCGGCGCCGATGAAGGCCGCCAGCGTCGCGGTACCGATATTGATGATGGCGGCGGTCTTGATGCCAGTGAGCAGGTTTGGCGTCGCCAGCGGCAGGATGACGTGACGCAACTGCTCGCGACGCGTCAGGCCCATGCCGCGTGCCACCTTGACCAGCAACGGGTCCACCGTCAGCAGCGCGGTGATGGCCGCGCGGATGATCGGCAGCAAGGAGTAGACGAACAGCGCGATCACCGCCGGTACCACCCCGATCCCGAACAGCGGAATCATCAGCGCCAGCAGCGCGATGGAAGGGACGGTCTGCAGCAGGCCGGTGACATAGAGCACCACCCGCGAGACCTTCGGATTGCGATAGACAAGCAAGGACAGCGGCAGGCCGACCAGACAGGCCAACAGCAATGCGGATAGCGTCAACTGCAGGTGCTCGATCAGATTGGTACCCAGCTTGTCCCACTTGGCGCCACTGACTTCACGCTGCTCGGTGGTGATGCCCTGCTCCTGAATGAAGCGGCTGGCGACCTGAGCGAAGGTCTTCTCGTCCGTGGAAACCTCGGCATTCAGCGCCTGCATGCTGTCTTCATCGAGACTCCCCGCCAGCTGGTTGAGCGCCGCAACGGCTTTCTCCGGCAAGGCGGCATTCACGAAGGGCACCGCCAGATACTCGGGGAAGTAGCCCTTGTCATCTTCCAGCAGCACGAAATCGAAGCGCTTGATGTCGCCCTCGGTGGAATAGGCATCGGTGCCATCTATCTTGCCCTCACGCAGCGCCTGATAGGCGATACCGTGCTCGATACCCCGTGGCACCTGGGAAAGGCCGTACTCCTTGGCCAACCCCGGCCAACCATCCGAACGCTTGATGAACTCATGTGACATCGCCAATGACAGGTCCGGGTGTGCCGCGAGATCACCGATGGTGCTGATGCCCAGCGATTCGGCCTGATCGCGGCGCATGCTGACGGCATAGGTATTGTTGAAGCCCAGCGGCTCGAGTACGCGCAGGCCCTGCTCGCGACTCAGCTCATCAAGCTTCTCGAGCGAAGGCACATCATCCAGCTTGAGAATGGCGTGGGCCAGGGTGCCGGTGTATTCGGGATAGACATCCAGCTCGCCTTCCGCCAGCCCCTGATAGGTGATGATGGTCTGCCCCAGTCCCAAACGGCGCTCGACCGTGAAGCCGGCGTCCTCCAGCACCTGCGCGAATATCTCGCCCAGCAGATGGCCTTCGCGGTCCGCCTTGGAGCCGACCACGATCGGCTTGTCCTCTGGCCATGCCACGGCTTCCTCTTCCGCGCTGACAAGCGGGCTGCTCACCAGTGCTCCCAGACTCGCAAGCGCCAGGCCGGCAACCATCAGCGCGCCAGAAAGCCCGCGGCGCGAGCGTTGCAGGACGGGAGTCGTCATCAGCGTCTTCATGCGCGTGCCTCCAGCAGTCGGGCCACGCGCTCATCCGCTGGCGACGTGGTGATGGTGTCGGGGCTGGCGGCCTGCAGTATCACGCCGGGCGCCATCACCACCATGTGATCGGACAGGCTCAGTGCCTCATTCATGTCATGGGTCACCATCACCACGCTGCGCGGCTCCTCCTGCTGCATGCGCTGGAACTGGGCATGCACCTCAATGCGCGTGATCGGGTCGACGGCCGAGAAGGCCTCATCGAGCAGCAACAACGGTGGCTCCAGCATCATGGCGCGACACAGGCCGACGCGCTGGGCCTGACCGCCGGAAATCTCGTGGGGATAGCGCGTCAGCAGCGCCATGTCGAGATCCATCATCTGGAACAGTCGCGCGATGCGCGCCTTGACGCGCTCGGCGCTCCAGCCTTCGCGGTCAGCGAGAATGGCGACGTTGTCGCGCACGCTGAGATGGGGAAAGAGACCGATCTGCTGGACGGCATAGCCGATGCGTCGACGCATGGCTGGCAGGTTGGCGTAATCGACGGCGGCGCCGAATACCTTGACCTCGCCTTCATCCGGGCGGATCAGGCCGTTGATCAGCTGCAGCAGGGTCGATTTGCCACAGCCGCTGGCACCGACCAGGGCGGTGATACGGTCACGCGGCAGTTCAAGATCAATGCCTTCAAACAGGCGCTGACCGGCAAAGCCCTTGTGCAGGCCGCTGAAGCGGACTGCCGGGGCGGTGTCATCACTCATCGAGTAGGTCCTTCTAGGCAGGTGAGCATGAGTCTGGAATGGCGGAAAGCGCTGGCGAGTCAGCGCACTTGCACACTGGAGCGTGCCGGTGACACCAGGCAGGCGACGGGGATGCTCCCCACTGACGCCCTCACGACTTCCTCAATCAACAGTGACTACAGCGTCTCAGCTTATCAAGTCACCCCGGCGATGCCGGAGCAAATTCGTTCCTGAGCTGACTTCTCTCAATGACCTTGTCGACCTGACTTCACATAACTCAGCTCCTCTACCTGACACTCCCCTCTCGAGTCTCCCTGCTGACCTTCTGCCGCAAGCCCTGCGACCTTGGTCAAAGCACCTCACAATGACCTTTACGTTAACGTCAACTTTGACCTAGAGTAATTTCCATCACACGCCAAGGCGGCCCATGTCGGGCGGACTTGACAAGCCCTTCGCGACAGATCGTTTGCGACAGATCGTTTGCGACAGACCGTTTGCGACAGACCGTTTGCGACAGACCGTTCACCATCAGGTCATCACAGCCCCTGGCGGGCCTTGCTCATCGCGCCTAACCGTCTACAGGATGCCAGATCATGCACAGCCTCTATTCACCGCTGGATTTCGGACTCGACGAGACACATACCCTGCTGCGTGAGCAGGTCAACGCCTTTGCCCGCGACGAGATCGCGCCGCGCGCCGCCGAGATCGATGCCAGCAATGCCTTCCCCGATGACCTGTGGCAGAAGTTCGGCGACATGGGCCTGCTCGGCATCACCGTGCCCGACGAGGACGGCGGCAGCGGCATGGGCTATCTGGCGCACTGCATCGCGATGGAAGAGATCTCGCGTGCCAGTGCCTCGGTGGCGCTCTCCTACGGCGCGCATTCCAACCTGTGCGTGAACCAGATCAAGCTCAACGGCACTGCCGAGCAGAAGGCACGCTATCTGCCCAAGCTGATGAGTGGCGAGCATGTCGGCGCGCTGGCGATGTCCGAACCCGGCGCCGGCTCTGACGTGGTCTCGATGCAGCTCAAGGCCGAGCTGCGCGGCGATCACTATGTGCTCAACGGCAACAAGATGTGGATCACCAACGGCCCGGATGCCCATACCCTGGTGGTCTACGCGAAGACCGACCCGGACGCCGGCTCCAAGGGCATCACCGCCTTCATCATCGAGCGCGACTTCCCCGGTTTCTCCACCGCCCAGAAGCTCGACAAGCTCGGCATGCGCGGCTCCAACACCTGCGAGCTGGTCTTCCAGGATTGCCAGGTGCCGGTGGAGAACGTGCTGGGTGAGGTCAATCGTGGCGTCAAGGTGCTGATGTCGGGGCTTGATTTCGAACGCACCGTGCTGGCCGCCGGCCCCATCGGCATCATGCAGGCCTGCATGGATATCGTGGTGCCCTACCTGCATGAGCGCCGCCAGTTCGGCCAGGCCATCGGTGAATTCCAGCTGGTGCAGGGCAAGGTCGCCGACATGTACACCACCCTCAATGCCTGTCGCGCCTATCTGTATGCGGTCGCCAATGCCTGTGATCGCGGCCAGACCTCACGCAAGGACGCCGCGGGCGTGATTCTCTACTGCGCCGAGAAGGCCACCCAGATGGCGCTGGATGCCATCCAGCTGCTCGGCGGCAACGGCTACATCAACGAGTACGCCACCGGACGGCTGCTGCGAGACGCCAAGCTGTACGAGATTGGCGCCGGCACCAGCGAGATTCGCCGCATGCTGATCGGGCGTGAACTGTTCAACGAGAGCGCCTGACACCTCTCTTCATCCCCTACTCTTTTCGTATCCCTTCGCCGCTGGAGCTTGCTCGATGGCCATACTGACCTCCCTGATCAATCCGCGCAGTGACCAGTTCCGCGCCAATGAAGCGGCGATGCAGGCCGAGGTCGATCGCCTGCACCAGCTGCTGGAGACCGTCGCGGCCGGCGGCGGTGACAAGGCGCGAGAGCGTCACGAGTCGCGCGGCAAGCTGTTCGTGCGCGAACGCATCGACCACCTGATCGATGAAGGCTCGCCCTTCCTCGAACTCTCTGCGCTGGCGGCCCATGACGTCTATGACAGCCCCGTCCCCGGCGCAGGCCTGGTCACCGGCATCGGCCGCGTCAGCGGCGTGGAGTGCGTCATCGTCGCCAACGACGCCACCGTCAAGGGTGGCACCTACTTCCCGATGACGGCCAAGAAGCATCTGCGCGCCCAGGAGATCGCCCGCAAGCATCGCCTGCCGTGTCTCTATCTGGTCGATTCCGGCGGCGCGCACCTGCCCCACCAGGACGAGGTCTTCCCGGACCGCGACCACTTCGGCCGCATCTTCTACAACCAGGCCACGCTGTCTGCCGAAGGTATCCCGCAGATCGCCGTGGTGATGGGCTCGTGCACCGCCGGCGGCGCCTATGTGCCGGCGATGGCGGACGAATCCATCATCGTGCGCGAGCAAGGCACCATCTTCCTGGCGGGGCCGCCGCTGGTGAAGGCCGCCACCGGTGAGGACATCAGCGCCGAAGCCCTCGGCGGTGCCGAGGTGCACTGCAGGATCAGCGGCGTGGCCGACCATCTGGCCGACAACGACGCCCATGCCCTGCAGCTGGCTCGCCGCGCCGTGTCGCGCCTCAACTGGCAACGCAAGGGCCAGCTCGCGCTGCGCGAATCGCGTCCGCCACGCCTGGACCCGCAGGAGCTCTACGGCATCGTCGGCACGGATCTCAAGAAACCCTACGACGTGCGCGAAGTGATCGGCCGACTGGTGGATGACTCGGACTTCGACGAGTTCAAGCGCGAGTACGGCGAGACGCTGGTCACCGGCTTCGCGCATCTGCATGGCCATCCGGTCGGCATCCTCGCCAACAATGGCGTGCTGTTCTCGGAAAGCGCCCTCAAGGGCGCACACTTCATCGAGCTGTGCACCCAGCGCCGAATTCCGCTGATCTTCCTGCAGAACATCACCGGCTTCATGGTCGGCTCGCGTTACGAGCACGAAGGCATCGCCAAGCACGGCGCCAAACTGGTGGCGGCGGTGGCCTGCGCCAGGGTACCCAAGTTCACGGTGCTGATCGGTGGCAGTTTCGGCGCGGGCAACTACGGCATGTGCGGGCGCGCCTATGACCCCAACCTGCTGTTCATGTGGCCCAACTCACGCATCTCGGTGATGGGCGGCGAGCAGGCCGCCAACGTGCTGGCACAGGTCAAGCGCGACCAGCATGCCCGCGAGGGGCGCGAGTGGCCCGCCGAGGAAGAAGAGGCCTTCAAGGCGCCGGTACGCGAGCAGTACGAGCGTCAGGGCCATCCGACCTACGCCAGTGCGCGCCTGTGGGATGACGGCGTGATCGACCCGCTGCAGACCCGCGACATCCTGGGGCTGTCACTGGCCGCGGCCATGAATGCCGAGATCGAGGACAGTCGCTTCGGTGTGCTTCGCATGTAACCCGTCAAGCGCTACAACGATGATTGTGACCTGCACCGAACACAAGTAGTCATCTTGAAGCTAACAGAATGGAAGAAAGCACGATGACAGAGCCTCGCAAATCGAGTCGCCTCGAGATAGATCGACACGGCGTCGCCCGCCTCACCCTGCTGCGCCCCGAGGTGCACAACGCCTTCGATGATCTGCTGATTGCGGAGCTGAATCAGCATCTGGAGAACCTGCACATCAAGGCGAGTCGCGACGAGGTGCGTGTGGTGGTGCTGGCCTCCGAGGGCAAGAGCTTCTCGGCCGGCGCCGACCTCAAGTGGATGCAGCGCATGGTCGAGTATTCGCTGGAGGATAACCTCGCCGACTCACGCGAGCTTGCGCGCCTGATGCAGCTGCTCGATGAGCTGCCCTGCCCCAGCGTGTGTCGTGTCCAGGGCGCCACCTTCGGCGGTGCCGTCGGTCTGGCGGCCTGCTGCGACATCGTGATTGCCGCCGAGCGGGCGCGCTTCTGTCTCTCCGAAGTGCGCATCGGGCTGGCACCGGCTGCCATCAGTCCCTACGTGCAGCGCGCCATCGGCTCACGCCAGATGCGCCGTTATGCGCTCAGCGCCGAGGTGATCGACAGTGTTACCGCGCAGCGCATCGGCCTGGTCCACGAGACCTGCCTCGATGAGCTGCTGGAGGCGCGCGTCACGGAGATGGTGCAGACCCTGCTGGCCACCTCGCCTGCCGCCAGCCGCGCCACCAAGGCACTGCTCAGCGAGGTCGCTCAGGCCCCAGCCAGCGCCGCGACCCGTGAACGCTGCTGCGAGGTGATCAGCCAGCTGCGCGTCAGCGAACAGGGCCAGGCCGGTCTGGCCGCCTTCTTCGCCGGCACGCCGGCGCCCTGGGTGCCGACCGAGAACCAAACAACCGAGACGCCCAAGTCCTCGTGATCACCAGAGGCCTGAAGCCGCTGGCGGCATATCGACGCTCTCGGCACTGGTCATCACTCTCGGCCATCCACCTCGGCCATGCCTGCCGGATTTTTTCTCAAGAGCTTTTCTCTTCCTGATTTCCCTAGCCACCTTCGCCACAGGACGCTTGCCATGAACGCCAACCGCGAGACAGACCAGCCCCTCCCCGCCGGTTGCGGCGAGATCCGCAAGCTGCTGGTCGCCAACCGGGGTGAGATCGCCGTACGCGTGATGCGCACCGCTCGCGCGATGGGCATCCAGACAGTGGCGGTCTACTCCGATGCCGACGCCGATGCCCTGCATGTGCGCGAGGCCGACGAGGCCGTGCGTCTCGGCCCCGCCAGCGCCCGCGAAAGCTATCTGGACATCGACAAGGTGATCGCTGCCGCACGCAAAAGTGGTGCCGATGCCGTGCATCCCGGTTATGGCTTCCTGTCCGAGAACGCCGCCTTCGTCAGCGCGCTGGCCGAGGCCGGCATCATCTTCGTCGGCCCGCCCCAGAGCGCGATCGCCGACATGGGCGACAAGTCCGCCGCCAAGATGCGCATGCAGGCGGCCAATGTGCCGCTGGTACCTGGCTACCACGGCGATGACCAGCAGGATGCGCTGTTGCAGGCCGAAGCGGACCGCATGGGCTATCCGGTGCTGATCAAGGCCTGCGCCGGCGGGGGCGGCAAGGGCATGCGCGTAGTCGAGAGCGCGGGGGAATTTTCAGCGGCGCTGGCCAGCTGTCGTCGTGAATCCCGCGCCGCCTTCGGTGACGAGCGCATGCTGATCGAGAAATACCTGACCCAGCCACGCCACGTCGAAGTCCAGGTGTTCTGTGACAGCTACGGCAGCGGTGTCTATCTGTTCGAGCGCGATTGCAGTGTCCAGCGTCGCCACCAGAAGGTGCTGGAAGAGGCGCCCGCGCCGGGACTGACGCCGTCGCTGCGCCGTGAGATGGGCGAGGCCGCCGTGCGGGCAGCGCGCGAGATCGGCTATGTCGGTGCCGGCACCATCGAGTTTCTGCTCGACGCGCCGCAACCGGGCAGCGAAAGCCACGGCGCCTTCTACTTCATGGAGATGAACACCCGCCTGCAGGTCGAGCACCCGGTGACCGAGATGATCACCGGCGAAGACCTCGTCGAATGGCAACTGCGCATCGCACGCGGTGAGCGCCTGCCGCGCCAGCAGGATGAGCTGACGTTGAGCGGCCACAGCTTCGAGGCGCGCCTCTACGCCGAAGACCCGGACAACGACTTCCTGCCCGCTACCGGTGTGCTGGAACGCTTCCGGCTGGATCTGGCGGGTGGCGAACTGACCGCACAACAGGTACGCATGGACAGCGGCGTCGCCGAGGGCGATGAAGTCTCGATGCATTACGACCCGATGCTGGCCAAGCTGATCAGCTACGGTCCGACTCGTGAACAGGCCCTCGAGACACTGTTGCGCGCGTTGGCGGCGCTGGAAGTGCGCGGCGTCACCACCAACCGTGCCTTCCTGTCCCGCCTGGCCGGTCATGCTGACTTCCGCGCCGCCGAGCTGGATACCCGCTTCATCGAACGTCATCACGACAGCCTGTTCCCAACGGCGACGCTGGATCACGATAGCCTCGCGGCCAGTGCCTTGCTGGCGCTGTCGCGCCTGAATGAGCAAGCCAGCCACGCAACACATTCGCGCTCCACATCACATCCGAGCCAAGCGCCCTGCGCCAGCCCGTGGGAGCGCCGCGATGGCTGGCGCAATGGCCTGCCATATCAGGTGCGCCTGGCGCTGTATCTGCCCGCTGACGCCGACGCCGATGAGCGCAGCGACAAGGTGGCGCATATCATCGCGCGCCGCCCGGTAACGCATGCCTCCCTGGCGAATACGCACACCTCAAATACGTCATCGATGAGCGATTCGCACGGCGACTGGCAGATTGAAGTGACCACTCACTGCGGAGATAAAAGACAGACCACAAGTCATCTTGGGCGACTCACTCGCCTTGAAGGCAACGCCATCGCCGTGACGCTGGATGGCTATCGTCGTCGCTTCCAGGCCAGTCACGCGCCGGCGCGCGGCGGTGAAGTGCTGGTGCTGTCGTCAGCGCAGCACAGCCAGTCCGGCAGCACTCCACAGGGGGAATCACGCCTGCTGTGGCGGCGCGCCGATGCCGTGGACCACGCGCGCCACGAGACCCAGGCGACCCTGAATGCGCCGATGAATGGCACCGTAGTCGCGCAGCTGGTCGCGCCGGGCAGCCATGTCCCGCAGGGCACGCCCTTGATGGTGATGGAGGCGATGAAGATGGAGCACACCCTCAATGCCCCCGCCGATGGCGAGGTCGCACAGTTCCACTTCTCGGCCGGTGACAGCGTGGTCCAGGGCGATGTGCTGCTCGAGTTCAAGGCCGAGCAGACCTCGGCGGACAAGGTCGAGTCGAGCAAGGACGAGACGAACAAGGAGTAAGTCAGCATGCACTTTCCCCGCAGGGTACGCATCGTCGAGGTCGGCGCGCGCGACGGACTGCAGAACGAGTCGGTGCCCGTCGCGACCTCCACCAAGCTTGAGTTGATCCGGCGCCTGAGCGACAGCGGTCTTGCGCATGTCGAGGCCGCCAGCTTCGTCTCGCCCAGGTGGGTGCCGCAGATGGCCGATCACCGCGAGATCATGCTGGCGCTGCGCGATAGCCCTGCCGAGTCAGCGACCACTTACTCCGCTCTCACACCCAACATGAAGGGACTTGAGGCGGCGCTGGAGTGTGGTGTGCGCGAGGTGGCCGTATTCGGCTCGGCCAGCGAGTCCTTCTCGCAGCGCAACATCAACTGCTCGATCGCCGAGTCGCTGGAGCGCTTTGCGCCGGTGATGGAACACGCCCTCAAGGCCGGTGTGCGTGTGCGCGGCTATGTGTCCTGCGTGCTCGGCTGCCCCTATGAAGGCGAGATAGCCCCCGCCGAGGTGGCTGCCGTCGCTCGCGAGCTCAAGGCCATGGGCTGCTACGAGGTGTCGCTGGGTGACACCATCGGCGTCGGCACCCCGCTCAAGGCCAAGCACATGCTGGAGCAGGTCAGTCGCGAGGTGCCGATCGCGCAGCTCGCCGCCCACTTTCACGACACCTACGGCCAGGCGCTCGCCAACCTCTACGCCGTGCTGGAAGAAGGCATCGCGGTGATCGACAGCTCCGTGGCGGGCCTGGGCGGCTGCCCCTACGCCAAGGGTGCCTCGGGCAATGTCGCCAGCGAAGACGTGCTCTATCTGCTTGAGGGCATGGGCATCGAGACAGGGGTGGACCTGGCAGCGCTGGCACAGACCGGCGACTGGATCAGCCGTGTGCTGGGGCGACCGAATGGCTCACGCGTCGGTCAGGCGCTGATGGCCAGTGGCTGAAGGCGAGTGGATAGAAGCGAGTAGCTGAGAGCGATCTGCGTGAGACGCTGGCAAGACCAGCACGGCGCGCACCGATTGCGACCAAGGGCCGCACTGGATGGTCGCTGTCACGGAATCGGTGTAGGCTTGCCGCCGTTCGCGCACCGCTTGAGCCCGATGCGCGCCTTCCAACACCCTGTCTCTTCCTGAACCTTGACCCGTGTGCTTGCCGGGAAAAGCGCGAGAGACTGATTTCAGGACACCGTGATGAGCGCCCTTCCGAACTGCCCGGCCTGCAATTCCGAATACACCTACGACGACGGCATGCAGTACGTCTGCCCTGAATGTGCCCATGAGTGGTCCAAGGAAGCCGCCGTCGAGGAAGCCGGTCCGGTATTCCGCGATGCCAACGGCAACGAGCTGATCGATGGCGATACCGTCACCGTCATCAAGGACCTGAAGATCAAGGGCACCTCCTCCGTCGTCAAGGTCGGCACCAAGGTCAAGAACATCCGCCTGGTGGATGGCGATCACGACATCGACTGCAAGATCGATGGCGTCGGTCCGATGAAGCTCAAGTCGATGTTCGTCAAGAAAGCCTGATCGCTCTACTTGCCTGACACGACGATGCCCCGCCTGCGCCATGTGCGCGACGGGGCATCGTCGTTTGCGGACTGTCGTTTGTGGACTGTCGTTTCCAGCCCGCCATTTCCGGCTTGCCGAGGCGCCTTGCCCAGCCCGCTCTGGCCAGCCCTGTCCCGCACCAGCCCACCACCCCAGCAAGTGCTCACTCACTCCTCAGGCGACGTCTTGTCCAGCGGCGTGACCTTGGACAGGCGTATGCGGCGCTGACCGCCGACCTCGAATTCAAAGCGGCCGCTCACCTGAACCTCACGCCCGATATAGGCACCGATGCGCTCCGGTGGCAGCAGTTCCAGGCGCTGCTGCCCTTCGCCTTCCAGCCAGTAGCGGTTGGGCACGTCTTCGCTGCGCACCCTGCCCTGCACGGCCACCTGCTCGCCCTGCCAGGCCTCGGAGTGTTCCAGCAGCGTCGCCACGCTGGTAGGGCGCGGGCCATTGACGCCATCGCATCCCGCCCCGGCCATCAGCATCACCGCCACGGCCACCATCGCCAGCCAGTGTTGCATCCCCTTGTTCATCTTCATTCCTCGCGCGACTGATACTTCATCGGGGGCTACCCGCTCGCTCATCCACTCGCTTGCGGCTTGAGGGGACTCGGGCAACGGCCCGGCAGTCGAGTTCCTCGCCCCTCGCGTCGAATGGCGATATCTCGTGGTCACCCAGACGCACCTGACGCCTGACGTGGACTCATGCACAGTCTGACAGCTGCCACGCGAGGCGATAACTCCCTGACCAATAGAATCAGCCATCAGGATCAGTCCTCAACGCGGGCCGTGAGGCGCCGCGCCACCCTTGAGCCCCATCACGACTCTGAGGCCTGTCATGCTGAGGCATGGTCGCCGCGCGGTGTCTGCATGCACCGCCCTTGTCTCGCGCGCCTGCCGCACCTATATCATTGCCCGCAGGGACACGCCGCGTCATCGACGAGACATGAGTGAAACGCTTCGTCACAACACCCTGCCCACAACGCCCTGCCGGCATCCCATCAGGAGAATGACATGAAGACAGCCAAGGTGGCCTATATCACCGGCGGTGCTCAAGGCATCGGCCGCGGCATCAGCGACTACCTGCTCGCCCACGGCTGGCGCGTGGCCCTGGCGGATATCGATGCCGAGGCAGGCCAGCAATATCGGGAGATGAAGAAGCGACAGGCGAGCGGGCTTGCAGAGGAGCCTGCAGCGCCGCCGGGGGATCTTGCTGAACGCTCGGAAGCGCCGCTCGACGAGTCGCCCATAGAGGACATCGGTGAGCGTCTGCGCGTCTTCACGCTGGATGTGCGTGACGAGAAATCCGTGGCCGCCAGCATCGCGGCTACCTGCGAGGCCTTCGGGCGGCTGGACGCGGTGATCAACAATGCCGCGATCGCTGACCCCTTCCAGGGCAAGCTTGAGGAGCTGTCGCTTGAGCGCTGGCATCAGGTACTCGACACCAGTCTGACCAGCAGCTTCCTGACCGCCAAGCATGCGGCGCGGCATCTGCGCGAGACCGGCGGCAGCATCGTCAATCTGGCCTCCAGCCGCGCCCTGCAGTCCGAGCCGCACAGCGAAGCCTACGCCGCCAGCAAGGGCGGCATCGTCGCCCTCACCCATGCCATGGCGATGAGCCTCGGGCCGGAGATTCGCGTCAATGCCATCAGCCCGGGCTGGATCGACGTCAGCGCTCTGCAGAAAAGCGGCGAGGCCGAGTCGCTGAGTGACGAAGACCACGCCCAGCATCCCGTCGGGCGCGTCGGCCATGTCGATGACATCGCCGCGCTGGTGGCCTTCCTGACCTCGGACAAGGCCGGCTTCATCACCGGCCAGAATCATGTCGTCGATGGCGGCATGACGCGCAAGATGGTTTACGCCGACTGACAGGACAAGGCCGACTGAGACGATAAGGCCGACCGAGACGACAACGCCGACCGAGACGACAACGCCTGACGCGATTGCACGTCAGGCGTTGTCAGTTCTTGAGCTGCGTCCGGGTTTCCCTGAACGCTCAACTGCGGACTTTACTCGCGCGGGCCGGGGTCACACCGCGTGCGGTGCCAGCCACTGCTTGAGCTGACCGGCCTGCATCACGCCGGATTCGCGCGCCAGCTCCTTGCCCTGCTTCATCACCAGCAGCGTCGGAATGCTGCGGATGCCGAAACGACCGGCCAGCGCCTGCTGGGCTTCGGTGTCGATCTTGGCGAAACGCACACGGGTGCCCATCTGCGCCGCGACTTCATTGAAGATCGGCCCCATCATCTTGCACGGGCCACACCAGCTGGCCCAGAAGTCGATGACCACCGGCATTTCACTGCGCACCACCAGAGCCTCGAAGTTGTCGCTGGTCAGTTCCAGCGGCTCCTTGGGCAGCACGGCGGCGCTGCACTTGCCGCAGCTGGGGTTGTCATCCAGACGCGCGGTGGCCACACGATTGAGAGCGAGACATTGCGGACAGGCCAGCACGAGGGATTCAGACATGATCGGACTCCAGAAGAATGGGGATGCGGCGCGCTGCGCTGACGACTCAGCGTCAGACGCGTACCGATAAGCGCAGATCATACGACTCGTGGGCTGATAAGCAATTGAGTCACCTTATCGCCCTGATTGGCTGGCTGTATGAGCCCGCCTGATCTGAACACTCGCCTGACCTGAACGAACTGAACGTCCCCCCTGCCCTCAACCTGAAGGGCCCCACCAGTCTTGGCAGGGCCCTGGACACTCAGCACACATGGGTGTCCATCAGATGCTGGCCAGCCCGAACTTGATGCACAGTGTCACCAGCACCAACAGGAAGAGGGTTTCCACCACCATCAGGATCACCGGCTTCCAGCCCACCACCGCCAGCTTCTGGAACGACGTCTTGACGCCCAGCGCGGCAATTGCCGCCACCAGACACCAGCGCGACAGATCGGTGAAGCCTTCCACGGCGACGCTCGGCACCCAGCCAAGGCTGTTGATCAACACCAGTGCCACGAAGGCGATCAGGAAGGTGGGGAACATCGGTACCTTGCCGCCCTCATCGCCATTGGCCTGGCGCGCACTGCGGAACAGCAGCATGAAGACCATCACCGCCGGTACCAGCATCGCCACGCGCAGCAGCTTGACGAAGGTCGAGACGTCCCCGGTGTGCTCGGAGATGATGTAGCCCGCGCCCACCACCTGAGCCACGTCATGGATGGTGCCGCCGAGGAAGATGCCGGCCTCGGCATCATCCAGCCCCAGCAATCTGACGATCAGCGGATAGGTGATCATCGCCACAGTCGAGAGGGTCGTCACCCCGACCACGGTCATTATGGTGTGACGCTCGCTGGTGGCGTTGCGCGGCATCACCGCCGACAGCGCCAGCGCCGCCGAGGCACCGCAGATGGCCACCGAGCCGCCGGTCAATAGCCCCATGTCGCGGTCCAGCCCCATCACGCGGGCCAGCAGCGCGCCGAACAGGATGGTCGCCACCACCCCGAGCACCACCGTGATCACCGGGCCGAGGCCGAGACTCGCGACCTGCTCCAGCGTGATGCGCACGCCCAGCAGGGCCACGCCGAGGCGCAGTACCGTCTTGGAGGCGAACTCGATGCCCGCCTTGCACGGCCCCTCCTCGGAGAGAAAGTGCAGCGACATGCCGAACAGCAACGCATAGAGCAGCGTCGGGCCGCCGTAATGGTCAGCGATGAAGGTGGTCGCCAGCGCGATGATGATGCAGATCAGAAGGCCCGGCATGATGATGCGCACGCGCCCTTCCAGGGTCCGCCACAGGCTGGTGGGCGGGGCGGGTGTGTCGTGCAGTGATGAACTGTTGTCAGTGGCCACGCGGATTCCTCAATCAGACCAGCAAGCGGTGACGGGCAAGCTGCCCCGCCGCGATGTGTCGTACAAGCACGAAGGCCTGCTAGCTGGCCTGGGCCATGTTCACCTGGGCGGCCTTGATCATGTCGGCGGCCTTCTCGGCGATCATGATGGTCGGCGCATTGGTATTGCCGGACACGATCACCGGCATGATCGAGGCATCCACCACGCGCAAGCCGTGCAGGCCATGGACACGCAGCTCGTCATCTACCACCGCCAGCGCATCGTGGCCCATCTTGCAGGTGCCCGCCGGGTGATAGATGGTCTGGCTGAACTGACGCGCGGCTTCCAGCAGCTGCTCATCGCTCTGGTAGTGCGCGCCCGGCACATACTCCTCGCTGATCACCGAGGCCAGCGGCGCTGCCTGGGCGATACGCCGCGCCACCTTGATGGCATCGACCACCACGCGGCGGTCTTCCTCGGCGCTGAGATAGTTGGGCTGGATGGAAGGGTAGATGCTGGCATCGGCGCTGGTGATGCGCACCTGCCCGCGGCTGTGCGGGCGCAGCTGGCACACCGAGGACGTGAACGCCGAGAACGGATGCACGCCATCGGCGGGCTTGTCGGCACTCAACGGCTGCATGTGGAACTGGATATCAGGGCGCGTCAGCCCCTCGCGCGACTGGGTGAAGGCGCACACCTGGCTGGCCGCCAGCGTCAGCGGGCCGGTACGCGTGAAGAGGTACTGGGTACCGACCGCCAGCTTCTTGAGCGGATGACGCACCTCGTCATTGAGGGTGCGGCACTGGGTCTTGAACACCAGCCGTACCTGCAGATGATCCTGCAGGTTTTCCCCGACGCCCGGCAGCGCGTGCAGGCAGTCGACGCCGACACTGGCCAGATGCTCGGGCTCACCGATACCGGAGCACTGCAGAATCTGCGGGCTGCCGATGGCGCCGCTGGACAGCAGCACCTCGCGCTCGGCGCGCGCCCTGTGAATCGTGTTCTTCACCTCATACTCGACCCCGACGGCGCGCTTACCTTCCAGCAACACGCGACGACAGTGCGCATGCTTGACCAGCGTCAGATTGCTGCGCGTGAGGGCCGGGCGCAGGAAAGCCCTGGCCGTGCTGCAGCGCAGGCCCTTGTAGGTGGTCTGCTGGAAATAGCCGACCCCTTCCTGGCGCTCGCCATTGACGTCCTGGTTGCGCGGAATCCCCGCCTCCACCGCCGCCTCGATGAAGCGCTCGGCGATCTCGCGCTTGAGGCGCAGGTCAGAGACATGCAGCGGCCCATCGGTGCCGTGCCACTCATCTGCGCCGCGCGCCTGACACTCCGACTTGCGGAAGTACGGCAGCACTGACTTGAAGTCCCAGCCCTTGTTGCCTGCCGCCGCCCAGTCGTCGTAGTCCTCATGCTGACCACGGATATACAGCAGCCCATTGAGCGAGCTGGAACCGCCCAGCACCTTGCCCCGCGGCCACTGCAGCCGACGACCATTGATACCCTTGTCAGGGTCGGTGAGATAGCACCAGTCGGTGGCCGGGTTGTGCATCGTCTTGAAGTAGCCCACCGGCACATGAATCCACGGATTCCAGTCCGAGCCGCCGGCTTCCAGCAGCAGGACCTTGATGGAGGGGTCTTCGCTTAGACGATTGGCTAGCACGCAACCGGCTGAACCCGCTCCGATCACGATGTAGTCATAGGCGGCTGATGCGTCTGCATTGGCGTAACGTGTTGTTTTCATTATTTTATATACCATATCGAGACATATTGTCTCATAATAATGGTATCAAAATTGAAATTCGTCAAATACGAAACACAGCGTCTCAATATCTTTGCCAAAGCTGAAAAAGTGCCCTACATTGAGATTTGAAACGCCGGTAACGGTACTTTTCGTCTCGTTATACGACCAACTATGTAAGACGAACTAGCGAGAACGATACAGACCGCCAACATGGGCAATCACCATAGAGGCCAGAAGCAGGGCTCATGGGCGCTGGAGAGGTGCTTGAGGAGAGTTTGAGAAGAGTCTGGAAAGGGCTTGAGGAGACTCTGAAGAGACTTTGGGAGTTTTGGAGAGGCTTTGAAGAAATAGCGGATATGTCTGACAAGCGCCCCGACATGCTCTGAAGAGACACGCCCTGAACAGGCACTGCGAAACGCCTGACAAATAAAGACGGGCATATAAGGACAGCAAATAAGGACGGATAAACAAGCACTTGGCTAAAGAAGTGATCAACAAACGGCTTGCCGGACAAGCAGCGGAAGCAAGCCCCGCACCGCAAGACCCATAACAACGCCAACACAGGGCGAGTGATACGACATCACTTCCCGGCCGCCAGGCCTGCATCCCACCACAAAAGCAAACACAATACCGGGAGCACTACCATGCCATCGCCACTCAGCAAGCTGTCACGCCGTGACTTCCTCGACATCTCGGGTCGCTTCGGTCTGACCTCGACCCTGCTGGCCGCCACCGGCCTCGGCGCAGGTCTTACCGCGTCCACGCTGGCGCGTGCCGCCGATCAGGAGCAGCAGAAACGCTACAAGACTGCGCCCAAGTTCCAGCTGCGCTTCGGTGCCTCGGGCTTCAACGAGCGCAATCTCGATATCCAGAAGTCCGGCCAGCTGTTCTTCGCGCGGGATCTGGAAGAACGCACCAACGGCGCCATCCGCGTCGAATTCATGGGCAGCAACGAGGTCTGCAACCAGCTGGACTGCGTCGGCAAGACCCAGCAGGGCATCGTCGATATCTACTCGGCCTCCACCCAGAATTCCTCGGGCAGCGCGCCCTATCTGAACGTGCTCGATTTCGCCTATCTGTTCCCCACCGTCGCCTCGATGTTCCACTTCTTCTATCACAAGAAGAGTGAGCAGCTGCTGCGCGAACCGCTGCGCCAGCGCCACAACCTGCAGTTCCTGTTCACCCACTGTGACCTGCGCGGCATCATGCTCGGCCTCAAGTGGCAAGACAGACCGCTGGTCACCAGCATCGATGATCTCAAGGGCACCAAGAACCGCGTCACCGGCACCCAGATGGGCCGTATCGCGATGGAACAGCTGGGCCTGAACCCGGTGCCGGTCGCCTGGGAAGAGACCCTCGATGGCCTGCGCCAGGGCCTGCTGGATGGCGCCGAGACCTGGATGAGCGCCGTGGCCTACGCCGGCATGGCACCGGTGGTGTCGCAGGCGGTCGACCTGCGCTTCTTCGCCGGTACCGAACACACCGGCATGAGCCTGCCCAAGTTCGACAGCCTCGGCGCCGAACTGCAGGACCAGGTGATGGAGTCCGCCTACTGCGCGCAGATCTTTACCCAGGGCATGAACGAGGCCGGGCGCTTCGAGATCGTCGGTGCCACCGAACACCCCGCCGCCGGTACCGTCTTCGCCGAGAACAATGTACGCGTGGCGCCGCTGTCGGACGCCGAACGCTCACGCGCGGAGCAGATGTGCTCGCCGGAATTCAATCCCGAACCGTGGGAGCAGTGGCGCGAGCGCCTCAACAAGTGGTCCGGCGGTCTCGATATCTATCAGGAAATCCATGATGTCGCGCGCGAGATTCCGCGTGATATCGCCGCCGTCAACGTCAAGCCGCAGCGCTGGTGGAGGGGGTAATGGGCGATACCACCATCTTCAGTCAACCGACCAAGCAATCTGCCCTCAAGAAGGCCGCGCCCTGGGCGCGTCCCTTCCTGTGGCTGGATGCCCATCTGGAACAGGTCGTCATCCTGATCGCCTATTCCGGCATGGCCGGCATCATCTTCGTCGAAGTCATCCGGCGCTTCTTCTTCGGCCTGCAGGCCCCCTGGAGCACCAGCATTCCCGTGCTGCTATTTCTGTGGCTGACCTGGTTCGGCGCCTCGCTCAACGTCAAGAAGCGCACCCACCTGAGCCTCAACGAGATTCGCATGAAGCTGCCACGCACTGGCCAGTTCGCCTGCCTGATCCTCGATGCCGTGCTGTGGATCGGCTTCGGGCTGATGGTGATCTACTTCACCACCACCCAGGTGACGCTGGCCTACGACAACTACGCCATCGTGCCGGGCACCGACAACGTCATGCAGTGGTGGTTCTACCTCGCCACGCCGCTGGCGTGGGTGATGATCATCTATCGCGTACTGCAGAACCTCTACGCCGACTGGGCGCGCTATCGCCGCGGCGACTCCTTCAACCTGCAACCGTCCATCATGGACTGAGGAGGTCAGCATGACAGACGGTATCTGGATCTCCCTGATCACGGCGGGCGTGACCGCCTTCTTCCTGCTCGGCGTGCCCATCTTCCTCGTCATCGGCCTGTGGGTGGTCGGCACCAGTCTGGTGATCGACTTCACGCTGGCCAATGTCGGCGTCACCCTCTTCCAGGGCCTGAGCTTCTTCGGCCTGCTGGCGTTGCCGCTGTTCATCCTCACGGGGGACCTGATCAACGCGGCGGGCATCGCCAAGCGACTCTCCGACTTCGCCTACTCGACGCTGAGCTGGATGCGCGGCGGGATGGGCATGTCGACCCTCGGCGCCTGTGGCCTGTTCGCGGCGATTTCCGGCTCCAACGCCGGCACCACCGCCACCATCGGTTCGATCATGCAGCCCGAGATGGTCAAGAACGGCTATGACGAGCGCTTCGCGGCCGCGACGGCGGCCTCCGGCGGCACCGTGGGCATCATCATTCCGCCCAGCATCATCTTCATCGTCTACGGCTTCATGATGAACCTGTCGATCAGTGACCTGTTCATCGCCGGCATGGTGCCGGGCGCCCTGATGGTGGTGGCGATGATGGTCGCCTGCTATCTGGTGGCACGCCGGAATGGCTGGGGCCAGCTGCAACCCTTCAAGGCCGGTGTCAGCGCCAGACTGGCGCGCAAGGCCTATCTGGGCTTCGCGACCATCGGCGTGGTGGTCTACGGCATCTACTCGGGCAAGTTCTCGCCGACCGAAGCCGCCGCCATCACCGTGGGCTTCACCATGATCGCGGGACTGCTGATCACCCGCGAGATCAGCCTGAAGAAGCTGCCGACCATCATGCTGCGCTCAGGCCAGATCGCCGGCATGCTGGCACCGCTGATCGCCATCTCGGTGGTCATGCAGCAGCTGCTGTCGGTACTGGGTGCCGGTCAGGCGCTGAGCGAGATGCTCAGCGGCATCGACAACTACTACCTGACGCTGGGCACCTGCATGCTGATCATCCTGCTGGCGGGCATGATTCTGGAAAGTCTGCCGGTGACGATCATCCTGGCGCCGATTCTCGCGCCCATCGCCCAGCAGGCCGGGGTCGATCCGATCCACTTCTCGGTCATCTTCCTGGTCGGTGCCGCCATCGGCTTCGTCACGCCACCCTTCGGGCTCAACCTGTACGTGGCCAGCAGCATCACCGGCATTTCCTACGTCAGACTGGTCAAGTACGTGATTCCCTACTTCATCGCGCTGATCGCCTGCTGGCTGGCCATCTGCCTGGTGCCTTCCCTTTCCCTGTTCCTGGTAAACCTGTAACACTAGCCTCATCGACAGCCCCGCGAGGGGCTGTCTTCGTCTCATCAGGGCAGCCTTCGCCAAGGGGTCCGCTGCCGTGATGAATCGATGCACTGACGCCTTGCCACCCTGCCCCTGTCGGCTCCGATCACCCCGTGTGACATGCGCCCGACAGCAGGATGAGGACACTAGATGAGCAAAGACACGCCCACCAATTCGACACTCTTTCGCGCACTCGGCCTGCTGGAAGAAATCGTCACCACCCAGCACGCCGTCAGCGCCGCCGATCTCGAGAAGCGCTTCGACATCCCCAAGCCGACCATCCATCGCCTGCTCAAGCAGCTGGAAGAACAGCAGCTGATCAGCCGTGATCTGGATGGCCGTCACCTGCTGCCCGGCCCGCGCTTTCGGCGCATGTCGCTGGGCGCACTGGCCAATGAGGGCCTCAAGGTGCCGCGCCGTGTCCTGCTGGAACGGTTGGCGAAGGAAGTCGGCGAGACCTGCAACCTGACGCTGCTCGATGGCCACGAGGTGATGTATTACGACCGCGTGGAAACCAACTGGCCGGTGCGCATCCAGCTGGCGCCCGGCTCACGCCTGCCGCTGCACTGCACCGCGAGCGGCAAGCTGTTTCTGGCGCTGATGCCGCTGCATCGCCGCCGCGCCCTGCTCGCCCATCTGGCGCTGGAAGCGCACACGCCCTGCACCCTGACCTCGCGGGCCACGCTGGAAGAGGCGCTCGACACCGTGGCGCGCAATCAGTTGAGCACCGATGATGAGGAGTTCATCCAGGGCATGGTCGCCATCGCGGTGCCGGTCTTCGATGAGGTCGGCCAGATCCAGGCGACATTGGCGATCCACGCGCCGCGCCTGCGCCACTCCATCGACTCCCTGCTGGAGTGGGCGCCGCTGATGCGCCAGATCGCCACTGAGCTGGAAGGCACGCTCTGAGGCGTGCACCTTGTGCGCACATGACGCATGAAATGATCTCGTCCAGCCCCGAGTGACACCTGAGCCACGCTGACGATGGGCCATGATCCAAAACGCTCGCCCCCGCAGACAGTGATTGTCTGCGGGGGCGAGCGTTTTTCAGCGAGCTTTTTCATGTGCCAACTTTCTGAGTACCGCTATCCCTCAAGCGTTTCTCTCCTGCGCTCAGGGCGTCGGTACCACCACCACCGGAATGCTGGCGCGCTTGATCACCCCCTTGGTGACCTTGCCCGCATAGGAGGCCACGAAGCCGCGCTTGTTGGTCGCCATGATGATCATGTCGCAGTCATGGCGCGTGGCGTAGCGGATGATCTCCGAGGCCGGATAGCCCTCCACCACATTCAGCCCGGCGATCACCGGGCGCGGATCGCCGTCGTCATGGGTGTTCCAGAAGTCCTCCAGCATCTTTTCCAGGCGCTCCCTGGCCTGATCGAGCCGCTGCTGCATCAGACCCTCCAGCGTCGGCTTGTGACGGATGTTGACCTTGAGGGTGTTCATCACGTCATCCGACAATGACTTGACGGTATGCAGCACATGCAGCTCGGCGCCCGTCGCACCCGCCAACCACACCGAGCGCGCCAGTACCCGCTCACAGTCTCCGCGCAGGCCTACACAACACAGAATTCGTTTGACTGCCGGCATCGTCCTTCTCCTCGTTCATTGCAGGGCTAGCGTTCAGATGGCGCTTCAGTACCCCATCACCCTGGGTAGCCACAGCGAGATGTCAGGCACATAGGCGATCAGGAAGATGGCCGCCACCGAGCCCGCCGCGAACGGCAATGCCTTCAGGGAAATCTCCTCGATGGAGGCCCCGCCTATCCCCGAGGCCACGAAGAGGTTCTCCCCCAATGGCGGCGTCTGGAAGCCGATGGCCAACGCGCAGACCACCACGATGCCGACGTGCACCGGGTCCATCCCCAGCATGTACATGATCGGCAGCAGCACCGGGGTGAGAATCATGATCGCGGCCAATGTCTCCATGAACATGCCGACGAACAGCAGGAAGAAGATGATCATCGCCCAGATCAGGTAGAGGTTGTCGGTCATCGCCAGCATGCCCTCGGCGATATGCGCCGGCACGCGTTGCTCGACCAGCAGCCGCCCGAACACCGTCGCCGTGAACAGGATCAGCAGCACGCGACCGGTGATCCAGGTGGTGGTCTCCAGGGTGCGCAGCGTCGGCTTCCACTTGAGTTCCTTGTGCAGGAAGATGCCGACGATCAGGGTGTAGACGATGGCGACGATGGCGGATTCGGTCGGCGTGAAGAGGCCGCTGTAGATACCGCCGAGGATGATGAAGGGCGCCAGCATCGACCAGACGCCCTTCTTCAAGGTGGCGCGGATATGCGGCCATGACCAGCTGTTGGTCAGGCCACGATAACCGCGTTTCTTCGAGATCACGTAGTTGATCAGCAGCAGGAAACCGGCGATCACCACGCCGGGCATGACGCCGGCGATGAACAGCTTCGGGATGGACAGGGTCTGGAAGTCACCGTGCATGGCCACCGCTTCGGGCGGCGGCTGCAGCCCCATGCCGGAAATCCCGAAGATCACCATCGGGATCGATGGCGGAATCACCACCCCCAGCCCCCCGGAAGAGGCCGTGATCGCTGAGGCATAGCCACGATCGTAGCCGCGCTTGGCCATCGCCGGAATCATCAGCATGCCGACCGCCGCCGTGGTGGCCGGCCCCGAACCGGAAATCGCACCGAAGAACATGCAGGCAAACACCGTGGCGGCGGCAAGTCCGCCCGTTACCGGCCCGGCGAAGGCCTCGGCGATATCGACCAGCCGTCGCGAGATGCCGGCGGCCTCCATCAGCGCCCCGGCCAGAATGAAGGCCGGCAAGGCCATCAGCGGGAATGAACCCACCGAGGTAAAGGCGATCTGCACGAACGCCATCGGGTTTTCATCGATGCTCAGATAGGTCGCCAGCGCCGCGACACCCAGCGAGACGGTGATCGGTGCGCCCAGCACCAGCAGCAGGAAAAAGACGCCAAACAGGATGTAGATGATGGTGGAATCGATCATGACTTGCCGCCCTCCTGTCTATCACTGACCTGTACATCACTGGCCTGTGGATCAGTGGCCTGACCGTCACCGCCCTGCTTCAATTCCTCCATTGCCTGGGAATCCGGGTCCACGATGTCTTCCTTGCGCACGAACTTGAGATAATTGGTCTGGATGATGCGCACCGTCATGGCGGTAAAGGCCAGCGGCAGAATCAGATAGAAGTACTTCATCGGCACACCCAGCGTCTGTGACTTCCAGAACAGATTCATCTTGTTGAACACGAAGTCGTAGCTGTAATAGATGAACACCGCATTGAAGGCGATCCAGATGATATCGGTCAGCACACCGCAGAGGGTTTCCACCCAACGCGGCAGGAATCGAAACTGGAAGGTCACGCGGTTATGCGCCGACATGCGTGTGGCGTAGACGGCGCCTAGATAGGCAAACCACACGAAGGCATAGGTCGCCAACTCGTCTCCCCAGGGAATCGAGTAGCTGAAAAGGTTACGCAGCATGATCTGCGTGAAGAGAATGATGACGAACACCACCAGCAGAAACTGGCAGAGATAGTTCTCGATATTATCCAGAAACTTCAACAATACCCGCATGGATACACATCCCCCGACATCGCCAGCGATGACCACTTGACGCCACGTCTCCCCTGCCAGCGATCACATGTCGACGACATGCTTGGCATGCTCATGACAGGTGCCGGCAGGCAGGGGAATACGGGCGGGCCTGGAGCCTCAGCCGTTCAGCGAATCATCAAGGCGCGGTGGACGGATCGCGCCCAAGGGTCTCGAGCACCTCGACCAGCTTGTCGCGGCCGCCGATGCTGTCGTAGAAGTCCGGCCAGATGCTGGAGGCCTTGGCGATCCATTCCTTCTCGTCATTGGCGGGCTGGGTGATGGTCATGCCGTGCTCTTCCACCAGTGATTTCTTGATGGAATCCTCTGTGGCCAGCAGGTAGTCGTAGCTATGGGACGTCGCTTCTTCACCCGCCGCCAGCACCAGCTTCTGCTGCTCTTCGCTGAGACTCTGGAAGGTGCCTTCGCCCATGATCAGGGGTTCCATCGAGAACACGTAACAGCTGTCGGTGACGTGGTTCTGCACTTCGTAGAACTTCATGGCATCGATGGTGATGTAGGGATTGTCCTGGCCATCGACGACACCCTGTTGCAGGGCGGTAAAGGTCTCGGACCACGCCAGCGGGTTGGGATTGACGCCCCAGGACTGGTAGGAGGAGATCATGATCTCGTTCTTGGGCACGCGGATGACCATGCCGGCCAGGTCCTCGGGTGAGGCGACGGCCTGCTTGGAATTGGTCAGACGACGGCAGCCGGAATAGGCCCAGCCCAGAATGCGGATACCGGAATCGCGCAGGGTGTTCTCGCGCAGCTCATCGCCGATCTTGCCTTGCGTCAGCGCCTTGGCATCGTCCGGGCCGTGGATGACATACGGCAGGGTCAGCACGCCGACGGTCGGCGAGAATGGCGTCAGGTTGTTGATCGCCACCACGGACAGGTCAACGAGCCCCATGCTGGCGTTGTTGACGGTATCCTGCTCGCTGCCCAGCTGGCCGTTGGGGAACAGGTCCACCTTGATGTCGCCGCCGGATTTCTCTTCCACCAGGCTTGCGAAGGTCTTGCCCAGTTCATACTGGGTACCGCCGGCCGCATCACCGAGGGCCATCTTCCAGGTCGCGGCATTGGCGCCAGCGGCCATGGTCAGACTCGCGGCCGTCACCGCGACGGCCAATGACGCCTTGATCGCGCTGGCGCCAGAGAAGAAGCGGAGATCTGCTGATTGGGTCTGTGTCGAGTCGATCATCGTGTCTGTCCCGTCGTTATTGTTGTTGCGGGCTCCTGACGGCTGCGCGTGATAGCGAGCGGGGTACTGCACCTCATATCGTCAATGACTTCGCGTCTGCACCACTATCTTGCAGCGCCTCATGTCATTCACGATTGCCATCACCTGCTCATCTACAGCCCCAGGAAAGGGAGTGTGAAGTCGCGTCGTGCTTGAACTGTGCTTTCGTTGTACCTGCCAGATCACTTTCTCCCCGTGCGCCATTCCTCGATAGAACCAGTCCGTCGGCATCGATGGGGCCAGTCTTGCAGCACGGTTGCTCTCCCCCTTGAGGTCTGCCTCAATGACGGCATGCCAGCAGAGGAAACCTTGCGGTCAACAGCAGCCAGCACTGCCTCAGAATGTGCGAATGACGGGGCAATCGGGTATAAAAAATGCATATAAAACGGGAGCTTCCGTCAAGAAGCCCACGTGACAACACGCTCGAGAAAACAACAGAGAACACGCATGAGCCATCCGCTGTTTCACCTCGATTCCTCGCGCAAGGAAAGCCTGCAATTCCAGATTCGCGAGCAGATTTCCCAGGCGATTCTCGAAGGCCATCTGCCACGTGATGTCGCGCTGCCCTCCAGTCGCAAGCTGGCCCGCGAGCTGAACGTCGCGCGCAATACCGTGATGCTGGCCTATGACCAGCTGCTGGAAGACGGCTTTCTGATCGCGCGGGAGCGCAGCGGTTACTTCATCAATCCCGAGATTCTCAAGGGCCGTGCCGACACACCGGTACGCCTCAATGATATCGATGCCGACAGTCTCGACTGGGATGAGCGCCTGGCCATCAAGCCCTCCAGGCAGCGCACCATCGAGAAGCCGGGCGACTGGCACCAGTACGACTACCCCTTCCTTTATGGCCAGCTCGACCCGGAATTCTTCCCCACCCAACACTGGCGGGAATGCAGCCGTGACTCGATGAGCGTGCCATCGATTCGCAGCTGGTCGGTGGACCACCTCAACAATGATGACCCGCTGCTGATCGAGCAGATCCATCAGCGGTTGCTGCCCCGCCGCGGTGTCTGGGCAAGCCCGGAAGAAATCCTGATCACGGTGGGTACACAGCAGGCGCTGTGGATCAGCTGCATGCTCCTGCTCAAGCAGGGCCAGCGCTTCGCGATGGAAAACCCCGGTTATGTCGACATGTACAACATCGCCAGCACCTTCACTGACGACATCCAGCTGCTGCCTATCGACGACAAGGGCATGCAGCCGGTGGAGTCGCTCGAGGACTGCCGACTGGTCTATGTCTCGCCCAGCCATCAGTCACCGACCACCGTCACCCTGCCACTGGAGCGTCGCCGCCAGCTGCTGGACATGGCCGAGACCGGCAACTTCCTGATCATCGAGGACGACTACGAGAGCGAGAGCAACTACGCCGACAACCCGACACCGGCGCTCAAGAGCCTGGACCGCCACAAGCGGGTCATCTATGTCGGCAGCCTCTCCAAGACCCTCGCCCCCGGCCTGCGACTGGGCTACATGGTCGCGCACCCCACGCTGATTCGAGAGGCCCGCGCCCTGCGCCGCCTGATGCTGCGCCATCCGCCGACCAACAATCAGCGTGCGGTGGGACTCTTCATCGCGCGTGGCTATCACGACAGCCTCATCAATCAGATGCATCAGGTGATGCAGCGTCGCTTCCTGCTGATGCGTGACGCCATCCAGCGCCATCTGCCGATGATGAGCACGCCTGCTACCTACGGCGGCTCCTGCTTCTGGATGCATGGCCCCGACACGCTCAACGCCCATCGCCTTGCTGCCCTCGCCCGTGAGCAGAGCATTCTGATCGAGGTCGGCGACCTGCACTTCTTCTGCAATCGCGATCGTCATCGCCATTACCTGCGCCTCGGTTTCTCGGCGATTCCGGAAGCGCGCATCGAGGCCGGCATCATCAAGCTGTCCGCGCTGGTACCGCTGGCGTTGGAGGCACCCGAAAGCGTCATCGACATGAGCGCCTGATTCTCGACAGGAGATTATGACAAATGATTACCCTATAGCTAAAAAGAGGCTCCCTGACTGACCAATAACACTTGGCAATCAGGGAGCCTCTTGGCTTTCAGGCAATTGAACTTGCAGACAATCACACTTGCAGACTACTGCGCCTCGTCCTTCATCGCGTACCAGCGATACAGGCACCGCTGGCCGGTGCGGCGGAACGGCGCGAACAGCGGCGATTCGACCTTGTTGAGCACATTGGGATACGGCAGGCGTGACTGGAAGATCGGCAGTACCAGGTCCGCCGCGTCCCTGGCGATCCACTGGGCGAGGCGCTTGCCCGCCTGGGCGGAATACATCACGCCGTTGCCGCCATAGCCCATGGCGTAATAGACGCTCTGCTTCGGGTCCGGCTGATGGATGCGCGGCATCATGTCGTGGCTGACATCCACCCAGCCCCACCAGGAATAATCGACCTCGATGCCGCTCAGCGCGGGGAACTTGCGATGCATGTCGGCGATCAGCAGCTGCTCGTACTGCGCCTTGGGCGCGTCACGCCCCGAGACGGCACTGCGACTGCCGATCTGCAGGCGGTTGTCCGGCAGCAGGCGATAGTAGTGGCGCAGCACGCGGGTGTCGGTGAGCACCTGATGGGTATGGAAGCGGGTCGCCTCGATTTCCTGCGTCGTCAACGGGCGCGTCACCAGCGAGTTGGAGAGCACCGGCATCAGACGCTTGTCGAGCTCCGGATGCAGCTTGCCGGAGGTGTAACCGCCGGTAGCCATGCCCACCGAGCGCGCCTTGACCACACCACCCGGCGTTCTCAGATAGTGCACGCCATCGCGGGTCTCCCAGCTCTCCACCGGGCTTGCCGGGTGCACCTTGACGCCCAGGCGGCGCGCCTTGCGCAGATAGCCGAAGGCCAACTTGCCCGGGTGCACGCCGATACCTTCCGGCTCGTGCATCGCGCCGCAGGCCTCTTCGTCACCGACCCACTCATTGCGCACTGTGGCGCCATCGATGATGCGGGCATCGTAATGGAAGGTCTCGCGCAACAGGCGCGCTTCCTTCTCCAGCCCCGGCATCATGCGCTCGCGGTGGGCGATATACAGATGACCGCCCGGCTGCGGATCGCAGTCGATGTCCTTGATCAGCTCCTTGAAATTCTCCATGCCCTCGACGCACTCACGGTGCAGGCCGTGGGCGGCCTCGAGCCCGTAGCGCTCGATCCACTGCGAGCGCTTGAGGCGGCCTGTGGCGCACTGCGCCTGACCGCCATTGCGGGTCGAGCAGCCCCAGCTGACCCGATTGGCCTCCAGCACGGTGGCCTTGATGCCGTACTTCTCGGCCAGCACGATGGCGGCGGTGAGTCCGGTGAAACCGGAGCCGACGATCACCACATCGGCATCGATATCGCCCATCACCGGGCCATCATCCTGCGGCGGCTCACCGGCGGTGGCGACCCAGTAGGTCGGCGCGTAGTCGCGCCCTTCGCCGGGGGTGGCGCTCACCAGCGGGTCATAGGCCGGGTCATACGGCTGAGAAGCCTGAGTGGCCGGGCGCTGTTCTGACTCGCTGTCCACCTCATCTGGCCGGGCGCCGTGCTGCACGATAGTTTCCATCTCGAACACCTCCTCTCACCCGCAGGGTGCACGCCATGACCTCACGCCATGACGTGCTACCCCTGGGGCAAAGACAGCTTCAGAAATCGCTTCCCTGATCGATGCGCCGCTGGCGCTCAGACATTGACGGGCGGACGGTTCTTGCGGAAGGCATTCTTGATCGCGATCTTGCCGTCACGCAGCGTGAAGGCGTCGATCATGCGCGCTTCGCTGCGCGCGCCATCGGCGGTGGTGCCGGTATAGGTGCTGATGACGAAGCCACGCTCGCCATCGGCGAAGATTTCCGCGTCGATCCACTGGGCATCCGGCGCGTTCTGCCAGGCAGCGGAGAGGCCCGCACGCACGGCGTCCTGACCGGCGAAGGTCTTGCCTTCCAGCTCCGGCCCGGCGATGGCGAGGAATTCGCAGTCATCGGTCATCATCGACAGGCAGTCGTCGATGTCGTGTCGGTTGAGGGCATCGCAGAAGGCAGTCAGCAGTTCGATGGTGGCTTGGTGAGTCATGGGTCGGGCTCCGCAGTCTTGTTGTTGGGCTTGTTGTTCGAGCGTGTCGTTTGCGCAAGGGCGACAGCAAGCGCTGCGCCATGACCCGAGACTACGCCGACACCAGCACCGCCCTTTAGCACCAGTTGGCCGCCACCGATTGGGCCAGTTGGCACCAGCGAGGCTGCTCTGGTGCCAACTGGTCCCATCGCGCCGCGCTGATGCTGTACCAAGGCCGTCCAATCGCCGCCCTCGGGCGACTCAGCCTGCGAGGGCCTCAGGCGCTGCCACGCCCGGTGGCGTGAAGGCCTCCGCTGACATGAAGCTCTCACGCCCGAGCAGCATGTCACTGAGCAGACGCGTGGCAGCCGGCGCCAGCACCAGGCCGTTGCGATAATGGCCCGCATTCACATAAAGCCCTGCAAGGCCCGGCACCGCGCCGATGAAGGGTGTGCCATCCGGCGTGCCCGGACGCAGGCCGGCCCAGTGATGCTCCGGTTCAAGCTCACCCAGTGCGGGCAGAATGCTTGCGGCGCTGGCATGCAGTGACTCGCGCGCCTCTGAGGTGGTGGACTTGTCAAAGCCCTGATGCTCAAGCGTCGAGCCGACCAGAATCCGCCCATCGGCGCGCGGAATCACGTAGCGGCCATCGCACAGCACCACCCGCGACAATAGTGGCTCGTCCACACTGCAAAGCCCCGCCGCCACAGGATTGAACACCATCATCTGGCCCTTCACCGGGCGCACCGGCAGCAGTACACCGGCCGCGGCCAGCAGCCTGCCGCTCCAGGCGCCGCCACATACCACGACGTTGTCTGCGCTGACGGTCTCATCAACCAGCCGTACGCCCGTGACGCGGTGATCCGCGCCGATCATCAGCTCCTGCACCTCGCAGCCTTCGCGCACCTCGACACGCACATGCGCCAGCAGACGTGCGCGCAGCGCCTGTCCGAGGCGCGGATTGCGGATGCTGCCCAGCGTCGGCATCCACAGCGCCTGCTGATGGCCACTGGCCAGATGCGGCTCGCGCGTGTAGAGCGCCTCCCGCTTGATCACCTCCAGCGGCTTGTGCTGGGTGCGCGCCCAGTCCAGTGCCAGCGCCTCATCCTCGACCCGCAGATAGATCAGGCCCTTCTGGCGGTATTCCGGGTCGATGCCGGTGGCGTCCTTGAGCGCCTCGGCAAGCCTCGGGTATTCGCCTTCTGACCAGCGTGACAGTGACGAGATGGCGCTCGAGTAACGCCACGGGTACAGCGGCGAGACGATGCCGCCACCGGCCCACGATGCCTCACGTCCGCACTGGCCGCGCTCCAGCAGCGTAACCGTCTGGCCGGCCTCAGCCAGCTGCCACGCCATCATCATGCCCATCACGCCGCCACCAATGATCAGGGTATCGCTCATCTGCCTTGCTCCTGCGGGGAATGAATAATCACAAATCTCATATTTCGATACGATTTGCATTATTTTTAGAAACAAAGCTATATTCAAACCATTGCCGCTGCCCGGTTTGCCTGTCTCCCTGTGACAGGTCTACCGACATCCCCGCGACAGGTCTGCCGGGCAGCCACCAACAAGAATGACGAGGGAGACACCCCGTGAGCGACGCCACCTTGACGCCTTCCAGCAGCGATACAAGCCCTGCCAGCGATGCAGGCCCCGCCTCCTCTGCCGAGCAACCCCTGCCCGCCGGCCAGTTGCAGCCCACTGAGCTGCGCGGCGTGCGCGAGCTGTTCGGCATCGACAGTGATCTCAAGGTGCCGGTCTTTCTGGAGCGCGACGCCCACGTGCCGGAAATCGATACGGCCTATCGCTTCAATCCCGATGTCACCCTCGCCATCCTCGCCGGTTTCACCAACAACCGTCGCGTGATGGTTCAGGGCCTGCATGGCACCGGCAAATCGACCCATATCGAGCAGATCGCCGCGCGCCTCAACTGGCCGTGCCTGCGCGTCAATCTCGATGGCCATGTCAGCCGGCTGGATCTGGTCGGCAAGGACGCCATCGTGATTCGCGACGGCGTGCAGGTCACCGAATTCCAGGAAGGCATCGTGCCCTGGTCGCTGACCCGCCCCATCGCGCTGATCTTCGATGAGTACGATGCCGGCCGCCCGGACGTGATGTTCGTCATCCAGCGCATTCTGGAGCGCGACGGCCACTTCACGCTGCTGGACCAGAACCGCGTGATTCGCCCGCATCCGCAATTCCGCCTGTTCGCCACCGCCAATACCGTCGGGCTTGGCAATCAGGATGGGCTCTATCACGGCACCCAGCTGCTCAACCATGCGCAGATCGACCGCTGGAACATCGTCGCCAAGCTGGATTACCTGCCGCGTGATGAGGAAGTGAAGATCGTGCTGGCCCGCGTGCCCGCCAAGGACAACGCACGTGGCCAGGCGCTGATTCGCGCGATGGTCGCGGTGGCCGACCTCACCCGCAAGGGCTTCGCCAATGGTGATCTGTCGAGCCTGATGTCGCCGCGTACCGTGATCACCTGGGCGGAGAACTGCGAAATCTTCCGCAACCCGGCGCTGGCCTTCCGTCTCTCCTACCTCAACAAGTGCGATGAGCATGAGCGCCCGCTGGTCGCCGAGTTCTATCAGCGCTGTTTCGCCAGGGAGCTTGAGGAGTCCGCGGCGCTGATGGAGAGCGATCTGATGGATGAACAGGACAGCGACAAGGGAGCCCGGGCATGAGTGCGGCCCAGCAGGTACGCCGTCGTCAGCAGTATCTCGAGGAGCTTGCGGCGGCGAGTCTCGGGGCACTCAGCGGTCAGGCCGGCTGGGCCTATCGGGGGCGGCGCCTGAGTCGGCATGCGCAGGCGTTACCACTGCGCACGCCGCATCTGCGCCTTGAGGAAGACGACTGCACGCTCGACAACTATCGCGCGGTCAGCGATGCCATCGCGCTGCGCCTGCTCCACACCGATGAGGCGCTGCATATAGCGGTGCGCCCGGCGCTGCCGGAAACCCGCCTGATCTATGACCTGCTGGAGCAGCTGCGCGTCGAGGCGCTGGTCGATCCTGACATGCCCGGCGTGCGAGAGAATCTGGCGCGGCGCTTCACCGACTGGTGCCTGGCCTTCTATCACGCGGGCCTGACCGAGACGAGCAGCGGCATCCTGATCTACAGCGTCATCCAGTCGTGCTGGTCACGCCTGATGGCCTGCGCGGTGATCCACGAGACGGAGGATTACATCGAGACGACGCGCGCCTCCTTCTATCAGGCGCTGGGCGCTGACATGGCGGGGCTGAGACGCACGCGTTTCGATCAGGCGGCCTACCAGCAGCACGCGCTGAACATCAGCCTGTGGCTGGAGCAGGAGCTGGCCGAATCGCTGGAGGAGCAGGACGGCGAGGAGGAGGACGACTCCGATGCCAGACAACGCTTCGCGCTGTTTCTGGAAAACGAGGATGAGGAAGCGAGTCTGCTCGAGGAGCAGGCGGCATCGCCGCTGCCGAGTCACCGGCGTGGCGCGCCGGAGGAATTGCTGCCCTATCAGGTGTTCACCACGGCCTATGACCGCGAGCTGGAACCGGCCAGGCGCATGCGTGCGGCCCTGCTCGATGAGTATCGTCAGGCGCTGGATACGCGTCTGGCGGAGCAGAAGATCAACGTGCGGCGCCTGGCACGTCAGCTGGCGCGCCATTTCAGCTCGCCGCAGCGTGAGGGCTGGCACTTCGGGGAGGAGGAAGGAATCATCGATGGGCGGCGGCTGAGTCAGGTGATTTCCTCGCCGGCCGAGAGGCGGGTCTTCCAGCGCGAGCGCTGGGTGCCCGAGGCCAGTGCCCAGGTCAGTTTCCTGATCGACTGCTCCGGTTCGATGAAGGTGCATGGCGAGGCAGTGGCGATGCTGATCGAGATACTCACCCGCGCGCTGGACATGGCCGGTGTGCCCACCGAGGTGCTCGGCTTCACCACTGGCGCCTGGAATGGCGGCCGCGCGCTCAAGGACTGGCGACGCGCCGGCAAGCCCGCGCGTCCGGGCCGCCTGAATGAAGTGCAGTATCTGATCTTCAAGCCCGCCTCACTGGCGTGGCGCCGCGCGCGCCGCCACTTCGGCGCCCTGCTCAAGGCCGATCTCTACCGCGAAGGCGTGGATGGCGAAGCCGTGCAATGGGCCTGCTCACGTCTCGCAGACAACGCCCCTGCCGACGAAGGCGCACGCCGTCTGCTGGTCGTCATCTCCGATGGCAGCCCCTGTGACAGCGCCACCAACATGGCCAATGACGAACAGTACCTCGACAGCCACCTCAAGCAGGTGGTCGCGCAACAGACCCGCTCCGGCCGCCAGGCCATCCTCGGCCTCGGCGTCGGGCTGGACCTCAGCGCCTACTACCCCAACCAGCTGATCATCGATCTTGAACGCACCCTCGACAACGCCCTCGCCGATGAAATCGTCTATCACATGGCGCTGGCGTGTCGGCATCAGGGGATGTGATGCTCCTCCCCCCCTCCTTTATAGGGATTTATCATCAGCATAAATTACTGACTTGTATAGCTCTATAGGAGCACACCCTAGACCGGAGAGCATCATACATACAAATACCAACATGTGCTCCACCAGAGCTCAAGGTTAACTCTATTCAACAAATGCCTTGAAAACAACATCCTTTTTGTTATTCTTACCCTGCTCCGAGGTGACCACTGAAGTGGCGCTTATTACGAAATATTAATAGGTGACAGTAAGAGTGAAGTGGGGTGGTAACCACTTTATCTATTTAGATAAGGCTATTCCTAATATTATAGTCGACAATTGTCATCAAATCCTAGCACCTTGGAGCACCCTAACATTGTGACAGGGAATAATAATGGAAAGTAAAGTTTGGTGGACAAGAGTTTCCAGAATTCACACTGAGAGAAGGCTGTTAGCCAACAAAGAATGGCTGGATCTACTTTCCCTGTGGTACTCCTTGTCAGCAGTATTTGTATCGGTATGGCTATTGGTGTGCAATAACAACAACCAGCATGCCTCCCTTACTTTCACCTGTTTTTCAATATTTGTTTTAAGCGTTTCCTTATATGGCTCTGGCTCAAAATATTCAGAGCGAGCCGCACAAGTAAAAGAAAACTATGTTGCTTTACATCAGCTCTATCTGGATATCAAATCTTCTGGTAAAGCCACTAAAGAACACAACCACACCTATAACCAACTATTAAATTCTTGTGAAAACCACGATAGTAGCGATTATATCCGTGCTTTAATAGATGAAAAACTAAATTCTGCTTCAAAAGATGCATTAGACCGTAACCCTAAGCCTATACATTATCTAAAACTATTAAAATATAAAATCAAACGCTTTTTATTACTTTCAGTTTTGTTTTTATTGCCGGTTATTTTAGCATTTTACGTATTTTCTTGAGATCTAGAACATGAAAACTGTTAAGCAAGATTTCCATGACTACTTTTCCTATGAAAACTTAAAAAACATTTTCTTAGAAGATGTAAAGCTATCTAATGTTATGGGCGTAGATAATATCACACCTGCAGTCTTCGAACGAGAATTAGAAGGCAATATTAAGTTAATAGAAAGAAAAGTTATTGACGGTACTTATAGATTTACCAGATATAAAGAAAAAGTAATAAGCAAAGGAGCCAAGAAGCTACCTAGAGTTGTTTATATACCAACAATAAGAGACAGAATTACGTTAAAAGCACTTAATCAATTTTTACAACGCAGACTAGGAAACAAGACTAAGCAATCTATACCTCAAAATGTTACAAGAGATATCAAAAAATCCTTAACAAAAAAAGAATACAACTGGGTAGTAAAGCTAGATATATCTAACTTTTACCCCTCAATAAGGCATGAAGAACTTAAGAAGAGATTAAGGAGATTTATTCGGGATGACAATATAATATCATTGATAGACAAAGCTATTTCTAGAGCTAGTGATGTCATCGCAGGTCATAAAGTGGGTGTTCCACAAGGGCTTTCGATTTCCAATATACTATCAGCCATCTATCTGAGAAATCTCGATAGTAATTTCCAATCTTCTACGTCTGTGTTCTATCGCAGGTATGTAGACGATATTTTTATATTATGCAATAAAGACGAATCAGAAGCTCATATAAATTATATAAGCAATCACTGTAAAAAAACAGGACTAAAAGTATATACACCCGAGGGGAACCCAGAAAAATCTACCAGCTGTAGGATTACCAATAATTTTTCATACGTAGGATATGTATATGAGGCCGAATCAGAGGGCTACAGAAATATCACAGCTAGAAAGTCTTCCAAACAGAAACTGATAGATTCTTTAACAGGCATCTATACAGCATATGCATCTTCAAGAAACAAATCTATCCCTTTATTAAAATGGCGACTTGACTTAAGGATTACAGGTTGTATCTCAGAAAATAAAGGCAAAGGATGGCTGTTCTTCTTTTCAGAAATAAATGATCTTCAGCTATTACATGAACTTGACTTACTAATAAAAAGATTAAACAAAAGATTTAAAGTTGATATGCGGAATAAATCTTTTGTCAGAGCTTGGCATGAAATAAATTACAACCGCTGGAGGAATAACTACTTCCCTAACTTCGATCGATTTGACCACACACATATGAGAATGGTTATTGCCCTATATCGTAACTGTAACCCAGAAGATTTAAAGCTAAGTGATAAAGAAGTGGCAAAAATATTTAACAATATAAAAAGAAGAGAAGTTAAGGCACTCGAGTCCGACATACAAAGCTTTAGTTAGATTGGAGAAGCATATTATAAACGGCTTAGTTATTAGAGCGAGCAGGCTTTCACCTGCCCGACCTACTAAATTATAATATAACTAATAAAATCAAAGAAGGAGAAAACTTACTGATTACGCTGCTGCGCCTGGACGACAGTCACCGCAATGACATTGAGGATGTCGGCGGTGGAGCAGCCGCGCGAGAGGTCGTTGGCGGGTTTGGCGAGGCCCTGTAGCAGCGGGCCGATGGCTTCTGCGCCGCCGATGCGTTCGGCGAGCTTGTAGCCGATATTGCCAGCTTCCAGATTGGGGAACACCAGCACGTTGGAGGTGCCCTTGACGCGCGAGGTGGGCAGCTTGCGCTCGGCGATTTCCGCCACGATGGCGGCGTCGAGCTGCACGTCTTCGTCGATGGCGATCTCCGGGCGTTGCTCCCGCACGCGATGCGCGGCCTGCACCACCTTGTCCACCGAGGCGTGATGCGCGCTGCCATTGGTGGAGAACGACAACATCGCCACCCGTGGGTCTTCCCCGAGCAGGGCCTGAGCGCTGTCGGCGGCGGCCAACGCGATCTGCGACAGCTCTTCCGCGTCGGGGTCGATCACCAGCCCACAGTCCGAGAAGATCATGCCGCCCTTCAGGTTGTGGAACGGCTTGCACAGCATCATCAGAAAGAAGCTGGAGACCAGCTTGCTGCCCGGCGCCAGGCCCAGTAACTGGATGGCGCTGCGCACCACATCGGCGGTGGTATTCACCGCTCCCGCCACCGAGCCATCCGCCAGCCCTTCACGCACCAGCATGTTGGCGAACGTCAGCGGATCACGAATCTTCTCGGCGGCCTGATCCGCCGTCATGCCCTTGGCCGCGCGATGCGCGTGCAGCGCCTCGGCAAGCCTGGCGGTGTGCTCGCAGGTGGCAGGGTCGATCAGCTCACAGCTTCCCAGCGAGCCATTCTCGAGCCCGGCTTCTCTGGCGGTGGCGGCGGTGACGGTCGGGTCGCCCACCAGCATCACCTGCGCCAGGCCCTGCTCCGCCGCGCTCACCGCCGCCTGCACCACCCGCATGTCCTGCCCTTCGCAGAGCACGATACGACGCGGGTCTGCCTTGGCCCGCGCCAGAATGTTGTTGAGTGCCTTCATGTCTGTCTCCTCGCTGCCCTTGCAGGCAGCCGACACATCCAAAAAGCCCCGGACATCAGAAATGGCCGGGGCAAGGGAGAGGTTCCGTCTAGCTTGCGTGTTGCGCCATGTTCGCTTGCGCGCCTGTCCACTCAGGCGCGCAAGGGCCGGGCGTTACACGTAATCCTGATACTTCTCGAGCAGACGCACCGGCTTCTTGAGGGCGTCGCGGCGGAACGGGTCGCCCAGTTCGCGCGTACACATCACCTCGATGACGCAGGTCTTGCCTTCGTTCATCTGCATGTCGATGGCCTTCTTGAGCGCCGGGCCCACGTCTTCCAGACGGTCGACGGTGATGCCTTCGGCCCCCATGGAGCGTGCGATCTCGGCGAAGCTCTGGTTGTCCAGCTCACCGGCGACGAAGCGACGGTTGTAGAACTCGACCTGGTTCTTCTTCTCGGCGCCCCACTGACGGTTGTGGAAGACGACGGCGGTGACCGGAATGTCGTGACGCACGGCGGTCATGATTTCCATCAGGCTCATGCCCCAGGCGCCGTCACCGGCGTAGGCGATGGCCGGACGTTCCGGCGCGGCAGTCTTGGCACCCATGATGGTCGGCAAGGCGTAGCCGCAGTTGCCGAAGCTCATCGGGGCGAAGAAGCTGCGCGGCTTGTCGAAGCGCAGGTAGCTGTGGGCCACGGAATTGATGTTGCCGATGTCGGTGGAGACCATGACATCTTCCGGCATCGCCTTTTCCAGCTCGCGCAGGACCTGACGCGGGTGCAGGTATTCGCCGCCGGAGAACGGCTTCTCGTCCTTGGCCTCGTCGATGGCGTCGAGGCTGAAGGCGTCCTTCTCGTGGGTCCACTCGTCAAGCTCAGCTTCCCAGGCGGCCTTCTCTTCGCGGATGGTGCTGAGACGCGAATCCTTGGTGGCATCGCACTCGAGATTGCGACCGGACAGGCGCTCGGTCAGGGCGATGGCCGCTTCACGCGCGTCACCGCAGATGCCGACGGAAATCTTCTTCACCAGGCCCAGCATCTTGTGGTCGGCGTCGATCTGGATGATCTTCGCGTCCTTCGGCCAGTAGTCCATGCCGTGTTGCGGCAGGGTACCGAACGGCCCGAGACGCGTGCCCAGCGCGATGACGACATCGGCCTGGGAGATCAGCTTCATGCCCGCCTTGGAGCCCTGATACCCGAGCGGACCGCACCACAGCGGGTGGCTGGCCGGGAAGGAATCGTTGTGCTGGTAGCTGTTGACCACCGGCGCGCCGAGACGCTCTGCCAGTGCCTTGCACTCCTCGACGCCATCCGCCATCACCACACCGCCACCGGAAACGATGACCGGGAACCTGGCGCTGGCCAGCAGCTCGGCTGCCTCATCCAGGCTCTTGCTGCCACCCGGGCCACGGTCGACGCGTGCCGGCTTGGGAATCTCGCACTCGATCTCGCCGTAGAAGTAGTCACGCGGAATGTTGAGCTGGGTCGGGCCCATCTCGGACATGGCGCGATCGAAGCAGCGGCCGGTGTATTCCGCCATGCGCGACGGGTGGGTGACGTGGCCCTGGTACTTGGTGAATTCCTGGAACATCGGCAGCTGCTTGCATTCCTGGAAGCCGCCCAGGCCGATGCCGGTGGTGCCGGCTTCCGGCGTGACGATGACCACCGGGCTGTGCGCCCAGTAAGCGGCCGCGATGCCGGTGACGCAGTTGGAGATGCCCGGGCCGTTCTGGCCGATGACCATGCCGTGACGGCCGGAGACACGCGCATAGCCGTCGGCCATGTGGGCAGCGCCCTGCTCATGCACCACCGGGATCAGACGGATGCCGGCCGGGGCGAAGATGTCCATCGCATCCATGAAGGCGGAGCCCATGATGCCGAACATGTCGGTGACGCCATTGGCGACCATGGTTTCCACGAAGGCCTCGGAAGGGGTCATCTTCTGCTTGCCCTGCACGACCTTGCGATTGTCTGCGCTGTCTTGAGTGCTCATGGCGTCTCCAACTCTAAATTTTATGTTTATTGATACATTTAGTTCCGATTAACGAAACATGTGACCAAAATTAGCCCTCGCCGCGCGGTCCGTCAAGCCTAATTTCGGAAAATGATCAAAAACACTCCTTTTTTAGAAACTTCTTTCGATGAATGGAGTACTGTTAAAGTAGGCACAGCAACGCAAGGCACTGACGGGCCGAGCGTTTCGGCGCCACACTGCCCCGCGCACGGATTGAAGGAGGGAATAGCCCATGAACAGTGCCACCCAGCCCCAGGCGAGCCTGCCGCGTGACCGCAAGGACGCTGACAGGGACACCGGCAAGGAAGGCAGCAAGATAGAGGGTGATACACCTGCCCAGCGCCTGCTGGCGCTGCTGGAAGTGATCGCCGCCAAGGACCAGTTCTTCACCCTGCAGGGGCTGGTGGAAGAGACCGGCCTGCCCAAGCCGACGCTGCACCGCATGCTGCAGCAGCTGGAAGGCAGCGGCATGCTGCAGCGCGAGGCGGACAATCGCCATTACAGCAAGGGCAGCCGTCTGCGCCGTCTGGCGGAAAATCTGCTGCTCAACGACACCGTGCAGGGCGCCCGCCACGGCGTGCTCAGCCGGCTGATGGAAGAGGTGGGCGAAAGCTGCAACATCACCGCGCTGTCAGGCAGCGAAGTGCTGTATCTGGACCGCGTCGAGACCCAGGCCCCGCTGCGCTTCTATCTGCACCCCGGTTCCCGGGTGCCGGTGCATTGCTCCGCCAGCGGCAAGCTGTTTCTGGCCCAGATGCCGCCCGCCCAGCGCCGCCGCCTGCTGACCGGCACACCGCTGAACGCGATGACGCGCAACACCCTGACCGACATCGAGTCCGTCGAGGCCGAGATCGAGCAGGTCCGCCAGCAGGGTTTCGCGCTGGATGACGAGGAATTTCTGCCCGGTCTGGTGTGCATCGCGGTGCTGGCGCCCAATCCCGATGGGCCCTCCAACATCGGCGTGGCGATCCAGGCGCCGGTGATGCGTCAGTCGCGTGAGGACATGCTCAAGCATCTGCCGGCACTCGAGCGCGCCGCCCGCGATATCGCCGCCATCCAGCGCGGCGCGATACCCTCCGCCTGAGGCCAGCGGGCTGGAGCTGGAGCTGGGGGGGCTGGGAAAGCAGAGCGACAGACACAAGGTCGTGCTTCCCGTGATGCGCATGAGGGGCTAGCCTAGCGGACTGCCTTTCACACGCCACGTCGAGAACACCATGTCCGCCAGCGATGCCTTGCGTCTTGTCCTGCTGTCCACCCTGTGGGGCATGTCTTTCATCTTCATGCGCGTGGCCGCGCCGGAATTCGGCCCGACCACGCTGATACTGCTGCGCATGGGCATCGGTGCGCTGGTACTCGCCCCGCTGCTGCTGGGCGCGGGCCGTCTGAAGATGCTGTGGGAACACAAGGGCCCGCTTGCGGTGCTGGGGCTGACCAGTCAGGCGCTGCCCTTCTGCCTGCTGGCGCTGGCCACCACCCAGCTGGAGGCCGGTTTCACCTCGCTGATCAATGCCACCACGCCGCTGTTCACCGCGTTGCTGGGCATGGCGCTGTTCGCCACGCCGATCCAGAAGCAGCAGTATCTGGGACTGGCCGTGGCCTTCAGCGGGGTCTATGTACTGTCGAGTGATCGCCTCGATTTCCAGCTCGGCGGCGATGGCTGGTTCATCCTCGCCGCCCTGGGCGCGACCTTCTGCTACGGCTTCGCCTCCAACTTCTCACGCCAGCGCCTGAGCCACCTGCCCTCACCGGTGCTGGCCGCGGGCAGTTCGCTGATGTCTTCCCTGCTGTTGCTGATTCCGGGCCTGTGGATGTGGCCACAGGCCAGCGTCAGTCTGGAGGCCTGGGGCAGCGCCATCGCGCTGGCGGTACTCAGCACCAGCCTCGCCTTCCTGATCTTCTTCCGCCTGCTGGCCAGCGCCGGCGCCACCGCGACCACTTCCGTCACCTTCCTGGTACCGGTCAGCGCGCTGCTGTGGGGCAACATGCTGCTCGATGAGGTGATCGATGCGCGCATCCTCACCGGCATGGGCATCACCCTGCTGGGCACCGCCATCGCCACCCGCCTGATTCGTCTGCCGACTCGCCAGAAAGTCGCCTGACGGCCTTCCGCATGACGCAAAAGGGCCCGCCCCATGAACACGAGGTTCATGGGGCGGGCCTTCTGGTTTATGGGGCTTTGGTTTATGAGCTTTGTGGGTCCGGGGAGCCCAGACGCTGATCATTCGGGTCAATCGGCTCAGCCGGTCAATCGAATCAGCCCGCCGCTTCCTCGGCGGCATCGGCCAGCGCTTCGAAGACACGCGCCACGGCTTCCGCGCCCGGGTCACTGTTGCCGACCAGATGGGAAGAAGGTACGTAGGCGGAGCGTCCGGCCCGTGCCTTGGTCATCTCGGCGGTGGCATCCGCGCCCTGGCGGGCGGCCCGTGCCATCGCGGCCCAGTCGACGCGACCACTCGGTGTCGTCTGCAGCGAAGACTGCAGTGCCTCCAGGGCCGGCAACAGCGCATCCAGCAGGCTGCGGTCGCCGCGTGAGGCACCGCCGTAATGCTGCATGCGGGCGACGCCGTGACTCAGGGCGTCGTGCCAGCGCTGGCCCAGCGGGGCCTGGCCATTCGCCTCCGACTGCTCCTTCCAGCGGGTGGCGGCGGCGGTGAACAGCGTCGAGAGCAGCACACCACTGGACCCCCCCATGCCGTGGGCCAGCTGCTTGCCGATGGTGGCCATCAGCTCGCCGGAATCGCCACACGCTAGCTCGCAGTCTTCCAATGCCTCGATCACCGCACGCGCACCGCTGGCGAAGGTGCTGCCGGTATCGCCGTCGCCGCTGATGGCATCGAGGCGGTCAAGGTCCGCCTCGCTGGCAAGCAGGATTTCCAGCGCCGCGCGCAGCCGTTGCTCGACCTGCGGATCGCCCGGCAGTCCGGCGCGCGATTTCACGCCGCGGGCGGCACGCGCCTGGCAGTCGGCCTTGGCCTGGGCACGTCTGGTATCCGAGGCTTCGTCGCTGAGCGTTCTTGCGGCGTCCTGACTCGGCGTGAAGTGCGTCAGTGGCGTCACCGACTGCACGCCCGGCCAGGCCAGCGGCGCGCAGCTGGCGCTCAGCGCTTCTTCCAGCAGGCTATCCAACGGCAGCAGCGTCAGCGAGAAGCCATGCATGTCCAGCGAGGTCATCAGCGGCTGCGGGCCGACCACGGCATGAATGCCCAGCGCCTGCAGCGACGGATGGGTCAGCGCCTCGTTCAGCAGCAGGCTGCGTTCCAGCGCCGAGCAACCGCCCAGATCATTGATCAGCAGCAGATGGCCGCTGGCCGGCAGGTCGCCGCCGGCCTCCTTGCGCGAATGGCCCTGCACCAGCGCCGTGACCACGATGTCCATGACCGCATGCACGCCGTGGGTATCCGCGTCGCCGCCAAGCTCGAGCGCCATGGCGCCCGGCTCGCCGTGAATGCCCAGCCCCAGTTCCGGTGCACGTTGCTCACGCGGCTTGCCGAGATGGCGGCCGACATTGAAGGCCACGCCCAGGGTCGAACAGCTGTCGGCGACGCGGCGCGCGACGGCGGTGATTTCCTTGAGGCCCGCCCCGCGTGCCGCCAGCGCACCGGTGACCTTGTGCACCAGCAGCGTGCCGGCCAGCCCGCGTGGCTGCGGGTTGTCGGGCAGTGCCACATCGTCGGCGACGATGACCATCTCGACCTTGAAGCCTTCCTGACGCGCCCGTTCGGCGGCCAGTCCGAAGTTGAGGCGATCACCGGTGTAGTTCTTGACGATCAGCAAGGCCCCGGCCTCACCGGTGACTTCGCGGATCGCCGCCAGCACGGCGTCCACCGTCGGCGAGGCGAACAGCTCACCACATACGGCGGCCGTCAGCATGCCTGCGCCGATGAAGCCTGCGTGCGCGGGCTCGTGCCCCGATCCGCCACCGGAAATCAGCGCGACCTGATCACGCGCCCAGTCATCACGCACTACCAGGTGCATGCCACTGGCGGGATCTGACAGCCGCACGCCACTGCCATCCGGGTGGCGCAGTCGTGCGCAGCCTTCCAGCGCCTCTGCGACGACCTGACGTGGCTGATTGATGAACTGTCGGCCAGACTCGCTGCTACTCATCCTTCTCTCCTTGAGGACACTCGCCCTGCTGATATAGGCGGCGATTGAGGCCGCCGTTCATGCCTGTCCTGTGCCATGACGCATTCATGAGGCTTTCATGACACCAAGGGGCCTCGGCTCACCCTGCCTTGCCGTCCCCCAGCGTCGTTCGCGACCTTGCCGGTTGCAATAGTCATATCAGAAAATGATGGCATTCGCGCTGCAGCGTTGCGCCACGCCCGTCAATCGAGCGGCCGGAAAGACAGAAGCCCCCCGACGCCTGCGCGTGCGGGGGGCTTTCGATGTCGGGAGCCAGTGAGACTCAGGCTCGTTTGTCATGCGAGTCACCTTTCCTCCTTGGCCCTGGCATCGGCAGACTCGGAATCAGCAGACACGCTATCACCACGCTCGGTATCGGCTGGCTTGGCATCGACAGGCTTGGCATCGACAGGCTTGGTATCGGCAGATTCGGTACCGGCAGAAGCTGCCTGCTGCCTGGGCGGCGACTGGGAGGCTGGCCTGGGCGCCGGCGCCTGCTGCGATACCGGCGCGGGCTTCGGCGCGGGCTTCGGCGCGGGCTCCGGATGCAGCCAGGAAGGCAGACGACTGCCGGGGGCTGCCAGATTCGAGGCCTGGTATTCGCCGGTCTGGTATTCGCAGGCCCGGTATTCGCCGGAAGAGTACTTTACCGGCGCGTGCACTCGGAAGCCGTGCTTGCCGTGGTGCTTGACCCGGTACATCGCCTGATCGGCCTGTTCCAGCGCCAGCCCGAAGCGATTGTCGGCATCGCGCCCGAAGCAGATGCCGATGCTCAGGCCGATGCGACCGAGGCCACCGCTGATCTCGAGAGGGTGCGTGAAGCGCTCCAGCCAGCGACGGGCGACATGTTCGACACGCGGCAGTGACATGCGGGGCAGCTGAAAGAGGAATTCGTCGCCGCCGAAACGCGCCGAGAGATGATGGTGGATGCCCAGTCGATGCAGCTCATCGTTCAGACCATGCGCGACCAGCACCAGCACTTCGTCGCCGGCACGATGGCCGAACTGGTCGTTGACCTGCTTGAAGCCGTCCAGGTCGATGAAGATCAAGGCACTGTCATCCGCCAGCGGTCGCTGATGCCAGCTGTTGATGGCCTGGCGATTGGCAAGCCCGGTCAGGGCATCGGTGCTGGCCAGCGCATTGAGGCGCGATTCATAGTCCTTCTCATGACTGATATCGGTATGCGTGCCCAGCAGGCGCAGGGCATTGCCGTGCTCATCGCGTTCTACCACTCGCCCGCGGTCGGCGACCCAGGTGATGCTGCCGTCGCGGGCCAGCATGCGATGCACGACCTGATAGACCTCGGTGCGCCCCTCAAGGTGATCATTGAGGTTGGCGAGCACTTCGTCGCGGTCTTCCGGGTGGAGGTGCTCACGCCAGACATCGAAATGGGCGTTCAGCTCGCCGGGCTGATAGCCCAGCATGCGCCCCCAGCGATAGTTGAAGATGGTGAGCTTGCCGCTGGGCACTTCGAGTTGCCAGAGGCGCAGGCCGGTACCGTCGAGCGTCGTCGACAGTTTCTCTTCCAGCCCCGCTAGTCGGCGTTCAAGGCGAGCCTTGTCGCGTTCCATCTGCTGGAGTGCTTGTTCCAGTGATTGTTCACGCAGACTCTTGCGTGCCATGCCAGGCCCCCGGTCGACTCCTTGTCCTGCATCCTGTTCATCCATCGACACCACGGCGGACTCCCCACTCGCTTGTCGATGCATCGCTCACGGTCTTCTGTTCTGTCTTGTTGTTATGCCTTGACGAACTGTCTTGACGTTCAGTCTTGTCGTTCTGTGTTGCGGCGCTTTCCAGCGGTTGGGTCTTGCGTCCTTGGCGCTTCGCCGCCCAGCCTCGTGGCTGGGAGGCTGTCGCCCGCCCGAGGTCAATAAGCACTAACTGTAGCTTAAACACCTAAAACAGGACTTATCGATATAAGATCCAGATGTGACAGCCCGAACGCCGAAAGAATCCCGACGAAAGTCTCAATCACATCAATAGCGCAAAAATGCGCAAGCCATATGATGTTTGCACATCGCGCCCGGGCATCAGCACCTCAGAGCGCAAAAGCATAAGCGCGTCAGAGTGCCAGCTCGCCACCCTTGGCCACGGCACGCTGAAAGGCCTCGCGCTGACGGATACGCGCCAGCCATTCCTGGATATTCGGATGATTCTTGAGCCCCTGGCGCGCATCGAGCGCCTGGATCGGGAAGCTCATCTGGATATCGGCACCGGTCAGCGAGTCACCGGCAAGCCACTGGCGATGCTCGAGACAGGTATCCATGTAGACGAGATGCGCCTTGATCTCCGGGCTGATGAAGCGGTCGTTGACCCCCTTGGCAAGCTTGCGTGCGATCGGGCGCACCAGCCACGGCACCGGCGGCTTGTCGAGGCGCGAGAATACCAGCCTGAGCATCAGCGGCAGCATCGCGGAGCCTTCGGCGAAGTGCAGCCAGAAGCGATAGTCACGCTCGGCCTGGCTGCCGGCGGGCGGGCGCAGATGGGCAGTGCTGCCGCTGCCCTGGCCGGCGTACAGATCGATCAGGTATTCGATGATGGCGCCGGACTCGGCGACCACCACCGGCTCGGCGTTCTCTCCCGCCAGCGTGGTGTCGGTGATGATCGGCGCCTTGCCCAGCGGGTGAATCTCCTTCAGCGCCTTGGGCGCGCGCATGCTGTTGCTGTCGCGGGCATAGGTCTGCAGACGGTATTCAAGATTCAACTCTTCCAGCAGCCACAGGATGCGCTGCGAGCGCGAGTTTTCCAGATGGTGAACCGTGATCATGAGCGTGCTCCTGAAGGTGGGGGCAATACGCAGCGGTCAGCTCCGGGGCGGTCAGCGCTCGAAGATGCTGTCACCCAGGTCATCGATGGTGCGCTTTGCCTTGAGCAGGGTCAGCTCCACGGCGCCCTCTTCGCCCGGCACGGTGTCGGAGCGCTCGAAACGGTGCTCCAGCATCTCGCCGTCTTCCACCGGCTTGCGAATCACGCCCGACACCCGGTATTGACCATCGTGCTTCTGCGGCATCGCCACGATCAGATAGCCCTTGTATTCGGTGGCTTCCGGCTCCTTGACCGGCGCAGGCTCGCCTGCGGCAAACAGTTTCTTCAGCATACCCAGCATGAGACATCTTCCTTGGCCGGCCGCCATGACGGTCGCCGGCGATCTACGTGCAGAAATGACAATGAAAAGGGGCTTCTGTCAGCATCGCATGCACCCACGGGGGAGAAAAGCGCCCAGCAACGTCCCTGAGCGTCATGCGTGCCCTGGATGATCAGCACCTCATCAGACGAAAGCGCGCCCGGCTCCGGCCGGCGACAGCGCGGCATCCGCAGCCGGACAGCGCGACATCGACAGCCTGACAACGTGGCACAGACAGCCGGATAGCACGACGCCGACCCCTATGGCAGCGAATGGCTGCAGCAGGGGCCGGCGTCATGGTGTTCCGAGATCAGGCTATCGGATCAGAGATTACTCGATGCCACGTCCCTTGCTGGCCGCGATACGCAGGCGCAGGGAGTTCAGCTTGATGAAGCCGGCAGCATCTTTCTGGTCGTAGGCGCCCGCATCGTCTTCGAAGGTCGCGATGGAGGCGTCGAACAGCGAGTCTTCGGACTGACGGCCGACGACGATCACGTTGCCCTTGTAGAGCTTGAGACGCACGACGCCGTTGACGACCTTCTGGGACTCATCGATGGCCGCCTGCAGCATGCGACGCTCCGGGCTCCACCAGTAGCCGTTGTACACCAGCTCGGCGTACTTCGGCATCATCTCGTCCTTCAGGTGAGCCGCTTCACGGTCCAGAGTGATGGATTCGATGGCACGGTGAGCACGCATCATGATGGTGCCGCCCGGTGTTTCGTAGCAGCCACGCGACTTCATGCCGACGTAACGGTTCTCGACGATGTCGAGACGGCCGATGCCGTTGGCGCCGCCGACTTTGTTCAGGTACTCGAGCACTTCGTGAGCGGCCATTTCCTTGCCGTCGATGGCAGTGATGTCGCCCTTGGTGTAGGTCAGATCGATGTAGGTCGCGTCATTCGGCGCCTGCTCCGGGCTGACGCTCCAGCGCCACATCTCTTCTTCGCACTCGGTCCACGGGTCTTCCAGCACGCCACCTTCATAGGAGATGTGCAGAAGGTTCGCGTCCATGGAGTACGGAGACTTCTTCTTGTTCTTGGCGTAGTCGACTTCGATACCGTGCTGCTCGCAGTATTCCATCAACTTCTCGCGGGAGTTCAGGTCCCACTCACGCCACGGCGCGATGACCTGGATGCCCGGCTTCAGCGCGTAGGCGCCCAGCTCGAAACGCACCTGGTCGTTGCCCTTGCCGGTCGCGCCGTGAGAGATGGCGTCGGCGCCGGTCTCGTTGGCGATCTCGACCAGACGACGCGCGATCAGCGGACGTGCGATGGAGGTGCCCAGCAGGTACTCGCCTTCATAGATGGCGTTGGCACGGAACATCGGGAAGACGTAATCGCGGACGAAGGTCTCGCGCAGGTCTTCGATGTAGATCTCCTTCACGCCGAGGGCTTCTGCCTTGGCACGCGCCGGCTCGACTTCCTCGCCCTGACCGAGGTCAGCTGTGAAAGTCACGACTTCACAGTTGTAGGTTTCCTGCAGCCACTTGACGATGACTGAAGTGTCCAGGCCGCCGGAGTAGGCGAGAACGACCTTTTGCACGTCGGACATGCTTGACTCCTGAGTTGATGCTTGTAGTTCCCGCGTACCACTGATGAACACCGTGGCCGCAGGTGGGGTTGGATCGCCCGGTCCAGACGAGCGAAGGCCGCGCAAGCGCAGCCGCTCATCTACCCGAATCACGATGTGACGCCGATTATAGCGAGGCTGGCACCTCACCGATACTGCCAGGAGGGCCAGAGACACCCCGGCACGCGGCCAGCGCCGCGACGCGCCCTTTTCGCCCTGCTACAATTGGCCACCTTGAGCGTCGGCAATATGCACGGCGCAGCACGAGATGCTATGACGGGATTGGAGATCTTGATGACCCAGGCGAGCGAGCGCACACAGATGGCACAGCGCTTCCGTGGCTTTCTGCCAGTGGTGGTCGACCTCGAGACGGGTGGTTTCAATGCCGCCGGTGATGCACTGCTCGAGATCGCTGCCGTCACGCTGACCATGGACGACGATGGCAACATGGTGCCGGATGCGACCTATGCCTTCCACGTGGCCCCCTTCGAGGGCGCCAACATCGAACAGTCGGCACTGGATTTCACCGGGATCGATCTCGACAACCCGGTGCGCAAGCAGGTCGCGGTGGCCGAGAATCAGGCGCTGGGCGAGATCTTCAGCCCGGTGCGCAAGGCCATCAAGGCGCACGGCTGCACACGTGCGGTGCTGGTCGGCCACAATGCGGCCTTCGATCAGGGCTTCCTGAACGCGGCGGTCGAGCGTTGCGGTATCAAGCGCAATCCGTTCCACCCGTTCTCGTGCTTCGATACCGCTTCGCTTGCGGGGCTGGTCTATGGCCAGACGGTACTGGCGCGCGCCTGCCGCGCCGCCGGCATCGAGTTCGACAACGCCTCCGCCCACTCGGCGCGTTATGACACCGAACGCACCGCGGAGCTGTTCTGCGCGATGGTCAACCGCTTCAAGGACCTGGGCGGCTGGGACCTGGCGATGAAGGAACAGGGCATGAATGATGAAGTGCCGGCCTCGCTCGATACGCCTGCGCCCTGACTGACGGATTTCTGACTGTCAGACACGAAAACGCCCCCGCAGCCAGGCTGCGGGGGCGTTTTTTCTGAACGGAATTGTTCGGGTCAAATCGACTCCGATCAGAAGATACCGATCACTCGGCTGACGCTTCCTGAGCGGCCTGCTTGATCAGCGGCTCCAGTTCGCCGTTCTGGTACATCTCGACCACGATGTCGCAACCGCCGACCAGTTCGCCGTTGACCCACAGCTGCGGGAAGGTCGGCCAGTTGGCGTATTTCGGCAGCTCGGCGCGGATGTCCGGGTTGTCGAGAATGTTGACGAAGGCGAAACGCTCGCCGCAGGACATGACGGCCTGCACGGTCTGCGCAGAGAAACCGCACTGCGGCAGCTGCGGAGTGCCCTTCATGTACAGGAGGATCGGGTTCTCGCCAATCTGCTTTTCGATCGATTCGATGGTAGTGCTCATGTGCAATCCTCGGACGGTGGGCGCAAGGCCCGTGAGTGTCATTCCCTCATTCTACTGGGGGTAAGCCATGAATTCAGCCCCCGATAGTGCCCGAGTTGTGGATTGCTGTCTGCAGCAGCGCGCATCGGCCCTGCAGCGCGCGCCATGGCCGCCTTGATAACGGCGTGAGCGTTGCACGCTCGTGCCGAGCTGGCTAGGATGGCTCTTTTGACAGGCAGCGCCATCCGGGCGCCGTGATCGTCGGCGACTTCCTTCCCTCCGACGCATGGCGCCCTTTTCGATGGCGCTGCCCGAGACCCTGACAGGAGCCCGCTCGATGGCCACCCGGCACTTTCTGACCCTGCTTGACCTTTCTCCGGAAGAACTCGACTACCTCATCCAGCGCGCCATCACCATCAAGGATGGGCTGAAGAAGGAAGGTCCGGTCTATACGCCGTTCGCCAACCGCACCCTGGCGATGATCTTCGAGAAGTCCTCCACGCGTACCCGCGTGTCCTTCGAGACGGCCATGGCCCAGTTCGGTGGCCATGCGCTGTTCCTGTCGCCGCGCGACACCCAGCTGGGCCGTGGCGAGCCGATCGGCGACACCGCGCGCGTACTCTCCGAGATGGTCGATGGCGTGATGATCCGCACCTTCGCCCACTCCGACATCGAAGCCTTCGCCGACGCCTCCAGCGTGCCGGTCATCAATGCACTGACCGATGACTATCATCCGTGCCAGCTGCTGGCCGACGTGATGACCTGGACCGAATGCCGCGGCTCCGTGAAGGGCAAGACAGCGGTCTGGATCGGCGATGGCAACAACATGTGCCATTCCTGGATCAACGCCGCGCGTCAGTTCGATTTCACTCTGCGCATCTGCTGCCCGGAAGGCTACGAGCCGGACAGCGAGATCGTCGCGGCGGCTGGCCAGCGCGTCAGCATCCATCGTGATCCGCAGGAAGCGGTCAAGGGTGCCGACCTGGTGACCACCGATGTCTGGGCCTCCATGGGCCAGGAAGAAGAGCAGCTCAAGCGTGAAGCCGACTTCGCCGGTTTCCAGGTCGATGAAGCCATGCTCGACAAGGCCGCCGACGACGTCATCTTCCTGCATTGCCTGCCGGCACACCGCGGCGAAGAGATCAGCATGGGTCTGCTGGATGACCCGCGCGCCGTCGTCTGGCAGGAAGCAGGCAACCGCCTGCACGCCCAGAAGGCACTGCTCGAGTTCCTGATGCTGGGTCGTCAGGACTGAGATCGTCCTGCCTGGCGCCGCCTGCATCCACGCAGGCGGCGCACGCGTATGCCCAAGCGAGACGGACACTCCTCTGCTCCGCTGCCTTCATCGCCATCCGGACTGACCTGCCATCATGCAACCGCTCCTTCAGATCGATTCGCTGGAATGTCGCTACGACACCACCGTCGTGACCCGCGACATCAATTTCTCCCTCAACAAGGGTGACATTGCCTGCCTGCTCGGCCCATCCGGCTGCGGCAAGACTACGCTGCTGCGCGCGATTGCCGGCTTCGAACCGGTCGCGGTGGGCGAGATTCGTCTCGAAGGCGAGGTGCTGTCCAGCGCGACTCATCTGACCGCACCGGAGCAGCGCCATGTCGGCATGGTCTTTCAGGATTACGCGCTGTTTCCCCATCTGAGCGTGGCGGACAACGTGGCCTTCGGCGTGCGCCGCATGAGCCGCGAAGCGCGCAATGACAAGGTGACGGAGCTGCTGACGCTGGTCGGCCTCGCCCATCTCGGCGAGCGCTTCCCGCATGAGCTGTCCGGTGGCCAGCAGCAGCGCGTGGCCCTGGCACGTGCGCTGGCACCGGAGCCGCGCATTCTGCTGCTCGATGAGCCGTTCTCGAATCTGGACGTGGAGCTGCGTCGTCAGCTGAGCCAGGAGGTGCGGCGGATTCTCAAGCACCTCGGCATCAGCGCGGTGCTGGTCACCCATGATCAGAATGAGGCTTTCGCGATGGCCGACCAGATCGGTGTGATCCACGGCGGTCATCTGCAGCAGTGGGACACGCCGTTCAATCTGTATCACGAACCCGCCACGCGCTTCGTCGCCAACTTCATCGGCCAGGGCTATTTCATCCCCGGTACGCTGAAGGACAACGAATGCGTGAGCACGGAGCTGGGCGTGATTCGCGGCAACCGTGCCTATCCGTATGCACCCGACACGCCGGTGGATGTGCTGCTGCGCCCGGATGACCTGGTGTTGGCCGAAGGAGATTCGGAAGCCACCGACCTCAAGGCGCGTGTGCTCAGCGCGACCTTCGCCGGTACCAGCACCCTCTACCGGCTGGCGCTGCCTTCCGGGCGGGAAGTCGAGGCGGCCTTCAACAGCCATCACGACTATCAGCCCGGCGAGCAGGTCATGCTGCGCATCCAGGCCGACCATCTGATCCTCTTCGAGCGTGTCGAGGAGAGTGAAGCGGTGCTCTAGCGCCCCACGCGCAGGATGATCGCCAGCCATGAAAAAACGGCCTCCTTTCGGATGGCCGTTTTTTCATGGCCCGCTCGTGGCGTGTCGCTATTTGAACTGACTCCATTGCTTGGGCGACTGCCCGTACAGACGCTTGAATTCGCGACTGAATTGCGAGGAGCTGACATAGCCCACGGCCATGGCCGCCTCGCTGACGGTCTTGCCAGTGGCGATCTGCATGGCGGCGGTATTGAGGCGCATGGACTTCACGAACTGGATCGGCGACATCGTGGTCGCCTGCTTGAACTTGCGGTGGAAGACGGCGCGGCTCATGCCGACCCGCCCGGCCATGTCGTCAATGCTGACCGGCTCATCCAGGCGGCTGGAGAGGTAATCGATTACCCGCGCGATCTCATTGCCCACGCCGAAGGCGCGCCGCGCCGACTCCCCCGCCTCGCCCTTCAGGACGGCGTAGTAAAGCTCCCGCAGCCGCCCTTCTCCCAATATCGCCGCCTCGGCGGGACTCTGTGCCACCTGCAGCAGTCGCAACAAGGCATCGCTGAAGGCGGCGTCCCAATGCGCCAGAGCAAGCCCCGGCGGTAGCGGACCCCTGCCCGGCTTGTGCACAAGCCCCGCGGCGCTTTCCATCTCGATGGCAAGCTCCGTCATCACCCGCGTGTCCAGCGAGAGGTAGACGCCCAATAGCGGTGTCTCTGGCGACGCCATGGGGGCGCCCGCCTCGACCGGCATCGAGATGGGACAGCACAGATACTGGCGGCTGTCATAGACATGCCGCTCGCCGTCCAGTATCGCCTCCTTGGCACCGCTGACGATCACCACCACGGCGGGCTCATAGATGGCCGGCGCGCAGCGCACGGGCTCCGTCATGCGAAAGAGCTGCACGCCCTTCACTGCGGTCTCTCGAATGCCTTCCTCGTGGGCGAGGCTCGCCACGAGGCGTGTGATCTCTTGTCTGCTCATGTCGCCAATCTAGCGCCAAGCCTGCCTCTCATCAATCCATTGAGATGATCAGGCAATTATTTTCAGACATTTCAGCCAATCATGAGCCTGGGTGAGATTTCTTGCCCATCTCCCTCAGCATTGGCAGACCCGAACACTGGCAGCTATATGGGTGAAATTGACAGGGACGAGCGGAAAGCCAAGCACAAAAAAACGGCCACCCCGAAGGATGACCGCTTTTTCAAGAATTCTGGTGGAGCCTAGCGGGATCGAACCGCTGACCTCAACACTGCCAGTGTTGCGCTCTCCCAGCTGAGCTAAGGCCCCGAATCAGACTGTCATTTCGCATGTCACTTGCAGGCAAGAAACACGTGAAACCGAGACAGACTTGTCGTGAATCATGGTGGAGCCTAGCGGGATCGAACCGCTGACCTCAACACTGCCAGTGTTGCGCTCTCCCAGCTGAGCTAAGGCCCCGTCTTCACGATGGAGCGCATGTTACAGAGCGACGAATACGTCGTCAACCTCTTATTTTTGCTGCGCTTTGTGGAGCGCATGAAGTCTCAGGATCACATCGCGAGGCACTGTTCTGCGAAGGGACTCGCTGACCGACTCACGGCCAATCACAGGGAGCAGGAAACACGCTAGCACTATATCAGTAGTGGTTATCCTGAACGCGACGCACTGGATGACAGGGCATCGACAAGCCCTTGCCCAATGGGTACATTGGATCCCGCATTCATTTCACTGCTTGTTGACATCTTTACTGGAGCCGCCTTGATCAAGGTTCTTGTCGCTGACGACCACCACCTGGTGCGTACCAGCATCGTCCGTACCATTGAGCTAGAGGATGGGCTCAAGGTGATTGCAGAAGCCTCGGATGGCGAAACCGCGATCAAACTCTGCCGTGAGCACAGCCCGGATATCGTGCTCATGGACATTCGCATGCCCGGCGTCGATGGCCTGGAAGCCACGCAGAAGATCGTGCGCAGCCTGCCCGACGTCAGAGTCATCGTGCTGACCGCCTACCTGGAAGAGTCCTTCGCCAAACGCCTGCTGGAAGCGGGAGCCTTCGGCTTCATCTCCAAGGGCACGCCCTTTGACGAGATGATTCGCGCCATCCATCAGGTGGCCGCTGGCGAACGCTATCTTTCCCCGGAAATCGCCCAGCGCCTGGTGTTCTCGGGCATGGACACCCAGCGCAGCAATCCCTTCGATCAGCTGTCGAGCCGAGAACTGCAGGTGGCGACGATGATCGTCAATTGCCATCGCGTCAGCGAGATCTCGGACCGCCTGCACCTGAGCCCGAAGACGGTCAATACCTACCGCTACCGCATCTTCGACAAGCTTGGCGTGACCAGCGATGTGGAGATGACGCATCTGGCCATGCGTCACCAGTTGCTGGATGACTACGTGCTGGATCGTCCTGACGAGGCCTGAGCAAGCACACCTTGCCAGCCCGTCACACACTGCAGGCCCGCGCTGCTCGTGACACTTCCGAGCAGCGCCGACAACGCCTCATGCAACGACGCCACCTTCCCCGGGTGGCGTCGTTGCATGAGGCGTTTCTGTCTGAGGCATTTCTGCCTGAGGCGTTCTTGAATGGCACGTCCTGACCGGCGCCGGTCATGACAGCAGGCATTGCAGCATGGCCCTGTTGCCCCCATGCCTGCGAGCAATCGCCCTTGTTTGATAGACTCGAGGCATCTCTGGATGAGGAACCTCATGGCCAAGCAGCACACTGACCCCACGATGACGGACACCACTTCTCAATCGCCCGAGAATGAGGAGCCGGCAGACACCGCCAGCCAGCCTGATGCCCAACCTGCCTCCTCAGCGAGTGCGCAGGCTGATAGCCGCGCACGCCGCGACGCCGCGCGTGTCTCCAGCCGCCTGATCACCAGCGACGCGAGCAGTGATCTTCTCGCGGGCGGCGAGGCAACCGGCTTCGATGCCCGCCATTTCCTCAAGCATGTCAGCGACGCGCCCGGTATCTACCGGATGCTGGATAGCGCAGGTGACGTGCTGTACGTGGGCAAGGCCAAGCGCCTCAAGGCGCGCCTCTCCAGCTATTTTCGCAATACCGGACTGAATGCCAAGACCCAGGCGCTGGTCGGGCGCATTGCCGATGTGCAGGTCACCATCACGCGCAGCGAGACCGAGGCCCTGCTGCTGGAGCAGACCCTGATCAAGGAGCTGCGCCCGCCCTACAACATCCTGCTGCGCGACGACAAGTCCTACCCTTACGTCTTCATCAGCCAGCATCACGACTACCCGGCGCTGGAGTTCAAGCGCGTGCGCCACAAGCGCAATGACGGACGCTACTTCGGCCCCTACCCGAGCAGCGTCGCGGTGCGCGAATCACTGACCCTGATGCAGAAGATCTTCCGCCTGCGCAATTGCGAGGATTCGGTGTTCGCCCACCGCGAGCGCCCGTGCCTGCAATATCAGATCAACCGCTGCACCGCGCCGTGTGTCGACTACATCAGCAAGCAGGATTATCGCCGCGACATGGAACATGCGGTGATGTGCCTGAACGGCCAGAGCGACAAGGTCACCGATGAGCTCAGCCAGGCGATGGAAGACGCGGCCATGCGGCTGGAATTCGAGGAAGCGGCCCGCCTGCGTGATCAGGTCGCCCAGCTGCGCCGCATGCAAGAGAAGCAATACGTTGATACCGGTACCGGCAACGCGGACATTCTGGCACTGGCCGAGCGCCCCGGCGGACTCTGCATCAGCGTGGTCTCGGTCCGTCAGGGTCGCATGCTCGGCGCGCGCCACTTCTCGCCCGGCAATGGTCTGGACCTGACCAGCACCGAGCTGCTGACCGGCTTCGTCAGCCAGTACTACCTCGGCCAGGACAGGGAGATGCCCGATGAGGTGCTGACCTCGCTGGCCCTCGAAGACGCCAATCTGCTGGAAGGCGCCTTGAGCGAGAAGGCCGAACGCCGGGTACGGGTCGCGCATCAGGTGCGTGGCCATCGCGCCCAGTGGCTGACACTGGCGCAGACCAACGCCGAGCAACATCTGGCCACCCAGCTGGCCAGCCGCCAGCAGCTGTCCAACCGCTTCCTGTCGCTGCGCGACGCGCTGGGACTCGATGAGGTGCCCAAGCGCCTGGAATGCTTCGACATCTCCCACAGTCATGGCGAGGCGACCGTGGCCAGCTGCGTGGTCTTCGATCATGACGGTCCGATCAAGTCGGATTACCGGCGCTTCAATATCGAAGGCGTGACGGCCGGCGATGACTACGCCGCCATGCAACAGGCACTGACGCGGCGCTTCAAGCGCCTGCAGGAAGGCGAAGGCAAACGCCCGGATATCCTGCTGGTCGATGGCGGCAAGGGGCAGCTCAACATGGCACGCGGGGTGTTCGAGTCACTCGGGGTGACCGATATCATCCTGCTCGGGGTAGCCAAGGGCACCACGCGCAAGGCGGGTCTCGAGACGCTGTTCATCGAGACGGTACATGACACCCTGGACCTCGACAGCCACTCACCGGCGCTGCACTTGATCCAGCATGTCCGCGATGAATCGCACCGCTTCGCCATCGCCGGTCACCGCGCCAAGCGTGACAAGGCGCGGCGTACCTCAAGCCTGGAGGGCATCGCGGGAGTCGGCCCCAAACGGCGCCGCGAGCTGCTCAAGTTCTTCGGCGGCCTGCAGGGGGTGAAACAGGCTTCCAAACCGGAACTGGCGCGTGTGCCCGGCATCAGCGAATCGCTCGCCGAGCTGATCCATCAAGCGCTGCATGGCTGACCCCGTGCACGACATGGCTGCCTCTGGCACCATCGACTCAACGCTCAAGGAAGAGTGACAGAGCGTTGGCTTGAATAACCTGCCGTTTGGCATGGCTGAATGCGTCGCCGGCAGGCTAGAATAGACGACTTGTGCGGCGCCGATCGATCGGCTTTCTTCAGGGGCTCGACTCGCCCTCGATTGCGCCCAGCCACCTACGCTTCATGCAAGGACTCGTGCCGTCACGATGAGCATCCCCAATATCCTGACTCTGATCCGCATCCTGTTCATTCCGCTGCTGGTGGTATGTTTCTACCTGCCTTATGCATGGAGCCTGCCGTTGACGGCGCTGCTCTTCGCACTGGCCGCCATCACCGACTGGTTCGATGGCTATCTGGCCCGACTGTGGAATCAGACCACGCCCTTCGGCGCCTTCCTGGACCCCGTCGCCGACAAGCTGATGGTCGCGGTGGCACTGGGCCTGCTGATCGAACGCTACGACAGCCTGTGGATGACCATCCCGAGCCTGGTCATCATCGGTCGCGAGATCGTCATCTCGGCGCTGCGTGAGTGGATGGCCGAGATCGGCAAGCGCGGCAGCGTCGCGGTGTCCTGGGTCGGCAAGCTGAAGACGGCCGCCCAGATGCTGGCCCTGTTCATGCTGCTGTTCTTCGCTCCGGGCAGTGTCGGGGGGGATGCCGGCCTGGCCCTGCTTTATATCTCGGCAGCGCTGACGCTGTGGTCGATGATCAGCTACCTGCGCGCCGCCTGGCCGGAACTGGTGCGCTCGGTCTGACCCCGCCATTCAGCCACGAGACGCTGCGAATGCCTCAACGCCCACCGCCCCTCAGGCCGGTGGGCGTTTTCGTTTCCAGCGACCTGACTCGCGAGACAATTTTTCATTAACTGTTTGACAGCATGGGAATTATCCGTATAATTCGACCTCGAGTTCAGCGGGAATAGCTCAGTGGTAGAGCACAACCTTGCCAAGGTTGGGGTCGCGAGTTCGAATCTCGTTTCCCGCTCCAGTAACACAGGTAGCGCAACTTCACCTGATTTACTGACTCATGTATCTACAGCAGCATCAGTGGATACTCCTCGGATCAGACATCAGTTTCGACTGACATCTCGATCATTGAGGCTGGATGGCAGAGTGGTCATGCAGCGGACTGCAACTCCGTGTACGCCGGTTCGATTCCGACTCCAGCCTCCATTTCAGATACCGAAACATCCCCTGTTTCCTTCTGGAATGGTTATGACACCTACCCCCTCAGGTCGTCAGAACTTCTCTTCTCTATCCTGTTTCACCGTTCGTCATTTCCTGTTTCGATTTTTTCGCTCCTCACCATTTCTCTCTGTCACTTTTACGCTAGCGCTTCATTGCTGATGTCGACATTGCTGCTTGCACGACGATGGCTTCCAAGACGAGGGCTTACATTGCCTGAACGACAGTCCGGGTATTTCGCACCTCATCCCTAGCTGTCCCACCATAGCGATATCACCACAAACCTTTTGCATAACAATCAGTTGAATCATGCGACAAACATCACTTCACGTGCATTAAAGTTGACCTTGATCTGAAATATGATAGATTACCCGCCAGTCTGCGCGGCCATGGTGGAATCGGTAGACACCGGAGACTTAAAATCTCCTGCCTTCGGGCGTGCCGGTTCGAGTCCGGCTGGCCGTACCAGATGCAAGATCACTACTGAATTCAAAAGCGCCGCTCCTCTCACGAGGGGCGGCGCTTTTTCATGTCTGATAAAACGTCGGAGGGACTGATATTCACCAGTACTGACTGCTATTTCTACAGCCCCTCTCTACAAGCCCTCTCTACAAGCCCTCTCTACAGATCATCTCCACAGATCCACTCCACAATCTGTCACCGCTGGCTTTCTTCACATGCGTTGTCCCCGGCCCTGGCTCTGGTCTCGAATCTGGCGACTCTCAAGACACCTTGATTGAATTATCCGCCTTTACCCCAAGGTCTAAGCTTTGCTGAATCAGAACCTGGCATGGTGACCTCGTGTTCTGCTGCTGCTCCCCTGCCATCAAAGACAGGCCACCAGAGACAGATCATCAGAGCCAGACCCTCCGCAGCAGCTCATCCACAGCAGATCATCAAAAGGACTGCCCATGCCCAGTGACTCACCCCGCCCTGCCGCCCAATTCATCGCATCACATGATGTGGCACAGGAAATCTGTCGCGAGGCATGCGAACACATTCACACCCTCTCGGCACCACGGATACTGGTATTGGCGATCCTGGGGGGTGCCTTCATCACCATGGGGGCACTGTTCTCGATCCTGCTTTCCACAGGTGTCGAGACGCATGGCCTGCAATTGCTGCTGCAGGGCGTCGGCTTCTCGGTGGGCTTCTTTCTCGTCATCCTGACCGGTGCCGCCCTGTTCACTGAAGCCAATGTCATCCTGCCGGTAAGTGCGCTCAACTGCTCGCGAAGTGACATGCTGCGTCGCGGCCTCAAGTTCTGGGTGCTGGCCTGGATCGGCAACCTGATCGGCACACTGCTGACCGGATGGGTCATCTCGCTGGCACAGGTCTACTCCCCGGAGCATTACCAGCTGCTGGAAAGCGTGGTGGCCAAGAAGATGCACTATCAGCAGGTAGGTGGCGCCGAAGGCTGGTTCTCATTGGTACTGTCGGGAATGCTGGGCAACTGGATGGTCGGCATGGCAGCGTTTCTGGCCGTGATGGGGCGCACCATCATCGACAAGTTCGTGCCCATCGTACTGGCCGTCAGCCTGTTCGTGGCGGGCAACTTCCAGCACAGCCCGGCCAACATGGCCTATTTCTCGATGATCATGCCGACAGGGGCAGGTCCCGGCTGGTGGGATGCCATGCGCTGGAACATCATACCCGCCGGCATCGGCAACCTGCTGGGTGGCAGCCTGCTGGTCGCCCTGCCGCTATGGTATGGCTTGCGCCCGCAGCGCAATGCCTGACTGGCTGATATCGCAATAGACAGCCACACTGGATTGTAGCGAAGGAGTATCGCTCTCCCTTCATCCATCGCCAGGAGCCCATCATGCTGACATTGCTCAAGAGCCCCGCCGATCATGTTGTGGCATTACATCTGGACGGCAGTATCGACCAGGCAGCACTCACTCCCGTCATCAAGGAATGCGACGAACGCCTGGCACGTCACGATCGCATCTCGCTGCTGGTGGAAATCGAGCGCTTCGGGTTGATCACTCCGGCCGCCCTGCTCAATGACATCGGCTATGCCCTGCGCCACCTGGGAGACTTCGAGCGCGAAGCCATCATCAGCAAGGCAGACTGGCTGCGCCATGTCACCGAGTTCAGCAAGCACCTGGTGCGCTCCATCGAGGTTCGCCACTTTTCGCCCGACGAGCGCGAGGCCGCCTATGCCTGGGTTGCCGAACCACCACGCGGTGGCTCTGGTATCGGTGATGGCATTGATAGCCGCCCCACTGGCGGTGACACCCAGCCCCCAGCTGCGAAACGCCAGCAGGTCTGAAGCACCCGCCACTGAGTGAACCACCAAAGCACCCTGCCCGCGTCTCATGGCAGGGTGCGTGTCAGCACCAATCCTGCCAGCAGCATCGTCCCCATCGCCACTGCCCAGAGCGTCATCGCGCGCTCCACTTGCGGACGCTCTGCACAGCGCAGCAACTGGAAGACCGTGATCAAGGGCAGCATGTAGCGCGTCTCGATCAGCTCGCGCGTGCAGATCATCAAGGCGAGCATTACCAGCAACAGGCCACCATGCCCCAACCGCAGCGGTGCTCTCAGCCACCAGAGCGCCATGCTGGTGGTCAGCAACATGGTGACCCACAGCCCCGCCGGGTGCTCCTTGAGCCATAACAGCCAGATATTGCGGATCGTCCAGCGCTGGAAATTGTAGTCATGCGTCACCTCAAAGCTCACCACCAGCATGACCCACACGCCTGCCAGCGTCCCCAGCAGCAGAAAGCCTCGCCACGGCCAGTCGCCCTGGGTGCACAGACGGCGCAGCAGATGCCACTGGCGCGGCAAGTCAGCCAACCACAACGGCAGAAACACCACGCCGATCACGCCCAGGTAATAGCCGAGATTGCCGGTGTGCCAACCGGCCTGATGACGGGTGGTATCGCCCATGGCAATGCCGCCGTTCCAGACGACAAACCCGATGAAGGCGGTCACCGGAATCACGGCCACCCACCACCAGTGCGCGATCAGGCCCCACCAGACCGAGAGCTGGCGCAATGGCGAGCGCAGCGGTGGCGCCATGCCGACAGCCTGCGACTGAGCCCCTGATTGCATATGCGTCATGAACAGCAACAGACCACCCCACAGCCCGAGCAGCACGATGCTGTCCTGTCGCAAGCCGAGGCCGGCCAGGATCAACACCAGCAACGCCAGACGCCGCTCACGCACCAGCGCGACGAGCTGCAGCGCGACCAGCACGATGATCCACGGGTCGGTATACACCAGCGCCAGATAGGGGAAGATGATCGGCAGCCATAGCCACTGCCAGCTCTGACGATTCGCCTGTTGCTGGGCGTCGCTCTCATCGAGCATGGGGTCCAGGCGCCGATAGACGCTCGGCAGCGCCCGCCAGACGATGAATGCCATGGCACTGAACCCCAGCAGAGACAGACCCCGCACCCAGTTCACCGAGGGCATTTCAGGCCAGCGCCCGGCCATGGCATCACCCGCCAGAGGAAGATTGAGCCACTCCCCCAACGTCTGGAGCGCCATCAGCACCACCGCCATGCTGGCGTGATATAGCGTCAGGGTGGTCAGCTTGGGGTGCTGGCTCCAGTCGCCGGCGAGAAACTGGCGAATCTGCGCGAAATGCACTCCCTCATCGATGAAAGGGATCGGCAGGCAAAGGCTCACCAGCCACAGGGAAACGCTCAGGCACGCTCCCAATGCAACCAACGCCAACCCTACCTTCAAGGGCCAACGATGCCTGGCACGCGCGTATCCCATGCGCTGATCGAGTGACGACATATCCTTGTCTCCTTGTCAGACCTCCCCTGAGAAAGCCGTTCACGGCCCTCTCCAAAGGGAAATCCCGTGTCACCAGTATCGGCAGGCCGGCGCGGATTTTTCCAGTCTGGCCATGCACTTTGCCCCTCCAAGGCTCGCGGCAGTACAATGCGCTCAGTCTGCTTCGTTGATGCGCCTGTAAAAGGCGTGCCGAAGACCTGCCTGTTCATGCTTCGCGACTGCGAAGCGTACCGATCAAAGCGACAAGTCGAGGGATCGCTGAGCCCATGCGTGCCAGTCAACTGCTGATTTCCACTCTCAAGGAAACCCCGTCCGACGCCGAAGTCGTCAGCCACCAGCTGATGCTGCGGGCCGGTTTCATCCGTCGCCTGACCTCCGGCCTCTACACCTGGATGCCACTGGGCCTGCGCACACTGCGCAAGGTCGAGCGCATCGTGCGTGAAGAGATGGACCGCTCCGGTGCCCAGGAGCTGCTGATGCCCGCCGTGCAGCCAGCCGAGCTGTGGCAGGAATCCGGTCGCTGGGAGCAGTACGGCCCCGAGCTGCTGCGCCTCGTTGACCGTCACCAGCGCGACTACTGTGTCGGCCCGACCCACGAGGAAGTCATCACCGACCTCGCGCGTCGTGAGCTGAACAGCTACAAGCAGCTGCCGGCCAACTTCTACCAGGTCCAGACCAAGTTCCGCGACGAGATTCGTCCGCGCTTCGGTGTGATGCGCTCGCGCGAGTTCGTGATGAAGGATGGTTACTCCTTCCACCTGGGCGAAGAATCCCTGAAAGAGACCTATCAGGTGATGTACGACACCTACGTGCGCATCTTCACGCGCCTGGGTCTCGACTTCCGTCCCGTCATCGCCGACAACGGCTCCATCGGTGGCACCGGCTCCCACGAATTCCACGTGCTGGCCGCCTCCGGTGAAGACGCCATCGCCTTCTCCACTGGCTCCGATTTCGCCGCCAACATCGAGAAGTGTGAAGCGCTGCCGGCACCGCTGGGCGAGACGCCTGAGCGCGCGGCACCGACCCAGGAGATGCAGCTGGTCGACACGCCGAACGCCAAGACCATCGCCGCACTGGTCGAGCAGCACGGTCTGGACATCGAGAAGACCGTCAAGACGCTGATCGTCAAGGCGGCCGAAGGCGTCGAAGGTGGTCTGATCGCACTGATGGTGCGTGGCGACCACGAGCTGAACGAGATCAAGGCCGAGCACCTGCCCCAGGTCGCCGAGCCGCTGACCATGGCCAGCGACGAAGAAGTGCGTGCCGCCGTCGGTGCCGGCTTCGGCTCCCTCGGCCCGGTCGGCCTCGAGATGCCGATCATCATCGACCGCAGCGTCGCCCTGATGAGCGATTTCGGTGCCGGTGCCAACATCGAAGGCAAGCACCACTTCGGCCTCAACTGGGAGCGCGACCTGCCACTGCCGGAAATCGCCGACATCCGCAACGTCGTCGCCGGTGATCCGTCGCCGGATGGCCAGGGCGTGATCGACATCGCGCGCGGTATCGAGGTGGGTCATATCTTCCAGCTCGGCACCAAGTACTCCGAAGCCATGAACGCCACCGTGCTCGACGAGAACGGCAAGGCACAGCCGCTGTCCATGGGCTGCTACGGTATCGGCGTGACCCGCGTGGTCGCCGCCGCCATCGAGCAGGGCAACGACAAGGGCGGCATCGTGCTGCCGGAAGCCATCGCGCCCTTCCAGGTCGCCATCGTGCCGATGAATGCTCACAAGTCCGTGCGTGTCAGCGAGACGGCCGAGCGTGTCTATCAGGAGCTGACCGCTGCCGGTTACGACGTGCTGCTGGATGATCGTGATCTGCGCCCGGGCAACAAGTTCGCCGACGGCGAGCTGCTGGGCATTCCGCACCGCCTGGTGATCGGTGATCGCGGTCTCGACAATGGCGAGTACGAGTACAAGGGTCGCACCGATGCGGAAGCGACCATGATCGCCGTCGACAGCCTGCTGGACTTCCTGGCCGAGCGCAGCGCTAGCTGAACTCAAGCAGCCTGAGCCACTCGCTCACGGCTGACGCCATCGCAGCACCCAGGACAGCCCGCCCCTCTTCTTGAGGGGCGGGCTGTCTCGTTTTAGGCCTTCACTTGACACCCCATTACCGTCAACGCCGCGGTAACGGCATAATGGCGCCATGACTGATACGCAGGGACTGCGCATGACCATCTCATCGACTTCCCCTTCAGTGCCGCCCGTGAAAGGCGCTGAAGGAGATACATCACACCGCCGTCTGCGCCCGTGGCTGGCCGCTGTTCTGTTGACGTTCGGCGCCGCGTCTGCCGGATTGACAAGCCCCCCGGTGCAGGCCGCCGCCGCGATCCCCGAGCACGGACTGTCGCCGGGGCTGCGTGACAGCCTGCGCGAAGCCCTGGCCGAGCCCGAGGCCTTCGAGGACCCCATCGATGCCCTGCATTGGGTATTGAGCATGCAGCAGCGTCTGGAACGCTACATGCCGGACCGAGCTGCGCGTATCGACCTGCTGCGCAAGGTACGCCGCGAAGCCACACGCACAGGTCTGGCACCGGAGCTGATCCTGTCCGTCATCCAGGTCGAGAGCGCCTTCAAACCCACCGCGGTCTCCCACGCCGGGGCGCGCGGCCTGATGCAGGTCATGCCGTTCTGGAAGCGTGAGATCGGCGAGCCCAGTGACGATCTGCTCGATCAGGACACCAGCCTGCGTTACGGCGCCACCATCCTTGCCCACTATCTCAAACGCGAGAAAGGCGACATCACCGATGCGCTGGCGCGCTACAACGGCAGCCTCGGCAAGACCTGGTACCCGGAGCGGGTGATGCGTGCCTGGACAACCCGCTGGTGGTATCAAGCGCCGGCGCCCTTCGTCGCCGAACGCTCGCCCGAAGGCCTTGCCGACACCACCGACGAAGATCTTGCCAAAACTGCCAACGAAGGTGCGTCACGCCGCACCGAGGCCAGCAACACTGAGCCCGGCCTCGAACAAAGTGGTGGTGTTGAGCAAGGTGAGGGTATCGAGCAACATACCGGCGCTGCGCAAGGCCAGGAGCCGCTCGCTGCCGAAGATACCTTCGACGGCCCTGCCAACCGCTCGCTGGCCGCCGGTGGCAGTCCCTGACAACCCTGACACGCCCGAAAGCAGGTGATGACGGCAGCTGTCGACGAGAAAAGCAGCAGACACGAAAAAGCCTCGCCCGGAACACCGGGCGAGGCTTCTTGCTTACCGCTTGCGATCAATCCCGCTGATCGTCAGACCAGAGTCGGGCCTGCCGCGATGATCGCCTCATCCACGCCGGCGAACTTCTTGAAGTTCTCGACGAACTTGGCTGACAGGTCACGCGCCTTGCTGTCGTAAGCGGCGCGGTCTTCCCAGGTCTCACGCGGATCGAGCAGGCTGGAGTCGACGCCCGGCACGCGCACCGGCACATCCAGGTTGAGCACGTCGATGTGACGCGTCTCGATATCTGCCAGCGCACCGTTCTGGATCGCGCTGATGATGCCGCGCGTGGTCGGGATGGAGAAGCGTGAGCCGCCCTCACCGTAGGAGCCACCGGTCCAGCCGGTGTTGACCAGGTAGACGCGTGAGCCGAACGCCTCGATGCGCTTGATCAGCAGGTCGGCGTATTCACGTGCCGGACGCGGGAAGAACGGCGCGCCGAAGCAGGTGGAGAAGGTGGCTTCGAGACCGGCGGTGGAGCCCATCTCGGTGGAGCCGACCTTGGCGGTGTAGCCGGACAGGAAGTGATAGGCAGCAGCCTGCTTGCTGAGCACGGACACCGGCGGCAACACGCCGGACATGTCGCAGGTCAGGAAGACGATGGCATTCGGCTCGCCGGCACGGTTTTCCGGCACGCGCTTCTCGATGTGCTCCAGCGGGTAGGCGGCACGCGAGTTCTGGCTCAGACGGTCATCGCCGTAATCGGCGCCACGACGGTCATCCAGCACCACGTTTTCCAGCACGGCACCGAACTTGATCGCGTTCCAGATCACCGGCTCGTTCTTCTCGGACAGGTCGATGCACTTGGCGTAGCAGCCGCCTTCGATGTTGAAGACGGTGCCTTCGCCCCAGCCATGCTCGTCATCACCGATCAGGTAACGCGCCGGGTCGGCGGACAGGGTGGTCTTGCCGGTGCCGGACAGGCCGAAGAACAGCGTGGTCTCGCCGTCATCACCGACGTTGGCGGAGCAGTGCATCGGCAGCACGTCCTTTTCCGGTAGCAGGAAGTTCTGCACCGAGAACATGGCCTTCTTCATCTCACCGGCATAACGCATGCCCGCCAGCAGGACGCGACGACGCGCGAAGTTGATCAGCACGACGCCGTCGGAGTTGGTGCCATCACGCTCAGGCTCGCAGGTGAAATGCGGCGCGTTGAGGATGGTCCACTCGCTCTTGTCCTTGGCATTGAAGCTGTCCGGACGCACGAACATGGTACGCGCGAACAGGTTGTGCCAGGCCGTCTCGGTAGTCACGCGGATCGGCAGGTAGTGCTCGAGGTCTGCACCGACATGCAGCTCGGAGACGAAGCTGTCGCGCTCGCCGAGATAGTCCTCGACGCGCTCCCACAGGGCGTCGAAACGCTCCGGGCTGAACGGGCGATTGACGCTGCCCCAGTCGATGGCGTCCGAGGTGGACGGCTCGTCGACGATGAAGCGGTCGTTCGGGGAGCGTCCGCTACGCGCTCCCGTCTCCACGACCAGCGCGCCGTTGTCGGCCAGACGTCCTTCGCCGCGAGCCACTGCCAGCTCGATCAGCTCTGCGCTGCTGAGATTGGTGTGAGTGGTCACCGCACTGTCTTGATGCTTGCTCATTCGCGTCTCCGCGGCTCAGGGCCGCCCTCTCTCTTGATGGCTGAAGCCAGATGCCCGAGGTACATGCCACAGGCTTATTTTGTGATCGATCGTTGCTGCCCGATCGCGCATGACGGCATGCCATGACACCGTCGATACCACCAGCACAGGGCATCCGGCCCTGTGCTGGCAAGGCATTATGGCAAAAAGGGTGTCGGGCGGAAACGCCCATTGTTGCAACACTTTGGCGCAGGCGCCGTCGTCTGACGGACGACGATATGTCAGACAATCATCATCCCCGTGGCCAGTCGTCGGCGCGTCGGAAAATGCTCAATGCACGACGGGGCTTTCGGCGTCAGGATCCTCGATGATCGCTTCCACTTCCGCGGCACTGAAGGAATAGCGGGTATGGCAGAAGTGACACTGGGTGGCCAGCTCGCCCTGCTCGGCGACGATCTGACGCAACTCGTCGGCGGCGATGCTGTGCAGGGCGGCGCCCAGACGCTCGCGCGAACAGGTGCAGCCGAAACGCAGCGCCTTGGGCTCATAGATGCGCACGGTTTCTTCGTGATAGAGACGATGCAACACTTCCTGCTGATCCAGCGTCAGCAGCTCCTCGGCCTTGAGGGTCTCGGCCAGGTGCACGACGCGCTCCCAGGCATCCGGGTCCTTGTTGGCGTCATCGTTGGGCAGCTGCTGCAGCATCACGCCGCCAGTGCGCTTGCCATCGGCCATCAGCCACAGCCGGGTCGGCAGCTGCTCTGACTGGCTGAAGTAGCTCTCCAGGCAGCCGGCGAGGCTGTCCTGATCGATGGCCACGATGCCCTGATAGCGCTTGCCTTCACGCGGGTCGAGGGTGATCACGATCTGACCCTGGCCAACCAGCTCCTGCAGGCTGGACTCTTCCGTCGGCAACACCGCTTCATCGCTGAGGCGTGCGATGGCGCGCAGCTCGCCGCCGGGGTTCGACTCGGCCATCAGCTGGCGCACGATACCGGTACCGCGCACTTCCAGCGTCATGGTGCCATCGAGCTTGATGGTCTCGGTCAGCAGCGCCACGGCCGCCAGCATCTCACCCAGCTGGCGCGAGATGGCCTGCGGGTAGGAGTGACGATCGAGCACCTCGGCGTAGGCCTTGTCGAGTGTGACGATCTCGCCACGCACGTTGGTGGCATCGAACAGGAAGCGCTGGATCTGATCGAAGCTCGGCGCGGCCGCATCGTCAGTGGAATGGGAGTCTTGCATGTCGTGTTCGCTCATTGAGGGACCTCAAGGCAGGCGTGAAGGGAGAGCGCACAAGCGCCCCACGTCAGGCCGCCAACAACGATGTGCTGACACACATCGGCATGGAAATTGTGCCGGTCGGTGCCAAGGCACCCGGCGGTGACTCGCGCTGGTTCAGCTATCGGCATCCTGGCGCTGGAAGCGATGGATGTTGCGACGCTGTTTCTTGTCAGGACGGCCGGGAGGAGGCGTCATGCCCTGATTGCCGAGGCGACGCGTCTCGGCCTCACGCTCACGGCGCTCGCGGGACTCCTGCGTCTCCTGATAGAGCTTCTGGGCCTCGGGCGCGCCACGGCGCTGGTCGCTGAGGGCGAGCACCTCGACGACGAGGCGATCCCAGCCCTGCGGCACCTCGATCACGGCGCCGACCTCGACGGTCTTGGAGGTTTTCACCTTGCCGCCGTTGTACTGGATCTTGCCGCCTTCGATGGCCTTCTTGGCCATGCCACGCGTCTTGAAGAAGCGCGCCGCCCACAACCACTTGTCGATACGTACCTGATCGCTCATGACGCCTCCTTGCCCTCCCCGTCGCTCGAGGCTCCGGCATTGGCCACCTCAGAGCCCGCACCCTCGGTCAGCTCCGCAAAGCCGTCCAGGCCGTGCACACGCTCGAAATCACGCGCAGGGCGTTTCGAATCCGGCTGTCGCACGCCCAGCAGATGGGCAATGCCATAGGTGTGGGCACTTTCCAGCACCTGGGGATTGTCATCGATGAACAGGGTACGCGCCGGATCGAAGGGCTCGATCTCGTTGAGCTTGTGCCAGAAGGCCTGCTCTTCCTTGGCGTGGCCCAGATCCGCGGACGACACCACGGCGTCGAAGTAGTCGCCCATGCCGGTCAGCGCGAACTTGAGATCGATGCCATGACGGTCGGCGTTGGTCGCCAGCACCACGCGTTGCGGCTGATCGCGCAGCCAGGCGAGGAAGTCCTCGGCCTCATGGCGATAGCCGATCAGATGCTGCACTTCACGCTTCAGGGCGACGACGTCGAGCTCGAGCTCACGGCTCCAGTAATCGAGGCTGTACCAGTTGAGCGTGCCGGACTCGCTGATGATGCGCGCCTTGAGATCGGCCTGCAGCGCCTCATCGAGGCGGTGCAGCTCGCAATAGCGCCTGGGCAGGTGTTCGAGCCAGAAGTGGCTGTCGAAGTGAAGGTCAAGCAGAGTGCCGTCCATGTCCAACAGCACGGTGTCGATAGTGTTCCAGTCAAGCATCGGGTTCTGTCAGCCAGAGGGAAATTTGGCCTCATAGTGTAAAGCATGGCCCACGGGCGCGCATGTGCAACGAGGGGTGATGGCGGCTTGTGATTGCCCCGCTCGCGGCGGCCTGCCACGATGAGCGACAGTGTTCTCTCTTCTCACACTGCCTCGCGAGGACTTGCGATGGATGATGCGCCAGATACCGTTCACCCGACCATGAGTCATGCAGGCGACAGCCACACGCTGACGCCACCGCGGATCGACTCACGCCACGAGGTCGCCCGCTCGCGCCTGTTCGCCGTCGAAGCGCTGGAATTGACCTTCTCCAATGGCGCCACCCGCAGCTTCGAGCGCCTCAAGAGCGGCGGTCATGGCGCGGTGATGATCGTCGCCATGCCCGACCCCGACCATGTGCTGCTGATCCGCGAATATGCCGCTGGCCCTGAGCAATATGTGCTGACCCTGCCCAAGGGGCTGATCGACCCGGGCGAGGACCCGGTGACCGCCGCCAATCGCGAATTGATGGAAGAATGTGGCTATGGCGCACACAACATCGAACCCCTGGCCGAACTGAGCCTGGCGCCCAACTACATGGATCACCGCATGAACGTGATGCTGGCGCGCGATCTGTTCGAAAAGCGCCTGCCGGGGGATGAGCCGGAACCGCTGGTCGTCGAGCGCCACCGCCTCGATGAACTGCCGGCGCTGCTGGCACGCGAGGACTTCCACGAGGCACGCGCGATCGCGGCGCTGTTCATGGCACGCGAACGCCTGCTGGCCGGGGAAGACACCTACAGCCCGCGCTGGTGGTAAGGGCTTGATGGCAGGCACCGATGACAGGTACTGGCCTCAAGTATCCAAGAGCCCAGCCCACCTCATTCCCGCCCTGAACTCCCTGCCTTTTCATGCTTCACTACGACGACAAGCCCCCGCCAATGGCGGGGGCTTGTCGTTTCACTCGCGATGCACTCAAGCAAGTCGTGCTGGCAACTCGTTCAGGCACCGCAAGATCCATTGCGGGTCTGGCCCGAGACCAGACCGTCAAGACATGCTTATTCAGTCTTCATGCTGCCATCGGCGGTATTGGCCGAACCGGATTCCGGGCTGACGCCCATGTGGTCTTCGCCCTTGTCCATCACCTTGCCGTGCTTGGCGGACTCGGACTGTGCAGTACCGCCTTCCACCATCATGGAATCCTTCTTGGTGTTGGCAGAGCCACTCTCGGTGTTGCGTTCGGCGTCGTCATGCACCTTGCCATCTTCATGACCCGCAGCAGTGCCGCCTTCTACCATGGTGGAATGAGCGCCGGTATTGGCGGAACCGGTGTTGCTGGATTCGTGGTGCTCGGCATAGGCAGCAGTGGTCGGCAGTGCCAGGGCAGTCGCGAAAAGTGCAGCAGTCAGCTTGTTCATGATCCATCCTCCAGTAGCGGTCTGTTGCAAGAGACGAGCAGATGATTCGCTCGGCCGTTGCCGGTAAGCCTTCAAGAATCCCGAGACTGGATGTCTCGAGCTCCAGGCTCCACAAGACGCGTTCATCCTATCTCAGCGACGTCTTGTGGTACTGCGTCAAATCCTTGCGGCGCATGGTTCAAACACCCTTGAGCGTCGGCTACTTTGTAGAGCAATCTTCAAAACCGTCACCAGAGTTGTACCCGAACCTGCTGGTGTCACTCTTGACGAAAGCGCCAATCTGCCGAGGCGTGTTGCGTCACATGCGCCCTGGTGCCTAAAGATATGGAACTACAGGGCCAGACTTTCAAGCTGAGAAGGGAAAGAAAAATATCTTTCTTCCCGATTTCCTATACAAGAGTGAGATATCGGCTCGCGTTTAATTAGCGCCCATATGGGCTTCTGGCCGCTCAGCAGGCGGCTTGCCGCACACCGATTGTCTGATGCCATGCGTCAAGCGGCGCAAGATGTCTTGCAGTATTTTACTCAACGAAACATTTTGTAACCCTATGACTCCATGACATCGCCCATTTCTGCGGTCATCGGCAGTGGTCGCCACACCTCCCTCTGCAGGCACCGCCACCACCTGAATGACAGGAGACTCACATGCCAGACGTGCTGATCGGGGGACTCGCAGGACAGGGACCCAAGGGCCACATCACGCTAGCCGGGGCACTGGCCAATCGTCACGGTCTGGTCGCCGGCGCGACAGGTACCGGCAAGACCGTCACGTTGCAGGTGCTGGCAGAAGAGTTTTCGCGCATGGGAGTGCCGGTGTTCACCGCCGACGTCAAGGGCGACCTCTCGGGCATTGCCGCGGCGGGTGCCCCGCATCCACGCGTCGATGAACGCCTCGCCAGCCTCGGCATCAATGACTGGCAGCCTCAGGCCGCGCCCGTCAGGCTGTGGGATCTGTTCGGCAAGAGCGGGCATGCGGTGCGCGCCAGCGTGGCTTCCATGGGGCCTGAGCTGATGTCGACCCTGCTGGAATTGAACGACACCCAGAGTGGCCTGATGTACCTGGCCTTCGATCATGCCGAGCGTGAAGGACTGGAGCTGATCGACCTCAAGGACCTGATCAGCCTGCTCAAGCATATCGAGCGTGAACGCGAATGCTTCGAGGAGCGCTATGGCAGTGTCAGCCCCCAGAGCCTCGGTGCCATGCTGCGCCGGGTGCATGTACTGGCCACCCAGGGCGGCGAGCGCTTCTTCGCCGAACCGGCGCTCGACATCAATGACATGCTGGCGACCACGGGCGAGGGAGACCAGACACGCGGCTTCATCAATCTGCTCGATGGGCGTGAGTTGATGCAGAGTCCCCGCCTCTATACCACCTTTCTGCTGTGGTTCCTGTCGACGCTCTTTCGCACCCTCCCCGAACGCGGCGATGCCGATCGCCCGGTGCTGGTGTTCTTCTTCGATGAGGCTCACCTGCTGTTCGACGCCGCACCCAAGGCATTGCTTGAGCGTCTTGAGCAGACGGTGCGCCTGATTCGCTCCAAGGGGGTCGGCGTCTACTTCGTGACCCAATCCCCCGCCGACATCCCCGATGACGTGCTCGGCCAGCTGGGTAACAGGATCCAGCATGCCCTGCGCGCCTTCACTCCACGCGACCAGAAAGCCGTCAAGACCGCTGCCGAGACCTTCCGCCCCAACCCGGCCCTCGATACGGCTCAGGTAATCACGGAGCTGGGCGTGGGCGAGGCACTGGTCTCGGTGCTCGACAGCAAGGGCACGCCCACCCAGGTGGAGCGCACCTTGATCGCGCCGCCGCGTGGGCGGATAGGCCCGTTGAGTGACAGCGAGCGCACAGCGTTGCTGGCAAGCTCATCACTGGCCGGTCGCTATGATGAGGTGATAGATCGTGAATCGGCTCACGAGCGTCTCGAGGCGCAACTGACGAGCTCGGCGACGGCCCAGGTTCGGCCACAGGAGACACCAGCGGCAACGCCTGACACCACGCCGTCTACTGCAGAACATGATGGAAGCGCTCAAGCCGCTGCCAGCCGCGACTCCGAGCAAACAAGTCCGGTGGCCGAAAGCGCCCCACGCTCCGGTGGCAGGCAGCGTCAGGGCGTCATGGAGACCCTGCTCAAGTCCGTGATGCGCGCCTTGGGGTCACAGCTGGGACGGACCCTGATTCGCAGCCTGCTGCGCTCCTTCACTCGCCGCTGAGGCTCGCTCCTTTCAGTCTGATACCACGCCAACAGCCTGCCGACTCGCCAACAGCCTGAAGCGCTCCTTGGCAAATAGAAGCTTCCCCCGGCAAGCAAGCTCTCGAGACTGAGAGACTCATCCTTCACGAAAAGCAGGACATCACCCATGGTCATTTGACCATGGGTGATGTCCTGCTTTCGCTATCCAAGGCTGCTGACATCATATCGTCGCGCAAACTTCATTCGCTCTCGGCAAGGAGACGCCATACTGATGATTGCTGCTTACCGGCAGCACACCATGACACACACGCGCTTGCCACTACTCTCGGGGAGACTTGACGATGTGCATGAGCAATGAAGCATTGGAATTGTGGCTGAACGACAACTGGTTCTCGATCGAACTGGCGTTGGAAGCCATCGATATGGATGCGACAGCGGAACCTCAGCTGGCAGAAGCCGCCTGAGCCAACAACGATACGCATGACAACAGCGGGATCCTGCCTGCCCCACCGGTGACATCAGGTGTGAAACGGCACAGGACACGGATGACAGGACAAGCGGCACACAGACTCTGCCACGCATGACGACGCATCATGGTGGGCAGAGAAAGAACTTGTCGGGGAGGCCGTCGATCAGCCATCGACCGGCCTCCCCGTTTCTTTTGTGGCTCTACCAGATTCACGACCTGACATGTCTCTAATCCAGCCGCACCTCGAAAAGCCCCACCAGTCTTACGTGTATGAACAGTTGATTTCCTGGCCCGGCAAAGCACCCGTTCATCGCTCTCAACCGCCATACTCACTGTTTGGTCATTTCCTCTCCCCGCAACATGCAAGATAAGGATGTCACATGCTGCCCACCCCGCCCGCACGGCCACCCTCCTCGGGGTACTCGAGTCCAGTTGATACCCCAGAGCTCTCACCACAAGCCGCCGCCGCGACTGTCTTCCTCAATGAGAATCTCGGGCCTGCCCAGCTGCAAGCGTTGTTTACCCTGACACTCGCGCCTGCGGGTACCTTCAGCGAACAGCTCAGAGAGTACCTGGTGACCGCTTGCCGCCTGCTGGGGATGACCACCGGCATCCTCGGCCACGCTGAGGCCAATCGCTATGAAATCATGGCGGCGGTCAACCCGCCGCCCGGCAAGGTCGAGGGCGCGATCGCACCGCTGAACGAGACCTTCTGCAATGAAGTCGTTGAGCAGGCAGGCTGCATCGCCTACGCCAATATCGCGACCACGCCAGCACTCGAGGCTCATCCGGCCCTCAAGTCGATGCCCTTCCAGAGCTACATCGCCGCCCCGGTATGGACCGAAGGCCGTCTGACCGGCACCGTCTGCTTCGGCGACAACTCACCGCGCGCGGCAGATTTCAGCGTCAGCGATCGTGCACTGGTCGAGACACTGGCCAGCCTGCTGGGAGGCTTGATCGATCGTGAGAATGCGCGCAAGCGGCTGACTAGTGAACTGAGCAACCTGCGCCTCGCCTACCAGGAGATGGAGCTGCTGTTCTCGCGCTGCCAGCTCCCGATGGCGATCATGGACTTCCATGGCCATTGGACACGTCTCAATCCGGCGCTGGCCCAACTGCTGGGGACGGAGAGGAGTGAACTGCAGCGCGGCGCGCTGGAGGATGTCTCCCACCCTGCTGACATGCAGGCCTGTCAGGAGGCGCTTCTGGCCATGCAGGCCGGCGAGATCACCCACTTCGAGCAGCCGCATCGCTATCTGGGCAGACAGGGGCAGATCATCGAAGTCATGCTGCATCTGGATGTGATCGACAGCCACTCCGGCGTCATTCTCAGCCAGCACCAGGACCTCAGCGAGCAGCGCTCCCACGAGGAGAGCCTGGCCCGCATGCGGCACAAGCTGGCCAGCATGGCGCCCCCGGGTCCGGCCGTGCCGTCGGTGCTGGACAAGCTGTTGCCCGCCGAGATCTTCGAGCAACAGCTGGATGGCGAGATAGCACGCAGTGCACGCCACGGGCAGCCACTGTCGATCCTGCTGCTCAACGTGGATGCCTTTACCGACTTCAATCGCCAGTACGGCCGCGCCGCAGGAGACCGCGCACTGCAGCAGGTCTCCACCATCCTGCGCAACGCGACACGCAAGAGCGACCTGCTCAGCCAGCGTGATGATGGCTCGCTGATTGCGGTGCTGGGCCAGACAGATTCCAGCGGCGCCATCATCCTCGCCGAGCGCGTCCGCCATGCCACGGCAGAACTGCATGGTCTCGACGGGCCGGTCACCTGCAGCATCGGGCTGACCTGCTATCACCCGGCGCCCGATACGCTCACGCTGGCCAACCGGCTCGAGCTCTGCGAGCGCGCCCAGCACGCACTCAAGAAGGCCAAACGCCAGGGACGCAATCGCGTGCGCTTCCTGGAGCTTGAGCCGGTCATTCCGACGGACACCTTCGCAAGCCCCCAGGCCCCGAGCGGCTTCCCCTCGCCCGACCTGCCCTGAGTGGCGCCTTTCGTGGATGCGGCCTGCCGCGGATGCCCTTCAGGCACATCCCCATCAACGACAACGGCCACCCCGAAGGGTGGCCGTTGTCGTTTGACTCACACAGGCTTGCGCGGTGTCTCAGCGCAGAGGCCTGCTCAGAGACCGGGTCAGATATCTGAAGCCGATTCTCAGTCCAGCTTGCTCAGGTCGCGCACGGCACCCTTGTCAGCAGAGGTCGCCAGCAAGGCATAGGCCTTGAGCGCGGCGGAGACACGACGGTTGCGCTGGATGCTTGGCTTCCAGGCATCCTTGCCACGGGCATCCATCGCTTCACGGCGCTCATGCAGCTCGCTGTCGCTCAGCTTGACGTTGATGGTGCGGTTCGGGATGTCGATCAGAATGGTGTCGCCATGCTCGACCAGACCGATGGCACCGCCCGCCGCCGCTTCCGGAGACGCGTGGCCGATGGACAGGCCCGAGGTACCGCCGGAAAAACGGCCGTCGGTGAGCAGCGCACACGCCTTGCCCAGCCCCTTGGACTTGAGATAGGACGTCGGGTAGAGCATTTCCTGCATGCCCGGTCCGCCCTTCGGCCCTTCGTAGCGGATGATCACGACGTCGCCTTCCTTGACCTTGTCGGCCAGGATGTCTTCCACCGCCTGATCCTGGGACTCGCAGACGTAGGCACGGCCTTCGAAGACCAGGATGGAGTCATCGACGCCAGCGGTCTTCACCACGCAACCATCCAGGGCGATGTTGCCGTACAGCACGGCCAGGCCGCCCTGAGTGGAGAAGCAATGGTCGTAATCGCGGATACAGCCCTGGGCGCGATCACCATCCAGGCTCGGCCAGCGCGCGCTCTGCGAGAAGGCGGTCTGGGTCGGAATACCGCCCGGCCCGGCGCGATAGAACTCGACGACTTCATCAGTGGGCGAACGCATGATGTCCCACTCTTCCAGCGCCGCAGACAGCGAGTCGCCATAGACGGTCGGCACTGAGGTATCCAGCACACCGGCACGATCCAGCTCGCCCAGAATCCCCATGATGCCGCCGGCACGATGGACATCCTCGATGTGATATTTCTGGGTGTTCGGCGCCACCTTGCACATCTGCGGCACGCTGTGGGACAGCTTGTCGATGTCGGACATGGTGAAGTCGACACCGGCTTCCTGAGCGGCGGCCAGCAGGTGCAGGATGGTGTTGGTCGAGCCACCCATGGCGATATCCAGCGTCATCGCGTTGGCGAAGGCGGCGCGGGAGCCGATGGCACGCGGCAACAGGTGCTCTTCGTTGCCTTCGTAGTAACGGCGCGCCAGCTCGACGATGCGATGCCCGGCGTTCTCGAACAGACGACGACGATCGGAGTGAGTGGCCAGTACGGTGCCGTTGCCCGGCAATGCCAGACCCAGCGCTTCCATCAGGCAGTTCATGGAGTTGGCCGTGAACATGCCCGAGCAGCTGCCACAGGTCGGGCAGGCGCTGCGCTCGATCTCGGCAACCGTCTCGTCGTCGACGCTGTCATCGGCGGCGATGACCATGGCATCGACCAGATCGAGGCCGTGATCCAGCAGCTTGGTCTTGCCGGCTTCCATCGGGCCGCCGGAGACGAAGATGACCGGGATATTGAGGCGCATGGCGGCCATCAGCATCCCCGGGGTGATCTTGTCACAGTTGGAGATGCACACCAGCGCATCCGCACAGTGGGCATTCACCATGTATTCGACGCTATCGGCAATCAGGTCACGCGACGGCAGCGAATACAGCATGCCGTCGTGGCCCATGGCGATGCCATCATCGACCGCGATGGTGTTGAATTCCTTGGCGACGCCGCCGGCCTTCTCGATCTCGCGCGCGACCAGCTGACCCATGTCCTTGAGGTGGACGTGGCCCGGCACGAACTGGGTGAAGGAGTTGGCAACGGCGATGATCGGCTTCTGGAAGTCGCCATCTTTCATGCCGGTGGCGCGCCACAGGGCGCGAGCGCCGGCCATGTTACGACCTGCGGTGGTCGTACGGGAGCGATACTCTGGCATGGTGTCCTCGTCAATAGTGCTTGGCCGCTCTCCTGTGCGAAGAGGGACTGATTCATGGAATCGCGCCTGGCAGGGTCAAACTGACGCCGCGCTTCTGCGCAATCCGCTGCAGAATCACTCCGAACGGGAGCGGCTTCTGTTTTGGTCAGGCGGCGCCCCGCACGGGGTACGCACACCTGGTGTCCAGAGGAGACGCGTACCTCATGGGTCTACGCTGTCAGCCTGGGGACAATTCTGTCATGTACCGCCCCCGCTTGCCTACCAGATAGCACCGCCCACGCCATCAGCAGCCCCGAAAGATGCCGACAGGCGCCGACAGCGTTGAATGAAGCGGCCTCTAGCGTGGGCCTGTGGCGGGAGGCGCTGATTACACTGAAGGACGACACATCAGGCAATGCCAGACACCCCACAAGGAACAGGAGTCACCCATGGCCGGAAAATTCGTCATCACTCGGGGCAAGGACAGCAAGTTCTACTTTGCACTGAAGGCAGGCAACGGCGAGAAGATCCTGCAGAGTCAGGGCTATGCCGACAAGCGCGGCTGCCTGAACGGCGTGGAGTCCGTGCGCAAGAATGCCGTCGAAGAAAAACGCTTCACCCGGGAAGTCGCCAAGGACGGACGTTTCTATTTCACCTTGCTGGCCGCCAACAGCCAGCAGATCGGTCGCAGTCAGATGTACAAGTCGGAATCCGGCCGCGACAACGGCATCGCCAGCGTCGGGCGCAATGCCGCTGAGGCGGCCGTGCTGGAACAGCTCGATACCGCCTGAATGCCCGCGAGCATGCGCCTGCCTACACACGACGCCCCACTGAAAAGCAGAAGCCCCGCCGATTGGCGGGGCTTCTGCTTTTCGTCGGATGTCGCCATCCATTCTGCGCCGTGCGCTGTCAGTGGCGCTGTGCGCTGTCATTGTCGAAGACCACACGCGAGACATCCGCGTAGCGCGCCGCGAAGTGCACGATCATGCCCTCCTTCAGATATTCCGGCAGCTCATCGTAATCGCGCTGGTTGGCCTGCGGCAGAATCAGCTCATAGATATCACTGCGCCGAGCGGCGATCACCTTCTCGCGGATACCGCCTACCGGCAGCACCTGGCCGGTCAAGGTCAGCTCACCGGTCATCGCCAGCCCCTTGCGCGGCGCCTGATGCTTGGCCAACGACATCAACGCCGTGGTCATGGTCACGCCGGCACTGGGGCCGTCCTTGGGCGTCGCGCCCTCAGGGACGTGCAGGTGAATGAAGGACTCGTTGAAGAAGTCCGCCTCGGCATCATAGGCCTCGAGATTGGCCAGGGTGTAGGAGTAGGCGATGTTGGCCGATTCCTGCATCACGTCGCCCAGCTTGCCGGTCAGCTTCAAGCCACGTGTCAGGCCATGCACCCGAGTGGCTTCGATGGGCAGGGTCGCACCGCCCATGCTGGTCCAGGCAAGCCCGGTCACCACGCCTTCGCCGGCCAGGACCTTCTCGCGACGGAAGATCGGCGCGCCGAGGAATTCCTCGAGGTTCTTGACCGAGACCTTCACGGTCGCAAGCTCTTCTTCCAGCAACTTCACCGCCGCCTTGCGCACGATACGGTGCAGCTGTTTCTCCAGCTGGCGCACGCCGGCCTCACGGGCATAGCCCTCGATCACCTGACGCAGCGCAGCATCACTCAGATTGATGCGCTTCTTGGGAATGTTGTCGCGGGTCAGCAGCTTCGGCCACAGGTGATGCTTGGCGATCGCCATCTTCTCCTCGGCGATGTAACCGGAGAGGCGGATCTGCTCCATGCGGTCCAGCAGCGGGCCGGGAATGCTGTCCAGCGTGTTGGCGGTACACACGAACAGCACCTTGGAGAGATCGAGGCGCACATCGAGGTAGTGATCGAGGAAGTCGACGTTCTGCTCCGGGTCCAGCACCTCGAGCAGCGCCGAGGCCGGGTCGCCCTGGAAGGACTGCCCCAGCTTGTCGATCTCATCGAGCATGATCACCGGATTCTCGACCTTGACCTCCTTGAGCGCCTGCACCAGCTTGCCGGGCATGGCGCCCACGTAGGTGCGGCGATGACCCTTGATCTCGGACTCATCGCGCATGCCACCGATCGAGAAGCGATAGAACTCACGTCCCAGCGCCTGGGCGATGGAGCGACCTATGGAAGTCTTGCCCACGCCGGGCGGACCGACCAGCAACAGGATAGAGCCGCCGACATCGCCCTTGAAGGTACCCTCGGCCAGAAACTCGACAATGCGTGACTTCACATCATCCAGCCCGTCATGATCGCGATTGAGCACCTTGCGCGCATGGGCGAGATCCAGCTGGTCGGTGGAGGTGATGCCCCACGGCAGCGAGGTCAGCCAATCGAGATAGTTGCGCGTAGTGCCGTATTCCGGCGAGCCGGTCTCCAGCACCGACAGCTTGTCGAGCTCATCATCGATGCGTGACTGGACGCGCTCCGGCACCTTGAGCTCATCGAGACGGCCACGGAAGGTATCGACATCGTTCTCGCGGTCATCCTTGGAGATGCCCAGTTCACGCTGGATGACCTTGAGCTGTTCGCGCAGGAAGAATTCGCGCTGATGCTTCTCCATTTGCGCATTGACCTGCTGGGAGATCTCGGTCTGCAGCTGTGCAACCTCGATTTCCTTGCGCAACAGGGGCAGCACCTTCTGCATGCGCTCCATCACCGGCAGCGACTCCAGCACCTCCTGCAGCTCAGCGCCCTTGGCCGAGGTGATGGCAGCGGCGAAGTCGGTCAGCGGGCCTGGCTCATGGGGGCTGAAGCGATTGAGGTACTGCTTGAGCTCCTCACCGTACAGCGGGTTGATCGGCAACAGCTCCTTGATGCCGTTGATCATCGCCATCGCGTAGGCGCGCGCCTCATCGCTCTCGGCATCGACCGGCTCGCGCGGATAGGTGACCTCGACCAGATAGGGAGGCTTGCGCGACAGCCATCGCGTGATGCGGAAGCGACGCAGCCCCTGGGCGATGAACTGTACCTGGTCATCGCCGTCTTCGGGCTTGTGGACGCGCACGGCAGAGCCGATCTCAGGGAAGTGCTCGACCCCCAGCTCATCCACTTCGACATCGCCGACGAAGGCCAGGCCGACAGCATGATGCGGCGTATTGCCGACCAGCTGCATGGTCTCGGCCCAACGCTGCTTGTTGATCACCAGCGGCTGAACCTGGGCCGGGAAGAACGGGCGATTGTGAATCGGCAGCAGGTAGATGCGCTCCGGCAGCTGGTCACCACTCGGCACCAGCCCACCCGAGGCGGAAGAAGAAGGCTCTTGTGACTGGCTGTCATCCTCGAAGCCGGCAAGAATGTCGTCGTTATCGGAAATCTCTTCGTGACGTGGCATGCAACCCTCATGAAACCAGGCCTCGGTTGAGGCGATCATCTCCCCCAATGCGGCCAGTGAGCCACTTTATCAAGGCACGCTTGCCGCGCCGGAGGCGCAACGCTGCGTGTTCAGGGTGGCACGAGATGCGCCCCCGGAAACGACAATGCCCGCCATGAGGCGGGCATTGTCGTTTCCGGCATACTGCGCGGCGCGGTATCTCTGAGCTTTCGTGACACCGGCGCCTCGCATCTCCCTCAGTAGATCGGGGTGCCGTTGATCCTCACGCTGTCACCATCGATCTCGACCACGAGGTTGCGGTCGGCTGCCTGCGGAGAGACACCCGCCATCATGGCCATCATCGGCGGTACATTGCGGAATTCGAAACGCCCGCTCAGACGGTTTAGGAAGGCCTGCTGACCCGGTACGGTCTGCAGCTCCTGGATGGTCAGGTCAGTGATATCGGCACCATCGAGAATCATCTGGCCATCCCCCTGCATGTCGACACCGAAGGCATCGCTCTTGGCATTCAGCGATTCCAGCGTAATGCGCGGAGAGGTGCTCAGCATGGTGAACAGCGGCGCTTCGACCTTCTCGAGCATGGCGACCTGCTGCGCTTCGCTCAGCTCCTCGAACGGCTTGCCCGCTTCTTCCAGCAAGCCCTGCAGCTGGGTGATGAAGTCATAGACGGCTGCGCCCTGCAGACGATCGATCGAGATGGACACATCACCGCTGGCCATCTGCTGATCACCCGCGCTGACATCCTGCACCGACAGCTTCATCAGATAGCGCAGCTCGGTCGGGTCCAGGCGCGTTTCGCCGCTGTAACGGATATCGCTGGCGACCACTGGCGGCTGACCGGTGCCGTTGTCGATGGTCAAGGTGTCCAGCACGATCTTGTCGTCCTGGCGGAAGTCATTGTCCGCCCCGCGATAGATGCCGTTGAGGCTCAGGGTACCGACGCTGACCTTCTCGGCGCCATTGGTGATATCGAACGGCGTGATCTCGCCATCCACGGTGATTTCCGGGGTATCACCGCCATCGTGGGAAGCCAGCAGTTCGCCGCCCTGGAAGTCGATGCGCGTGCCGCTCTCCGGGTCCTGCCAGTCGAAGGCCGGCAAGGTCAGGGTGGTGTCGCTGGCGCCGCTGAAGTTGTCGACGCTGCCATCGAAGGCGATCGCCTTGCCATCGCCGAGCACTTCGGCGAAGACGTCGCGTGACGGCGTACCGTACAACACCTTGACGTTGCCCTTCATGCTGGTCGACAGCAGGCCGTGGCCGGCCTCATAAGGCAATACGATGCGCATGGGACCTTCACCGTCCCCGGTGGCGAGCTCCATCTCTACCCGGCCCGTGGAGCCGAACCAGCCGCTGTCGACCTCTTCACGGGTCGCCTTGATGTCAGAGCTCCTGTCGAGCTCTGCCACCATGCGGGCCATCTCATCTTCAAAACGCTGGCTCGAGTAAGCCACGCCGCCGACATAGCCGGCTGCCCCGATGACGACCACTGCCGTCACGGTTACCAGTCCCTTGCCCATCGCATTAACCCTTGTCCGTTATTGGAGCATCACACCGTCTGCGCGGTGCCTCTTGTCGCATCTGCTTCCATCAGTGAAACACGTGCGTGAGCCTCGCCACCAAGGCAGCGAGACGTCAGTGCAACCACAGCCACAGATGCATCGTCGACCAGGCGTAGATACCGGCGAAGACATCATCCAGCATGATGCCGAAGCCACCGGCGACCCGGCGGTCGGCCCAGCGAATCGGCCATGGTTTGAGAATATCGAAGACCCGAAAGACCACGAAGCCCCATAGCGCTGCCTGCCAAGAGAATGGCACGGCAGCCATCGTGATCCAATAGCCGACGAATTCGTCCCAGACGATCCCGGAGTGATCATGCACGCCGAGATCGCGCGAGGTGCGATCACAGATCCAGATCCCGACCAGCGACGCGACCAGCACGATGGCCAGATACGGCCACAGCGTGAGGTTGGTCATCAGCCAGTAGAACGGGATTGCCGCGAGAGTACCGAAGGTGCCCGGTGCAAAGGGCGCGGTACCACTGCCCAGCCCGAAGGCCAGGAAGTGGACGGGGCGCCGCCAGACACTGGCGGGAGCGCGATTCATGGTGCCACCCCGTTTACGTTGCGTGGCGATGCATCGTCGCAGGAGCCGTCTGGCTCAGAGGCCTGCGAGGCAGAGAAATGCTGCCAGCTCTGGCCCGTCGCGGCCTGCTCAATGCCCTTGTCCATCAGCATCACGCGCGGCGCATCACTGCCCGCCGCCTGCATGCGACCGATGACATTCAAGGACAGGTTGAGCGAGCGCAGGGCGAGCCTGGCCGCCTCGAGGTTCTCTGCGGGCAGCGTCAGCAACAGCTCGTAATCGTCGCCACCATTGAGGACCGCCTCGCGGGCGCCCTGCTCGCCCAGCGCCGTGATCAGCTCCGGCGCCAACGGCAGTTCGCCGAGCTCCAGCGCCGCTGACAGCTGGCTGGCACGACAGATATGTGCCAGATCACCCATCACGCCATCGGAGACATCCAGGCCCGCACTGGCCAGCTCACGCAGCGCCAGTCCCGCATCGACGCGCGGTTCAGGTCGCAGGTAGGCCGCCAGGCAGGGGTTCAGCACATCGCGGACCCCATCCTGCCAGGCCTTGAGGCCGGCATGCGCCAGCCCCGGCAGGCCGGTGACCGCGATGAGGTCCCCCTCGCGAGCGCCGTCACGCCGCAGGATCGGGCGGGTCACACTGTCGACCTGCTGGGCAGGCTCGAGCACGCACGGCAGCTCGCCATGCACGGTGATCGTGATGGAGAGCGGGCCGCGCGTGACGTCGCCGCCCACCAGCGCGATGCCGTAGCGCTCTGCCAGCGCGTGGAAACCGGCCGCAAAACCATGCAGCCAGTCTTCATCCACGTCCGGCAATGTCAGAGCCAGCAACGCCCAGCGCGGACTCGCCCCCATCGCCGCCAGATCAGACAGATTGACGGCCAGGGCGCGATGGCCGATGGACGCCGCAGGCGCATCCGGCGGGAAGTGCACCCCCGCCACCGAGGTATCGACACTGACCGCCATCTGCATGCCATCACTGGCGGCAAGAAGTGCACAGTCGTCACCCGGCCCCAGCAACACGCCCGGTGCCCCGGACAGATCGCGCTGGAAGTAGCGGGCAATCAGCTCGAATTCACCTGGCATGTCAGCGCAGGCGAGCCTGGGTCACCTCGGCACTGCGCAGCTTGACTGCCAGCTTGTCGAGGATCCCGTTGACGTACTTGTGCCCGTCGGTGGCACCGAAGGTCTTGGCCAGCTCGACCCCTTCGTTGATCGCCACGCGATACGGCACTTCCATACGCTTGGACAGCTCGTAGGCGCCCAGACGCAGGATGGCCAGCTCGATCTCGTCAAGATCCTGCAGGCGACGGTCGAGCAGCGGGCTGATGCTGGCATCCAGTTCTTTCTGGAAGCGCGGCACATTGTGCAGCAGCTCGTGGAACAGGGCCTGGTCGGCGATGCGCATCACCTCGACCCAGTTCTCGTGGAGCTCGACGTCATCATCGACCTGCTGTCCACGGAACTCGGCTTCGATGGTGGTCATGTTCTTGCCGGTCATCTGCCACTGGTAGATGCCCTGCACGGCCAGCTCGCGAGCGGCGCGGCGCGCCTGCTGCTGCTTGGACGGTTCGCGCTCGGTACGTTCCTTGCGTTCGCTCACGCGTCACCTCCCATGGCCTTGAGCAGGGAGACCATTTCCATCGCCGCCATGGCCGCTTCGGTACCCTTGTTGCCAGCCTTGGTGCCGGCACGCTCGATGGCCTGCTCGATGGAATTCACCGTCAGCACGCCATTGGCGACCGGGGTATCGAATTCGAGCTGCAGACGGGACAGCGCGGAGTTGCACTCACCGGCGACATATTCGAAGTGCGGTGTACCACCGCGGATCACCGCACCCAACGTGATGACGGCGTGCGGCTTGACCTTGGCCAGCACGGCCTTGACGGCCAGCGGAATTTCCCAGGCACCCGGCACGTGGATCAGGTCGATGTTTTCCTCATCGACGCCGTGGCGTACGAGAGAATCGACCGCGCCTTCCACCAGGCTGTCGACGACATGGTGGTTGAAACGCCCGACGACGATGACGTAACGGCCATCGACATTGGTGAAAGTGCCTTCGAGTTGAGCAATCGGTTGCATGGTCAGTCCACAATGCTAGCGCCCCGGAGAACCGGGGCGGGGATATCAATCATACCGGGGAAGGCCGCCAGGATTGCGCGACCTCCCCCGCCATTTGGGGTGCCGAAGCGCTTACGCGCCTGCGGCGTCTGCGCCTGTCTCGCCAGCCGTGTCATCACTGCCGACCAGTTCGACCACTTCGAGGCCAAACCCGGACAGAGCAGAGAATTTCCACGGCGAGCTGAGCAGACGCATCCGGCCAACACCGAGATCCCGAAGGATCTGGGCACCGGTACCGGTAGTCAGATAGTTGCCCGCACCATCGGATTCGTTGGTGCGCGGCGTACGACGTCGTCCGAGGAAGACATCGAGACGATCCTTGTAATCCATCGCGTCGCTGCCGGTGTCCAGCAGTACCAGCACGCCGGCATCGGCGGCGGCGACTTCGGCGAGCGCATCATTGAGCGCCCAGCTGCTGCTGCCCGGCTGACGCAGGGTCAACAGGTCGCGCATCGGGTCCTGCACGTGCACACGCACGGTGGTCAAAGACTCGGCGTTCGGTGTGCCCTTGACCAGCGCCAGGTGGTGACGGCCCTGGATGCGATCGCTGAAGCAGTGCAACGTCAGCTCACCGAAGGCGGTCTCGACCTGCTCGCTGTCCAGCACTTCCACGGTCTGCTCATTGTGGATGCGATACTCGATCAGATCCGCAATGGTGCCGACCTTGAGGTCGTGCTCGGCGGCGAAGCGCTCGAGCTCTTCACGACGCGCCATGCTGCCGTCGTCGTTCATGATCTCGCAGATCACGCCGGTCGCGCCAAAGCCCGCCATGGAGGCCAGATCACAGGCCGCCTCGGTATGGCCGGCACGACGCAGCACGCCACCCGGTTCCGCCATCAGCGGGAAGATGTGCCCCGGCTGGACGATGTCCTGCGGGCGCGCATTGCGCGCGGCGGCAGCCTGTACGGTGCGGGCGCGGTCTGCCGCCGAGATGCCGGTGGTGACACCTTCGGTGGCCTCGATGGAGAGCGTGAACTTGGTGCCGAAGCCGGAGCCGTTGGCCTGAACCATCAGTGGCAGCTGGAGCTGTTCGCAATGCTCACGCGACATCGGCATGCAGATCAAGCCACGCGCGTGGCGTGCCATGAAGTTGATGTGCTCGGCTGTCACGGCTTCCGCGGCGATGATGATGTCGCCTTCATTCTCACGATCCTCGTCATCCATGAGGATGACCATCTTGCCTTGCCGGATATCCTCGACGAGTGCTGCGATGCCTGATAGCGCCATGCTTGCTCCACTTTACGGGCTGCGCCGGCCCATGCCGGACCCACGCGTATTATCAAAAAGTCGGGCGTCAGGGTACCCCGCCACCCCGTTTTGCGCCAGCACCCAGCGACGCAGCTGTCGCCAGACGGCGGCAAGTGCTTGCGTTAAAAGAAGAAATCAGTCGCCGCTCTCCTGCGGGTCTGGCGATGCCAATGGCACTGCGGTGATGCGCCAATCACGCCCCACCGCCCGGATGTCTCGAATCTCGACCCGGCGCTGCTGTGCCATGCGATCCAGCCCCGGCAGCGCCAGCAGCGGGCGAGCCTCGCCACCCAGCAGCGCCGGTGCCATGAAGATCTGCATCTCATCGACCAGCCCCGCCTGGATCATGGCGCCGGCCAGGACCGCACCGGTCTCCAGCAGCACCTCGTTGGCCTGCTCGTGCTCGGCCAGATGGCGCAGCAGGGCCTCGAGGTCCACGCGTCCCTCCGGGCCCGCCGGCAGCGCCAGCACCTCGGCGCCGGCCGCTTCCAACAGTCTGCGCCGTTCTGCCTGAGCCGCTGTCTCATCCGCGACACACACCAGAAGCGTACGACCGGATTGCGCCAGAATGCGCGCCGCCAGCGGCAGACGCAGATGGCTATCCACCACCACGCGCAACGGCTGACGCGCCACCAGCGCCTCGAGCCCCAGCGGATGGTCTTCGAGCCCGAGCTGGTCGGCGCGCACGTTGAGACGCGAATCATCGAAGATGACCGACTCGATGCCGCTCATCACCACACTGGAGCGCGCACGCAGGCGCTGCACGGCACTGCGCGCTTCGGGGCCGGTGATCCACTGGGATTCGCCGGAAGCCATCGCCGTGCGCCCGTCCAGACTCATGGCCTGCTTGAGGCGCACGAAAGGCCGACCGCGCTCCATGCGTGACAGAAAGCCGGGATTGAGCGCTCGCGCCTCCTGCTCCATCACCCCGACCGTCACCGCGATGCCCGCGCCCTGCAGCAGCGCGATGCCGCGCCCGGCAACCTGCGGATTCGGATCACGCATCGCGATCACCACCCGCGACACCCCCGCCGCGATCAAGGCCAGCGAGCAAGGGCCGGTGCGCCCGGTGTGGGAGCAGGGCTCCAGTGTCACATAAGCCACGCAGCCCAGCGCGCGCTCGCCCGCCTCTGCCAGCGCATTGACCTCGGCATGCCCTTCCCCGGCACGCACGTGAAAGCCGCTCGCGATCACCTCGTCGGTCTCGGCCTCTACCAGGACACAGCCGACACGCGGATTGGGCTGCGTCGTGTAGCTGCCCAGGCGCGCCAGGCGCAGGGCGTGGGCCATGTGGCGCGCATCACGCGCCGAGGGGGCACTGCGGTCGCAAGAGTGGCTATCGCGAGAATGGCTGTCACGGTGAGCACGAGAAGCACGGGGAGAAAGAGACATGCGATACCTTGGCGTGAAACGAGAGAAGGTCAGGCGTAGCCCAGGCGGCGGCCAATACCCCGAGGCCTGAGCCACGCAGCGTGACGCGACAGGACCAGCAGGCGCAGGCCTCGAGGTCATCTGCAAGGATGACCGTGTCGAGACATCAGGGCCGCGCGTCTTCCTCGCCCGGCAGGAAACTGGGCTCTTGGGCGAGACGGTCGATCTCGGCGCGGAACTCATCAAGATCCTGGAAGCGACGATAGACCGAAGCGAAGCGGATATAGGCGACCTGATCCAGCCGCTTGAGCTGCTGCATGACCTCATCCCCGATGCGCCGCGCCTCGATCTCACGCTCGCCCGTGGCGCGCAGACGCTGACGAATGCGCTCCACTGCGGCCTCGATCAGTTCGGAGGATACCGGGCGCTTTTCCAGCGCGCGCAGCATGCCGGCCCGCAGCTTGTGTTCATCGAAGCTCTCACGGGAACCGTCACCCTTGACCACGCGCGGCATGACCAGCTCCGCCGTTTCGTAGGTCGTGAAACGCTCACCGCAGGCCGCGCACTGGCGCCGACGCCGCACCTGGTCACCCTCGACCACCAGTCGGGAATCCGTGACCTTGGTTTCATGAGTTCCACAGAAGGGACAGTGCATGTTGGAGAGCCTGCTTGGGTGCGAGGTGGCTGCGACCCCGCGCGAAGCACAGCGAGGAAGTGGCGCAGCGCAGCCGAATGACAGCGAATGGCGGGTATTGTAACCGTTAAGGCCCCGCCACGGGAGCCTATGTCAGCCTCGACCTATCTGAACTAGCCTTGGGGAGCGACCAAAGGGGCGACAGGAGTTTCCTGCATCGTCGCCCGAGGTGGCCAGCGCGCGGCGAAAGCATCAATCAACCTGCCCGGCAGGCTTGAAATCCCCGCGCGATAACCGAAAGATGATATCAGGGTGCAGCGCCTCACAAGGGCGCTTGCCCGAGCCGTGAAACCCTTTCACGACTGGCGGCGGATGATCTCTGCCGCGAGATTGATCACGATGACGCAAGGAGCTGCGACATGGGAATCATTGCATGGATCATATTCGGTCTTGTTGCCGGCATCATCGCCAAGGTGATCGTGCCCGGCAAGGACCCGGGCGGCATCATCGTCACCAGCATCATCGGCATCCTGGGTGCCGTGGTCGGTGGCTGGGTCGGCACCCTGATGGGCTTCGGTGAAGTGACGGGATTCAATCTGGCCAGCTTTGTCATCGCCGTGCTCGGCGCCGTCATTCTGCTGATTCTGTATCGCGTGCTACGCAAGTAAAGCATGTCATGAAGCGCAGTGGCGTCAGCTGGCTTCGGGCCACATGACGCCAGACAGGACGGCCAGCCGGCACATGCGGGCTGGCCGTCCTGCCTTGCAGGCTTGTCGAATCTGGCCCGAGGCGTGCATGACTCAGGGTCAAAGGCGCCAGACCGTCACCCACGAGCGTCGCTGAGCGATGCACGATTCAGGAATGTCACTCGGCTGCCGTCAGTCGACTTCATCTGATGCGCGCCCTCCTGCCTTGCCATCGGCCCCGCAGGATTGCACCGGCGGGCTTCACGAAGATCACCCGCGACACGCTCTGCCCATTGCGTCTCACGAGGCAGAGCCTGAACGCTTTTGCTGCCATGAGGATTGCCCATGTCCGATACGTCATCTCCCGATCACTCGACATCCACTGCCTCCGGCCCTGCGCCGAGCGAGGGCAACGCCAGGCCACGCACCAGAGTTTCTCTCTCCAGACGCCTCTCGCAGACTGATTTCCAGGCGCACGCCACACGTCTGCTCGCCGAGATCTATCCACAGCGTCATGAGGAAGTTCTCAGACGCCTTGAGACGGTGCTGGATTTCCATCGCACGCGCCTCAACCCTCGCGTGCCGGAAGGCGAGCCGCTCTGGAGCGAGCGCGACCAGTGGCTGATCACCTACGGCGACAGCCTGCAGCAGGAAGGCGAGGCGCCACTGGCGACCCTGCACGACTTCCTCGCCAGCCGACTGGACGACAGCCTGTCCGGTGTCCACGTGCTGCCCTTCTTTCCGTGGAGCAGCGATGACGGCTTCAGCGTCATCCACTATCGCGAGGTCAATCCGGTCCTCGGCGACTGGCAGGACATCCGGCGCCTGAGCGAGCAGCGCGACCTGATGGCAGACCTGGTCATCAATCACTGCTCGCGCGAGTCACTGTGGTTCGCCGATTATCTGGCCGGCGTGCAGCCCGGCCGCGACTACTTCATCGAGATGGACCCCGACACCGATGTCTCCGAGGTCGTGCGCCCGCGTCCGTCCGCCCTGCTCACGCCGGTGCATACCCGCCGCGGCCTGCGCCATCTTTGGGCAACCTTCTCGGATGACCAGATCGACCTGAACTTCGCCAATCCCGATGTGCTGCTCGAATTCATCGGCATCCTGCTTTACTACCTCGAGCAGGGCGCGGGCATCATCCGTCTCGATGCGGTGGCCTTCCTGTGGAAACGCCAGGGCACCTCCTGCATTCACCTGCCGGAGACACATGCCGTGGTGCGTCTGCTGCGCGCCATCGTCGACCACCTGGCGCCGGGCAGTCTGTTGATCACCGAGACCAACGTGCCCCACGCCGAAAACATGTCCTACTTCGGGCTCGATCGTCTGTCACGACACGACCTCACCGCCATCGAGGACAGCGCCCAGGCCGATGAAGCTCACCTGATCTATCAGTTCACGCTGCCGCCGCTGACCCTGCACACCCTGACCTCCGGCGATGCCAGCGCCCTGACCGAGTGGGCCACCAGCCTGCCGTCGTTGCCGTCCAGCTGCAGCTACTTCAACTTCACCGCCAGTCACGATGGCATCGGCGTGCGTGCGCTGGAAGGCCTGCTGCCCGATCACGAGCGCGACACCCTGGTGCGGCTGGTGCATGACTTCGGTGGCTACGTCAGCATGCGTGCCAACCCGGGCCGCGCCGACACTCCTTATGAGCTGAACATCAGCTACTTCGATGCGCTCAAGGGCACGCGGCGCGGCCAGGACCCGTGGCAGATCGAGCGTTTCATCGCCAGTCAGACCCTGATGCTGAGCCTGCAGGGCATCCCGGGGCTGTATATCCATTCGCTGACCGCGACCCCCAATCACCAGGAAGGCGTCGAACGCGATGGCCATCTGCGCGCCATCAACCGCCGCAAGTGGCAGCGTGATGAACTGGAAGCGCTGCTGGCCAGCCCCAACACCGCGACCCATGAGGTCTTCCACGCCCTCAAACGCCGCATGGCACTGCGCCGCAACGAACCCTGCTTCCACCCGGATGCCGACCAGAATGTCTTCGATGTCGGCCCGGACTTCTTCGTCTTCGAGCGCGTCACCCATGAAGGGCGCCGTCTGCTGTTCGCCCTCAATGTCACCGATCAGCCGCGGGTACTGCCACTGCCGGAAAGCTGGCAAGGCGTCGCGCTGACCGACCACCTGTGCCACGACAAGGCCTATGACCCCACCATGGCACGCCGCCCCTATCAGGCGGCCTGGCTGATGGAGCAAGCGGTACGCCCGCCGGCCATCGAGGTCGTCTGACGCCCGCGCTTTCTCCTGCCACCCACGACAACGGGGCTGCCAGTGGCAGCCCCGTTGTCGTGGGTCTTGCTGTTCCCCGCCGCGAGCGTTACTGGTTGTCCAGTTCCACCGCTTCGTGCATGCGCTCGAGCAGGTCCGGCACGGCTGACTGCACCCGGTTCCAGCTGGGGATGAAGGGCTTGTCGCGCGGATTGTCGAGGAAGGCGCTGCCGGCATCCATGATGTTGGAGGCGAACAGCTCCACCGCCGCTTCCTCGCTGTGGCGGTCCACCGTCAGGCCATTCATGACGGCGTCGTTGTAGTAGGTCTCGATCAGATCCAGCGCGATACGATAGTAAGTGGCCTTGATGGTGCGGAAGGTCTCGCCGTGCATCTCGACACCCAGCGTGGCCAGCTTGCGATACATGGCCTTGGCGATATCCAGACTCATGCGATTCAAGCCGCCCAGCGCATCTTCCTCGGACAGCGGCTGATGCTTGTGATCATAGGCATCGGCGATGTCCACCTGACACAGGCGCTTGGTGGAATAGTTGCGATGCACTTCGGACAGCACACCGATCTCCAGCCCCCAGTCGCTGGGGATGCGAATGTCCGCCAGCACGTCGGTGCGCATCGAGAACTCGCCGGACAGCGGATAACGATAGCTGTCGAGATAATCCAGATACGGCAGCGGGCCATAGACCTTCTTGAGCGCACGGATCAACGGCGTGACCATCAGGCGTGCCACGCGGCCATTGAGCTTGCCCTGGGCGATGCGCGAGTAATACCCCTTGCAGAATTCGTAGTTGAACTGCGGATGGGCGACCGGGTAGATCAGACGCGCCAGCAGGCCGCGATCATAGGTGACGATATCGCAGTCATGCAGTGCCACTGCCTCGGCAATGCCTGATGACTGCACGTAGCCGGAGCAGTACCAGACGTTGCGCCCCTTGCCGGCCTCCATCGGCGCCAGACCATGCTCGGTCAGCTCTTCATCCAGTGCACGCAGACGTGGCCCATCGTTCCACAGGATGCGGTGATGCTGCGGCAGATGTGAGAAGAACTCCTTGGCATGCTCGAACTGGTCGCGGTCGGCGCGGTCCAGCCCGATCACGATCTCGCTGAGATACGGCACCTGCGCCAGCTCCTCGACGATATGCTTGAGTGCGGGGCCTTCCAGTTCGGAATACAGCGACGGCAGAATCAGGCTCATCGGTCGCTTGCGGGAGAAGCGCATCAGGTCCGCTTCGAGATCTTCCACCGGACGATCGGTCAGGTTATGGAAGTTGGTGATGATGCCATTCTGGTAAAAATCGCTCATGTCAGCTCCTTGTCATGCCGAAGACACGCATCAGGCAGGCGTCAGGCGCCCAGACCTCTGGATGTCCATTCTTCCGGCTGGCCATTGGCCAGCCAGTGACGCAATCCCTCGACCCATCCCTGCGGTCCGGGGAGATTGGCGCGAAAACAGCGGCGTTCATCCGCCAGTATCGGATAATCGGCAAGCTCCCGATCACGCTGCGAGGTATCCCCGATGCCGGGAATCAGCACAGCGTTGTCGACGGCGGCCAGCAGTGGCAGGTCATTGGCGCCATCACCGAAGCCCAGCGTCCAGGGGCGCACCCGCTCACAGAGCCGGTAGCGGGCGATCAGATAGCGCGCTGCCACGCCCTTGTCGCTGTCCCCGGTCACATGATGAAAGCGCCCACCACGTGTCAGCTTGAGGCCATGGCTGGCCAGACGCGTGCGGAATTCCTCGAGGCGCTCCGGCGCGTCGTGCCACACCAGCGGTTCACTGGCATCACGCTCACCCGCCAGCGCCGCATCCGCCTCCCCCAACCCCGTCAGCTCGCTGATTCTTGCCACCGACATCGAGGCGAAGCCCTCGAAGGCAAATTCTCCGCTCAGCTTCTCAAGTACCGCGAGAATCCTGTCGCGGGGCATGGCCACCGCGATACGACACAGACCGTGCGCATCCGGGGCGCTGGCCTCCTCCAGTGGATAGGCACTCAGCCAGGAGGCCGGCAGCGCCACGACGCCGCCGTTCTCGGCGATCCACGGCTGACCCGCCAGCCCCAGTGAGTCCATCAGTGGCGTGAGTTCGGCCGCGGTCTTGGAAGTGTTGGGGACGATCCAGGCACCGCGCGCGCGCAGGCGGGTCAGCCAGCTGCGCGCCGGGTCCGGCGAGTAATCATGGTGATCCAGCAGCGAGCCATCCAGATCGGTCAGCAACAACAGCGGTGCTTGAGTCTCTGACATGTGAACTCTCCTCATGAAGTGCTGCAGCGTGTCGGGGGTCACCTCGACAGGATCTCGTGGCACCGGACAGGCATTGCAAGAGCATTGCAGGGAATGTGCCAAGATGGTGCAGAAGCCATGACAGCCTGCTCCTTCTCGCCATGACTGTGTTCATGCGTCCGATCATTTGCACCACGGGAGTGCATAAAGCTTGCATGGCATGATGCCTCGCCACACGACGGCGCAAATCTGTCGCCACCAACGACAACGCCCTCGCATCTGCGAGGGCGTCGAATCTGCGGCCATCAGCCAAGCCTGTTGAGACTAGACCAACCACAGTGACAGTTGCGGCCACAGCAGCAACATCGCCAGCACACACAGCTGGATGGCGATGAACGGCAGCAGCGAGACGAAGATATCCTTGAGGCTGATGCCTTCCGGTGCCACACCTTTCAGATAGAAGGCAGCAGGCCCGAAGGGTGGCGACAGGAAGGACACCTGCATGTTGACCGCGAACAGCACGCCGAACCATACCGGGTCGTAGCCGAGCTGGACGATGATCGGCACGAAGATCGGCAGAGTCAGCATCGCGATGCCGATCCAGTCAAGGAACAGCCCCAGCAGCAGCAGGATCGCCATCATCACCATGATGATCGCCAGCGGCGGGATATCCAGACCGAGAATCATGCTCGACACGAAGCGGTTGCCGCCCATCAGGTTGTAGACCCCGACCAGTGCCGCCGCGCCGATACCGATCCAGATGATCATGCCGCAGGTGTTCATGGTCTGGGACAGCGCACGCTGCATCAGGGTGATGGAGAACTCGCCGCGCAGCATCACCGCCACCAGCACGCCGAAGCTGCCCATCGCCGCGGCTTCGGTCACCGAGGCCACGCCACCGTAGATGGAGCCCAGCACCAGCCCCGCGATGACCGCCGGTACGCCGATGGCCTTGAGTAGCTCACGCTTGCTCTGGAAGCTGGCACGCCGCTCCTCCTCGGGCATCACCGGCCCCAGCGAAGGGTTGCGCAGACAGCGGATCAGCACGTAGATGATGTAGCTTGCCATCAGCACGATAGCCGGGGTGATCGCCGCCGTGAACAGATCGGCAATCGACTGGTTGGCGATCAGGCCATAGATGATCAGCACGATGGAGGGCGGCATCATAGTACCCAGCGAGCCACCGGCACACACCACGCCGATGGCGATGTGCTTGTCATAGCCGAGTCTGAGCATCTGCGGCAGCGCCAGAATCCCCAGCAACACGATCTCGCCGCCGATGATGCCGGACATCGCGGCGAGGAAGAACGCCACCACGATGGTCTGGATCGCCACGCCGCCGGGCAGGCGACCTGCCATCACGCGCATGGCATTGAACAGGTCCTTGGCGATCCCCGAGCGATCCAGCAGCGAGGCCATCAACACGAACATCGGCACCGCCACCAGCGAATACTCGGTGACGAAGCCATAGACACGACTGGTGACCAGCGGCAGCGCCATCGGGCCGAACCAGCCGAAGGTGTAGGCCAATGCCACCAGCCCGGTGACGAAGGCCAGCGGCAATCCCGTGACCAGCAGCGCGAAGATGCCGCCGACCAGCAGCATCGTAGCCGTTGCGATATCCATCAGCGCGGCTCCTTGTGGTCAGCTGCGGCGTCAGATGCGCCACGCGTCTCAGTGCCGCCCTCAGGCGGGCGGGACGAGAAGAAGGTCTGGTAGAGATGCCACAGCGCCTGCAAGGTCATCACCGCCAGCGCGAACAGGATCACGCCCTTGGTCAACGCCGGAAACGGCGGATTCCATGAGGTGCCGGAGCGCTCCAGCTGCCACTCGCCCAGCGGACTGTGCGAGGCACGCCAGAACATGACCCAGCCTGCGTAACTCATCGCCAGACAGAAGACGAACGTCATCACGTCATTGAAGCAGTCCAGCACGTAGCGAAAGCGCGTGCCGACCAGGTCGTAGAGCACACGCACGCGAATGTGGCGATTGTTGGCCAGTGCCGCCGGACCACCCAGCGCGAAGCTGGTCGCGACCAGGAAGATCACCGTCTCATGCACCCAGGAGGTCGGCGAATCGAGGCCATAGCGCATCACTACCTCGAACACGCTGATCGCCATCGCCAACAACACCAGCCACGCCGCGGCGCGCGTGCCCTTGCCGACCAGACGGTCCAGCGGCGTGCGCGTGCCCAGATTCGGGTCGTGGTCATCCGACGCCTCGGGAAGCCCGGGCGACGCCACATCATGTTCTGCCATATCGAATTCCTTGCTGACTCGCTTCCTCAAGGAGAATCGGCGCGCCCAGTGAGCACGCCGACCTTGATCTCCCGCGTCTTTATCGTTCTGCCACCCCATGACTGACAGAGCGGCTATCCGCGTGGCTAGCTGACTGGCGCTACGCGGCAGCTGGCGCCCATCCCGCGCGCAAGCCGACTCACATCAGGTTGCGGTCGGTCAGGAAGGTGACCACGGACTCGTAGACCTTGCCGGTCAGCTCGTTCTTCTCGGCCCATACCTTCCATTCCTGCTGGGCGATGCGACGGAACTTGGCGCGCTCTTCCGGCGCCATGTCGATCACCTCGATATCAGGATTGGCGCGCGCCGCGCTCACCGCCTTGAGGTCACGCGCCTTGAGGGTGAAGACCATGTCGTAGGCCATCGCGTCGGTGGCGGTCTCCATGATCGCCTTCAGGTCCGCCGGCAGGCCGTCCCAGATGCCCTTGTTCATCGACACCGCCACCATCGGCAAGGAGTGGAAGCCCGGGTAGGACGGGTACTTGGCGAAGCTGTGCAGGCCCTGGTCATCATTGGTGGCGAAGACGGTGTAATCCGCCGCGTCGATCACGCCCTTCTCCAGGCCGGTGTAGACCTCGGAGCCCGGCAGGTTGACGGGCGCCGCGCCGGCCTTCTGGAAGATGTTGTAGACCATGCCTTCCGGCGCACGCACCTTGAGGCCCTTGAGGTCATCGACGGTACGCACCGGCTTCTTGGAGACGAAGGACTCAAGCCCGGTGGCGCCCGCGCCGATCAGATGCACGCCGTAGGGCTCGACCAGCTCGTTGTAGAGCGCTTCACCGCCGCCGTGCTGCATGTATTCGAGATATTCCAGCGGGTCACCCCAGGCACCTACCAGGTTGCCCAGCATGCCGAAGGCCGGATTCTGGCCCGAGAAGTAGGATGGGTCCGTCAGGTGGCCCTGCAGGATGCCGGCGCTGACGGCGTCCAGCGTCTGGTTGGCCTGCACCACGGCATTGACCGGCAGGATCTCGATGGCGATGCGGCCATCCGACATGGTCTTGATGTTCTCGGCCCAGGCCTTCTTGACCTCGAACTGCGGCTCACCGGCCGTCTCGGAGGTCTGGAAGGTCCATTCGTACTCGGCGGCCCAGCTCGGTGTGGCGACCAGCGCGGCGGCCACGGCGGTGGACAGGGCCAGCGCCTTGAGCGTGACACGGGCGGGTGCGGCATTGGTGAGCGGCGAGGTAGTGGAACGCGGCATGGTGAAACTCCTGACTTGTTGTTATGACGTGTTATGACGTTCTGTGGACAGTGGAAGACGTGCAGGCACTTCTCGGCGTGGCGAACGCCACGAGGTGCCGTTCACTCGCTTGATAGCGGTGCAGACAGACTGGGCAACTGGCCGAAGCGGCGCAGCAGCTCCAGCGGTTCCTGGGCGCGCCCGGCGGGATGGCTGCCTTCAGAGACCGCAGGCATGGCAAGCCCGAGGTCCTGGCCGGTGCGGTCCAGCACATGCAGGGTCGCGGCGTGGGCGGCATCGGGCTGGCGTAGACGGATCGCCTCCATCACTGCGCGATGGCGGCCGAGGCTGTCACCCAGCTCCGAGGCATTGTGATTGGAAGTCGCCACCAGCAGGCTGATCGACGGCTTGAGCACATGGCCAAGCTGCGCCCAGATGACGTTGTGGGTCGCGGCGAAGATGGCGTCATGAAAGGCGATATCGGCACGGTCGAACTCCTCCATGGCGCTGCCGCCATGCACCGCTGCAGCCATGCCGTCGTAGGCCTGCTCGATGGCGGACAGGTCCTGGGCGGTGGCCTCGGTGGCCGCCAGGGCGGCGACGAAGGGTTCGATGGAGATGCGGAAGGCGTAGATATCCCGCGCCAGCTGCGGATGTGGCATCGCGTAGCGCGTCATCCAGCCGGTGACACGCGGATCGAGCAGATGCCACTCGCTGAGAGGATTGACGCGGGTGCCCTGGCCGGTGGTGCGGGTGAGAATCCCGGCATTGACCAGGCTCTGGATCGCAGTGCGCACGGTGGCGCGGCTCTGGGCGTGCTGATCACACAGGTCCAGCTCACGAGGAATCAGGCTGCCCGGCGGGTAGCGATTCTCGAAGATGGCCTGCGCCAGCCATTCGGCGACATCGACACGCGCGGTCGAGGTGTCGCCGGCGCTAGCCTCTGCTGCGGACTCGGGCGTAGAAGAAGAGGCTTTGGCGCGCGGGCTGCCGCCAGCGGCACTCGTGGGAGGCGTGGTCATGATCGAACATTCCTTGATGGCGTGGCGCGTCATTTGTAGCTCGCGCACATCCTTCACGGGATGCATCGCGGCGCGCTCTTGTCCGTCAAGGAATAGCCCATGTCAGACATTCCAACAAGACACCCTAGACCAAGGGTGAGACCCGACTTTGGTCACACCTTTACGCAACCCCATGTTGCGAAAGGACTATTCAGGTGCTGGCAATTTCCCGTGTGCTGGCGTCATGCCGTGAATCGCACACGCCCGATCGACACCGTACGCTCGGCACCGCTGTCCGCGACCACCGTTCTCAGCGCTTCCTCGCCTGCCGCGCCGAAGCTGGCCGACAGCTCGATCTGGCTGACGCCCTGGGCGACCAGTTCACTGACCAGCCGCTCGGCGGCCCTCAGCGTCCCCAGCGTGGCGACGGAAATGCGGACCTCGCCGCTGCCCTGACTGCTCAGTGAGGTATTGCCGCTGTTCTCGACCAGGATCAGAAAGGCATGGTGCTGCATGACGGCCATGGAAGCCTCCTTGCACGAAGATGAGCAGAGTGTGCCCGGCATCGAGAATAGCGTAGCGCGTCCGCCCCCAGGCACAGGCTGATCTTTCTGAGCGCTGGTTGACCACTCTCCCACCCCGCTGCGCACCACACCGCTCGGCCTCGGCTGGCCGTGGTGCAAGCACAAAAAAACGCCTGCCGCTTGCGCGACAGGCGTTTCTTGTCTGGTGCATGACAGCATTACGCCACTGTCAGCCCTGCTGCGGTGAGGGCCAGCCGGGCTGGCACCTCGTCACGCCTCAGGCGTAGACCGGCAGACGTGCACAGACAGCAGAGACCTTGGCCTGCACCTCGGCTTCGGCAGCGGCGGAATCGCCAGCGACCATCGCGTCGAGGATGTCGCAGATCCAGCCGGCCAGTTCCAGACACTCCTGCTCCTGGAAACCACGCGTGGTGACGGCCGGAGTACCGATGCGCAGACCGGAGGTGACGAACGGCGACTGCGGGTCACCCGGTACGGCATTCTTGTTGACGGTGATGTGGGCACGGCCCAGCGCAGCGTCAGCGTCCTTGCCGGTCAGGCCCTGCTTGACCAGAGACAGCAGGAACAGGTGGTCTTCGGTGCCGCCGGAGACGACTTCGAAGCCGCGCTCCAGGAACACGGACGCCATCGCCTTGGCGTTCTTGACCACTTGCTTCTGGTAAGTGGTGAAGGCCGGGTCCATCGCTTCCTTGAAGCACACTGCCTTGGCCGCGATGACGTGCATCAGCGGGCCACCCTGGCCGCCCGGGAAGACAGCGGAGTTCAGCTTCTTCTCGATGTCGGCATTGCCTTCGGCGGACAGGATCAGGCCGCCACGCGGACCGCGCAGGGTCTTGTGCGTGGTGGTGGTGACGACGTGTGCGTGGGGCAGCGGGCTCGGGTAGACCCCAGCGGCGACCAGGCCAGCCACGTGGGCCATGTCGACCAGCAGGTAGGCACCCACTTCGTCGGCGATCTTGCGGAACTCGGCCCAGTCGATGATCTGGGAGTAGGCGGAGAAGCCGGCGATGATCATCTTCGGCTTGTGCTCACGCGCCAGACGCGCGACTTCGGCGTAGTCGATCAGGCCGTTCTCGCCCAGACCGTACTGCACGGCATTGTAGTGCTTGCCGGAGAAGTTCGGACGTGCACCGTGAGTCAGGTGACCCCCCGCGTCCAGACTCATGCCCAGGATGGTGTCGCCCGGCGAGACCAGCGCCTGGAAGACGGCACTGTTGGCCTGGGAACCGGCGTGCGGCTGAACGTTGGCGTAGGTGGCACCGAACAGTTCGCAGGCACGATCGATGGCCAGCTGCTCGACCTTGTCGACGAACTCGCAACCGCCGTAGTAACGCTTGCCCGGGTAACCTTCCGCGTACTTGTTGGTCAGCTGGGAGCCTTGCGCCTGGATGACGCGGGGGCTGGCGTAGTTCTCGGAGGCGATCAGCTCGATGTGAGCTTCCTGGCGAACGACTTCGTCGTCCATCGCGCTCAGGAGCGCATCATCAAAACCGGCAATCTGCATGTCACGGGTGAACATCGGGTGTCCTCGCCTGAAGGGTGATGACGACAGCGAATTCCGGCGCGGCCGGCTCGCCATCTGGGGGTAAGATCAGGACCAGCATGATACCTCAGCCAGCGGTGCGATTCACATGAATCAGCATCATTGTTAACGCAAGGCGGCCCCATGACCGAGACGACGATCATGTGGCCGCAGGTTGACGTCGTCTGGCGTCATCATCCAGCGCTGCGATGGCGAGGCCTGACACCGCTCACTGCAGGGCGCGCAGCCCCGCCATCGGCGGCTGACGCCTCACGTCTCTCGACAGCCAGAAGCCCAGCCCGCCGATCAACACGCCACCCGCCAGCGGCAGCAGCACCCACAGCCAGGGATGCAGCACCACCGGCAGCCCCAGCCAGCCGGAATAGAGTCCGACCGCCGCGCCTTCGGCGAGCATCGCCGCCAGCAGCCCACTGAGCAGGCCGAGCAGCACGAACTCAGCGGCCTGCAGGCGTGCCAGCAGCCCCTGACCTGCGCCGAACACCTTGTACAGCGCGCCTTCATGCTCACGTGCCGGACGACTGGCCACCAGCGCCGCGTACAGCACGCTGGCCCCTGCCAGCAGCACCAGCCCCAGAATCAGCTCCACCGCGCGCGACACTTGGGCGATCAGCTCCTGCACGCGGGTCAGGATGGCGTCGATGTTGATCAACGACACGCTGGGGTAGTCGCGCACCAGCGGCGCCAGCTTGCGCTCATCCTCGAGATGAAACGCCGTCATGTAGCTGTGGGCGAAGCTCTCGAGCGCACCGGGCGGGAAGATGACGTAGAAGTTGGGCAGGAAGCTGTCCCAGTCGACATGACGCAGATTGACCACCTGCGCCTTGACGGTCTCGCTGCCGATGGTGAACGACAGGCTGTCACCGATGACCAGCCCCATGCGCTCGGCAAGCTCCTCCTCCATCGACACCGGCACACCCTGCGTGGCGGCGAGGCGACTGCGCGTCTCGCTGTCGGCATCGGCGAAGTCACTGATCGGCGCCCACTCGCCCGCCGACAGGCGGTTGTGGTCCGGCAGGTCACGATGCCAGGTCAGGTTCAGCTCACGCTGCGGGACGCCCTGCTGCGCACCATCCCCCTCGTCACTGCGCCCTTCCTGCATGCCGCCTGCCGCTGGCTGATCAGACTGGGCCGACGTATTGCTGCCAGCAGCCTGGAGTCGCTGCTGGGTGCGTCCCAGCAGCGACTCGCCCTTGAGCGCCGTGATGCGTCCACGCACCATCGGATAGAGCTCGCTCTGGCTGTCGCCGGCCTGCTCATCCACCATTGCGGTCAGCTGCTCGCCGAAGGCCTGCTGCTCTCCGGGCTGGATATTGATCGCGAAGTGATTGGGCGCATCGGTCGGAATCTGCGCCTGCCAGCGGGTGATCAGGTCACCGCGTACCAGCGCGATCAACGCCATCGCCGCGAAGGTCACGGCAAAGGCCACCAACTGACCGAGGCTGGCACCGCGCCGCCTGGCCAGCATGCCGCCGGCGAGGCGAATCGGCCGGCTCCAGCCGCCCTGACCGCGCATGCGTGCCACTACCTTGAGCATCAGCGACAGCAGCAGCTGCCCCACCACCATCAGCATCCCCAGCGCGATGATGCCACCGACCAGCAGGCCGGCCGCCAGCGTGAGGTCCCCCGAGTAGAGCCACATCAGGGCACCGAACACCAGACTGGCGATCGCCACCACCACCCACGCCGAGGCAGGCAGCGGGGCCAGTTCACGCCGCAGGACCTTGAGCGCGCTGACCTGACGCAGGCGCAGCAGCATCGGGCCGGCGAAGCCGACCAGCACCGCCAGCGCCGTCAGAATCCCCAACGCCAGCGGCAACGGCCCCGGTGCGGGCAGCTCCAGCGGCAGGAAGCGCTCCAGCAGCGCCACCAGCCCCATCTGCCCCAACAGGCCCAGCACCGCCCCCCCGGTACTCGCCAGCAGGGCCAACCAGCCAAGCTGGGCCGCGAACAGCCGCGACAGTTGACGCTGAGAGGCACCGAAGCAGCGCCACAGTGCGGCGCTATCCAGGTGCCGTTCCACATAGCGGCGCGTCGACATCGCCACCGCGACCCCGGCCAGCAGCACCGCCACCAGCCCGGCCAGACTCAGGTACTTGTCGGCACGCTCCAGTGAGCGCCCCAGACGCGGGCGGTCTTCGCGCACATCCTTGAGGCGCACCTCGGCGTTGTCGGCACTCGCCAGCAGCGGTGCGATGGCATCACGCGCCTGCTGCACCGCCGCCGGGTCACCCGCGGCCAGCAGGCGATATTCCATGCGCGAGCCGGGCTGGATCAGACCGGTGGCATCGAGATCTTCCATGTTGAACATCAGGCGCGGACTGAACTCGGAAAAGCCGCCCTGCTGATCAGGCTCACGCGTGATCAGGCCACTGATGATCAGCTGCTTGCGCCCGACCGTCAGGGTGTCGCCGACCTCCGCCGACAGCGCCATGGCCAGGCGCGGCACGATCCACGCCTCGCCCGGTGGCGGAATCTCCGCACGCGAGCTGGTGCCTGGTGCCTGCGCCTCCTCGCCCGAGGCATCCGACTCCAGCTCCACCCGTCCGGCGAGCGGATAGCCCGGCGACACCGCCTTGAGGCTCGACAGCACGAAGCTGTCACCGTGCGAGGCCATCGAGACCATGCCCAGCTGCGGCGACATCTCAAGCCCCGCAGCGCGGAAGGCCTCGGCGAAGCGCGGGTCGAGCGGGTTGCTGGACTCCAGCACCAGGTCACCGCCGAGCAGCTGGCTCGCCTGGCGATTGAGGCCACGATCGAGACGATCCAGGAAGAAGCCGATCATGGTGGTCGCGGCGACCGCCAGCATCAGCGCCAGAAAGAGGGCGCGCACATCACTGGCGCGCAGGTCGCGCAGCAGGCCACGCAGCGCCAGCGGCAAGCGTGCCGCACGCGTGCGCTGGGCATCGGCGGAAGATGTCGCCGCACGATCAGACACCCGGGACTCAGACATCGTCGCCTCCTTGTGGCGTCGCCACGGCCGGCGCACTCGCGTCATCCTTCCACTCCACCAGCTTGCCGGCCTCGAGATTCAGGCAGCGATCACAGCGCCTGGCCAGCGTCAGGTCATGGGTGACCAGAATCAGCGTGGTGCCCCGCTCGCGGTTGAGGGTGAACAGCAGCTCCGCGATGCGCTCGCCCGTGGCAGTGTCCAGATTGCCGGTCGGCTCATCGGCGAACACCAGTCCCGGCCCCGCGACGAAGGCGCGCGCGATGGCCACGCGCTGTTGCTCGCCGCCAGACAGATGGCGCGGCAGGTGATCGAGTCGCTCTCCCAGCCCGACCCGCGTCAGCCAGTCTCGCGCCTGCGCCTCGATATCGCCCTGCGGGGCCAGCTCCAGCGGCATCAGCACGTTCTCCAGCGCCGTCAGCGTCGGCAGCAGCTGGAAGTTCTGGAACACGAAGCCGACCTGCCCCGCGCGCAGCGCCGCACGGCCATCCTCATCAAGCCCCGCCAAGGAGCTTCCGAACAGGCGGATATCGCCCTCGCTCGGGCTGTCCAGCCCCGCCAGCAGGCCCAGGAGCGTCGACTTGCCGGAACCACTGGCCCCGATGATGGCGACGCTCTCCCCGGCCTGCACGGCAAGCTCAAGATCCTCGAGGATGGTCAGGCGCCCTTCGCCACTGGTCACCCGCTGCGCCAGCCCGCTCACTTCCAGCACCGGTGCAGGCGCTGCGCTGGTCTGCACGTATGACGAGGTTTGATCCGAGGCATGCATCGCGTCGTTAATGGAGGTGTTATGTGACATCGTGTCTGCTCGCTTATGGTAGAGAACGGGGTGGGCACGAACTCCAAACCCCGAAACGGGTATGAATAGTGTGCAGATGATGGAGATGATGAATGCAGAAATGGCTAGTGAATCGCCGTGACACCCAATGCCTGGCGAGTGGTGGCAAAGTCCCCGGCACGCCGGGACTCAAGTGGCTGCGCAATGCCCTCGCCAGTACGGCATTGTCCCTCGTGGCCGTGCTGAGCCCTCAGGTGGCGCTGGCCGACGCGCCGGCCCCCTGGCTGGTGGTCGGTGACTCCATCTCGGCCGGCTACGGCATCGACAGTCGCCAGGGCTGGGTCGCGCTGCTCGACGAGCGCCTCGAGGACAACCTGGGCAGCGATGCGCCTGAGGTCATCAATGCCAGCATCAGCGGCGATACCACCGAAGGCGGCCTCAATCGTCTACCGGCACTGCTCGAACGGCACGATCCTTCACTGGTGATGATCGAGCTGGGCGGCAACGACGGCCTGCGTGGCCTGCCTCCCGCCCGCATGCAGGCCAACCTGGCCAGCATGATCGAGGCCGTGGAGGACGCTGACGCCCAGCCCGTGCTGCTGGGCATCGAGATTCCGCCCAATTACGGCCCGGCCTACACCGATGCCTTCCGCCAGGTCTACCGGGATCTGGCCGACGAATATTCCGTGCCGCTGGTGCCCTTCATCCTCGAAGGCATCGCCACGGCGCCGGCCAGCGAGAAGCTGATGCAGCAGGACCGCATTCATCCCACCGCCAAGGCGCAACCTCAGCTGCTCGACACCATCTGGCCGACACTCGCGCCACTGGCGCAACACGCGACATCAGCGGAGTGATCAATATCAGGCGCGGCGCATGTCACGACAGCTTGCATGCGCCTACCTTGCCGCGAGATGACAATCCGCGCCTGCCTGACCAGTGCCTGTCAGACAGGCCAGCGGGGCCATGAAGGCTTGCACCGCTGACGTCATCAGCCCTGAAACCACGTGCCGCTCGTCAGGGCCAGACCCCATCCTCACAGGGAGTACTGCCATGAGTAAATCCAACAACAGGAAGGCGGATGCCGGCAAGGCGCATTCGAAGGCAAGGGATGCCAAGGGCAAGGACGTCAAGAGCAAGGACGTCAAGAGCAAGAGGAGCAAGAATCACGCCACTGGCGATGCCCCGCGCATGACGCTGGGGCCGGTCTCCAGTGACGCCTACCCCTACGACGAGCGCCTCAAGCGCAAGGTCTATGAGGCCGAGAAGCGCGCGCTGCAGATCGAGCTGCTCAAGGTGCAGCATTGGCTGCGTGACAGTGGCGAACGTCTGGCCATCGTGTTCGAGGGGCGTGACGCCGCCGGCAAGGGCGGCACCATCAAGCGCTTCATGGAGTATCTCAATCCGCGTTTCGCGCGCATCGTCGCCCTCGACAAGCCCAACGAGACGGAAAAGGGTCAGTGGTATTTCCAGCGCTACGTCTCGCGCTTTCCCACCAGTGGGGAAATCGTGCTGTTCGATCGCAGCTGGTACAACCGCGCAGGAGTCGAGGCGGTGATGGGCTTCGCCACCCCGGAGGAAGTCGAACGCTTTCTGGATCAGGTGCCTCAACAGGAGCGCTTATGGGTCGAGGATGGCCTGCATCTGATCAAGCTGTACTTCTCGGTATCCCGAGAAGAGCAATCGATCCGCTTCGCCAAGCGCGCCGCCGACCCGTTGACCCACTGGAAGCTGTCACCGATGGACGCCGTGGCGCAGAAGAAATGGGATGAGTACACCAATGCCGCCGAGGCGATGTTCGCGCGCACGCACAGCGATCATGCCCCCTGGACGCTGATCCGCTCCGACGACAAGCGTCGGGCCCGTATCGGCGCGCTGCGCCATGTGCTCAGCCAGCTCGACTACCCCGGCAAGGACAAGAAGATGATCGGCACCCCGGACCCGCTGATCGTGGTGGATGCCGATCGCCTCATCCTGCCCGACGACTGACGATCAAGTGGCGGGCTGTGTGCCGACGGCGCGGCTCGCTCAGGTCGACCGTGACAGCTCTGCCGGCGCCTTCTGCAGCTGCTGCAGGCCCAGTCCGGCCAGAATCAGCACCAGCCCCGCCAGCGTCGAGGTCAGAATCGGCTCGCCGACGATGAAGTGCAGAAGCGTCAATGAAATGGGCGGCGACAGGAAGATCAGATTGGAGACCTTGGCGGTGCGCGACACCTTGTGCACCGCCAGCTGCCAGAGCACGAAGGCGATGCCCATCTCGCACAGGCCGACATAGATGCCCGCCATCAGCGCCTGGGGGTTGGCGCCTGCGCCGATGAAGTTGCCAAAGCCCGGCCCGACGGCCACCAGCAGCGTCAGCACCGGCAAGGCGATGCTGAAGTTCTGCCACTGGGCGACCAGAGGCGCGCGCGGGTCACGCGCATTGAGCAACCAGTAGAGCGCCCACAGCAGGGTCGAGCCCAGCGCCAGCCCGACGCCCAGCGGGTCGGCGAAGGCGACATCGAATATCTCGCCACGCGTGGCGATGGTCCACACGCCGGCGTAGGCGATCAGCCCCGCCGCGACGTCGATGCGCGTCAGGCGCTGTGCGAGGATCGGCACGGCAAGAAAGGCCATCGCCAATGCCCAGGTGTAGTTGAGCGCCATCGCCTCCTGGCCCGGCAGTCGCGCATAGGCGCCGAACAACACCAGATAGTAGCCGACCGGATTCATCAGTCCGGCCCAGAGTGCCGTGCGCCAACCGCCCCGCCAGCCGGTGGTGAGCGCTTCGCGCAGCTTGCCCTGACGCCACATCAGCACGCCGATCAACAGCCACGACACCAGTGCCGCCAGCCATACCAGCTCCAGCGGCGACATCTGCGCAAGCGCCAGCTTGAAGGCGGTCGCCACCGTCGACCACAAGGCCACGGCACCCAGACCGTAGAGCATGGCTTCCCTATCCTGACTCATGGCATCCTTCCTCGCATTTCGGGTATCGCCTTCCTGGCGATCAAGGTCATGGCGATCAAGGTCATGGCGATGACACCGATACTGCCCACGGCCTGACATTCGAGCATCGCGTGCCCTGCCCGCTGCTGCAAGCCGCGCCACCAAAAAGGAATTTGTGAATGACTGATGCCACCGATCCGCAAGCCTCGCCGTCAGCCGCGCCGCCCGCGGCAGATGCCCCGACCACGGCACTGGTCAGCGCCTATCGCCTGGATGGCAAGGGCGGCGCCAGACTGCTCGATGACGATAGCCTGCGCGAGCAGTGGCAGGACCCCGAAGCGCTGATCTGGATGCACCTCGATTACACCCGCGGCGACGTCAATGACTACCTGGACGACCTTGCCCAGCTGGATGAGCCGAGCATCGAGGCCCTGACCGAGCCGGACACCCGTCCGCGTGTGGCGCGCTTCGGCGGCGGCATGGTCACCACGCTGCGCGGCATCAACCTCAATCCCGGCGCCGCGCCGGAAGACCTGCTGTCACTGCGCCTGTGGATGAGCCCGACCCGCCTGATCACCCTGCGCCGCCGCCCATTCCAGTCGATCACTCAGGTGCGTGAGCAGCTCGAAGCCGGTCAGGGCGCGGAAAGCATCTCCTGGCTGCTGGCGATGATCAGCGATGCGCTGGTCGATCGCGTGGCGGAGCTCAGCCATCGCCTCGATGAACAGCTCGCCATCATCGAGGAAGACCAGCTCAATGATGTCGAGATCGACCCCGATGACATTACCCGCCTGCGTCGCCCCCTGATCACCCTGCGACGCTTCATGGGGCCGCAGCGCGACTGTCTGGCGCAACTCTCCCAGGGGCCATTGTGGATCGATGAGCAGGCGCGTCTGGACCTGCGCGAGATCGCCAACCAGCTGTCGCGCTACGTGGAGGATTTCCAGGCCATGCAGGAGCGTGCGCTGATCATCCATGAACAGCGCATGAGCGAGCACAACGAGCAGCTCAACCAGCGCATGTATCTGCTGTCGGTCATCACCGCCGTCTTCCTGCCGCTGGGCTTTCTCACCGGCCTGCTGGGTGTCAACGTCGGCGGTATACCGGGCAGCGACAGCCAGTGGGGCTTCGCTGCCTTCGTTGGCCTCACGCTGGGCGTGGTGGCGATGCAGATGTGGCTGCTCAAGCGCAAGAAATGGTGGTGAGCACACTCATGGCACAGGTGGGTTGATTACGAGCCCTGCTTACGAGCCCTGCTCACGACTGGCGCGGTCGATATGGCCCAGATCGCGCTCAGGGTCGAGCACATCACGCACGCGCTGCTTGAGATCACGACTGTCGGGGAAGCCGCCGTCGCGCTTGCGCTCCCACAGGACCAGCCACTCCGACTGCGGAGTGGCCTGGCACAGCACCTCGAAATGGCCGCCGTGACTTGGTGCCAAGGCCACTTCACCAAGGTCTTCCCCGAAGGTGGACAGCAGTTCCTGTGCATACCAGGCCGCTCGCAACAGCCAGTTGCAGCCGGTGCAGTAGTGAATCCGGACTTTCAGCGTGGACGCCTGATCCATGGTGGTGCCTACTCCAATCAATGATGTAATGATCACTTCACTGCACTGGCGCGCAATGGTCAACACCAGAAACCTACACACAAACTATACATAAACTATACTCGACGCAGTCATTCCTTCAGTTGACGTCGCATTGCGATCGATCCTTCTTCAACCGGCAGTCCGGACGTGATCTGCATCACGACTTCCCGTACACGACGCCGATAGCGGAGCCCTGGTCACATGTCACCCCTTTCTCCCTCCCCCGAGGCCTCCTCACCGTCAGGCGCTCAAGAGCGCGAGACTGAGCGGGAGTCTGCAGAAAAAGCCCACGAGAGGCCGTCGGGCAGCGGTCAGAGTCGCTTCTTCGAGCGCATGACCGGCGATGAAGATTCGCGCATGTGCAAGGACATCTCCGAGGACGCCTGTCACCAGCAACCCGGCAATTTCTGGCGTCACCTGCTGGCCTCGCTGGGCACCAAGCTGGCCGACGAGATGGCCAGTGCGCGGCTGGTGCTGCCGTGGCTGCTGGGGTTGATCGGGGCGCCGGTGTGGATGGTGGGGCTGCTGGTACCGATTCGCGAGGCGGGCGCCCTGCTGCCTCAACTGCTGGTAGCAGGTTTCATTCGCCCACTGCCACAACGCAAGTGGGTGTGGGTCGCCGGAGCCTCCATCCAGGCACTCATGGCGCTGGGGCTGGTGATGATCACCCTGCTTGCCGAGGGTAACTTCGCCGCGCGCCACGGACTCGATGGCACCCTCGCGGGCAGCCTGGTACTGATCCTGCTGGTCCTGCTGTCCCTCGGACGCGGGGTGGCCTCCATCGCCACCAAGGACGTGCTGGGCAAGACCATCGCCAAGCAGCGCCGCGGGCGCCTGATGGGCTGGAGTGGCAGTGTGGCGGGGGCGATGACCCTGCTGGCCGGTGTCGCCCTGATGCTGCTGGGCGAGCAGCCCGGGCAGCAGGTACTGGCGATACTGATGGCCATCGCGGCGCTGGGCTGGACACTCAATGCCCTGTGCGCCGCCATGATCCGCGAGGACAGCGGCGCCACCAGCGGCGGCGCCAATGCCTGGGAGACGGTGCGCGATGGGGTCATTCAGCTCAAGCATGACGCCGCCTTCCGCAACTTCAATCTGGCACGTGCCCTGCTGCTCTCGAGCGCGCTGGCACTTCCCTACATCGCCCTGCTCGGCCAGCAGCAGAGCGGTGAGAGCCTGGGTGGGCTGGGCGTACTGGTGGTGGTATCAGGACTGGCCGGCATGCTGGCCAGCCCCATCTGGGGCAGGTTGGCTGACACCTCCAGCCGCCGCGTGATGCGCAATGCAGGGGCCGGCGCCGCCGTCTGCTGCGCCCTGGCCGGCAGCATGGCCTGGTGGCCGCAAGCGCTGGCCGACAACATCTGGAGCTACGCGCTGGTCTACGGACTGCTGGTGATCGCCCACGCCGGTATCCGCCTGGGGCGCAAGACCTACGTGGTCGATCTCGCCACCTCTGACAATCGTGCCCTCTACGTCGCACTTTCCAACACCCTGACCGGCGTGCTGATGCTGGTGCTGGGGTTGTTGATCGGCGGGCTTGCCCAGTGGCTGGGCAGTGAATGGTTGCTGATGATTCTGGCAGTCGTCGCGGCCTGTGCCGCACTTTGCGCGCAGCGCCTGCCGGAGGTGGAGGACGGCTGAACATGACGGGGCGGCATGATGGCTCCCCTTTACCCCCCTTCCTTCCCTTGTTCATCTGATCGATTCTTGCGCTGACAGGGCCTGACAACGATGTCAGGCCCTGTCACATTAGCGGCTGCGATTGCATAAGCCGCGTCTCCCCGCCATAGTGAAACCGATCATGGTGCTGGAATGTCCGGGCACACGGACAGGCACCCTATACCCGTACTCTCGGGCTCGGTCTTCAGGGCCGGGTTCTTAAGCCGCAAGGATCAGAGTCAGATGAAAAGACCCCACATGATCAGCCCCGAGCTGCTCGAGAGAGTCGTGAATGCCTCGGACGATGGCATCGTGGTGGCGGAACAGGAAGGCGATGAGAACATCCTGATCTACGTGAATCAGGGCTTCGAGCGCCTCACCGGTTACAGCGCCGACGAGATTCTCTACCGCGATTGCCGCTTCCTGCAGAATGATGATCGCGATCAGCCACAGCTGGACAACATTCGAGCCGCGCTGCGCGACAAGCGCCCATGCCGCGAGATACTGCGCAACTATCGCAAGGATGGCAGTCTGTTCTGGAATGAACTGTCCATGACACCGGTCTTCGATGAGCATGACAACCTGCAGTATTTCGTTGGCGTCCAGAAGGATGTCACCGGCCTGATGACCGCCAAGGAAGAGTTGGAGCGCCTGCGCGCGGAGCACCCCAGCGAGTCCAACTGACCGCCGGCGCTGAAAGCCGGACGCTGAAGACTGCTCAGTGAAGCACGGTCACGCAAGAGCGGTCACCGAAGATCAGGTGGTGCATACCACCGTCAACGACAACGCCCACCCCACTGGTGGGCGTTGTCGTTGTGCGCCTCTCGCCATTGGCAGTTGGCGAAGGCTCCGACGAGCTGAGCGAAAGGCTTGTCATCCTCGCCGACGGGCGGTATATAGCCAGAGAGCCTTCGGCGCATCGCCGCTGGCGGTGCCCGGTATCACAGCCCAGTCCAGGCGCTGGATATCGGGTAGGTCGTTTCAAGATCGTGAGGTCCGCCCATGGCCCGTGAACAATTCCTCGATGATATCGATGCCACGGCACTCGCCGAAGACAGCCCCACCGATGTGGACTTCGAGCTGTCGTCCTCCAGCGCACCTGCCAAGCCACAACGCAATGACTCCCGCCAACGTCTTGAAGCCCTGCTCGAGGAGCGCGCTCTGGCACGCTCCATCCGTGAAGGCTGGGACGATGAAGCCGACGACGATGATCTGATCGAGGCCAGTGACTGGGGCGAAGAGGAGTAAGCTTGCCACCAGCGACGTGCAGGGGCACGGAAGCCAGGGAGCAGACAGGTGATGGTAGGGGTCGACGCCAGGTCAGGGAATGTCATGCAGTGAGTCGCCTCGCTCGCCTGGCACAGGCTGCCCGGCTGGCCAAGCGTGACGCCGGGCACTATCATCTGCGCGTCATTCCATTCTCCAACCAAATTGGGATTCCATGGCGCAATACGTCTATACCATGAACCGGGTGGGCAAGGTCGTTCCCCCGAAGCGCGAGATTCTCAAGGACATCTCGCTGTCCTTCTTCCCGGGTGCCAAGATCGGTGTGCTCGGTCTCAACGGCTCGGGCAAGTCCTCGCTGCTGCGCATCATGGCCGGCGTCGACCAGGACTACAACGGCGAAGCACGTCCCATGCCGGGTCTGAATGTCGGCTACCTTCCCCAGGAGCCGGAACTGGATGATTCCAAGAACGTGCGCGAGTGCGTGGAAGAATCCCTGGCCCACATCAAGAACGCCCAGACCGAGCTTGATGAAGTCTATGCCGCCTACGCCGAGCCGGACGCCGATTTCGACGCCCTCGCCGCGCGCCAGGCCAAGCTGGAAGACCTGATCCAGGCCTCCGACGCCCACAACCTCGAGCGCAAGCTGGAAGTGGCCGCCGAAGCACTGCGCCTGCCGCCGTGGGATGCCAATGTCGGCGTGCTGTCCGGTGGTGAGCGCCGCCGTGTCGCACTGTGCCGTCTGCTGCTCTCGAGCCCGGACATGCTGCTGCTGGACGAGCCGACTAACCACCTGGACGCCGAATCCGTCGCCTGGCTGGAACGCTTCCTGCACGACTACGCTGGCACCGTGGTCGCCATCACCCACGACCGCTACTTCCTCGACAACGTCGCCGGCTGGATTCTCGAGCTGGACCGTGGCCAGGGCATCCCCTTCGAAGGCAACTATTCCTCGTGGCTCGAGCAGAAGGACGCTCGCCTGCAGCAGGAAGCCAAGCAGGAAGCCTCACGCAACAAGGCCATCCAGCAGGAGCTCGAGTGGGTTCGTCAGAATCCCAAGGGCCGCCAGGCCAAGAGCAAGGCGCGTCTCAACCGCTTCGAGGAAATGCAGTCCGGCGATTTCCAGAAGCGCAACGAGACCAACGAGATCTACATTCCGCCGGGACCGCGTCTGGGCGACAAGGTCATCGAACTGCACAACGTCACCAAGCGTTTCGACGACAAGCTGCTGTTCGATGATCTGTCCTTCACCATTCCCCAGGGCGCCATCGTCGGTATCGTCGGCGGCAACGGTGCGGGTAAATCCACGCTGTTCAAGCTGGTGACCGGCAAGGACACCCCGGACAGCGGCGAAGTGGTGCTGGGCGAGACCGTCAAGGTCGCCTACGTCGAGCAGCTGCGTGATGGCCTGGAAGACAATCAGACCGTCTGGGAAGCCGTCTCCGGCGGTCAGGACATGCTCAACATCAACGGCCATGAAGTCTCGTCGCGCGCCTATGTCGGTCGCTTCAACTTCAAGGGCACTGACCAGCAGAAGCGTCTGTCTGATCTGTCCGGTGGTGAGCGCGGGCGTCTGCAGCTGGCCCAGACCCTGAAGCAGGCTGCCAACGTGCTGCTGCTGGATGAGCCGTCCAACGACCTGGACATCGAGACCCTGCGTGCACTGGAAGAAGCCCTGCTGGCCTTTCCTGGCTGCGCGATGGTCATCTCGCACGACCGCTGGTTCCTGGATCGCATCGCGACCCACATCCTCGCCTATGAGGGTGATTCCAACGTGGTGTTCTTCGAAGGCAGCTATACCGAATATGAAGCGGACTATCACGCGCGTGTCGGCAACGATGCTCCCAAGCGCATGAAGTACAAGCGTATCGACGCCTGATGACCCGGCGGGATCCGCCACGCTGATCGACGCAAGCCTCTAGACGCCCTCACCGTTCACCCGGTGGGGGCGTCTTGCCGTCGGGCCCTACTGTTCGTTCCAGTATGTCCGCTCTGTCCGCCTTGTTCAGCGTCTTTCCTTCCCTCCTCACCACCACCCCCTCCTCCCAGCACGCCACCCTGACTTGCAGTGCTCGGCGCAAGCCGTCATAACAGGAGCTTGCCAATTCATCCATTCGGGAACCGTCTATGAATCGCTGGCTACAGCAACCCCTCATGTGGCTGCGAACCTGGACCACCAGCATCGCCTATCTCCCCAGCATGCTGGCCATGGTCTATACCCTGCTGGGACTGATCTCGGTGATGCCCTCCGGACTGCCGGATCCTTCCTCGCTGCCGTATAGCGACTTTTTCGAAGCACTGACCTTCAAGGAACATGACACACCGCGCACCCTGCTGGCGGCACTGGTCGGCGGCCTGATCTCGCTGATGGTCTTCAGTTTCACCATGGTGATGAGCGTGCTCACCCAGGCCGGCGCGCAGTTCTCCCACAAGCTTCTGCTGGGTCTGGTGACCGAGCGCCATCACCAGCTGGTACTCGGCCACTATCTGGGCAGCCTGCTGTTCCTGCTCGTCAACCTGATGGTGCCCAATACGGGCGACTCCCCGACTCTGTGGCGCTCGCTGGCGGTCTATCTGGGCGTGCTGATGATGGTCAACTGCCTGGGGATGTTCGTCTACTTCATCCATCAGGTATCGCAGTCGGTGCAGATCAACGCCGTCGCGCGACGCCTGTCCGGACGCACCCGCCACTCGCTGGAGCGCTTGCGTGAGCGCAATCGTGACGATGGCTTCTGCGAGCGCGAGGTCAGCCGTGACGACGACCAGTGCCAGCTACTGCGGGCACGCAGGCGTGGCTACATCCAGCAGGTCGATTTCTCGGCGCTGCGCCAGCTGGCCATCAAGCATGACATGGTGGTGCATCTGGATTTCGCGCTGGGCGCCTTCATCGTCAGCGGCATGCCCTTGATGCGCATCGAGTGGCCCAACGGCCTGCCAGAGGGCGCGACGGCGGGGGAAGAGCTCGACGAAGAGCAGCAGGCCGAGTTGATCAAGAATCTGCGTGCTGCGCTTGGCTATCTGGATGGAGAGTCCGTCGAGGACCTGCACGAGCACGGCCTGACCCAGCTGATGGAGGTCGCCATCAAGGCGCTGTCGCCCGGCATCAATGACCCCGGCACGGCACGTCTGTGCATGCACCAGCTGACCGAACTGCTCAGCGAGCGCATGTCGATACCGCTGTGCAACTGTTGCGTGGATGATCACAAGGCCGTTCGTGTCAGCTGGCAGATGGAGTCCTTCGCAAGCCTCCTCTACCGCTCCATCACGCCGATTCTGCATTATGGCCGTGATGACCTCTCGATCTGCCTGGCCCTGCTGGAGCTGTTGAAGACCCTGTCCCTGATGGGCGCACAACACGGTCACCTGGTGCTGCTGCAACAGCATGCCGACAAGGTGGTGGAGGCGATTCTCGCCCAGGCCGAATTCGAGGTGGATCGTCGCTTCATCGAACACGGTCTGCAGGCCGGTCACCATCGACTAAACCTGCCCAGCCCTCAGTGGTAGAAGGCCAGCGACAGAACGCACAACGCCCGCAGCGGTCGATACCGTCTGCGGGCGTTTGCATCGTGATGAAAGCCGTCCGTATCAGGGCTTGCGACGCCCCTTGAAGAACGACACCAGGAACAGCACCAGGAAGACGACGAACAGTACCTTGGCGATGGTGGCCGCAGTACCCGCGATACCGCCAAAGCCGAGTACAGCGGCAATCACGGCAACGATCAGAAAGATGATGGCATAGTTGAGCATGGCAATTCCTTATGTCATGGAGAACCTGTAGTGGCCGACGACAGCAGCGGCACAATGCCTGCCTCTGCATATGGCGTCTCATTCGACGCGCTCGCCCTTCGCTCATCAGGTGTGGCAGCTGGCGTGATTGCCGAAGGGCAGAGTCACGACAGACCGCTTGATCACCTTGTCCATGTGAAGATGGTAATCAATACAAGTAAAGTCAAGGCCATGTCTCGAATTGGTAAAAGATTTTCCAGCGCGGGTTGAAAGCCTCACACATCAGCCGCAGGTCCATTACAGGCACACGGCAGGTGGCATCCGGTTGGCCGCACGCATGCAGCTCGGACAAGTGGCGCTACTTGTCGGGTGCCACCTTATCTCCATCGAAAACGCCCCACCAGGAGCTTCCTGGCGGGGCGTTTTCGATAAAGACCCATGTATGCCGCCTGACGGCAGGGCTCGTCGGCTCACACATGGGCGCAAGTGACGTTTACAGCGCAGCGATCATTGCCTCGGCATAGGCGATGAGCTCCGACTCGCTCATCACCTCGACGCGGTTCAATCCACTGTTGAGACTCGCCGGCTGACCGTGACGAACCAGCAAGGTACGTGGATAGCCCGCACCACCGATACGCTCACTCAGCTGTGCATGAGCATCGCTGAGATAGACCCCGCGGGTCTGCTGCACGCAAAGGGTCACCAGTGGCAGACCGCCACGGGCAAGCGCCGCCTCGAAGGCAGGCAACGCCGGACGCTGACGCTCGGTGCAATCCGGGCACCATTCAGCGACCTGATTGAGCACGAAGGTATCGCCAGCGGCCAGCCGCGCTTCCACCTCGGCCAAGGTGACGTGAGAAGAGATGTCGTTGCTCATGGTTCACCTCAGTACAGGGACGGATCGGTTTTCTCGGGACGTGTCTTGAAGCGACGGTGCAGCCACAGATACTGCTCGGGATGCTTGCGGATCGCCCCTTCGATGAAGGCATTGATGCGTGTGGCATCGGCGACGTCATCACCGCTCGGGAAGTTGTCCAGCGCCGGCAGATACTCCAGCGTATAGGTACGATTGTCCGGATTGCGGTGGAACATCAAGGGCATCACCGGCGCGCCCGTCATGCGGGCGATCTTAGCCGTCAGCTTGATGGAGGCGGCATCAATGCCGAAGAACGGCGCGAACACACTGACATCACGGCCGAAGTCCTGATCCGGTGAATACCACACGCCATGGCCGCTCTTGATGCGACGTACCACGCCCCGCAGGTCGTGACGATCGATGGCGGTCCCGAAGATGCGATTGCGCGCACGCGTCATGAAGCGCTCGAACAGCGGGTTGTCGTGCGGGCGATAGACGACATCGGCCGGAAAGAACAGCGAGTGCAGTGCGCCGCCCAGATCCAGAGTCGAGAAGTGGATGCCCACGATGAGCGCCCCCTTGCCCTGGGCCATGGCGCGCTCCATGTGTTCCTGCCCCTTGAAGGTCACGCGATCACGCATATGCTCGGGATCACGACACCAGCCGGTGGCCGTCTCGAAGATACCGATGCCGTTGGCGTGGAAGGTCTTGCGTACCTGACGCGCGCGCTCCGCCTCGCTCCACTCGGGAAAGCACAGCTTGAGATTGGTGTCGGTGATGTGACGACGACGCTTGCCGAAGCGCCATGCCAGCTCACCAAGGCCACGCCCCAGCCACAACTTGGCGCACCAGGGCAGATAGGCCGAAGCCTTCATGGCACCGATGCCCAGCCAGGTCAGCCAGTAGCGGGGGTGTGCAAAACTCTCGGGATAGCTCTTCTTGGCCATGACTCTCTCGTTCGACGGGCAACGGCGGCCATTGTAGACCGCGCGAGCCTTGCCGTCAGGTCAGGCATGCGTATCCAGCGGCTGAGCACTGGCCAGATGCGCGCCCCCCTTGTCGTCCGCCACACTGCCAACGCCGCCATGGTAGTGTCTGGGCACGCGCGGCAGCAGCCCGGTCAGTAGTGTATAGCTGATGGTGTCACAGCTGGCGGCCACGCGATTGACCTCAAGCCCCTCGCCCCACAGCACCACCCGTGAGCCGACACCCGCCTCGGGCAGGTCCGTGACATCCACCGTCAGCATGTCCATCGACACCTTGCCGGCCAGCACCGTTTGCTGGCCATCCACCAGCACCGGCGTACCATCCACGGCGTGGCGATCATAGCCATCCCCATAGCCACAGGCGACGACACCGATACGCGTCGGACGCGTCGCCACGAAGCGGCCCGAGTACCCCACCGGCTCGCCGATGGCGATCTCACGCACGGCGATGATGGCCGAAGACAGCGTCATCACCGGCTTCAGGCGCCGGCTGGCGTCATTGGCACCTTCCAGCGGGTCTGCGCCGTAGAGCATGATTCCCGGGCGGTTCCAGGCAGCATGCGTCTCTGGCCAGGCAAGCGTCGCCGGTGAATTGGCCAGACACAGCGGCAGCTCTGTCCTGGCCGCCAAGGCTGTCACCGCCGCCATCTGCTGCTGGAAGTAGTCCGGTGTCAGGCTGTCAGCGCTGGCGAAGTGCGTCATCAGGTGCAGATCACGCGCCTTGCCACTCGCCTCGAGGCGCGCCTTGGCGCCCGGCACCTCCTCGGCCGTGAAGCCGAGACGATGCATCCCCGAGTCGAACTTGATCCAGCAGGACAGCGGCTGCGCAAGCTCACTCTGTTCGAGCGCCACCAACTGCCATTCGCTGTGGATGGCGCACCAGAAGTCATGCTCGGCCGCCAGGGCGTACTCCGCGGCCTCGAATACCCCCTCAAGCAGTACCACCGGATGAGAGATGCCACCCGCCCGCAGCGCCAGCGCCTCCTCTATCGTGGCTACCGCAAAGGCGGGCGCGAGGTCTGCCAGTGCCTGCGCGCACGCCACAGCGCCATGCCCGTAGGCATCCGCCTTGATCACGGCCAGGGCGCGCGAATGCGGCGCCAGCTCGCAGGCCAGCTGATAGTTGTGACGCAATGCATCGAGATCAATATCAGCGCGCAGTGGGCGGGACATGAGGGGACTCCAGGGTGATAGGTGAAGATGACAGACTGCAGAGCAAACCCCTCAATTATTTTCCATCATCGCCGCCAGGTCACGCTGCAAACCACCAAACTTTCCCCAAATCACCGACAGAAATAACTACCTGTTGGAATATATGCAGGACTTTCGACCAAAACCGCCGCAAAACCACCAACCACCAGGCCGCGCCGCTCTTGCACGCTGCCTTTTCGGCGTCTTCCTGTCAGACAAACACTGCCTGATGAACTGGTGTCCCCAAAACGCATTCACCCCCGCAGGCAGGGCCTGTGGGGGTGAATGCAGCACGTGGCGACAGCCAGCGCAGGACGATCAGGGCGTCGCGTTTTCCAGCTCGTCGGAGCTCTCATCATTCAGCACCAGTGATACCTGACGATCTGCCTTGAGGCTCTCGTTGAGGTCACGCACGCTGTTGATATCGATGATGCCCGCCGCCTGACGCAGATTGAGCAGGTCGAGCACATAGGTGTAACGCGATGAGGCGTAGTCCGCCAGCGCCTGATACAGGGCCTGCTCGGCGTCCAGCACATCGACGATGTTACGGGTCCCGACTTCATAACCGGAGCGAGTCGCTTCCAGTGCACTGCGACTGGAGACGATTGCCTGCTTGCGCGCCTTGACGGTCAGGACGTCGCTGCGCACCTGGCTGTAGAGCGAGCGCACGCTCTGAGTGGTAGAGCGCTGCTGATCGAGCAGGTCATACTGGCTCTGCTCGAGCAGATGGGTACTTTGACGCACCTGGGCGGAGGTGCGGCCACCGGTATAGATCGGCAGGGAGGCCTGGATACCGATCTGGTTGTATTCCTGATAACCCCCGGCAGTATCGATGTCGGTTTCATCATAGGAGTAGGTCGCGAAGGCGCCGACTTCCGGCAGGTGGCCTGCGCGGGAGGTCTTCACATCGCCTCTGGCGACATCGACCCCCTTCTGGGCAGCACCGATCAGCGGGTTGTTGGACAATGCCATCTCGACCCACTTGCTGCGGCTGGCCGGCACCGGCGCCTCGATCGCCAGATCTTCCTCCAGACCATCGATGGAATCGTATTGCTGGCCCGTCAACTGCTGCAGGGCCTCGAAGCTGACCTGGAGATCGGCTTCGGCCGCGATGCGCTGGGCACGCGCATCATCGAAGGATGCCCTGGCTTCCTGCACATCCGTGATCGCGATCAGACCGACCTCGAACTGCTGGTTGGCCTGGTCAAGCTGGCGGGAAAAGGCCTTTTCCTGGGCAATACGCGCGTCGAGCACATCACGATTGTTCAGGATGGTGAAGTAGGCAGACGCCACATCATAGAGCAGCTGCTGCTGATCGGAATCCAGCAGCAGTTTCTGCTGACGGGTGGTGTCCTTGCTGGTCGCGAGCTCATACCAGTCGGCGGCATCGAACAGCTGCTGGTTCACGTTGACCACGATATTGCTGTCGGTGTAATCGCCCTCGGTGCCGCTCTGGGAATTACCAGTGACATCGGTACGCGACACGGTTCCCGTGGCAGTGATCTGGGGCAGCAGGTCAGCAAGCTCGATACGCTCATTGTCCTCGACGCTCTGATAGAGCGAGCGGGAGGAGGACAGGCTGGCGTTGTGAGTCAATGCATCACGGGTGATGTCGAGCAGATTGGCAGCCTGAGCCTGGGTCGCAAAACCCATCGCCAGCACCAGTGGCAGTATGCGAATGTTGGCCATGTATGCGTTGTTCCTGATCAGTGACAGTCGTGACCTGCATGGCGCCTCGAAAGCACCAGGACAAGGTAAAAGGTAGCTCACACATCGGCTGGACTACTGCCTCAGCCCTGCTCAAGCGAATCGTGGGAAAAGTGGCCTTAGTCTAATCGCCGCTCATTTGGGCGTCCAGTTAGTTGGCTAACTTTGTTGCACGATACAGCGTTTCCAAATTGACAACAATCTCAGCAGATTGACAACAAACTCGGGGAGTGCCCAGCGCTTGAACGTCAGAGCACCCCACTCTGCCAGTATAATGATGACACAATATGAAAACGGCCCACTCGAATCACGAGCGGGCCGTTTTCACTGGCAACCTGCATCAGGGCATCGACAGCCATGACGACTGTGCCCGCGCATCATTCAAAGATGGATTCGAGCGTCAGCCCCTGCTTCTCGAGCATGCGTCGCAGCTTCTTGAGCGCCTCGACCTGAATCTGACGCACCCGCTCTCGCGTCAGACCGATTTCCTCGCCCACTTCTTCCAGCGTCGCAGCTTCATGACCGCGCAGCCCGAAGCGGCGTACCACCACTTCCATCTGCTTCTCGGTCAACTCCGCCAACCACTCATCGACATGCGCCTTGACGTCGACATCCACCAGGCTGGACTCCGGGCTGGTGTCATTCTCGTCGGCGATCGTCTCGATCAGCGGCTTGTCGCTCTCGCCGCCCATCGGATAGTCGACGGATGACACGCGTTCATTGAGCCCCAGCATCTTCTTGACGGTATCAACCGGCTTGTCCAGGAAATCGGCGATCTCCTCCGCGGTGGCCTCATGATCCAGTTTCTGGGTCAGCTGACGCGCGGCACGCAGGTAGATGTTGAGTTCCTTGACGACGTGGATCGGCAGACGAATGGTGCGCGTCTGATTCATCAGTGCCCGCTCGATGGTCTGGCGAATCCACCAGGTGGCGTAGGTCGAGAAGCGGAAACCGCGCTCGGGGTCGAACTTCTCCACCGCACGGATCAACCCCAGATTGCCTTCCTCGATCAGATCGAGCAGCGACAGACCACGATTCAGATAACGCCGTGCGATCTTGACCACCAGACGCAGGTTGGACTCGATCATGCGCTGGCGACCGGCAGGGTCACCCGCCTGTGCCAGACGCCCGAAGTAGACTTCCTCTTCGGGCTTGAGCAACGGGGAAAAACCGATCTCGTTCAGGTAGATCTGGGTCGCATCTAGGCTTTGGTAGTGCTTGCGCTCTTCACGGTTCAAGGCGCGTTCGAATGCCGCCTCTTCCGCTTCTGCCTCAAGCGTATCGTCGTCCTCGACATCCTCAAGGGACAACTCAACCTCAGCCTGATCGATATCCTTTTCCAGCATGCTCATGTCGATACCCCGTTGTCTCTGGTCTGGTGCCAGGAACTTGTTGTTGTGGCAGCGGTGGGAATCAGCGTTTAGGCAGGAATTTCAGTGGGTCCTTGGGCTGCCCATCCTCGCGAATCTCGAAGTGCAGCTGCGCACGTTCAGCGTCAGTGGCTCCCAGAGTGGCGATGACCTGTCCGGCGTCGATCACATCGTTCTCTGATACACGCAGAGTGTCGTTGTGGGCGTAGGCGCTCAGATAGCGGTCGTTGTGCTTGAGAATGATGAGGTTACCGTAACCACGTACTCCGCTTCCGGCGTAGACCACGATTCCCGGCCCTGCTGCCTTGACAGGTTGCCCCTTTTGACCAGCGATATCAATGCCGCCGGTGACACTCTCGGACTCGCCGAACTTGCCGATGATCTCGCCTTGCGTAGGCCACTGCCAGTCAACGTTTTTTACCGGGACATAGGTCTTCTTGGCCGGTGCAGCCTTGGCGGTTTCGCCAGCGACATTGGTGCCCTTTTCAACCTTGGCAGCCTCATTTTTCACGCTAGCGGCCGCTTTCTCGCGCTCTGCTGCTGCGGCAGCGGCGGCTTGCTCGGCCTTTTCCTTGGCGGCCTTGCGCGCCTCGGCCTGGGCAGCCGCCGCACTGGCAGCTGCCTCGCTGGCTGTCTGACTGGCCGAGCTACTGGCCTGCGCAGCACTGCTGCTGACCTGCTCCGTGCTGTCATTGGCGGCGTTGCGCGCCGTCTCGACGAGTGCTTCTTCACTGCCTTCCTGGTAGACAGGCCCAAGTCCGGCAGCCGCTGCGGCCCCGGTGGCAGCCGATGACACACCACCTGAGCCGGTCGTCAGGGACTGGGCCTGGCTGGTGCGCTGTTGCTGCTGAGCCATGGCGGACTCATCCGGCGCCAGCCAGTCCGGCAGTTCACTGCCGCCGGCGATCGAACCATCGCTGCCCCCGCCCAACGGCGTGGCAACGACGCCACCGCTCGAGGCGATGCTCGTGCCGGAAGCACCCGCCGCACTTGCCGGCAGCTGGGTGTTGGGATCCAGACGCAGCGTCTGCCCCGGTTGCAGGGTATAGGGCGGATTCAAGCCATTCATCCGCGCCACATCCCGGAAATCCTGGCCACTCTGCCAGGAGATGCCATATAGGGTGTCACCGCGCTGAACGGTATAGGTGTCGGAGGTGATACGCGCATTGCCGGCGTTGAGGTCCTGAACCTGCGGGCGAGTGGTCGCCGTGCTGCAGGCTGTCAGCGCACCCAGCGCCAGACCTGCCAACGTCAGTTTGATTCCCTTGTCCATCCTGTCACGCATGTTCCTGCTCCTTGCGGGAATTGCTGGAGTCGTCATCCGGGCCGGAGCGTTCTCCGGCAAACCAGACAAGCAATACGCCGGCCAGCATCAGGGCGAGTGCCGCCCACAGCTGGGCAGGCTCACCGGTCACACTGGTGTAGGTATCCGGCATCATGAAGTGGTAATCCAGCGGAACCTGTTCACCCTTGGGTCCCAGACGATAATCGGTGATGGTGCGCCACGGCCACAATACCGGCAGCGAGCCGAGAATGAAGCCCGTCAGCAGCATCAGTGTCGCGGTGTGATGATGACGGAACAACCACGACAACAAACGCGAGAAGGTGAATAGCCCGATGGCACAGCCGCTGCCGAACAGCACGATCAGCTGCAGATCGAAACTCTTGATGCCAGTCATCACCGTGCCGTAGAGGCCCATGGTCAGCAACAGGAAGCTGCCGGAGACACCCGGCAGCAGCATGGCGCTGATGGCGATGGCACCGCCGACCACCAGCACCCAGGAGGCATCGGTGGCGGCAGGCAACAGGCTGGGCAACTTGCTGGCCAGCACCAGCCCCAGCGCCAACCACACCAGATAGCCCATCCGGAAGGTGGTGATACGCCGCGCTACCACCACCCCGGAGCACACTACCAGCCCGAAGAAGAAGGCATTGAGCAGCAGCGGCTGCGCCTCCATCAACCAGGTCACCAGATGTGCCACGCTGATCAGGCTGGCGAAGATGCCAGCGACCAGCGGCAGCAGAAAGGCCAGATTCAAATGCTGCCACAGCGCCTTGACGCCATGCTCACGCCATACGCCGATGGCGGAGGGGCCAAAGCGCTTGATGGACTCGATCAATTCCTCATAGATGCCGGTCACGAAGGCAATCGTGCCGCCTGATACCCCGGGCACGGCATCCGCCGCCCCCATGCCAGCGCCCTTGAAGAACACGCTCAAAGCTCGTTTCACCTGATCACTCCCTCGAGCAACGGCACGAAGCGCACGGCCTCGAACCGCTGAATATCCTGAGTGTCGCCGACACGGCGCACTCGTGTCAGCCACTGACGATCACTGTCGTCCTCGGCCAATGGCACGATCATCACCCCCTGCGGGGCCAACTGCTTCAACAACGCCTGCGGCAGATGCGGCGCGCAGGCGGTCACCACGATCAGATCAAATGCCGAGTCATCATCCTGCCAGCCATGCCCACCATCGGCATGGCGCAACTCGACATTGTCGAGCCCGAACCAGCCAAGGCGTTGAGCGGCCCTGGCGTGCAGCACGGCGATGCGCTCGAGCGAAGACACCCGAGCGAACAGACGCGCCAGCAGCAATGTCTGATAGCCCGAACCGGTGCCGACCTCCAGCACCCGACACTCCTCGCGCGGGCGCGGCGCTTGCGCGAGGGCAAGCTCCGTCATGCGGGCGTGCATGTAAGGCTGGGACAGGGTCTGCCCCTGCCCCAGCGGCAGTGCGGTATCTTCATAGGCACGATGCGCCAGCGCCTCATCGAGAAACAGATGACGCGGCTCACTGGCCATCAGCTCCAGCACCCGCTCATCGCGAATGCCGGCATCCTCCAGGCGCGCCACCATGCGGTCTCGCGTGCGCTGGGACGTCATGCCGATACCGCTCAGCTGCGCCGTGTCCGGTCGCCTGAGATGCAGGGGCCCGGCGATTCCCGCTGCGCTGTCTGACTGCGCAAGCGGGAAAGCGTTCTGATACACGTCCTTCATGGTCTTGATTCATATCCTGTCGAGCGAGGACTTCACAGCGAAACCTTGAGCCTTGCCTGGCGCTGCATCGCTCAGGTCAGCGCATCGAGCCACTGTTCTACATCGTGGCGCGCCCCATGGGAGGTAAGGTCGGTCATCAACGGCGTGATGGAGACATAGCCCGCCGCGATGGCGGCGAAGTCGGTGTCATCCCCATCATCGATGCCATCGCCGGCCAGCGCGATCCAGTAGCGGGTACGGCCACGTGGGTCCTTGACCTCGATCGGAGCGCCCGCCGGGCCACGATGGCCCTGACGCGTGACGCGAAAGCCGCGAATCTCGCTCCACGGCACATCCGGCACATTGACGTTGAGCAATGAGCGCGGCGGCAAAGCCAGGGTCTCGGCCGCGCCGACGAGGCTCGCCGCCACGCGTCCGGCGGTCTCGAAATGGGTCTTGCCGCACAGTGACATCGCGATCGCCGACATGCCCAGCGAGCGGCCTTCCATCGCCGCGGCCACGGTACCGGAATACAGCACGTCATCACCCAGATTGGCGCCATGGTTGATGCCGGAAATCACGATGTCAGGCTTCTCGTCCCAGACACCATTGACGCCCAGATAGACACAATCCGCGGGCGTGCCATCGACGCTGTAGAAGCCGTTCTCCATCGCGGACAGCAACAACGGCCGACTCAGCGTCAGCGAGTTGCTGGCCCCTGAGCGGTCACGGTCCGGCGCGACCACACGAATGCGTGCCTGCCCGGCCAGCGCGTCATGCAGCGCCTTGAGCCCCGGAGCGTGCACGCCATCATCATTGGAAAGCAGAATCCTGCGCATCATCTCACTCCTTTGCGAATCATCGGATAGTCGTCATGTCGCCTGACGGCACTACAGCAGCGGGTGGGCGATCAGCTCACGCAACAGGCCCGTCGCGAAGCTTCCACGCGGCAGATCGAAGTGCAGCCAGGCACTGGCCTCGCTGCCTTCGGTTCTTGCTTGCTCTGGCGTGATATCCCACTCCAGACGCGGCTTGCCGGGCATCAGGCGCAGCGGACGACGCTCCGCCTTGACGCCGGCCTTCTCGAGCCCCTCGCACAGCTGCGGCCAACGCGTGGCCAGGACCTGCTCGAGCTGGGCGACCTGAGCATGAGCCTCGGCACGCCCGGTGCCCCACAGCGGGCCAGTGGGATGAATATCGCCACTCGCCAGGCGCTGCGCCAGCGTCTCGGCCGACTCGCTGCCGTCGGTGACGAAGCGTGAACCCGTCCCGTTGAGCGCGAATACCTCTCCGCTCAACGCCGTCGCCCAGCAATTCGCCGTGAGGCGCGCAGCCAGCACCTCGTTGAACAGGAAGCTGCGCGCGGTCGACAGCAGCATGCCGCTGCGGTCATCACGCTTGCGCCAGCCACGCACAAGCACGGCACGTGCCCGGCCGAGATTATGTCCCTGATGACCGAAGCGCTGCGGACCGAAATAGTTGGGCACACCCTCACGCATCAGCGTCTGCCAGCGCGCCTCGAACTCGGGATGCGCGACGGCCTCACCGCTGACACGCAGCGCGAAGCGGTTGCCGCGATGCACGCCACGCTTGAGCTTGCGCGGATGACGCACGCTGGCCAGCACGCGGACGCCCTTCTCGGCCAGCGCCTCGCCGAGGTCCTGCGGCGCTTCACGCCCCGGCAACCACACGGAGACCCACTGCTGGGTGATCGCCTGCTTGTCCTTGAGACCGGCCACGCCGATATCGCGCGGCACGACCTCACACAGGCTGGCCAGTTCACGGCACAGATCATCGGTGGTCAGGCCGCGCTTCTCGACCCACAGCCACTGATGCTCGCCGTGGCCTTCGGGCACGAAATCCATCAACTCGGTGACCCGGAAATCCTCCGGCGTGTGGCGGAAGTCGCCTGCTCCCAGCGGGCCACCATGCGCATGCGGCCAGCGCTGCATCAATTCGGCTTCCTTGACCCACGCCTCGCTGCCTGCAGCGTCCAGCGCCGCCAGCGCCTCGGCAAACAGCGCGTCCGCCTCGGGCGACTCAGACATGTCATTCACTTCAGACATGCTCGGCTCCGCCTGCGGCCGGCAACGCGCCCAGCAGCACCACCGCCTCGGCGGCGATGCCTTCCTTGCGACCGGTGAAGCCAAGCCGCTCGGTGGTGGTGGCCTTGACGTTGACGACCGCCAACGGCACGCGCAGGTCCTCGGCGATCACTTCACGCATCGCCTGGATGTGCGGCGCCATCTTCGGCGCCTGCGCCATCACGGTGAGATCGACATTGCCGACCCCGAAATCGGCGGCATTGACCAGCCCGATCACGTGGCGCAGCAGGACACGGCTATCGGCACCGGACCACTCGCTGTCGGTGTCCGGGAAATGCTTGCCGATATCGCCCATGCCACAGGCGCCGAGTAGCGCATCGCACAGCGCATGCAGCAGCACGTCACCGTCGGAATGCGCCACGAAGCCATGCTCGTAGGCGATCTTCACGCCACCGATCATCAGGTGATCGCCATCGCCGAAGCGATGCACATCGAAGCCGTGGCCGATGCGCAGGGCCATCGGCACATGACCCGCATGTGAGGCACGGGACTCGGAATGGGATGAGGAAGAAGCGCTGGAGGATGTTGCAGAATGCTCAGTCATGTCAGGCAGGCGTCCGGAAGCTATCGGGAAGCGCCTCGCGCGCGGCCAGCAGCAGGCGCGCCATGGCGAGGTCTTCCGGATGGGTGATCTTGAGATTGTCGCGGGCGGCGGCGACCAGCACGGGGGCACGGCCACAGGCCTCCAGTGCCGAGGCCTCATCCGTGATGAGCGCGGGGTTCTCCCCAAGCGCCTCACGCAGCGCACGCCGCAACAGGCCCAGCGGAAAGGCCTGCGGCGTGAAGGCATGCCACAGGCCGACGCGGGATTCGGTATGCGCGATGCTCGGCGCACTTTCTGCATCGCCATGCGAGCGGGAGTCGCCGGCCGGGGCGGCGCGCTTCATGGTGTCGCTGGCAGGGGCCGCCAGGATGGCGCCATCGGCACTGCGGCGAGCGGTCGCCACCAGCGCATGGATATCGGCTTCGCGAACGCAGGGGCGCGCGACATCGTGCACCAGCACGAGGTCATCGTCGTGGGCGTGGCGGCTCAGGCAATCCAGACCCGCCAGCACGCTGTCGGCACGCTCGCTGCCGCCATCGGCGCGCAGCCAGTCCTGCCACGGCACCATCGATGGCGAGAAATAGCCATCATCGGCGCCCAGCACCAGACAGAGCCCTGCCTCGGGCAGCGCGCGCTTGAGCGTCGCCAGCGTCGCCTCCAGCACGCAGCCGCCGGGCGACAGCTCCAGATATTGCTTGGGGCGGTCGGCCTGCATGCGGCTGCCTACGCCAGCGGCCGGCACCAGATACCACAGACGGGGCTCGCGCGAGGTGTCTGTCGGCATCATGGCGTGATCACCTTGGGCAGCCCGCCTTCCAGGCCCTTGCCCTCCAGCGCACCGTCCGCCACCTCATCGGGTGAAGGCGCCTTGCGTTCCGGCACCGCGACATTGGGCACCCACAGGAACTGCTCGTCCTTGCGCACCATGCCGAGGTCATTGCGTGCACGCTCCTCGATGGCCGCCAGACCATTCTTGAGGTCGACCACTTCCGCACCGAGTCGCTGATTGCGGTTGTCCAGCACCGCATCTTCCTTGGAAAGCTGCTGCACGCGTGCACGAATATCGAATAATTCGGTGATGCCATTTTCGCCCCACCACAGCCGATACTGGAGCAGTGCCAGCAGCAGCAGCAGTGAGATATTGATCCATTTGAGCATGGCGATGTCCTTGGCCGTTGCAGCGCGCATTATGCCATCATCCGGGAGCGTGACGCAGGCACTGCCAGCATCCGTTGCCACGCTTGACGCCCCCCTGTCGATCAGGGCCACCTGATGACAGCGCCCTCTCACCCTTCTGCCAGGAGTCATCCGATGTACAAGCTTGCGTTCTTCGTCCCGGAGAATGACGCCGAACACGTCAAGGAAGCCGTCTTTGCCACCGGTGCAGGGCGCATCGGCGACTATGAGGCCTGCTGCTTCGAGACACGCGGCACCGGCCAGTTTCGGCCACTGGCCAGCGCCAATCCGCATATCGGGACCTGCGGCACGCTGGAGCGCGTTGCCGAACTGAAGATAGAGCTGGTATGTGACGATTCGCTCATCGCCGCTGCCGTGGCGGCGCTGCGCGACGCCCACCCCTATGAAGAAGTCGCCTTCGATTGCTGGCGACTGGAAACGTTCTGACCCCGCGCGCCCCGAAGAGCGAGGCACGCGAGGTCAGCACTGGCCGTACGATCTAGCTCGCGGGCAGGAAGGTGGTATTGAAGAAGTGCTCGCGGGTCTCCAGGTCGATCTGCTCGAGATGCAGCGGGAAATGCTCGTCACCCTCGCCGTGGCGGCGGTCCTCGAAGTAGCGACGCAGCGTCACTTCCATGGTCGGGAAGGCCAGCGACTGCCAGGGGACCTCCTCCTCGGCGAACAGCGCCACCTCGAGGCTCTCGACGCCCGCCGAGTAGTCGCTGATCAGCTCGGCCCGAAACAGCATGTAGACCTGATTGATGTGCGGCAGGTCGATCAACGTATAGAGCCCCTTGAGCTTGACCTCGGCCCCGGCTTCTTCGCGTGTCTCGCGGGCAGCGGCGTCGCTGGTGGTCTCGGCGTTCTCCATGAAGCCGGCCGGCAGGGTCCAATACCCCAGGCGCGGCTCGATGGCACGCCGACAGAGCAGCACCTTGCCGTCCCGCACCGGCAGGGTGCCCGCGATGATGCGCGGATTCTGATAATGGATGGTGCCGCAGCTATCACACAGGTAGCGCAGACGATCATCGCCCTGCGGCACTGCCAGACGCACCTTTTCACCACAGTGACTGCAATAATTCATTCGCTCTCCCATGAAATCTCAAGGCGCCCTTCAGTGACATCCCGTCCCCGCTTCCTCGCTGCGCGGTGGGCCCAGCGGCATGGCAGTCGCCTTGACCGCCAGGACCCTCGCGCCACATCATGAATGCCTACGAGGAAACGACATGCTAGAAGCCCTGCGCCAACGCCTGCAAGCACATCAACCCCTGGCGACTGACCACAAGCTGCCACGCGCCGCCGTGCTGATCGCGCTGATCGATCGTCCCGAACCGACGCTGCTGCTGACGCGTCGTGCCAGCCATCTCAGTCAGCACCCCGGCCAGGTAGCCTTCCCCGGCGGCAAGGCCGAGCCTGATGATATCAGCCTGCTGGCCACCGCGCTGCGCGAAGCCGAAGAGGAAGTGGCCCTCGCCCCTGGCGAGGTCGAGGTCTTCGGTCAATTGAGCGAGGTGATCTCTTTGCATGGCATGGCGGTGACCCCCTTCGTGGGACGTATCGCCGCGGACCTGCCACTCAAGGCCGACCCGGGTGAGATTGCGCGTATCTTCGAGATGCCCTTGAGCATGTTGCTGAGAGATGAGCGCGCGCATACCGATGTCATCACCGTCGGCGACGAGACCTGGTACGTGCCCAGCTATCGCGTGGCTGACCAGGTGCTGTGGGGGCTGTCCTCGATGATGCTGGTCGAACTGATGGCCATCGGCTTCGGCCATGCCGTGAGCCTCAAGGCAGCGCCACCGCCTGGTGCTCCGCTGCGCCATCTGCCGCCGCGCCCCGTGCCACCTCGACCCTGAACCTCAAGACCCTGAATTTCTGAATTTCTGAATTTCCAGGTTCCTGACTTCCTGAATTTCTGAATTTCCAAGCTGCTGAGTTCCTGAGTTCCTGAACCAGACAGGGTGCGTTCCCGCCGAGCGGCTCGTCATCGCCCTGATGGCATCGCAGCGCTGTCATTGCCTCGACGATATTGCACCGACAATGGCACTCGACTATAACTCCTCGCCCACGATGCCATGCCACTTCCCGTTCGGAGCGCCTGATGCCCGCTGCACCTGCACCCGCCCCACTGCTGGACCCTGTCGCACTGAACCTGCTGATCGATGAACTGGTCGAGCATGGCTACAGCGTGCGCCCCGACTTCCTGCCGCGGCAGGTCATCGGTCAGCTCAATGATGAACTGACGGTGTTGGAGACGCGTCAGCAATTGACGGCGGCAGGTATCGGACGCGGACGCGAGCATGATCTGCGCCCGGACATCCGCGGCGACGCGATTCGCTGGCTAGACCGCAACTCACGCGCCCAGCGCGCCTACCTGGAAGCGATGAACGTGCTCAAGGATGAGCTCAACCGTGCCCTCTATCTGGGGCTGTTCGAATATGAGGCCCACTTCGCCCACTATCCGGTCGGCAGCTTCTACAAGAAGCATCTCGACAGTTTTCGCGGCCGCGGCAATCGCCTGATCTCCAGCGTGCTCTATCTCAATGAGGACTGGCCGCGCGATGGCGGCGGCGAGATCGTGCTCTACGACCCCGAGGATGACAGCCGCGAGATGGCGCGTGTCACCCCCGAGGCCGGCACCTTCGTGTGCTTTCTCTCCGAGCAGATCCCCCATGAGGTACTGCCGACGCATCAGGCGCGCGCCAGCGTCACCGGCTGGTTCCGCCGCAACACCTCACAGGGCAATCTGGTCGACCCGGCACGCTGATCTGAAAGGTGACTATTTCGGGAGCGTCCGCTCTTCCTGCAAGGCATGCTCTTCCTTGACCTCGATCTCCTCGAGACTATCCAGCGAGGCGTCGGTAATCAGCTCCGGCATGTCAGTGGCCAGCTCACGCGTGACCTCGACCAGCGGGTCATCGGCTTCGGCGTCACGCAGGTGCTCCTCGGCGGCCTCGACCAGTTCAGGCCCGACCGCAAGCTCGGTGCCCAGCGGTGTCTGCGGAGCATGAGTCTCGAAGGGTGCCAACGGTTGCGGTGCCGGGCGCATCACGCGGCGCCAGACGAAGAAGAGCAGCATGCCGCCGCCCATCACCGCCAGACTCAGTGCCATGCCGGGCATCGCGCCCATCTCGGCCATCGGCAGCGATACCGCAGGCGGTGACAGGGTCGACCCCACCGCATTGATCAACAGCAGGCCCTGGCTCATGCGCACCAGGGCACCGGCAGGCGCACGGTCGGCGGCGTGGCTGACCGCCACCGGATAGAGCGTGAAGGCGGCACCACCGAGCAGGAACAGCACCACCAGCTGGGCGATGCCTTCGCGCGCCGGCCCCATCAGCAAGGCAGCGAAGCCGACGATGGCGATCGACAGGATGATCAGCACCTGCTGGCGGTCGTGGCTGTCTGACCAGCGGCCGATGGGGTACTGCAGCAGCATCCCACCGAGAATCACCAGCGCCATGCGCTGACCGATCTCCGCGGTGCTCAGGGCGCCGCCATCGCCCAGCGCCAGAGGCAGCAGGCTGTAGATGACCGCCACCACCAGCCCCGAGGCCAGACAGCCGAACACGCCTGTCGGCGTGATGCGAATCAGGCGCCACGGGCTCAAGGGCTCGGACTGTTCGATCAGCGGCGAGACACGCGGCAACAGCACCAACGGCAATACCGAGGCCGCCGCCAGCATCGCCACCAGCATGAAGGCCGCCTCGAGGCTCAGCATGGCGGTCACGCCCAGCAGCAACTGACCGAGCACCCCCGCGCCGTAGAGCACGATCATGTAGAGCGCCAGCAGTCGCCCCCGCACGGCAGGGTCGGCGGCGCTCAGCAGCCAGCTCTCGATGACCAGATACACCCCGACCAGCGACCAGCCGATCATCATGCGCAGCAGGAACCACACCACCGGATGATCGCCCAGCCCCATGGCCAGTGCCGCGACCGCCACCAGCGAGGCGAAGCCGGCATAGGCGCGGATATGGCCGATGCGCAGCAGCAGGCGGTCGTTGACCAGCGCGCCGAGCCCGAGGCCTAGATAATAGGCCGAGCTGATCAGGCCGATCGCCTCGCTCGAGACGCCGGCGGCAGACAGCCGCAACGGGACCAGCGAGGTCAACATGGCGTTACCGATCCCCAGCAAGGCAAGGCCGAGCAGGGGCGCAAGGGACATCAACAGCAGATGACGGGGCATGACCAGATCCTCGGCCGGCCGCCAGTCAGCGATCAGCCAATGCCGCAAGGTGCGGATATCGTCGGGAGGGGAAGTTTGCCCTGCGAGAATACGTCAAGGCGCGGGCAATATAGTGACAGTCAGCGCCAAATCCAAGCCTTTTTGCGTCATTTGGCGACAATGTCGTCTTGGGTGTCGCTGCGCGCTGTCTTGCGCGCTTTCCTGCGCTCTATCCATGCCCTGTCCCGCACCTTATCCATGCCCTGTCCCGCGCCCTTGTCAGGTGGGTTGGGGCACGCGGAAGATGACGCTGTCGTTGGCGACCTGCTCAAGCTCGAGTCCATGCGTGCGTGCCAGCCAGGCAAAGGTGGCCGGGCTGAACAGGCACACATGCGTCGGATCACGCAGGTAGTGCCAGCGCCTGAGCGCCTCCGGATCATCCGAGGCGGGCTGCGTCATCACCCCCAGCAGGCCGCCGGGCTTGAGGCAGCGCAACCACTGGCGGAAGACCTCCCCCGGCGCGTAGAGATGCTCGATCACCTCGGTACTGACGATGAAGTCATGCTGGCGGGTGAGCGCTGCCGGGTTCGGGTGATAATAGAGGTCGTGCAGCGCCATCGGATGACCCGCCTCCTCGAACATCTGCGCCAGGGCAGGCCCAGGACCACAGCCGAAATCGAGTCCGCTGGCACCGGCCGCGAGCCGCTCACACATCGGCGTGAAGAGTTTGGCCAGAAAGCTTCGATAACGCGGGTCTGCCGGGTCATTCTCGTGCTGGTCGTAGATATCCTGCTCTGCCCTGGCATCCAGGCGCTGGGACGGCGCCAGATACAGCAGATGACACTCCGGGCAGCGCAGATAATCGCGCTCGTCGGCGGGAGGTCGCTGACCGGTCTTGGGGCACGGCCTGCGCCGCTGTACCAGGTGCAGTACATGCTGGCTCTGGGACGCCTCACACAGCGGGCAGACAGTATCTGCAGGCGGATGGGGAACGAGGGAATCAGGGGCTGACATCAGGGCTCCGCGGCAAGGGACGCTGGCGATGGGGGCGACGTCACCATACGGCTGGCGGCGACATCTCGGCACCACGCGCGATACCGTAGCGGCACTGGCAATTCCGCTGCAGGTGAACGTATCGAACGCGACGACTGTCTGAGTGCTGAATGATACCCCGCGCCAGTGTCCTGCGCCTGCCACGATGGAGTCTGCAGGCAACGCCCCCCTCTGGCACAATGAGCATCATTCGAGTACGGCACCGCGACACCTGACGATGTCACGGCGCCTGCCTTCGCGTCAGACCAGGCGCGATCTTTCACGCCAGACCACCGGAACTTCACGTGTGACGATGGACAAGACTCTCAAGCGGTTCGAACAGGCCATGGAACAGCGCCTGACTCCTCTCAAGGCCAACTCCGTGGCCTGTCTGTGGCAACGACTGTCCGGGCTCAGCACCCGCCAGCTCTGGTGGCTGGCGCGCCCGTTGGCGCGTGTGGTGCAGCTGTGCAATCCCCGCGAGCGCCGGGTTACGCGTCAGAATCTTGGCCAGGCCTTCCCGCAGCTCGACAAGCAGGCGCGCGCGCGTCTGGCGAGCGACAGCCTCGCGCATTCCACCGCCACCATGCTGGAACTGGGCAAGGTATGGCTGGGCGATGAAGACGCCGTACGCGACTCGATTCTCGAGGTCCACGGTCGCAATCTGCTCGACGAGGCGCGTGCCGAGGGACGCGGCGTCATCGTGCTGGCACCGCACTTCGGCAACTGGGAAGTGCTCAATTTCTGGCTCTCCAGCCACTTTCCGTTCACTGCCATGTACGAGCCGCCCAAGTTCGAGCGACTCGACCCGATCATCCGCAATGGCCGTGAACGCATGGGCGCGAGTCTGGTGCCCACCAATTCGCGTGGCGTGGCTGCCTTGCTCAAGTCACTCAAGCGCGCCGAAGCGATCGGCATACTGCCGGATCAGGAGCCGGGCCGTGGCAGCGGCGTCTTCGCCGACTTCTATGGCCGCCCCGCCTATACCGCCACCCTGCTGCCCAAGCTGGTGGCGAGAACCGATGCGCGCGTCGTCACCGGTGTCGCCCAACGCCTGGAAGATGGCCATGGCTTCGCCATCCACTTCCTCGCCGCGGATGAGGGGGTCTATTGCGAAGAGGAAGTCGCCTCGGCACGCGGGGTGAATGCCTCGGTGGAAGCGGCGATCGCATTGGCGCCGGCCCAGTATCAGTGGGAATACAAGCGCTGGCGCAAGAGCCCGCAGGAAATGGAGCAACAACCTGGCTGGCAGGAGTCCCGCTTCTATGCGCGCACCTACTCCTTCTTCTCGCTCAAGGGCTGGCGCCGCTACTTCAAGCATCGCCGCAAGGCCAGCAAGCGCGGCTGAGGGCAGCACTGGCGCAACAGGCCATCAGCTCCCAGACTGAATGCGCATGGCTCAACGACAGGAGGCAAGGATGCCGATCGAGACTCACGCCGCTCACCTCACAAGCGCATCGCCCCGGCGCCCCGCACTGCCTCGAGCGGTACCGGCACGCCTGATGACACGCCTGGTCACAAGCGTCGCGGTGGCCTGTCTCGCATTGTCTCTGCCGGCCCAGGCGGAGACAGAGACAGGTACTTCTTCCTCACTGTCGCTGGTGAGCGCTCAGCAAGTGCCCAGCGATGCCCCAGCGCTCAAGCTGCCTGAGGGTGCCACGCTCGAGCGGCTGGCCTCGCTCGACAGTCCACGCATGCTGCATCTCACTGATGCTGGCGAGCTGCTGATCGGCTCGCGGGCCGAGCGTGTCTATCGCGCTCAGCTGACGCCGGACGGCAGCCTCTCTGCCGTGAAGACGCTGGTCGAACTGTCGGGCTACCCTCACTCGCTGGTGGTGCGCGGTGACAGGCTCTATGTCGCGACCACTGCAGCCTTGCTGGTCGCCGACTATTCACCCGGCGAGTCTCTCACCCGCGATGACTTTCGTGAGCTGATCGCCCTGCCCGGCGGCGGTGGCCATAACTCGCGCACCTTGAGTCTCGGGCCTGATGGTGGCCTCTATCTGGCGTTGGGTATCCAGGGCAACTGCTCGAATCAATACCTTGCAGGCAGCGAGCAGGGCTACTCCTTCAGTGAACGCCGCGGTGGCGTGCTGCGTCTTGAGGAGTCCGGCGATGCGCCGCACTGGCGGCCCTGGGCCAGTGGACTGCGCAACCCGGTAGGCCTCGCCTGGCAGGCGGGCATGGCAGGTGAGCCGCGCCTGCTGGCCACCAACAACGGCCCCGACCACTGGGGCTATGAGCAACCCCGCGAGCTGGTGGTCGCAGCCCGCGAAGGCAGCTTCCATGGCATGCCCTGGTATCAGTGGGTCGATGGCAACTGGCAGGCGGATGATTGCATCGCGAGCGATTCACCGCGTGAACGTGACGAGATCGCGCCGCCACTGGCCGAGATCCCCGCTCGCAGTGCGCCGATGGGAATCGCGGTGGTACCGCCAGGGCACCCATTGGCTGCTGACATGGATATCGTGGTGGCAGTCCACGGCAGCTGGGGTACGGCGCCCTCCGGCAACGCCGCGGGTGACCCGGCCAGCCGCCGTGAGCCTCGCCTGCTGGGCCTCAAGCTGGCGACGCCAGACACTGAAGCACGCCTGGTGCCGATACTGACCGGTCTGCAGGACAGCAGCAGCGGCCAACGCTGGATTCGCCCGCTCGATGTCCTGTTCGGCCCTGATGGCAGTCTGTACTTCACCTCGGATAGCGGCGCGGCAGGTCTCTATCGCCTCACCTTCGATTGATGGCCTGACCTTGATCAGAACGGGCCTTTGAGAAGCGAAGCCCTGGCCCTTATCCAGGCGCTCTCTCAAAGCCATCACTCCAAGCTCTCTCCAAGCGCTCTCTCAAAGTGCCCTCTCCAAGCTCTCTTCCCAGGAGCTGCTTGGCAGAGGGCCTTTGGCTGCAGTAGGTACCTGCTGCAGACTCAGAAGACCTGCCTTGCATACCCCGCCTGCGAATTACAGAAATGTAGTCCTGTGTCCCCACATGCGCCCAATGGCCATCTAGGCATCGTGTGTCCATGGAGCGACACTGAGGCCACGCCAAGCGTTTAATGAACGATGACGCGTTGAGAGAGCGTCGTTCGCTCGTGCATCCAGCCTACAGACTCATGCGTATGATCCAACGAATACGCCATCGTCGGAGCCTGCCGCCATGAACCAGCAGCCACCCCCAGCATCACGGACGCCCGCCAGCCGGGACTCCCTGTCGAGCACATGCACGCACCTGACGCGCGCTCCCTGGCTGAGCATCGTGATGCCGGTGCATGACGAGGCAGCCGGCATCGTGCAAACCCTCATTGCCCTGAGTCGCCTGCGCGCGGGCGGCGACTGTGAAGTGATCGTGGTGGATGGTGGCTCGACGGATGGCACCCCCTCACTGGCCCGACCGCTGTGTGATGTCGTGCTGAGCAGTGAGCCGGGCCGGGCACGCCAGATGAATGCCGGAGCCGCGCGTGCACGCGGAGAATGGCTGCTGTTTCTGCATGCCGATACCGACTTGCCCGACAATGCGCTGGCATTGCTCAAGGAGGCCGTCACGACGCATCGCCGCAGCGACTGGGGCCGCTTCGATGTCAGCATCAAGGGCGAGTCGCCGTGGTTACCGATGATCGCCGCCATGATGAATCTGCGTTCGCGGCTGACCAGCATCAGCACGGGCGACCAGACCCAGTTCGTGCAGCGCTCGACCTTCGAGGCCATCGGCGGCTTTGCCGACATGCCATTGATGGAAGATATCTGGCTGAGTGCCCAGCTCAAGCATCTGACCCCGCCTATGAACCTGACGGCGCGTGTCACGACAAGCGGTCGACGCTGGGAGACCCACGGCGTCTGGCGCACCATCGTCAAGATGTGGGGGCTGCGGCTGGCGGCCTGGTGTGGCGTCTCCCCTGCACGTCTGGCACGCCTCTACGGCTATCGCGCCGCAGCGCAGGCCTGTGAGCAGCGCGGCATGCCCCATGCGTGATACGGCGTTGCCTACCTTGCCCACCGCTGATAACGCGTCAGAGGTGCGCCCGACTCTCATCATCTTCGGTCGCCTGCCCATCGCCGGCCACTGCAAGACACGCCTGATTCCCGCACTCGGCCCCGAGGGTGCAGCTCGACTCTATGAGCGGATGCTGAGCCATATCGTTGACCAGGCCTGCGCCGCGCGCCTCGGCAAGGTCGTGGTGATGCTGACGCCCTCTGCCGAGCCGTCAAGTCATACCCCTGAACAGGCGGCTCTGCGAGCAGCACTTGAATCCCGGCTGCGAAGCGTTGTCGATGCCTCTGCCGACCTCACCTTCGAGGCACAGCCGCAGGGAGATCTCGGTGAGCGAATGTCCCGGGCCATGGCCCGGCATCTGCCCGAGGGGCCGGTGTTATTGATGGGCTCCGATCTGCCGGCGCTGGACAGCCAGCGTCTGCGTGAAGCAGCCCACAGACTACGCACCCACGACACGGTCCTGCAGCCCACCGACGATGGCGGCTATGGCTTGATCGGCCTCAAGGCGCCCTGCCCGCAGGCCTTCCAGCTGCCCCGCTGGAGTCATGCCCATGTCTGCCGGGACACTCTAGCGCTACTGGCACGGGCCGGGAAAACGGCCACTTGCCTGCCGATCAGCTGGGATGTCGATGAACCGCGTGACCTGGAGCGTCTTTCGTGCCACCTGCCGGCGCTCATGGCCGACCTTGCCGCTTGAGGCTCTTAGCAAGCCCGCTTAAGGCTCTTCACACGCCCGGCATGCCTCCCAAAGTCGTATGCATTTTTGCTCACACTGCCCTTCTTCTGCGCCGCAGGGCTGTTACACTCGCTGCACAGTGACTCACATGTCACAGCTTGACGGGGTGCCGGTAAGACCGGCTGAGATGTCATGCGCAGGCAATGTCCTTGCGTGAATGACGATCCCGCCGAACCTGATCCGGCTAGTACCGGCGTAGGGATCAAGCGCGAAGCGATGCCACTCGATATCGTCACCACTCTCTCACGGTGACTGTCGGCACCTCCCCCGCTTTTCCCCTGCTCCTGTTCCGGTACTGGCCACGCTTGCGCCAGAGACCTGTCGCCCCATCACGGGTCGTCAGCACGCTCACCGAGGGATGCGTCATGCCTAGTTTCAACGACCTGACCAGTGCCTGCGCCGAGGAATGGCGTGACTATCTCGAGCACGACTTCGTTCGCCAGCTGGGCGAAGGTCGTCTGCCGGAGGGGTCCTTCCGCCATTACCTGCAGCAGGACTACCTGTTCCTGATCCACTTCGCGCGCGCCTGGGCGCTGGCCGCCTACAAGAGCCGCACCCTCGCGGAGCTGCGTCAGGCCACGGCCAGTCTCGACACCATCCTCAATACCGAGCTCGATCTGCATATCGGCTACTGCAGCGAGTGGGGCATCAGCGAGGATGACCTGAGCGAGCTGCCGGAATCGCGCGCCACCCTGGCCTATACCCGTTACGTGCTCGATTGCGGCCAGCGCGGTGACCTGCTCGATCTGCATGTGGCGCTCGCGCCCTGCCTGATCGGCTACGGCGAGATCGCCGAGTGGCTGCTCGATCAGGACACCACCGAGATCGAGAACAACCCGTACGCGGACTGGATCGCGATGTACTCAAGCGATGACTTCAAGGAAGCCGTCGAAGCTGAACGTGAATGGCTGGATGCGCGTCTCTCGGAGGTCTCGGAGCGCCGACTGGGTGAACTGGTCGATGTCTTCCGGGACGCCACGCGACTCGAGATCGACTTCTGGCAGATGGGCCTCGATCGCGACTGAATCATGACAGACTGACGTCCCGGCGCTCGCCATGAGCCGCTCGGGATGACGCCATCCCCCCCTGGATGGCACGACTGACAGGCCAACAGAGCCTGGATGCGAGAACGCTTTCCGAGGCAAGCCTGACGCTTCGGACAACACACTTTCGCATTGAAATCTGCACACGCTTGACGGGGTGCCGGTGGAACCGGCTGAGATCCTGCATGCATGCTTCGCCGCCCTGACGCGCGAGCTTGCCAGCAAGGGGTCCCGTGGAACCTGAACCGGTTAGGACCGGCGTAGGAATCAAGCTGATGGCCAGCCGCTGCGCGCGGCCGCCTCGCTCCCGGGCCACCTGTTGGCAAGGAGTCGGTGACGACCATCCTCTCCCTGCGCACGGTCTTCCCATGATGACGTCAGCCGTGACGTCGCCCTTTGAGGAGACCTGCATGAGCACTGCCCCGACGACACAAGACCCGCAAGCCACCAACGCCGCCGAGTCACCGCTCGCCTCGCAGCCTGATGCTGCCCCCAAGGCACGCGCGCGTGCCGGTCGCAAGGATGGCAGCCGCCACCTCGCCAGCGAAGCACAGGTCGACGCCGCCGCCATCGCGCCGCTGAGCGGCTCGCGCAAGATCTATATCGAAGGCTCCCGCCCGGACATCCGCGTGCCCATGCGCGAGATCGGCTGTTCGCCGACCCAGACCTCCAGCGGTCTGGAAGAGAACCCGCCGATCGTCGTCTACGATACCTCCGGCCCCTACACCGATCCGGCGGTCGAGATCGACATCCGCCGGGGTCTGGCGCCACTGCGCGAGAAGTGGATCGAGGAACGCGGTGATACCGAACAGCTCAATCAGCTGAGCAGTGAATATGGCCGCGTGCGCCAGGCCGACCTGCGCCTGTCATCACTGCGTTTCGAGCTGGACCACCGCCCGCGTCGTGCCCTGCCGGGCAAGAATGTCACCCAGCTGCACTATGCGCGCCAGGGCATCATCACGCCGGAGATGGAATACATCGCGATTCGCGAGAATCAGCGTCGTATCGCGCTGCGTGAGGAATATCAGGGCAGCGAATCCGTCGAGAGCATTCTGGGCCACCAGCACCCGGGCCACAGCTTCGGCGCCAACCTCCCCGACGAGATCACCGCCGAATTCGTGCGTGAGGAAGTCGCACGCGGCCGCGCCATCATTCCCGCCAACATCAATCACCCGGAAAGCGAGCCGATGATCATCGGCCGCAACTTCCTGGTGAAGGTCAACGGCAACCTGGGCAACTCGGCGGTCACCTCCTCCATCGAGGAAGAGGTCGACAAGATGACCTGGGCGATCCGCTGGGGTTCCGACACCGTGATGGACCTCTCGACCGGCGCCAACATCCACGAGACCCGTGAATGGATTCTGCGCAATTCTCCCGTCCCCATCGGCACGGTGCCGATCTATCAAGCACTGGAGAAGGTCGATGGCGTGGCCGAGAACCTCGATTGGGAGATCTTCCGCGACACGCTGATCGAGCAGGCCGAACAGGGCGTCGATTACTTCACCATCCACGCCGGCGTCCTGCTGCGCTATGTGCCGCTGACTGCCAGTCGCGTGACCGGCATCGTCTCGCGCGGCGGCTCCATCATGGCCAAGTGGTGTCTGGCGCATCACGAAGAAAGCTTCCTCTATCGCCACTTCGAGGACATCTGCGAGATCTGCAAGGCCTACGACATCAGCCTGTCACTGGGCGATGGCCTGCGCCCGGGCTCGGTAGCCGATGCCAATGACGCCGCCCAGTTCGGTGAGCTCGAGACGCTCGGCGAGCTGACCAAGATCGCCTGGCAGCACGATGTCCAGGTCATGATCGAGGGCCCGGGTCACGTGCCGATGCACCTGATCAAGGAGAACATGGACAAGCAGCTCAGCGAGTGTGACGAGGCGCCCTTCTACACCCTCGGTCCGCTGACCACCGACATCGCCCCGGGTTACGATCACATCACCTCCGGCATCGGCGCCGCGATGATCGGCTGGTTCGGTTGCGCCATGCTATGCTACGTGACCCCCAAGGAGCACCTGGGCCTGCCCAACAAGGACGACGTCAAGACCGGCATCATCACCTACAAGATCGCCGCACATGCCGCCGATCTGGCCAAGGGCCACCCGGGCGCGCAACGCCGTGACAATGCGCTCTCAAAGGCGCGCTTCGAGTTCCGCTGGGAAGACCAGTTCAATCTGGGTCTGGACCCGGACACCGCGCGCAGCTTCCACGACGAGACGCTGCCCAAGGACTCGGCCAAGGTCGCCCACTTCTGCTCCATGTGCGGGCCGAAGTTCTGCTCGATGAAGATCACCCAGGAAGTGCGTGATTATGCCAACGAACATGGCTTGACCGGCGATGCCGACAGCGTGATGGCCGGCATGCAGGAGCAGGCCGACAAGTTCAAGCGTGAAGGCAGCCAGCTCTATCAGGAGGTGTAGGCAAGCGCCTGACGCACAGGAAAGCTGACTTTCCGAGCGACACAAAAAACGCCCCGACCAGTGATGGTCGGGGCGTTTTCGTCACATCCTGTCAAACGCTCATGACATCTCATGAGCGTGACAGAAGGCTCACGTGCGGCTGGTGACTTCCAGCAGGTGATAACCGAACTGGGTCTTCACCGGGCCCTGCACGGTGTTGATCGGGGCGCTGAACACGACTTCGTCGAATTCCTTGACCATCATGCCCGGGCCGAAGGCGCCCAGGTCGCCGCCACTGCGGCCGGACGGGCAGGAGGAGTGCTCGCGAGCGGCATCAGCGAAATCGCGGCCGTTCTCGATTTCGGTCTTGAGAGCTACACACTGTTCTTCGCTGGAAACGAGAATATGACGCGCTGTGGCCTGTGCCATGTCTATCACCTGTCACTGATCGAATAAATGCTGCCGGCAATCACCGGCGGCGTGGCAGGTCATTGTGGCCCAAGGCAGCGCTCGCCGCTAGCGTCGCGCGCCTCCCCACCTCCCCAGCGATACTCCAGACACGCAAACGCCCACCCGGAAGACCGAGTGGGCATTGAGGACGCTCGCCTGAGAACGTCAGCAGCAGTCGCTTACTTGGCGACTTTCTGCATGGCCTCGGAGGCGGACTTGGCGTTGCTTTCTGCCAGTTCCTGACCTTTCTTGGCGTATTCCTGGTTCAGCTCGACCACTTTCTGGGTGTCGTTCTGCAGCTTCTCGCCCAGAGTCTTCACGGTTTCCTGCTGCTCCTTGACGAAGTTCTTCAGACCTTCGCTGTCCTTGATCTCGAGCATGGAACGCGCCTGGGTCAGGGAAGCATCAGCATAGGACTTGGTCAGTTCCATCTGGGCGCCGATCAGCTTCTCGCTGTAATCGATGCTCAGGGCGCTGAAAGCACGCAGCGGAGACAGGAACATATCGTCGAACTGCTGAGCGGACTTCTCGAAGTTGGCATTGAACATGTAGGCACCCTCCAGGGTATTGGCATCACGCTGAAATGAACCGGAGCCTTGCTCCGTTCGGTTATCAGGACTGAACCGGGCTGGTGCACCGTAGTGACCGAGCCATCATTATCAAGCCGTCACTATCAAGCCGTCGCGGTCAGATAGTGCTATCGACCAGGTTCCATCCTCGCTGCAACGCAGCATAAGACAGTCTTTGTTGCACTGCAACATCAAAAACATCGCAACGAATGGCCTGTACGCTCGGATTGATGCAGTCACTTGATTGCACTGGAGAAAAACAATCAGAAGTCGAAAAGAAAATTGACGCCCTGGGGCCCCGTCATGCCACACACCACGCCCTGGAACGCCAGACTGGGCCAAAGTGCTGGACCATAGGACTCAGACACAGGGCTGGGACAGAGGCCCGAAGCTGAAAGGCTGAACTTGAGGATAGCGCCGTGCTGCTGCCTCACTGGCATGAGGCGGCGCGGCAGCGTTTGCAGAGCAGGCGCCCGCCCAGCGCACGTGCCTGATCTGGCTGGCGACAGAAGTCGACACTCTGGGAGGAAAGCCATCGCCGACAGCCTTGGCAGCGCGGCAGGCTTTCCTCATCCTGCGACTGGGCGGAAGACGCACCCTGCTGATCGTTGGGCGCAGCCCCCGGCTGCTCGCCTGCCGCCTGCGGGCTAGCGGGATCTTCCTGGCTGCCCTGATCCAGAGCCTGGTGCCCGGGCTGCCAATGCGCGGCCTGCAGCCCTCGGCCCCCAAAACCGCACTGCCGTTTCAGGGCAGCCGTAGATGTCACGCCACGCTGGACCGCCAGCGTCGTGTCATCCGATGTCCCCTCCATGTCATCAGACTCTGCCGCCATGGCAGCGCTTTCGCCTGAGATCTGCGGCAGTGCTTCAGGTGATAGCGGCGGTTGCCATAGATAGGCCAGCGGAGACACCTGAGTGGCAGCGTCACCCTCCGACGCGCGCGTGTCAGCGGCCAGGCCCAGCTTTGCCACCCAATCCGTGTTGGGAGCCACATGCTGGGTCGCGATGGCGCGTCCCAGCTGGCGCAGGCGGCGCTGATCGAGGCGGTGGGTAAAACTGCGCAGCCGTGTCACGTAAGCGGTCTTGCCGCTCACCTGCAGGCACTGACGCTTGAGGCGCGCGAAGGACAACAGCGCACGGCTGTCGACGATATCTTCCGGCGGGCGACTGACTTGAGCCGCATCGGCCACCACGATGCGATAGCGCAATTGCGGCTGCAGCGTCATCCCCAGGCGCACAGGCAACAACGCGGAGGCCTCCAGCCATTGCACGATGGCGCGGCTACGCTCAGGGATCGTCTGCAAGGGGCACGGCGTCACGGCATGCGCCATGACCCCATCTTCGTCTGAGGGGGGCTCGCTCCCCTGCGCGACTCGGCCGCTATAGGCCAACAGCTCACCAAAGGGGGTGATCGAGAGCGTCAGATCAAAACAGGAGGCATCCAGCACCCAGACCTGCATGAGGCTGTTGATCAGCAGGTGATCGATCTCGATCACGCCCTCTGCCTGCGCCAGGCGCACATCATGCAGCACGACCCAATCATCCCGTGTCCCCAACAAGGCATCCAGCTGGCTTGCCAGCGCACGGCGACGCGCCTGACGGGCACGTATCGCACGCAGGGCCTCCAGCACCTTGTGGCGCTCGGGCGCGGCAAGCGCAGCATCCTGCGCCAGCACCTCAAGCACCAGCAGGTCATATTCCCGTGAATCACAGTCCTTGATCAGCATGGGCGCCTCTGGATTAGAGCATTCATATATAACTCAGTGTAGCGCTCTATTCGCAATCTTTCTTGCCTATGACTCCGCGGAAAAATCCGCCAGCGGATAGCAGTGACGGAAGCTGAGGGCCATCACTCCTGCGTTGTCTGAGGCGCGGCCTCCCGGTAAGGCAGCATTGCCGTCACCTGCTGACGCGCCTTGCTCAGCCAGCGCGCCTCCTCCTCGACGGCCTCGGCCACCGCCTCCTGAAGCCCGGGATGCATCAGCCAATGCAGCGACCCGGTGGCATACGCCGCGAAACCGCGGCTGATCTTGTGCTCTCCCTGGGTGCCGGGATCGAAGCGCTTGAGCCCTCGCTGCAGGCAGAATTCGAGCCCCTGGTAATAGCAGACCTCGAAGTGCAGACAGTCGGCGTGGACTTCGCTGCCCCACCAACGACCATACAGACAATCACTGCCGATCAGACACAAGGCTGCCGCCACCGGTGCGCCCTGCTCATCACGCGCCTGCACCAGCAGCAGCCGCTCGGGCATGTTGCGTCTGAGCTGATGGAAGAAATCGAGCGGCAGATAAGGGCGCTGGCCGCGCTCGAGATAGGTCATGCAGTAGCAGCGGTAGAATGCCTCGATATCGTCAGGGCCAATCTGCGCCCCCTCGAGCCTGGCCAGCGTGAAGCCTTGCTCGGCGACCTTGCGCCGCTCGCGACGGATCTCCTTGCGCCGTTTGGAGCGCAGACTCTCAAGCCAGCTGGCAAAATCCGGCTCACCGCGTGACTGCCAGTGATATTGCATCCCAGGACGCGAAATCAGCTCCGGAATCGCCGCCAGCCAGTCCTGGCGCTCCTCTGCCGCGACAAACAGCAGATGAAATCCGCTGTGCTCATAACGACGCAGCGCGCTACCCGGCTCAGCCGCGGGCGCGATGCCAGCCTTGAGATGCGGCCACAACCACTCAAGCAAGGCACGTCGGGCGGCAGGCGACGTCAACTGCGGCGAGGTGGCAAGGCGTGGGCCATCGCTGGGAGTGAACGGTACGGCAGTCAACTGCTTGGGATAATAGCGCCCACCGGCCTGCTCCAGGGCCTCCGCCCATTGCTGATCGAATACATATTCGCCACGCGAGTGCAGCTTGAGATAGCGCAGCAGCCCTGCCAGCAAGCGGCCGTCGGCATCTCGCACCACCAGATGGGCAGGATGCCAGCCACTGGCGGCACTGGCCGCACCGCAGCTTTCCAGCGCGCTCAGATAGGCATGTTGCAGGAAGGGATAGTCATCGCCTGCCAGCGCATTCCATTCACTGGCGGTGAGGGCGTCGAGAGAATCCAGCACCTCCAGGCGCCAGCCCTGTTTCTCTGCGACATCTGCAGCGCTCACAGTCTGCTTCTGGTCTGTCACCGCCCCTGTCACCGCCTGAGCAGCCTCATCATCCGCCTGCCATTGCCCTGTCACCGTACTCTCCTCATAGTCTTGCCATGCCCACCGCTGGTGCAGACATGCCGCACATCCCAGGACATGCTAGTGTGTCGTCATGATGCAGGACAACGAGACCCACATGACAGAAACTCCCACGCCGCCCGATGACACATCCACGAGCGGCTCACAGACCCGGGGGCGCGCTCAAGAGTCCTCTCAAGGGCCTTATGCACCGACCCCGCCCGCGCAGGACACCCATGCCAGCACGAATCTCATGGCAGTGGCCGCCTTTGCCCTGAGCGTGCTCGGCTGCCTGCTCGCGCCTGCGGCACTCGGCGGCGTCGTATGTGGCCACATTGCGCGCAGCCAGATCCGCCGCAGTGGCGAAGCCGGTGACAGCTGGGCCCTGGCAGGACTGATTCTCGGCTACCTGCTGATCGCCCTGTCGCTGGCCGGCCTGCTGATGTTCGGCGGCATGATGCTGACCATGTTCGGCATCATGGCCTTCAGCACCTGACCTACGCCTGGGCACTCCGGCTTGAACGTGCAGCGCGCCTGCACGGATAATGCGTCGACATTGCTTCCCCGTGCCAGCGGGGCATACCTGCTTCTCGCAGCGCCTGCCCTGCCAGCGATTCCGGTTCCCCCGAGCCGCCTTGATACTGAGCGAGCCTCGATGTTGTACTCGATTCTCGATAATGATTTCTACAAGTTCACCATGCAGAACGCCGTGGTGAAACTGTTTCCCTATGCACGCGCTCGCTACGCCTTCATCAACCGTGGCGAGCATTCATTCCCGCCGGGGTTCGGCGAGGCCTTGCGTATCGCGGTAGACAACATGGCCGAACTGGCATTGAGCGTGGAAGAGAAATCCTTCCTCGAGCTTCACTGCCCCTTCTTGGACCCGACCTACCGTGACTTCCTGGCGGGCTTCCGCTTCGATCCCTCCGAGATCACCATCACCCAGACCGGTGATGAGCTGGAGGTACATATCGAAGGCTACTGGTATCGCACCATCCTGTGGGAGGTCCCGCTGATGGCGATGATCAGCGAGCTCTGGTATCAGCTGGGCGGGGATCAGCGCGACAGCGATCAGGCACTGCGCGACAGCACCCTGGCCAAGATCGAGCACTACAAGCGACTCGGCATCCGCGTGGCGGAATTCGGCACTCGTCGTCGGCACTCCTACGATGTGCACGACAAGGTGGTCGCGGGCCTCAAGGACCACGGCCGCGGCTGCTTCATCGGCACCAGCAACGTGCACATGGCACAGCGCCACGGCATCAAGCCGATCGGCACGCACGCGCATGAGTGGTTCATGTTTCATGCCGCGCGCTTCGGCTTCAAGATGGCCAACATCCTGGCGCTGGAGAACTGGGTCAAGGTCTATCGCGGCGACCTGGGGATCGCCCTGTCTGACACCTTCACCAGTCAGGCCTTCTTCAAGAGCTTCGACAAGAAGTTCGCCAAGCTGTTTGACGGCGTGCGCCACGACAGTGGTGACCCCATCGAATTCGCCGAGACCACCATCCGCCACTATGAGTCACTGGGGATCGACCCCAAGACCAAGACCATCGTGTTCTCCGATGGCCTGGACACCGACAAGGTCGATCGTATCGTGCGCTACTGCGCCGGGCGTATCGGCATGTCGTTCGGCATCGGCACCAACTTCACCAATGATGTCGGCCCGCAGCCGATGAACATGGTGATCAAGATGACCGAAGCCCGTCCCGAGGGTCAGGAATGGGTGCCTGTGATCAAGCTGTCCGATGTCACGAGCAAACATACCGGCGACCCCGACATGATTCGCCTGGCGCATCAGGTGCTGTCACTCAAGGAGCTGGATTGAGGCACGCTCAGCGATCGCTGAGCGCCTTGCCCTGACCTCATGACAGAGACCTTGAAACAGGTTCATGAAATAGCTCCTGGAAAAGCCCCATGAAAAAGCCCGCCCGGAAACTCCCCGGGCGGGCTTTTTCATGTCGATCACCTTCAGCACAGATGGCGACGGCTCAGGCCTTGACGGCTCAGGTCTTGACGGATTTCTTCGGCGTCTTGAAGACCTCATTGAACAGGTTGAGCATGACCTGCCAGGAAGCCGAATCCGCGGCTGCATCATAGCCCAGCGGCAGATCGTACCTGGCCGCCTTGGCATCCGACTCCGGATTGGTGAAGGCGTGCTTGGCGCCCGGATACTGGATCAGCGTGGTACGCGTCTCGAGAGACTGGAAGGTCGCGACCAGCTTGTCGAGATCCTCCTGCGGCACCAGCGTATCTGCCGCGCCATTCTGGATCACGACCCGACCGGCGAACGGCTCAGGCTCCGTCACGGCAATCGACGGGCTGCCATGGAAGCTGACGACCGCCTTGAGCGGGGCTCCGGTCAGCGCCATGTTGAGCACCACGGCACCGCCGAAACAGTAGCCGATCGCCGCCATGCGCTCGCCATCGACTTCCGGACGTGAGCGCAGCACCGCCAGCGCCGAATTGAAGCTGGATTCGGCCTTCGGCCAGTCACTCATCACCTTGGAGGAGAAGGCCCCTGCCTCCTTGGGATGCTCGGCCGTGCGCCCACCGCCATACATGTCGACGGCCATGACCACATAACCAAGTCCTGCCAGCTGTTCGGCGCGCTTGCGGGCATAGCTGTTCAAGCCCCACCACTCATGCACCAGCAGGATGCCGGGCCGGCGCCCCTGCGCCTTGGCATCGCGTGCGATCAGGCCCACGTGCTCCTCACCATTGGCCCGATAGGTCACCGTCTCCGTCACCACCTGCGGCCCCTCGAGACGATTGACCAGCGGTGCCTCCTCGGCGGCCATGGCCTGTCCGGCGGAAAATACCGACTGTGCAAACAACAGGGTGCCAGCGCACCAGCCACGTAACATTCGCATCGCCTACTCCTTGTATGACCTGATCCACTTGCATGACGCGATCCACAATCCGACACACCGGCTGCAGGTGTGCCCGGTTGATCACCGGTGCTGGCTCAATTGTCCTCGCTCAAGGACTGCGATGCCAGCACCACCCGATCGCGACCGCTGCGCTTAGCACTGTAGAGTGCCATGTCGGCACGGTGCAGGTAGCCATCCCGGGTCTCCCCCGGCTGTGGTGTCGCCACTCCCATGCTGATGGTGCAGCGCAGTGTCAGCGACTTGAAGCGCACCTCCAGCGCCGCGATCTGCTGTCGCAGCCGCTCGGCCATTCCGACACCGGTGGCCGTGCCGGCGTCGGTAAGCAGCACGGCAAATTCCTCGCCGCCCAGACGCGCAAAGCAGTCGTCGCGCCGCAGCTGGGCACGACACTCCTCGCCAAGACTGATCAGCACCTGATCACCCGCCGCATGGCCGTGAGTGTCATTGACGCGCTTGAAGTGGTCGATATCAAACAGGATCAACGCCATCTGCTCCCGCGATGACGAACTCAGCAGGGTATCGAGCGTGTCGAGGAAGCTGGCGCGGGTCATGGCGCCCGTCATCGCGTCCGTCATCGCTTCATGCTCACGGCGCTGTTCGACCAGCTTGCGCTCATGAATGTTGCGCGACACCGACAGCACGCGCTGATAACGCCCGGAGACGGGGTCCATCGAGGGCGTCGAGATCGACTCGAACCACAGGGTATGCCCGGCCTTGTGCTGAATCCTGAAGTCGATTCGAAACACCTCACCGAGACAGGCGGCACGATGGACTTCCTGCGCGATGCGCTGCATGTCATCAGGGTGGATCAGCTGCTTGATCTCCTGGCCGATGATCTCCTGCGGGCGATAACCGCAGAGCTTTTCCACCGAGGGACTGATGTACTGACAGATCCCGTGGGAGTCCTCGATGCTGACCAGATCGCTGACGGAGTTGAGGATGAAGCGATAGCGTTCCTCGCTCTGGCGCAGCTCATCCTCGATACGGTATCGGGCGGTGGCATCGTCACAATAGCCATTCCAGATCACGCCGCCTTCGGGGGAGTCGATCACCTGCGGCAGCCCGACACACGCCAACCTGCGTTCCTGACCATCCGGATGCTGATAGCGTACCTCCGCCTCCCAGGGTGATTGCTGCCGGGCGCTGCTCTGCAATGAGACGAGCAGCTGCTCACGCTCGTGATCCACGATGCGTGCCAGCAGCAGCATGGGATCGTCGATGACGGCCTGCGGGTCGAGCCCCAGCAGTTGCGAGGCGACAGGCGAGAGGTAGGTATAACGCAGCTCGCCCTCCTGGCTCAGGCGACACTGGAAGACGACGCCGCGCATCTGCTGGACAAGGTTGTCCAGTTGGCGCCGATGCGCTTCGCGTTGCGTGACGTCACTGAGCTTGCCGAGCACGGCGGTGACCTCTCCCTCAGGGGAGTAACTCAGCTGGATGTCATCCTGGAGATAGCGCTTGCGCCCATCCACATGCACGAAGGCGTAACACAGGCTCAGACGGCTATGGCGCTCCCGCACGGCCTCGTCGAAGCGCTGCTGGCAGATGGCCAGCTCTTCCGGCACCAACCGGGCCTGCCAGAGGCCCGGACTTGCCATCAGCAGATCATGCGAGAGCCCGGTGAGCGCCTCGCTACCTGCCGACAGATACTCCAATTCCTCTGGAGGCCACTCTCCAGCGGTCGCGTAGTGAGCGCCGGGCGTCTCATCCACCCGCCGCGCCAGACGCTGCTGTTGATCGATCACATTCTCGAGACGTTGGTGTACCTGCGTGATGTCGCGTGCCATCACGGCCACCTGACGCCCCTCATCGGCGAGTGAACGTCCCAGACTGACCATCTGCACGGACAATCTGGATTCCCCTCGTGGCAGCGACAGACTGATATCGCATTGCCATGGTTCGGCTCTCTCGAGGCTACGCAGGACATGAGGCAGGTAGAGGTGCTCAAGCGAGAGGCGGGAATGCGCACAGGCCGCATCGTGATAGAGATGCCAGGCCGGGTTGGCATGACTGATCACCAGACTTTCATCCTTGAGCAGCAGGATCGCCATCGGGTCACGGCTGCGCACCATCATCAGACGATAGGCACGCGCCAGTTGCTGCTCCTGTTCATTGGCCTTGTCCCGCTGCGTGATATCCGTCACACGCCCACACAACGGATGCCCCACGCCGGAACTCCACAGGCATTCCTCGAGCAACAACAACTGTCCGCTGCGGTCCCGCATGCGGTACGTCGTGCGCTCGAACCGCCCCATCGAGGCGCGAAAGTCACTCAACCGCTGCCGGTCGGCGGTGATCACCAGCGAAAGCCAGAGCTCCGGCTGCTTGAGAAAATCCCGTACCGTATATCCCAGCAGACGTTCCGCCGCTGCATTCATGGCAATCAGGCGCTGACCATCTGCACTGAGCGTGAACAACACATCTGCCACGACAGCATAATGATGCTGCAGCAAACGACTATCCGCGAATGATTCAGACAACGTGAAACCCCTTCTCTGTCATGCGGTTCTCTCAAGAATGCCCTATCCATGGCGCTTGCAGCCAGCAGTACCCCCAACGCTTGGTTACGCGAAGATCCGGGCAGATGATGGCATGGGAACGATTGCAACCTTTGCCTTTGCGTCAGACTATTTCCCTTATCGGCAGCGCAGGCGCAATATTGTGGGCGAATATCACGCAAGCGGCGCCGAAGGGAAAACCTCAGGATGCAAAAAGCCCGAAGCATAAGCTTCGGGCTTTTTGGGGACTTGCCTTGAACAGAGCTGGCCTGGAAAAGCTCTAGCCTTGAGCGGAACGCGGCATGGCATCATCGATGAGCGCGGAGGGCGGGGCATCAGGTGCGCCGCTGCGGCCGTCGTTGCCCTCGCCAGCCGGCTGGGCAGTAGCGCGCGGGGCCTTGCGCTTGTGACGCCGTGGCTGCCTGCTGTCCTTGTCCTGCTGGGCGGAAGGCGCCTTGACCGGCAGGCGCGCCCGCAGGTGCTCGAGCAACGCGCGAAAATCGTCCGGCTCCATGCCAATGCGCTCCGCTGCGGCACTTTCCTGCCATAGCACATAGATCGCCGGCTGCTCACGCCCCAGGTCCATACCCACGACCTTGCCCTGTCGCTGGGTGCGCGGGTCGCGCAAGGTGGCACCGATCAATTCATGAGCTTCGCGGATGGCATCGTGCATCTGAGACAGCCTGCTGTGGAAGTCGAGATAACTGCCGGAGAGTGTGCGGCAGTGTGGCAATACCTTCCCTGAATTGCGCACAACAATGGATCACTCACAGGCCATGTGACCGCCTGCATGATTTGACGTTGTCATGACCTGGCTAACCGATGAACGCAAGGCCAACAGGTCAGAAGTGTAACACACCGCCACAGTTTCGCTAATTTCACTCGGGCGTGAATTACGATGACGACATGTTGACCACCTTTCTCGACGTATCAGTGCACGTTTCACACCACCCGGGCCAACTCTGTCGCGATCGTGCCAAGAAAAGTTGCCATAAGGGCACGCCATTGACGCGATGCAACGACACTTTGCGCTCTGGAGCACCTCCCGCACTTTTATGGTGCGCAAAAAAAACCTCTCCCGTTGGGAGAGGTTCAAAAATGGATGACGCGATGTCATTCCGAGCAGCATCGAAGCCGGTCTTGGCGCCAACCCTGACCGACCACCGATTCAAAGGGGACGAATGGCATTGCCTTGTCCGTGGAGCCTGAGCGCGACGCGAGAATCCTCGGGCCACTCGTCCTCACCTGTTGAGAGCCTGTCCTGCTGTCTTGCCGACAGACTGACAGACCCCCGAATTCTTGCTGCCCCGCGCGGCCTTGTCGGTTGATCAACGAGGGATCAAAGGCCGCGCGGGACTCACCAAGCGCTTACTTGGCGGCTTGCATTGCCAGCGCAGTGTCGAGCATACGGTTGGAGAAGCCCCACTCGTTGTCGTACCACGCCATGACCTTGACCAGGCGATCTTCGCTGACGCGAGTGTGATTGCTGTCGAAGGTGGAAGAGTGTGCATCGTGATTGAAGTCGATGGACACCAGCGGCAGCTCGTTGACGGCCAGCACGCTGGAGCCTTCGGCGGCCTTGGCCACGATGGCGTTGATCTCTTCGATGGAGGTATCACGCGACGCGGTGAAGGTCAGATCGACCAGCGACACATTGATGACCGGCACGCGGATCGCCAGGCCATCCAGCTTGCCGTTCAGTTCCGGCAGCACCAGCCCCACCGCCGCGGCGGCACCGGTCTTGGTCGGAATCATGGAATGGGTCGCGCTGCGGGCACGGTACGGGTCGGAGTGGTAGACATCCGACAGGTTCTGATCGTTGGTGTAGGCGTGAATGGTAGTCATCAGGCCATTCTCGATGCCGACTTCATCATTCAGCGCCTTGGCGACCGGCGCCAGGCAGTTGGTGGTGCAGGACGCGTTGGAGACGACCTGATGCTCGGCCTTCAGCACATCTTCGTTGACGCCGAACACGACGGTCGCATCGGCATCACCGCTCGGCGCGGAGATCAGCACACGCTTGGCGCCGGCTTCGATGTGCTTGGCAGCGGCTGCACGCTTGGTGAACAGACCGGTGCATTCCATCACCAGGTCGATGTCCAGGCTGGACCACGGCAGCTGGGCCGGGTCACGCTCGGCCAGGATGCGGATCTTGTCGTCACCGACGAACAGGTTCTCTTCGTCGTGCGAGACGGTTTCGGCGAAACGGCCATGGACGGTATCGCGGCTCAGCAGGTGAGCGTTGAGCTTCGGATCACCCAGATCATTGATGGCGACGACCTGGATACGGTCGTTGTACTGACCTTCATACAGCGCACGCAGCACGTTGCGACCGATGCGACCAAAACCATTGATGGCGACGCGTAATGTCATGACTCAACTCCTGTGGCGTATGGCGGGTGCAGGACCAGACCTGATCGAAGAACGGAAGCTTGCAATACGTTCCATGAAATTATCCTACACGCTTTTCCCATAATTTGGCCGAAAGTCGTCCAGTCTTCAAGCAGTTTTTTTGTTAAATTTACCGAATATTCCGAACAAAACCGTTTCTCGAGCGCCATGACGCGCTACTGTAGGCTACCCCGGTAACCGAACGACGCGACGCGAGTGAGGCCAGAGGCTTTACACCGCCATCACCACTGGATAGCGTCGCCGGATAGCAGCACGCCCACACAGCGGGAAATGCTTTCTTTCGCCAGCCTCGGCGCCCTGCGCCGCCTGATACATGAGGTAAGAGCATGTCAGTCAACCAGACCGTAGAGCACGTGACCCAGCGCATCATCGACCGCTCCCGCGAACGCCGCGCCGCCTATGAGCAGTTGATGGAAAGCCAGCAGCGCCGCGGCGTACACCGCTCCGAGCTCTCCTGCGGCAACCTGGCGCACGGCTTTGCCGCCTGTGGCGAGACCGACAAGAATCGTCTCAAGCTGATGAACTCGGCCAACCTGGGCATTATTTCGTCATATAACGACATGTTGTCCGCCCACCAGCCGTTCGAGGACTATCCGCGCATCATCAAGGAAGCCGTCCAGGCGATGGGCTCCACCGCCCAGTTCGCCGGCGGCGTGCCCGCGATGTGCGATGGCGTGACCCAGGGACAGCCCGGCATGGAGCTATCGCTGTTCTCACGCGACCTGATCGCCATGGCAGCCGCTGTCGGCCTGTCGCACAACATGTTCGATGGCGCTCTTTTCCTCGGCGTGTGTGACAAGATCGTCCCGGGCCTGTTCATCGCCGCCGCACGCTTCGGTCACCTGCCGACGCTGTTCGTGCCGGCCGGCCCGATGCCCTCCGGCCTGCCCAACAACGAGAAGGCGCGTGTTCGCCAGCTGTTCGCCGAAGGCAAGGTCGGCCGCGATGCGCTGCTGGAAGCCGAGTCCGCGTCCTACCACAGCCCGGGCACCTGCACCTTCTATGGCACCGCCAACTCCAATCAGCTGATGGTCGAGCTGATGGGCCTGCACCTGCCGGGCGCATCCTTCGTCAATCCGGGCACCCCGCTGCGCGAAGCCCTGACGCGTCACGCCGCCGAGCAGACCATCCGCAACAGTGAAGTCGGCGGCGACTACCGTCCCTTCTATCGCCAGATCGATGCCCGCGCCATCGTCAATGCCATGGTCGGCCTGCTGGCCTCCGGCGGCTCCACCAACCACACCCTGCACCTGGTCGCGATGGCCGGCGCAGCAGGCGTGACCATCACCTGGGATGACTTCACCGAGCTTTCCGCGGTGGTGCCGAGCCTGACGCGCATCTACCCGAACGGCCAGGCCGACATCAATCACTTCCAGGCGGCTGGCGGCATGAGCTTCCTGATCCGTGAACTGCTCAAGGCGGGTCTGCTCCACGACATCCCCACCCAGGACGGCGGCACCCTGGCCGGCTATGTCCGCGAGCCCTTCCTCGAGAACGGCAAGCTGGTATGGAAGGACGGCCCCACCGACAGCCTCGACGAAGATGTGCTGCGTCCGGTGGCCAACCCCTTCGCCCCGACAGGCGGCCTGACCGTGCTGGACGGCAACCTGGGCCGTGGCGTGATCAAGGTCTCTGCCGTCAAGGAAGAGCATCGTCTCGTCGAAGCGCCGGTGAAGCTGTTCAGTGACCAGGATGAGATGAAGGCCGCCTTCGAAGCCGGCGAGCTGGAGCAGGACATGGTCGCCGTGGTGCGCTACCAGGGTCCGCGTGCCAACGGCATGCCGGAACTGCACAAGCTGACGCCCTACCTTGGCATCCTGCAGGACCGCGGCTTCAAGGTCGCATTGGTGACGGATGGCCGCATGTCTGGCGCCTCGGGCAAGGTCCCGGCCGCCATTCACATGACGCCGGAAGCGCTCGACGGTGGTCCGCTGGCCCGCCTGCGCGAAGGTGACGTGGTCCGCCTGGATGCCAATGCCGGCACCCTCACGGCGCTGGTCGATGAAGCCGAATGGGCCGAGCGCGAGGCCGAGACCATCACTCGCGACAGCTATCATCACGGCCTGGGCCGCGAGCTGTTCTCCGGCATGCGTTCACTGGTCGGCGGTGCAGAGGAAGGCGCCTCCAGCTTTGCGGGCTACGGCGATCTGCCGGGCAGCGGCCACGACCTGATGTGATGGGCCAACCCTGTCACTCTCCCGAGGCACTGACGCAAAGGAAGGATGCCGGACGATGACCCGCGACACCTCCCATCGCCTTGCTCTGGTAGGCGATATCGGTGGCACCAATGCCCGGCTGGCACTCGTCCAGCCGGGTAGCCACACCCTGCAGCACATCCAGACGCTCGCCTGCGCCGAGCATGCAGGACTCGAGGAGGCCATCCAGGCCTACTATCGGATGCTGGGCCTGTCAGAGGCCGAGCGACCCGTCGAGGCCTGCCTGGCCTTTGCCTGCCCCGTGCATGATGAACGCGTCAGCATGACCAACAATCACTGGACGTTTCTCAAGCGCGAGGTGCGCGAATCATTGGGGCTTGAGCGCTTCAAGTGCCTCAATGATTTCACCGCCATGGCGCTGGGCGTGCCACACATCGAGGCCAGCGAACGCCTGGCCATCGGTGAGGAGCTCACCGCAGGAAGTGGTGACGCGGCCTCGCCACGCCTGGTGATCGGCCCCGGCACCGGGCTGGGTGTCGCGGGTCTGGTGCGCGGCACGCACAACTGGATTCCGCTCGCGACCGAAGGGGGGCATGCAAGCTTCGCCCCTACCGACGAGGTCGAGGATGGCCTGCTCGGTATCTTCCGCCGTCGCCATGGTCGCGTCTCGGTGGAGCGCCTGCTGTGTGGCCAGGGCATGCTCGAGATCTATCAGGCCCTGGGCGAGCTTCGCGGCCTGCCGACACCTCTCGACAGTGCTGCCAGTGTCAGTCAGGCAGCGCATGAGCACCTGCATCACGATGAACCGCAGAATGCTCTCGCCTTTGATGCCGTGATGCGCTTCATGAAGATTCTTGGCGCGGTCGCCGGCGATGCAGCACTCACGCTGGGGGCGCGTGGCGGGGTCTATCTGTGCGGTGGCGTGCTGCCGCGCAACCTGGATCTGCTGATGCGCAGCGATTTCCGCCACGCCTTCACCGACAAGAATCGTCTGAGCCGTTACAATGCCGCGATACCCACCTGGGTGGTGACCGCGCCGTGGACCGGCCTGCTGGGTGCCGCCGAGGCTCTGCACAACGAAGAGGTGGCATGATGCACCGCCACCTCCTGAACCATCGAGGTAGCTCGAGATGATCCCCGAAAGTCTGCGCGCACTGATCGCCGACACCGCTGACCAACGCACTGTCGAATGGCAGGGCCGCTCGCTGTTGATCCTCAACCAGGAGTGGGGCGAGCTGGTGGTCTGCCACCAGGGGGCTCAGGTGTTGCACTATCAGCCAACGGGCGATTCTCCCTGGCTGTGGGTGACGGAAACGCCCGCCGCCCAGCCGGGCAGCATTCGTGGCGGCATTCCGCTGTGCTGGCCCTGGTTCGCAGATGAATACCCCGAAGGCGAAAGCGAACTGCATGGCCCCGCTCGCAAGGCCGACTGGCGCATCGATGCGGTGGACGAGGAAGAGGAAGGCGTCGAGATCCATGCCTCGCCGGTCTCAGCGCTGCATGCCGCCCTCTCTCCTCGCGTGGTGATCTTTGCCAGCCGCCGCTTCCTCAAGGTCGAGCTGATCACGGAAAACCGTGGCGACGCCCCGATCAAGATGACCGGCGCGCTGCATACCTACTTCGCAGTGCCGAATGCCTTCGAGTGTCGTGTCACCGGTCTGGCCGGCGCCAGTTATCTGGACAAGCGCCAGGACTTCTCGCGCTTCGACCAGCAGGGCGAACTGGGCATACGCGGCCCGCTGGACCGCATCTACCAGACCAGCCAGGTTCAGGTGCTCGAAGACGGCAAGCGTCAGCTGCGTATCGCCAAGCAGGGTTCTGACTCCACGGTGGTCTGGCACCCGGGAGACGCGCCGCCGGCCGACACCAGCGTCGAGAATGCACGCGGCTTCCTGTGTGTCGAGACCGCCTGCACGCGCCTCGATCCGGTCTGGCTGCCGCCGGGCGCTCAGCACCTGCTGGCTCAGCACATCTCACTGCTGAGCGGTGATGAGACGAGCGGCGAGTGAATGACAACCGGCCACGCGGCTCAAGGCGTGGCCCGCACCTTGCGCACCTTGTTGACCAACCGAGAGCGCTCAGCGCCTGAATCGTGTCATCGACACGACTCCCGGCTGACAGTGACTCTCGCCTCGCCTGCAAGCGTGCGTCGGGCCGCCACAGAATGCGACCCGCCCCGATGAACTTCAACAACCCATACGATGGACACTTCCATGCTGCAATTGACCCGTAGTGTTTCCTGGCAGGCGCTGACCCGGCTGGGCGAGGTGACCCGCAACGACCGCATCCGCGATTACTTCGCGGCGGATCCCAAGCGCTTCGAGAAGATGAGCCTGCGCGTCGGCGGCCTGTTCCTCGACTACTCCAAGCACCACATCTCCGATGAGGTGATGGAGGCGCTGGTCGAACTGGCTGAGCACTCTGCACTCGTTCAACGTCGCGCGCAGATGTTCTCCGGCGACATCATCAACGTCACCGAGAATCGCCCGGTGCTGCACACCGCACTGCGCAGCCAGACCAACACGCCGGTCATCGTCGATGGCAAGGACGTGATGCCGGAAATCCACAAGACGCGTGAGCAGATCCGCGCCTTCTCGGAAGCCGTGCGCAGCGGTGAATGGAAAGGCTTCGACGGCCAGCGGATTCGCGACGTGGTCAACATCGGCATCGGCGGCTCTGATCTGGGCCCCAACATGGCCTGCCGTGCGCTGCTCAAGCATCGCCACCCGGAAATCAATTTCCACTTCGTCTCCAACGTCGATGGCAACCACATCCAGAAGGTGCTCAAGCGCCTGGATCCGGCCACCACGCTGTTCATCGTCTCCACCAAGACCTTCTCCACCCAGGAAACCCTGCTCAACGCCAAGACGGCGCGCCGCTGGTTCCTGGAGCACGCCGGTCAGGATGCCGACGTCGGCGCCCACTTCGTCGCGGCCTCCACCAACCGCAAGGCGGCCAAGGAATTCGGCATTCGCGAAGAGAACGTCTTCGAATTCTGGGCCTGGGTTGGCGGTCGTTATTCCATGTGGTCTTCCATCGGCCTGCCCATTGCCCTGTCCATCGGCTATGAAGGCTTCATGGAGCTGCTGGAAGGCGCCCATGAGATGGACCAGCACTTCATCAATGCCCCGATGGCCGAGAACATGCCGGTCCTGATGGCGCTGATCGGCATCTGGTACATCAACTTCATGGGTGCCGAGACCCAGGCCATCGTGCCCTACGATCAGGCCCTGCATCAGCTGCCTGCCTTCCTGCAGCAGCTGGACATGGAATCCAACGGCAAGTCAGTCGACATCTTCGGCCGCCCGGTGGACTACAAGACCGGCCCGATCGTCTGGGGCGAGACCGGCTCCAACGGTCAGCATGCCTTCTTCCAGCTGCTGCACCAGGGCACTCGCTACGTGCCCATCGACTTCATCGCTTCGCTGAAGCCGGAGCCGGGCACCGAAGAGCACCACTTCGCGCTGATCACCAACATGCTGGCGCAGGCCAACGCCTTCATGGAAGGCAGCCAGGATGGCAGCAACCTCGATCCGCACTACAATTGCCCGGGCAACCGCCCGTCGAGCACCCTGCTGCTGGATGAGATGACCCCGCGCAACCTCGGCGCACTGATCGCCCTCTACGAGCACAAGGTCTTCGTGCAGGGCGTGATCTGGAACATCAACTCCTTCGACCAGTGGGGCGTGCAGCTCGGCAAGCGCATCGCCGGGGAAATCAGCGCGCGTATCGATACCGACGTGAAGGCCTTCGATCCGTCCACCCAGGGTCTGCTGGCACTGGTCCGCGAGCACTTCCCTGCCGGTGGCGCCACCCAGGCGGATGACAGCAACGACAAGCCGGGCAAGAAAGCCAAAGGCTCCACGACGACCACTCGCAAGGAAACCTCCTCCTGATGACTCCGGTAATCGCGTTCGGCGAAGCGCTCGTCGACATGCTCTCCAACAAGCTCGGCGGCCAGGCCGTCGAGCAGGAAACCTTCACGCCCTACGCGGGCGGCGCACCGGCCAACGTCGCGGTGGCCTGTGCCCGCCTCGGCCTGCCGAGCCACTTCGTCGGCATGCTGGGTCAGGACAGCTTCGGCGACTTCCTGCACGACGAGCTGAGCGCCCATGGCGTGCAGATGGATCACGTCAAGCGCACCAGCCAGGCGCGCACCGCGCTCGCCTTCGTGTCTCGCGATGAAGAGGGTGAACGCCGCTTCGACTTCTATCGTCCGCCGGCCGCTGACCTGCTGTTCCGTCCGGAGCACGCCGGACCTGAGCTGTTCGCGACTCCCGCCATCTTCCACCTGTGCAGCAACAGCCTGACCGACGCCGGCATCGCGGACACCAGCTTCGTGCTGGCGTCTCGCGCACGTGCCGCAGGCTCTCTGGTCAGCGTGGATGCCAATCTGCGTCACAACCTGTGGCCGAACCAGCAGGTCGATGTGACCCTGGTCACGCGTCTGCTGGACAACGCCGACATCCTCAAGCTGTCCCAGGAAGAGGTCGAGGCCCTGACCGGCAGCCAGCCGCAGACCGACTGGCTCGAAGCGCGCCTGAAGGCCGGTGTGCGCCTGATCGTGCTTACCGATGGTCCGGGCGTGATTCGCGCCCTGGTGCGCAAGCAGAGCGGCGACATCGAGACCGTCAGCATCACGCCGCCCAAGGTCAAGGCGGTCGATACCACGGCCGGTGGCGATGCCTTCATCGGCGGCTTCCTGTCAGCCCTCAGCGAAGCCGGCATCCATGCCGACAACCTGAGCGACTGGTGCGAAGACGAGAGCCATCTCAACGCCGCACTAGAGCGTGCTGCGTCCTGCGGCGCCTTCGCCGTGACTCGCCCGGGTGCCTATGCCGCACTGCCCAAGCGTGAAGATCTCGACGCCATGAAATGATGGCCGGACAATAACGCCGACGAACAACAGACCAGCGTTATCATTTTCCCGGAAAGCACATGATAAAAGCCCCTTTGATCATCAGATCAAAGGGGCTTTTTGGTGATCATGTCTCTCATGCTTGAACACTGACCACCCTCCCTTCATCTGACAGAAAGTCAGTCATCGCAGAAGAGACAGACGTAAAAAAGCCGGCCCCGAGGGACCGGCTTTCGTTAGCTTGCTAGACGATTGAAGACGTCTTAGAAGCCGTAGTAGATGCCGACTGCAGCGCCGTCACCAGCATCGCCAGAACGGTCGTACTGGGCGTATTCGATGTAGGTGTACATCGCGGAAGAGATGTTGTAAGTCACACCCAGGTTGAATTCGTTGAAGCTGTCGTCGCCGCCATTGTCAGCAGCCAGGTCAGAGCCATCTTCTGCATCGACGTACTGGTAGCCGCCGTAGACGTCGCCCATGCCGTAGCCGTAACGCGCACCGATACCGTAGTAGTCGACATCAGCGTTGTCAGCATCGGCAGCGAAGCGCTCGGCTTTCACAGCAACGCGCAGTGCATCAACGGTGTACTGAGCGGTCAGACCATACTGCTCACCGATATCACCCTGGCTTGCACCAGTACCGTCATCTACGCCGTCGAACTGGCCCAGATCGTCATACACGGCAGCGATGGAGAAACCACCGACAGTGTACTTACCACCGGCATAGAAGGATGCCTGGTTGGAATCGGTGACGTTCTCGTCTTCACCGTCGCCTTCGAAGTTGGAACCGACGGCGAACTGCATGCCACCCATGACCGGAGACATGTACTGCAGCTTGTTGCCTTCACGAACCGAGCTGTCGCCAGAAATGTTACCGCTGGAGTCAGTCAGATCGAAGTATTCGTTGTTGGAGATCGGATCCTGGATCCAGTCGTCCATCAGCTGATCCCAGGAACCGATACGCGCGTCACCGAAGGAACCCTTGGCACCGACGTAGGACTGGTCGCCATCGTTCAGGCCATTACCGCCGCCTTTGGATTCGTCAGCGTCATATTCCCACTCGGCCTTGAAGTAACCAACGATATCGTCGTTGATCTTGTGCTCGCCCTTGGCACCGAAGGTAGAACCGTTGTCACCCAGCTCGCTTTCCGGGTCACCGCCGAGCTGGTCGACATAAGAGTATGCCAGCTGAACGTTACCGTAGATGTCCAGCTTGGTACCGTCCTGGTTGTAGACAGTAGCAGCGGAAGCAGAAGTAGCAGCCAGGGCAGCAGCGCCGGCGATGGCAGTAGCCAGAAGTGTCTTTTTCATCGCGATAGTTCCTTAACTAGCGTTAACTGTTCGATCGTGTCTGCCGGTGGCAGTGACCAAGGTTCCGGGCGCTTGATGACGCCTCTAAAACTCTGTGGCCTAGTTATTATCCAATGCTCGCAGGGAAACCATATACCGGGCTTTCAGGATGTGCAACAGAAAAAAACACTGTTTTCGATCACCACTCCTGAACCTATCCATCGGTCGGTTGTCTGGCGTGAGCATACTCTAGGGCTCAAGAATGAAGGATTCATGACAACCATGCGTCTTGACGCGGTTTCCTGCGTCATCGCGCGCAACGCTTAGCGTTAATCTCGGATTCATTGTGGAAAAACCTCGCTTGCGACAAAAGTCGCAGAACAAAACCCCGTCAACTGCTGTGCTTGTCTGATGCCAAGTTGTGGTTTCCTCTCAGCTTTATCTTCATGAAAGGCACCGTCCCTGTGCCAATGATTCATTCATGAGTCTGCTATCAAGATCAGTCATCAAGCTCAATGATCAAGCCCTGTCATCAAGCCCTGTCATCACACATTGTTCAGTGGACAGTGATCCTCAACTGCTCAACCAGTTGGGCAGGAACAGCGAGATGGATGGTACGTAGGTGATCAACACCAGGAACAGCAGCAACAGCGACAGCCACGGCAGTGCTGCCCGAATGACCCAGGTCATCGGCTTGCCGGTGATTCCCGCCGTCACGAAGAGGTTCAGCCCCACCGGAGGCGTCAGCATGCCGATTTCCATGTTGACCACCATGATGATGCCGAGATGGATCGGATCGATCCCCAGCTGCGTCGCGATAGGGAAGAGGATCGGCGCCATGATCAGCAGGATGGCCGAAGGCTCCATGAAATTGCCCGCCGCCAGCAACAGCAGATTCATCACGATCAAGAAGCCCCACGCCGGCAGCCCCCAGCCGATGATGGTTTCGGCGATGGTGTGCGGAATGCGCTCCGTGGTCAGGACATGCGCAAACAGCATCGCGTTGGCGATGATGAACAGCAGCATCATCGAGACGCGCGCACCATCCAGCACCACCTTCTTGACCTCCTGATCGGTGAAGGAGCCCAGGAGACCGGCAGGTACCTGCCACAGCGCGCGCAACCCCGCACTCCCCCAGGCTTCGTTGCCCTTGCGCCACGGCACGTTCTTCAAGGGGCCCATGTCGCGATAGCCGACCACGGCGATGAACCAGGCATACACCGTGGCCACGGCCGCGGCTTCAGTGGGACTGGCCACGCCGCCATAGATCGAGCCCAGCACGATGAAGATCAACATCAGACCGCCCATGGCGATCAGGCCGGAGCGCGCAAGCACCCGCATGCCGGGAAAAGGCTGTGCCGGCAACTTCTTGATCCGCGCCGCGATATAGATGGCGACCATCAGAATACCGCCCATCAGTAGGCCCGGTATCAGGCCGGCCATGAACATCTTGGCCGCCGAGACTTCCGTGGCGGCGGAATACACCAGCATCACGATGGACGGCGGAATCAGGATGCCCAGTGTCCCGGCATTGGTGATCACGCCCGCCGCGAAGGATTCGGTATACCCCTGGCGCACCATGCCCGCGATCACGATGGAGCCGATTGCCGCCACCGTGGCCGGAGAAGAGCCGGATACAGCGGCAAACAGCATGCACGCCAATACGGAGGCCATCGCCAGCCCACCGCGCACGTGGCCGATGGCATCGGTGGCGAAGGTGATCAGGCGACGTGCCACGCCACCGGTCGAGAGGAAGGTGCTGGAGAGAATGAAGAACGGGATCGCCAGCAGAGTGTAGTGATGCGACAGCGCCTCAAACAGCTTGATCGCCACCGACCCCAGTGAGTCATTGGAAAACAGCAGGATCGTGGTGACGCTGGAGAAGCCCAGCGCAAAGGCGATCGGCATGCCGAGAAAGATGCCGCCGAACAGCAGCGCAAACAAAGTGGCTATGGTCATCGTGGTGTTCCCTGATCACTGTCACGGCCAACATCACCGCTGTCTCGGCCACCCGGCGCCTCCGTCTGCACCAGATGCATGCTGTCCTCGCCTTCGTCATGAAAACCGAAGCCACTGGCATCGCCACGAATCACCTTCCAGCCCAGCACCGCAAAGCGCAGCATCAGCAGCAACATGGCAATGGGCAGAATGGTGAGGGCGTACCACTTGGGAATCGCGATGTCCTCAAGCTCGATGCCTATCATCTTCATCAGCGAGAGATATTCATAACTACCGACCAGCAGCATCACGCAGTACGCCATGCAGATCGCCAGCGCCAGCAAGGTCGCCACGCGCTGCCATAACATCGGCAGCATCTTGACCACGACGTCCACGCCGATGTGCGCGCCCTGCTTGACCCCCCAGGACACGCCGATCAGCACGAACCAGCCCGCCAGATACAGCGTGGCCTCCTGTGACCAGCTGATGCCGGTATTGAAGACGAAGCGCAACACCACCTCGACGAAGACCAGCAGCACCATCGCTACCAGCAGCAGCGAAAACAGTGTCTCTTCCGCCTTGTAAAGCCATCGTAGTGCCATGGCAAGAATCCTCATGTCGCTCAAGGACACTTGCCCCACGCGAGCTCACCGATGTCCTGGCGCTCAAGATGGGGCAAGCGATGGATGGCCTGGTGGCTTACTGGTTGGAAGCTTCCGCGGCGTCGACGATGTCCTGACCGATGTCGTCGGCAAACTCGCCCCATACCGGCTTCATGGCGTCGACCCACTGCTGACGCTGGGCATCGTCAAGCGTGATGATCTCGCTCTGACCGGAATCGATGATGGCCTGCTTGGCCTCCATGTTCTTGGCTTCGGAGAGCTGGTTGCCGTAGACGATGGCCTCATCGAGCGCCGACTTGACCTCGCCACGTACATCATCCGGCAGGCCATTCCAGAAGCGCGCCGAGGACACCACCATGTAATCCAGCACGCCGTGGTTGGATTCGGTGATATACGGCTGCACCTCGAAGAACTTCTGGGAGTAGATGTTGGAGTAGGTGTTCTCCTGGCCGTCGATGGCCTTGGTCTGCAGCAGGATGAAGACCTCGGAGAACGGCTTCTTCAGCGAGACGGCATCCACCGCGTCAAACTGGGCCTCGAGCACATCGGAGGTCATGATGCGGAATTTCTTGCCGTCGGCATCCTCCGGTGTCTTGAGCGGCGATGACGCGGACAGCTGCTTCATGCCGTTATGCAGATAACCGAGCCCCACCAACCCCTTGGATTCCAGCGACGTCAGCAATGACTGGCCCGTCTCGCTGCTCTGGAAGCGTTCGACGGCGCCCATGTCCTTGAACAGGAAGGGCAGATCGAAGACCTGCAGCTGATCGGTATATTTCTGGAACTTGGACAGTGACGGTGCCGCCAGCTGCACATCGCCCAGCAGCATGGCTTCCAGCACCTTGTCGTCACCGTACAGCTGCGAACTGGGGTAGAGCTCGACTTCCACCTTGTCGCCCAGACGCTCCTCTACCAGCTGCTGGAATTTCTTGCCCATCTGGCCCTTGGGGGTGTTTTCGGCTACCACGTAAGAGAACTTGATGGTGATCGGGTCGGCCATGGCCGTCGCTGAGGCAAACAGGATGGCAGCACTCAGAGCGGTCAGGGCTGGCTTGATAAGGCGCATGGCGAATCCTCTTGAATTGCGGATATTGTTGATCTTGTAAGGCATTCGATATCCCGTCTGCGCGACTCCAACATGAAGCCGCGCAGAGGTGTGGCGCGAGCAGGGATAGCCGAGACACTGCGAGCATTGCGCCACAGCCGCCAGATAGACAAGACAATCCAGACAATTCAATGAGTTGCAGACGAACAAGTCGCGCAACACTCTCACACAAGTGAGCCGAATTCCGCCGGCGCTGGCAGTTTATGAGGGAGCTGTGCGGATTTCCGCCCACCAACGACAAGGCCCCTGTGCGGGAATCCGCACAGGGGCCTTGTCTGTTAGCACCGATCATTGTCGACCGAGCGTCTTCCTCAGCTGTCACACCACCTGCCAGAACATTCTCAGGGACGGTACTCAGGGACGGTGCTCAAGGACTGTGTTCAGGGACGATGCTTGGTCATCAGCTCGCTGAGCTTGTGGCTGATGCGCTGATCGGTTGCCTGCTCTTCTCGCGCCTTCTGCTGGCGCGTCAGCTCATCAAGCTGCTGACGAGCATGACGTGCCTCATCTTCCGTCACGGCACCCACCGACTGACCCGAGAGGTCCACGCGTTGCGTGCCCGCCCGTACCGCCTTCAGATATCGCGGTAGATGGACATAACCCGCCAGCGCGCGCCGCACCAGCTTGTCATCCCAGGGCTCGTTTTCCAGCAGCTCGATATGGATGCCGATCTTCAACGGCCGGGTGTGACCCTTGAAGAAGGTATCCGGGTAGCGCTTGTACCACTGCTTGAGCAGCGCATGGGGAGATGGCGCCGCCTCAGGCTGAGAAGCCTGCTGTGCTTGCGGGGCCACGCCCTGATCGGCCTCACTCGGCTGATGCGCTTCCGGCTCCTGCGGTACCTGAGCTTGCGGCGTCTGAGCCCCGGACGAGTCGGCAGCCGACGCTGACTGGGTGGCAGCTACCGGCTGACTCACGTTCAGGCGCTCTGAGGCCAGGCGTTCTGCCTGAGCTTCCTGCTGCGCTGCCAGCCCCGCCTCCGCCTCCGCATTCGCATTCGTGGAGGGGGGCGGCGCAGAAGCCTGCTCAACCTGCTCAGCCAGTTCGCGCAATTGCGCATCTCGCGCCAGCAACGCCTCATTCACCGCGCTCAACTGCGCCTGCTGCTCCTGCAGGGTCTGGCGCGCCGCCGCGAGTTGCTCAGCGAGCTGCTCACGCTCACGACGCTCCGCGGCCAGTGCACGCTCGGCTTCTGCGAGGGCACGCTGATGCGCATCGGCATCTGCCGTGGCAGCAGACGTCGCCTGCTGCTCCAGCTGGGCCAGCGCATCGCGCAGGCGGGCATTTTCCGACTCCAGGGCCGCACGGGCCTGGCGCTCTCCGTCACGCTGCTGTCGCTGTGTGTCGGCTTCATGTTCAAGCGCAGAATACAGCGCTTCGAGGCGATCCATCGTCAAGGCCTGAGCCTCCCTTGCACGCTATGGGCAGTTCCGTTTGGCACCAGTCTGTGTCAGTACCTGCTGACTGTAAAGGTCACGCCGGCCAGCCGGTGGCTCAGACGTCGCGGCGCTCGAAGCGCACGAAGTCATAGGCCGGCAGGCCCTCACCACTCTCCCCCGGGACACGCTGCGCTTCCTGCCAGCTCGCATCCAGTGCCGGAAAATGGGCATCGCCCTCGATCTCGACCGCAACCTCGGTGAGATAGAGACGCGTCGCCACCGGCAGCGCCTGGGCGTAGATCTGACCGCCACCGATCACCATGATCTCATCCACGCCTTCGATCATCGCGTGGTGGTCCGCCATGCTCAGCGCGGCGGCCAGGTCACTGCAGACCCGCACGCCATCGTGACGGAACTCGCTGTCACGCGTGACCACGATGTTGAGGCGATTGGGCAGCGGCCTGCCGATGGAGGCGAAGGTCTTGCGCCCCATGATCACCGGCTTGCCCTGGGTGACATGCTTGAAGAACTTCAGGTCTTCCGGCAGATACCACGGCAACTGGTTGTCGACGCCGATCACACGGTTGACCGACATGGCGGCAATCATCGCGACGGGCACGACGGTGTCAGCCGCCGCCGTCAGCGGGGAAAATTCATTATCGCTCATACAGCTACCTGCGCCTTGATATGCGGATGGGCTTCATAACCTTCGATGGCAATGTCATCGAAGGTGAAGTCGAACAGATCCGTGACTTGCGGATTCAACACCAGTCGTGGCAGCGCCAGCGGCTCACGCGTCAACTGCTCACGCGCCTGCTCGAGATGATTGCTGTAAAGGTGGGCATCGCCGAGGGTATGGATGAACTCGCCCGGCTTGAGGCCACACACCTGCGCGACCATCTGGGTCAGCAGTGCATAGCTTGCGATGTTGAACGGCACGCCGAGGAAGATGTCCGCGCTGCGCTGATAGAGCTGGCAGGACAGACGACCATCGGCGACGTAGAACTGGAACAGTGCATGACAGGGCGGCAGCGCCATCTCGTCCACCAGCGCCGGGTTCCAGGCCGAGACCATCAGACGGCGCGAATCCGGGTTGGTCTTGATCTGCTCGATCAGGTTGCTGATCTGGTCGACGGAACCGCCTTGCGGGTTCGGCCAGCTGCGCCACTGGTAACCGTATACCGGCCCGAGGTCGCCATTCTCATCGGCCCACTCATCCCAGATACGCACGCCATTTTCCTTCAGGTAGGCGATGTTGGTATCGCCCTTCAGGAACCACAGCAGCTCGTGGATGATCGAGCGCAGGTGCAGCTTCTTGGTCGTGACCAGCGGAAAGCCTTCGGCCAGATCAAATCGCATCTGGTGGCCGAAGACACTCAGGGTGCCGGTGCCGGTGCGATCGCCCTTTTGTGTGCCGTTTTCCAGCACATGGCGCATCAGGTCTAGATAGGGTTGCATGGTGGCGAGTCCGTACGGCGTGTCAGAGGCTGGCGCAGCGAGCGGAGCCGTGGATCGCCCTGCGCCAGCCTCTTCATGAATTCGAATCGTTCAATCGACGATATTTGACGCTGCCAGATACGCAAGAACGCGGCCCGATGGCCGCGTTCTTGCGTATCTGGCAGGGGGGCCAGTTTACACCGAATGCCCCCTGTATTCACGCCTGCTTTGCCACCTCAGGAAGCCCGAGGCACCGGCGGCTGCGCCACTTCCTGACCGCGCGACCAGGCCATCAACAGCAGCCCGAACAGCACCATCGGCAGCGACAGCAGCTGGCCCATGGTCAGCCAGTCAAAGGCGATGAAGCCGAGCTGGGAATCCGGCTGACGGAAGAATTCGGTGATGAACCGGAAGCCACCGTAGCAGAGCAGGAACAGGCCGGAGATCAAGCCCTTCTGACGCGGTTCGCGCGAGACGAACCACAGGATAGCGAACAGCGCGACGCCTTCCAGTGCAAACTGATAGAGCTGCGAGGGATGACGCGGTTCCGGCCCGTAGAGCGGATAGACCATGCCCCAGGAGACATCAGTGATGCGACCCGGCAGCTCCTGATTGATGAAGTTGCCCAAGCGCCCCGCACCGAGGCCGATCGGCACCATCGGCGCGATGAAATCGGTCAGCTGGAAGAAGGTCAGCTGATGACGACGTGCGAACATCAGCATCGCGATCAACACGCCCAACAGGCCGCCATGGAAGCTCATGCCGCCATCCCAGACCTTGAAGATCCACACCGGATCCGCCAGCAGCTTGTCGAAGCCGTAGAAGATCGCGTACCCCAGGCGGCCACCCAGCACCACACCCAGGGCACCGAAGAAGATCAGGTCGCCCACCGCGTCCTGACTCAGGCCGACACGTGCGCGACGTGCTCGCGCCAGCCCCCAGGCCGCCGCGAAACCGATCACGTACATCAACCCGTACCAGTGAATCTTGAAGGGCCCCAGCGCCAGCGCCACGGGGTCGATCTCAGGATATTGCAACATGTGAAAACCTTGAATGAGGAAGTCGGGCTCTACCAACGTACTGGGCGATGCAGTCATCGCCTCTCAGGCGGGCAGAGCATAACAGTCAAAGCATGAACACGACCTGCCTGAGGCAGCGTATTCCCGCTCACGCCAGCAGAAACCGCAGTCCGACGATGACCAGAATCAGCGCGAACAGGCGCTTGAGCAGCAGGGCCGGCAAGGCATGCGCCAGCCGCGCCCCGAGGCGCGCGAAGGGCACCGACACCAGCACGATGCCCAGCCACGCTACCCAGTGGACATAGCCGATGGCGTGCTCCGGTAGATTGGGGGCATGCCAGCCGACCACGATGTTGGTCAGTGCGGCGGTCAGCGCGATGGGAAAGCCTGCCGCGGCCGCAGTCCCCACCGCTTCAGTCATGCGAGCCTGCCAGCTGGAGAGCATCGGCACCATCACCGTGCCGCCACCGATGCCGAACAGCGAGGAAATCACGCCGACGGTACTGCCGCCCACGAACTGACCGACCCGCCCGGGGGCCTGGGCCATCTGGCCCACCTTGAGGTCCAGCCCGAGCTTTGCCGCCACCAGCAGCACGAAGACGCCGAACGCCAGCTTGAGCGTCTCGCCGCTCAGCTCACTGGCCAGCACCACGCCGAGCCCGGTGCCGACCACCAGCCCGGGCAACAGACGCTTGAGCCAGTCGAGGCGCACCGCACCGCGCTCATGATGCGCCCGCGCCGACGACAGCGAGGTCACCACGATGGTGGCCAGCGAGGTGCCGATCGCCAGATGCATCAACACCTCCGGCGCGACGCCTTGCAGCACGAAGGCCGCGGCCAGCACCGGCACGATGACCAGACCGCCGCCTATCCCGAACAACCCCGCAATCATGCCGGCGACTGCGCCCAACAGGGGATACCACCACCACATACCCGACTCCTCTCATGCTGCATTGCGGTGACTGTCTGCCGAGAGTGGCCCGGGCCTCTCAGCGCCATGACCGTCAGCCGTCTGTTGATAGCGAACCTTCGCTGTTGCCGGACGCGCGTGGCGTCAGTGTCACGTCAGGCAGCCACATGCTGACCTTGTCGATCAGCGCCTGGGGACGGTAGGGCTTGCCCAGATAATCATCCAGCCCGGCGGCGAAGAAGCGCTCGCGATCGGCTTCACTGGCATTGGCGGTCAGCGCGATGATGACACTGCGCCGCCCGCTGCCGGCGGCGGCTTCCTGCTCGCGCCAGCGCTGGCTGACACTGACGCCATCCATGCCGGGCATGAAGATATCCATGAACACCAGTGCATAGAAATGCTGTTCACGTGCGGCCAGCGCCTCTTCACCGCTGCTGGCGGTATCGACCAACAACCCCTGCCGCCCAAGCACCGTGCGCGCCAGCATCGCATTCACCGGCCCGTCATCCACTACCAGGATACGGGTTTCAGTGGACTTGCCCGGCCATGTCATCGGCAGCAGGATTTCCAGCGCCTGCTCGTCGTCCACGTTGATCTGGCGATAGCTGCCGCCCAGCTCGTCGATCAAGCGCCGCGCCATGACAAGACTCGAGGGCGATTGATGGCTGATATCGAGACCGACATGCCCACGCAGTTCGAGCCGCAGGCAACAACAGCCAGCGCCCTCATCGTCTGAGCCCTCGGCAGAGAACGCTGCATCGCGACAGGCCGGCAGGTCACAGGTTTGCTGCTGTTCAAGCAGCAAGGATTGATGACTGGCGCTCTCGTGACGCACGCAGCCTTCCGCCAGATGCTCGAACAGCTGCGCAAGGCGACGCACATCACCGCGCAATGCCTCCGGCATCGGCCCCAGCTGCCACTCGAAGGGGCAGCCGACATCATGATGGCGCTGCTGCATATCCTCGAGCAGTGCCCCGAGCGTCTCGGTCGGTGAGAAGTCATTCTCTTCCAGCGGCGTCCGCACCACTTCCTCGCGCTCGGTCAGGGCATCCAGCAGTTGCGCCACGCTGTCGAGACGCCCCTGCAGCAGGCTGAGCTCAGCATCCTCGATATGACGCTCACGCCTGAGCTGACCAAGCTTGCGCACCAGACCTTGCAGCGGCGGCGTCAGTTCAGCGTGCAGCATGTCCAGATAATCACTCTTCAGACGCGCCTCTTCGCGGGCACGGTCACGCGCGACCAGCAACTGCTGGCTGGCCTGATCGTGCTCTGACTCATCGATCATCACGCCGAGCACCTGCGCCGGGTCATTGTTGAAGCGACACAGTTCCAGCCGCATCCGCCGCATGCGGCCCTCGGCGTCATGTACCCGGAGTTCACGACTGCTGGGCACGCTGGGGTTGGGCTCCAGCATCAGCAAGCTGCCCACCGACCGCCCCAGCGCCTCATGCAATACCAGCCCGAACAGCTTCTCGAAGGCCGGGTTGGCCATCGCCAACAGACCATGGCGCATCACGAAGGCCGGCAGCGGCAAGGCATCCAGCTCATGGCCACGACCCCGACGCAGCAAGGCCACGGCCCCACGATGGCGACGCAGGATGTCATCCGCCGGATAGGCCTGCCGCCCCACCGGCGGATACTCCTCCATCACCTCACCGTTCTCGATACGCTCGCTCTGGCGCGCCAACCACTCCAGGGGCTGCCCCAGGCGCTGGTCCATGCGCCTGAGCCGCCATTGCAAGATGAGCATGACGACGGCAAACACCAGCAGCAGCGCGCCACCACTGCCCAGCAGCAGGGTCAGCAGCGGCACCTGACCGGGTACCTCGAGTCGCGTGCTGGACACCAGGCGCCAACCCGTGACCGGCAAGCTGTCCCACACCACCACCTGAGTCCCATGCGGGTCATCCAGCGTGGCGCCGCGCAGGCTGGTATCCATCTCGCGGGCGATATCCGCGGGCAGCTCCTGAGAAAGGCCGTCGCCGACATTGCTGCTGGCCGCCCATACGTTCAGGTGGTCATCGACCAGCCAGAAGGCATCCGAAGGGGCATGGCCCGGCAGTAGCAGACGTGCCTCCATCTGCGGCAGCGCGAGATCCAGCCCAACACGCGCCTTCTGACCATTGCCGAGAGAGACCTCCGCCAGCGCCGTGATCTGTGGCAGACCGGCTGGCCCCGGGTGCTGCGGCAGCCAGACCACGCGCGCCGCTCCATTGTCGGTGTTCTCGGCAAGCTGACGCACGGTGTCCGGCAGCACGCCGGTATAGGGCATGAAATCGCTGCCCGGCGCAAAGGCGTCCAGCACGTTGAACCAGGGGTAGAGCATGACCATGCTGTTATCGAGGCTCACGAACAGGCGTGAGATCAGGGGGTCCGACGAGTAGAGGTCCGACAGCAGCCACTGCATATGCATCAGTCGTCGTCCGGCGTCGCGATCCTCATCGCTCAACGGTCCTGTGAATTCGCCGTAGAGTGCGGCTCCCCCACGCGATACCGGTCTGAACAACTGACCCTGCTCGGTAAGCGAGAACTGGTCCAGGCCATCGTCATAGGCGCTGCTCGTGTTGGCCCCGAAGTCCAGATGGCGCCGTGCATAGCGCGCCAGAATCTGCAGGCGACGCTGCTGGGTCTCCAGACGCTCGCTGACCAGCGCCGTGGCCAGTGAATGCTCCTGCCTGAGCTCCCCCAGCGCGGTATCGACGGCGGCATGTTGCGTGCTGTCCCAGACCACGGCGGCCCCGACCAGAAAGCTCAACGCCACCGCCAGCTCCGCCAGCAGCAGCGGGCCAGCCGTCAGCCGAATCATGCGCGCCCAGACCTTCTCCAGGCCACTGGCGGGATTCTGGGCATTCGAAGCCACTGCCACAGCAGGCGGTGGCTCGACAGAGGAAGCACGGCGCGAGAACATGATCTGAAAGCATCCTGTAGGTGAGGCGTCGGCAAGCCCGACCGCTGACCAGCGCAAGCTGTCGAGACAAAGCAGCAGCATACGCAAGCCGCCGTCAGGCGTCATGCAGTGCCAGCGTGACAGAGGCGCTATTTTCTCCCGACCCCCTGATGGAGTGGCGACATGTGCCTGATGGCATTTGACTGGCAACCGGACTCGGCGCGGGGCGAATGCCTGCTACTGATCGGCAATCGAGATGAATTTCACGCACGCGCCACCGCCGGGCTCTGCGTATGGCCGGATGGTGTCCTGTGCGGCGGGCGCGACCTGGTGGCCGGCGGCGGCTGGCTGGTCATGCACCCCGCCGGCAGCCTCGCCACGCTGACCAACGTGCGCCAGCTGGACCGCCCTGCCCCGACGGCCAGCATCAGCCGTGGCCAGCTGGTCGCGGCAGCGGCACGTCAGGCACTGGGCCGATGCTCACGCTGGCGCCTTGAAGACTGGTTGCGCGCACTGGTCGCAGGAGAGAGCGTGCCCGCGGCACTGGAGGGAGCGGATGCACAGAAGCTGTCTGCGCTGACGCTTGAAGCCGTGGACTGGTGCAACCTGCTGGTCTGCGATGGCAAGGCGTTGTGGCGTCTGCATCATGGCCCGCAAGGGGCCGAGGTGAGCCGACTCGACGCGGGCATCCACAGCCTGAGCAACAGCCATCCCGATGTCGACTGGCCCAAGCAACGACGCCTGAGCGAACGCCTGGCAGCCCTCCTCGCCCCGTCAGCCCGTGCTGGCGAAACAACCGCTCGACCATTGAGCGACGATGCGCTACTTGGCCTGCTCAAGGATGACTGGCGGCCCGCGGTGAATCAGCTGCCGGCCACCGGGCTTGCCCTCGAACGCGAAGTCCTGTTGTCCAGCCCGTTCATCGTCAGTACCGAATATGGCACGCGGGCCTCGACCCTGGTGCGCTGGCAACGCCACTCGGCCAGGGACACGGCTGATGCCTCCGATGTGGTGCAGATCCTGACCCTGCTGGAACGCCGCTTCAGCCCTGAAGGTCACACCATCGCCAGCCGCAGGGCCAGGACACGCTCGATCGCCACGGAGAGCGGCGAGGAAGGAGATATCGGCAGCTGGCGACTCAGCTAGTCGTCTCGCCGGCCTTCTGTGCCACTGGCGCGTTGTCGCGCGGTGGCAGCAGGTGGTCCAGATCCCACGCCTGCAGGCGATGGAGCAACAGGGCATGAACCTCATCGGCGGTGGGCTGGCACAGTACCTCGTCCACCAGTCCCTGCGCCGCACTCAGTGACACTCGCCGAATGGCCGCGCGCACGCGCGGCAGGCTCGGGGCATTCATCGACAGGCTGTCAAAGCCCATGCCCAGCAGCAGCAAGGCCCCGGCGGGGTCGCCCGCCAGCTCACCGCAGACGCTCACCGGCATCTTGAGCGCACGCGACTCTTCCGACAGACGTGCCAGGGCGCGCAACACCGCCGGATGGCAGGCATCGTAGAGACTCGCCACGCGCGGGTTGTTGCGATCCACCGCCAGCAGATATTGGGTGAGATCATTGGAGCCCACCGAGAAGAAGTCGACCCGGGTGGCGAGCGCTTCCAGCTGGTAGAGCGCCGCCGGTACTTCGATCATCACGCCGACACTCGGTCGCGAGACGTTGATGCCCTCTTCGGCCAGCTCGACCAGCGCCCGATTGACCAGCGCCAGCGCCGCATCGACTTCCTCGATTCCCGAGATCATCGGCAGCATGATGCGCAGATTGTCCAGCCCTTCCGCGGCACGCAGCATGGCCCGCAGCTGCACCATCAATACCTCGGGGTGATCGAGTGTCACCCGGATGCCTCGCCAGCCCAGGAAGGGATTGGCCTCGTTGATCGGGAAATAGGGCAGGTCCTTGTCGCCGCCGATATCCAGCGTGCGCATGGTGACCGGCAGCGGCGCAAAGCCCAGCAGCTGCTCACGATACAGACGCGCCTGCTCCTGTTCGCTGGGGAAGCGGTCACTCATCATGAACGGCACTTCGGTGCGGTAAAGCCCGACTCCGCCGACCCGCGACTTGAGCGACGCGACGGAATCCAGCGCCAAGCCGGTATTGACCATCAGCGGCAGAACATGACCATCCGGGGTCACGCTTGGCAGATCCTGCTCCTGCTCCAGCAGCGCACTCAACGCCTGCTCCTCCTCGATCAACCGTGAATAGTAGGCGCCGAGCTCAAGCTCGGGACGCACCACCAGTCGACCACGGTGACCATCGAGAATGACCGGTGCACCGCCCAGTCGCGACAACGGAAGATCCACCATGCCAAGCACGGTGGGAATCCCCATCGCACGCGCGAGGATGGCGACATGCGAGGTACTCGAGCCACTGACCGCGACCAGCCCCTTGAGGCGTTCACGCGGAACCTCCCCCAGCGTGGCGGGGCTGATCTCGTGGCCGATGAGAATGGTGTTCTCCGGATATTCGATCGGACCGCTGTCACCCTCTTCCTGAAGGTGTGACAACACTCGGCGTCCAAGATCCCGAATGTCGGCGGCTCGTTCGCGCAGATAGTCGTCATCGACACGCTCGAGGTACTGCACATGGCGGCGCACGATATCGGCCAGCGCCGCCGGCGCCCACTGCCCTTCACGGATGCGCTTCTCGACTTCCTGTCCCAGCGCCGCGTCACCCAGCATCTGCTGATAGACCTCGAACAGCGCATGTTCCTGGGTGGAGATACGGCTGGCGAGGCGCTCCGCCGCGACGCGAATCTCTTCGCGCACGGCGTTGATCGCCTCCTTGAGGCGTGCGATCTCGAATTCGATATCGGTGGGGATGAGATCGGGGACGGCGTCCAGGTCGGCGGGTGGGGACAGCACGAAGGCCTTGCCGATGGCGATACCGGGCGAGCCGGCCACGCCGGAGAAGGTCGCCTGGCCGCTGGTGCCGGCCAGCTTGCCCAGCGCCCCCGTGGCCAGCGCGTGAGCCAGCACTCCCGCCAGCTGAGCGCCAAGGGTGACAAGGAAGGCTTCCTCACCTTCATCGAAACGGCGCTTCTCGTGCTGCTGGATGACCAGCACCCCGAGCACGCGACGCTGATGAATGATGGGGACACCGAGGAAGCTGGAGAAACGTTCCTCTCCGGTCTCCTCGAAATAGCGGAATTGGGGGTGTGCGGGCGCATCCTCGAGGTTGAGCGGCTCTTCTCTGAGCGCCACCATCCCGACCAGGCCCTCGCCACGTGCCAGACTGACCTGCCCCACCGACGACGAGCGCAGACCAATGGTGTCCTTGAGCACGAAGCGATCGCTTTCCGGTGCCAGCAGATAGACGGAGCAGACATCCGTCTTCATGGCCTTGCGTATGCGCAACACCATGGTCGCCAGTGCCGCGTCCAGAGAACGTGCGCCATTGACCTCCTGAACGATACGACGTAGCACCTCAAGCATGGAGTACCTCAAGCATGGTGTATCTCGCGCATCGAAGACGTCGAGAAGGTGATTGCACAGCCAGGGCGGCGTGACCCACGCTCAGCCACCCGCGCCCATCAACGCCATCTGCCGGACGAATGACGCCCTGGCCCCTCGGCACTGGCGTCACCGGCCCCGGGGTCAATGGCACCTGTGCCATCGAGCCCCTTGGCCGCCGCCGCATTGGCAGTGCCGACCGGTGAGCCACTGGCGCCAGGCGTACCGCAAGCGCCCCGCGCTTCATGCAGCGAGGCCCCCTCGGCGAGCGCCTTGAGCCGCTCGGTGTCCACCAGACGCTGCAGACGCGGAGCCAACTCGCGCAGGGCGCGCCGATAGACCTCGCGCTTGAAGGCCACGACCTGCCCCAGTGGATACCAGTAGCTTACCCAACGCCAGCCATCGAATTCAGGATTGGGCGTGGTATCCACACTCACGCGGTTGTCCTGACAGCGAATCTGCAACAGGAACCACTTCTGCTTCTGACCGATGCAGATCGGTCGGGAGTGCGTTCTTACCATGCGTCTGGGTAACCGGTAGCGCAGCCATCCACGGGTGCAGGCCAGTATCTCGACGTCCTCAGCTTTCAGGCCGATCTCTTCTTCGAGTTCACGAAACAGCGCCTGTTGCGGTGTCTCGTTTGGCTTGATGCCCCCTTGCGGAAACTGCCACGCATTCTGTCCTACCCGGCGCGCCCAGAGCAGCTGGCCCTCACAGTTGGCAATGATGATGCCAACGTTGGGGCGAAAGCCGTCAGCGTCGATCACGGATGTCACCTTTGATTCGTTAATTGAAACCATTCTTCCACAAAGGCTGAAAGCGCTTCAATACGCGGTTTGGCGGTGTGAAAGCCCGAGCACCTCTGCAATAATCGCTGCCTTCACGCTATTGCAGTGCAACACGGTCGTGCGAGACTGCTCGTCGGCCACCGTACACCCGCGCAAACACTGGGCCGGCACCCTATCGTGCTCTGTTGTCCGTGTCTGTCGTCCAGCCGAGAGTGGCTGGGCAGAGCAAGGAGTTTTCCGTGAGTCTGGCCATCTTTGATCTCGACAATACCCTGATCGCCGGGGACAGTGATCACGCCTGGGGCGAATTTCTGGTCGAACAGGGCGCTGTCGACGCCAACGTCTACCGTGAAGCCAACGAGCGCTACTACCAGCTCTACCAGAGTGGCGAACTGGACATTCACGAATACCTGGCCTTCTCACTCAAGCCGCTGGCCGAGAACAGTCCGGAGCAGCTGGCGGCCTGGCACCAGCAGTTCATGGCCGCCAAGATCGAGCCCATCATCCTGCCGCGAGCGGAAGAGCTGCTGGCACGTCACCGGGCACGCGGCGACACCCTGCTGATCATCACCGCCACCAATCGCTTCATTACCGCTCCCATCGCGGACCGCCTCGGCGTCGATGAGCTGATCGCCATCGAGCCCGAGATCGTCAACGGCCGCTACACCGGACGCGTCAGCGGCGTCCCCAGCTTCCAGGCCGGCAAGGTGACCCGCCTCGAGGCATGGTTGGCCGAGCGTGACCACACCCTGGATGGCAGCACCTTCTACAGCGACTCCATCAATGACCTGCCGCTGCTGGAGCGTGTCGATACTGCCATCGCAGTGGACCCGGATGAGCAACTGCGCGCTGCCGCTGATGCGCGTGATTGGCGCATCATTTCGCTGCGCGACTGATAACACCATGATTTACATGGCTTTTATTGATCCATAAGGTCGAGCAGCCTCAGCTATAAGGTTTTCATGTGGCTACAAGCATTCACCATAAAGTCGACCTTATTTGCTGAATCATTTCGCACAAGATGTGTCTATAATGTGTGTCCATCGAACCGTCGAGCCTGGTGCGGCAACTTTGCCCCGTCACGGCAGGACGGCCTCCGGAATCCCGGTCGGGTCCGGGGGATGTCCCTCACCAACCTTGAGCGTGAGCAGCCATGTCCTCAACGACATACGATGTCCTGATTGTGGGTGGCGGCGTGTCCGGCACCGCCCTTCTCTATGAACTCGCCCGCTACACCGACCTCAAGTCGGTCGGCCTGGTGGAAAAGTACGACCACGTCGCGATCGTCAACTCGCACGGTCGCAACAACTCCCAGACCATTCACTGCGGCGACATCGAGACCAACTACACGGTCGAGAAGGCGCGTGTGACCAAGCGCACCGCGGGCATGGTGGTCAACTTCGCCACCAAGCTCAGCGAGAGTGAGCGCGATCACATCGTCTACAAGTATCCGAAGATGGTGCTGGCGGTCGGTGCCAAGGAATGCCAGTTCCTGCGCAAGCGTTTCGACACCTTCAAGCAGCTGTTCCCCAACCTGAAGCTGCTCGAGCGTGATGATATCGCCGAGCTGGAGCCGAAGGTGGTGGAAGGTCGTCGTCCTGACGAGGAAATCGTCGCGCTGGGTTCCACCGACGAATACACCGCCGTCAACTACACCACCCTGTCGGAGGCCTTCGTCAGCGAGGGCGAGAAGGCAGCGGCCGAGAAAGGCATGAACTTCGACGTTCGCCTCTCGACCGCCGTGGAAGACATCCGCAAGGAAGGTGACGTCTACAAGGTCAAGACCGACAAGGGCGAGCTCAGCGCACGCTATGTCGTGGTCAGCGCCGGCGGACATTCCCTGCTGTTCGCCCACAAGATGGGTTACGGCCTGGACAAGTCCTGCCTGCCGATGGCCGGCTCCTTCTACTTCACTCCGAAGGTGCTCAACGGCAAGGTCTACACCATCCAGAACGAGAACCTGCCGTTCGCCGCCGTCCACGGCGACCCGGACGTGCTGGTGGAAGGCAAGACCCGCTTCGGTCCGACCGCCCTGATGCTGCCGCTGCTGGAGCGCTACAACGGCAAGACCTTCTGGGAGTTCCTCAAGGTGCTGCGTATGGACCGCAACGTCGTCAAGGCCCTGTGGGACCTGATGAAGGTGCGCGACATCCGCAACTACATCTTCAAGAACTTCATGTTCGAGGTGCCGGTGCTGCGTGAGCGTCTGTTCCACGGCGACATCAAGAAGATCGTGCCGAGCCTGGACGTCAAGGACGTCAGCTTCGCCAAGGGCTTCGGTGGCGTTCGCCCGCAGTTGATCGACAAGAGCAAGCAGAAGCTCGTGATGGGCGAAGCCAAGATCAATCCGGGCACCGGCATCGTCTTCAACATGACGCCGTCACCGGGTGGCACCAGCTGTCTGGGCAATGCCGAGAAGGACATGTATCTCGCGCAGGAATTCCTTGGCTTCAAAATCGACAAGGACGCCTTCGAGCGTGACCTGCTGACCGGCGAGATCGAACTGACCGAGATCGAGCGTCCGGAAGCCTCTTCACTGATGTAAGCCTCTTTCGAGACACACATCGGGATGAGCATCAAAAAGCCCCGCCAGCGATTGCTGGCGGGGCTTTTTGATGGGCGACTGGCTTGATGGGCGACTGGAGGGATTCGGCCTCAGGACACCGATTGGCCCGACCGGGCAATAGGCTCATGCACCGCATGCAGACGCTGGATCAGCTGATCCTCCAGCGCGAAACGCTCGGTCAGTCCCTGCTGCAGACGAGCCAGCCATTCCGGCAGTCGTGCGCGATAGTGCTGGCAGCGGGTAGGGCTGGAGAAATCCTCATCGAAGGACAGCACCAGCTCGGTGGAGGGCTCCAGACGCTGCATCAGCTGCTCACAGACCGCCAGTGCCGCGGTGTCCTCGAAGACACGGCCTTCTTCCTTGAGCTGGGGATAGACCTCGAAATGCCCCGCCGAGATGTAGTCCATCAGAAGCTCGATGAAGCGATTGACGCGCGTCATCTCGAGCTGCTCGAGGCCACTGACGCAAGCCTCGTGCAGATCCATGAAGCAGACCAGCATCTCGCGTCGCTGATCCAGCCAGCGATCAACCAACTGATGAACGCCACGAAAGCGTTCCGCCGCAGTGGTGCATTCCTCCAGCATGGGCGCCTCCTCTGGCATGACCCGAACGATAGGGGCTGACATCCGGTGCTCGCCCCGCTGCCAACCCACTATCCTCCATGCCGTGCACGCTGCCAACCCCCCACCATGGTGGCAGGGCATATTGCCTCAACGGCGCAAGCTGCTCCACAGCATCGCCAGCGGTACCAGCGCCAGCCCACAGAAGCCGATCAGCGACCACTGCGGGATCGAGAGACCCAGCCACTGCGCGCTGATCTGGGCGCACTCACCGGAGGCGTTGAGCACCTGGGTGATCACATCCCATACCGGCAGCACTTCCAGCATGTAGTTGAGGCCCGGGCCACAGGCCGGCACCTGATCCGGCGGCAGAGACTGCAGCCAGATATGACGCCCCGCCAGCACGACCGCACCGATGCTGCCGGCCAGTGCGCCCAGCGCGTAGATGCGCGTGCCGACGCGCCCGGGGCCATGCAAGGCCCCCAGCAGGAAGAAGACGCCTGCCACGGCCACCGCCACGCGCTGGAAGATGCACAGCGAACACGGCGCCAGATCGAAGGCGAACTGCAGCACGAAGGCCACGCCCAGCAGAAAGGCGCACCCCAGCGCTCCCAACAGACACCATTGACGCCCGCTCCAGCTCGCCAGTCCGCTCTTGCGCGCTACCGGCTGCTGCCCCGATTGTTTGTCCGCTTGTGTCATTTGCCGTCCTTGCCGGTAAAACTCCAGTGGAGTCATGGGTGAGAAATGACGCAGCCGCAAGGCCTTCAAGGCCCTGCGACTGCATTGAGGCATGCACCGCGTCGTGCCCCGCAACCGCGCTCAATCAGGCGGCACAGGCCACATACATCATCGGCGCCTCAAGCCTGAGGCGCCGATGATGAAGCGATAGCCGAATCCGTCACTATCAGCGACTGACGCCTATCATGCCGTGTCGTGATGACCCGAACATGAATTGGCGTTGCGTCACGAGATCACGCCGGTTGCGTGCCATGGGCGGACGCGAAGTACTCGGCCATGAAGGTGTCGAAATCCTGATGATCGCCCTTCTCGATATCGCCCTGCTGCTGCAGCGAGGTCTCGACCAGCTGATCAAGCAGATAGCCGCGTGCACGCTCCGTCGGCTCTGACTTGAACTGCTCGGCCTGGCCCTTGGCCAGCGCCAGCACTTCGTCGACGAAGTTGCTGCCATTGTCGAGCATGCTGGTCAGCAGACGGCCCGACGGTGTGGTCTGCGCATCGTCGAAGCGCGGCGCGAGCGCCGCCAGCGCATCACGGTGCGCGTTGCCTGTCTTGTCGCCACTGTCGAGCAGGCCCGCGACTTCGCCCAGCTCATCCATGATGTTGGCCGCCAGATCGCGCAGGCGACGCTCTTCACCATTGACACTCAGGGTCAGTTCCGGATCACGCCCTGCCTCGACCACGCGACGCTTGCTGTTGTCGAGCGTGGCGCATTCCTCGTCGTCGATCCAAGGACTCTCGGTCAGCAGACACCAGATCAGGAAGGTATCGAGGAAGCGGATCTGCGTCTCGTCGATCCCGACCGGCAGGAAGGGGTTGAGGTCCAAACAGCGCACTTCGATGTATTCGACACCACGCCCTTCCAGTGCCTGACTGGGCGTCTCGTTCTGCCGGGTGACACGCTTGGGACGGATGTCGGAGTAGTACTCGTTCTCGATCTGCAGGATGTTGCTGGAGAGCTGCGACCAGCTGCCATCGGCCTGCTTGACGCCCAGCTTCTCGTAGTCCTTCCACGGCGTAACGATGGCGTGACGCAGCGTCCCGACGAAGTTGTCCAGCGAGTTGAAGCAGATCTTGAGCTGTGCCTGGACCTTGTTCTGATAGCCCAGGTCCGACATGCGCAGGCTGGTGGCATAGGCCGAGACCAGGCTGCGGTCCGCCTGACGCTTGAGGCGATCATCATTGCCACCGTCAAGGAAGCTCTCATCGATGCCCGGCGAGGCGCCGAACAGATAGAGCAGCACCCAGCTGTGGCGACGGAAGTTGCGGATCAGCTCGAAATAGCGACGTGAGCGGAAGTCACGCGCATCTTCCGCCTCTGCCCCTTCCAGCCCCTGCAGCAGACTCCAGAAATCATCCGGCAACGAGAAGTTGTAATGGATACCGGCAATCGACTGCATGATGCGTCCATAACGGACATCCAGCCCCTTGCGGTAGACATGCTTCATGGTGCCGCTGTTGGAGGTACCGTAGTCGGCGATCGGCACGCTGTCGTTGCCGTGCAGGCGCGGTGGCATGCTGGCCGGCCAGATCAGCTCATCGCCCATGTTGCGATAGCTGAAACGATGCAGGTCAGCCAGAAACTCCAGCGACTCCTTGGGACGAGTGGACACCGGGGTGATGTACTCGAGCAGAGACTCGGAATAGTCCGTGGTGATGTACGGGTGGGTCAGCTTCGACCCCAGAGAACGCGGATGCGGCGTCTGGCTGATGTCACCGCCAGCGGTAACCCGCAGGCCTTCCTTCTCGATACCACGGCGCAGGCGCCCGAAGAGACCCTGACGGGCCTGGGGCGTGAGTCGCGCAATGGCGGACGCGAGTTGCTCGGACAAGGTATGAACCCTTTCGCATGGGGAGAAGCCCAGCCTCTCCGGTCGAATTGGATGACCATGGCCCGCGTGCTGCACCGGATGCCATGCAAGACGCGAACGGCAGGTACCGTTCGCGTCAGGTCAGTATGCCCACATTATGGGCGCGTAAAAAATGCTTTCAAGGCTTATGATTTCGACTTGCGCGCATTGAGCAGTGCTGCCGCCATCGCATTGTTGGCCGGTGCCGCGCCGCCGCTCGCACCAGAATTGCTGCCGCGACCGCCGCGCTCCTGACGGCCACCGCCGCCTTGCGAGCGTCCACCGCGACCGCCCTCTGCGCCGCGTCGTGCCTCGCCTGCCGCGCCTTTCTCAGCGGGAGTATCGCTCATGCGCATGCTCAGCGCGATACGCGCACGCGGGATGTCGACTTCCATCACCTTGACGCTCACGATGTCGCCCGCCTTGACCACCTCTCGCGGGTCAGCAACATATTTTTGCGACAGGGCAGAGATATGTACCAGGCCATCCTGATGCACGCCGATATCCACGAAGGCTCCAAAGTGAGTCACGTTGGTGACGACGCCCTCAAGCTTCATGCCCGGCTCGAGATCCTTGAGGGTCTCGACGCCTTCCTTGAACTCCGCGAAGCGGAATTCGGGGCGCGGGTCACGCCCAGGCTTGTCCAGCTCGCGCAGGATGTCGGTCACCGTCGGCAGCCCGAAGTGCTCATCGGTGAATTCCGTCGGTTTCACGGTGCGCAGGAAGGCGCTGTCACCCAGCAGACTCGGCAGATCACGCCCGTGCGCCTTGGCGATGCGCTCGACCAGCGGATAGGCCTCCGGGTGGACGGCGCTGGCATCCAGCGGATTCTTGCCGGAGGCGATACGCAGGAAGCCGGCACACTGCTCGAAGGTGCGCGGACCCAGGCGGCTGACTTTCAGCAATTCCTGACGTGAAGCGAAACGGCCATTGGCATCACGATGCGCGACGATATTCTCTGCAAGCGTAACATTCAGGCCAGCTACACGTGACAGCAGCGCACTGGAGGCCATGTTGAGATCGACACCGACACCATTCACGCAATCCTCGACGACGGCTTCCAGACTGCGCCCCAGCTGCACCTGGCTGACATCGTGCTGGTACTGGCCGACGCCGATGGACTTGGGCTCGATCTTGACCAGCTCGCCCAGCGGGTCCTGCAGACGACGCGCGATGGAGACCGCGCCGCGAATGGTCACGTCCAGATCCGGGAATTCGCGGGCCGCATACTCCGAAGCCGAGTAGATGGAAGCACCAGCCTCGTTGACCATCACCTTCTGCAGTCGACGGCCGGACAGGCGCGTCAGCACGTCGGCGGCCAGCTTGTCGGTCTCGCGCGAGGCAGTACCGTTGCCGATGGCGATCAACTCGACATCATGCCGCTCGACCAGCTTGACCAGCTCGGCCACCGAGGCGTCCCAGCGATTGTGTGGCGCATGCGGATAGATGGTGGCCTGATCGACATACTTGCCGGTGGCATCCACCACCGCGACCTTGACGCCAGTACGCAAGCCCGGGTCCAGGCCCAGCGTGGCCTTGGGTCCTGCCGGCGCTGCCAGCAGCAGGTCCTTCAGGTTGTCGGCGAAGACCTGGATGGCCTCCTGTTCGGCACGCTCGCGCAGGCGACCGATCAGCTCGCTTTCCAGACGGGTATAGAGCTTGACGCGCCAGGTCCAGCGCACCACTTCCTTCAACCAGCGGTCCGCGGCACGCTCCTGATCCTCGAGGGAGAAATGCGCCGCGATGGCGCCTTCCATCGGGTGACGCGGCAGGTCGTCTTCACCTTCCAGCTTGAGCGCGAGGCTCAGCACGCCTTCGTTGCGACCCCGCAGCATGGCCAGTGCACGGTGCGAGGGTGCCTTGTGCAGCGGCTCATCATGCTCGAAGTAATCGGAGAACTTGGCGCCCTCCTGCTCCTTGCCCTTCATGACGCGCGAACTCAGGATGCCGTCGTCCCACAGGCGCTGCCGCAGACGACCGACCAGGGCAGCATCTTCCGCGAAGCGCTCCATCAGGATCTGCTTGGCGCCATCCAGCGCCGCCTTGGTATCGGCCACATCCTTGTCGACAGCGACGAAGCCGATCGCCTGAGCTTCCGGCTCCAGCGTCGGGTCATTGAGCAGCGCATCGGCCAGAGGCTCAAGCCCCGCTTCACGCGCGATCTGGGCCTTGGTACGGCGCTTCTTGCGATAGGGAAGGTAAAGATCTTCCAGACGCTGCTTGCTGTCGGCGGCCAACACATCCCGCTCAAGCGTGGCGCTCAGCTTGTTCTGCTCGGCGATCGACTCGAGCACTACCTGACGCCGCTCCTCCAGCTCACGCAGATAGCGCAGGCGCTCTTCCAGCTGTCGCATCTGGGTGTCATCGAGTCCGCCAGTGGCTTCCTTGCGGTAGCGCGAGATGAAGGGCACGGTCGCGCCGCCATCCAGCAGCTCGACGGTAGCGGTGATCTGTTCTTCGCGCACCCCAAGCTCACCGGCCAACGCCTGTTGAATGCGGCGAGTGGTGGCAGCGGGCGACAGCGTCGGTGCAGGACGGGAGGTGGTAGCGTCGGTTGCAGTAGCGTCCATGAAACGTCAGTCCCTTACAGCAGAATTCATGCGGCAATATACAGACGGCCCGGTCGTGGAATCGACCGGGCCGTCTGTATCACGATGCCGTCACGTTACCACAAAGCGGCAAGATTGCTTTAGCCGCTCACTGCGCCAGCCGAGATGCATCCAAAGCGTCTCACGCGGGCACGAAGCGCAGTGCGACGCCGTTGTTGCACCAGCGCAGGCCGGTGGGCTTGGGGCCATCCTCGAAGACATGCCCCTGGTGCCCGCCACAGCGCGCACAATGATATTCGGTGCGCGGCCAGATGAGTCCGTAGTCGGTCTTGGTCAGAAGGCGTCCTTCGATATGATCGAAGAAGCTGGGCCAGCCGGTGCCGGACTCGAACTTGGTGGCAGAAGAGAACAACGCCAGATCACAGCCGGCACAGCGATACTCACCCTCGCGATGCTCCTTGTTGAGCTCGCTGGAGCCAGAACGTTCGGTGCCCTCCTCGCGCAGTACGCGATACTGCTCCGGACTCAGGCGTGCGCGCCATTCGTCTTCCTCGAGGGTCAGCGGCGTGATGTCCGCACCACGCTCGAGTTCCAGCTCCGGGCGCGCGGCAGACAGCCTGGGCAGCGCCAGCATCGCTCCGCCTCCCAGCACCAGCCCCATGAATTGGCGACGTTGCATGACATATCTCCTTGTAGCAATGAACGGCAACACTGACTTCTACGCGCAGCAGCCTGCGTTGGATGCATGCGCCATGAGAAAGCCCCCACGATGCTGCCATCGCGGGGGCTTGGGTCTCATCGGCTGACGCCAGCCATCGGGTCAGATGCGCAGACCACCATCACATTCGATCACTCGCCCGGTGAAGTAGTCATTGTCGAAGATGAAGGCCACGCTGCTGGCGATATCTTCCGGGCGGCCCAGGTCGCGCATCGGGATGCCACTCTTGATCTTGTCGAGCATCTCGGGCTTCATGCCGGCGGTCATCTCGGTGGCGATGAAGCCCGGCGCCACGGCACCGACGCGAATCTTGTAGCGTGCCAGCTCCTTGGCCCAGGTCACGCTCAGCGCCGCGACACCGGACTTGGCGGCGGTGTAGTTGCTCTGCCCCATGTTGCCGGCGCGTGAGATGCTGGAGATATTGACGATTACCCCCGGCTGGCCGGCCTCGATCATCTGGCTGGCCGCTTCACGCGTGCACAGGAAGACACCGGTCAGATTGACATCGATGACCTGCTGCCAGCTGGACAGCGACATGGTCTTCTCCACCACGCCATCACGCGCCTTGATCAGCAGCCCATCGCGGGTGATGCCGGCATTGTTGACCAGACCGCTCACCGGCCCCAATGCGCCCTTGATGGCCGAGAAGGCCGCGGTGACGGAGTCCTCTTCCGCGACATTGGTCACGAAGCCCTGCGCCTTGATGCCGGCAGCCTCCAGACTCGCGACGGCGTCATCCAGGCCGTCCTGCTCGATGTCCAGCAGCGCCAATACCGCTCCCTTCTCGCCCAGATAGCGCGCCATGGCCAACCCCAGCCCACGAGCGCCGCCCGTAATCGCGATGACCTTGTCGTCAAGCTTCATGTCCCGTCTCCCAGATTGTCTGCCGGCAGTGAGGAACGTCTGCCGGATGCGAGGCCCGCATGCCGTACGGGCGTCACGATCTATGTGTCGAGTGTCCCGCACCGCGCCCTTCAGTGTTGAGCGTCATCGTGATAGAGAATGCCTCGGGATGACGCCTACTGCCAGCTCGCGGTGAGTTTTCATGATGCAGTGCAACAGATCGCGGCGTGTCCTGCCTCAACGCAGGCGAGATCCGCCAACGCAACGCACTGACGGCGTCAACGCACGCCGTCGACAGCGTGCACGAAAGCAGGGAATGCTGATGCGTGAGCCTCGGCCCGCCGCCTGCGGCCGGCCTGTCCGACTCTCGCTGGCCGGCTCTCGCTGTCCAACTCGCCCTGTCCGGCTCTCTCTGTCCGGCTCTCTCTGTCCAGCCCTTCTATTGTGCACTGCAACATGCAGCATGGCACCGCTACTCCTACAGCGCCAGCCATGCACGCCGTCGACCATCAGTGGCTCATCAGCGGCTCATCAACAGATCAGGGCCCGTTCATGAGCCCGATTCGACTGTTCCCCATCCGGCGGCTGGTTTACCCTTGACGCATTGGCGCAACCTGCCATCTACCTGCTTCGGGAGAGACGATGCCCATACTGTTAGTGATTACCCTGTTCGGGTTATTGGATTTCGTGGTGCTGTTCAGCCTCGGCAGCCAGATCGGCCTGCTGCCGACCCTGGCGCTGGTGCTGATCACCGGCGCCGTCGGCCTGCATCTGATTCGCCGTGAAGGTCGCGCGACACTGTTGCGCGCCCAGGAGCGCCTGCAACGTGGCGAGATGCCTTCCGGCGAGCTGATGGAAGGCGCGGCGCTCATCTTCGGCGGCGCCCTATTGATGGCGCCGGGCTTTCTGTCTGACGCCTTAGGCCTGCTGTGCCTGCTCCCCGCCTCACGGGGACTGTTGACGCGCGGCCTGAGCGGCAACGGCGCGATCGCGCGCTTCTTCAAGAGCCGCTTCTCGGCTGCGGGAAGCTCGCGCAGCACCCGCACGGGCGACTGGGAAGCCGACGCCCGTGCTGACAGTGCATCACGCAGCGATGGCGATCAGCAGCACGCAAGCGGCAACCATGCAGGACAGCAAGGCAACAGCCAGCAGACCGGCGAGCCGCTGGAAGGCGATTACATCAGCCGTGACGAGCCGCGCCTCTAGCGCCTTGTCACGCACAAGCACCAAGCGCAATCGCCTGCTTGAGAGTCATGTTTGAAAGTCTTGCATGAGAACGATGGGCCCGGTACTGGAAGCCAGTGCCGGGCCTTCTTGATTCGTGATACCTCGCCTTACAGGCCCCATCATGCTCTTCTCTTCTGTTCTGTAATGACCTGCCCTGTCCAGCCCCTGTGCCAATGCCAGTCACTGGTCGGGTTCGCGCTCCGTGAGCTACCCGTCCGAACCTTGCATCCTGCAATGATGCTCACCCTGAGCCGATGACCCCTCTCTGGCGTCTTGTACCAATGGACACCGTCTGGAGGCTGCCAGCTATATGCCTACGGTGAACGGCTCGGATACACTCAAGCCGTTGATTCATCTAGTGGAACCTTGCGGAAGACAGACTGCATCCAGGGTGCGTAGCTTTCATGTGACGCACCAGATGCGCCGATTTGAAATTTTTTTATGATCGCCTACTTGAAAGCTGTCCCCCCGCCACCATAAAAGCGGTGCAATGGATAACGGCCACGCCCCCAGCGGCGGGGCCCAACACTCGGTAGGCAACCCCATTGAACGCCAGACTCACCGACAAAGAACGGGAGCTGGCGGGATTTACCATCAGGAGAACGTGAGCAATGAACATTCGTCCCTTGCACGATCGCGTCGTGGTTCGTCGCGTGGAAGAAGAACAGAAAACTGCAGGTGGCATCGTTCTGCCCGGCAGCGCCCAGGAAAAGCCGACCCGTGGCGAGATTCTCGCCGCCGGTAACGGTCGCATCCTCGAAAACGGTGAAGTTCGCCCGCTGGACGTGAAAGTCGGCGATACCGTGATCTTCAAGGATGGCTACGGCGTCGAGAAGCAGAAAATCGACGGCGAAGAGGTGCTGATCATGAGCGAGAGCGACATCCTCGCCGTGGTGGAAGGCTGAGTTTCAGCTTTTCCGGGTTCCAACGCTTCGACTTACTGATTAAAGGTAGAGATAAACATGGCTGCAAAAGACGTTCGTTTCTCCGATGATGCACGCAAGCGCATGGCGCGTGGTGTCAATGTCCTGGCCGACGCGGTCAAGACTACCCTCGGCCCGAAAGGCCGTAACGTGGTACTGGAAAAATCCTTCGGTGCTCCGACCGTCACCAAGGACGGCGTTTCCGTCGCCAAGGAAATCGAGCTGAAGGACCGCTTCGAGAACATGGGCGCCCAGATGGTCAAGGAAGTCGCTTCCAAGACGTCTGACGTGGCTGGAGACGGTACCACCACCGCCACCGTGCTGGCTCAGTCCATCGTCAACGAAGGCTTGAAAGGCGTGACCGCGGGCATGAACCCGATGGACCTGAAGCGCGGCATCGACAAGGCCGTCATCGAAGCCGTCAAGGCCGTGCGTGAGCTGTCCGTGCCGTGCACCGATACCAAGGCCATCGCCCAGGTCGGCACCATCTCCGCCAACGGCGACTCTCGCATCGGCGAGATCATCGCGGAAGCGATGGAGAAGGTCGGCAAGGAAGGCGTCATCACCGTCGATGAAGGTCGTGGCTTCGAAGACGAGCTGGAAGTGGTCGAAGGCATGCAGTTCGATCGCGGTTACCTGTCTCCGTACTTCGTCACCAACCAGGACACCATGGCGGTCGAACTCGAAGACCCGTACATCCTGCTGGTCGACAAGAAGATCTCCAACATCCGCGAACTGCTGCCTGTGCTGGAAGGCGTCGCCAAGTCCGGCAAGCCGCTGGCGATCATCGCCGAAGACATCGAAGGCGAAGCGCTGGCGACTCTGGTCGTCAACACCATGCGCGGTATCGTCAAGGTCGCTGCCGTCAAGGCACCGGGCTTCGGTGACCGTCGCAAGGCCATGCTGCAGGACATCGCTGTCCTGACCGGTGGCACCGTGATTTCCGAAGAAGTCGGTCTCAACCTCGAGCAGGCCAACCTGGATCACCTGGGCACCGCCAAGCGCGTGACCATGTCCAAGGAAAACACCACCATCATCGATGGCGCCGGCAACGAAGGCGATATCGAAGCTCGCGTTTCCCAGATCCGCGCTCAGATCGAGGAAACCTCCTCTGATTACGACCGCGAGAAGCTGCAGGAACGTGTCGCCAAGCTGGCCGGCGGCGTTGCCGTCATCCGCGTCGGTGCTGCCACCGAAGTCGAGATGAAAGAGAAGAAGGCTCGCGTCGAAGACGCCCTGCACTCCACTCGTGCAGCCGTCGAAGAAGGCGTCGTACCTGGCGGTGGTACTGCCCTGGTTCGCGTGCTGGGTCAGCTGGTCGACCTGAAAGGCGACAACGAAGATCAGACTCACGGTATCGCCATCGCACTGCGTGCCATGGAAGCGCCGCTGCGTCAGATCGTCACCAACGCCGGTGAAGAAGCCTCTGTCGTGCTCAACAACGTCAAGGCTGGCGAAGGCAACTACGGTTACAATGCCTCTACCGGTGTCTACGGTGACATGTTCGAGATGGGCGTTCTGGACCCGGCCAAGGTGACCCGTTCTGCACTGCAGTCCGCGGCCTCCATCGGCGGTCTGATGATCACCACCGAATGCATGATCGCTGAAGATCCGGAAGACAAGGCCGCTGCCGGCGGCGGCGACATGGGTGGCATGGGTGGCATGGGCGGCATGATGTAAGCCAGCCTCACCCCACGACTCACCCGTCGTGACCCGAACCGCTCCTGCGCAAGCAGGGGCGGTTTTTTCATGCCTGTCATCCGGCGAGCGCTGCGAGCTCCGCACGGTGAGCAGCGCGGCTCTCGGCACCTGACGCCTCCCGCTCACCACGCTACACTAGGCGCCACTTTTTGCCGCGACCCGAGTCATTGCGCTTGGTGATGACAGTGCATCGAGGCTGACGATGTATTGATGCTGAAATGCATACGGTCACGACCGATGACGCCAACCGCTCAGGCCGCGCGCCCCGCTTGCCCAGGACCTTCTCATGACTGATACCCCCGCCGCTTCCCCGACCACTAGCGCCCTCGACAATGTGCGTGTCGTGCTGGTGCAGACCTTCCACCCCGGCAATATCGGCGCCACCGCTCGCGCCATCCTGACCATGGGCATCAAGGACCTGGTGCTGGTCAATCCGCGCTGCTTCCCCGATGAGGAAGCGACACGCATGGCCAGCGGCGCCGCGGAGCTGCTGGAAAATGCGCGCGTGGTCGAGCGCCTGGAAGACGCCGTCAATGACTGCCAGCTGGTCATCGGGGCCAGTGCTCGCCTGCGCAGCGTTCCGCTGCCCCACTTCGATGAGCCACGCGAGATGGCGGCGCACGCCATGGATATCGCGCGCGATGGCAAGGTGGCGCTGGTATTCGGCCGCGAGCGCTTCGGGCTGACCAACGAGGAGATCGCCTGTTGCACGCATCAGGTATCGATCCCCACCAACCCGGACTACGGTATCCTCAACGTCTCACAGGCCGTCCAGGTGCTGGCGCACGAGTGCCGCAGTGCATGGCGCCTGACGCTCGACAAGCCTCAGGAGGCGCCTGTCGCGCGCCGTGAGGACGACCAGCTGCCGACCCGCGAACAGCTCGGCTACTTCCATGAGCATCTCGGTCGCGCCCTGCAGGGCTCCGGCTTCCTCAACCAGCCCCACTCCCAGACCGAAGAGCGGCTGCGCGCCCTGTTCGCGCGTGCCGAGCCGACACGTCGCGAGCTCTCCATCCTGCGTGGCATGCTCTCCAATCTTGAGCGCCAGACGGCAGCGGCGAACGCTGGCACAGACAGCGAACAGAGCGACCACGAGGCGTCCTGAGTCGTGCACGGCCGCCCCGTCATGTACCGAGACTCGGGCCGTTGCCACTTGGCTCTTGCCCACTTGGCTCTTGCCACTTCGCAACAGCCTGTCAGCGCAACGTCATCCTTCTGACATGGATCAAGGTGCACTGTAGACCTTCCGCTATGCTTGATAGGCAAGACGTCAGGCACCGCAGAACCCGTCACACAGCTTAGGTATAGCGATACCGGTATAGCGATACCGGCATAGACATACGGTACAGACCCATGCAGTAGCTGCAGCCCAGCAAGGAGTTCACGTGCGAAGGCTGCGGTGTCAGGCAAAGGCTCCTATGCGACCTTGAGACCTGCCATGCAGGTCGAGAACTGCCGCAAGAGCAGGCAGACGCCGCCACGCCAGCACATGAAAGGCCGCGTGGCGACGCCCCTCGAGACACCCACACGAAGAGCCGACCCTGATCCCATCCACGACCATGGACTCACGGAGCGCCTTTACATGACTCAGACAGCCGCACGACAGACACAGACCCCGGACGCGGAACAGCTGGCCAGCGACATCCACCAGCTGGAAGCTCGCCTGCTCAAGACCGACCCGACGCAGGAACCGACGCTTTACCGCAGCCTGTACTGCACGATCTCGCTACGTCAGATGCAACTGCTGGCCAAGGTCAGTCAGCCCGCAGCCTCGCAGGCGCATTGAACAATGCCAGATCAGGTGGTTGGCAGGTGGCGACTGCTAATGGCCAGCAACGATCAGCAATGACCAGCAGCCACCCGTAACGACCAGGCATGAAAAAACCGCCACCCCGAGGGGTGGCGGTTTTTTTCGTCCCCGCATGAGGGAGTACCTCACACAGGATACCGATTCGGAGACGCTGAGGTGACAACCAGAGGCATGTCACCTCAGCGTGGATCCGGACACACCACCTCACGAGGAGGCGGAGTGTCTCGGGATCACTCCTGACCCAGCTGCTGCTTGATCAGATCACCGATGGTAGTCGGGCCGTTGCTCTCGACTTCCTGGGTACGCGGCTTGGCAGCATCGCGACGCGGTGCTTCAACCTGGTCCTTGGACTTGACGGACAGGTTGATCAGGCGGCTCTTGCGATCCACACCGACGATCTTGGCTTCGACAGCATCGCCGACGCTCAGGACGTTGCGTGCGTCTTCGACACGGTCAGCGCTGATTTCAGAAGCCTTCAGGATAGCGATGACGTCGGTCGCCAGCTCTACCTGAACTTCCTTGGCATCGATGTCGACAACACGACCGGACACGATGGCGCCCTTGTCGTTGACGGCCAGGTACTCGGAGACCGGATCGCTCTCGAGCTGCTTGACGCCCAGAGAGATGCGCTCACGTTCCGGATCGATGGACAGGATGACCGCTTCAGCTTCTTCGCCCTTCTTGTAACGACGCACGGCTTCTTCGCCAGCTTCGTTCCAGGAAATGTCGGAGAGGTGAACCAGGCCGTCGATGCCGCCTTCCAGACCGATGAAGATACCGAAGTCAGTGATTGACTTGATGGTACCGGAGACACGGTCGCCCTTGTTGTGCTTGCCGCTGAAGTCTTCCCACGGGTTGGTGGTGCACTGCTTGATACCCAGGGAGATACGACGACGCTCTTCGTCGATGTCCAGAATCATCACTTCCACGTCATCGCCGACATTGACGACCTTGGACGGGTGGATGTTCTTGTTGGTCCAATCCATTTCGGATACGTGGACCAGACCTTCGACGCCCTCTTCCAGCTCGGCGAAGCAGCCGTAGTCGGTGAGGTTGGTGACGCGTGCGTTGATCTTGGCGCCTTCCGGGTAGCGAGCCTTGATGTTGACCCACGGATCTTCGCCCAGCTGCTTGAGACCCAGAGACACACGGTTGCGCTCGCGGTCGAACTTCAGCACCTTGACATTGATCTCGTCGCCGACAGCAACGATCTCGGACGGATGCTTGATGCGCTTCCATGCCATGTCGGTGATGTGCAGCAGGCCGTCAACGCCGCCGAGGTCGACGAAGGCGCCGTAGTCGGTCAGGTTCTTGACGATACCCTGAATCTGCTGACCTTCCTGCAGAGTGGCCAGGAGGGCTTCACGCTCAGCGCTGTTCTCGGCTTCGAGGACGGCACGACGAGACACGACAACGTTGTTGCGCTTGGCGTCGAGCTTGATGACCTTGAAGTCCAGTTCCTTGTTCTCGAGATGGGCGGTGTCGCGCACAGGGCGGACATCGACCAGAGAACCCGGCAGGAAGGCACGGATGGTGTTGATGTCGACGGTAAAGCCACCTTTGACCTTGCCGTTGATCACGCCCTTGACGATCTCGTCTTTCTCGAAGGCGGCTTCCAGCTCTTTCCACGCTTCGGCACGCTTGGCCTTCTCGCGGGACAGGCGGGTCTCACCGAAGCCATCTTCCACGGCTTCCAGTGCAACCATGACTTCGTCGCCGATGCTGATGGACAGCTGGCCACTTTCGTCACGGAACTGTTCAGACGGAATCTGACCTTCAGACTTCAGACCGGCATTGACAGTGATCCAGTCGCCATCGATATCCACGATGGTAGCGGACACGATTGCGCCCGGCTCCATGTTGATGTCCTGGAGTGACTGTTCAAATAAATCAGCAAAGCTCTCGCTCATGGTATTCCTACATGATCAACGTTTGGGGCGGCTTGCACCGCAGTCTCCGTACCACCAGCAAGCACGGGCCATATCTACATATCCCCGGGGGCGTTGACGCTGGTTCGAGATACACCGGCTTTCCGCTTGCCGCCGATGCACCCCATGACACCTTGCCGGGGGGTTGATGACACCTCGGTGTCATCTGGGTTCTGCATCATCACTCGCGAAGCGAGCGAAACCCGCTGCTGCCCGACCCGGAGGCCGTATTGCAACAGCAGGCGATCAATCCGTTGTTCTGACGATTCACAGGCTGAGACTCGAGTCTCAGCGCGCCGCTACCAGGCCGTATTCGACCAGCAGCTGCTGGATGCGTTCGATCACCTGGTCGATGTCGAGATCCGTCGTATCGAGGATCACGCCGTCGTCTGCAGGCTTGAGCGGGGCGACTGCCCGGCCCATGTCACGCGCATCGCGCGCCTGTATTTCTGTCAAAAGGCTCGAAATATTAGCATCGACACCCGCTTCCTGCAACTGGGCATGACGACGACGCGCCCGTTCCTCGGCGCTTGCCGTCAGGAAGATCTTGAGCGGCGCACCGGTGAAGACCACCGTGCCCATGTCGCGACCATCGGCCACCAGGCCCGGCGCACGCGCGAAGGCACGCTGGCGCGCCAGCAGTGCGGTGCGCACGCGCGGCTGGGCCGCGATGATGGAGGCATTGTTGCCGACCGACTCGAGACGGATGTCGCGGGTGACGTCCTCGCCTTCCAGAATTACGCTGGTGGCATCGCCTTCGGCATCGAACTGCACATCGAGGTGCTCGGCGATGGTCGCCACGGCATCCTCGTCTTCCAGCGCCACGCCATGACGCTCGGCGGCCAGCGCCGTCAGGCGATACAGCGCACCGGAATCCAGCAGATGCCAGCCCAGGCTCGCTGCCACCAGCCGGCTGATGGTGCCCTTGCCGGCCCCGCCGGGGCCATCAAGGGTCAGCACAGGCGCGTCGCAGATCTGACTGTGATGAGGTGTCGCTTCCCCGCTCATGAAGCCTCCTGGCCGGGTGCCACGGCACCGAGATTCTCGACCTGCATGCCGACTTCCGTTGCCAGCGCGACGAAGTTCGGGAAGGAGGTCGCGACATTGGCGCAGTCATCGATCAGGATCTCGCCCTGGGCGCGCAGCGCCGCCACGCTGAAGGCCATCGCGATGCGGTGATCGCCGTGGCTGTCGACCAGACCGCCACCGTAGGCGCCGCCACGGATGTCGATACCGTCCGCGACCACTTCGTGCTCGACGCCGATCTGCGCCAGGCCATCCGCCATCACCTGGATGCGATCGGATTCCTTAACGCGCAGTTCCTCGGCGCCACGCAGACGGGTCATGCCCTCGGCGTTGGCGGCGGCGATGAACAGCGCCGGGAATTCGTCGATGGCCAGCGGCACCTGGTCTTCCGGAATATCGATACCCTTGAGCGGCGCATAGCGGATGTGCAGGTCTGCCACCGGCTCGCCGCCGACTTCGCGCTCATTGGAGACGCTCAGGTCGGCACCCATCGCCTTGAGGATGTTGATCACACCGATGCGTGTCGGGTTGATGCCGACGTGTTCCAGCACCAGATCGGAGCCCGGCGTGATGGCCGCAGCGACCAGGAAGAAGGTCGCGGAGGAGATGTCGGCCGGCACGTCGATCGGGCAGGCTTCGAGGCTGCCACCACCGGTCAGCCACGCCTCGGCGCCCTGACGCTCGACCTTGTAGCCGAAGCCATTGAGCATGCGCTCGGTGTGGTCACGCGTCGGCGCCGGCTCGATGGCACGCGTCTCGCCTTCGGCGTAGAGACCGGCCAGCAACAGGCAGGACTTGACCTGGGCGGACGCCATCGGCATCTCGTAACGGATGCCCTTGAGCGGCTGGCCACCGTGGATACGCAGCGGCGGACGGCCGTTCTCGGCAGTATCGATCACCGCCCCCATCTCGCGCAGCGGGTTGGCGACGCGATCCATCGGACGCTTGGTCAGCGAGGCATCACCGGTCAGCTCGGTATCGAAGGCCTGACCGGCCAGCAGACCGGCGAACAGACGCATCGCGGTGCCGGAGTTGCCGACATACAGCGGGCCCGGCGGCTGCTTCAGGCCGTTGAGGCCCACGCCATGAATGGTCACACGACCCTGATGCGGGCCTTCGATGACCACGCCCATGTCGCGGAAGGCCTGCAGCGTGGCCAGGCTGTCTTCACCCTCGAGGAAGCCCTCGACCTCGGTCACGCCGTTCGCCAGCGCGCCCAGCATGATGGAGCGATGTGACATGGACTTGTCACCCGGCACACGAATGCGCCCCTGAACCTGCCCACCCGGCAGTGCACGGTACCGCACGTTCTGCTGTTCCATTGTCTGATAACTCGTCTGTTTCAAGAGGGTATTGAAGTAGTGTCGGGCGTGGCTTGCGCGGGTGAATATCCCCAGCATCGCCTCACCATCGCCCGCGGTCACGGCAGCACGCACCCGCGCTACCCCGGCCTCGAATTCATCCAACGCCTCCAGCACCGCATCGCGGTTGGCCAGATAGACGTCGCGCCACATCACCGGGTCACTGCCCGCGATGCGCGTAAAATCACGGAAACCGCCCGCCGCGTAACGGAAGATCTCCAGCCGCTCATCCTGACGCGCCAGGCTGTCGACCAGCGAGAACGCCAGCAGGTGCGGCAGGTGGCTGGTACGCGCCAGCACTTCATCGTGGCGCGCCACGCTCATGTTCAGAAGCTGGGCACCACATACCGACCACATGGCCGCCACACGTGCCACGGCCTCGGGGTCGCTGTCCGGCTCCGGCGTCAGAATCACCTTGTGATCGCGATAGAGCTCGGGATTGGACGCCGCGACACCGCTCTTCTCGGACCCGGCGATCGGGTGACCGAGCACCAGATTCGGCGGCATGCGACCGAAGACGCTGAGCGCCGCGTCGCGGATCGCGCCCTTGGTGCTGCCGACATCGGTGATGATGGCGTCATCCTCCAGCAACGGCGCCAGTTCGGCCATCACGCTCTGCATCGCCATCACCGGCACGCACAGCACGATCAGCGAGGCGCCCGGCACCAGCGCCGCCAGCTGCGTGCTGCCACCGTCGATCAGCCCCATGCGTTGACCGAGGCAGATCTCGTTGGAGTCACGATCACAGGCGAGAATCTCGCCGCGATGGCCCGCCGCGCGCAATGCCGCGGCCAGCGAGCCACCAATCAAGCCCAGCCCGACCAGCAGGATACGCCGCTCGCCGGCCAGGCGCTCCGCTGACGGCAGCGAGGACAGCAGGTCAGACGACGCAGCATGGCGCGTGTGGTCAACCTCGCTCACAGCACACCGACCGGGTAGGACCCGAGCACCTTGACGTCCGCCGCGCACTGACGTAGCTCTTCCAGCGTCGCCGTGATGAGCGGGTCATCGCGGTGGCCACGGAAGTCGATGAAGAAGACATAGTTCCAGGCACCGGAACGTGACGGACGCGTCTCGACGCGAGTCAGGTCGATCTGGTGGCGGTGGAACGGCGCCAGCAGGTCGTGCAGTGCCCCCGGCTGGTTGCGCATCGCCACCACGATGGAGGTCTTGTCATCGCCGGACGCCGGTACCGAACTGTCACCGATGATCAGGAAGCGCGTGGAGTTGTCGGGGCTGTCCTCGATCTTCTCCTCGACCTTCTCCAGCTCATAGAGCTTGGCCGCCATGTCACCGGCAATCGCCGCACTGTGCCACTCGGTGCGCACCTGACGCGCGGCCTCGGCATTCGAGGACACCGCGATGCGCTCGGCGTGCGGGAAGTGGGCATCCAGCCACTTGCGGCACTGGGCCAGCGACTGGGCGTGGGAATAGATGCGCGAGATCTTCTCGCGACGCGTGTTCGGGCCCACCAGCAGGTGATGGTGAATGCGTAGCACCACTTCGCCGGAGATCTTGAGCTGCGAGCCCATGAACGAATCCAGCGTGTGGTTGATGACGCCCTCGGTGGAGTTTTCCACCGGCACCACACCGTACTGCACCGCACCCGCTTCCACTTCGCGGAACACCTCGTCGATGGCGGCCATCGGCTTGGTCACGGCACTGTCACCGAAGTGCTTGAGCGCGGCCTGCTGGGTGAAGGTGCCTTCCGGGCCGAGATAGGCCAGGCGGATCGGCTGTTCCAGCGCCAGACAGGCGGACATGATCTCGCGGAACAGACGCGCCATCTCCTCGCCTTTCAGCGGGCCGGGGTTGTTGGCCATGATGCGGCGCAACACCTGGGCTTCTCGCTCCGGGCGGTAGAACTGCACCTGGCCGTCCTCGCCCACGTCACCGGCCGCCAGCTTGACCTCAGCGACCTGCTGCGCGCAGCCCGCGCGCTCGCTGATCAGGTTCAGCAGCTCGTTGTCGATGGCGTCGATGCGCTGACGCAGGTCGTCCAGCGTCACCGGCTTGCCCGTCGCCTGCGACACGGGATTCTGCTTGGAATCCGACATCTCACTCCTCCCTTAGCCGTGACGGCGCGCGAAGTCGCCCATGAAGTCCACCAATGCAGTGACGGCAGCTTCCGGCACGGCGTTGTAGAGGCTGGCACGCATGCCGCCAACACTGCGGTGACCGGCCAGATTCAAGAGACCCGCCGCTTCGGACTCGGCGAGGAAGGTCTTGTCGAGACGGTCATCGGCCAGCACGAACGGCACGTTCATGCGTGAGCGGTTCTCGGTCACGATCGGGTTGGAATAGAAGTCGCTGCCATCGATGGCGGCATAGAGCGCCTGCGCCTTGCGATCATTGATCGCGTCCATGGCAGCAAGGCCACCGACCTCGTCCTTGAGCCACTCGAACACCAGCCCGGAGAGATACCAGGCATAGGTCGGCGGGGTGTTGAACATGGAATTGGCCTCGGCGGCCGTCTTCCAGTTCAGCATGGTCGGACAGTCCTTGCGGGCGCGATCGAGCAGATCTTCGCGCACGATGACCAGCGTCAGGCCCGCCGGACCGATGTTCTTCTGGGCGCCGGCGTAGATGACACCGAAACGACTGACATCCAGCGGGCCGGACAGGATGGAAGACGACATGTCACATACCAGCGGCACGCCATCCGCTGCCACCTCGGGGATATAGTCGAACTCGAGGCCGCCGATGGTCTCGTTGGCGGTGTAGTGCAGATAGCCCACATCACCCGAGAGCTGGATCGCGTTCTGGCGCGGCACGGCGATCAGGCCATTGCTCTCGCTGGAGGCCGCCACGTGGCTGCCCACCGACAGATGCTCGGCTTCCTTGATCGCCTTCTTGCCCCAGATACCGGTGTACAGATAGTTGGCACTGCCACCCGCGCCCAGCAGGTTCAGCGGCACACCTGCAAACTGGGTCGAGGCGCCACCCTGCATGAACAACACGCGATAGTTGGACGGAATCTCGAGCAGTTCGCGCAGGTCCGCCTCGGCCTTCTCGGCGATGGCCACGAATTCGTCGGAGCGATGACTCATCTCCATGACGGACAGTCCGCGGCCCTGATAATCCAGCATCTCGGCGCGGGCGCGCTCCAGGACAGCGGTCGGCAGTGCAGCAGGACCGGCGCAGAAGTTGAACTTGCGTGTCATGTTGTCTTATTTCCCGAAAGTGAAGCGACCGCCCCGAAGGCGGTCGCAATCCAGCGTCTTATTCCGCGTCTGTCGGCGGGGTATCCGTCGACTCGGAATCATCTCCCGCCTGCACCTGTTCATCGGTGCTCAGCGCCTCTTCGTCCAGCTCATCCTGCACCACGACGACCTCTTCCGGCTCGTCGACACGCACCGTCGTCACCAGACGCTCCTCTTCCGCGGTGCGGATCAAGGTCACGCCCTGGGTGTTGCGCGAGGTGGTAGACACCTCGGCGACGCGGGTACGCACCAGGGTGCCGCGGTCGGTGATCAGCATCAGTTCGTCGTTGTCGCTGACCTGCACCGCGCTGACCAGGTCACCGTTGCGCTCGCTGGTCTGCATCGCGATCACGCCCTGGCCACCACGGCCACGCAGCGGGAACTCTTCCAGACGCGTGCGCTTGCCGAAGCCATTGGCGGACGCGGTCAGGATGTAGCACTGCGGCACCTCACCGTTGGCGACGCTGTCTTCCGTCATGCCATCGGTGGCTGCCACATCAGCGCTCTCGACGCCTTCCGCCGTCGCGTCCGCCGCCTCATCGACCTCGATCTCATTGTCATCGATCGCGGTGGTGCGCGGAATGATCAGACTGATGACCTGTGCATCGTCGAGCAGACGCATGCCGCGTACACCACGGGCGGTACGGCCCATCACGCGCACGTTCTGCTCTTCGAAGCGGATCGCCTTGCCGTTGGAGGACACCAGCATGACGTGGTCGGAACCGGACGTGATATCGGCGCCGATCAGACGGTCACCTTCCTCGATATCCAGCGCGATCAGACCGACACTGCGCGGACGCGAGAACTGGCTCAGCGCGGTGCGCTTGACCGTGCCGTTGGCCGTCGCGAAGAAGATGTAGCTGTCGGCAGCGTAGTCACGCACCGGCAGGATGGTGGTGACCCACTCGCCGTCATCCAGCGGAATCAGGTTGACCAGCGGCTTGCCGCGCGAGCCACGTGACGCCTGCGGCATCTCGTAGACCTTGAGCCAGTACACCTTGCCCTTGTTGGAGAACAGCAGCACGGTGTCGTGGGTCGAGGCGACCAGCAGGTGCTCGATGACATCCTCGTCCTTCATCGCGGTGGCGGACTTGCCGCGACCACCACGCTTCTGGGCCTGGTAGTCAGACAGCGGCTGGGTCTTGGCATAACCACTGCGCGAGACCGTCACCACCATGTCTTCCTCGTTGATGAGGTCTTCGATGGTCAGGTCACGACGGCTGGTCATGATCTCGGTGCGGCGCTCATCGGCGTACTGGGCACGCACTTCGCGCAGCTCTTCGCGGATGACTTCCATCAGGCGGTCGGCAGAGGACAGGATCTCCATCAGCTCGGCGATGCGCTCGAGGATGGAGGAGTACTCGGCCAGCAGCTTCTCGGTCTCGAGGCCGGTCAGGCGATGCAGGCGCAACTCGAGGATAGCCTGAGCCTGGGCCGGCGACAGACGATAATGCTTGGCGTCTTCGGACAGACCCAGACCTTCCGGCAGATCTTCCGGACGGCAGGAAGTGGCACCGGCGCGCTCGAGCATCTCGACCACCTGGCCCGGCTGCCATTCACGATCGATCAGCTTTTCCTTGGCTTCCGCCGCGCTCGGCGAGCCCTTGATCAGCTCGATCACCTCATCGATGTTCGAGATCGCCACTGCCAGACCTTCAAGAATGTGGCCACGCTCACGCGCCTTCTTGAGTTCGAACAGCGTACGACGGGTCACGACTTCACGACGGTGACGCACGAAGGATTCCAGAATCTGCTTGAGATTCAGGATCTTCGGCTGACCTTCGTGCAGCGCGACCATGTTGATGCCGAACACGGTCTCGAGCTGGGTCTGGGAGAAGAGGTTGTTGACGACCACTTCACCGGACTCGCCACGCTTGGTCTCGATGACCACGCGCAGACCGTCCTTGTCGGACTCGTCACGCAGCTCGGCGATGCCCTCGATCTTCTTGTCCTTGACCAGTTCGGCGATCTTCTCGATCAGACGCGCCTTGTTCACCTGGTAGGGAAGCTCGGTGATGATGATGTGATCACGGCCGTTCTTGTCGTTGTGCTCGATGGTATGCACGGCACGCACGTAGATACGACCACGACCGGTGCGGTAGGCATCGAGGATGCCGGCACGGCCGTTGATGATACCGGCGGTCGGGAAGTCCGGCCCCGGAATGAATTCCATCAGCTCATCGACGGTCAGATCGCCGTTGTCGATCAGCGCCAGACAGCCGTCGATGACCTCGCCCATGTTGTGGGGCGGGATGTTGGTGGCCATGCCCACGGCGATACCGGAGGAGCCGTTGACCAGCAGGTTCGGGGTCTTGGTCGGCAGCACGGCAGGAATGCGCTCGGTGCCGTCATAGTTGTCGACCCAATCGACGGTGTCCTTCTCGAGGTCGGCCAGCAGCTCGTGCGCCAGGCGCGCCATGCGCACCTCGGTGTAACGCATCGCCGCGGCACTGTCGCCATCGATGGAACCGAAGTTGCCCTGACCATCCACCAGCACATAACGCATGGAGAAGTGCTGGGCCATGCGGACGATGGTGTCATAGACCGCACTGTCACCGTGCGGGTGGTATTTACCGATCACATCGCCGACGACACGGGCAGATTTCTTGTAGGCCTTGTTCCAGTCATTGTTCAGCTCGTGCATCGCGAACAGTACGCGACGGTGAACCGGTTTGAGGCCATCGCGGACATCCGGCAAGGCACGCCCGATGATGACGCTCATCGCGTAATCGAGATACGACTGTTTGAGCTCGTCCTCGATGTTGACTGGCAGTATCTCTCTGGCGATCTCACCCATGATTCGTCAAATCCTTGAACTCAACTGTTGGCGCCACTGCAGCAACGACGCATGCTCCGTCGTTACTGCAGCGCGGCAGTGGCGTGAAGCAGACACGGGGTGCCAGCTCCGCGGCACCGAAGTGGCGGCATTATATCACTTGCGAGCGCGCCTAGCAGCTCACACGACGCCGCAAGGACACCTCAGTACGGTAGTACGGCCGTCAATGTGCGCAGCCTGCTGACTCATGCCTCGCCGCTGAGGACGATCAGGCCGTTTCTTCACTGACCAACGCGCCCAGCAGCGCGCCGATCTCGCCGTCCAGCGGCATGGCGCGACCGGTGTCGGTATTCATCAGCACGAAGGTGAAGTCCGCCCTGGAGACCAGCGCTCCGGAGCGCGGATGCACCTCGCCCATGCGCCGCTCACCCAGATGGATCTCCTGGCGCATGATCATCTTGCGGCGCCCGAGCTCTGACAGCCGCGTGGTGATGACCAGCTCATCATGGACGGTGGCGGGATAGTGCCAATCCAGGTTGAGGTTGACCGCCACCATCGCGATGCCTTCGCGCTTGAGCGCGGCCAGGTCGAGATGCGCGAGCATGAACTCCCAGCGCCCTTCCTCATAGAACTCCAGATAGCGGGCATTGTTGACGTGCCCATAGCCATCCAGATGGTAGCCACGCACCGTCAGGGTCGTGCGACTGACGACGTCTGTGTGACTGCCGACGTCTGTATGACTGGCGTCCGCTGCCTGCGGTGGATTGCTGTCGTGTTGCATCCCTGTCTCCCGTCCGTGAAACGATCGCGTCGTGTGGCCATCGTCAGCTGATCTTATGCCGGTGACTGACAGAAAAACAAACGCTTGGCTGAATGGTGACGCCTGCCCTGCTCGCCATCACGGTAAGACGGCTACTCGCCGGGCGGACCCTGCGGCGGTCTCTCGCCGCCCTCCTCGTCGAGGAAGTGCCCCTTCTCACCCATGAAGCAGCCGAAGATCTGGTTAACCCCCGGTGCGGAGGCGTGATAGTGATAGCCACGCACCGGATCCGTCTCGCCGCCACACTCATCCAGGTCAGCGGGAACATTGCCATCCTTGTCCTCTCTGGCATAGATGGCATAGCCATCCAGCGCATAGCCGATCATCGGCGAATGGCCATCCTCCTGAATGCCGATCTCGGAGCAGCCGGTGGCGGTGTGATAGTGATAGCCCTCATGCGGGTTGGCATGCGCGCCACAATCGTCGAGCACCCCCAGGGTGTGAGAGCTCAGGATCAGCTCCAGCGGCGCCGGCGGGCCGAACATCACGCCATTGAGCGCCACGCCGGTATTGGAGTGGCCGGCAAGCGAGGTCGGCTCGGCGGCCGGTACCGGCACCTTGGGGATCACGACAGTCTTCTCGATGCCGCCGCCCAGTTCCTCAAGCGGACACTCGAGACAGAAATTGTCGAAGCCGTCGATGGGGTTCGGGTTCCCCGCCACCTCACAACCACGCGCGCCATCGATCACGGTGATCTCGCCCGTGTTGACGTCGTACATCTGCCACTCCTTGTCCTTGTAGAGAGTGGCCAGATTCTTGATGAATTCGCCGTCCACCTGATAGAGGGTGCCCTCGCCATCCATCCAGGTGCCGCCTTCCTCCTCACCGGAGTGGATATTGGGCGGGCAGAAAGGCCCCACCGGCGAAGTTTCCGGGTCCGCGGGCGCACCGGCCACACGGAACTGATAGCAGGTCGTCTGGGTGCCGCCGCTCAGGGTGCAATCGACGGTCTCGACCTCGCCGACGATCGCGCCCTCGGCAAACATCTCAGGATCCAGCCCGACCGCCGCCGGGGCAGGTTCGCCGTCCGTGACTTCCTCTGCAACGACTGTCTCTTTCGTGACCGTTGCACTGGTCTCGGCTGCACTGGCAGCCTTGTCGTTGGCGTCATGCTCCTCGCTGCAGCCGAACAGCAGCAGGGTCAGCGCCGCCAGCGTCAGTGGTCGTGCCCGTTTCAGCGCGCTCGCGCCCGATGCTCTGCTCTTCACGAAAGCCTCCACTACCGTCTCCTCAGCAGTCCCCACAGCGGTCTCTACAACAACGTCATCGATCACTCTGCCACCCTCCGCGTCTCAAGTCTGATGGTCGATGCCTACAGGTCGATGCCTGCTGATCGATATCTACTGGTCTTTGCCTGGTGAGCGATACCGCAAACCGCCAGACCGCGCACCGCCAGGTCGACTCAAGACTAGCGCCACAGCGTGCACACAGTATGTCCTTGCGCTCGCGCGCGATGGTCGGCAACCGCAGTGTGACGCAGGGTCACGTCCACGGCGGATGACCCGCCGCATGAGTTTCGCCATAATATGCGCCATTCAGACGGGCAGCCCCCGTTCACCGGACTCAAGGACTGGTCGCATGTGGTTCAAGAACCTGCAACTGTATCGCCTGCACGATAGCGCACCGCTGGAAGAGGGTCGTCTCGCCGATGCCCTGCCGGAGCATGTCTTCCGCCCTGTCACCGGCGTCGAAGCCAAGCGTATCGGCTGGGTGGCACCGGGCGGCCGCAACAGCGATCTGCTGGTGCACGAGATTCAGGGTCATTTCCTGATCAGCGCCCTGCGCCAGGAGCGCGTACTGCCCTCCGCCGTGGTCAAGGAAGAGCTCGAGGAGCGCGTGGCCGAGCGCGAGACCGCCGAAGGTCGTCCGCTGCGTCGCCGCGAGAAGCTGACCCTCAAGGAGCAGATCTACGAGGAGCTGCTGCCGCGCGCCTTCACGCGCTCCTCGCGCACCGACCTGTGGTGGGACAGCCGTCGCGGCCTGATCGCCGTCAACGCCTCGAATGCCAAGCGCGCCGAGGAAGTGCTGGACCTGCTGCGCCAGACTCTGGGCACGCTCAAGGTCACCCCGCTGGCCGTCGCGCAGCCGCCATCCCAGGTGATGACCACCTGGCTCAAGGATGTCAGCTCGCGCCCGGAAGACCTGATCGTCGGTGATCAGGTCGAACTCAAGGCGCCGGGCGGCGAAGATGGCGTACTGCGTGCGCGCCAGTTCGATCTCGACGGCGAGGAAATCCAGACGGCGCTGAATTTGGGCCGCGTGGTCAGCAAGCTGGCACTGGAAGTCGATGGCCGCGTCGCGCTGGTGCTCGGTGAGGACATGGCGCTCAAGAGCCTCAAGTTCGCCGATGCCGTGGTCGATGAAGCCAACGCCCAGGATGATGGCGAAGACCCCATCCTGCGTCTTGAGACCGACTTCGCGTTGATGGCCCAGGTGTTGTCCGGCGTGATCGAGCAGATGACCGCCTGGCTGGGTGGTGAAGCCCAGCCCGCCAGCTGAGCCTTGGGCCCGCTGCCGACCTTCTCTTTTTTTTCAGAATGACAAACCCGGATGACGTGCGTCGATGACTGACACTGCAACACCCAAGCCTGCCACGACCAGCGAACAGGACCCGTTCGCCGATATTCGCCCCTACCATGACGACGAGGTAGCGGAGGTGCTGGTACGCCTGGAGCAGGACCGCGAGCTGCTCGACACCCTGACGCGTTTCCGCCTGCCGGGCCTGACCCAGCGCTTCCCGTGGCTGGCACGCCAGATCGCGCGCCTGGCCATCAAGCGCGAGATGATTGGCGTCAAGGATGTTGCCAGTTTCCAGAGCCGCATTGCCGTCTACATGGCGCGCATGATCCACACCACCACCACCAGCTTCGAGACGGTGGGACTGGAGCGTCTGTCCCCGGACACGCCGTATCTGTTCCTGTCCAACCATCGCGACATCTCGCTGGACCCGGCCTTCGTCAACTACGCTCTCTATCGTCACGGGCGTGACACGGTGCGCATCGCCATCGGTGACAACCTGCTGCAGAAACCCTTCGTCACCGACCTGATGCGCCTCAACAAGAGCTTCATCGTGCCGCGCTCCGCCAAGGGCAAGCGCGCGATGCTGGCCGCCTACCAGTCACTATCGGGCTATATCCGCCACTCGCTGACCCACGACCAGCACTCCATCTGGCTGGCCCAGCGTGAAGGGCGCGCCAAGGACGGCCGTGACGGCACCGAAAGCGCCATCATCAAGATGCTGACCATGGCGGCACGCACCGCCGACAAGACGCGTCCGTTCAGCGAGGCGGTCAGCGAGCTCAACATCGTGCCGGTGTCGATCAGTTACGAGTTCGACCCCTGCGACCTGCAGAAGGCGCGTGAGCTGGCGGCCGTCGCCAATGAAGGCCGTTACGAGAAGGTTCAGTACGAGGACATCAAGTCCATCGCGGCGGGCATCAGCGGCCACAAGGGGCGCGTCAAGCTGGTGTTCGGCGAGCCGCTCAAGGGCGACTTCGAGACCCCGGAAGACGTGGTGAAGGAAGTCGACCGTCAGGTGCTGGCCTACTACACCCTCTACCCGAGCCATCAGCTGGCACTCGAGAAGCTGGCCGCCAGCCGCCCGCAGCTGCGAGAGGAGCCGCGCCTGGCCTCGGCGCTGGATGTCTCGGCCATCAGCGGTGCCGAGCGCGCCACCTTCGAGAATCGCCTCGCGGAGGTGCCCGCAGAGCTCAAGGACTGGTGGCTGGTGCAATACGCCAACCCGATCCTCAATCGCGAAGGGCTCTCCATCGATCTCGATGAGAAGCTCGATGCCGCCGAGGCGACGGACGGCGAGAAGGTCGCACAGTAAGACGGCGCAAGACACTTCGCCCCCGCACTTGGCACGACCAAAGCCACGAAAAAGCCACCGTCAATCGACGGTGGCTTTTTCGTTGGGCAGGACTGGACAGCACTACTTGCGCCAGAAGCTGGGCGAGAACAGCACCAGCACGGTCAATATCTCGAGACGCCCCATCAGCATGCCGAGGCACAGCAACCACTTGGCACTGTCCGGCAGGCTCGAGAAGTTGCCCGCCGGGCCGATGATCTCACCCAGCCCCGGGCCGACGTTGGTGACGGCCGTGGCGGCGCCGGTCACCGCGGTGACCAGATCCAGCCCGATGAACGACAGCGCCAGCGCCAGGCCACCGATGGTGATGAAGAAGAAGAACGAGAAGGCGATCACGGCGCGCACCACCTCATCGGGCAGCGCGCGGCCGTTGTAGCGCTGCGAGAAGACGCCATTGGCATGGATCAGCGAGCGCAGATGGTTGCCGAGCATGATCAGGCCGATCTGCAGGCGGAAGATCTTCATGCCGCCGCTGGTCGAGCCGCTGCAGCCGCCGACAAAGGTCAGATAGAAGAAGGCCACCACCGCAAAGGGCCCCCAGGCACTGTAGTCGTCGCTGGCGTAGCCGGTGGTCGTCACCACCGAGATGACATTGAAGGTCACCTGGGTCAGCGCCGTGAAGATGGCCTCGCCATTGACGACGCGATACAGCGTCAGCAAGGCGATCACCCATCCCAGCAGCCGCAGAAAGCCGCGCACCTGGGCATCACGCCACAGGACGCCGGCCTGATCCTGCCAGGCACGGATGAACAGCACGAAGGGCAGCGCCCCCAGCAACATGAAAGCCGAGGCCATCCACAGCAGATAGGGCCGGTCGGAATAGACGCCCATCGAGCTGTCGTAATTGGAGAAACCGCCGGTGGCCAGCGACGTCATGCCATGCACCAGCGCATCCAGCCAGTGCATGCCACCCAGCCAGTAACAGACGATGGCCAGCAAGGTCAGCCCGACGTAGACCAGCCCGATGGCCTTGGCCACGCCACCGGCACGCGGCAGCACCTTGTCGGACCAGTCCGAGGATTCGGTCTGGAACAGGCGCATGCCGCCGACCTTCAGAAACGGCAGGATCGCGATCGCCATCACGATGATGCCGATGCCGCCGACCCACTGCATCAGGCCGCGCCACAGCTTGAGACCATCCGAGAGCCCTTCGATGTCTGACAGCACGGTCGAGCCGGTGGTGGTGATCGCCGACACCGATTCGAACACGGCATCGGTCACGCCCAAGTGGGTGGCCCCGAAGATCAACGGCAGGCTCGAGTAGGCCGATACCAGTACCCAGCTCAGCGTCGTCAGCACGAACATCGCACGTGGCTTGAGCTGCAGCTCCACCTTGCGCGATACCGTCAGCATGATGGCCGCCGAGCCGAGCGTGATGCCCAGCGAGATCAGGAAGGCGCTGGCATCCGCATCCGCTTCGCCGAGCAACACCAGCAAGGGCGCCAGCATCATCAAGGCCACCACGCACAGCAGCAGGCCGAGCACCCGGATGACCGGCAACCACTCCGAGAGCGAGAGAAGGCGAACCAGCGCCTGCGAGTGCGCTCGGGTCGCCTGCCCTGCGCGCGCCCGTCTGCGCCGCCGTTTCGGCGCGCCAGCCTTCATGCCACCGACCTGTTGATGACAGTCATCATTGTGCGTCCTCAGCGTTTTACCCCATGACGCCCCGAGCGCCAGTTTCAGTGCGGCGATACCCTACACCCTCTTCCGCCGCTGTCCAGCGCCGCCACAGCGGTGACCCGCCGCAGGACATCACACCCCGACACCTCACGTCAGGTGCCTTGTGCCGCCCTGCAAGCTGCTATCCTGCCAACGACACGCGTAGCCACGCCGCCTGCTCAGTGCCAACACGCCTGAGTCCGGTTGGGCTGCCCAACCCCTGTACGGTACACTGAGGCCCCAATATGGCAACGATGCGTTCACGGACAAGAATCTCATGCGTCTGACTGATTGGCGAGCCTGGCAGGCGAGTGCGACCCGCACCGCCCACGACAGCCGCGTAGATATCACCCCCTCCCCGCGTGCCGAGCAAGTCCCGGCCATGCAGCGTCGTCGACTCAGCCCGGTCGGCCAGGCCTGCTGCAAGCTGCTGTTCGCGCTCGACCCTGACGCCGACCTGCCCATCATCCATGCCTCGCGCCATGGCGATACCGGCAAGATTCTCGCTCTGCTGGATGCCGCCACCCAGTCCGATGAGGCCCTGTCACCGGCGCGCTTCTCGCTCTCGGTGCACAACGCCGTGCTGGGCATGTACTCGATCACCGGCAAGTCCCATCAACCGCTGGAAGCCCTCGCCGCCTGTGGCAACGAATTCGAGGCGCTGATGAGCGAGGCGCTCGGCTATCTGAGCGAGCGCGAGGACGTCATCGTGCTGTTCTCCGATATCGCCGCACCGGAGGCCTTCCTGCACCACGGCGACTACCCGGTCTGTGCCAGCGCCGTCGCCCTGCGCCTGAGCCGCAGCAGTGACGACGACAGTGCATGGACACTGAGCGCCACGCCGGGCGAGACGTTGACGGACAGCGCCCCGACGCCACTTGAGGTCATCGCCTGGCTTGAGCAGGCCGGGAGCGAGACGCTCGTCTGTCGCCGCCATCACTGGCAGCTGAGCCGCGCTCACGCCGCCTCACCGACGCCACCAGCAGACTGATGCCGCGCATGCTGTCGTCTCCCCTCGGACGCCTGTGGCGTGGCATCGCCACGGCCATCAGCTTCCTGACCTTCGGGCTGGGCGGTTTGCTGGTGGGGGGAATGTGGCCACTGCTGACATTGGTGGTGCGCCGCCCCGACAAGCAACAGAAGCTTGCGCGCAGCATCATCCATCATTGCATGCGCGGCTTCGTGGCTCTGATGCGCGGCCTGGGCGTGCTCGACTATCGCCTGCACGACTGCGAGCGCCTGCAACGTCCGGGCCTGCTGGTGCTGGCCAATCACCCGACGCTGATCGATGTGGTCTTCCTGCTCGCGCTGATTCCCCACGCCGACTGCGTGGTCAAGGGGCGACTGGCGCGCAACCCCTTCACCCGTGGCCCCATCCGTGCCGCAGGCTACATCACCAATGAAGAGCCGCAGGGCGTGCTGGATGCCGCCCGCGAGAGCCTGGCCAAGGGCAACGCCCTGATCCTGTTCCCCGAAGGCACACGTAGCGTGCCCGGGCGCGCCCTGAAATTCCGCCGTGGTGCCGCCAACATCGCACTGCGCACGCCAAGCGAGATCACCCCCGTGCTGATCGACTGCCAGCCCAGCACCCTGACCAAGGGCGAGCCCTGGTATCACATCCCGGCCCGGCGGGTGATGCTCAACATCAAGGTGCTGCCGGACATGACGTCACATGTCGCACCGCCACCGGCAACAGAAGATGAGGTACCGCTGTCACGCGATGCCCGCCAGTTGACGCGCCGCCTGGCCAGCGACTTTGCCGCTGAACTGGCCGCCTTTCAGCAACGGATCCGCGAGTCATGACAGCGCGGTCAGCCATGCTGCCCTGATCTCGCTATTGATCCGATAGCGAGAAAAAGCGATTAAGATATTCGGCCTTCCCGCCGTTAATAAAGCCTGCTGCCATTCATACCGGCCATTATCGGTACGCCGACACGAGGAATACTCATGAGCGATAGCGCCAAGCTGGAACTGGAACTCAAGCAACTGATCATCGACACCCTGGAGCTTGAAGACATCACCCCGGACGACATCGTCGCCGATGAGCCGCTGTTCGTGGACGGCCTGGGGCTGGATTCGATTGACGCCCTGGAACTCGGTCTCGCGCTGCAGAAGCAGTACGGCATCACGCTGGACGCCGAAGCCGAGGACACCCGCGCGCATTTCGCCAGCCTCAATGCCCTGCGTGAACTCGTGGAGACCCGTCGTGAGCGCTGAGCAACAGACCGCGTCCCGCGAAGAGATCTACGCGCATGTCCGCAGCACCCTGATCGAGCTGTTCGAGATCGATGCCGCTGACATCCACCCCGAGGCGCTGCTCTATGAAGACCTCGACATCGACAGCATCGATGCGGTGGATCTGGTGGTCGAACTCAAGAAGTTCACCGGCCGACGCATCGACGCCAATGACTTCAAGAGCGTACGCAGCCTCGATGACGTCGTGACCGCCGTTGAGCAGCTGATGCAGCGCCAGGCATGACGTCATCGTCCTCTGGTCGAAGGCGGCGCCCGTCACTGCCGAGCCTGCTGCTCGGCGGGCTGGGTGTCGTGGCCGCCGTAGGCTGGCCGCTGCTGGTCTATGCCCTGCTCTCGCGGCTGACGGCAGACCCGGCGGGCGATGCGACCAGCGGACATGTCTCGCCCTGGGTGTGGGCACTGATCGCGCTGGGCGCCTTGTTGATCCAGCGTCTGCCCCTGCCGTTGATCCTGCGCCTGACGCTGGCCGCGCTGCTGATCATCATCAGCCTGCTCAGCGAGGCGGAACTGGGGTTGCGCGCCTATCCGGTGCTGGTCAATCTGGCCATGCTCAGCGTGTTCGCCACCAGTCTGTGGCGCGGCATGCCGGTCATCGAGCGCCTGGCACGTCTCAAGGAGCCTGATCTGCCCGCCGCCGGCGTGCGTTATACCCGCAAGGTCACCCGAGTGTGGTGCGGCTTCTTCGTCTTCAATGCCAGTGTGGCCGCGGCCACGGCGCTGTATGCCGACCTGGCGACCTGGACGCTCTACAACGGTCTGGTGAGCTACGTGCTGATGGGGCTGCTGTTCAGCGGCGAATGGCTGGTACGCCGTCGCCTGCGCCGCGCCGATGACTGAGCGCTCAGGCTGTCGCCCGTCAGCCGCCCGTTCCCGATGAATCCGACTTTCTGAAGAGTTGCCTGCCTCACATGCCTGATGCCCGCCAGCCTGCCAGCAGCGCCACTGAGCAAGACACCGCCCAGCGCGCCACCCCCCTCATACGTCAGGGCTGGCGTCAGCTCGCCCGACTCGCGCCCGAGGCACCGGCCTGCTGGCTGGCCAGTCCCGGTCAGCCGCTGCGCCCACTGAGTCGTGCCGCGCTGATGGCACGCGTCGATGCCTGGCATCAGTGGCTGGACAACCTGCCCACTGTGCATGCTGGCCGCCGGCCCGGCGCACGTTGGGTATTGTTCCAGCCCACGGCGCTTGGCGCCTGCGTGCAGCTGCTGGCGCTATGGGAGCGCGGCATGCTCGCCGTGCTGCCCGGCGATGACCGTCCGGATACCCTGGCCCGTCTGGCCGCGAGCAGTGATGGCCAGCTGCCCGAGACCAGCCCCGCTGGCTGGCCGACCGAGCCGCTCGATTCGAGCACCGCGCCATGTACACGCCCCGAGATCACGCCTGATGGCGCGCGTCTCGCGCTGGAGCTCTGCACCTCCGGCTCCACCGGCGAGCCGCTGCGCATCGCCAAGCGCTTCGATCAGCTCGAGGCCGAACTGGCCGTGCATCGCGCGTTGTGGCCGCTGGCGCCGGGCCCTTCAGACACCGACTCAGCGTCTGGGCCAGGCACAGACACCGTCAGCCTCAGCCAGGTCAGCCATCAGCACATCTATGGTCTGCTGGTGTCGCTGCTGCGCCCGCTCAGCGAAGGGGTGCCCTTTCTCAGCGAAGCCTGCCACTACCCGGAGCAGTTGGCCGCCGCCATCGCGCAGCTGTCCGGCCTCGGGCATCGCTGCCAGCTGGTCAGCTCGCCGGCCCAGCTGGCGCGCCTGCCCCAGGCCAATGACGAAAGCCGCGTGGCGGGACAGGTTCAGCATCAGGCTCAGGTGCTGCGGGTCTTCTCTTCAGGTGCTCCGCTACCGGCCGAGGCCGCCCGCCACGCCGAGCATTGCCTGCAGGCACCGGTGATCGAGATCTACGGCAGCACCGAAACGGGCGGCATCGCGCATCGTCGCCAGCACGAGACGCCCCACTGGACACCACTGCCCGAAGTCGAGCTGCGCTTCTCGCCCACCTTCGCGGTGCGCTCGCCGTTTCTGGAGCAGCCGGACCAGTGGTGGCAGCAGGCCGACAACGCCGCGCCGCTGACGACTGAACCTCTGCCGCCGGGCGATCAGAATGAAGCGCCATGCTTCCAGCTGCTGGGGCGCAGTGATCGGCTGGTCAAGCTGGCCGGCAAGCGGGTCTCGTTGAGCGCGGTGGAGCGCTGCCTCAGCGAGCAAGCGCAGGTGCTGGAGGTACGTTGCCTGCCGATGCCCACCCGCGATCACCGCCTGGGCGCAGTCGTGGTGATGGAGGAGAGCGCGCTGCCACAGGACCACGCCAGCCGCCGCGACCTGATCGCGCGTCTGCGCCGCGCGCTGATGCCGGGCTTCGAGCGCATCGCCCTGCCGCGCTACTGGCGCTTCGTCACGCGCCTGCCGCTGAATGCCCAGGGCAAGTTCACTGCGGACTCCGTCGCGCGGCTGTTTGCCGATCTCGACGATCATCGTCTGCCACGCTGGCTGGGCGAAACCTCCAGCGGCCCGCAGCAGCTGACGCTGGAAGCCGAGGTGCCCGACAGCCTGTGCTACCTCGGGGGTCATTTCGCCGCCCAGCCACTGGTGCCCGGCGTGGTGATGCTCAAGTGGGCACGCGATCTCGGCCGCCGCCTGCGCCTGACGGGCGTCGGCGTGGCGGAAAGTCGTTTTCAGCGTCTGGAACGCATCAAGTTCTCCAACCTGTTGCTGCCGGGCATGCGCTTCACGCTGGCCACGACACTGGTCGCCGACAGCCACGGTCTACGCGTCGACTTCCGTCTGGAATCCCGTGCGGGACTGCACGCCAGTGGCCGCTTGCGCTACGGTGCTGATACCGATAGCGCACCTCTCAGTTCGCCACTCAGTTCGCCACTTAGTTCACCCCAGCCGACACCCACACCGGAGGCGTCATGAGCCAACCCCAGGCGCCGATGACCGGCCACACATCCTCGCCCCCCGTCAGCGAGTCGCCACTGCGCGCCTGCGTGGTGATTCCGGTCTACGACCACCCCGCTACCATCGCCGGCGTGTGTGCGGGTCTGGCACCGCTCGGGCTGCCCATCGTGCTGGTGGATGATGGCTGCAGCGCGCCCTGCGCCGAGGTGCTGGATCAGCTGGCAGCCGAAGGTCATCACCTGGTGCGTCGTGAGCAGAATGGCGGCAAGGGTGCTGCCGTGCGCAGTGGGCTGCAGGCCGCCGAGCAGCTCGGCTTCACCCATGCCCTGCAGGTGGACGCCGATGGACAGCACGACGTCAGTGATCTGCCCGCCTTCCTCAACGGCATGCAGGAGAATCCCGACTGCCTGCAGATCGGCTATCCGCAATACGACGCCAGCGTGCCGCGCATCCGCTTCTATGGCCGCTACGCCTCGCACATCTGGGTATGGATCAACACCCTGTCACTGGCCATCCGCGACACCATGTGCGGCGTGCGCCTCTACCCGCTGGCCGCCACCAACCGGCTGCTGGCGCGTCATGCCTGTGGCGACCGCATGTCCTTCGACACCGAGGTGCTGGTGCGCTGGTACTGGGCCGATGGTGAGGTCGCCAACCTGCCGGTGCATGTCAGCTACCCCACCGGAGGCGTCAGTCACTTCCGCCCCGGTCACGACAACCTGTTGATCAGCGCCATGCACACGCGGCTGTTCCTCGGCATGCTGCTGCGCTCACCGAAACTTGCCTGGCGCACGCTGTCGGGACGCAATGGCAAGACATCATCCACTCATGTCAGTCGCCCCTCGCAGCCTGACGACGCGAAGGGGAAACACGAATGACCCATTGGGCACGCCTGTCGGAAACCGGCTCCACCACTGGCATGCGCCTGATGGTGACGATTCGTCGTCGCCTCGGTGCCTGGCCGTTTCGCATCGCGCTGTTTCCGGTGCTGGTGTGGTACTTCCTGCTGCGCGGGGTGGCGCGGCGCGCCTCCTTCGACTTCCTCAAGCGCCTCGAGCCAGAGCTTGGCGGCGTGCGCCTGTGGGCGAGAAGCTTTGCCCACTTCATGCAGTTCGGTGAGGCGATCATGGACAAGGTCTCGGCCTGGAGCGGCGAGATTCCGCTGTCCTCGCTGACCGGCACCGGCCCGGAAGACCTGCGCGACGCCGCGCTGCGTGGCGAGGGCGGCATCATCCTCGTCGCCCACCACGGCAATCTGGATGTGATCAATGCCATCGGCGAGCGCCACGACATCGACCTGTGCGCGCTGGTGCACACGCGCCACGCCGAGAAGTTCAATCAGCTGCTGGAGCAGGCCACCGGCCGCAAGCCGCCGCAGATGATCGAGGTCAGCGAGATCACGCCTGCCACTGCCATGGCACTGGGCGATCGCGTCAATCGCGGCGGCTTCGTGGTCATCGCCGCCGACCGCGTGCCGATTCCGCCCACCGTCGACGATGCCAAGGCCGATACCAACTCGGTCGAAGCCAACATGGCAGAAGGCAGCAGGCCCGCGTCGCCGGCCAGTGCCGCGGCCTCACCGCGCGTGCTGCACTGTGACTTCATCGATCAGCCCGCGCCCTTCCCGCAGGGGCCCTTCATGCTGGCCGCGCTGCTGCGCTGTCACGTCTATACCCTGAGCTGCATTCGCGAACAGGGCGGTGCCCATCCGCGTTTCCGGGTCGATTTCGCGCCCTTCGATGACAGCCGCGCCGTCAAGCGCAGCGGTCGTGAGGCGTGGATCCAGCAGGCCATGCAACGTCACGCCAGCCATCTGGAAGCGCGCGTGAAGCGCCATCCACTGCAGTGGTTCAACTTCTTCGACTTCTGGCATCAGGCGCCAGACAGCACGTCGGCTCCGAAACAGGACGCCTGATCCGCGCCGGGCCTGCGACAACGATGCTTCGCGCCCGGCTCTGCTGCCTTCACCTTGTTCGGCCTTCAAGTTCAGCGCATTTTCACGCTTATCTCTTCGCCAGGTACCTCGTCATGTCACAGCCCGCCACCTCTTCCTCCGCCCTGATGCTCGACGGCAGTGATATCACCCTCGAGCAGTTGATCGATGTCGCCGAAGGCCGCCGTGAGGTGCGCCTGACCCCGGATGCCGCCTTCCGCGCCCGTATCGAGGCCGGCCCGGCCCTGCTGGAACGCCTGCTGAAAGAGGAAGGCGTGGTCTACGGCGTCACCACCGGTTACGGCGATTCCGTGACGCGTGCCGTGCAGGGGGCCGATGACCTCGAAGCCCTGCCGCGCCACCTCTATACCTTCCACGGCTGTGGCATGGGCGCAAATCTGGATGTGGTCAGCAGTCGCGCGGTGGTGATGGTGCGCCTTGTCTCGCTGTGCCGTGGCGTCTCCGGGGTCAGCATGGCGCTGCTGGAGCGCCTCGTATGGCTGCTCAATCACGACATCCTGCCGCGCATTCCCGAGGAAGGCTCGGTGGGCGCCAGCGGTGACCTCACCCCGCTGTCCTATGTGGCCGCCGTGCTGTGTGGCGAGCGGGAAGTCTGGGTGCGCCCCAGTGCTGATCAGCCCCATGCGCTACGCCCGACGGCAGAGGTCTTCGCCGAGCACGGCCTGACGCCCTATGTGCTGCGCCCCAAGGAAGGCCTGGCACTGATGAACGGCACCGCCGTGATGACGGCCCTCGCCGCGCTGGCCTACGGCCGCACCACCTACCTCAGCCGCCTGAGCGCGCGCATCACCGCCCTCAGCGTGCAGGCGCTGGAAGGCAACCCCTACCACTTCGATGCCGACCTGTTCGCTGCCAAGCCGCACCCCGGTCAGGCCCGCGTGGCGCAGTGGCTGCGCGATGATCTGGCCCACCCGGCGGCGCCGGAAGTCGACGCCACGCCGATCAACTCGCCGCGCCTGCAGGACCGCTACTCGACGCGTTGTGCGCCGCATGTCATCGGCGTGGTCGAGGACAGCCTGAACTGGTGGCGCAGCTTTCTCGAGACCGAGCTCAACAGCGCCAACGACAATCCGCTGATCGATGTCGAGGCGGGCAAGATTCTCCACGGCGGCCACTTCTACGGCGGTCATGTGGCGATGGTGATGGACAGCCTTAAGACGGCGGTCGCCAACCTGGCCGACCTGCTCGACCGCCAGCTGGCCCTGCTGGTCGACAGCCGGTACAACCGTGGCCTGCCCAGCAACCTCAGCGGTGCCACGCCTGAACGCGCGCCGCTCAATCACGGCTACAAGGCGGTGCAGATCGGCGCCTCGGCCTGGACGGCGGAAGCCCTCAAGCTGACCATGCCCGCCAGCGTCTTCTCGCGCTCTACCGAGTGCCACAATCAGGACAAGGTCAGCATGGGCACCATCGCCGCGCGGGATGCGCTGCGCGTGCTGACACTGGTGGAGCAGGTCGCCGCCGCCACCCTGCATGCCGCCGTGCAGGGCAGCGAGCAGCGCGCCGACCTCACGGGTCAAGCCGCCACGCCGCCCAGACTGGCCGCCTTCACCCGTGAGCTGCGTGAAGACATCGCGCCCCTCGAGGAAGACCGCGCTCTGGAAGCCGACCTGCGCCTGCTGTGCGCGCGCATCCGTGAACGTCATTGGACCCTGAGCGCCGGCGAGGCCCACGCATGAGCGAAACAGCCTTGAGCGAGGAAAAAGCCTTGAGCGAGGCAGCATTGAACGAGAGACAAGCCATGAATCAGCCCACAGACACGCCGATGCCGACCGCCACGGTAGAGATGGAAGTGCCCTTCCACGACGTCGACATGATGGAAGTCGCCTGGCACGGCCATTACGTGCGCTATCTCGAGATCGCCCGCTGCAAGCTGCTCGACATGCTCGACTACAACTACCCGCAGATGCGCGATTCCGGCTACGCCTGGCCGGTGATCGACCTGCGCCTGCGCTATGCCGGCCCGGCACGCTTCGGTCAGCGCATTGCCGTCACCGCACGGCTGCGCGAGTGGGAGAACCGCCTCAAGCTCGACTACGTGATCCGCGATGTCGAGAGCGGCAAGCGCCTGACCCGTGGCTACAGCGTGCAGGTCGCCGTCGGGTTGGAGGATGGCGAGATGCTGCTGGCCTCACCGCCTGCGCTCAGCGAGCGGCTGGCGAAGTGGCAAGCCGAACAAGCGCTGACACACGCAAGCGATTCACCTGACTCCCCTTCCGACACCCGAGGAACGCCGTGATGACGTCACGCCTTGCCATTGCCGCCACTGCCCTGTTGCTGACTGCGAGTGTCTCCTGGACCAACGCTTCTTGGGCCAGCGACTCAGACGCCAGATTCGACGCCCGTGCCCTGACACAACAGCTGGCGCGCACCGCCCCGGTCTGCGGTGATTTTCAGCAGACGCGCTGGCTCGAGGATGTCGGCGCAGAGCTCGAGAGCCGGGGTCATTTCCGCCTGATCGGCGACCCTAACGCACCCGAAGGCCTGGTGTGGGAAACCACTTCGCCGATTGAAGACCGTCTCGAGATGCGTCCCGATGCCAGCCAAGGCCCGAATGGCGAACCGCTGCCGGCCGACCAGCAGGCGATGGCGGAGCTGCTGATCAGCTTCTTCCACGGCGACTGGCAGGCGCTGGAGGAGCACTTCTCCCTGACGTTGACGGGTACGCCGGAGGACTGGCAGGCCAGCCTGACGCCCAACGATGCTCGCCTCGCCGAGGCCATCGAGCACCTCGAGATCGACGGTGGCAGCTGGCTGGAACACGTGAACCTCGCCAGCGGCGACGGCGACCGTCTCGAGTTGACCCTCACCGCCGGCGGTCACTGCGAACGATGACATCACCCAGCCGTGAGTCACGCAATGGGCTGGATCGCGCCGTCTGGCGCTGGCTGTGGGCCGCCGCCCTGCTGCTGTGCGCGCTGCTGCTGGCCGCGAAGATCATCCCGCAGAGCCCATGGCGTGGGGCGATCGATACCCGCATCACCGCCATGCTGCCAGAGCAGGAACGCAGCCCGCTGGCGGCGCGCGCCGAATCGCTGGATGACACCGCCAACCGACTGGTGATTCTGGTCGGCGCAGACGATGCCAGCGCCGCCGCACGCAAGCAGCGTGACGCTGCCGCCCAGGCGCTGCGTCAGGCGCTCGCGCCCATCGCGAGACTGGATGACGGCAAGAGCCTCGAAAGCCTGCGCCTGCCGGCAGAGGTCCAGCCGGCGCTGATCGCCCCGTCGCTTGCAGGCCTGAGTGACGATGAGTGGCAGGCGCGCGCCCTCAGACAGCTGTTCCAGCCCGGCGGCCAGCGCGACCTGATCCGCGACCCCTTCGGTCTCGCCGGCGCCTGGCAGAGCTGGCTGACACCCGCCAACCTGTCGCTGTCCGGTGGCCAGCTGTTGCTGCGCGCGCCGACGTCAAGCGCTGACCAACCCGGCAACGGTTACCGCCTGATCAGCGCCACCCTCACCGGCAGCGCCTACGCGATGGGTGATCAGCAGGCGCTGGAGCAGGCCGTGAATGGCGTGAAAGCCGACTATCCCGACATTCAGCTGCTGCGTTCCGGGCTGGTCTTCCATGCAAGCTCAGGTGCCAAACAGGCCAGACAGGAAATGTCGACCATCGGGCTCGGCTCGCTGATCGGCGTGCTGCTGTTGCTGTGGGCGGTGTTCCGCACCCCACGGCGGCTGCCGTTGCTGCTGGTGCCGGTAGCCACGGGGGTGCTGTTCGCGCTGCCGCTGACCTGGTGGGCCTTCGGCAGCCTGCATGTGCTGACGCTGGCCTTCGGCGCCAGCCTGATCGGCATCTCGATCGATTACGTACTGCATCTGGAGTGCATGCGCCGACTGGCGACGAAGGGCCGTGGCGGACTCACTGCGTTATGGCCGGGCCTGACGCTGGGGCTGTGCTCCAGCCTCGCCGCCTATCTGGCCATCACCCTGACGCCGATGCCCGGCCTGCGCCAGATGGGCATGTTCGCGGCGCTCGGCTTGATCGGTGCCTGGCTGAGCGTGCGCCTGTGGCTGCCGCAACTGCCACTGCCGGCACAGGCCACCCGCGAGGACTCCCCCGCCGCCCGCGCCGCAGGCTGTCTGGCGCGCGCCATTCCCGGCAGGCGCAGCTGGCAGGCGCTGGGTCTGCTGCTGGTGGCCGCGCTGGCCAGCCTCTACGGACTGCGCAGCGATGACCGCCTTACTCAGCTCAACCCCTCGCCTGCGTCGCTGATCAACGAGCAACGCGAGGTCCAGCGCCTGCTCGCCGAACCGGACGGCCTGCGCTACCTGATCGTGCAGGCCGAGAATGACGCCGCCCTGCTCTCGCGCCTGCATGCGCTGGAAGGCACCTTTCAGCAGCTGAATGCCCAACAGCAGCTGGGCCATTGGGCGAGCCTCGCTCAGCAACTGCCGACGCTTGAACAGCAGCAGGCCAACCTCGGCACCATGCGTGAACGTACCCGCACCCTGCTGCCCCAGGTGCTGCGCACCGCAGGCCTGCCGCCCGAACTGGTCAAGCGCGCCGAGCAGGCCATCGCTGACGCCCACCCGCTGTGCCCGGCCGATTGGGTCGCGCTGCCCGCCGGTGAGATGGGCCAGCGACTGTGGCTCGACTCCCGCACCGCCGCCATCGGCATCGTGCGCTTCGGCGATGTCACGGCCGAGGGCAGCGCAGCGCTTGCACGCCTCGCCGCAGATGACGACAGCCTCGAGTATGTCGATCAGGTCGCCAGGCTCTCGACGACGCTGGGCAGAATTCGCAGCGAGATGGCCTGGCTGGTCGGCGGCGCGGTGGTCTTGATCAGTCTGCTGCTGGCGCTGCGCTATCGCCGCAGCACCTGGCGCGCCCTGCTGCCGCCGCTGGGAGGCCTGGTACTGACACTGGCGGCCCTGACGCTGGCAGGCGTCGGCCTCAACCTGTTCCATCTGCTGGGCCTGTTGCTGGTTCTGGGGATTGGCCTGGATGCGGGCATCTTCTGTGCCGAGCATCCGGCGCGCAGCGCAGAGAAAGGTAATCCCGCGCTCAGCGCGAAGGAAAAAGCCGAAAAAGGCAAAGCAGAGGCCAACACCAGCCGGGCATCGCAGGCCAGCCTGCTGGCGATTTCGCTGTCGTGTGCCTCCAGCCTGCTAGCCTTTGGATTGTTGAGCTTCAGTCAGACGCCGGCGCTGGCGGCACTGGGATTGGCTTGCCTGCTGGGGCTGAGCGCCACCTGGTGCCTGGTACCCTTCGCACGCAGTTGAGGCGGGTCTGAAGCGAGAGGCAAAAGCGAGAGGCAAGCAAGCCGCAGGGAACGCAGCGCAGCATCAACACATAACGACAACGATATCGATATCGACAACAACAGGGGACGAGGCCATGGAATCGGCAGATCGCAGCAACAACCCACCACGCAAGGAAGTCATCATCATCGGCGCCGGGCCTGCCGGTGCGGCGGCGGCAGCGTGGCTGGCGCGCGCGGGCCATGCGGTGCGCGTACTGGAGCGAAGTCACTTCCCGCGCTTCTCCATCGGCGAGAGCCTGCTGCCACGTTGCATGCAGCATCTGGAGGCCTGCGGCCTGCTGGAGGCCGCCGCTGCCGGAGGCTATCAGCGCAAGACCGGTGCGGCCTTCACCCGCCGCGGTGAGCATCGCGTCATCGACTTCCGCGACAAGTTCAGCGACGGCCCCGGCACCACCTGGCAGGTGGAGCGCGCCGACTTTGATCAGCGTCTGATCGAGGGCGCGCGGGCGGCAGGTGCCGAGGTCGAATTCGGCGTCACGGTCACGGGCTTCACTCCTGATCGCGCCGCCCAGAGCGACACCACCGGCCATGCCCAGGGGCCTTGCCTCACGCTGGAAGATGGCCGCGAGCTCAAGGCCGCCTTCGTGCTGGATGCCAGCGGCTATGGCCGCGTGCTGGCGCGGCTCGAATCGCTTGAGCGTGACCCGCGCCTGGAGCCGCGCATGGCGCTGTTCGGTCATGTCCACGATGGCATCGCCGGCCTCACGCCGCCCGCCGAGGGCTATCGCCGCGACAATATCCTGATCGCCTCGCACCCGGTGCATTCCGATGTCTGGTACTGGCTGATTCCCTTCGCCAATGGCCGCGCCTCGCTGGGCGTGGTCGGCCCGCGCGAGCTGATCGAGCCTGCCGCCGAAGACGATGCGCAGACACGCCTGTGGCAGTGGGTGATGGAAGAACCGCGCCTGGCGGAGCTGCTGCGTGATGCCACGCCCGCCAATGCCGTGCAGTCGCTGGGCGGTTACAGCGCCGATGTCAGCCGCCTGCATGGCCCGGGCTATGCGCTGCTCGGCAATGCCGGCGAGTTTCTGGACCCGGTGTTCTCCTCCGGCGTGACCATCGCGCTGGAATCGGCGCTGCGTGCCGCACCGCTGGTCGAGCGTGAGCTTACCGCGACCCGCGATGAGCAGCGCCCCGACTGGGACAGCGAATACGAGCAGCCATTGCGGCGGGGTATCGAGGTCTTCCGCGAGTTCGTCACCGCCTGGTATGACAGCCGCCTGACCGACATCATCTATCACCCGAGCTCGCCGGATCGCATTCGCCAGATGATCAGCTCGGTGCTCGCCGGCTACGCCTGGGACACGGCCAACCCCTTCGTCAGCGCCAGTCGCCGCCGTCTGACGGCCCTTGCCAGACTGACCGCGCCCGAGCAGGCAATCACGCCTGACAGGGTGCAGGAAAGCGACCCGGTCGCTGGCCTGAGCGCCTTCGGTCGCACAGCAAGCGTCGGCGAGAACAGGTAAAGTAGCCTCATGAACAACATGCCTTTCGTCTCTCACGCTGATTCCACAGGACTGCGCAGCCGCCTCAGGCTGGCCAGCCTTGCCGTGGCCGCCGGTCTGCTGTTGAGCGGCTGCAGCCTGCTCGCCCCGCAGCCGCTACAGGCTGCCAGCCCGATGCCGACGCTTGCGAGTCTCGAGAAGACCAGTACCCAACGTCTGATTCTGCGTGTGGCGCGTATAGAGAGTGAAGGCGGCGCGCAGCGTGCTGTTGATGCTGACGAGAGTGCGCAGGAGCGCAACCTGCCGCCTCTCATCGGCGTACTGCACCAATCGCCCGAGGCCATGCGGCTGGTCATGCTCAGCGTGCAGGGCCAACGCCTGCTGACGCTGGTACATGACGCCGACGGCAGCCGTTTCGAGAAGGCACGCCCGGAAGTGCTCGAGAAGCTGCCCTTCACCGCCGACTGGCTGGCACGGCGTATCGCCTGGGTGCACTGGCCGCAGGCCGCGATCGATACCGCCTTTGCGAACACAGGCTGGCAGCTGGTACAACGCGGCGACTGGCAGCAACCTCGTCAGCCCGCGCAGCGCATCATCCTGCAAGACGATGTGACCATCGCCGAGCTGACCCGCGATGCCAGCGGCCGCGTGACACTGCGCGACCCGGCGGCCGACATGCAGCTGACGCTGGAACCGCTGGCAGCGCCCAGCACACAGAACGCCCCTGACGACTCACCGGAAGCTCCCGCGCATGACTGAATCTGTTGCAACCGTGGCCACTGCTACCACGAAGGGCCGCGACACTGGCAACGCCTGCCGCCTGTCACGCCCCGGCATCGTCTGTCCGCTGGGCGCAGACCACGGCCTGATCAGCAGTGCGCTGTTCAGCGCCAGCCGTGGCCTGCGTGTCAGCGATGACTTCAGCCCCGGCACGCCGCTGTCACTGGGACGCGTCACCGCGCGGCTGGTGGATGACAGTGACTGGCCGGCCCCGCTGCGCTCACGCAACAATCGGCTGCTGGCCACCGCGCTTGAGCAGCTGGCACCGGAGCTTGAGGCTCTCAAGCGCCAGGGCATCGCGCCGGAGCGCATCGGTGTGGTGCTCGGTACCAGCACCTCCGGCATCGGGGAAACGGAAGCCGCGATGGACGCCCAGCGCGCCGCCGTCGCTCAGGGCACGCCGAGCGCCGACAGCTGGCCGGAGAACTTTGAATACCGCCGTCAGGAACTGGGCGCACCCGCCGAGTGCGTGGCCTGGTTGAGTGGCGCGCGCGGGCCGGTCTATACCCTGTCCACCGCCTGCACCTCCAGCGCCAAGGCGCTGGCCAGTGCACGGCGTCTGCTGGCCTCCGGCCAGTGCGATGCGGTGATCGCCGGTGGTGCCGACAGCCTGTGCCACATGACGGTGAAGGGTTTCATGAGCCTGGAGGCCGTCAGCCGCAAGGAGAGCCTGCCGCTGGGGGCCGAACGCGATGGCATCAATCTGGGCGAGGCCGCGGTGCTGTTCGTGGTCACGCCGGAGCGTGGCGGCGTACAGCTGACCGGCGTCGGTGAATCCAGCGATGCCCATCATATTTCCGCGCCCTGCCCCGATGGCAGCGGCGCCGAGGCCGCCATGCGCGGCGCGCTCGCCAGTGCCGGTCGCGCCCCCGGCGAGATCGACTACATCAACCTGCACGGCACTGCCACGCCACTCAATGATGCGATGGAAAGCCTCGCCATCAGCCGCCTGTTCGGTGCCGCTGTCGATCCTGACAGCGGTTCTGATGCCGGTGCCGATTCTGATATCGATCAGCTCCGCCTGCCCGCCGTCAGCTCGACCAAGGCCCTCACCGGCCACACGCTGGGCGCCTGCGGGGCACTGGAAGCCGCCTTCTGCTGGCTGGCGCTGGAACATGGCCGTCTGCCGCCGCATGCCACGCCGCGTGAAGCGCTGGACCCGACACTGCCCGCGCTCAACATCGTCTATCGTGACCGCCCCGAGACCCCGCCGCTCAGAGTGATGAGCAATGCCTTCGCCTTCGGCGGCAACAATATCTCGCTGGTGCTGGAGCGCCACACCCCCGACCCGGAGTCCTCTGCATGCTGACCCCGAGCACCGACCCCGACTCAACGACTGCCCCTGACACACCTGCTGGCGAGGCGTGCTATCCCGCCATGCCCTGCGCCATCGCCCCCTATGTGCCCCATGATGCCGGCATGTGCCTGCTGGATAGCGTCCTGCGTTGTGACGAGCACTCGCTGAGCGCCGACATCACCCCGACGCCAGACAACCTGTTCGCCGAGCAGAATGCCGACGGCCAGTCCGTAATTCCCGCCTGGGTCGGGCTTGAATGGATGGCGCAGGCCATCGCTGCCTGGTCGGGTATTCAGGCCGCGCGCAGCGGTCAGCCGCCACGGGTCGGCTTTCTGCTCGGCAGTCGCCGCTATGAGAGCGAAGTCGCCGCCTTTTCCTGCGACTGTCGCTGGCAGATTCATGTTCAGCTCGACTATCGCGCCGACAACGGTCTGGGCGCCTTCGAGGCCACCATCAGCGACGAGCACGGCACCACTGTCGCCCGTGCCGGCGTCAATGTCTTCGAACCCGCGCCCGAGGCGCTGCCCTCCGCGGCGTCTACACAAGCCCCCGCTCAAGAATCCTCACCCGGACAGCAGGATGCTGCCGGTGCCTCATCGCAAGGTAATGTCTGATGTCTGTCACATCCCCCACTACTGAAACTGCCACCGCCGCCCATGAGACACGCGAGTGGATTCTGGTCACCGGCTCCAGCCGGGGTATCGGCCGCGCCATCGCGCTGCGTCTGGCCCGCGAAGGCTACAACCTGGTGCTGCATTGTCGCTCGCGCCGTGACGCTGCCGAGGAGGTCGCGCGTGAGATCAGCGCCCTGGGCGGTGAATCGCGCATCCTGAGCTTCGATGTCGCCGATCGCGAGGCCGCGCGCAGCGCGCTGGAAGCCGATATCGAGACACATGGCTGCTACTACGGAGTGGTCTGCAATGCCGGTATCCATGCCGACAACGCCTTCCCGGCGCTCACCGATGAAGACTGGGACAGCGTGATCCGCACCAATCTCGATGGCTTCTACAACGTCATCAAGCCGCTTTCCATGCCGCTGGTGCGCCGCCGCAAGCCGGGGCGCATCATCGTGATGTCGTCGGTGTCGGGCATGATGGGCAATCGGGGACAGGTCAACTATTCCGCCGCCAAGGCGGGGCTGATCGGCGCGGTCAAGGCGCTGGCGGTGGAGCTGGCCAAGCGCCGCATCACCGTCAATGCCGTCGCACCGGGCGTCATCGCCACCGAGATGACCGAAGGCGTCGAGATGGAAGAGGCGCTGAAGATGATTCCCATGCGCCGCGCGGGGGAAGCCGAGGAAGTCGCCGCCACCGTGGCCTTCCTGTGCTCGAAGGACGCCGGCTACATCACCCGCCAGACCATCGCGGTGAACGGGGGCATGTTCTGATGACAGCTTCCTCTCACGCGTTGCGCGGCAGACGTGTCGTGGTCACCGGCATGCATGGCTTCTCGCCCATCGGCAATGACTGGCCGACCCTGCGCGCCAACCTGGCCGCCGGGCGCACCGGCATCCGCTATATCGAGGACTGGGACAAGTACGACGGCCTCAACACCCGTCTCGGCGCGCCGGTCAACGATTTCGAACTGCCGAAACACTACAACCGCCGCGCGCTGCGCAGCATGGGGCGTGTGGCGCAGCTGGCGACCCGCTCCAGCGAGCTGGCGCTGGAAGCCGCGGGACTGAGTGACAGCCCGCTCAAGGAGAGCGGCCAGATGGGCATCGCCTACGGCGCCTCCGCCGGGGAGCCGGATGCGGTGGCCGATTTCGGCAACATGCTGATCAACCACTCCACCGACGGGCTCAGCGCCAATTCCTATATCCGCATGATGGCGCACACCGCGCCGGTCAATATCGGCGTCTTCCTCGGCATCAAGGGACGGATTCACACCACCTCCAGCGCCTGCACCTCGGGCAGTCAGGGCATCGGTTACGCCTATGAGGCGATCCGCTTCGGCCGCCAGACCGCGATGGTCGCCGGTGGCTGCGAGGAGCTGTCCGCCGCCGACGCCGCCGTGTTCGATACCCTGTTCGCCACCAGCACCTGCAATGAGCGCCCGGACCTGTCACCGCGGCCCTTCGATGCCGAACGTGATGGCCTGGTGATCGGCGAAGGCGCCGGTACGCTGATTCTGGAAGAGCTGGAACACGCCCTGGCGCGCGGCGCGACCATCCATGCCGAGATTCTCGGCTTCGGCACCAACTCCGATGGCCGCCATGTCACCCGGCCGGACGCCAACATGATGGAAGCCGCGATGCGCATGGCGCTGGAGGATGCCGGTGTCGAGGCCTCAGAGATCGGCTATGTCAGCGCCCATGGCACCGCCACCGAGCGCGGCGATATCGCCGAGAGCCACGCCACCCATGCCGTGTTCGGCGATTCCACGCCGATCAGCGCCTTCAAGAGTTTCACCGGCCATACCCTGGGTGCCTGTGGCGCGCTGGAGGCCTGGATCGCCATCGAGATGATGCGTGAGGGCTGGTTCCACGGCACCGCCAATCTCACCAGTCTCGACCCGCGCTGCGCGCAGCTCGACTACCTCACCGGCGCAGGCCGCGAGATCGAGACGGACACCGTGATGAGCAACAACTTCGCCTTCGGTGGCATCAATACCTCGCTGATTCTGCGTCGCTGGCAGGAGTGACTCCACTGCGAGCGAGCTAGCGCACGACTGTCGCTACCAGACGACTTTGCAGCGGGTCAGTTCTGGCGCAAGATACGCGCCCGCTGCATGGTCTATGGTGTGATTGGCTCACGCCTTTGGCTGTCTGACGGCGATATTCGTTGGCATCGAGCCAGTCAATCACACGGTAAGGAGAGGTTTCACATGGCGTCATCCGTTGCTCAGTCATTCTCTTGGGTGTTGCGTGCCACTCGCTCTGCACGAGGCATGGCAATGGGCACCGCCCTGGTGATCGGCACTGCCAGCCTGCTGGCCTCCGCGCCGGCAGAGGCGCGGGACACGCAGCACTTCCTGCCGATCATGCCGGTGATGGCCAGCACTGCGGCCAGTCAGCGACTGGGCAAGGACGTGGCCTTCTTCTTCGGTGACAAGCAGCCCTACGAGCGCATCGAGAAGCGCGGCTGGGCACGGGTGAACCCGAAGACCAACGCGACCAACAAGAGCGATGCGGAAGCCTGTCGCTGGGTGTTCCTGTCGGCGCTGCGTGAGCTGCAGGAGAAGGCGCGCGAATACGGGGCCAATGCGGTCATCAACATTCGCAGCGACTATGACAAGGTGCCCTATTCCAGCAGCGAGAAGTACGAGTGCCATGCAGGCAATATCGTCGCGGGCGTCGCGTTGCGTGGGGACCTGGTGATCCTGCATCCGAAGAACTGATTCGCCATCATGACGGCCAGGGAAGGCAAGAATGTGCGTGAGGCAGGCGAGCCGGTTGAGGATAACTCGGCAGGCGAGCCTGCGATGCGCCCGACCGATCACCCTGCCTATCGCTGCGTGGTGCTGGGATATGCTGCAGCGGATGGCTCCGCTTCTCCGAGCACGGGCTCGCTGAACACTGATTCACTGAGCACAGGTTCGCCAAGTCTTGAGCCGCTGAGTGCCGAGCCGCTGATCTCGCATGATCCCCACGCCCTCGCCGCCGCCTTGGTATCTGCGACTGGCGGCGATGCCTGCGCCTTGCCGAATCCCTGCTCTGCATCTTCCTCTCGGCCAGCCCGCCTGTGGCTGGCCGAGGCGTGTGTGCTGCCAGCCTCCTGTGCTGATTCGGCTGCCCCCTCTATCAACTCCTCGGCTGAGGCTTCTCGCCGTCGCTCGCTGCGCGCTCGACATGCGGATGTGGATAACGCGGACACTTCCGTGTCATCTGCCAAAGTCCGCCGTCGCCAGCAACGTGAAGCCGAATCGCACCTCGCCCGCCTTCTGCTCGGTGAACTCGCCGCTGCTCAAGGCATCCAGCTTGCGCTGGCCGACTGGTCGCCGCGTGGCCAGGCACCCCATCACCCTGCGCTACCGGCGGGCTTCTACGTCTCCATCGCCCACCGCCACGGCCATGTCCTCGTCGGCCTCGCCACCGCCCCGCTCGGGCTGGACCTCGAATACCGCAACCCCCACCACATCCACGACCTCGACGCCCGTATCGCCATGCTGCCTACAGACGCACGCGAACGCCTCGCTGAAGCATCACACCGCAGCGAGACAGAACGTTTAGATTGCTTTTATCGGGAATGGGTAATATATGAGGCCACTATAAAACTGTTAGGCTAGCAGTATAAAAAGCTAGCGATCACAACTATTATTATAAGTCGATATTAAAAACAATGACATGGCTCCAGCAAGATTTACCGCAAGTTCTGCATGCCTTGCCTGAGGTTTTACAGGATTTTTTCCTTGGCCGTGAGCATCCCCAAGCTTATTACGAAGACTACCTAAGCCTGACACGATCCCCGAGCACCCACCCAAAATTTGCTTATAAATTAATTCACTATGTTGCTCTGAAGCTAAGTTCAAAGCCTTAGCAGTTTTCTTATACAGCTCTGGGAGCTCAACAGATAGACTATTATATTCTATACCTTTACGATCAAGAATATGCTTACAAGTGCTCTCCAACATACTCCGTGAAATCGTTATCGCTCCCTCTGGATCATTGATCTTACGAGATAGAGCTTTAGTCCAAGCATAGTGTATTGAATCTACATCAAAAGCTTTCAAAATATCATCAATACTTTTTCTTGCAGGATGAAGATCTCCAGACTCAAGATAGCTAAGTAGTGGAGCTAGTTCATCGGTTAAAAAAGATCTACGTTCTTGATAAGTTTTAAAGCGATTCTTTATAAACATCCAAAACTGGCTCAAATCTCTGTTAACTCTGAGCCAACTAGGTATAAATTCTTTCAAATTTTCATTTCTGACTAGTTCATCACGTAGGATTTTATAATGCTGATCATTACCATCTCCACCGGTAGCATGCATTAACAAGAGATTTTGCAAGTATTGGCCTTTTTCGTATGCTGAATTTAATTCATCCATTATATTTATACAACCTCGAATTAGATTATGGCTAAGTAAAATTAATAACGTTTATTTATACTGCACACTAAAATATTCGGCATAACCTTCTTTTAGCTTGAACAAAAAATACATCATTGTAACAAGGCCTAAAGCAGTTAGAAAATATTTGTTAAAGCCAAACAAATCCGTGTAGATTAAAATTAACACGCAAACGAACAAATTAACAACTGGAAAATAATACATCGCCTTGTCTTTACATCCAAGATAGACCTTCCTTGCAAATATAAATGGCAACCATACAAGCATAAACCAAGTTCCATATTCGATTAACTCTACACTGATCAGGATCTGCTCATGAGAGCCGAAGATATAAAAAGAGACGAGCGCCCCTAAACCAAGAAAAAAAGTGGTCAGTGAGGATAGAATACCTACTTCGATACCAACATTGAGATATGCCCGAATGATTGCAGAGAGAAAGCGAGGTAATGTAAAGTTAAAAAACTCACATAAAAAAGCAACACTTAAGCATATGCAAGAAATCAAGAAGGCTGGCCCAGTTGCTATAAACTCTTGTATGAAAACAAGATAACTACTAGGATCGAAACTATAAACCTCTAAAAGTGATGATACAACACCTAACAAAAAAGCAAGAGAGGAAAAAACAAGCACTGGTTGAATTATACCTAAATCATACTGATGTGAACCAGCACATTTCCGAAAAAAAACTCTACATCTATTAAATAAAAAATTAAAAAACAAGACAATATACTTGATGCCTTTTATACACATAGGAAATCTTCGATTTAATTAAAGTAACCCGCCAGAGAAATCTCTGGCGGGATTAGAAAAATCATACTGCTAATTACTTGACCGCAGCGACCACGGTAATTTCACACAGCAGTTCCGGGCTGGCCATGGCGGCTTGTACGCAGGCACGGGCGGGGGCGTGACCTTGTGGCACCCAGGTGTCCCAGATGTCGTTGAAGGTCTTGAAGTCGTCCATTGTCTTGAGATAGACGGTGGCGGAGAGCAGGTGCTCGCGGTCGGTGCCGACTTCTTCCAGCAGCGCATCGACACGCGCGAGCATGCTGTTGGCTTGATCGGTGATATCACTGAAGCGTTGTTCCGGCCCGGCGACCTGACCACACAGGTAGATGGTGTTGTTGTGGATCACGGCGCGGCTCATGCGCGGCTTGGTGTCATGGCGTTGGATGTTCATCGAGAGTGTCCTTGTGCTGTTCTTCTTGGGGAGTGGAAAAATGCCGCCAGCGGCGCTGATGCAGAAAAGACCGCTGTCGAAGCAGGGTGAAGTCAGTCCATCAGCGTTCCAGATTCGCGCGAGCGGCGCAACGCGACCTGCGGGGAATATTGCCCTGTATCAGAGGAACCTGTGGTTTCACGCGTGCTGCCACTGATGCAGGGAATGCGTGTAGACGTGCGTGCACTTACGACCCTCGATATACCCGGCCGCCGTTAGGCCGGTGCTAGCACAATGATGCCCGCCAGACAGCAAGACGCCGCGCCCGAGAGATTTCGGAAGCGCGGCGTCACGGCAATGATGGAATGGCTCGCTTATCAGCCGATGCCAAGAGAGCCACAAAAGCGGCTCAAAGACGGCTCAGCGCAGAATCAGCAGCGGCACCGTGGCGTTGCGAATCATCTCGGTGGTGGTGCTGCCGACCAGCAACTGGCGAATGCGCGAATGGCCGTAGGCGCCCATCACCAGCATGTCGATGGCGTGCTCCTTGGCATATTCGCGCAGACAGGCTTCCACCTCCCCCGCTTTGAAGCTGGCCTGCACGCTGAAACCTGCCGCGGTGAGGGTGTCGCGCGCGGCGTCCAGCGGGGCCTGATGTTCCACAGTTTCCGCGCCGACCATCACCAGATGCAGCTCAGCGCCTTGCAGCAGCGGGCTTGCCGCCAACACCTCGACGGCGCGCTTGATGGTGGTGCTGCAATCGAAGGCGATCAGCACCCGCGTCGGCACAGCGAACTCACCCGGCACCACCAGCACGGGACGATGCAGGCTGCGAATCACGCGCTCCAGATTGCTGCCCAGGTGCTCGCTGGCCTGCTCCGCCCCTTCACCGCGCTTGCCGATCACCAGCAGGCGGATCTCGTCCTCAAGCTCCGCGAGTGTCTCGACCAGCTCGCCATTGCGCTGGCGTGGGCGCGGCTCCGCGATGCCCGCCCGCACGGCGCGCTCGTAGGCGGCCTCCAGCATCAGGCGGCCCTGCTCCTGGGCGATGCGCCCGCGTTGCTCATCCAGGGTAGCGAGCTCTTCCAGCAGATGCTCGCGCGCGCCGAGCCCGATGCTGCCGGAGAGATCACTGTTGGTCTCGCCCACCCCTTCCTGGCGGTCGATCACATGCAGGAAGCTCAGCGGCGCCGAGAGACGTTGGCTTGCCCATACGGCGGCATCACACACGGAGACGGCAAAGGCGGAGCCGTCAATGCAGGCGGTGACCTTGTCATGGCCTGTCAGGGCACTGGCAGAGGATTGGCTCATGGCGTGCTTCCTTATGCTGACGATCAAGGTGGCGCTTCAGGCGCCTGTTTCGAGATTACCACTTTCCGACCCCACCAACGCAAACGGCGGGCAGCCCATGAAGGACTGCCCGCCGTCTATACGCATCAATCACGCTGCTGTCGCCACCGGCCATGATCAGGCGGGCGGCGCCAACGCGATCAATGACCCATCAGCTTCTCGACCGCGTCCGGCTTGTCATGCACCGCGAAGCGATCCACCAGCGTGGCGCTGGCTTCGTTGAGGCCACGCACCTCGACCTCGGTACCCTCGCGGCGGAACTTGACCACCACGGTGTCCAGCGCGCCGATGGCGGTGATGTCCCAGAAGTGCGCACGGCTGACGTCGATGACGACACGCTCGACGGTCTCCTTGAGGTCAAAACCGGCCTGGAACTGTTCGCTGGAGGCGAAGAACACCTGACCGACCACGCGGTATTCGCGGGTACGGCCATCGGCATTCATGTCGCTGCCGATATGCAGCACCTGACCGATCTTGTTGGCGAAGAACAGCGCCGAGAGCAGCACGCCGACCAGCACGCCGATCGCCAGGTTGTGGGTCGCGACCACGACGGCCACGGTGCCCAGCATGACGATGTTGGTGGACATCGGGTGAGTCTTGAGATCACGGATCGACTGCCAGGAGAAGGTGCCGATGGAGACCATGATCATCACCGCGACCAGTGCGGCCATCGGAATCTGCGAGACCCACGGGCCGAGGAACACGACCAGAATCAGCAGCACGACACCCGCCACCATGGTGGAGAGACGTGTACGACCACCGGACTTCACGTTGATCATCGTCTGGCCGATCATCGCGCAACCCGCCATGCCGCCGAGGAAGCCGGTGACGACGTTGGCTGCGCCCTGGCCCTTGCACTCACGGTTCTTGTCGGACGGCGTGTCGGTCAGGTCATCGACCAGCGTGGCCGTCATCAGGGATTCCAGCAGGCCCACGACCGCCAGCGGCAGCGAGTACGGCAGGATGATCCACAGGGTTTCCAGATTGAAGGGGATGTCCGGAATCAGGAACACCGGCAGGCTGTCGGGCAGCTCGCCCATGTCGCCGACGGTGCGGATATCCAGACCGACGACCATGGCGAAGATGGTCAGCACGATGATGCAGACCAGCGGCGACGGCAGCAGCTTGCCGACCTTCGGCACCAGCGGCAGCAGGTAGATGATGCCGAGACCGGCCGCCGTCATGGCGTAGACGTGCCAGGTGACGTTGGTCAGCTCCGGCAGCTGGGCCATGAAGATCAGGATCGCCAGCGCATTGACGAAGCCGGTGACCACCGAGCGCGACACGAAGCGCATCAGCGAGCCAAGCTTGAAGTAGCCGAAGATGATCTGGATCACGCCGGTCAGCACGGTGGCGGCCAGCAGGTATTCCAGGCCGTGGTCCTTGACCAGGTCGACCATCAGCAGTGCCATGGCACCGGTGGCGGCGGAGATCATGCCCGGACGGCCACCGGCGATGGCGGTCACCACGGCGATGGAGAAGGAGGCATACAGGCCGACCTTGGGGTCGACACCGGCAATGATGGAGAAGGCGATGGCTTCGGGGATCAGGGCCAACGCCACCACCAGGCCGGACAGGATGTCGGGCCGGAGGTTGGAGAGCCACTGCTGTTTGAGGCTGCTTGTCATCGAGTCGTCCGCAACAGGTTGGGGAAGGTGGTGTGCGTGCTGAATCCTGGCGCTGTCGAGTCAGTCTGACGTCCGGTTGTGGCACTCTTCATCACTGCCGTCAGGGGCAGTGCCGCTCGCGCCTGGCTCGCGTCGTGAAGTCGTCGTCGTTTCCGGTCGCCCTATGGCTTTCTTCGCGCCATGAGCTATTCGCTCCGGTCGCCGTGAGGCGTCCAGAGGGCTGTCATTTGACAGTGAATAAACTCGGGGATGGGCGGGATTGTATCAGCTGCCGCCCGCAGACGCATCCGCAGAAGGCGTACGCGTGGCCGGCATGTGACGCAGGCGGCGGTCGATCAGACTCTTGATCAGCATCGCACCCAGCACCATGGCACCGCCCACCCAGCCGCGCAGGGTCAGCGGTTCCTCCAGTACCCACCACACCCACAGGATGCCGAACACGCTTTCCAGCAGCATCAGCAGCGCCACCTCGGCGGACGGCAGATACAGCGGGCCACGCTGGATCAGCGTGAAGCCCAGCGGCGAAAGCACCAGGCACAGCAGAGTCAGCCAGACAGCACGCAGGGCGAAGTCCGGCGACTCGGATGGCCATAGCTGGCTGGGCACGCTCTCGGCACCATTGGCCGAAAGCCATGCACAGGCCAGCAGGCCGCATAGCCCGGTGAGCAATCCAGACAGCGTCAGCATCGGGCTCATGTCGAGGGCAGGACGCGTACGACACAATGTGAAATTGGCCGCCATGGACAGACTGCACACCAACGCCAGCAGATTGCCGATCAGGCTACCGCTGCCAGCATCATCCATCACCAGCAGCGTGACGCCTGCCAGGGAGACAAGGATTGCCCCCCAGACATGCGCTGGCTGACGCTCGCCCAACCAGAGACGCGACATCACGGCGGCAAACAGCGGCCCCGCCGCCAGGATGATCAAGACATTGCCGGCGCGGGTGTATTGATTGGCGAGCACGAAGCCCAGCGTGGAGCCGGTGAACAGCAACGCGACCCACAGTCCCGTGCGTCCGCAGCCACGCATGCGCGACAGACTGGCAGTGAAACGCTGCGCCAGGTTGCCACGCTGACTTGCCAGCAGAATCAGCGCAAAACCGATCGCCGTCAGCAGCCCTCGCCAGAACACCAGCGGGCCATCCGCCACATCCGCCAGCCGGATCAACAGGGCATCCGGCGAGATCAGCAGCACGCCCAGCGCCGTCAGCGCGACGCCACGCGCCTGCAGGGCTCTGGCATCCGGGCTGTGATCGCGCGCGAGGTAGGAGTCATTTGACGGTTTCATGCACGCTCAGTCGGATTCGATGGACAGGTGCGACTGACGCCAGTCGACCACCGGCCAGCCACGCGCTTCGGCGAACTGGCGCAGCGGCGCATCCGGCTGGGTGGCATGGGGATGATCGACCCGCTCGAGCAGCGGCAGGTCGTTGTGGGAGTCGGAGTAGCCCCACAGTGCCTGCGGCGCACGCTTGAGCTGGCTGGCGTCTTCCAGCCAGGCATCCAGCGCCGCCAGCTTGCCTTCGCGGAAGGTGACGATGCCGGTGGTCTCGCCGGTGAAGCGGCCCTCATCATCGAAGGCAGGATGGGTGGCCAGCGCGCCATCGGCGGTCAGACGACTGGCGATGGGGCCGACCAGGTGATGCATGGAGGCGGAAATGATCAGGGTGCGATGGCCCGCCTCGCCGTGTTCGGCCAGCCGCGCGATGCCGCCTTCCAATAGGCGCGGCATCACCATTTCTTCCACGAAATCATCGACTTCGCGACGCACCTCATCGCGATGCCGCCCGATGAGCGGGCTGAGCAGATGGCCGGTGTGCTCGTGGATATCCAGGGTGCCGGCGTGATACTCGCTCTGGTGGCGCTCGCCGATGGCCATGAAGGCCGCGACATCCTCGATCCAGCCGCAGGCGGCCATCCAGCGCATCCACATGCCGGTGCAGTCGCCATCGAGCAGGGTATCGTCGAGATCGAACACCGCCAGCGGGGAATCCAGCTGGCAGAAATGACGCAGATAACCCTCACCCGGCGGGGATAGCGGTGGCAGCAGCGTCACGGCATCGCAGTCGGCACAGAGGTCCGCCAGCGGCGAGCGGCGGACCTCTACCCCGGGGGCAGCATTGAGGGCGCGCGGCGCAGCAGAGGGTGAAGGCATGGTTCGAGTCACGACAGGCTCCGAGTGGACGAGGGAGTCAACGGCTTCCTGCCGTTACTGCGTGACCCTCGCATGCGCCGCCGCGCTGGGCAAGTCCGTCGCACCTTCGTGACCCGCTGTCGCTGCGTGCGGCGCTAGCGCTGGGCGAGTCGAGCCAGCGCCAGGCTGGCAATCGCGGTGTCCTGCACGCCGGTGCCGGTAAGATCCGCCACCGTAATGGAGGTTTCAGCCTCATCACCCTCACGCAGACGACGCCCATCGGCCAGCAGCTTGCCCAGCTCGTACACCTCGCATGCCTTGGCCTGGTCGTCATCCAGCCCCTTGAGCTCGCCATTGATTTCCGACTGGGCGCGGCTGTCACACACGAAGTAGTCGCAATCGGTCAGCACATCGGCTTCCAGCTCGCGCTTCTCTGGGCTGTCCGAGCCCATCGCGGTGACATGCACGCCTTCCGGCAGCATCGAGTATTCCAGCAGCGGCGTGTGGGACGGCGTGGCGGTGATGATGATATCGGCGTTCTGACACACCGCATGCAGGCTGTCATGACTGCGCACGGTGAGGCCCAGCCGCTGCTCCGTCTCACGCGCGAAACGCTCGGCGCGCTCCTTGTCGCGTGCCCAGACATCGACACTCTCGATGTCGCGTACCAGCCGCAGCGCCTCCAGCTGCAGGCTCGCCTGCTCACCGGCACCGATCAGCGCGACGCGCTTGCTGTCGGGGCGTGACAGGGCCTCTGCGGCCACGGCACCGGCCAGCGCGGTACGAATGGCGGTGAGATAGCCGCCGTCATCCAGCAGGGCCTTGGCCAGCCCCGTCTCGGCCGAGAACACCACCATCAGGCCATTGAGGCTTGGCAGGCCGCGGGCGGGATTGTTGAAGAAGCCGGGGCTGATCTTGATCGCGAAGTGCTTGAGCCCCTGGATGTGGGCGGTCTTGACGTCCACCTCGCCGTTGGCCTCCTCGATGGCCATCGACAGGATCGGCGGCTGCACTACCTTGCCTTGCCCCAGCGCGATGAAGGCATCGCGGATGGTGCCCAGTGCCGTGGTGTCCAGCCCCACGACCTGCTCGATCTGTTCACGGGAATACGTCTGCATCCTTTCTTGAGTCGGTTGTGTCATGCGCCCTCCTCCTGGTATGCCGCCATCTGTCTCACGCTGTGAGCCATGGGCGAAAAAATCACTGCTGATCGTCCGCCAGCAGCGCTCGGGCCTGATCGAAGGTCTCCAGACTGACGCCGTTGCCGCTGATGATCAGCGCGACACGCTGACCGCGGATCGACTCGGCGAGTGACGGGTCAGTCTCGCCCAGCCGCGAGGCCTCGAGTGCGGCAAGCCCGACCACGGCGGCGCCCTCGACCAGCAGCTTCTCCTCTTCCAGCAGCATCAGCATGGCGCGGGCGATGGCACGCTCGCTGACCTGATGGTGTTCATCCATCACGCGGTGCACCAGCGGCAGCGTGGTGTGATTGCCAAGCCCGATGCCGCCGCCCAGTGAGTCGCCGAGGCTTGCGACCTCTTCCACCTCCACCGGTGTGCCTGCCTGCAGGCTATGCCACATGGCCGCGCCTTCGGTGAGGCTGATGCCATGCACCTGCGTCTCGGGGCGAATCGCCTTGAGCGCCGCCCCGATCCCGCCGAGCAGGCCGCCGCCGGACAGTCCGATCAGCACCCGATCGAGCTGCGGGCAATCCTCCATCAACTCAAGCCCGATGGTGCCCTGACCGGCTGCGATCAGCGGATCATCGAAGGGCGGCACCGCCAGCATGCCCTCCTCCTCGACCAGCCGATTGACCTCGTGGAAGGCCTCGTCCTGGCTGCGTCCGATCCGGCGCACCTCGACACTGCCGCCAGTGGCACCGCCCAGTTCACCCAGCGCCTCGATGGCACGCACCTTGTTGGCGGGCACCTGCTCGGAGAGACAGATGACCGCCTTCAAGCCACGGCGCATCGCGGCGTAGGCCAGCGCGCGACCGTGATTACCGGTCGAGGCAGTGGTCACGCCGCGCTGGAGGCGCTCGAAGGCCTCTCCAGCGGCCTGATCCGCCACGGCGGCCAGCAGATTGCTGGCCCCGCGCAGCTTGAAGGCGCCGGTGGGCTGGCGGGTCTCCAGCTTGAGCAGAATCTCGGCATCGAAGCGGCGCGACAGCGCCGGTGAAGGCACCAGCGCCGTGCGTTCGACGCCCGTGGCTATCGATGAATGAAACAGCCGCTGGCGCGCGGCATAGATATCGGCCAGCGCCAGCGGCGTTTCCCGTGTGCTCTTGAGCGGGGGTAGGGTCAATGCCATGGCCTACTTGTCACCAGAAGCGAGGCCACCAGAAGCGGAATCACCGGAAGCGAGGTCGCCGCTCGCGATCAGTTCCTGGTGAACCTTGTCCACGGCGCGGCGCGCGCGGGCGATGATGTCATCGATCTCCTCGGGGGTGACCACCAGCGGCGGCGCGAAGCCGAGAATGTCGCCCTGCGGCATGCCACGGGCGATCAGCCCCTCCTCGAGGGCTGCCGCCGAGATGCGCGGGCCGACCTTGAGCGCGGAATCGAACGCCTTGCGCTGTGACGGCTGCGGCGAGAACTCCAGCGCCGCCAGCAGGCCGATGCCACGCACGTCGCCGACGATGGGGTGATCGGCGAAGGCTTCCTTCATGGCCTTCTGCAGATAGGCACCGGTATCGCGGGCGTTGTCCACCAGACCCTCGCGACGGATGATCTCCAGGTTGGCGACACCGGCGGCGGCACCCAGCGCATGACCGGAGTAGGTCCAGCCGTGGCCGATGGGGCCGAATTCACCGGTGCCCTGCTCCAGCACCTTCCACACGCGGTCACCGACGATGACCCCGGACAGCGGTTGGTAGGCGCTGGTCAGGCCCTTGGCGATGGTGACCAGATCCGGCTTGATGCCGAAGTGCTGATAGCCGAACTGGCTGCCGATGCGCCCGAAGCCACACACCACTTCATCGCAGATCAACAGGATGTCGTGACGCTTGAGTACGGCCTGGATGGCGTCCCAGTAGCCCTCCGGCGGCGGCACGATGCCACCGGTGCCCAGCACCGGCTCGCCGATGAAGGCGCCGATGGTCTCCGGCCCTTCGGCCTGGATCATCGCCTCGAGCTTGTCGGCGCACCAGGTAGAGAATTCACACTCGCTCATCTCGGCGCACTCGGCGGGACGACGATAGTAGTCAGGTGCCTCGGTATGCAGGATGCCGGCAATCGGCAGGTCGAAGTGATCATGGAAGGCCGCCAACCCGGTCAGCGAGCCGGAAGCGATGCCGGAGCCGTGATAGCCGCGCCAGCGCGAGATGACCTTCTTCTTCTCCGGCTTGCCGATCACGTTGTGGTAATAGCGCACCAGCTTGAGCTGGGTCTCATTGGCATCACTGCCGGACATGCCGTAGTAGACCTTGGACATCCCAGGCCCGGCCAGTTCGAGAATCTTCTCGGACAGCGCGATCTGCGGCTCGTTCGAGTGGCCGACATAGGTGTGGTAATAGCTGAGCTTGAGGGCCTGCTCGTGGATGGCATCGGCGACTTCCGTGCGCCCGTAACCGATGTTGACGCAGTAGAGACCGGCGAAGCCGTCGATCAGCTCACGCCCGTCGCGCTCACGGATACGAATGCCTTCGCCGCCGGTGATCACGCGGCCCGGGGCATCGCCCTGGGCGAAATCACGCAGGTGGGTGGAGGCATGGAAGGTGACCTTGCGATCACGACGAATCAGCTCGTCGGTGCTGATGCTGTCATCGAAGCCGACAGACTGACGTTGGGTGTTATCGGTGCTCATGTGACTCTCCGAATGCTCAACTAGGGGCGATCGACCGGTGGGGTTGCTCAATGGCCACCAGTCGCCATGATCGACATGTGACAGTGAAGGGTGTCCGTCTCAACTTCCGGAGGCGCTTTCCAGTCCACCCAGACAGTAGTACTTGATATCGAGATATTCCTCGAGCCCCTGACGGCCACCTTCGCGGCCCAGGCCGGATTGCTTGACGCCGCCGAAGGGAATCGGCGCGCCGGTCATCTTGACGGAATTGACCGAGACCATGCCGAAGCGCAGGCCACGCATCAGCTGCCAGATGCGGCGCACATCGTGGGTATAGACGTAGGCGGCGAGGCCGTATTCGGTGTCGTTGGCCATCGCGATCACCTCTTCCTCATCGTGCCAGGCGGTGATGCCGGCCACCGGCGAGAAGGTTTCCTCGCGCCAGACGCGCATGTCGGGCGTGATGTCGGCCAGCAGTACCGGCATGAAGAAGTTGGGGCCCGGCGCCATGCTCTGGTCGCCGTGGATCAGTCGCGCGCCCCGCTCGACGGCGTCATCGACGATGGTCTGCGCCTTGGCGACGGCATCGCGGTGGATCAGCGGGCCAAGGTCGATCCCCTTCACCTGACCGTTGCCGACCTTGAGCTGCTTCATGATGCGCGCGAAGTGGCTCAGGAAGTCCTCGTAGAGGCTGTCGTGGACCAGGATACGGTCGGCCGCGAGGCAGTCCTGACCGGAGGTCTGGAACTTGGCATCGACGGCGGCGCGCGCCGCCTCCTCGGGGTCCATGTCCGGCCCGACGATGAAGGGCGCATTGCCGCCCAGTTCCAGCGAGACGCGCTTGACGCTGTCGGCGCACTGTTTCAGCAGCAGACGCCCGACCCGGGTGGAGCCGGTGAACGAGAGCCCCGCGACACGCGGGTCATCACACAGCTGCTTCGAGACCTCGGAGGCCTCGCCGGTGATGACGCTGAAGACACCGGCGGGAATGCCGGCGCGCTCGGCCAGCTCCGCCAGCGCCAGCGCCGAGAACGGCGTCTCGCCGGCCGGCTTGACCAGCACCGTGCAACCGGCCGCCAGCGCGGCGGCAGCCTTGCGGGTGATCATCGCGAGCGGGAAGTTCCACGGCGTGATCAGCGCAGCCACGCCGATGGGCTCACGCACGGTGCCCAGCGCGGCATTGGGGATGTGGCTGGGGATGGTCTCGCCGAAGGCACGATTGCCCTCCTCGGCGAACCAGTGAACGAAGCTGGCGCCGTATTCCACCTCGCCACGCGCATCGTCCAGCGACTTGCCCTGCTCACGCGTCATCAGCATGGCCAGGTCTTCCTTGTGGGCGCGGATGAGGTCGTACCAGGCATCCAGCAGCTCATCGCGCTGATCGACGCGCAGCTTGCGCCATTCCCGCTGGGCCTCATCGGCGGTGGCGATGGCGGCGTCGATCTGCGCCTCCTCGAGCCACGGCACCTGGCCGAGGCGCTCGCCGGTGGCGGGGTCGAAGACCGCCTCCTCACGTCCACCTTCGCCATGCACCCAGCAGCCATTCACATAGGCGAGCTGGCGAAACAGGCGCGGATCTTCCAGGGCAATGCCTTCGCTGGCGAACTGGGTGTGCTCGGACGTCGCTCCGTCCTGGGAAGTTGCCCACTGTCGTGCAAGAGATTGAGCACTCATCGCTTGTCTCCCGGGCCGCACGGCCGTCATCTGAGAAGGCGGAACACCGCCAAGGACGACGCCCACCGAAACGCGGCGGGCGTCATGTGATGACCTCAGTGTGGGGGAGATACGACATGGAGACTTTCGGAATACCCGCCAACGACTTGGCGTTCTTTCTGTTGTGGCGGGCAAAGTGCGGATTCTTTCTGTGTGGCGAGTTCCTGACTAGACCGTTATAGATCAGAGCGTCATGGCTCAGAACGTCAAGTGTCAGAACGTCACTGATTGGACCGCCATGGATCAGGCGGTCACGACATCACTCTCGGTCAGCTCGGCGTAGAGTTCCGGGTAGGCTTCCTGAAGGCGCTCAAGCTCGCTGCGCGCATGCGGAATGGCATCGGTCAGCTGCTGCCATTCCTCGTCACTGAGGTTGTCGCGCATCAGCGGGAACAGCTCCTGGCGCTCGGCACGCAGATAATCACGGTGTGCCTCCACATATTCGCGCAGGTCGGCATTGAACTGATCCATCGGGATGATCTGGTCCATCAGGATGCTGTCGAGGTTGTCAGACAGCTTGTCCAGACGCTCGTGCAGGGTGCGATATTGCTGGATAAGGCGCTGACAGAGTGGCGCGGCGTCTTCGGAGCGTTCGCACAGCATCTGGGTGCATTGACGCTCCAGCGGAATGATGAAGCCCTGCATGTAATCGAGAATGTAATCCACCACCTCACGCATCATGCGAAAGTCGGGACGCTCACCACTGACAAGCGTCTTGTGGCGGTGCGAAAGCACGTGCAGCAGACGGGCCATGTTGGCGTGGTCCTGGCGCAGCTGAGTCACATTGGGCATGACTTCCTCCTCCTTACGGAACAGGTGGCCGATGCTGGCAGACAGCGCTGCCGCCTCGGGCATTGCTACCGAATGTAGCAATGTCGTCACCTAGAAGTGTAGGACACATCCCCCGAGCGCCAGTTAGACGTTGGGTGGGATTGCCTAAATGAGCGTGTCATGCTGTCAGGAAAACATGACAGTCTGGTGCAATGCCACGCGCGGCCTGAGGCCGCTGATCGAGCGCGCCACCCTGCTGATTTGTACAGGCCTGCAGGATCGGCCATGATGAGCGCAATACTGCCCCACGCCTGCCGGAGCCAGACTCGCCGATGGATCTTTTTGCCGATACCGCCTCGAATTCCCATGCGCCACTGGCCTTCCGCATGCGTCCCCGCACCCTGGATGACTACATCGGACAGACAGCGTTGGTCGGACCTGATATGCCGCTGCGCCAGATGGTGGCCTCCGGGGTGGTGCGCTCGATGATCCTGTGGGGGCCGCCGGGCGTCGGCAAGACGACGCTGGCCGAGATTCTGGCCAAGGGCTGTGATGCCCATCTGGAGCAGCTCTCGGCGGTGATGGCCGGCGTCAAGGACATCCGCGAGGTGGTGGAGCGCGCCAGACACTTCCAGGCCAGCGATCGCCAGACGGTGATGTTTCTCGATGAGATCCATCGCCTCAACAAGAGCCAGCAGGATGCCCTGCTGCCGCATGTGGAATCCGGCCTGCTGACGCTGATCGGCGCGACCACCGAGAATCCGTCCTTCGAGGTCAACTCCGCCTTGCTGTCACGGGCGCGGGTCTACGTGCTCAAGGCCCTGGAGACGAAAGACCTGATCGAGGTGCTGACGCGCGCCCTGCAGGATGAGGTCAACGGCCTCGGCAAGCGTCACATCGACGCCAGCCGCGAGACGCTGACCCGCATCGCGCGCTCGGCCTCCGGCGATGCACGCCGTGCCCTGGGCCTGCTGGAGACCGCCTGTGACTTCGTGCGCCGTGAGCCAGACGCCGAGGGGGGAACGCGCGAGATACTCGAGGACAGTTCGCTGGAGGCCGTGCTCGGCCATCAGGCTTCCAGTTTCGACAAGCAGGGCGATGACTATTACGACCTGCTGTCGGCGATCCACAAGTCGATACGCTCCTCGCGGCCCGACGCGGCGCTGCTGTACATGGCGCGCTTCATGGATGGTGGCGGCGACCCACTGGATGTCGTGCGGCGCCTGACGGCGATTGCCTCAGAGGATGTCGGCAACGCCGACCCACGCGCCCTGCCGCTGACCATCGCCGCGTGGGACGCCTATCTGCGCCTGGGGGACTATGAGGGCCAGCGCGCCATCGCCCACGCGGCGATCCACCTGGCCATCGCGCCCAAGAGCAACGCCATCGAGGTGGCCTGGAAGGAAGCCAAGGCCTTCGTGCGCCAGCAGCCCCACTTCGGGGTGCCGGTCTATCTGCGCAATGCCCCGACCACGCTGATGAAGGAGCTGGGCATGGGCGAAGGCTATCGCTATGCCCACAACGAGCCCAATGGCTATCCGGCCGGCAGCTCCCATAATGCCTGGCCAGAAGAGCTGCCGACCCAGCAGTTCTATCGCCCGACCCAGCATGGTGGCGAGAAGCGCTTCGCCGAGATTGAGCGCTGGCGCCGCGAGCAGGACGCCGCCGCAGACCGTGGCGAGATGCCCGGGCAGAACTGATCTGCGGCGAATCCTGCGCACACATGGCTGCCGAGCAATAACCGCGATAAACAGGAACGCCCGGACCATCTGGTCCGGGCGTTCCTGTTTGTTCAAGCATATTCAGGGTTTGCGCTGCCCCTTGAGCGTGATCACTGCTCGCGAATGACGTCGGCGCCTTGCGGGATCTGGAACACGAAACGGCTATCCTGCAGCGACGGGTTGTACTGCACGTTGCTGAAGTCGATCGCCGTGCGCTGACCGGTGGAATCCGCCATCTGCAGCATGTCGAGCTGCTCGCTGTCGAAGGTCAGCTTGAGGCTTTCAAACAGCGTATCGGCCTGTTTGGGTGTCAGCGTGAAGGTCTCACGTGCGCCCTGCTGCTGACGCTTGACCGCATAGTTGGCGGTCAGCTCACTGGCACGACCGGACAGCAACAGCGCCGGCGTGTGGGTGACGCGCTCATCCAGCGGCTGCACGGTGACCTGCTCGAGGTCCGGGTCATGCAGATAGACTTCCTTGCCATCCGACACCACTTCCTGACGGTACGGCGCATCGACGCTCCAGCGGAACTTGCCCGGGCGCGACAGCCACATCTTGCCCTTGGCTTCCTGCAGACGCTGACCGGAGGCATCGAGGATCTGCTGGTCAAAGTCGGCAGCATAGGTCTTGAGCGGCTCCAGCAGGCGCGACAGGCGATCGCCTGCCGATTCCTCGGCGTGAGCTGGCAGAGCAGCCATGCCCAGCATCAGCGCGGCGCCCAGCCCCTTGGCCAGACGAGCGGTCAACGAAGAAATGAAAGAACGTGACGGTGTAATCATGACACTCCTTGCGATGAGGAAGACCAGTGGCAAGCCTCGGCAACGGGCACCGATGCCCTGCATCTGACCCTCATCATTTCAGCGATTCGGGATGATTGCTGCCAATATCCTGCTGACAGTGATCTGTTATCTGACGTCTTTGACACGAAGGGGAGCAAAAAGCTCCCCTTCGTGTGTTCCAGCGTGCAACGACCAGGCCTGCGGCGACTAGCCGCTGTGGTTGGGCGCTATCACTTCCCGCGAGCCATTGGTGCCCATCGCGGAGACGACACCCGCCATCTCCATCGCCTCGACCAGACGCGCGGCGCGGTTGTACCCGATCTTGAAGCGACGCTGCACGGCAGAGATGGAAGCACGACGCGACTCGACCACATAGGCCACTGCCTCATCGTAAAGCGCATCCTGCTCGGCATCGCTGTCCTCGCCTTCGGCCTCGAGACCGGCCAATGCATCGGCCTGCACGCCACCGGTGAGGATTTCCTCGATGTACTCCGGCGAGCCGCGACGCTTCCAGTCGTCGACCACACGGTGAACCTCGTCATCATCGACGAAGGCGCCGTGAACGCGCGTCGGCATGCCGGCACCGGCCGGCAGGTAGAGCATGTCACCGTGGCCCAGCAGGTCCTCGGCGCCGCCCTGATCGAGGATGGTGCGCGAGTCGATCTTGGAGGAGACCTGGAAGGCCATGCGCGTCGGGATGTTGGCCTTGATCAGGCCGGTCACCACGTCCACCGACGGACGCTGGGTGGCGAGAATCAGGTGAATCCCCGCGGCACGCGCCTTCTGGGCCAGACGTGCGATCAGCTCCTCGACCTTCTTGCCGACGATCATGAACATGTCGGCAAACTCGTCGATCACCACCACGATATAGGGCAGCTTGGCGAGCACCGGCGGATGCTGGTGCATCTCCCAGGGCTGCGGCTCCCACAGCGGATCAGCGATCTGGGCGCCATGCGCCTCGGCTTCATCGATCTTGGCATTGAAGCCGGCAAGGTTACGCACGCCCATGGCGGCCATCAGCTTGTAGCGACGTTCCATCTCGGCGACACACCAGCGCAGGGCGTTGGCGGCCTCCTTCATGTCGGTCACCACCGGCGCCAGCAGATGCGGAATGCCGTCATAGACGGAAAGCTCCAGCATCTTGGGGTCGACCATGATCATGCGCACTTCGTCCGGCGTGGCCTTGAGCAGCATCGAGATCAGCATCGAGTTGATGCCGACCGACTTGCCCGAGCCGGTGGTACCGGCGACCAGCAGGTGCGGCATCTTGCCGAGGTTGGCCACGACAGGTGCGCCACCGATGTCCTGACCCAGTGCCAATGTCACCGGAGATTCCGCCAGCTGGTAGGCATCGGAATCGAACACTTCGCGCAGACGGATCATGGCACGGTTGGGGTTGGGGATCTCGATGCCGACCGTGGGACGGCCCGGAATCACCTCCACCACCCGCACGCTCTTGACCAGCAGTGAGCGCGCCAGGTCCGTCGACAGGTTGGAGATCTTGGACGCCTTGACGCCCGGCGCCGGCTGAATCTCGAAGCGCGTGATGACCGGCCCCGGCCACACATCCGCCACCTCGGCCTTGACGCCATATTCGCGCAGACGCACCACCAGCAGCTCGGCCATCTGGTCGAGTTCTTCTTCACTGTAGTTGGGCTTCTGCTCGTCCGGCGGTGTCAGCAGGCTCAGCTGCGGCAGATCCCCTTCCGGTTCATCCTCGTGATCGGCACCTTCATGGCGCTGACTCTGCATGTGCTCCACGGTCCACAGGGTCGGGCCGGAGGGATCACTGGCAGCCGCCTGCGCATCTTCCGCCGTCGCCAGACGGCCACCGCCCGGCACCATGCCGGACTCATCGCCGTCATAGGCCCAGGACGGGCGCTCAACCGGTGCGGGTGTCGCTTCCTGCGTGGCTGTCGGCGCCTCGAAAGGCGGCACATGCTCGGCCTGAGGCGCAACGGAATCAGGTTCTGCTGGCGCGACCGGCTCGGCCGGTTGATGAGGAGCTGCAGGCTGACGCGGCTCAGGAGCATGCTGCGGCGGCGCAGGCGCGTCTGCCGGTGTCGGCGCGTTGCCCGTCGGCTGCTCGAAGGCATCATCCCAGGAGACGACCGCCTTGCGAGCGGGAGTCTCGGATGAGGCCGCCGCGACACCGGCCGCCATCACACCCGCACCGGCAGCCAGCCCTGCGGCCGTGGCGAATTGACCACCATTGCCGTGCAGGGGCGCATCATCGTCGTCCCTGGGCTCCGGCGGCTGGTTGCGGCTATCCGGCGCGGCACCGCTGCGCTCGCGCGCAAGTTGCGCATCGCGCTGTGCCTCTTTCTCAAGCTGCGCCTGTTTCTCGAGCTGCGCTTGTCGCTCTGCCGCTTGATGCTCGGCTTCCCGCTGCGCTTTCTGCTCGGCTTCGCGCTGTGCTTTCTGTTCTGCTTCGCGCTGCGCCTCCTGCTCTGCCAGACGCTGCGCTTCCTGTTCAGCCAAGCGTTGCGCTTCCTGCTCGCGAGCCAGCTCTTGGGCCTGAGCCTTGTGAGATTCGGCCTCGCTCTGCGCCTGAGCGTCTTGCGCCGTCTCGTGACGGGCAGCCTCATGACGAGCCGTATCGTGACGAGCGGTCGGCGTAAAGGCAGAGGCGGCATCCCAGGCAGCAGGGGCAGCCAAGCTGCCGGAGGCTGATGCCGTATCTTCGACGGCAGGGCCTGGCGTCGGCGCCTTGGGAGCTTGTGCCGTGGCTGTGGCGTCAGCATGACGCTGACGCTCGGCTTCAATGGCAGCGGCTTGCGGCAGACGGGAGCGCGTGACATCGGCATGCGCGACACGCGGCGCGGAGGCAGCCTCTGCCGCCACGGCGGTCTTCAGAGCCGCAGCCAGATCAACCCCTTCGATGCTGACATTGGCGCTCTGCACCGTCATGCGCTCGGTGTAGGCAGCGCCCGGCACCTTGGCGGAAGGCGTGGTTTCAGCGGTCTGCCACGGAATATCGGTGCTGCGGTCATCCGCGAAGTCATCGCGAGCGCTGATGGCCTCGTCGGTGCCGCCATCCAGAGACGGCTCGACACGGCGCTGGCCGCGCGGCTCGGCGGCGATGCCCTCTGCCTCCTGACGGCGACCAAGCAGAATCTCGTCGCTGTCCTCGTCCCACTCCTCCTCTCGGGCACGGTGGCCCGGCAACAGGCGCTGCCACCAGCTCAGTCTGGGGGCCGGGTCGCGATCCGAGTCATCCTCTTCACCGTCCTCGTGCGTCAGCGACTCTTCGGCGTAGGCTGCCTCGTCATCGTAGGCGTCCTGGTCGTCGCGGCGGCTGTTGAAGCGCTCGGCGAACCAGCCGGACACCCGCATGCAGCCATTGCCCAGCTCATCCATGACCGTCAGCCACGACATGCCGGTAAACAGCGTGAAGCCGCACAGGAAGCTGGCCATCGCGACCAGTACCGTGCCGCCCATGCCGATCAATGGCGTCAGCGCGCCGGCGATGCCCTTGCCGAGAATGCCACCCGCGCCGTTGGTCAGCTGGCTATCTGGGCTGTAGAACTGGATATCACCGATGACACAGGTCGCCATGATCAGCAGGAACAGGCCGCCAGCGCGCACCGCGATGGTCGTCGGGTCCCACACAAGCTCAGTACTGGGCTGACGCATAAGACGCCAGGCACCGAAGCCCAGCATCGCCGGCCACCACAGGGCACTGCCGCCGAACAGCGAATACAGTACGTCTGACAGCCAGGCGCCGATGCTGCCCATCCAGTTGCTGGGCGTCAGCTCAGGACCGCTGTAGGACCAGCCGGGGTCCGTCGGCGCATAGCTGAACAGCGCCAGCAGCATGAAGACGCAGAGGCTGAGCATGAGAATGACCACGCCTTCACGGCTGACGCCCTGCAGGGTGGTAGTCAGGCGTGACGGTGGTCGCGCTGCCTTCTCCGCACGCTGCTCGGCGCGGATGGCCTGGCGTTCGGCGCGCTCTGCCTGACGCTCGGCGCGGCGCTGGGCTGCGGGGCTCTCTTCCTGCACGCGCGGCTTGTTTCTAGCCTTGGCAGCAGGCTGGCCGCTGGCATCCTTCCTCGTAGGCTTGCTCGAGACGCTCGGCGTCTTGCGTGCCGGGCTGGCCTCAGTGGACGAAGCACCGCGCAGACGCGCGAAGAAGCCCGGCGAGTCCGCTTTCTGGCGGGCACGCTTCCTGGGTGTTGCTGCCGCACGGCGGCTACGGGTTTCAGGCTTGGCCTGTTCCCGACTTGTCTTTCTGGCACTCTTGGCAGTCAAGTCGCCATCCCCCTTGCACCTTGTGGGCGATTTTCCATGTACCTTCAGCCGGTTATCATAACCATTCGATGGCAGTGACGTCATAATTGCCGATTCACGTCTGCTCATGACGCCAAGGCGCCAGGAGCCCATTGCTCCGTGCATCTTTCCGAACCGACAAGAGGCTGCCCATGCTTCCCTGGCTTCCCCCTGCCCCTGTCCGCTTTCCGCATGCATCCACCGCCCTGAACGAGCCCGACGGCCTGCTGTGTGCAGGGGGCGAACTCAGTCCCGAGTGGCTGCTGGCAGCCTACCCCCGCGGCATATTTCCCTGGTTCAGTCCGGGTGACCCCATCCTGTGGTGGTCACCGGACCCACGCATGGTGCTCAAGCCAGAGGAAGTCCGTGTACGCCGCAGTCTGGCCAAGCGCCTGCGCAATGCAGGCCTGAGCTACAGTATCGACCGCGACTTTACCGGTGTGATCAATGCCTGCGCCAGCATTCCTCGCGATGGCCAGGCGGGCACGTGGATATTGCCAGAAATGCAGCAGGCCTACATCGCCCTGCATGCCATGGGACATGCCCACAGCGTTGAAGTCTGGCAGGGCGATTCTCTGGTGGGCGGCCTGTATGGCGTCGCCTGTGGACGCATCTTCTTCGGCGAGTCGATGTTCTCGCGCGTACCCGATGCCTCGAAACTGGCGCTGGTGATCCTGTGCCAGGAATTGAGGGCACGGGATTTTCCGTTGATCGACTGTCAGATGCATACTCCGCACCTGGCAAGTCTTGGTGCCCGCAGCATCGCCCGCAGCGATTTCATCAGCTATCTTGACCAGTATGCCACTGGCCAAGGGCATGAGGGCAAGTGGTCACTGACATCCTGGCCCACGCAGCACGCCCGGGAATGATGGCCACGGCAATTCCAAGAGGGAGATGATGCAACGGTGAGCAGCAATACCCCCAAGCAACCGCAACGCGATCTGCGCTTCTTTCTGACGGTACCGCACGCCTGCAGCTATCTGGAAGGCCGCCAGGCGACCACACTGTTTCTCGATCCGCAGGAAGCGCCCAATTCCGGTGTCTATGACGCCCTTGCCCTGCTCGGCTTTCGCCGCAGCGGCTCTCACCTCTATCGTCCGCATTGCGGTGATTGCCGTGCCTGCATTTCCGTGCGCGTGCCGATCGCCGACTTCACACCCAACCGCACCCAGAAGCGTCTGATGCGTCGCAATGCCGACCTGGTCATCGAAGAGGGGCCGGCACTCTTCGACCCCGAGCATTATCGCCTGTACGCCCACTATATCCGCAGCCGTCACGCGGATGGCGACATGTTCCCGCCCAGTCATGAGCAGTATCGCACCTTCCTCACCTCCCGCGATGACTATGCCCGCCTGGTGAGCTTTCGTCTCGATGGCCGTCTGGTGGCCGTCGCCGCCATGGACCGCATGAGTCATGGCCTGTCCGCCATCTATACCTTCTACGATCCGGATGAGTCACTGAATCAGCGCTCGCTGGGGACCTACGCGGTGCTGTGGCAGATTGAGCAGGCACGCCGCGAAGGCCTGACCCACCTCTACCTGGGCTACTGGATTCGCGATTGCCGCAAGATGAACTACAAGCAGCATTTCCAGCCGCTCGAGTATCTGGATGGCAGCCACTGGCGGCGACGCATACCGGCCAACCATACCGACAGCCATCTGCCACTGAGCCTGGTCAAGCAAGGCGCGTCAGTGACATCCGGCAAGTGACACGCTACGGGCGCCCACTCGACGCAAGCAGTCTGACAACGCCAAGGTGACGCAACGCTCAGCTGGCTGGGACCACCAGACAGCGCCGAGTGCCGACCAACCGCCTTCCGGGATTTGCCCCGACGCAAGATGCCGATTTTTATCTTCCTCCTGAGCTGCCCACAGGCGCTCAAGGAGCGTACAATCGCGCTTCGACTTTGCCTTGCCGCCGCCCTTACGGCACAATATCGCGTATCGAAGTCCCGAATCGGGCACTTTTTGTGCTGAGGCGGCTCGGAACTACCAGCAGTATTCCCTGTAATAAGTGAGGATCAGCCTATATGGCGCGTGAAGATCATATTGAAATGGAAGGCGTCATCGTCGACACCCTTCCGAACACCACTTTCCGTGTTGAACTGGAAAACGGCCACATCGTGACCGCTCACATCTCCGGCAAGATGCGCAAGAACTACATCCGCATCCTGACTGGCGACAAGGTCAAGGTTGAGCTGACTCCGTACGACCTGTCCAAGGGCCGTATCGTCTACCGTTCGCGCTAAGCACGGTCAGACTGCCCTGCCGGTTGCCATGCCATCGATCACTCTGCACGTCCTGGACCTGCATGCGATCATCATGACACCGGCTGGCTGAACCGGTCGTTCCCGGCACCTCAGGCACCAGCGTCACCTCCGCCTGAACCCTCCGCCCGGACCCGGAACGCATCGAGGTTGCAAGACTTGCCCTTCGCGGCGAGACACCCGCCACCTCGATGGCGTATGCCTGAGTATTCCGATGATGCCGCCTTGTCCCATGAATGCGTCTTGAGCCCGAACGCCAATCTGGTCTTCGCTCCCATTCAATGATGACAGGCGGCTCATCCCCGCTGGGCATTTTCTCCTCAATACGCATTCGCTTCCCCCGATACGCATTCGCCTCCTCCTGTACTCATCCAACTCCCCGCCCTTCCCTCGAGGATGGCGCGAGCCCCTTGGCGTGCGCGCGTGTCCAGCTTGAGCAATCGACTCCATGCTCACCATGTGCGGACAGCTTGCTGAGAGACAGGCATAAAAAACGGCCAGTGCTTGAGCACTGACCGTTCATGTCGCCCGTTCCGGGCAGCAAGCTGAGCGTCAGATCACGCCATTTCCGCTTCCGTTTCCAGGTGCAGCTCCCCGTTGTCGACCGTGACATGTACGATGCCGCCCGACTCGGACAGGTCGCCGAACAGAATCATCTCTGCCAGCGGCTTCTTGAGCTTCTCCTGAATCACGCGTGCCATCGGGCGAGCGCCCATTGCCGGGTCATACCCGAGAGTCGCCAGCAAGTCGCGCGCCTCATCAGCGACATCCAGCTGCACGCGCTTCTCATCCAGCTGCGCCTGCAGTTCGACCAGGAACTTGTCGACCACATTGCGCACCACGGCGAGATCCAGCGCGCCGAACTGGATGATGCCATCCAGACGGTTGCGGAATTCCGGCGAGAACGTCTTGCGGATGACTTCCATGGCGTCGGTGGAGTGATCCTGGTGCTTGAAGCCGATGGAGCGACGCGCCACCTGCTCGGCACCCGCATTGGAGGTCATCACCAGAATGACGTTGCGGAAGTCCGCTTCGCGACCGTTGTTGTCGGTCAGACGGCCATGGTCCATTACCTGCAGCAGCAGGTTGAAGACTTCCGGGTGCGCCTTCTCGATTTCATCCAGCAACAGTACGCAGTGCGGCTGCTTGGTGATGGCTTCGGTCAACAGACCGCCCTGATCATAACCGACGTACCCCGGCGGTGCCCCGATGAGGCGCGAGACGGTGTGACGCTCCATGTACTCGGACATGTCGAAGCGCACCAGCTCGATGCCCATCAACGCCGCCAGTTGACGAGCGACCTCGGTCTTGCCGACACCTGTCGGGCCAGCGAACAGGAAGCTGCCCACCGGCTTGTCCGGCGCCTTGAGGCCTGCACGCGACAGCTTGATCGCCGCGGACAGCCCGGTGATGGCGTCGTCCTGCCCGAACACCAGCATCTTGAGATCACGCTCGAGGTTGGACAGCAGCTTCTTGTCGGAGCTGGAGACCGTCTTCGGCGGAATGCGGGCGATGGAGGCAACGATCGCCTCGACCTGCTCGGTATCGATGGTGTCGACGCGGATGCTCTCCGGCAGCAGGCGCTGATGGGCACCGGCCTCGTCGATCACGTCGATGGCCTTGTCCGGCAGCTGACGGTCGTTGATGTAGCGGTCCGCCAGACGCACTGCCGTTTCCAGCGAGGCATCGGTGTACTTGATGGCATGGTGCTCCTCGAAGCGGCCACGCAGCCCCTTGAGAATGCGGATGGTGTCATCCACCGACGGCTCCATGACATCGACCTTCTGGAAGCGACGCGCCAGGGCGCGGTCCTTCTCGAAGATGCCACGGAATTCCTGGAAGGTGGTGGAACCGATGCAACGCAGCTCGCCGGAAGACAACAGCGGCTTGAGCAGGTTGGAGGCATCCATCACGCCACCGGACGCGGCACCCGCACCGATGACGGTATGGATCTCGTCGATGAACAGGATCGAGTTCGGCTCCTTGCGCAGCTCCGCCAGCAGCGACTTGAGACGCTTCTCGAAGTCACCGCGGTACTTGGTGCCGGCCAGCAGCGCGCCGAGATCCAGCGAGTAGACCACGGCTTCCTTGATGACGTCCGGCACGTCCTCCTCGACGATGCGCTTGGCCAGACCTTCCGCGATGGCGGTCTTGCCGACACCGGCCTCACCGACCAGCAGCGGGTTGTTCTTGCGGCGACGCACCAGAATCTGCACCACGCGCTCGAGCTCGCCATCGCGGCCGATCAGCGGGTCGATCTTGCCCAGACGCGCCTGCTCGTTGAGGTTGGTGGCGTAGTTGGTCAGCGGGTTGTTGCCGCCTTCGCTGCTCGCCTCTTCGCTCTCTTCATTCTCGACCGACGCCTGGGGCGTCTGGGTGTGACCCGCGACCTTGGAGATGCCATGCGCGATGTAATTGACCGCATCCACACGCGCGACATTCTGCTGCTTGAGAAAGTAGACGGCCTGACTTTCCTGCTCGGAGAAGATGGCCACCAGCACGTTGGCGCCGGTCACTTCACTCTTGCCGGAGGATTGCACGTGGAAGACGGCACGCTGCAGGACGCGCTGGAAGCCCAGCGTCGGCTGCGTCTCGCGGTCTTCCTGCTCTTCCGGAATCAGCGGGGTGGTGGAATTGATGAAGTCCTGAAGGTCGACTCGCAGCTTGTCCAGATTGGCACCACAGGCGCGCAGGACATCGGCAGCGGAGGCATTGTCCAGCAGTGCCAGCAGGAGGTGTTCCACGGTCATGAATTCGTGGCGCTTGGAACGTGCCACGGTGAAGGCCGTGTTCAGGGTCAGTTCAAGTTCTTTGCTCAACATGGCAAGTCCCCTCTAGGCCGCGTCTTGGACGGATCACTCCGCCCGGTCGATGTCGCACAGCAGCGGATGCTGGCACTCTCGAGCATATTGATTGACTTGGTGGCATTTCGTTTCCGCGATGTCGCGACTGAAGATGCCACAGGTTCCTTTTCCCTGATGATGGACAGCGAGCATGATCTGTACTGCCTGCTCCTGATCCTTGTTGAAAAAGGTGGTCAGCACCTCCACGACGAAGTCCATCGGCGTGAAGTCATCATTGTGCAGAACGACCTTGTACATGGGTGGTGGAGCCAGTTCAGGCTCAGCGGTCTCGAATGCCAGATCACCTTCGTGGTCTTCCTGGTATCCGGGTTCCTGAGCCGACGGGGCCTGATTGCTGATCGACAGTGTCTCCAGAAAGGGAGGACTGCCGCGCGATGTCTCTGTCTTGAACATAAGGGGCTGATCCGGTGAACACAAGCCGTGACGAAGCAGATTGCCTCAACGCGCCGCGGAGAAGGTCAAGCGCTGCCACGTCGTCTCAATGTGGGTGTGATAAGGAAAAGATGGGGGCTTGTCGATCTGGTTGCAAGCTTTAGTCGCGCACGCCTGAGCGTACACGTTCATGCCTGCATCGCGACGCTCTGACATGAATGCGAGCATTTGCATGCATTTTCGCTCACATACACGACAAGCACCTCTCGACAGGCATGGCCAACTGGCGCCCCATTCAAGCGTCTCGCCGCCCGATGCAGGCCGGGATATTACCGCGCAGCACGCCCAGCACAGAACATCCACGCACGACGCCCATGAAGGGCAATCGTTGGCAGCAGACTGAGCGCGCAACCGAGAAGCTTCCATCTCAAACGCAAGAAGGCCCCCGGACATGTCCGGGGGCCTTCTGCTGAAACCTGTCACGTAACCTGATGCCTGGGCATCAGATCAACGCAGGGTTTCAGGCATCCATGTTGTCAGCAACAGCCTGACCGAACTCGGAGCACTTCAGCAGCTTGGCATCGTCCATCAGGCGATGGAAGTCATAGGTGACTTCGCCCTTGGCGATGGCCTTCTCGACGCCTTTCAGCACGAGATCAGCCGCTTCGACCCAACCCATGTGACGCAGCATCATCTCGGCAGAGAGGATGACGGAGCCCGGGTTGACCTTGTCCTGGCCAGCGTACTTCGGTGCAGTACCGTGAGTCGCTTCGAACATGGCGACGGTGTCGGACAGGTTGGCACCCGGCGCGATACCGATACCACCCACTTCCGCCGCCAGAGCGTCGGACAGGTAGTCACCGTTCAGGTTCAGGGTAGCGATGACGTCATATTCCGCCGGACGCAGCAGGATCTGCTGGAGCATGGCGTCAGCGATGACGTCCTTGACCACGATGTCCTTGCCGTTGTTCGGGTTCTTGAAGGTCATCCACGGGCCGCCATCCAGCAGCTCGCCGCCGAACTCGTCCTTGACGATTTCGTAGCCCCAGTCCTTGAAGGCACCTTCGGTGAACTTCATGATGTTGCCCTTGTGCACCAGGGTCAGCGACTCACGGTCGTTGTCGATGGTGTACTGGACAGCCTGACGGACCAGACGCTTGGTACCTTCTTCGGAGACCGGCTTGACGCCGATACCGCAGTTCTCCGGGAAGCGGATGTTGGTGACACCCATCTCTTCACGCAGGAACTTGATGACCTTGTCGGCTTCCGGCGTTCCCGCTTTCCATTCGACACCGGCATAGATGTCTTCGGAGTTTTCGCGGAAGATGACCATGTCGACGTCAGCCGGCTTCTTGACCGGGCTCGGCACACCAGTGAACCAGCGCACCGGGCGCAGGCAGGTGTACAGATCCAGCTTCTGACGCAGAGCGACGTTCAGGGAGCGGATACCACCGCCCACCGGAGTGGTCAGCGGACCCTTGATGGAAACGATGTAATCCTTGACAGCCTCGAGAGTCTCTTCCGGCAGCCAGGTGTCAGCATCATAAACGTGAGTGGCTTTTTCACCGGCGTAGACTTCCATCCAGTGAATCTTGCGCTCGCCGCCATAGGCCTTGTCGACAGCAGCGTCGATGGCAATCTTCATGGCCGGAGTCACGTCCACACCGATACCATCGCCTTCGATGAACGGGATGATCGGATTATTCGGAACGTTGAGGGTATTGTCGGAATTTGCGGTGATCTTGGCACCGCCTTCCGGGACGACAATCTTCTGGAACCCCATTGATAACTCCCCTGTCATGGATTCAGTGGAGGCGCGAGTATAGCACCCGTGCCGCTTCTCACAGTAGGCTTATACGGCAGCCGCGACAAAAGTCTAAACCATGTCTCTCATATATCTGCTTCACAAACCTTACCGCGTCCTGACCCAGTTCACCGACCGCGATCAGGGCCGCCAGACACTCGCGGATTTCATCGACGTGCCGGATGTCTATGCCGCCGGGCGCCTCGACTATGACTCCGAGGGACTGCTGCTGCTCACCAGTGATGGCGCGCTCTCCCACCAGATCGCACACCCGAGAAAGAAGCAGCCCAAGACCTACTGGGTGCAGGTGGAAGGTGCCCCTGACGAGCAGGCCATCGCCGCGCTGCGTGCCGGTGTCGAACTCAAGGATGGCATGACGCGCCCAGCCAAAGTGCGGCGCATCGAGCCCCCCGAGTTGCCAGACAGGCAACCCCCTGTGCGCTATCGCGCGAGCATTCCGACCCACTGGCTCGAGATCATCATCAGCGAGGGTCGCAATCGCCAGGTACGCCGCATGACCGCCCACGTCGGCCTGCCGACCCTGCGCTTGATCCGCGCGGCCATCGGCCCGTGGAAGCTCGATGGCCTTGCCCCCGGTGAATGGCGCAGCGAGGAAGTCGAGATGCCAGCGCCACCTCGCCGTGAGTCCCGCTCGCCACGCCACAAGGGCGCGACGGGCAAGCCGGGCGAGCGCCGCACCGGCAACGCTGGCCCACGGGGCAGTGGCGATAGAGGCAACAGCGCGGGCAAGAGCGGCAAGGGCTCAGGTCGGGGTTCCAGTCGGAGTTCTGGCCAGACTGAAGGCAAGACACCCGGCGCCCCCTCCCGTCGTCTCTCATCTCCCAAGAAAGGAAGGAAATCCTGATGGCTGCTCGCTGGACCCCGAATGTCACCGTCGCCTGCGTCGTCGAACGCGCCGGGCGCTACCTGATCGTCGAGGAAGACAAGGGCGGGCCCTGCACGGTGTTCAACCAGCCCGCCGGCCATCTCGAACCCCATGAGCGCATCATCGACGGCGTGCAACGCGAAGTCCGCGAGGAAACTGCCTGGCGCATCCTGCTGACCGGCTATCTCGGCCTCTATGTGCATGTGGCCGAGGATGGCACCCACTTCCACTCCCACAGTTTCGAGGCCGCCGCCCTTGAGCACCTGTGCACGCCGCTGGACCCTGACATCGTCAGAACGCACTGGTTGTCGCTTGAGGAGATCGAGCAACTCGAGGACATGGGCCGCCTGCGCAGCCCGCTGGTGACCCGTCGCATCCGCGATAGCCAGCGCGGCAAGCGTTTCCCGCTGGATGTGCTGCACGATTGAGCGATTGTCCGCGCAGCAAGTCCGCCGCCGGGCATGCTGCGAGCGGCGCATCTGGCCCAGTGCGGTAGACGGCGCAGGCGGGGTGAATCCCCCCCCCGCATTCAGGTATAATCCCGCCAATTCAAGCGGCGCCAGAATGACGGGGCTGCCGCCTCCCCTGTTTGTGACAACCCGCGGCCATGCGGGTGACGAGAGAACTGATGACCGCTGAAACCGGTACCAGAACCAAGGTCATCGTCGGCATGTCCGGCGGTGTCGACTCCTCCGTCTCTGCCCTGTTGTTGATGGAGCAGGGCTACCACGTCGAAGGCCTGTTCATGAAGAACTGGGACGAAGACGACGGTAGCGAATACTGCACCGCCCTCGAAGACCTGGCCGACGCCCAGTCCGTGTGCGACAAGCTCGGCATCAAGCTGCACACCGCCAACTTCGCCGCGGAATACTGGGACAACGTCTTCGAGCATTTCCTGGCCGAGTACAAGGCGGGCCGCACGCCGAATCCCGACATCCTGTGCAACCGCGAGATCAAGTTCAAGGTCTTCCTCGAGTATGCCGAGATGCTGGGCGCCGAGCTGATCGCCACCGGTCACTACGTGCGTGGCGGCGTGCGTGATGGTCTCCCGCGCCTGCTCAAGGGCCTGGATACCAACAAGGACCAGAGCTACTTCCTGCATGCCGTGCCGCAGGCGGCCATCGCGCGCACCCTGTTCCCTGTCGGTGAGCTCGAGAAGCACGAAGTGCGCGCCATCGCCGAGAAGCATGAGCTGATCACCGCGCGCAAGAAGGATTCCACCGGCATCTGCTTCATCGGCGAGCGGCGTTTCGCCGACTTCCTCAAGCAGTACCTGCCCGCTCAGCCCGGCAAGATCGAGACCCCCGATGGCGACGTCATCGGCGAGCACATGGGCCTGATGTACTACACCCTCGGCCAGCGCCAGGGGCTGGGAATTGGCGGCCTCAAGCGCTATCCGGACGCGCCCTGGTTCGTGTGTGCCAAGGATCTGGAGCGCAACGTGCTGATCGCCGTGCAAGGCAAGCACCACGACCTGCTCTACACTCAGGCGTTGAGCACCGAATCCGTCGACTGGGTCGCGGGCGAGCCGCCGCAGACCGACGCCAATGGCGAGCTGCGCATTCGCTGCAAGAACCGCTATCGCCAGGAAGATCAGGCCGCGACCTTGATCGTCAATGACGGCCAGCGTGTCGAGGTGCGTTTCGATGAACCGCAACGCGCCGTCACGCCCGGCCAGTCCGCCGTTTTCTATCTCGGCGACATCTGTCTGGGCGGCGGCGTGATCGACGCCGCCTGGAAACTTCCGGCGGTGGACGCCAGCGCTTCCACCGCCCCGCTCTCTGGCCCCGAGGAGTCCGCCGCGCAATGACCAGCGTGCCGATCCGTCCCGTCACTGATACCACTACCCGCCAGGCACTTTCGCTGGCGGGCGTCTTCCAGGCAGCTGCGCTGGTCGATGAGCTGGCCCGCCATGGCCAGTGCGATGAGCGCGCCTGGGAAACCCTGGTCAATGCCACGCTGGATACCAATCCCGAAAGCTTCGAAGCCATCTACGGCGGGCACCATAATCGCCTGCGGCTCGGCATCGACACCGTCAGTGCAGTGATGGAACGTCGCCAGGTCTCGCCCGTGGTGATGCGCTATGGCTTCTCGCTGGTGATGCTGATGAGCAAGCTCAAGAAGGACCCGGACATGCTGGACAAGCTGGGCGCGGGTCTCACACGCATCCAGGGCCAGGCAGAACACTTCGGGCCGACCCACGAGAACGTGATCGCCAGTCTGGGCGAGCTCTACCAGCAGACCCTCTCCACCTTCCACTATCGGATCGTGGTGCAGGGCGACCCCGGCCTGCTGCAGCAGCGCATGATGCCGGAACGCATCCGCTGTGCCCTGCTGGCAGGCGTGCGCTTCGCCCTGCTGTGGGACCAGCAGGGTGGCCGTCGCTGGAAGCTGGTCTTCCAGCGCAGCGCGCTCAAGAAGTCATTGCAGCAGCTGGGCTGAGCCGAGACCGCTCGCGCTCGCGCCAGCGCGTCACCTGACGCAACCTGATCCACACCCGAATTCGCTTCAACAACGCTGGAGCCCATCAACCGGGCTCCGAGACACTTGAACCGGCAGCGCATCATGTCCTGCCACCATCGGAAGATTCTCATCATGCAGCTGTCCGCCCTCACCGCCCTGTCTCCCGTCGATGGCCGCTATGGCGCCAAGACCGAGGCCCTGCGCGAGCACTTCAGTGAATTCGGCCTGATCCGTGCCCGCGTCATCGTCGAGGTGCGCTGGTTGCAACGCCTGGCCGCCCACGCCGAGATCGCTGAAGTGCCGGCCTTCTCCGCGGATGCCAACGCCGTTCTGGATAGCATCGTCAGTGAATTCAGTGTCGAGGATGCCCAGCGCATCAAGGACATCGAACGCACTACCAACCACGACGTGAAGGCGGTCGAGTACTTCCTGAAGGAAAAGGTCGAGAGCAACGCCGAACTCAACGCCGTCACCGAGTTCATCCACTTCGCCTGCACCAGTGAAGACATCAACAACCTGTCTCACGCCCTGATGCTGCGTGGCGGCCTGGACAAGGTGCTGCTGCCGCAGATGCGTGAAGTGACCGAAGCGATCGTCGCGCTGGCCCACCAGCACGCCGAACAGCCGATGCTCTCGCGCACCCACGGCCAGACGGCCAGCCCGACCACCCTCGGCAAGGAAATGGCCAACGTCGCCGCGCGTCTGCGTCGTCAGCTGGCCCAGATCGAACGCATCGAGATGCTCGGCAAGATCAACGGTGCCGTGGGCAACTACAACGCCCACCTGACCACCTATCCGGCCATCGACTGGGCGGCCAACGCCGAAACCTTCGTCGAGAGCCTCGGGCTGACCTTCAACCCGTACACTACCCAGATCGAGCCGCACGACTACATCGCCGAGCTGTTCGATGCCATCTGCCGCTTCAATACCATCCTGATCGACTTCGATCGTGACGTCTGGGGCTACATCTCGCTGGGCTACTTCAAGCAGCGTACCGTGGCCGGCGAGATCGGCTCCTCCACCATGCCGCACAAGGTCAACCCGATCGACTTCGAGAACTCCGAAGGCAATCTGGGCATCGCCAACGCCGTGCTGGGCCATCTGGCACAGAAGCTGCCGATCTCCCGCTGGCAGCGTGACCTGACCGACTCCACCGTGCTGCGCAACCTGGGCACCGGCCTGGCGCAGGGTCTGATCGCCTATCAGGCGACCCTGAAAGGCATCAGCAAGCTGGAAGCCAATCCGGAGCGTCTGAACGCTGATCTGGACAACAGCTGGGAAGTGCTGGCCGAGCCGATCCAGACCGTCATGCGTCGTTACGGCATCGAGAAGCCCTACGAGAAGCTCAAGGAGCTGACCCGTGGCAAGCGTATCGACCAGGCCGGTTTCGCCGCCTTCATCGAGACGCTGGAACTGCCGGAAGACGTCAAGACCGAGCTGAAGGCGCTGAGCCCGGCCAGCTACATCGGCAACGCCATCACACAGGCCAAGGCGCTCTAAGCGGCGCAGGTCACTGCAAGTCTTGAGACGCCGGGGCCTCTGCTCCGGCGTCATGCATTGCGTATTAGCCAGCATGCAGCACGCTGCACATTAAGCGACACACTGGATTCACGACCACTGATGCTCTCCGTCAGTGGGCACGACATGCCACGCCCCACCTGGGCTGGCATGGAACGCATCGCCTTCTGCCATCCGGCAAAACGGCTTCAACGACGTCATCGCGAGACCGCTGCCCCCTGACAGGCTGCCGTTCGCGTTCGAGAGGTTCTGCATGAGCACATCCCCCGCCCCCCGCGACACCGACACGCCACTGGCACTGTTGGGCGGCCTGAGCATCCGTGAATTCCTGCGCGATTACTGGCAGCAGAAGCCACTGCTGATCCGCGGGGCCTTCGCAGACTTCGAGACGCCGCTGGAAGCCGATGAACTGGCCGGCCTGGCCTGTGAAGATGGCATCGAAGCGCGTCTGGTCGAGGAAAACGGCCCGGACAAGGCCTGGCAGGTCAGCCACGGCCCCTTCGATGAAGCGACCTTCGCGCGTCTCGACGCCAAGGACGACAGCCAGTGGAGCCTGCTGGTGCAGGCGGTGGACCATTACGTCCCCGATGTCGCCGCGCTGTTCGAGCCCTTCACCTTCCTGCCGCGCTGGCGCCTCGATGACATCATGATCAGCTACGCGCCGACCGGTGGCAGCGTCGGCCCGCATCTGGACAACTACGATGTCTTCCTGCTGCAGGCCCAGGGCCAGCGTCATTGGCAGCTGGGTGGCATGCACGGTGACGACGCCGAGATCATCGATGGCATCGACCTGCGCATCCTCAAGCACTTCGAGGTCACGCCGGGCGAGGACTGGGTGCTGGAACCCGGCGACATGCTCTACGTGCCGCCGCGCCTGGCGCACCACGGCGTCAGCCAGTCCGATGACTGCATGACCATCTCCGTCGGCTTCCGTGCACCGTCCGCCGATGAAGTCGTCACCTCCTACGCCGACTATCTGGGTGCCAGCCTGCCGGAATCGCTGCGCTACCGTGATCAGGGCATGGCACCGGTCGCCAATGCCGGCGAGCTGGACGACGCCTCGCTGGAGCGTGTGCGCGAATTGCTGCTCAGCACGCTGGACAACCCGACCCAGCTGGCACAGTGGTTCGGTCGCTACATGACCCAGCCCAAGTATCTGGAGCAGCTCGCCACCCGCGAACCGGCCCTAAAGACGCATGAGCTGGTCGAGTATCTGGAAGATGAAGGCGTACTGGTGCGCTCCCTGGGCTCACGCTTCGCCTTCCGTCACGGTGAGAATGGCACCAGCACGCTGTTCGTCGATGGCGATGGCATCCCGGCCCCTCAGCCGCTGGCGGAAGCGCTGGCCTCTGATCAGCGCCTCACGGCGGTGTTGCTTGACTACACCACGGCAGACCTTGATCGCAGTGCCGTGGTCAGCCTGCTGACGGCGCTGATCAACCGCGGCAGCCTGATACTGGAATGTGACCTTCAGGACGAAGAGGACGATGAAGAATGAGTGACGCCATGATCAGCCTGGAACGGGGCGACTGGCAGACGCTGGGCAACGAGGCCAGCGAGATCCGCCGCGTCGTGTTCATCGAGGAACAGCAGGTGCCGCAGGAGGAAGAGTGGGACGGACGCGACGATGTCTGCGAACACTTCCTCGTGCATCTGGATGGTCGTACCGTCGGCACGGCCCGTCTGTTGCCGGACGGCCATGTCGGCCGCGTCGCCATCCTCGCCGAAGCGCGCGGGCTGGGGCTTGGCCAACGCCTGATGGAAGCGGTCATCCATGCTGCGCGTGAGGCTGGCCATGCTGAAGTACTGCTGGATGCTCAGACCCATGCGCTGGAATTCTATCAACGCCTCGGCTTCACGGCTTACGGCGGCGAGTTTCTCGACGCCGGCATACCGCACCGCAGCATGCGCTTGATTCTGAACTGAATTTTAGCGTCATGCTCAGGAAAACCGGCCCCATCTGGGGCCGGTTTTTTTGTGCCTTGAAGTGTCTTGTAGTCTGGCTACAACCCGCTCCTTGACCAAATCATCATTCCAAAAGCCCCATGGATACTGACATCATGACGTCATTGAGAAATATTAAAACGACTGTTTGCCAACGAGAATTCCGCAACGTTGAAACCGATATAAAACGATCGTTTTAATGCGACCAAGGAATGAAAGACAGCACTCAGTTTCGGAGCGATGCTAGAGATCAGGTCATTTACGCTGCACTGCGACATGACACGCTGCCAGATCCGGCACCGCCTTCAGGAGATTCGCCCATGCTCACCTCAGACACACGAACGCAGACCACCCTGATGGGCGGTAGAGGTGACCAGGTACTCGGGCATCCTGAAGATGCCTCTCTGGCCGAACAATGGCACAACGCCGAGATCCGCACGCGGATTCTCAAGCTGGCGCGCCCCCTCAAGGACCTGCTGCCACCGCAGACAGCGGAGACGGTGGCGGCACAGGCGCAGACGATCTGTCATCTGAGTCGCGACCAGCGCTGGCAGCTTCCCGGCGACCAGTGGCAACTGCGCTCACAGGCCAGCGGATGGCAGCTGCAGCGCCATGCAGAGCAGACAGCGACCACCGACGTGCAGGACGCGTCTGACCAGCTGGCACTTGCCGGACTCACAGATGACGTGAAGGGGATGCAACTGGGCAACCGTCCGCTCCCCCGGGCCCTCTGGACCCTGGCCGCCGCGCGGCATCGCGGCGAACGTCATTCGGTGCTGGCCATTGCCCAGATCAGCAGCGTGCGCGAAGCGCTGTGCTGGGGAGAGCTGATCTCACGGCTGCGCGCGCCGAACGGCAGACCACCGCGCATCGCCCTCACCCTCAGCCACTGCACGTTACCCACGCTGGAAGCCAGTCTGTACTTCCTGATGCCCTGGTTGGACAGCATCACGCTGACAGCCGCACCCGGCCTGGAAACTGCCTGCCTTGGCGTGATCAAGGCTCGCTTCAGACTTGCCGAGCCAGTGGAGCTCGACAACGCCACCGACGACGCCTGCTGTCGCACGGCGTGACTCCACTGACAACGCCTGAAAGATCAATAACAACAACAAACTGTCATGCAGCAACCTCAAGACGCCGAGCACCGCCACTCCCATTTCACGCGGCGCTCTCGCGTCAACGGCCAGACGATAGACAAGCGAACAGCAACAAGACACAGACAACACGCCAGGGGCTGAGCCCCGACGACGAAGCCATCAGGAGATGCCACCATGAGTCACACACGTGCCGATCAGATTGCCGCGCTCGAAAAGGACTGGGCCGAGAATCCGCGCTGGAAAGGGATCACTCGTCCCTATTCCGCCGAGGATGTGGTGCGCCTGCGCGGTTCCGTCCAGGAAGCCAATACCCTGGCGACCCGCGGTGCCGAGAAGCTCTGGAAACTGGTCAATGGTGATGCCAAGAAGGGCTACGTCAACTGTCTGGGCGCCCTGACCGGGGGCCAGGCCATGCAACAGGTGAAGGCCGGTATCGAGGCCATCTACCTGTCTGGCTGGCAGGTCGCCGCCGACAACAACACCAGTGAAGCCATGTACCCGGATCAGTCGCTCTATCCGGTGGATTCCGTGCCGACCGTGGTCAAACGCATCAACAACACCTTCCGCCGCGCCGACCAGATCCAGTGGCAGAAAGGTGCCAACCCGGGCGATGCCGGCTTCGTCGATTACTTCGCGCCTATCGTGGCGGATGCCGAGGCCGGTTTCGGTGGCGTGCTCAATGGCTACGAGCTGATGACCGCCATGATCCGTGCGGGCGCCTCCGGGGTGCACTTCGAGGACCAGCTGGCCTCGGTCAAGAAGTGTGGCCACATGGGCGGCAAGGTGCTGGTGCCGACTCAGGAAGCGGTGCAGAAGCTGGTCGCCGCTCGCCTGGCCGCTGACGTGGCGGGTGTCCCGACCCTGGTCATCGCACGTACCGATGCCAACGCCGCTGACCTGATCACCTCGGATGTCGATGACTACGACAAGCCGTTCCTGACCGGTGAGCGCTCCGACGAAGGCTTCTATCGCGTCAATGCAGGTCTGGATCAAGCCATTGCCCGCGGCCTGGCCTACGCGCCCTACTCCGACCTGATCTGGTGTGAAACCGCCAAGCCGGACCTCGAGGAAGCGCGCCGCTTCGCCGAAGCGATCAAGAAGGAATACCCGGACCAGCTGCTGGCCTACAACTGCTCGCCTTCATTCAATTGGAAGAAGAACCTCGACGACGCCACCATCGCCAGGTTCCAGCAGGAACTGTCGGACATGGGCTACAAGTACCAGTTCATCACCCTGGCCGGTATCCACAACATGTGGTTCAACATGTTCGATCTTGCCTACGACTATGCGCAGGGCGAAGGCATGAAGCACTACGTCGAAAAGGTGCAGGAAGCCGAATTCGCCGCAGCCGAGAAGGGCTACACCTTCGTGGCGCACCAGCAGGAAGTCGGCACCGGTTACTTCGATGACATGACCAATGTCATTCAGGGCGGCAACTCCTCCGTCACCGCGCTGACGGGCTCCACGGAAGAAGACCAGTTCTAGACCGCTGACATCGCGGTATGACACCTGGACATAGCACCTCGAAATGACGAGATTGCGCGAGGTGCCACCCGCAGACTGACCGAAGCCCGCTCACGCGGGCTTTTTCGTGCCTTGGCGCCGTGAATACCCGCCGCGAATGTCCGACGTGACTACTAGCCAACGTCGACGAACGCCCCTGCGCTGACATTCACCCGGCATGGCTCATGCAGAATGCTGACGCGGTAGCACTCGCGCGACAGGGAAGTGCAGAAGTTGCGTCACCTCAGCGTTTCAGGTCGGGAACCCGGCATGGTCGATGTGGTCTATAATGTTAAGAAACAGTGTTCTCGCACGCCCGTCGTGACAAGAACCTGCTGGCGGCCCAAGGAAGTGATCGCCTACCTGAGCCTTGCTCTCTCAGCACTCAGCATTCTCCATCACAACCTCAAGCTGCACCGCATCATGCGAGGAGACACACCATGACACTCTCACTGACTCATAAACGATCGACTGGCGCACGCCGCTGGCTGCCCGTGATCGCACTCGGCGTACTGACGCTTGGCGGCTGCGCGAACAGCGACATCTATTCCGGCAACGTCTACACCGGCGATCAGGCCAAGCGCGCGCAGTCCGTCAGCTATGGCACCATCACCTCACTGCGTCCGGTACAGATCCAGGCACAGGATGAAGGCAGCGGCGTGCTCGGTGGCCTGGGTGGTGCGGTCGTCGGCGGCCTGCTAGGCAGCCAGATCGGCGGCGGCTCCGGCCGTGCGATCGCCACTGCCGCGGGCGCCATCGGCGGCAGCGTGGCCGGCAAGTCGATCGCCGACAACGTCGACCAGATCGACGCCTACGAGATTGAAGTCCGCCGCGATGCCGGCGACAGCCTCATCGTCGTCCAGAAAGCCGACACCGCCTTCTCGGTTGGCCAACGTGTCCGCCTGGTCGGCTACGGCGCCAACCTGAGTGTCGCGCCTTACTGAGTCTCTCGATGGCTGGCGCTCCCTTGCCGGAGCGCCGGCCGTTCTGCTTCCGCGCCCTTTACCGATTCCTGTCGCAAGCTCTGCGCGGGAAACGCTGCCACACTTTCCCCTCGACTCGCCAAGCGAGTGGATCCCCGCGTCTCTCGCGTCTTTCACATCTCTTGCGCTCCTGTATCTACCTCCGCTCCATCTCCTCCTGCTTGCAACTCCCGCTTTCTCCTGCCTCTCCCCTCGCTTCGCATTCCCTCCTCCGGTTACACGCATGAACGGCTCGCCTCAGCGAACAATCTGCAGATCGCCTATTGATTAACAGGCTATGAAATCGTGATTTTTTGTGCAAAGTTATACATGTGCAGCCTAACTTGACTCTGTGTACAACTTTTCGTCCCAGGAGTTGCGATGCGTCCCGTCACTGCCCGTCCAACAGGTTCTCTCCCAGGCGCCAGCAAGATGTCTTGTGGCACATCCCCTTCAAGAAACTGCCCTCACGCTTATCCCAGCACAGTCAATGACGGCCCCGGGGGTACCGCCGCCCTCAGCCACGCGCCGCAGGTGGCGCCAGCCTTCTCGACCCGTCGCCTGGGCATGGCATTGATCATGCTCGGTGCAGTGGCATTGGCCCCCATGGTGGAGGCAGCCGAGGACGAGGGTGGCGTGCTGTCATTGAAGGTCGAGAATGACCTTCTCGCCTCCGGCGATGACGGCCACTACACCAATGGCTTTGCGCTGAGCTATACCTTCGCGACACCGGATCAGCATTGGTCACGCTCATTCGCGGACTGGGTACCCGGCTTCAGCGCGGCGCGACTGGACGCCACGGCCTATCGCTTCGGACAGCAGATCTATACCCCCAATGACATCTCTCGCGAACAACCGGATCAGGACGACCGCCCCTACGCGGGCTACCTGTTCGGTGGCGTATCGCTGTTCGCTGGTGAAGAGGGAGATGACTGGCGACGGGTGGACACCTTCAATCTGGATCTCGGCATCGTCGGCCCGGCCTCGGGCGCCAAGGAGGCTCAGAAGGGAGTCCACGAGATCACCGGCAGTGATGAACCGGAAGGCTGGGATCACCAGCTGAACAACGAGCCGGTGATCAGCACCGGCTGGCAGACGCAGCTATGGCTGCCGGCCCGGGCCGCGGGGCTTGAGGTGGAGTACGGCCCCTCGGCTTCCGTGGCGCTGGGCAACCTCTACACCTATGCGGGCGTCGGTGGCGGCATACGTATCGGCCAGGGGCTGACCCGCAGCTACGGGATACCGACAGTGGCACCGGCCCAGGGCGGCCGTCAGTACTTTCATCCCGACGGCGACTTTGCCTGGTATCTGTTCGCCAATATCGAAGGCCGCGCGATGGCCTACAACATGCTGCTGGACGGCAATGGCTTCGAGGACAGCGCCTCGGTGGACCGTCGTCCGCTGGTCGGCGACCTGCAACTGGGCTTCGCGCTCAGCTGGCAACGCTGGCAGCTGGCGTTCGTCAACGTGTGGCGCACCCACGAATTCGAGACGCAGCAGGAGAGCGATCAATTCGGCTCGCTGACGCTCTCGACCTGGCTATGACTCGGCGCCGAGCTGCAGACGGCACTGACAAGACGCGATGGATGAGCAGAATCTAATGAGAAGAGCCTGATGAGAAGTGTCTGATGAGCGGAGACAGAAAGGCCGGGCAGATAGCCCGGCCTTTCTGTCTGCGGGAAACGTCATGCTTCCCGGAGGGTTGCTGATGGTGAGATCAGTGCATCTTGACCTTGCTCATGCCCCAGCAGATCAGCTTGCCGCCGATCAGAACGATCAGCGCCAGCACGATCAATGCCATCAGCATGGAGATGGGATTGACGATGAAGGTCGCGCCCAGAATACCCAGGGCCACACCCCAGACGTAGCGGTCACCGCTATCGATGCTCAGAGCTTCCGGCAGGACACGCTTGACGGTGGCACCCAGCGAGCCTTCCCAGCGGTTCAAGCACAGCATGAAGATCGCAGCGAAGCTCACCAGCCAGATCAATGTCACGGTCATCGAAATTCTCTCCTGAAAAAATAGGGTCGCATGGCGCCTGAGTTGTCATTTCCCGTCAGGCGACGGGACAGAGTGTGCAGAGCGAGGCCACCCCGGGCCGCGCGTCAGAATCCGCAATATCCGAGTAGGCAGAGTAACCAGACCCCGTGGCCCTCGCAAGCCATCGCCCCAACCTTGTATGGCCGTCAGCAGGACGGCCGCCGTGCGCTGGCAGGGCAACCCCGCCAGACACCTGATAATCCAATCGTTTTCCCCCTTCCTCCACCGATGGCTTCGAGGGTGAGAAAAAACCCGGCCTCAGGGTTGAAATGCACGCCTGCGAGCGTCACCTATACTTTCAAGACAAGGTAACGTGCGCTGGATTGCCTCTCAGGCAATGTCATCAGCGGGCCAGAAGCCACGTGATACGCGGCTTTTTTCCAGTTTCCCCCCTGACAGTCACCTCAGGGGCACGTTACCATTGACGTTCATATACCTATCGAAAGGCTCTCATCATGCAAATCGCCCAGAATGCCGTCGTATCCTTCCACTACACCCTGACCAACAACGAAGGGGAAGTGCTGGATAGCTCCGAAGGTCGCGAGCCGCTGGCCTACATCCACGGCGCTGGCAACATCGTCCCGGGCCTCGAGAAGGAACTCGACGGCAAGACTTCCGGCGACGAGCTGAAAGTTGCCGTCTCTCCGGAAGAAGGTTACGGCGAAGTCCAGGAAGCCCTGGTCCAGGAAGTGCCGCGTGAAGCCTTCCAGGGTGTCGAAGACATCGAAGCTGGCATGCAGTTCCAGGCACAGACCCAAGGCGGCCCGCTGATGGTCACCGTCACCAAGGTCGAAGGCGACACTGTCACCGTCGATGGCAACCACCCGCTGGCCGGCGAAACCCTGAACTTCGACGTACAGATCACCAACGTGCGTGAAGCTTCTGCCGAAGAGCTGGAACACGGCCACGTTCACGGCGAAGGCGGCGTGGAGCACTAAGCTCCGCCTCTTCCCTCATCCGAGGCATCACCTCGGGTGAGCGCCTCACACAGTGTGTGAGGCCGGAACCGAAAGCCCCGCGACTGAGTCATCAGTCGCGGGGCTTTTTCGTGTCTGGCTGGCTGACTTGGCAGGCTTGTCGGAGTGGCTCAGCCCACCCTTTCAAGCCCACTCTTTCCAGCGCTTCAGGCCCAGCTCTTTTCTCAGGCTCCCGGATCAGGCGCCGCAGCTGGGCGGCGTGGCATCGCTGGAAAGGCTCAAGCCACGAAACAGCGCCGTGGCATCACCACCGGCATTGTCACCGTCAGCCATCAACGCAAGTCCGGCAATCTCGCTCGGCTTGCTGCCAAACAGTGACGCGTAATCAGCACGCAGATCGCGCACCTCTGCCACCCACTGCCCTATCTTCTCGTCACCGGATTCAACGGCCAGCAGTATGGCGCGATCCGTGAAGGCGTTGTCCCAATGGCTGCCTCGCGCTTCATTGCTGGACCAGACGTAATTGATGGCCTCGACCTGCCACGGCAGGATACCGGTCTTGTTGACCACATAGAGGCGCGCCGGGTAGTCATCCCCTCCCTTGGTCTTCTCGTTCACGCCCGGATAGATGCTGTCCACCTGCCAGCACCACTTCAGATAGGGCGTCTCCTCGAGCGAGATATCTTCCTCGAGATAGCGCGCGGAGGCCTGCCCCTGAGCACGCGCCTCGAGAGCGGGTCGGCCTTCGCGCTCCACCACGCGATACGCGGTCTGGCCTTCGAAGGTCTTCTCGCCCCAGGCGAGAATCTCGGCCGGCGTGAAGGTCTTGTCAGCCGCCAGTGCCGCAGAGGGCATCACCGCCGCCAGCAGGCCACTGGAGGCGACTGCCGCGAGCATGGGGAAGAAGGAAGACAACTGACGGGAAGTGGTTTTCATTGGCAAGACTCCGAAGCGCTTGAACAACGCAATGAGAAAAGATGGCGGGACGAGTCACCTGCCGGGCCAGGTACCGCGCTTGGCACACATCAGCCCAGGTCATTGCCGTGCTGCTCGCTTCGGTCCTGGGCTCGCAAGGTGACATACCCTCCCCATACGCGTGTCAGCGTGGTCAGGATGCATGCCGCAGCGAAGACCCACGCCAACAATGCGAAATGCTGTGGCATCAGGCAGGCCAGCACGAAGAAGGCGATGGTCTCGGTGCCCTCGGTCAGGCCATCCAGATAATAGAAGGCCTTGCGGGTAAAGTTGGGACGCTCCAGCTGGTGCTTGGCCGCCATGATGGCAAAGGCCAGAAAGCTCGAACCCGTACCGACGAAGGCGAACAACAGTGCCACCGCCGCCATCGCATTAGCGGCCGAATCAGCCAGTGCGAAGCCCACCACCACGGCGGCATAGAACAGGAAATCGAGACAGATATCCAGAAAGCCACCGGCATCGGAGCTCAGGCCGGCATGCCGCGCCAGCGCGCCATCCAGCCCGTCCACCACCCGATTGATCAGGATAGCGACCAGCGCGAGCCCGAAATGTCCATACGCCAGCAACGGCAACGCCAGCATGCCGATGGCGAAGCCTGCGAGAGTCAGCTGATCCGGATGCAGACCGCGTGCCGCTGCGCTACGTGCCAGGCGTTTCAGAGGTGGCTGTACCCAGCGTGAGGTCCACTTGTCCAGCATGTTGCATCTACTCCCATGAGATCGTTGAGGTCATCATCATTCCAGCGCCTGACAGGCGCTCAACCGCGCGTCGGCGAGACCGAGCGCCCGGCAGGTACCGCACGTGCCAGCAGGAAAACCAGCAATGGCAGACAGGCCTGCAAGCAGGCGGCTACCGCAGTCAGGCGTGGGTCGGACCCCGTCGCCAGCGCCAGGGTTTCGGTGGTCAGGGTCGGGACACGCCCACCGCCCAGCACCACCGTCGGCACGTACTGCGCGATACTGACCGCGAAGGCTACTGCCCAGCTGATGGCCAGCGGCCTGAGCATCAGGCGCAGGCGAATACCGATCAGCACCTCGAGCCGTGGACGCCCCAGCAGACGTGCCGCCTGCTCGAGTCGGGTATCGAAGCGCGCCCAGGGGCCGGCCAGCGTCAGCCAGGCGTAAGGCAAGGCGAACAGCAGATGGCCGATCACCACTCCTGCCCACCCGGGACTGGCACCCAGGCTCAACCAGCCGACCTGGAACCCGAACAGAAAGCTTGCCTGCGGCAACAGCAATGGCAGATAGAGGCAGACCACGAAGCCGCGCAGGCGGCCACTTTCCCGCTCACGCTCGAACACCGCCACGCTGAGGATGACGGCCAGTGTCGCTACCAGCAGTGCCAGCCACAGGCTGTTGCTGAAGGCATCCCCCAGACCAGCGAGAGCCTGTTGCCAGCTCTCCCAGCCCCAGCGAGACGGCAGCAGCGCAGGGAAGAACCAGCTTCTGGCCACCGATTGCACGCCGATCACCACGAAGGCGAGCAGTGAGATCAGCGTGACCACGCCCAGCACTCCGCGCGCGACACGCCCGAACATGACGTCACTCGTCAGCGCCAGACGACTTGCGCGCGCCGGGTGATGGCTCAATACCCAATCGCGATGCCAGGTGAGCAGAGAGCGTCCCAGAGCCGCGCCCAGCGCCATCATCCCGATCACCAGCAGGGCCAGCATCAGGGCGCCGACACTCGCCGGCAGGCGCGCCGTCGGGTCACTGTCACGCCACAGTTCGACCAGGCGCACCGCCAGCGTCGGCGTACGCGTCGGCCCCAGCACCTGGGCGACATCCACCACCGCCAGCGAGTAGGCCAGCACCGCGCCGATGGGCAAGGCGATCGCGCGCATCACCTGGGGCATCAGAATGCGCCAGCGCAGCTGGGGGATGCTGTAGCCGAGCGCCTGCCCCGCCTGCAGTTGCGCGGTGACCGGCAGACGCGAGAGCGCCGTCTGCGCCATCAGCATCAAGAATGGCGCCTCCTTGAGCGCCAGACCGACCGCCAGCGTGATGCCATGGGCATCCGGCAGCGGATACTGCGGCGGCACCAGCACCTCGAAGGGTGCCATCAGCAGGCGCATCAGCACGCCACTCGGGGCAGCCAGCCACAAGAGCCCCAGCGCCAGCGCCAGATGCGGCATCGCCAGTATCGGGGCCAGCAGGCGCTCCATGCGCTCACCGAAGCGAGTCCCGGCGGCCGCCGAGACCCACCCCATGGTCAAAAGCACCGCCAGCAGCGTGCCACCGAGGCCACTGACCAGCGTCAGTCGAAAGCCCTCCGCCAGCCCGGGCAAGGCCCACCAGCGCTGCCAGGCGACCGCCGAGACTTGATCGAAGCCCAGCGTCGGCCACAGCCCGAAGGCCGGAGCGACCAGTCCGGCCAGCCCCAGTGCCGTAGGCCCGAGCAGCAACAGCAAGACGCCCCAGCGCAGCACGCGGGCGGGCGTCAGCGGCGCATGACCAGTGGCGGGAGCGACACGCCAGCGATCAGCGACCCATTGCGTCAGTTGCGATAGCGTCGCGCCCACTCGGCCTCCAACGCATCGGTCCAGCTCGGGTGTGGCTCGCTGAGCGGTGTGCCCAATGCCTCGGGCGACATGCTGCCGGGCAGTCTTGGCAAGGCATCGAAGGCAGCGCGCTCTTGTGGCGGCAAGCGGGCGACATCCAGCACCGTGTCATCGCCCCAGCGCGAGGGGTCGGCCTTGGCGGCCTGGGCCTCAGCGGACATCAATTGATTGATCCACACCAGTGCAGCGGCCTTGTGTGGTGCACTGGCCGGAATCGCCAGATAGTGCACATTGCCGAGGGTGCCACCGTCATGGATATACGGTTCGATGGTCGGTGGCAGCCGCCCTTCCTGACGGGCATTGGCCACTTCCTGGGGCACGAAGGTCAGCGCGATCCACACGCTGCGCTGGGCGAGCAGTTTCATCTGCTCTTCGGCACCGGCTGGTTGACGCTCGCCCTGCGCCCACATCAGAGGATGCAGCGCATCGAGATAGTCCCACAGCGGTGCGGTCACCTCAGCGAACTGGGCATCACTCGCCACGGGAGATGCCAGCACCTCGCGCTGCTCGACGGGCATCAATTCCAGCAATGCCTGCTTGAGGAAGGTGGTGCCGTGGAAGCTGGGCGGCTGCGGATAGGTCACGCGCCCGGGATGCTCTCTGGCCACCTTCAGTAACGCCTGCATCGAGCGCGGCGGCGACTCCAGCAGCGCGCTGTCGTACATGAAGATCAACTGCGCACGCCCCCAGGGCGCCTCCAGACCATCGGTGGCGAGTCCGAAATCGCGCGCGCCGATCTCCTCGAGCAGATAGTCACTGTTGGGCAGGCGCTCGACGAAGGGGCCCCACACCAGCTCGGCCTGCTTGAGCGCACGGAAGTTCTCGCCGTTGATCCAGATCACATCGATGCTGCCATCACTGCGTCCTGCGGCCTTCTCCGCCAGCAGAGTCGAGACACTTTCCGCGGTGTCGGAAATCTTGACGTGACGCACCTCGATACCCTGCTGTCTTGCCGCGATACTCGCCTGATCGCGCAGATAGGCGTTGGTCGCCTCACTGCCGCCCCAGGCGTGGAAATCGATACGCTGTCCACGCGCCTTGTCGGCGATCTCCTGCCACTTGAGGGAGGCAAGCTCAGGCACCGGACGTCCTGCTTTCGCATCGGCCGCATACGCCAGTGCCGTGGACCAGGGGTTGGCACTGACACCTGCCATCAACAGCAAGGATCCGCCCATCAACGCCAGGGCACGACGACGGCCCGGCTTGTGATTCGTCTCCATGAGGGGATCTCCTGATAGGAAAATGCCGCGTCCCGGACATGCGGGTGCGCGGCATCAGTCATCAATTAGTGTTTTTCAGCAGCCGGAGCACTCGCGGTGTCCGTCGCCTTGAGCGTCTTGGTCGGTTCGAAGCGACCATTGCGGCGCCAGGTGAAGTAACGATCCAGCACCTTGAGCACGCCTTCCGGCTTGTGGGCATTCTTCCACATGCCCGCCGCGGCCTTGTTGGCTTCCGACAGTGTCGGGTACGGATGGATGGTGGAGAGTATCTTGTTGAGGCCGATGCCGTGTTTCATGGCCATGGTGAATTCTGCCAACCATTCGCCTGCATAGGCACCGACCAGCGTCACACCCAGGATGCGATCACGGCCCTTCTCGGTGAGTACCTTGACGAAGCCTTCGGTGGCCCGCTCGGCCAGCGCACGATCGCTCTCGCCCATCTCGTAATGGGTGACCTCGTACTCATAGCCCTGGGCCTTGGCTTCGGTCTCGTTGAGGCCGACACGTGCCACTTCCGGCTCCGTGTAGGTGACCATCGGCATGATACGGTAGTCGACCTTGAAGGTCTTCAGACCACCGAACAGCGCGTTGACCGCCGCGTGCCACGCCTGATGACCCGCCGCATGGGTGAACTGGTAGGGGCCGGCCACATCGCCGCATGCCCAGATGTTCGGCTGCAGGGTCTGCAGCGACTCGGAGACATCGATGGTGCCGCGCTCGGAAACCGCGATGCCCAGCTCTTCCAGACCGAAGCCTTCGACGTTGGCTTCGCGCCCGATGGCCACCAGCAGCTCGTCGAACTCGATCCAGCTCTCCTCACCGTCGGGAGAACTCACGACCAGATGGCGCATCGGCTGACTGTCCTTGTCCTTGAGCACCTCGATGCGCGTGGCGGTGGAATTGATGCGCAGATCGACGCCCTCACCAGCCAGCTGCTCGTGCATCAGCGTGCTGACTTCCTCGTCCTCACGCGGCATCACCCGTGGGGCACCCTCGATGATGGTGACGTGACTGCCCAGGCGCGCGAAGCTCTGACCCAGTTCCATGCCGATCGGGCCGGAACCCAGCACGACCAGGCGCTTGGGCTGCACCCTGAGATCCCACAGGTTGTCAGAGGTCAACGGCGTGATCAGCTCGATACCGGGGATCGCAGGAACACGCGGGCGGGCACCAGTGGCGATCACCACGTTGCGCGTGGTCAGCACGCGGCCATCGACTTCCACTTCCCAGGGCGTCCTGAGTCTGGCGTTGCCGGTATGGACTTCCACGCCCAGACTCTCGTAACGCTCGATGCTGTCATGCGGTTCGACACTCTCGACCACATCCTGCACATGCCCCATCACCTTGGCGAAGTCGATCTCCGGCTCATTGGCGGTGATCCCGAAGCGCTGTGACTGACGAATCTCATGAGCTGCACGCCCGGCACGAATCAGCGCCTTGGAGGGCACACAGCCGGTATTGAGGCAGTCACCGCCCATCTTGTGACGCTCGATCAGCGCGACACGCGCATTGACGGCGGAGGCGATATAGCTGGTCACCAGCCCGGCGGAACCGGCCCCGATGACGACCATGTCGTAGTCGAAGGTCTTCGGCTTGGTGAAGGCCGCCTGCTGCTTGCGCTTGCGCAGCACGCCGACGATCTTCTTGGCGATCAGCGGGAACAGGCCCAGCGCGATGAAGGAGGCGATCAGTCCCGGCGAGAGGATGCCGGACAGAGACTCCAGCTGGCCCAGCTCACGACCGGCATTCACATAGATGGCGGTGCCCGCCAGCATGCCCAGCTGGCTTGCCACGTAGAAGGTGACCACGCGCATGCGGGTCAGGCCCATCACCAGATTGACGATGAAGAACGGAAAGACCGGTACCAGGCGCAGCGTGAACAGATAGAAACCGCCTTCACGCTCGACGCCACGATTGAGGGATTCCAGCTGACGGCGGAAGCGCTTCTCGATGCTCTCGCGCAGCAGAGTACGGGAAATCAGGAAGGCCAGCGTCGCACCGATGGTGCTGGCGAAGGAGATCAGCAACAGCCCCCAGCCGAAGCCGAACAGCGCGCCGCCCAGCAGCGTCAGCAGTGCTGCCCCGGGCAGTGAAAGTGCCGCCATCGCCACGTAGACGACGAAGAAGGTGCCCGCGACCTTGTACGGCGATTCCGCGAACAACGCCTGGAATTCCGACTGGCTGGCCTTGAGGCTCTGCAGGGTGAAGTAATCCTGCGCCCCGCTGGCAAAGAACACCACGATGGCAGCGACGATGGCGCCTAGAAGCAGTAACTTGCGTTTATTCACTGGCGATTTCCTTTTCGATTCCTGCCGTCATGGGCATGTCATTGGGATGTACCGTGTCCTTACGAGGCATGACGCTGACTGGATGCACTGATTCGCCTAGCGGGGTGAATGACAGTGACTTGATCACGACAACGGTAAGGTTTCATTCTGCATGTTCGCATCCATCCCACGTTTATTCGCGTAGAAACCTGATACAGGCAGTGAGAACTCAACAACGCCAGTCATCTCACGGCTCACCGAGACATGGAAATTTCCGTGTACTCATCTCGAAGGAATGACGCCTTTCCCGGAGACACCATGACCCGATATACGCGAATCCCCTTCCCAGCGCTCAGACGTCTCACGCCACTGGCAAGCCTCCTCGGCGGCCTGCTGCTTGTCGGCCACGCCAATGCCTTCGACCCGGAAACGGCGCCCAAGGGCGTCGCCGAGGGTGTTGCTCAAGGCCAGGACGTCGCCATCTTCGCCGGTGGCTGCTTCTGGTGCATGGAGGGGCCCTTCGACAAGCTGGACGGTGTGATCTCGACCACCTCCGGCTATACCGCCGGCGAACAGGACAATCCGACCTACAAGCAGGTCTCCTCGGGCGGCACCGGGCACACCGAAGCGGTCAAGGTGGTGTACGAGCCCGAAAAGGTCAGCTACGACACCCTGCTGGATGTCTTCTGGCACAACATCGACCCGGTCGCGGTGGATCGCCAGTTCTGTGATGCCGGCACCCAATACCGCAGCGGCATCTATCCGGTGGATGAGACACAGCGTGAGGCCGCCGAAGCCAGTCGCGATGCACTGAAGGACAGATTCCCCGAAGGCATCGCCACCGAGATCGAGGCGGCAGGGCCCTGGTATGCGGCCGAGGATTACCATCAGGATTTCTACAAGAAGAACCCGGTGCGCTATCGCTTCTATCGCGCCGGCTGTGGCCGCGATGACCGTCTGGAAGAGATCTGGGGTGACGACGCCCCCGCGCACTGATTCCGCCCTCCAGGTTCTCTGAACGACAACGGCTCGCCATCTGGCGAGCCGTTGTCGTATGCGTGCTATGGTGCCTGTGCCGCTTTCAAACTCAATACTGCGTAGTAGCCCGGCGCCAGCACAGGATTGCCAGCGAGAAGGTTACCACCAGTACCAGTACGCTGGCGGCCACCACCCCGGGCCAGCCGGCCGCCTGCCAGAAGGGTTCAAGCCAGAAGCCGCCGAGACTCGCGCCCAGATAGTAGGCAGTCAGATACAGCGCACTGGCACTGGCCCGCGCGCCTTCGGCATTGCGCCCGACCCAGGCCGAGGCGGTGGCATGCGCGAGGAAGAAGCCGAAGGCATTCAGACTCAGACCGATCAACATCCCGACCAGCGAGTGACTCAACGTCAACAGCGTGCCGAGCATCACGATGCCGGTGCCCAGCATCATGGTCAGCGCCTGACCGCGTCGCTGAGCGATCGCCAGCGCGGCCTCGCCGTCCTCAGCCACACCTCCCGGTACCAGACGCCGTGCCAGCCGGCCAGACTGGGAGGCGCCGAAGGTGCCTGCCAGATAGGTCAGGAACAACAGCCCCAGCCATTGACTGCTGAGTGACCAGGGCGCCTCACTCAATCGAAAGGTCATGTAGCTGTAGAGATTGACGAAGATGAAGAAATTCAGCCCACCGAGCAGAAACACCGGCCACAGACGAGGATTGCGCAGATGGCGACTCAGACCTGCCAGCATGCTGCTCAGCTTGAGCGGCTGGGCGACGAAGCGTCTCTGGCGCGGCAGCAGCTGCCATAACGCCCCCAGCACCAGCAGGCTGACGCCGCCGATGGCGGCGAAGCTGGCCTGCCAGCCCCAGTGCTCCGCTATCACGCCCCCCGCGACCCGCCCCGAAATGCCGCCCAGCGAATTGGCACTGATGTAGAGCCCCACCGCCATCATCAAGGCGGGTTGCTCCATCTCGTCACTCATGTACGCCACTGCCACCGCCGGCAGACCGCCGAGCAGAAAGCCCTGCAGTGCGCGCACCGCCAGCAGCGACCAGAAGCCCTCGGCGAACAGTGCCAGCCCTGAACAGGCCACCCCGCCGGCCAAGGTCCACAGCAGAATGCGCCGCCGCCCCAGCGCGTCGGACAGCGGGCCGAACACCAGCAATGCCATAGCCAGCGTCAGGGTGCTTACCGACAGGGACAGACTCGCCTGCAGCGAGCTCAGGCCCAGATCCGTCGCCAGCAGCGGCAGCAGCGGTTGCACCAGATAGAGGTTGATGAAGACCACGAAGGAGCCCAGGCACAGCGCCTGGGTCATGCGCCGCCAGTCACGCCCGTGTGCCTTGAGTGGCTCGGGCAGCTCGGACTGGGTAGCCAAGCCTGAACTGGCGGAGTCGTGGGAAGAAGACGCGGAGAGCGATGAAGCCATCAGGTACCTGCACTCAATCAAGCATGGGGATGGCGCCAGTCTGCGCCGCGCACTCGCATCAGTAAAATAGCTCGACATGATGCCACCCATCAGCAAAGCTGATGACAACGGCGAGACAGGGATGACGCAAACTGCGCCAAGACAGAATCCGCGCTGATAAAGAACCTCACGATGAAAAGAACCTCGCGATCAAAAGGACCCCGCGATGAAACTGCCCTTCGATCTGCGTTCACTGGAGATATTCGTCAGTGTCGTCGAGCATCAGAGCTTCACCGCCGCCGCTCAGGCACTTGGCCTGGCCCAGTCAGCGGTCAGCCAGTCGCTCGCCGGGCTTGAAGGCCGGCTGGGCACCCAACTGCTGGTCAGGGGCTCACGCGGTCTGCGCCTGACACCGGCCGGCGATACGCTGCTCGAGCATGCCCGGCCCCTGCTGCAACAGGCACAGCGCGCGGCACTGGCGATGGCGGAGCTCGAGGGGCTGGTCAAGGGCGAGGTGCGCATCGGCGTCTCCTCGATGCTCGGCTCCTACTACTTCCCGCCCCTGTTGATGGCGTTCAAGGCACGCTACCCCGACATCAAGCTCAGCGTGATCGAGGGCGGCACCCTGAGCCTGCGCCGGATGATCGACAATGCCGAGCTGGACCTGGGCGTCATCGTCGAGGACCAGCTCGGCAGCGACACCCACGGCCTGATTCGACGCCACTTCCTGAGCGAGGAAATGGTGGTCTGCCTGGCGAACGATCATCCGCTGGCCGCCCGCACGCAGATCAGCGTCGAGGAGTTCTTCGCCGAGGAGCTGGTGGTCTTCAAGCGCGGCTACTTTCATCGCGACTTCATCGAGCGCCTGGCCAGCCGGCATGGCCTCGCGCCGAGCATCGCCTTCGAATCGAACCTGATCGCCCTCAACAAGGCGATCGTCGCGCGGGGCTTCGGAATCACCACCTTCCTCAAGCGTGTGGTCGAGGACGACCGTGAAGAGAACAACCTGACCGCCGTATCGTTCGATGAGCCCGCCTGGCTTGAGCTGTCACTCGCCTGGCGCCGCGAACGCGGCCTGTCGCGTGCCGAGCAGGCGCTGGTCGATTTCGTCATTGAACACTCGGCGGCCGATAGACCCGCCACGGACGCCCAGAGCGCTGGGAATCAGACAAGCAGCACTGCGCTGGAGCCCCCTTCCTGAGCAGTGGCTGACATTTTCCCGGGCCCAGAAACGACATCACCCGGCCAGGGCCGGGTGATGTCCAGGAAGACACTTGTCTGTTTCAGTGCGACACGTGATCAGCTCACTGGCTACGCATGGCCAGCTTCATCTGCATGGCCTCGTAGGGCATCGGGCGACGCGACTGCCAGTAGTGCTGGGACCAATAGACGTTGTCGAGCCGCGACAGCTTCACGCCACGCGAGGTGGACGCATGCAGGAAGTAGCCGTTGCCGACGTAGACACCTACATGGTTATAGCGACGCGAGGGTCGGAAGAAGACCAGATCGCCCGGCTTGAGCTGCGACTTGTCGATGCGCTTGCCACGCTTCACCTGGTCGGTGGTGGTACGCGGCAGATCGATACCGAAACCATCACTGAAGACATGCTGCATCAGGGCGGAGCAATCGATGCCGCGGGTGTTGGTTCCCCCCAGACGATAGGGCGTCCCGGCCCAGCGGTCATGCTCTTCCAGCAGGACATCGCGGATGCTCGGCCCTGACATGGCGTAGTCCTGCGGCTCGGCAGCCGGCTGGGACGTGGACTGGCGATAGCGCTTGAGCTTCGGCAATTCCGGCAGGTCCACATCGTAGTAGGCCACATCATTGGACGGTGTTGAGTGACTGGCACAGCCTGCCACACCCAGTGGCAGGATCAGAAAACAGCATAATAACGCGTGGCGCATCCAGCATTCCTCGTCGTGGGCCCGGCGCTGGAAGGGTGAAGGTGAGCAGCGCTTGCGGACGGCGATAACCATTGATGCATGACGATGATCGTTGATCGATCAGAGATAACACGGCGACTATCTGACAGGGTGGGCCAAATCAGGCAGCAGCACACCTTGCAACACGATGACGACAGTCAGATGACAAACCCGAGTCGTTCGCAGGATAGTAGTTCATGTTTCCGCAAACCGTATGCCATTGCCGCACAAGTTAGACCAAAGTATCAGATGAGGTACCCTCTACCGCTCACCCAATCTGAATGGAATCCCGCTCAGTGCAGCGTGCGAGCGTCTCCGCTCAGCACATCCAGATGCAATGCCGGCCAATGACCCGGCCGCGCGCCCGGGAAATCGAGACTCGACCAGGCGCCGGCCAGCGGGGGCGCCGCCGTCAACCATTGGATGAGCGCGTCGCGGAAGCCGCGCAGGAAGCTGTCACGCTGGTCGGTGTCACCCATGAAGAAGGCATAGCCGGCAAACAGTCCCCGGGCATATTCCTTCCAGCTGCCGTAGTGGTCGCGCGCCATCGCATAGGCACTGTCCAGATAGGCGGTGAAGGTCGCCTCGTCCAGCCAGCCCAGCTGTCGCCCGGCAATCGCGAGGTCCACCATCTGGGCGATGTCCCACGCCGCCATGTCCAGCTCGTTGCAGCGCGCCTCGTTGTCTCTAACGCGACGCAGACGGTCCAGATGCACCTGCTCGTCATCGCCGCGCTCGGCGCTTTCCAGCACGTCGATCTCGTTATCGAGGCGGGCGCGATTGAGAGTGTAGGGGCCGTAATTGATCTGGTATTCATCTCGATCACCGGCATCGCGCAGGAAGTCGAGGAAGCCCTTGAGCGCCTCGGCATTGGCGAGACCATAATGACCTTCGAGCCAGCCGCTGAGTTCCTCGACGCCCCGCCCGTACTCGACCATCGGCTCGCCCCAGCACGGTGTATTGAGCGGACCGCTCAGCGCCAGCGCCGTGAAGCGATCCAGACTCGGACGCAGCCCCGGCTCCTGCCAGTCACTGGCGCGCCAGTCGAGCCAATGGAACAGGCTGCCGGGGTCATCGAGATGCCAGCGGATCTCGTTGACCAGCGGATGGTCCTCGAGTTCCGGCACCGCGGATTCCCACACCGCCCAGGCTTCCAGCAGACGCATGGCGTCCGGGTAGTAGCGACACAGGGCGCTGCGCAGACGCTCGGCACACTGCGCCAGCTCATCGGCCGGGAAATCACCACTGTCCTGCACCATCAGCAGATAGAAGGCGTACTTCTCGGCCATCACCACGCTGGCGGGATAGCGATGACAGACGGCCAACCGTTGACGGCGCTCAAGCTCGACGGCATCGGCACGTCCGAAGGGGGTCTGGGCGTCGGGCAAGGCACCACGCGCGGCGTCGGCAGCCAGCTGATTGAGATGATGCGCCTGCGCCGGCAGCCAGAAACGTGCCATGCCCTGCACGCCGTCGCGGGTATCCAGCGCCAGCGTCTCGTTGAGATATTGGCGTGCCTCTTCGCGGCGCGCCGCATCGACCTCAGCAACAAGCCCCTGACGATAGAGCAGGTCCGGCTCGCGGATACTGGCGATGGCCAGCACCCAGTGGCGGCTGTCATTGCGCCACGCACGGATCGCCGCGCGGCAGCGCTCACGCTGGGCGGCAGGTAACAGCGCATGCAGCTCACAACGCAGCGGCGTCAGCGGCGACGCCATCAGCGGACGCCAGTCACTCTCGGTGTCGCGGGTCAGATCGACACCCTCGAACAGGCTGCGACCACGCTGATAGGCGCGGGCCACGCCCTGCCAGTCGGCATAGCGGCGCACCAGCAGGTCGATGCCGTGGGCGGCGAAGTCCTCGCCCTCCTCACGACTCAGCCAGCCGGCACATAACCCGGCAAAGGCGAGATCGACCAGACGCAGCCAGTCCCAGGCGGCGAATTCCAGCGGCTCACCACGATCGAGATACTGCAACAGCAGCTCGCCGTAGGCCGTCGGTGACGGGGGCTTTTCCAGCCCGCCGTCGGCGACGTCGATGCTGGAGGAAGCATGCGCGGGAGCCCCCTTGCGTCCTTCCGACTTGCGTTCGGCCTCTTCCTGAGCCGCATCCGCTTCCAGCTCATCCAGCCACTTGGCACGCTCGCTGTCGCTGGCCGTCATCAGGCGTGCGCTGTCGATGTCCCAGCCATAGCGATGCCCCTGCGAGGCCAGCCACAGCAGCAGACGTATCAGCTCATCACGCCCGGTGATCGCCCAGGTCTCGGCCAGCCAGCGCGTGACATCCGGCCAGTGCGCCGCGGCGTCAAAGCCGCTGGCACCGTCCTCGTGCGGGCCGCTGTCATCATTGGTCAATGACTGTCCACCGAGCCACGGCGAGAAGATGGCGCGCGCCATCCAGACCCGGTCGCGCTCGCCCTGAGGCCAGAGCTGCGTGACCGCCACCGGAGGCTGTGCTTCCAGCGCCTCCTGCAGGCGTGGCCAGGTGACGCCGGCGTCTTCGTGCTCCAACTGGGACAACGCGAGGCTGGCCTCGAAGAAGCCATCATCGCCTCGCGTCCAGCCCGCATCGCTGCGCGAATGGGCCAGCGCCTTGAGCCAGTCATCCAGCGAGGTGAAACGCCCACCGATCGCTGTCAGCAGACGTATCAGCCAGGCACGCGTGCGCGCCTCTGACAGCCAGCCCGCGGTACGTGCCAGCGCCAGCAATTCCAACGCCTCCAGCTGGTGCAGCGGGTCCGGGGTGTCATTGGGGAAGGCCTCCAGCAGACGCCACCCCAGCTCCCCCGCATCCGGGACTTCCTGGGCCTTCAGACGCGCGCACGCCTGGGCCGGTGTCCACACCGTTTCCGGCGCTGCACTGAAGCCCCAACCGCACAACACCAGCTGTTGCCCCCACCAGGCACTCAGGGGTTCGACCAAGGCACACCTCACGACTCGATAGGATTCGACTGACGCAACACTTGCGACCGGGCAACTCGCGACCGGCGGCGCATAGTGTAACGGAAAGGGGCTTGCGGCGATGCCCCTCACGCAGGATAGCGAGCATGAACCACACCATGACGCCCGATGACAAAGGCACTGTCATCGGGCGTCATGGTGTGGGTGGCCGCAGACAGCGCAGACCAAGATTACCGCATTCTCATCACATCAGGATCATCACATCAGGATGTCTTCATGGAGTTCTTGCTGGTCGGGATGCGGAAGAAGGCGCAGTACGCCACCGGCAGCACCACCAGCGTCAGCAGGGTCGCCACGCCCAGCCCGAACACGATCACTACCGCCATGCTCGAGAAGAAGGCGTCCGGGAACAGCGGAATCATGCCCAGCATGGTGGTGATCGCCGCCATCGACACCGGTCGCACACGACTGACGGCCGCCTGCACCACCGCCTGGAAGCGATCCTCCTGCTCATCGAGCTGCACGTTGATCTCTTCCACCAGCACGATGGCATTCTTGAGTACCATGCCGATCAGACTCAAGGTGCCGAGCAACGCCATGAAGGTGAAGGGTGCGCCGAACACGATCAGACCACTGACGATACCGATCAGCGTCAGCGGCACGATGGACCAGATGGCCAGCGCCTGACGCAGATTGGAGAACAGCAGCACCGTGATCACGAACATGCCCAGCAGCCCCATCGGCAGCGAGGAGAACAGCGCCTGCTGAGCTTCGGATGAGGTTTCGTACTCGCCACCCCACTCCAGGTGGTAGCCCTCGGGCAGCTCGATGGCCTCGATCTTGGGACGGATACGCCCCAGTACGCTGGCCGCCGTTTCCCCGGACAGCGGCATCGGCTCGGCGTAGACCGCCAGCATGCGCTGACGATCACGACGCTTGATCAGCGGGTCACGCAACTCGGTCTTGAGCGGCCCCATCACCGAACCCGCCGGCACGTAGGTCTCCTGCTCATCGCTCCAGACGTTGAGGCTCGCCAGGGTGTCGAGGTCGAAGCGCTGACGCTCCTCTCCGCGCAGCAGGATCGGGATCAGCTCGGAACCTTCGCGATAGACACCCACACTCTCACCGTCGCTGTTGATCAGCAGCGCCTGATGCAGTGAATCACGCGTCACACCGACACGCCGCGCCTGATCATCCAGGAATTCTGGCTCGATGCGATTGACGCGATTGCGCCATGACAGACGAATGCTGTCGGCCAGCGGCTCCTCCTCGAAGACGCTACGCACCTTGCCCGCCAGCTGACGCAGCACTGCGGGGTCTTCGCCATAGAGGCGCGCCTCGAGACTCGCCTTCGCCGAGGGCCCGACCTGCAACGCCTGCACCTTGTATTCGACTTCAGGGTACTCGGCGCGTATCAGGCGTATCACCTCCTCCATGCGCGCTTCGCGACTGGCCCGGTCCCGGGTCTCGACGATCAGCTGCCCGAAGCTTGCATAGCTGTCTTCCGGCGAGTAGGTCAGCGTGAAGCGCTGGGCGCCCCCGCCGGTGACACTGGTAACATGATTGACCTTGTCCATCTTGAGCACCTGCTGCTCAAGGTCCGCGATGCGCGCTTCCGTCGCCAGCACATCGGTGCCTTCCGGCATCCAGACATCGACGAAGAACAGCGGTGTCGAGGCATCCGGGAAGAAGGCGTTCTTGACCTGCCCGAAGCTCATCACGGCCACCACCAGCAACGCCACCGCGCCCCCCAGGGTCAGCCAGCGCAGGCGAATCGCCCAGCTCAGCAGGCTGCGGAAGCCACGGAAGATGACGCCACGATAGGGGTCTTCTTCCTGATTCTCGTCCGTGTCACTGCCTGCCGTCTCCCGCGCTTCGCGGAAGAACATGTCGAAGAAGAACGGCGTCAGCGTCAGGGCGGTGATCCAGCTCAACAGCAACGAGTAGCACAGCACCCAGAACAATGACCCGACGAATTCGCCGGTGGCATCCGGCGACAGACCGATGGGCGCGAAGGCGGTGATCGCGATCACCGTGGCCCCCAGCAACGGCATGCGGTTCTGGCTGACGACCTCGAAGGCGGCCTGACGCTTGGTCTTGCCACGCTTGAGGCCGATCAACATGCCCTCGGTGACCACGATGGCATTGTCCACCAGCATGCCCAGCGCGATGATCAAGGCCCCCAGCGAGATCTTCTGCAGCTCGATGCCATGAATCGACATCATCACGAAGGTACCGAGAATGGTGATCAACAGCACCAGCCCCATCAGCACGCCACTCTTGACGCCCATGAACACCAGCAGCACCAGAATCACGATGCCGACGGCCTCGGCCAGGTTGATCAAGAAGCCGGACACCGCCTCATCCACCACCTGCGGCTGGTGATAGACCGTCGTCAGCTCCATGCCCAGCGGCATGCGCGACTCAAGCTCGCCAAGACGCTTGTCGACCAGTTCGCCGACCTCGACCACATTGACACCGGAGGCGAAAGAGATGCCCAGTGACAACGCCGTCTCACCATCGGTGTGGTAGAGACGCGACGGCGATTCGGTGTACTCACGGCTGACCGAGGCGATATCGCCGAGACGAATCAGGCCACCATTGCCGGGACGCCCGACCACCAGACGCTCCAGGTCCTGCACGCTCTGGAACTCGCCACTTGGCTGCAGTTCCAGCGACAGGCCGTTCTGGCGGATACGCCCGGCGTCACCGACCACGTTCTGGGCATTGAGCAGGTTGGCGAGCTGATCCGGTGAGATGTTCAGCGCCTGCATGCGATCACGATCCAGCGCGACGATGACCTGCTCGCTGCGCGCGCCGACGATGGAGACCTTCTTGACCCCCTCCACCAGCGTCAGCTCGCGCTGCAGCAAGTCGGCCTGGTCCTCGAGGTCATGCGCCGAATAGCCCTTGCCGCTCAGGTTGTAGAGCAGCCCGAACACATCGCCGAAGTCGTCATTGACGATCGAGGAGCCACTGCCGGGCGGCAGGCTCGACTGGGCATCATTGATCTTGCGACGCAGCAGGTCCCAGTACTGCTGCATCTCGCCTTCGCGCACGCTGCTCTCGAGCTCCAGCGTGATCTGGGAAAGACCGGAGCTGTTGACCGAGCTGACGCGCTTGAGATTGGGAATCTGCTGGATCGCCTTCTCCAGCGGCAGCGTGACTTCCTCTTCCACCTGCTTGGGCGTCGCGCCCGGATACTGGGTAGTCACCACCGCGTTGCGGATGGTGAACTCGGGAAATTCCAGCTGGCCGAGCCCGAAGAAGGAGGTCACGCCGCCCACCGACAGCAGCAGCACGACCATCCAGCTGATGACCTTGTGTCTCAGGAAATAATCGACCATGGATCAGAGCCCCGCTTCCTTGACCCAGGGACGCACAGGCTCCCCGGCTTCCATGCGACTGGCGCCCGCCGTGACCAGACGGTCACCGGCACTCAGTTCTCCCGTGATCACCAGCCCTTCGCCGGTGGCCTGCAATACCGTGACCGGCACGGCCTCGACGGTGCCCTGGGCGCCAGCTTCCTGCTGCTTGCCCTCGCGCTTGCCCTCATTCTTGCCGTCGTCTGAGCCGGTGTCCGTGGTGGCGTTCTCATTGATCGACTCGCTCGCCTGAGCGTCACCGCCATTGGGCACATAGCGCCACACCACGGCCTGATCCGGACTTTCTTCCCGGGTGACCACCGCCTCGATCGGCACGCGCCACTGGCCCTGGGTCGCCGCCGTCAGCTGCTGCATGTCCAGCTCCACGGTAGCGCTCATGCCTGACAGCACAGTGATGTCCTGCGGCTCCGGCAGCGTCAGGGTGACTTCATAGCTCAGCGAGCCCTCGCTGGCACTGGTGTCATGCTCCTTGTAGCGGGCCGGATAGCGCGACTCGCCACTGCCGAAGCGCACCCAGGCCAGGGCAGCATCCTCAAGGCGCCCGGCCTCGGCACGCTCACGATCGATGGCACGCACCTGACGCTCCGGCATGTTGAAGATCACGTCGATCTGCCCCGGCTGCTGCAGCACGGCAATGGTTTCCTGGGCGGCGACCACCTGATAGTTGTCCACCGGCACGCGCGCGATCACCCCGTCATAGGGTGCCTTGAGATAGGTGTAGCTGAGCTGGTCCTGCGCCTGGGAATACTGGGCCTGCGCCGACTGGAATTCGGCCTGCGCCTCATCGAAGCGCGCCCGACTGATGGCCCCCTTCTCCACCGAGTACTTCATGCGCTTGTAGGTGGCCTGCGCCAGATTGAAGCTGGAGCGGGCATTGTTGAGCTCGCTTCTGGCATCGCGATCATCCAGACGCGCGATCAGTTCGCCCTTCTCGACCTCCTGGCCGGCCTGGACCTTGAGTTCGCGCAGCTCACCGCCGATGCGGAACGACAGGTTGGAGCGCTCCGAGGCCTCGACCACGCCGGGATAGCGCTGGATGACACCGTCGCCTTCATCCGAGAGTGACAGCAACTTGACCGGATGTACCTTCTGCTTCTCCAGCGGTGCCTCGGCCTCACTGCAGGCCGCAAGCCCGAGGGCCAACAGGAGTCCGGCGAACAGCTTGAGGGCGCGGCCTCCCCGCCAGGCGAAAGGAGTACGCAGGTGTGGCTTGGCGCCAGGTCGAAGTTTCATCAGCGGGCCCTTGAGTCGTTGGAATGGAATGGCATAAGCGAAAATCTGTCATCTGTCCGGCTGCGCTGCTGGACTGGCTGCCCTCACTGGCGAAGCGCGATCGCGTCCCAGGCCATCTCGAAGGCCTGGTCGAAGCTGGCAGCGCTGATGGCCGGTACCTGGCACCCGGAGCCCTGCAACAGGCTGTAGATCGACCGGAACATGAATACCTCGATGAGGGCGAGATCGATCTGCTTGAGGATGCCGGTCTGCTGGCCCAGCGCGAAGGCGTCCAGCAAGGGCGCGGCGCGCTCCTGATTGGCCACCCTCAGGGCGTCCTGCATATGGGAAGAGTGCAGAAACTGATCGTGAAAGCGGAACAACGCCGGCTGATGGCGTCCCAGCGCCACCAGAGCATTCCACACTCGACACAGTGCCGATTTCAGCTGCCGGGCAGCCGGCGACAACGGTGACGGCTCGGCCTCGATCGCTTCTGCCGGTTCGGCCTCGAAGGCCTCGATGGCGACCGCGATGATGCGCCGACTGACCTCACGAAAGGTCGCCTCCAGCAGGGCATCCTTGTCACGGTAGTAAAGATAGAGCGTGCCGGGCGACATGCCGGCGGCGCGCGCGATGCGCGCCACGGAGGTCACGGCGAAACCATGCTCGGCCACCTCATGCAGCGTGGCTTCCAGCAACGCCTGCTGCTTGTGTTCATCACGATGGCGCATGGCCCGTCTGCCTCTGGTCTGTTCTGGTCTTGAACGAATCTCAACAAAATAAATGAACGTTCATTTATTTACAACCAGACATTGCGCGTCTGAGTGCATGCACGCGCCATGGACCATGCAGAGCAACTTATGTGAATTAACTTATATAAAAGATCCAACGTGACTGGGGGTCAGAGGAGTCAACGACAAGGCCAGTGAATGCCTGACTCGAACTGCCTGACTCGAAATGACAGGCACGGAATGCCAGATACAGAATGTCAGAAACAAGAAAGCGCAGCTCATCGAGCTGCGCTTCTCTGGAGACATCCACCTGAAAACTGACACGCGCCCGCGGCGCGACTCAGCTCTCGGGATCGATGATCGCGATGATGTGGTCTTCCAGGTCCTGCTGGCGCACCGATACCTCGGAGACGGCAAAGCGTGACACCGAGACCCCGGCGCGCTTGACGCTCCTGGCATCGCCAGTCAACAGCGGGTGCCATTCAGGCAGCTCACGACCTTCATTCAGGCGACGATAGCCGCAGGTTTCCGGCAGCCAGCGCAGCTTGCCCACCGTCTCGACATCCAGCGGGATGCAGCCCGGTACGCGCGTGGCGCGATTGGGATAATCGCGGCAGCTGACCTTGCGCACATCCAGCAGGCGACAGGCGACATCGAGTACCGCGATATCACCACTGTCTTCATCCTCGAACTTGAGCAGGCAGCATTGGCCACAGCCATCGCACAGCGCCTCCCACTCGGCGGTATTCAGCTCCGAGAGTGCGTGGCGCTCCCAGAAACGCTCACGCTTTCCGCCGTCAGGCTGCGGAACATCGCTCATCTTGCTCTCCTCGCCCTGCCGGGCAGCAGGGTCGTTTCATCAGTACGGTCTTGTCTGCCGGACAGGGCGTCAGTAATGCGTTTCCGGCGGTGTCACGCCAATCTCCTTGAGGAGATTTTCCTTGGCCGGCGGCATCTGAAGGTAGAAGCCCTGCTCGCGAATCTTCTCGAGCACCGTGGTGCTGGCAACGCGCGCCAGCGGCTTGTCGGCACGAATCAGCAGTGTCATCAAAGGTGTCGGCGTACCGAAGATGCCCAGCAGGGATTCCGGCACATCCTTGAGTCCACGCGCCTTCTCGACGTAGAGGTACATCTCGTCCTTCTTGGCGCTCTTGTAGATCTCGCAGATCATCTTGTCGTCTGTCATCGGGCTACCCATCATCTTGCAGCGCTTGCGCGCATCAGTGAGCTCTCACGTCACGGGCATGACCCGAGAGCTCACTACCTGTTTGACCTGTTTCTGACCTGTGTTGCTGGCAGACCAGGCTGCGCGAACCTCGCGCATGCCCCTTTGCAGTCTGGCCCACGGAAGCGGCGAGCGTCAGCTCTCGAGCGCCTTGGCCAGGCGCGCGGCCAGCAGTTCACCACGCCAGCCCTGCGGCAAGGGCAACGGCTCACCCTCGTGATCGGCGATCACCAGCGCTTCCATGTCACGGCGCTTGCCGAGAATCTCCGGCTTGAGCTGCTGTGCCTCGGCCACCGCATTGACCTCACGCTTGAGGCGCTTCATGCAGTTCTTCCATTCCGGCGCCAACGGCGATGGCGGCACGCGCGGCAGCTGACTGTCATCGATCATCGCCACGTCCTTGAGCAGCGTCAGCACGGTGTCCCCGTGGCGCTTGATCTGCGGCGGATGCATGCCATCGACCTTGGCCAGCTCGAAGCGATTGGTCGGCAGTCGCTCGCAGATACCGAACAGCTGCGCATCGGCCAGCAGGCGTGAACGCGGCACGTCACGCAGACGAATCTGCTCCTCACGCCAGTCACACAGTACCTGCCAGGCGGCCAAGCCGCGCGGCGAGAGCTTCCACAGGCTGCGATGACGCTTCCAGTACTCCGGGTCCGGCGTGGCACCGCCGCTGCTGCCCGGATCCCGGCAATCCTCTTCAAGCCATGCCATGCGCTCCAGCTCGAGCAACGCATCACGCTGCTCGGACCACACCTGCGGCAGGAACAGCACATCCAGCGCGGCGTAATCACACTGCGCCTGACTCAAGGGGCGCTTGAGCCAGTTGGAACGCGTCTCTTCCTTGGGCACGGTGACGCCTACCACGCGCTCGACCAGACGCTGATAGCCCATCGAGGCTTCGCCACCGGTCAGGCCTTCGGCGATCTGGGTATCGATCAGCGGCGTCGGCGCCACGCCCGCCCAGCGCAGGAAGACTTCCATGTCCTCGCCACAGGCGTGCAGCAGCTTGAGCGGCCCCTCTGCTCCCAGCAGACGCTTGAGCGCCTCGCTGGCCGGCACCACCGTGGGGTCGATCAGGAAGATGCGCGGCGTCTTGCCATCCGCACCGGGCAGCTCACCGTCATGGGCGGCCATCAGCTGCACCAGTGCCGGAATCGGGAAGAAGGTCGACTCGCGGATGAATTCGGTGTCCAACGCCAGCCAATCGGCGCCTTCCAGTTCAACACAGGCATCGGCCAGCGCCTCGGGGGTCTCGACCCAGACGGCCTCGAAATCAAGCTCTGACAGCAGTGCGGTGGCGGGTTGATCACTCATCAGCAAGGAAATCTCGTGGTGACAGGCTTGCCCGGGCAAGCGGAAATTGAAGGTGACGGGCACTCGCCAGACACCGGGCGGTAAACGACCGCGGGCGTGGTGGTTCCTGACCACCACGCCCGCAGACGTGCTGCTGTAGTTGCTTCAATACCGAAGCTGCCTTGAAGCCGAAGCTGCCTTGGAGCCAGTGCCGGTGCTGAACATCGTCGGCACCGGAACCGGTACCGGCATCGCATCAGATCTCGCCGAGGGTGAACGGCAGACGACCGCTGAAGGCACGGCTGAGCGTGCCGCCATCGACGTATTCAAGCTCACCACCCATCGGCACGCCATAGGCCAGGCGCGTCAGCTTGAGCGGCTGCCCACCGTGCTGCACATCGCGAAGCTGCTCGGCGATGTAATGAGCGGTGGCCTCGCCCTCGACCGTCGGGTTGGTGGCCAGCACCAGCTCCTCGATCTGGCTCTCACGGACGCGGGTTTCCAGCGCATCCAGCCCGATATCCTCGGGCCCGATGCCATCCAGCGGTGACAGATGGCCGTGCAGCACGAAATAGCGCCCCACATAGCCACCCGCACCCTCGATGGCGAGCTGGTCGGCGGGCGATTCCACCACGCACAGCACGCGCTCATCACGCCGCGGACTCAGGCACAGCTGACAGACCTCTTCCTCGGTCAACGTGCGACAGCGCGCGCAATAGCCGACGCGCTCCAGCGCCTCGCCCAGCACACCGACCAGACGATCGGCGCCCATGCGATCACGCTCCAGCAGATGCAGCGCCATGCGCTGTGCCGTTCTCGGGCCAACGCCCGGCAACACGCGCAAGGCATCCAGCAACTGATCTACCAGCGGCGAAAATCCCATCAGAACGGCATCTTGAAGCCGGCCGGAAGGTTCATGCCAGCAGTCGCCTCTTCCATCTGCTTCTTGGAATTGACTTCGACCTTGCGCACCGCGTCATTGACGGCGGCCGCCAGCAGATCTTCCAGCAGCTCCTTGTCTTCTTCCATCAGGCTCGGATCGATCTCGACGCGCGCGACGTCATGACGACCGTTCATGGTGACCTTGACCATGCCCGCGCCGGATTCGCCCTGGACTTCCGCCTTGGCGGCTTCTTCCTGGACCTTCTGCATGCGCTCCTGCATTTCCTGCGCCTGCTTCATGATGTTACCCATACCGCCTTTTCCACCGAACATGGCTCACCTCATCAATAACGTGTTGAACATGACCTAACGATAAAAACTGTCTGCCAGACGTGCCATGTCGTGGCACCTCCGGCCTGTGGTGTGCATGCCTTGCCGGCACACACACCGTAAATCCGGGGAAGCATCAGTGGTGACCGGCACCGTCGACACTCGGTCGAAACTGCCCAGAGCGTCAGAAATCGTCCGGCTCGAAGGAGTTGACGCTCTCCTCGATCAGGCGCGCGCCCAGCTGTTGCTCCATGGACTGGATATGCGGGTCAGCACGCAAGGCTTCAACCGCGCGCACGTGACGTTCACCCAGCAGACGAATGCGACGACTGTGCGGCGTTTCCAGACCTTCCGGCAGCGGCGCGACGCTGATCTCCAGCACACGCTCCACGCCCTGGCCCGCCAGCGCCTTGCGAATGCGGTCCTGATGGACTTCAGCCATCATCGCCGACTGGGCGGGGTCCAGCCTCAGCTTGAGGTGGGTGCCGTCATCGTGCTCGACCAGACAATGCGCGCCGATATTGCGCGTGATGCCGCCCAGCCCCAGTGAGGGGAACAGCTCCAGCCACGCCGCATGATTCAAGCGACCATCGGCACTCGGGGCACTTGGTGCAGGCACTGCCGTAGGTGCCGGCTCCGGCATTGGTTGCGCTGCCACGGCCGGCTCGCTGGCGACCGGCTCGGGCGTGACAGACTCAGACACGACCGGCTCCGGCATGACAGGCTCAGACACGACCGGCTCAGGCGCCGGCGATGCAGCGGGCTCGGGTCGTGCTGGCGCTGCCATTTCAGCTTCAGGGGGCGGCGGGGCCGATGACTCAGCAGCCTCTGGCTGTGCTGACGAACCGAAGGCGGCACTCAGGCGTGACATCGCCGAGCTGGGAGCAGCGGGGGTCTGTGCGGAAGCCGCTGTCTGTGCTGGTTCCGGTTCTGGCGCGGCCGCTGGCTGAGGCGCGTCTTGCGCTACGTCGCGAAAGCCGGCATCCCGGGCGTCCTGCGGAACGTCCTCCGTCGCCCACGGGGGCGGCTCATCGGCCATCGGCGGCTTTGCTTCGGTCGCTGGCTCAGCAACTGGTGCAGCAGGCTGGGGCGCGGCCGCCACCGGGGCCGCCGGCGCTTGCTGAGGCTGAGCCGGGGCTTCTTGAACAGGGGCCTGCTGAGCCGGAGCTGCTTGAACAGAAGCCTGTTGGACGGGCGCTTGCTGGACAGGCGCCGAGGCTTGAGCGCCAGGCGCGTTCGCACCCTCCGCCTGGCCGATCATCGGCAGCGGCGTCTGCGCCGGGCGCGGTACGCCCTGCGGGCGGAAGGCCAGCATGCGCAGCAGCGTCATTTCCAGCGCAGTGCGCGCATCGGGGGCGTTGGCCATGTCGCCACGTCCCTGCAGGGCGATCTGATAATAGAGCTGCACGTCTTCGCCGGTGAAGCGGCTGGCCAGTGCCAGCAGCGCATCACGGTCACCATGGCCGTTGTCCAGTGCGCTCGGCACCATCTGGGCGATCGCCAGGCGATGGAAGACGGAGGCCATGTCATCCAGCACCCCGCCGTAGTCCGGCCCCTGTTCGGCCAGTGTCGCCACCTCCGCCAGCAGACTGGCGGCATCCAGCGAGGCCAGACACTCCAGCAGCGCCAGCACATGGCGGTGATCCAGCGTGCCGAGCATGGCGGCGACATCTTCGCGCCGCACCTGACCATGGCCGAAGGCGATCGCCTGGTCGGTCAGACTCATGGCGTCACGCATCGAACCATCGGCGGCCTTGCCGAGCAGCCACAGCGCGTCTTCCTCGAAGCTAACTTCCTCGCGGGCGAGAATGTCAGACAGGTGCTCGACCACACGCACCGGCGGCATGTTCTTGAGCGTGAACTGCAGGCAGCGCGACAGGATGGTGACCGGCAGCTTCTGCGGATCCGTGGTCGCGAGCAGGAACTTCACATGGGGCGGCGGCTCTTCCAGCGTCTTGAGCAGCGCATTGAAACTGTGGGTCGACAGCATGTGCACCTCATCGATGAGGTACACCTTGTAGCGGCCCTGGGTCGGGGCGTACTGGACGTTGTCCAGCAGCTCACGCGTGTCCTCGACCTTGGTCCGCGAGGCGGCGTCGACTTCGATCAGGTCGACGAAGCGGCCTTCATCGATCTCGCGACAGGTGCCACACACGCCACACGGCCTGGAGCTGACGCCTTCTTCACAGTTCAGGCACTTGGCCAGAATGCGTGCCAGCGTCGTCTTGCCGACACCGCGAGTCCCGGTGAACAGATAGGCATGGTGCAGGCGCCCCTGATCGAGGGCATTGACCAGCGCACGGCTGACATGCTCCTGACCGATCAGTTCGTGAAAATTGCGCGGGCGCCACTTGCGCGCCAATACCTGATAGCTCATTGAGCGGGGCATTCCTTGGGCGATCTGAAACATGAGCTGAAACCTGCACGACCCGGTTGGGCTTTAACCCCCGACGGTCGACAGACGGAGACCGATGAAAAGGCCTCGCTGAGAATGCGCTCATTCTAGCGACTTGCCGAGTGGCTTCAAAGCACGATGCCACTTGCGCAGCAGGATTGGTGGCGCGACGCCGGATGACAGGTGTGGTGCGCCCCCGAATTGCGGGCACGACGAAACGCCAAGCGGGGCTCGGGTCAGGCAGGAGATGACAGATTCAGACAGCGAGGGCATGGCGAAAGGCTTCAGGCAGCGTGAAGCGAAGGTCTTGCAGAGGATTGCAATAGAGCGTTGTACAGCAGGCGGGATGATGCGGACATTTCACGAGCAGCCACTTTCAGGACCCTGAAATGGAGGCGGCCCCATCAGCCACATCCCGGCACACGCGTCAGCCACTACCGTTGCTCCCTTCCGGGCCTGGCGGGGTTTGCAGCCTAGCATTGCGGGAGGACCGACAGGGCCACCACAGATATGATCATTCGGTGAACTACCGAGCCAATCGCTTGAACTTCAAGCACTTGGCGTGATCAAGGCGCACACTATAACAGCGCATCGCCGCCCTCACAAGGGGAGATCACGCCTCGGGTTATTGCGTTGCCTCACGCGCTCGGCGGTGACGGAAATGACGCGTCATCACCGGTAGCAACAGCATCAGGACGATCAGGCGCAGCAGGTGATGGAAGGCGACGAAGATCGGGTCGAGATCGAGCGCCACCGCCAATAACGCCATCTCGCCGATACCGCCGGGGGCCAGAGCGAGAAAGGCCACATCACGCGGCACGCCCATCAGCTGATGGATCAGTTCGGCAAAACAGCCCAGCACCGACAGCGCGATCAGGGTCGCCACGCCCGACTGGCCCATCACCCCGACCAGCACACGCGGCTTGAGGCCCTTGAAGCGCGCCCCGATGGCGCAGCCAAGTATCAGCTGCATGACATCGGTCCCCCATACCGGTGGCGAGAAACGCACCACGTCACCCAGCGACAGCACCAGTGCCAGCAACAGCGGCGCCAGCAGCGAGGCATTGGGAATGCGCAGTCGCCTGGCAAGGGGCAGCAGCATCGGCAGCACCGCGATCAGCCACAAGCCGCTTACCGCCACATCACTGCCGATGCCGGGCGTACCCGCCGCGCCCTCCAGCACCCAATAGAGCGGTGGCAGAATCATGATCACCAGCAGCACCCGCAACGACTGCGCCACCGCGATGCGCTGCGGATCGCCACCGATACGCTCGCCGATCACCACCATCGCCGTCAACGCGCCGGGCACCGAGGAAAACCACGCACTGGTGGCGTCAAAACCACAGCGGCGATACCAGGCGGCGCAGACCAGCGTCGAGGCCCACACCCCCGCCAGCAACAACAACGCCGACAACCACCAGCTGGAGAGGTGCGAGACCAGCTCCGGCGAGACGCGGGCGCCCAGCGTCAGACCCAGCACCCCCAGAAACAGATTGCGCAGCCGGTCCGGCACACCAAGTTTCAGCCCGGCCATCGCGCCCAGCAGATTGGCGACCAGCGGCCCCAGCATCCACGCCAGCGGCATGCCGGTGAGCTGGAACAGCCAGCCGCCCACCACGCCCAGCGCCAGCGAGGTCAGCAGCGGCCTGAACGAGGCGACAGCCTTGAGCGACATGACAGCCGTGAGCCAATGGGCTGGCGAGAGACGAGAGGCGCGCGCCTTGAGGCGCTGCAATGGCGGAATGGATGGCATGCTGGCTTCCTTGTCAGCGACACGAAACAGGCCACCAATGATACGCTGGCGCAAGCGCCATTGGCTGCCTGTTTGAGGCAATATTGTGCCTTCAAGCGGGCCGTGCAGGTCGCAGACCGGCCCTGAGCCTGACTCTCATCACTCTTGTCGCGTACCTGACGCGCCCTTGCGGAGCCCGGATGACTTCTCCCGACTCACTCCCCTCAGCGACTGACGATTCAGCGGCTGACGCATCAGCGCATAGCCCAGCCACCGCCCCGCCCCCGGCCCTGCTGCTGGTCGAGGACGACGCCCTGCTGTCCAGCACGCTGTGCAGCGTCTTTTGCGCCGAGGGCCTTGCGGTCACCCACCTGGCCGACGGCGCCGCGGCGCTTGCCCGCCTGGCGGCCAGCCGCGATCACGGCTTCGCGCTGATCGTGCTCGACCTCAACCTGCCCGGCGCTTCCGGACTCGAGATTCTCGCCGCGCTGCGCCAGCATGATCGCCAGACACCGGTGCTGATTCTCACCGCGCGTGGCGCCATCGAAGATCGCGTGCGCGGACTGGACCTGGGCGCCGATGACTATCTTGCCAAGCCCTTCGTGCTCGATGAGCTGGAAGCCCGCGTGCGCGCCCTGCTGCGCCGCCATGCCACTCTTCAGGCCAGTCAGCAGGCCAGCCAGCAGCCGGCGCCCTCGCTTGGCATCGCCCCACGCCTGACTCTCGGCAGCCTGACCTTCGAGCCACTCAATGCACGCTTTCTGCTCGCCGAGGCCCCGTTGGCGCTGCCGCCCCGCGAGCAGCGCCTGCTGGGCTGTCTGATCCAGCATGCCGGCGAGCCGGTCGACAAGGCGCGTCTGACTCGCGAGGCCTTCGGTGAGGAGGAAGCCGTGGGCGACAATGCCATCGAGGTCTATGTGCATCGCCTGCGCAAGCGCCTGGAAGGCAGCGACGTCAATCTGCGCACCATCCGCGGCCTTGGCTATCTACTGGAACAGACCATGGACACCAGCGCTTGAATTCCGCCCCCTCACCACGCCCACAGACAGAGGCAAAACGCAGCATCAGCCTCTATCGACGCCTTCTGAGCTGGCTGCTGCTGCCCTTGCTGGCGCTGGGTACTCTATTGCTGGTGCAGGCCTTCCTGTCGGCGCGCGAGGCAGCGGACCGCGCCTACGACCGGCTGCTCGAGGCCTCGCTGGTCACCATCGCGGAACAGGTCAAATGGCAGGACGGCCAGTTGTGGCTCGACCTGCCGCCCGCCGCCCTCGAGATGCTGGCCACCGACGCCCAGGAACGCGTCTTCTACAGCCTGGTGGACGCCGATGGCGAGCAGGTCACCGGCAATACCCACCTGCCGGACGCCAATCGCGCCGCCGATGGTCGCCTGGCCCCACAGGAAACGCTCGGACGCAGCGGCGAGCTGTCGTTTCGCGATATCGCCTGGCAGGGACAGGCACTGCGGCTGGGCAGCCTGGATACCCGGCTGGGCGGCTGGGGCGACGACCCACGCCACGGCCAGCGCTACAGCATTCGCGTCGCCCATACCCGCGAGGGGCGAGACACCCTGACGCGTGAGCTGTTCAGTGGTTCGCTGGTGCGTCTGGCGGGGATGGCAACCCTGGCACTGCTGGTGGTGCTGATCGGCGTGCGACTGGCGTTGTCGCCGCTGACCCGCTTGCGGCGTGCCATTCGCGAACGTGACTCGCGCAGCCTGGCACCGCTCAACCTGCCCCTGCCGCGCGAGCTCGAGGAGCTCAAGCACACCATCAATGACCTGCTGGCGCGCATGCGCCGAGTGCGCGCCAATCAGGAGCGCTTCATCGGTGACGCCTCACACCAGCTGCGCACCCCGCTGGCAGGACTCTCCGCGCACGCCGAGCTGGCACTGCGCCAGCAGGACCCCAGCGCCTGGCATGCCGCGCTGGGCCAGATGCAGGCCACCGCCAGCCATACCGCCCATCTGGCCAATCAGTTGCTGTCGCTGACACGCCTCAACAACCCGGAGGTGCAGCCGCCGCGCGTGCCGCTGGAGCTGTCGGCGCTGGCGCGCGCCACCGTCAGCCGCCTGTTCCTGCGCTGTGATCGCGCCGGGGTGGACCTCGGCCTCGAGATCGCCCCGGATATCGACGGCGCCGCCTGGACGCTGGGCGTCGAGTGGCAGCTTGAGGAGGCACTGGCCAACCTGATCGACAATGCCTGCAAGCACGGCGCGCGTACCGTCACACTCACCCTGAACCGGATGGCGGCGCCGAGCGATGCTCTTCCAGCACTATCGGACAGTGCCACGCTGGCGGGCCGCTGGCGGCTGAGTGTCGAGGATGACGGCCCGGGTATCGACGCCGAGCGACGCCTGCTGGTGCTGCGCCCCTTCCACCGCAACACCCAGCCGGACAGTCACGATCAGATGCCAGCGCAGCAGCCCGATGAGTTCAAGCATCACGAGGGTGCCGGACTGGGGCTGGCGATCGTCGATGGTATCGCGCGACATCATGATGCGCGCCTGACGCTCAGCGACGCGACAGCACGCAGCGTGACGCAGGCTGCTGATCCTGCATCCCGCACAGACGATGCAACCCGCGCAGCCGACGCAGACAAGACAGACGAGACAGGCGCGTCCTGCGGGTTATGCGTCAGTCTGCATCTAGCACCTTGTGCAGCGCCTGAGGTGAGAGTGGATGGGGACGATGAATCGGCACAGGCCGGCAAGCCTGCACCGACAGGAGGCACAGCATGCTAGCGCGACGACCGCGAATCGGGCGGCAGCGCCCTGACAATCACAGCTCTGACAATCACGGCCCTGACAGTCACGGCCCTGTGAATCAAGGCCCGGGCAGACAGCGCGCTGGAAGACTGGTGGTCTGCCTGGGGTTGGCCATGCTTCTGAGTCCCGTCAGTCAGGCCGCAACCCAGGCGGGGGCCCGGGCGGCGTTCGATCCGCTGCTCGAAGAGCATCAATCGTTGTGGTTGCAGGGCGGCCAGCCAGTCGCGGCGCCCGCGCCTGACAGCGACGCCAGCCTCGCGGCAGACCTGACGATACACGCCGCGCTGGATCTGCCCGAGATTCGCCCGCTGCTGCTGCGTTACAGCCGTCAGCATCCTGAGCGCGTGCTGCACTACGTCAATCGCTCCGCCCTGGGACTTGAAGCACAGTACCTGCAGGCACCGCTGACACCGCAGGCGGATCTGATGATCTCCTCGGCCATGGGGCTGCAGTACCGACTCGCCAATCAGGGTCATGCTCTGGCACTCGAGGCCCCCAACCTGAACGCCTGGCCGGCCAACTCACGCTGGCGCAACGAGCTGTATGCGATGAGCTTCGAGCCGATCGTGATGGTGGCACGACGCGATGCGCTCAAGCGCCTGGCGGACCTCGACGGCCTGCGCAATCCCCTCGATGTGCTGCGCAGTCATCGCGACTTCTGGCACCTGCTCGAGACGCGCCGCGAGCAGCTGCGTGGCCGCATCATCAGCTATGACCCGCGCAGCAGCGGCTCCGGCTTTACCTATGCCGTGTCCGATGCCCGGCAATCGCCGCGCTACTGGACGCTGGTCCGCGCCATGGGACAGGCCGATGCCAGGCTGGCCAGCACCACCGGTGCCATGCTCGAGGCGCTGGCCAGCGGCGAGGTGGACATCGCCTATAACCTGGTCGGCCCCTACGCGGTGACCTTTGCCCGCGCCCATCCGGAGCTGGTGGTGATCGTGCCGGAAGACTATGTGCTGATTCAGCGCCGGCTGGCCTTCATACCCCAGCAGGCGCCTCATCCCGAGGCCGGTGAAGCCTTTCTCGACTGGTGGCTGAGTCTGGAGGGCCAGCAGGCGGTGGCCAGCGACAGTCAGCTGGGCGCGCTGCACCCCGAGGTGCGTGGCAAGGGCAGTGCCCAGCATATGCGCGAGCAGCTGGGCGATGCGCTACGCCCGATCGAGATCGGCCCTGGCCTGCTGGCGACACTCGATCGCCTCAAGCAGGCCAGCTTCCTGAGCCGCTGGGTGCTGGAATTCGAGGCACCCGCTCCCGTTGCCGGTGAGGCGAACCTGGGTCAGGGTCAGGGCCAGACCCCGTCAGCAACGCCGCCAGAATTGAACCAATGATCCGTGTCGTCAGGCCTGACTAGCACACCCTCTCTTTCACGGCTCGATCTGCAAAAGGCGCCATTACCGGGCGCGCTGGACACAGGACCGTGCCCATCACGCACAAGGCGCCCCAAGGGGCGCCTTGTGCGTGATGGCATACGGCACTCAATGACATGAGCAGCGGCCTCGGCATCAACGGCCACCGGCATCTCCGCCGCCGTCACCGTCGCCGTCCTCGGCATCCGGTGCGGCCTCACGCAGCCCGGCGTCCTCACGGCCTGCCAGACCATCGGCGGGCTTGCGACGCGCGATCAGCGCGCCACCTTCCCGGTGCTCGCTGCTCTGATACTGCGTACTTTCCGCCTCGCTGCTTTCCAATGAGCCGCTGGCGGGGCGCAATGGCTCCGCCGAGGCGCTGCGCTGCTCGACGAGGCGCTCGGTGCCATCGGCGCGATGCAGCCAGACATCCATCTGCTGGAAGGCGACCTTGAGGCAGTGCTCGCGGAAGCGTGCATCGACCCAGCGATTGATCTCATCGGTGGCGTAGAGGCGATCGGTCAGGTCATTGACGTAGATGCGCAGCTCGAAACCGAAGTTGTCCTGGTTGTAGGTCAGGCAGAATACCAGTGGCTCCGGGTCCTTGAGCACCCGCTTGTTTTCCTGGGCGGCCTGCATCAACAGACGATGCGCCAGATCCAGATCGCTGCCATGGGCGACACCGAAATTGAGCACCACCCGCGTGACGTTGTCCGACAGCGACCAGTTGATCAGCTGGTCGGTAACGAACGTCTTGTTGGGGATGATGATCTCCTTGCGATCGAAATCCGTCACCGTGGTGGCGCGAATCCGGATGCGATTGACCGTACCATGCAGGTTGCCGATGGTGATGGTGTCGCCGATGCGCACCGGGCGCTCGAACAGGATGATCAGGCCCGAGATGAAGTTGGCGAAGATCTCCTGCAGACCGAAGCCCAGCCCGACACTCAACGCCGCCACCAGCCACTGCAGCTTGTCCCAGCTGACGCCCATGCTGCCCAAAGTCATCACGAAACCGGTGGCCATGATCACATAGGACAGCAGCGAGGTGATCGCATAGCTGGAGCCCTGCTTGAGCTCGAGCCGCGACAGGATCGAGACTTCCAGCAGGCCCGGCAGGTTGCGCGCCATCATCACCGCCACGGCGAGGGTGATCATGCCCGCGATCAAATCCGCCAGCGAGATGGGCGTCGCCGAATCGCCCTCGACGGAAGCGGCGATTTCCCACACCACCACGCTGTCGAGATAGCTGAGCACATTGAGCAGATCGGCCCACACCACATAGAAGATCGCCAGGAAGCTGATGACCAGAATCAGCTTCGAGAGACGCAATGACTGGGAGTTGACCTGCTCCATGTCCAGCGGCGGCTCTTCCACCACCTCGACACCGCCTTCGGCGCCCTCCTGGACCTGGGCGCGGCGACGCGCCACGGCGCGACGATACGCCAGTCGCCGCGCGGCGACTGCCAGACCACGCACCACGGTGGCTTCCACCAGAATCCAGGCTCCGAACAGGAAGATGGTGGTGATGAAGCGGCCACACAGGCGCAGCGCGGTGTACTCGTAGCCAAGGCAGATCAGCACGCCCAGCGCCACCGGCACCAGCGCCATCGCAAGACCCAGAATCAGTCGGAACAGCTTGAGGCCGAAGAAGGGGACGTGGGCCAGTATCAGCCGCGACAGACAGAAGCTCATCGCCATCAGGCCCACGAACAGAATGGCTAGCCCCAGCGGACGTTCGAGCAGATTGAGGTCAGCCTCGCTGATGATGTTGGTGGTCAGCACCACCGGCAGCAGCGCGAAGCCCAGCCACCAGATGTGGCGGCGCAGCTCCGCTACGTAGGTGGCCGGCCACTGGAAGTGACGCTCGGCGACGCCGTCCTTGACCAGCAGCCGGCGGAAGATGGCGAAGATGCCCCACGCCAGAGAAAGCTTCAAAAGCGCCTGCCCCAGCGCCCATAGCATGACGCCTTCACCCAGCGACAGCACGCTGCCGACCAGTGCCAGCGCCAGCGCGCCGGGTATGGCCAACAGGACGTTGAGCAGAATGGCGCGTGGCGTATGCAGCTGGGTATCCTGCTTCAGGCGCCCTATCTGGGCGTGCAGATCCGCCAGGCGCGCGCGGATGCGCGAGCGCTTCCAGGTGATGAAGATCAGCAGCAGCAAGCCCGGCAACGCCACCCACAGGTCATTGAGCTGGAAGCCCTTGGACAGCCCTGCCACCACGCCGCGCCAGACGGTGGGCTTGAGCTCTTCGGCAAGCATTTCCGGGGTGCGTGACAGCCATTCCAGATCCAGTGGCTTGCCATTGGCGACCCAGAACAGCTGCTCCTCGATGGTCTGGCGCAGACGTCCGGAGACTTCGAGCAACTGCTGCTGGTTGAGCTGCAGGTCAATGGCACGTGCCAACAGGCTGTCGTATTCCTTGTCGAGCTTGTCGACCAGCTCCTTGCGCGCCTCCAGCTGACCGATCAATGCCTGACGCAGCTCGGCGCTGACCTGGCTGACATCGGCATTGCCGCCGGGGCGCTCCAGCGCCGCGGCCTCGCCCAGCACGTGCGAATTGAGATAGCCCGGAATATCGGCGAGCTGTTCGCGCACCTTGTTGAGCTCGAACTGCTTGAGGCGCAGGTCGGCGATCTCTTCCTTCAAGTCCTTGCGCACATCGACCTGCGGCAGGCGGCTCTGCTGCTCGCGCAGGATACGCGCCAGCAGGACGCTGCCCTTGATGGCCTCGATCTGCTCGCTCATGGTGCGCTCGACCTGGGTGACGCGATCAAGCTGGGTGCGCACCTCCAGCCCATCGCGAATCACGGCGTTGACGCGATCGGTAATCGCCAGCAGCTGGCTGCTGAGCTCGCGGTTGCGGTTGAGTACCTGCTGGAAGATGGGATTGTCGGCCAGCGCGGCGTTCTCGCCACTGGTGGCATCGGCGATGGTCTGCTCGGACTGGTTGCGGCGCTTGTCGTTGACCAGGGTCTGGATCTGCTCCAGGTCCTGCTCCAGATTGGCGATCTGGCGGCTGTAAAGTGTCTTGCGCACCTGGGCCAGCTCACGCAGCAGAGAGCTTGAATTGAGCTCTGAATGGCTCAGTTCGCCACGCGTTTCGGCCAATGCCAGACGGGCCTCGATCAGATCACGACCGGTGCCGGACAGGTCGTCATCGGTGTTGCCACCCAGCTGGGTCTGCAGGCGCTGCACCTGCTGCTGAGCATCGGCCAGGGTCGAGCGCGAACGCTCCGGCAGGCTCTGGGCATTGATCAGGCGCCGGTTGGTGTCGGCCAGCTTGTCCTGCAGGTTCTGCAGCGAGTCCAGGATCGAGGTCATGCGCTTGTCCAGGGCCTCGACCGACTCGCCTTCCAGTGACGCGATGCTGGGTGGGGTGTAATCCTGGGGCAGACGCGCCAGCTCAGCCTGTGCCTTCGCCAGCTCCGCCGGCGCCTCCTTGACCTCATTCTTGAGAGAACTCAGGTTGCTGCTGGCCTCGGCGAGGTCGTCCAGCACCGTCAGGGTATCCTTGAGGTCCGCGATACGCTGACGCGTGTCGGCATCCGGCTTCTCGACGCTCTGCAGGTCTTCAAGCTGAGTCTGGACATCAGCACGCTTCGGGGCGTCCGCACTGGCCGTGGCCGGCACCCAGGCCAGCAGCACCATCAGCAGCAAGGCGCCTGCCAACATCATCAGTCTCAAGGACTTGTTACCTGTCACAGCTGTCTCCTCAATGGTCACCACCGCGCTTTTTCATCGGCTCCACTGCCCCGCCTGGCCGCCGTCAGCCATGCAGGATGACATCGTGACAGGTCGCAAACGCGGGCAAGGGCCGCATTGTCGACTGGCGCTGCATCCCACGCAATCCTTGTCGGCAAACGTCTGCCAGCGGCGCCCAGCATAGGATGAGAGGGAGAATGAACGAGAGAGCGAAGTGAAGAATGAAGCAAAGAATGACAGGATGGAAAAGCGGTGCTTTCAGGCCAGCGTGAGCGGCATGCATCGTCGCATCGAGGCGACGCACCTGTCGGAATCTTCGTGCTGGAACCGGACACTGCGCCGCCAGTAGAATGGCAGACATGTCATGAACATTGCTCCATAATGCCCTGCTCCCCCGCCGCGGTGTAACCGACAGGATACTTCCATGCCCCTCCGCCTTGCCTCCATCGGATTCCGGTCCGTCCCTGCACGCCTCTCGGGAGTGCTGGCCACAGTACTGCTGGGTGCTGCCGCACCTGCAGCAGCCGACGTGCCCTACACCATGGATACCGAGGGACGCGTAGTACTGGTCAACGGCAAGCGCTTCGCTCCCGAAGCACTGGGCATGACTGCCGCCCAGGCCCGTGCGGGTGCCATGAGCCAGACCGAGTGGCGCGAACTGGCAGCTTCTGCGCCGGACACGGCGCAGGACGTCGAGAGTGACCCGCGTACCGAGCAGGTATTCCTCTCCAACCGGGACGATGCGGATTACGACCGCTACTCGGCGGAAGCGGCCGAGACCGAGCGGGCACAAGGCCAGAGCGCTGACGCGCCCCTCGATGAAAGCCTGGCTCAGCAGCGTGCCAAGGAGCGTGTCGTTCTTGAGGACGATGCCGAGAAGAATCCGCTGGCCATCACCGCCTACAAGCGCAATTACCTGCTGCCCTGGGCCTACAACACCAACCCGGATGCCAATGGCTTTGCCGAAGTCACCCGGGAAGGCGAGGTGGACAAGACCGAGGTGAAATATCAGCTCAGCCTCAAGGTCGAGCTGATGGATGACATCTTCGGTGACAATGGCGACGTGTTCTTCGCCTATACCCAGCGCAGCTGGTGGCAGGCCTACAACTCCGATGCCTCGGCGCCGTTCCGCGAGACCAATTACGAGCCGGAAGCCTTCCTGCAGTTCGACAATCGTTATGAGCTGTTCGGCTGGACCAATACCCGCAACCGCATCGGTTTCGCGCATCAGTCCAATGGCCGTTCCGACCCCTTGTCGCGCAGCTGGAACCGCGTCTACGCCGACATGATGTTCCAGAACGGCGACTGGGCCATCGCGGTCACGCCGCACTGGCGCGTGCCGGAGGAGTCCGACGAAGACGACAACCCGGACCTCTACAACTACATCGGCTACGGCGACATCACGGTCGGCTATACCGCGGATCAGCACGAATTCACCTGGATGGTGCGTGGCAACCCCTCCAAGGGCAATTACGGCAACCAGCTCGACTACTCCTTCCCGCTGTTCGGCAAGGTACGTGGCTACGTGCAGTACTACCACGGCTACGGTGAGAGCCTGATCGACTACGACCACAGCGTGAATCGCTTTGGCCTGGGCTTCTCGATCAATACCTTCTTCGCCGGCTCGCCAGAGACCTGATCAAAGAGACCTGATCAAAGAGACCTGATCCAGAAGTTCTGATCAAAGAGTGCTGACGCAAGCACTCGCATGACCCTCCCGCAACGGGCAGCCCAGGCTGCCCGTCTTGCCATCTGCCCCGCCCGTAGGCGCCGCCCATGTGGACCACCGCTCATGTGGACCGCCCATATGAATCCAATGGCACGCCCATGATCCAGATCATGTCTCCCGCATATGACATGGCGATATCGTGCTCTGTGCGTATCTTGCCCTTGTGTTTGTCGCGTTCGACCCCCACGACTTGTGCATGACCACGCAAGACGCGTCATGACGACGTGCTGACGATGCTTGCAGGAAGTCTCGCGCAAGCGGATTCAGGTCATGCCCTGCCGCCTGCGGCGCCCCAGGGAAGAGAGAGTTCGAGAGTCAAGCGCAGACAACACCGCGCTCACCATTCGCGAAATCTGATTCGACATACGGGAAGGAGTTACACCATGGCTATGCAAAAGATCGGCGATCACACCACTTCCGCGACCGGTGCCAACACCGACCAGCTGAAGGAAGATCTGCGCCATCTGTCCCAGACCGTCGAGGAACTGCTGCACGCCTCGGCTGAAGATTCCCGCGAGAGCATGAAGGAAGCCCGCGCCCGCGCCCAGACTCGCCTGGAAGCTACCCGCGCCCGCCTCAGTGCACAGGGCGATCGTCTCGCCGCTGGCGCGCGCGAATCCGTGGACTGCGCTGATCGCTACGTGCACGACAACCCGTGGACCAGTGTCGGTATCGGCGCGGCCGCCGGTGTCGTCGTCGGCATGCTGCTTGGCCGTCGCTGATGCAGGAGCAAGGGCCGGTTGAACGCGTACTTGGCGCCATCCGACGTCTGACTGCGAGCCTGGTCGAGAGTGGCGAGACGCGCTTGCGTCTCGCCGTGCTGGAGCTCGAGGAAGAACGCGAACGGCTGTTCGTGATGCTGCTGCTGTCGGGTATCGCCCTGATGCTGATCTGCTTCGGCATCGGCCTGGCGATACTGCTGGTGGTCGTGGCCTTCTGGGATACCCATCGCCTGCTGGCCATCGCTCTGAGCGGCGGGGTCCTGCTGGCATTGGGGGGATTGATCGCCTGGCGCGTCAAGGTGATCGCTTCCCAGCGCAGTCTGCTGCGCTCCACGCTCAGCAACCTGAGCCGTGACAGCGACAGCCTCAAGGATGTGCGTGCTGACGCACTGGAGCGCCAGCGCCAACGCGAAAACCATTGATGCCCCGCTTGCCAGTGCCTGCCAAGGAGGCGAGATGAGTTCTTCCAGACAATCCCTCGCGCGACGCGAGCCGGCGCTACCTCCCGTACAGGGCAACGGACGTCGGTCAGCCCATCCGCGTGACGCCAAACGTGCGGAACTCGAAGCACGCATCAGTCAGCAGCGCCTCGATGTCAGCCATGCGATGCGCGAACTCAAGGAGGCCACCGCCCCCATCGACCGCGGCTGGGCCAAGGTCCAGCAATACCGCGGCCCGTTGGTGCTGGTGGGCGGTCTGATCGCGGCGCGGGGCGGTTTCCGGCCAAAGAAGGGCCTGAGCCTGCTCAAGCGCGGCCTGATGGGCTGGGTGATGATTCGCCGACTGAGAATATTGTTCGACAAGTAATCACGATACATACCGAAAGCCCCGCCACCTGGCACTCAGGTGGCGGGGCTTTTTTCGTCATTGCGACGTGCAGCTCCGTGAATCCTACCGCGATCAAGCGCTGCGGCTGTCACGCTTGAGCAGATACACGCCCAGATAGAGCACCGCGAAGATCAGCCCCAGCACGGCGGCGGCGCCGAAGACATTGCTGCCGTCACCGGGCAGGAACTCCAGGAAGGACGTCAGGAACTGTCCCAGGAAGATCGCCATCGTCAGGTAGGAGAGATTGCGACCGCGCACCGAGGCGTGGCTGCGCTCCACCGTCATGTGGTTGAGCAAGGGGATCGAGAAGCCGAAGCCCATGCCGGACAAGACAGCACCGACACTCATCAGCGTCATGTTCTCGGCCTGCTGGAAGACGAACAGGCTGGCGGCATACAGCAGGAAGGCAAGTGCCAGCGTCGGTATCTCGCGCAAGGCACGTGAGACCTTCGGCATCAGCATGGCCGCCACCACCGCGACCAGCGAGATCGCCGCCAGGAAGATGCCGGTCGAGGCCTCGTTCAGCCCCAGCAGGCTCAGGCGCTTGGGCAGCATGACGATGGCGGTGAAGAACAGGGTCATGGCCATGGCCGCCGCCAGATAGACACTGGTGAGCGAAGCTGACAGCGCCTGCTGACCCGACTTGCCAGCCGTTTCCTCAGGGGCTGCAGGTGACTGCCTGGGCACCATCATCCACAGCATGACCAGCAGTAGCCAGGCCAGCAGGTAGAGCAGGAAAGGCAGCTGCCAGGCGATACCCGCCAGCACTCCACTGACGAACAGGAAGATCACGCCGCCAAGTTCGATGGACATGCCCTGCTGGGCGATCATCGCCAGACGTGCATGGCCGTGATACCACTCGGAGATCAGCGTGGTGCCGCCCGCCATGACCACTGCGGTCACGCCACCGAGCAGAATGCGATCGGCGAACACGACGACGGTGCCTTCCAGCAGGGCACCGCCTGCCCCCAGCAGACCATACAGAAACAGCCCGCCTGTCAGTGCACGATAGGCGCCGATGCGATCGATCATGCGCCCGGCGATGGGCGCGAACAGCACGGCACCCAGCGACGGCAGGGTAATCAGCCAGCTGGCATGGCTTTCCACCTCAAGCGCCGAGGCGATGCTCAGAAGCCCCGGCGCGACCACGGTTCCCACCATGATGGTCAGACAGGCGATGGCCAGCAGCGTGAAACGCCCGCCGCCAGAAAGTGATCGAGAGGAATCGCGCGTATCCTGCGCGATTCCTCGGGAAGTTGATGTCGTCATATCGGCTCCACTCGGAAACAGGACCCTCCTGTCAGACGCTACGCGCCCCGCCCCCTCGCTTGCTTGCGTGCTCGCGAGACAAGACCAGCGGCAGGCAGCCAGAGGCAGGAGACAAGGCGAGACGGCAGAGACTGGTGAAGGGAGGTTTGGCAGGCCTTCAGACTAGCGAGTGCAGGCTTATAATAGAAATGACAATACTTGATATGACTTATACTGACTGAACATCAATCAGCCACAAGGGCCGGCATGGAACTCCGCACACTGAAAACCTTCGTCTCGGTGGCGACACACAGAAGCTTCTCGGCCGCCGCCCGCGAGCTGCATACCGTGCAACCCGCCATCAGCCGCCAGATCGCCGACCTCGAAGCCGAGCTGGGCGTCAAGCTGCTATGGCGCAATACGCGGGAAGTGAAGATGACGGCACCGGGGGAGGCATTGCTGGAAGAAGCGCAGCGCATGCTGGTGCTGGAGGCGCAGGCACGCAAGCGCGTGGCGATGGCCGCCAACGGCCAGACCGGCACGCTGCGCATCGGCTACATGAGCTCGGCCTGCGCGAGCTTCGTGCCCGGCCTGATGCACGACTTCGCCACAGACCATCCCGAGGTCAGCCTGTCATTGCATGAGATGAGCGCCCAGCAGCAGCTGGATGCCTTCGCGCGTGACGAGATCGACATCGGCCTGTCGCGCCCGCTGCCCAGCGAGCAGCGTGACAGCCTGACCACCGTGGCCGTCTATGAGGATAGGCTGATGGCGGTCGTGCCCGAGGGGCATCGCCTAGCGCACCGCAAGCGACTGGCTCTCAGCGAGCTTGCGCAGGAGGATTTCGTGCTGTTTCAGCGCGGGCAGGCGACGGGGCTGTTCGATCAGATCATCAGTGCCTGCGGCGATGCCGGCTTCTCGCCCCGCATCCAGCGCCAACCGGCCTTGATGCAGACGCTGCTCAGTGAGGTCGCGGCCGGTCTGGGCATCGCCATCGCGCCCGGCTGCATCCGCCGCCTGCAGCGCGATGGCTGCCAGTTCATCCCCCTGCGCCCGGCACTCGGCGCGGTACCGCTTGAGCTGCACTACCCGACCATACCGGTCCGCCCGGTGATCGAGGCCTTCGTCGCGCTGGTGGAGCAACGCCTGCCCGTCATCCGCCAGCAGATGGCGTGAGACGCAGCCAGTGGCGAGAAGGTGCTGGTCAGCAGTTCAGGCCGCAGGCCACCGCCGAGGACCACGCCCACTGGAAGTTGTAGCCACCCAGTTCGCCGGTCACATCCAGCACCTCGCCGATGAAGGCCAGCTGCGGCAGATCGCGCACGCTGAAGCTGCTCTATTTTCTATGACGATCTATATTATAGAAGCTCAATACGTCCTAAAACATGTATACTATGATATAAAAATAGAATACATATCATAACTCATCTTACAATTAAGTATCTTTAAGGAAAACATGGAAACAAATAAAGTCACAAGTTTTTCTGAGTACATACACCTAATAGAGTCTTTAGACAATGAATCTGAATTAATTTTATTTAGAGGGCAACCTGTCAAAGGCAATCTACTACCCAGCGTATGTAGAGAAAATTACAAAAAAGATACAACTGAAGCAGAGAAAGAGACGCTTAGAGAGTTACGTAGAATGGGAGGTTCATTAATCACAGAAAGAGATATGTCGGATTGGGATTTGCTTGTAGTGGCACAGCATTTTGGGCTAAAAACTCGTTTACTTGACTGGTCAAGTAATCCTTTAGCTGCTTTATGGTTTGCATGCTCTAATAATAGTAAATCCGATGCGTACGTGTACGTACTTTATGCTGAAAAATATTTACATGGGACGGAAAAAAGCCCTTTCGAGGTTGGAGCAACTAGAGTCTTCCGCCCCACGCTAAACAATCCTCGCATTGTTGCTCAACATGGATGGTTTACTTCACACAAATATTCAAAAAAAACAAAATCATTTGTAGCACTTGAAAAAAACAAGGATATAAAACAATCAGTAATAGAGATCACCATACCAAATGAAAATAAATCAAAGATGCTCAAAGCTCTAGACAGGCATGGCGTAAACAGCTATACCCTCTTTCCTGATCTTGAAGGCTTATGCAAATATCTTAATGGCCGCCATGATATATAAATATATATCATGGCGTAATGAGCATTAGGTGCTGGTCAGCAGTTCAGGCCGCAGGCCACCGCCGAAGACCACGCCCACTGGAAGTTGTAGCCACCCAGTTCGCCGGTGACATCCAGCACCTCGCCGATGAAGGCCAGCTGCGGCAGATCGCGCACACTGAAGTCCTTCTGCGAGATGGCATCGGTGACCACGCCCCCCATGGTGACCTCGGCGGTGCGCCAGCCTTCGGTACCCGCGGGCTTGAGCTGCCAGTGATTGAGCGCCTTGGCCAGCTGTTCAAGACGTGCATTGGAGAGCTCGGCCAGACTGCGCTCGCTGATGCGGCCGGCATCGGCGTCCTGCCATTCGATCAGTGATTGGGCGAGACGCTTGGGCAGACGTTCGCCCAGCCAGGGGCCGATCTGGCGCTTGGGGTGTTGCTCACGCAGGGCCAGCAGCTCCGCATAGGCGTCCGTACCTGGCAGCAGATCGATGCTCAACGGCTGTCCCGGTGTCCACCAGCTGGAGGCCTGCAGCATCGCCGGGCCGGAAAGCCCGCGGTGGGTGATCAGCATCGGTTCGCGATAATGGCCCTTGCCCGCCGTCACGCTCACGTCACAGGCCAGCCCGGACAGCGGCGACAGGCGCTCCTTCCACTGCGAGGTCAGCGTGAACGGCACCAGCGCGGCATAGGTATCGGTGACCTCGAGCCCGAACTGGCGCGCGATGTCGTAGCCGAAGCCTGTCGCGCCCAGCGTCGGGATCGACATGCCACCGGTCGCCACCACCACGCGCCCTGCCGTATGCGTACCATTGCTGGTCTCGACCCGCATGCCCTCGCCCGCGCGCTCAAGCGAGGTGATGCGCGTGCTGAGGCGAATCTCCGCCCCGGCCCACTCACACTCCGTCATCAGGATCGCCAGCAGGTCCTTGGCGGAATCGGCGCAGAACAGCTGCCCCGGCTTCTTCTCGACGTGCTCCAGCCCATGGCGCTCGACCAGCTCAAGGAAGTGATGCGGCGTGTAGCGCTTGAGCGCCGAGATGCAGAAGTGCGGATTGCGCGAGAAGAAGTTGGCGGGGCCGGCATCCAGATTGGTGAAGTTGCAGCGTCCACCGCCCGACATCAGGATCTTCTTGCCCGCCTTGTTGGCATGGTCCAGCACCAGCACGCGCTTGCCCTGATAGCCTGCCGTGGCGGCACACATCAGGCCTGCCGCGCCTGCGCCGATGATGATGACGTCATATGTGGCCATGCGGGACACTCCGTGAAGCGAGGAAAAGAAAGGAAATCGGCTGTGCAGACACAGGCGGGCCGGCATTCTACCAGAAGCCTGCCGCAGCCAGCGGCCGGACATGAAAACACGACACCCCCACCGTCAGAGACGATGAGGGTGTCTTGTCAGACCGGACAGACTAGCCAGTCACGGCGCGTCTCAGACGATGACGCCCTGGCTGCGCAGGTAGTCATCGTAGGTGCCGGAGAAGTCGACCACGCCATCGGCCTTCAGCTCGATGATGCGGGTGGCCAGCGAGCCGACGAATTCACGGTCGTGGCTGACGAAGATCAGGGTGCCCGGGTAGTTTTCCAGCGCGAGGTTGAGCGCCTCGATGGATTCCATGTCCAGGTGGTTGGTCGGCTCATCCATCACCAGCACGTTGGGCTGCTTGAGGATCAGCTTGCCGAACAGCATGCGGCCCTGCTCGCCACCGGAGATGACCTTGACCGACTTCTGGATGTCATCATTGGAGAACAGCATGCGACCCAGGGTGCCACGCACGACCTGCTCACCGCCGCCGGTCCACTGCGCCATCCAGTCATAAAGGCTCATGTCGTTGGCGAAGTCATGGGCGTGGTCCTGCGCGTAGTAGCCGACGTCCGCGGCGTCGGTCCACTTCACTTCACCGGCGTCCGGGTGCATCTCGCCGACCAGGGTGCGCAGCAGCGTGGTCTTGCCGATGCCGTTCGGGCCGATGATGGCGACACGCTCACCGGCGGCGACCGTGAAGCTGAAGTTCTCGAACAGGGTGTTGCCGTCGAAGCCCTTGGAGAGCTTGTCGATCATCACCGCGTTGTTGTGGACCTTCTTGGTCTGCTCGAAGCGGATGAACGGGCTGACGCGTGAGGACGGCTTGATCTCGTTGAGCTGGATCTTGTCGATCTGCTTGGCACGCGAGGTCGCCTGCTTGGCCTTGGAGGCGTTGGCGGAGAAGCGGCTGACGAAGGACTGCAGCTCGGCGATCTGCGCCTTCTTCTTGGCGTTGTCGGCCTGCAGCTGTTCACGCGCCTGGGTGGCGGCGGTCATGTACTCGTCGTAGTTGCCCGGGAACAGACGCAGCTCACCGTAATCCAGGTCCGCCATATGGGTGCAGACACTGTTCAGGAAGTGACGGTCGTGCGAGATGATGATCATGGTGCTGGACCGCGCGGTCAGCACGCCTTCCAGCCAGCGGATGGTGTTGATGTCCAGGTGGTTGGTCGGCTCATCGAGCAGCAGGACGTCAGGATCGGAAAACAGCGCCTGCGCCAGCAGCACGCGCAGCTTCCAGCCCGGCGCGACTTCACTCATCGGCCCCAGGTGCTGCTCGATGGGGATATCGAGGCCCATCAGCAGCTCACCGGCACGCGCTTCGGCGGTGTAGCCGTCAAGCTCGGCGAATTCGACTTCGAGGTCGGCGACCTTCATGCCGTCTTCCTCGCTCATCTCCGGCAGCGAGTAGATGCGGTCACGCTCGGCCTTGACCACGGCCAGACGCTCGTGGCCCATGATGACGGTGTCGAGCACCGTGTATTCCTCATAGGCGAACTGGTCCTGACGTAGCTTGCCCAGACGGATGTTGGGCTCGAGCATGACGTGACCACCCGACGGCTCCAGATCGCCACCGAGAATCTTCATCATGGTCGACTTGCCGCAGCCGTTGGCACCGATCAGGCCGTAGCGATTGCCACGCCCGAACTTGGCGGAGACGTCTTCAAACAGCGGCTTGGCACCGAACTGCATGGTGAGATTGGCGGTAGAGATCACGAGGGAATATCCGTTTGAAATGAAAAAGGTGGGCGGTGACGAAGCGTCACGCTGGCGCCGGGAAATACGGGGGCCGCAAAGGCCTGGCAGGCATCAGCCGCGGAAGAAGACTTCCAGCAGGTGATAGCCGAACTTGCTCTTCAGCGGCCCCTGCAGGGTATTGAGCGGGCCCTTGAAGATGGCGCGATCAATGCCGCCGACCATCTGGCCAGGGCGCACTTCGCCCAGGTCACCGCCCTGCTTGCCGGAGGGACAGGTGGAGTGCTTCTTCGCCAGTTTCTCGAACGGCTGGCCGCGCTCCAGTGACTGCTTGAGACGCTGCGCCTCGGCCTCGGTCTTCACCAGAATGTGGCGTGCCATGGCAATACGAGCCATCTCGTGTCCTCTTGCAGGCGGAATCGGTCTTGCCCCACGCCATCTTATGCCCCGGATATCCCGGAAGCAGGCCCGACGTCACCCGACCACGTCCCTGACGACATGACAGTCGTCATGACGCGGGATCATGCGTTCGGGGAAGGTGAGACAGGCGATGGGGTGAGTCTGAAGGCGGGCATGATAACAGCTCAGGATGACAGACGCTGTATGCGTGTGTATCCATCGCCCGGTCGGCAGACAGGCAGACAAGGCAGGGAGCGCCGATAGCGCGGTGTGCGGTGTGCGGTGTGCGGTGTGCGGTGTGCGGTGTGCGGTGTGCGGTGTGCGGTGTGCGGTGTGCGGTGCGAGAGACGATGCCACAGCAGACAGCCGTGCATGACTGAACCACAAACGCCGCTGCCAGCCTGGGCGCGAGTGACGTGCTGACTTTCACACTCACTCACGCTCAGGCTGGCAGTGACATGCATCGGGTGCCGGGACGGATGACGGTGACAGCAGGCGAGGCGCCTTGCGCTCAGTGCTCGCCTTGTGCCTCATTCTGCCACCGTTGCCGTCCCGCGCCCGTGTCGCGGATTGCTCCGTCGTGCTGCGTCACACTCTCAGAGCAGACTCCCCGGGGCGTCATCCTGCACGCCCTGAAGGGTCACATCATCACTCATCGGCACTTCCTCATCATTGGAGACCGGGGCGATATCGCCCTCGTCGACCAGGCTCATCAGCGCGGTATTGCTTGGCGCGCTGGCCGGGGCGATGTCGGGATCACGCGTGATCTGGAACGACGCCAGATCCTGCGAGCCGCCATTGAAGGTGATGCGTAGCACCTGCACCCCCTCCTCCAGGTCCAGCGTCAGCGAGGGGCCATCGACGTAGACGCCCCAGGCGCCGGAATTGGGCAGCGTGCCACTGTCCTCATCGTAGAACTCGCCATCCTTCTCCACCGAGGCGGTAATGCTGCGCCCATTGTCAGGCGCGGAGGTGACGAACGACAGCGTGTGCGAGCCCGCCTCTTCGACATCGATGGTGTACTCAAGCCACTCACCATCCTCCACCCAGCCTATCGCCTCGCCTTCGCCGACGGTGTCCACCGGGGTGTCGCGATACCCCGAGCCAAGCTGGGCACTGGAGAGTTCATTGTAAGCCTCGCCCTGCTCGCCTTCGTCGAAGTCGACCGCTTGGAGGATGAGGCCCTCATCGGCATCCACCTGCCAGGGAACGCCGCCGACATTGAAGGCCTGCTGGCCATCCCGTGACAGCGTGAAGCCCTGCAGGTCCATGGCGCCGCCGTTGAAGGTCAGCCGCAGCACCTGCTCGCCGGCCTCCAGGGTCACCTGGGCAGTGTCGGTTTCCACATAGTTGGTCCAGCCACCGGTCGGTTCGACCTCCACCGGCGTGACGCTGGCATAGGGAGTGTCGCCCTCCTTGGCAAAGGTCGCGGTCACGGTGCGCTGCGCGCCACCGGTGGAGCCCCGCGCTGCCAGGAAGGCAATGTCATAGGTGCCGGCCTGCTCGACATCGAGGGTGTATTCCACCCATTCGCCATCCTGGATCCAGCCGATGGCAGTGCCGCCGTTGGCCAGATCCACCCCTTCGCCACGCACGTTGCTGCCTTGCTGCACCTCGCTGGAATCGTTGTAGGCGACATCCTGGCCACCCTCATCGTAATTCACCGCTTCCAAGCTGAACTCGCTGCCTACCTGCCAGGGCTGGCCATCGTCGGTGAACGCCTGCTGACCGTCATCCACCGGTGCCACCAGCGACAGGTCGAGAGACGCCAGATCCAGCTGTCCGCCGTTGAAGGTCAGCCTGAGCACCTGCTCGCCTTCCTCCAGCTCGAAGGTCAAGGGCCCCACATCGGTGAAGTTGGTAAAGGCGTCGGTGTCCGGCACCGCCACCGCCTGGGCGTCGGTATAGAAGCTGCCGTCCTGCTCGAAGGCGGCGGTGATCGACTTGCCGTCGGAGACCGCCGAGGCGGAGAAGTTCAGCGCATAGCTACCGGCTGTCTCCACATTCAGGGTGTATTCAAGCCACTCTCCGTCGGCGACATAGCCGATGGCCAGAGTGCCGTTGGAGATATCCACCGCCTCATCGGAGCGGAAGCCATCGCCCTGATGGGCCGGCGTGGTGTCGTTGTAGGCCACGCCCTGGCCGCCGTTGTCGAACAGGCGTGCCTCCAGGCTCAGGCCATCGGCCCCGACCGCCCAGGCCGTCTGATCGTCATTGAAGGCACTCTGTCCGACCGGATCAGGCGTGTCGAGGAAGTTCGGCACGCCGTCGTTGTCGTCATCGTCGTACAGGTCCACACGCCCATTGCCATCGGCATCTTCCGCGCCGGTGGGGTCGTAGGTGGTGACGTTCTCGACCAGGAAGATGTTGTCGTTGTAGTCGTAATTCACCCCCGCGTAGTCCTGGATGACGATATAGGTGTCCGGAATCACGTTGCCGTCGGCATTCTTGGCCACGTAGACGCGAATCAGGTGGCCATCACTTTCATCCCAATTCAGATTGCTGCCGGGATTGCCGATGGCATCGATGGTGTCCTCGTAGAGGTTGGCATCCGGGTCGGACCAGGAGATATAGCCCTGGCGATCGGATATCTCGGCGTAGAAGCCGAAAGGATCATCGCGATCCAGACTCACCACTGCCTGCTGATCGCCGCTATCGAGCGCCCGCGGGAACAGCGTCTGGCCATCCTGCTCGTCATGCACGATGACTTCTTCGAGCTCGCGACTGTCGACGTCATGCACGAACAGTCGCGCGATGTCGCCCTGGCCATGATAGGCGGCGATCTGGGTGATCCTGATCGGTTCATCACCATCGGCACGCTGGAAGTACGGGGACAGGATCTCGTCTCCGTTGGCCTCCACCAGGCCGCCCTGGTTCATCTGGTCCTGCACCACGTTGGTGGAGTAGCCGAAGGCGTTGACGATCTCCTGCACCGTCGGCTCCTGACCGCTCTCGGACTGGTTCTGGGCCAGGCCTGCAAGCTGGATGACCTTCTCGCTCTCATCGGAATCGCTTGAGGTGATGATCAGGCTGGCCTCATACAGGCTGCCATCGTTGGGGTCATCAGCGATGAAACGCACCGTGACATCCGCCGATTCCCCCGGTGCCAGCGTCAGCGTACTGAACGGCTGGGTCAATTCGAACAGCGTCGTGTCACTGACGACGACATCGTCGATGGTCAGGTCCTCGAAGCCGTCATTGCGCAAGGTGATAGTGGCCTCGTCATGCACCACCTGGTTGTTGACCGGATTCTCGATGCGCGACATCACCAGGCGATCATTGGACGGCAGCACATCGTTGTTGATCACCGTGAGGTCACCGCCAGCGACCGGCGTTACCCCCTCGATGAGGAACATGTTGTCGTTGTAGTCATAGTTGATGCCGGTGTAGTCCATGATGCCCACATAGGTATCGGGGATCACGTTGCCCTCTGCATCCAGCGCCCGGAACATACGCACGGTATAGCCACGCTCGATACCCTCGGCATCGGCTGGCGGCGTACCGCCACCTGACGGGTTGAGTGACGGATCAGTGGACAGGTTGGCCACTTCAATCCCGAACACGCCACTCCCGGCCCACTCGGCGGGGATGTCATCGAGCCCGAAGGTCGCGGTGGCGAATTCGCCGTTGCCCAGTACCGGCAGGATCGTCTGATTATTGTCCCCCGCATGATTGGAGAAGATGACATCCTGCCCCTTGTTGCCGGGGTTATGGATGCCCAGTGTCGCGCCGCCGTTGCCATGATAGGCCGCCAGCTGGGTGATCTTGGCTTCTGTAACCCCATCCGCCAGTGTCCAGTAGCGCGACAGCACCTCGTCATCATTGATCGGGCGATACAGATCGAAGTCGTTGAGCACCGAGTTCTGGCCACCACCCGCGGTCGGCAAGCCATCGATGCGGTTACCGAGGCCGAAGACCTCCCACACCTCATTGACGTTGGGCTCCCAGCCACCCTCGTCGCGTGCCTGCCAGAAGCCCGCCATATGGATCTCGGCCACCGGCGAGTCCTGGTCGTTGGTCACCAGTCGGATGCGTCCTTCGAAGACTCCGTCACCGGCGTCGGTGGTGGGCGCTTCGTAGCTCGCACTGTCAAACAGCACCGTCACCTCGAGCGACTCCCCGGCGGCCAGCGTCAGGCCGTCGAAGGCAGCGGGGTCCTGCAGCACGAAGGGACCTTCGATATCGGCTTCGAGAATTTCCAGCAACTCCGTTCCGGTGTTGGAAATCGTCACCGTGGCACTTTCCTTGAAGTCGCGGTCGGCGTTGGAGGCGCTGTTGTTCTCCAGATAGCTGAAATGCAGGCGATCGGAGTAATAGGCGGCATCGCCGCTTTGCACCGCGATGTCGGCATTGTCATTGCCGACCACCGGCGTCACGTCCAGGTAGTCGAGGTCATCGGCACCATCGGCGGCGGACACCGCTCGCAGGTTGTACTCCACGCCCGCCTCAAGCTCGACATAGGTGCCCTCTTCCCCGGCATCCCCCTCTCCCGGATAGGCCAGCGTATCCAGGGCCTGCCCATTGAGCGTCAGGGCCAGGCCCTGACCGTCATCGGCGCCCGCATTCGCGGCCAGGTCGAGCCGATAGAGGCCGCTGCTGTCCACGCTGAAGTAGAAGTCGGCGGTCAGCTCGTTGAGGGTGCGTGCGCTGTCACCGCTCTCCAGCTCGATGCGCGACCCGTCCGAGACATCGGCATAGACGGGGACGAAGGTGTCAGACGGCGCATCCGGCACTCTCAGCAGATCGATGTTCGGCCCCACGGCTCCCGGCGCAGTCAGGGTGATGGTGTTGCTGCCTTGCTGCAGCGCGACCAGGGCATTCTGGAAGAACCAGTCGCTTTCATCCCCGTTGCTCTGGCCCTCGAAGTTCACCTGCCCCAGGTCGACACCATTGATGCTCAGACCCAGCGGCCGGTCAGCCTTGGTCGCCGCCAGCGCATAGCGGAAGGCGATGTCGTAACTGCCGGTCTCGGCAACATCGATCGTCCAGGTAATGGTCTGGTCACCGCTGCCATCGAAGTCGACGAAGCCATCGCCGGAGGCATTGCGATCCTCCTCACTGGCCAGCACCACCACCGCCCCATCGAGCGCGGCACCCTCGGCCTCATACTCATCGAAGCCCGGAGTCGTGTCCGGCGCTTCCTGCAGGATCTCCAGCTGGTCGATATTGGGGCCGGTGTCAGCGGTGGCCTGCAAGCGCACCGTGTTCTGGCCGCTGACCAGCGTGGCCGCCACGTCTTCTGTCAGCCACTCGGCCCAGGCTGCATCACCGCTCAGGCCCTCGGGCGGGCTGAAGTCATACACCCCGACGCTCACGTTGTTGACGAACACTTCCAGAGGCCGGTCAGCGTTGCCACCATTGGCATAGCGCAGACGCAGCACCGAGTCACCGGCCTGTTCGGGGTCCAGCGCGAAGCTGAAGGTGATGAAGTCATCATTGGTACTGCCGAAGTCGGCATAACCGCCAGGCACGCCATCGTCATCCACGGTATTTCCGTCTACTCCGAAGGCACCGGGACGCAGGCCATTGGGTAGATCGGGCTGGTTGGTCTCGGGATTGTCGATGTCGCGAATCTGGATCTCCGCCCCGGTAGCGATCGTCACGGCAGTGCCGTCCTCAGGCGTCCTGTCCTCGGCCTGGATGGCCAGCAGCGAGACCAGATCATCGCCGGGATCAACCGGATCGACAGGGTCGACGGGATCCACCGGGTCCACTACCCCACCCGGGGCCGGGTCGAGGCGAATGATCTGGCTCTGGCCATTGCCGCGGTTCAGGGTCAGCAGATAAAGCTGACCGGTGGCCGGGTTCTCGATGATGTCCAGCGGGTCGACGTAGCTGATGACGTTGCCCTCGGGATCACGCAGCACGTCATCGCCGATCACGTTGCCATTGGCATCCAGGGTGATGGAGCGGACATCGTCACCACCGGAATACTCGGTGAACAGCACGTTGCCCTGCAGATTGCCGCCGAAGACATCACTGGTGTATTCCACCGCGCCATTGGGCGAGCGATTCTCGCCCAGCGAGTAGACCCCGGCGATATCGTAGGTGCCCTCGGGATCGGTACCTGTCGGGTACTTGTCGACCTGGTTGGGATCAGTGCCAGAGGTGGGGTTGCCACCATTGAGAATGTACTCGTCACGCAGCGGATTGGGGTGTCCGTAGTAGCCCCCTTCTTCGACACGGAACAGGTAGTCATCCTGCTTCTCGACACTGGTGTAGCGCTCATCCTCGGGTGTGGAGGGATCATCTGGCACGTTACCGCCAGCCGCCGAGCCATTGGTCGGCACGTACAGGAAGCCATTGGAATGCCATACCAGGTCGTAGGCATTGCGCGCCCCGGTGGCAAAGATCGTCAGCACCGCATCGCTGGCGTAGGGGTCGTAGTAGGACTCGAGCACGTTGCCGGACTCATCCTGCACCGTGGCGACGCCGCGATCATCGAAGACCAGGAACTCGCCGTCGCCCATGGGGATGGGGTCATCCTTGGGGTGGCCGTCGGAATCATCGAAGCGCTGGTTCAGGCCATCGTCGGGCAGCGGTTCGGTGGAGACGTCGAAGGGCCCATTGGAAACATCGCGGGTCGGGTCTATCTCCAGTATCGCCGCGTTCAGCAGACGCTCGGGGCGATTGCCCCAGGCACTGTCGGGCTCGCCCATGGCAGAGTTGGAGCCCTGGATCAGATACAGCAGATGACTCGGGACATCGGGATTGGTCTCGGCGTCGTAATCCGGATTCGCACGGAACTCCAGACTATTGGTCACATGGTCGCCATTGGAGCGCGGCAGACCGGTGATGTAGGCCTCGGCGGTTCCCGAGAAATCGGGGCCATCGTCCAGGGTGATCTTGGTCACCCGGCCGCTGAAGTCCGGTACGCCGTTGTCACGTCCTGATAGCGGAATCGGATAGTTGTCGGTGATCCACAGCACGTCGGGATCGGTTGGGTCCACCACCAGGCCGATGATGCCGCGTTGCTGATCTTCCCCCGGCTGATCGAAGTAGTCATCGGGCAGGGCAAGTTCCTGGCGATTGGACAGCGAACCGTCGACGGGATCGACGTCATAACGCAGCAGCTCGCCGCTGATGGTGGCGACGTACATGAAGGCGCCGTCTGAGCTCATCTCCAGCGAGGTGAAGCCATAGGCGTCGTCAGAGGCGCCGTTGAGTTCCACCACGTCGTTGAAGGCCACGTCGCGCGCGACCACCTCCGGCTCCTCGCCGGTGACGAAGGTGTTGGTGTACTTCTGGAATTCGCGCGTCGGCGCGTCGGTATCGTCGTTGGGGCCACGGTCCTGAAAACCATCGATCACCAGGGTATAGCTGGTGAAGGGCTTGAGCGTCTGGCTCGGTGAGATGGTCAGCGAGTCGAAGCCGCCGGTGGTATTGGCATTGAAAGTGACTTCCTCGCCGCTGAGTGTCTCGAACAGCCGGATGGAGCCATCCCCCAGGCTTTCCAGCAGGGCTCCGCCGCGCCCATCCACCACCGAGATGCCGACGAAGATGTCGGATGTCGGATCGACCCCGGTGGGGATGCCGCCATCCTCCGGATCAAGGTCCACCTCCAGCTCGTTCTCGCCAACCCCGGCGATGGCACGGGCATCGGTGAAGAAGGCGTAGTCCTCGGCCGCGATGCGGTCATCTTCCGGCGTCAGGTCCGGCAGTGCCTGGATCTCGAGGTACTGGATCTCGGTGTTCTCGCTGTCGAGTCCCAGGGAATCCAGCGTCAGACGCCCGTCGCTGACCTGAACGATGCGGGTGACCAGGTCCGAGCGGAAGCCCTCGGTATCATCGGACGGGTTGCCGTCCGCCAGGAAATCCTCAGGACGGAACGGGGTGAAGGGGTCATTGAACAGCTCGCCCTCTGCATTGAGCACATTGTGGCTGTCGTAGGGCCCGCTGGTGTCGCCGATGGAGATGGTGACCTCGTAGTAGCCATTCTCCAGCTCGATCTCCCATCCGGCGCGCACATAGTTGGCGCTGGGCTGGTCAAAGTGGGCGTAGGTGCCCTGGCGCGGATCGAGACCCGCGATGTCATCGGTACGGTCATTGACCGCCACACTGGTCAGCGCGCTGATATCCAGCGGCTCGGTGCCGGGCTCGGCGTCGTAGATCGACGCCTCGGTGACCCAGCCGTACTGATAGGTCTGGCCGTCCACGGTCACCGACTGGGTGCCGAATGCCTTGCCGTTGTCGGCGATGTAGCCATCCGGCACCGCGGTGCCTTCGGGCTGGAAGTTGATCTTGACCGAGAAGCGCTCGCCCGGCTCCACCGGACGGTCCGGTTCCACCCCGTCACGACTCACCGTCAGGCTGTCGATGTTGGGGCCGGCATTGCCCAGGTTGGCAAGGCGAATGGTGTTGTCGCCGGCTGCGAGCTCCACCTCGAGGGTGGTGGTGGTCCAGTTCTCCCAGCCGGCCGCGTCGGTACCGGTGGAGGCAAAGGCCAGACTGCCCTGGCTCTGACCGTCGACCAGAATGTCCATGGGGCGATCGGCGCCGTTGGAGCCGGCGTTGGTGTAGCGCACTTCCAGAGTGTAAGTACCCGCCTCATCCACACTCACCTGGAACTCGGCGGCGTCACCGGCGTCGGCCCCCATGTCCAGATAGCCGCTGCCGGTAAAGTCATCCCACAGACCGTCGGCCCCGGCTGCAGTGTTGGTTTCCGGGTTGTCGGCATCACGCACCTGGGTGTCGCCATCGACATCGACGATGGTCAACGCCTCACCCTCGATGGCGAAGTTGAACGCCGGGGAGCCGACGTCGGACTCATTGAAGTCGAATACCACCTGGTCGATATTGGGCCCGCCGGTGGCACCGGCAGGCATGGTCAAGGTGAAGGTATTGGCACCCTCGGCAAGCATCACCTCGACCTCCAGCGTCTGCCACTGATCCCAGGCATCCGTCCCGGTGGCGTTGGCGAAGCCGAGCTGGCCCTGATCAGTGCCGTTGACGGTCAGATCCAGCGGCCGCGCTGCATTGCCGCCGTTGGCGAAGCGCACGGTGGCGGTGTAGCTACCGGCCTCCAGCGCGTTGACGTTGAAGGTGATCTGGTCGCCGGGATTGGAGCCGAAGTCCAGATAGGCATCACCCACCGCATCGGGGCGATGGTTGCCGAAGTCATCGGGATTGTCGGCATCGACCACCCGCGTCTCCTCGCCTATCGCACTACCGCCCACATCGACGATATCGGCGTCTTCCGCCTGCAGGGTGATCGGCGCCACCGCCACGTCGTCGTCCTCGAAGCTGACCACCTCGCTGGCGCTGGCTTCGTTACCGGTGGCGTCGATGACGAACAGCGAGACGACAAGATCGCCACTCTGATCATCAAGCAGGCCACTCAGGTCCAGGGTGATGTTGCCATCGACATCCGGCGTCACCTCATTGCGGGTCGCGCCACCATCGAAGGATATGGCAACGCTGGTCACGTCGTCATCGATGCCGGAGACATTGAAGACGGCCGCCGCCAGCTGGCTGGCCTCGAGCGTCCCGTCAGCGGCGACAATGGCAAGATTTCCATCCTCATCGGCACTGACATCCTCCGGGATCGGGCCGCTGCCTGCCGCGGTCACTTCGATGCGATCGATGTTGGGGCCGGTGTTGGCACCCGCCGGGATCGCCAGGGCGATGGAATTGCTGCCCGCCGCCAGGGTGACGGTGACGGTCTCGAACAGCCAGTGGTCGAAGCCCTCCTCGCTACCGGCACCATCCGGGTCGGTACTGATCATGGCCAGGGCGAGCGGGTCACCGCCGTTGATCACCAGATCCAGCGGACGATCGGTGTTGCTGGCGTAACGCACGCTGATGTCGTACTGACCGGCCTGAGCCACGTCGATCTGCCAGCTGACGTTGTCTCCCGGGGTATCCCCGAAGTCCAGATAGCCGGTACCACTGAAGCCCGGACGCAGGCCGGTGGGCTGATTCGGCTCGGGGTTGTCCGGATCACGGACCTGGGTGTCGGTGGCGTTGGCATCGGTATCGAAGCTCTCGACCACCCCGTCCTCGGCCTGCAGACTCAGGGCCGAGAAAGGCGCCTCGTCGACGTCATTGACGGTGACCGAGAGCTGCTCGGTGGTGGAAAGCTCGCCATCTGTGACGCTGACTTCGACTTCATAGACACCGTCCTCGTCATCATCGACCGCCAGCTCGAAATCGCGGGGGCTGGTGAAGCTCAGCACGCCGGTGCTCGGGTCGATGCTGAACAGCGGAGCATCGACCCCGCCGGTGATGGCGAATACCGGGGCGTCGAGGCCAAGGGCCACTCCATCCTCATCGACGAGGGGAATCGCGCCTATCTCGGTCAGATTCTCGTCTACCGCAAACTCGGTCTGGGTGATGGCGATGCTCTCGTTGAGATCGGCCACGGTGATCAGAGTGTCCTGTGACACGCTGTCCTCGCCATCGGAGACCGTCACGGTCAACTCGTAGACGCCGTCTTCATCGCTGTCGGCGGCAAGCTCCGCGTCCGGCGGAGTGATGAAGGCGATGCCCTGGCTCACCTCGTCATAGCGGAACAGCGCCGCATCGGCACCGGACAGCGTCACGGTCAGGTCGTCACCGTCCGGGTCATCCAGTATCAGGCTGGCCACGGCAGTGCCGTTCTCGTCGACACTCAAGCTCTCTTCCAGCCCTTCAAGGGTCGGCGCGCCATTGACCGGCTCATCGATACGTTCGAAGACCAGCGAATCGATTCGCATCAATTCGCCATCGGCCCCCATCAGCTCGAGACTCGCCAGATCACCGGCGGTCACCTCGAAGGGTGTCTCGAAGACGATTTCCTTGCGGTTACCGCTCTGGCCTGCGTTGCCGCGCGCGCCACTGCCGACGAAGGTGCCGAAGTCGTCATTCAACACCACGTCAGCACTCAGGCTGTCGGTTGTCGTGTTGCGCGCTTCAAGCACGGTGTCACCGATGGTCAGGGTCAAGGTGCCTTCACCATCGGTCTCATCGAACACGTAAAGCCGCGCGATGTACCAGCCGGGCTCCACGCCGCCCGCCGCAAGGTCGGTGCCAATCGTGGCCGGCGCATTGCTAGTCAGGCGAATCAGCTGTTCATTGGAGGCGGACGCGCTGCCGGTGACGATCAGATTGCTGGCGTCGAGATCCGTGAAGTCTTCCGCCTCGATCGTGATGCTATCGCCGACCTGGATGCCTTCGATGATGAAGCTGAGCGTCTGGGTCGCTGACAGGCCGCCCGGGTCGGTGGCCCGCACGATGACATCGAAGGTACCGCCCTGGCTGGGCGTGCCCTGGATGATGCCATCGACCACCTCGAGCCCGGCCGGCAGGTCCTCGGCCGTCAATATCAGGCTATCGCCATCGGCATCGGAGAACAGCGCCGCGAAGTCCGACAGCGGAATCTGGAGGAAGTCTTCGCCCACTTCTCCGAAGTACGGTTCGAGGGCGACGGTCTCGGCCATCGGCGCGTCGTTGACGTTCTCGAGCGTCAGGGCAAAGTCGGTGTCAGTGCTGGTGGTGCCATCATCGGCGGTCACCGTCACGGTGTAACTGCCCGGCGCTAGTCCGTCGAGGCTTCCGGACAGCACATTGTCGCTGACACTCAGCCCCGGAGCGCTGACGGGTTGACCATCGCCATCGGTGACCAGGAAGCTGTAGGTGAGGTCGTCGCCATCGTCATCGACGAAGGGCAGATCGACTTCAAGATTCGCGCCTTCGTCGAGACTCAGGTCGGCGATGCCACCGCCCACCACGCGCGGTGCGCTGTTGGTGTCGCCGGTGTCGGCTTCCGACAGGCTGACGGCGCTGAAGCTCGTGCTGCCCTTGGCACCCGCATCGTCGTCATTGACGAAGACGAGAGACTCGAGGGTGGTGCCCTCATGCGCTGACAGGTCGATGATGAAGCGCAAGGTGCCATCACCGTTGTCGACCCCCTGGCCTCGCAGATCGACGAAGCCGCCCTGGGTCTGGGTACCGCCAAGCTGGTAGACGCTGTTGCCGCCATTGAAGGGGTTGGAGTCCGCATCGAAGCCGATAGCGACGATCTCGGGCACCGGCGAGCCGGAGATGGCCACGTCCACCGTCAGGAGGGTGGCATCAGTGATCGTGTAGTCACTAGGCAGAGCCGCCCGTTTCCAGACGTTATCGGTCAGCGTCAGGGTGCCGCCGTCGTCTTCCACCACCGCCCCCGTGCCGACGGACGGGTTGTCCTGGGTGGCGTTGTAGGCGCTGAGGGTAGCGTCATCGAAGCTGATGGCGAGGCTCTCGGCACCAGCAGCGGCCAGCGTTACCGTATCCGTGGCACTCGCCTCGTTGCCCGCAGCATCCGTCACGATCAAGGTCACGGTGATATCGCCCGGGGCCTGCGCCGAGAGATCGACCGTCAGGGTATCCCCATCGCTGACGACCGACTGACGGGTCACGCCGCCGTCGAAGCTGATCTCGAGAGTCGAGCCAGCATCGATTCCCACGACACTGAACACCACACTGGCACTGTCGGCCGATTCGATGGCCTCTTCCGGGCCCGCAAGGGCCAGGTCGCCCCCCTCATCGGCAGTGGTATCCAGCGTCAGTGCCACGCTCTGTTCGGCACGGTTGCCCCAGGCATCCATGGCAATCAGCGTGACCGACAGGTCTCCATCGGCGAAACCTGACAGATCCAGCGTGAAGCTGCCTTCCGACGTCGGCACCACCTCCTGGACCGTGACGCCCTCATCGAAGGTCACGCCGACGAAGGTGATGTCGGCATCAAGCCCGGTGACGCTGAAGCCGGCTTCGCCGACGGTCGCGCCATTGAGCAGGGGCTCCACCGCGGAAAAGGCCAGCACAGAGGCATCGTCATCCGCCACGACGTCCCCTACCGGCCCCGTGCCCGCGGTGGTGACTTCCAGGCGATCGACATTGGGGCCATTGTTGCGCCCTTGCGGAATCGCCAGGGTAATGGCGTTGTCGCCGGCTTCCAGTCGCGTCGTCAGGGTCTGGTACTCCCAGACATCGAAGCCTTCAGGGTCGACGTTGGTGGCGTTGGGGTCCGTCGCGACAAAGGCAAGCGCGGTGGGCTCGCCTGCGTTGATCGACAGATCCAGCGGACGCGCACCATTGCTGGCGTAGCGGAAGTTGAGGTCGTAGTCACCCGCCTCGGTCACATTGACGGTGAAGGTCAGGCTGTCACCCGGCGCACTGCCGAAATCCACGTAACCGGTGCCGGAAAAGTCCGGGCGCAGTCCGACAAAGCCACCGGCCTCGGGGTTCGCGGCGTCACGCACCAAGGTGGCGGCCCCGTTGTCGGCGCCCAATGCGGCGTCCTCGGCTTGCACCACCACTGGCGCAATCACCGGATCGACAGGATCTACCTCGTCAGCTTCCAGTAGCGCCACCTCGATCTTGTCGATATTCGGGCCATTGGTCGCGCCGCCCAGACGCAGGGTATTGCTGCCGGCGGCAAGCGTGATTTCCAGCGTCTCGGTGCTCCAGCCCTCCCACGCGGAAGGCCCGCCATTGCCTGGCTGGTTGCCCGCGGGCACATCATCGACATCATCGGGGTAGTAGTCCGGCGCCTCTACCGCTGCGAACTGGAAGGTGCCGACCTGACTTGGCGTGTCGTCATCGACCAGAAAGAGACCAATGGGGCGCGGGGAGCTGGACGCATAGGTCACGGTAACGCTGTACGTGCCGGCGGTAGCCACTTCAAGGGTAAATTCTCCGTAGGCCTCGGCATTGCCAGATGCCCAGTCGAGATAGCTGGCCCCTTCGGCCCCGACCCGGAAGGTTTCCCCGCCATCGGTGAAGCTGGCGATGTTGTCGACCGTCACCACGCGATTGGTGCCAGCATCTGCGACGTCAGACGTCGGGCCGATATCGAGATCCTCGCCCTGGATGACGTAGACGTCCGGGTCTGGCGCACGCACTTCCAGATAATCGACGTTAGGGCCACTGGCACCGTTGGAGGTAAACGACACCGTGTTCTCGCCTGCCTGCAGCTGAACGCGAATGGTACGCTCACCAAACTCACTGAAATCAGTGGCGTCGCCGGTCAGGGTCGTGCTCGGCAGGTCAAACATTCGATCCTGAAGCTCACCGTTGACGTCCAGGCGCAGAGGACGGTTGCGATCAGACCCGTCGCCATTCTGGCTAAGCGCATACCCCAGCGCGAGTTCATACTCGCCGGCCTCGGCAACGCTGAAGCTGAAGGTCAGCGTCTCGCCGGTCGCGGCGGCGAAGTCCACATAGGCACTGCCTGAGGCATTCTCGGTATTGAGGGGGCTCTGCGCTCCCGACACCACCTCGATACCGGTGCCACTCAGGGAGGCAAGATTGCCATCACCATCCGAGTCCGTGAGGTCTTCCGCCTCGATGCGCAGGGTAGCAAAGCTTTCCGGCGCGATGAGCGCCGCCGTTGCCAGAGGCGCGGGCTCGGCCAGAAGCGCAGGCTCGGCGCCTGCGGCAGGTTCGTCATCACTGGCCAGCAGCGCCTGGGCAAGCGGGTCTTCCTGAGCGATGGGCTCGCCGATGACATCCTCGCTCTGGAGGGCCAGGGCCTCACCGGGGTCAGCCGGAGGCGCATCTTCCGGGTCAGCTTGTGGCGTGCCGCCCAGCTCACTCGCCTCCTCGACGACGACATCGGGGGCTTCGATCTCGAAGCCGAACTGCTCACCAGACCCGGGCAGTACCTCGCCCGCGTCATCCAATGCTTCGATCATCATCTTGAGCTTGCCGGACATGGGGGCAGGCAGATGATCAAAGACAAAGGGACGCTCGAAACGCTCAAATACCGACAATCGATTCTGGGCATCTTCCAGGGTCATTCGCACTGCCATGATCGAATCTCCCCACGTCGAGGGAAACGGCGTGACATTGATATCGTGACTCTGGAAAGCGTTTTCTTCCAGACGGTCGCCGTTGCGGAGACGTCCTTTGCTGAGATCATGACGGCTGGATACGAATGACATGGAATACATTTTCCTTACCCCCTGAATATTATTATCGTGGCGAATCCGCTACGCCATCTTGAAACCTCATGACATGACTTCCCCACACCGGAGCTGAACTCCCGTGTTGTCTAAACTCCAACGCTATCCCGATGCTTGCGAAAATGACCGGCAAATCCCCTTCAACCCGTCAAAAACGAGTCTAGACGTGGCCTATGGCAAGACAAGAGGTTTTTGACACCTCACTTGGAATGGCAATATGCAAAGATCCAGAGAAATAAAACAAGACCAATAAAAACAACATCATAGCAATCTAAAATAATAAAAAATGATTTCTTTGAGCCCTTGTCATGCGCCAGATTAGGAGAAAAACAATACCGAGCACCAAAAGATTTGATCCATCAAAAAGCTAGAGGTCACATACTTTTATAAAGGTGCGAATCAGGTGGATTTATAGGTTAAGAGATGAGCAAAATGAACAGCAAAAACCAACAATATAAAACCCTGGAAATTTTTTCATGATCATCGAAATATTCACTTGCCAGTCACCTCTTCAGACGTAATATTTCAATAGGATATCTAAAAAATAAAACACAAAAATCTAATAAACAGATAGTCAATATGACTTGCTGGGCAATGCGGTTCATTCCATCGCTAGACAGCTCATCATGAAAAGATCCAGGCGCAGAGCAGCCGTCGACAACGGTGAACTGGATAAAAAGAACAACAATGACGCTAGGGAACGAGATCATGGCCACCCCTCAGGAAGGCAATGACCTGCAAAAGGTCCTGGACCATTGCCGGCGAAGCTTCGTCTACGTCGGTCTCTTCAGTCTTTTCATCAACCTGCTGATGCTGGTGCCTCCGCTCTACATGCTGCAGGTCTATGATCGCGTCATCACGACACGCAGCCAGGAAACGCTGCTGATGCTGACTCTGGTGGTCGTGTTCCTGTTCATGGTGATGGGCGCGCTGGAGCTGGTGCGTTCCAGAATCCTTGTGCGGGTCGGCAATCGTCTGGATGTACTGCTCAGCCCTCGGCTCTATGGCGCCATGTTCAAGCGCTCGTTGACCACCCCGGGCAAGCCATCCGCGCAACCGCTGAATGACCTCACTACCCTGCGCCAATTCCTGTCCGGCAATGGCCTGTTCGCGTTTTTCGATGCCCCCTGGGTGCCGGTATATATCGCCGTACTGGCACTGTTTCACCCGTGGTTTGGCCTGTTTGCCCTGGGCGCGGGTCTCGTGCTGGCCATCATCGCCTTGATCAATGAGAAGACGACCAGACAGCTGCTGGCCGATGCCAACGGACAGCACGTCCTGTCCCAGGATCTTGCCAACAGCAATCTGCGCAACGCCGAAGTGCTGCACGCCATGGGCATGCTGCCCGGCATTCAGGGGCGCTGGGCGGCACGCCATCGGGAATATCTGGCATTGCAGTCCAAAGCCAGCGACCGCGCAGGTCTCTTGACCAACACCTCCAAGATCCTGCGCCTGATGTTCCAGTCGTTGATTCTCGGGCTGGGCGCCTATCTGGTGCTGGCCGGTGACCTGACACCGGGCATGATGATTGCCGGCTCGATTCTGATGGGACGTGCGCTGGCGCCGATCGATCAGATGATCAATGGCTGGAAAGGCTTCAGCGGTGCCAGAACCGCACGCGCCCGTCTGGAGGAGTTGCTTGAGGCCGTGCCAGCCGAGGCGCCTACCATGCCGCTACCGATCCCCAAGGGCCGATTGAAGCTCGAGGCGGTCAACGCCGCCCCGCCAGGCGAGCGCCTGCCGACCCTCAAGGACATCAACCTGACACTCGCCAAGGGCGAGCACATTGCCGTGGTGGGCCCCAGCGCTTCAGGCAAGTCGTCTCTCGCGCGAGTGGTGCTGGGACTGTGGCCGGTGCAGCTGGGTTGCGTGCGACTCGATGGCGCGGACATCTCCCAGTGGAAGAGAACCGCGCTTGGGCCTCACCTCGGCTATCTGCCCCAGGACATCGAGTTGTTCGATGGCTCCATTGCCGAGAACATCGCTCGCTTCCAGGAAGTCGATGCGCAACTCGTGGTGCAAGCCGCACAGAGCGCCGGGGTGCACGAGATGATCCTGCGACTCCCCCAGGGCTATGACACCTGGCTGTCGCATGGCGGCGCCGCCCTCTCCGCGGGTCAGCGCCAACGAATCGGCCTGGCCCGAGCCCTCTACGGCAAACCGGTGCTGGTGGTACTCGATGAACCTGACGCCAATCTGGATGCCAGCGGTGAACAGGCACTGGCCGAATGCCTGATGCGTCTGCGTCGCGAAGGCACCACGGCATTGATCATCACTCACCGCCAGCGCCTGCTGCAGCAGGTCGATCGCATTCTCGTACTCAATGACGGCCAGGTGGTGTCACTGTCCGCGCCGACGCGTGAGCCCTCCGTTGCGCGTGCCGTGGCAGGCAACGGGCATCAGGCCCGATCGACAGGCGTCCAGCGCGTCACCAAGCTCAAGCCCAGTGCCAGAGGCCGCCATGAAGGCGGCGAGGAGAGCGCCTCATGACCCACTCCACATCCGGCAATACCAGTGCCGAGAGTGACGTGCCGCTGCGCGATCATGGCTATCGACGCCTCGGTCTGGCCGTGCTGCTGGTCGCGGTGGGCGGATTCGGCAGCTGGTCGGTAATGGCGAACCTGGCCATTTCCGTCGTCGCACCGGGCTCCGTATCGGTGGAAAGCTTCACCAAGACGGTTCAGCACCTCGAGGGCGGTATCGTCGAATCGATCGAGGTCGAGGATGGCGATCATGTCGAGGCCGGTGATGTGCTGATCGTTTTCGACGATACCCAGGCACGCTCGCAGCAGAAGATCGTCGAAGCCGAATATCTGATCTCCAGAGCCAGTGAGATTCGTCTGCTGGCGGAATACAGCAATGCCGACAGCCTGGACTTCCCCGATTCGCTGGTCAGTTCGACCAATCCGCGGGTGCAGGAAGTCCTCGAAGTCCAGCAGCGTCTGTTCGAGGTCCGCCGCCAATCCTTGAACGGTGCCATGGCGGCGCTGGATGAGCAGATCGTGCAGATGAACGAGCAGATTTCAGGCCTCGAGAATACCCAGGCCATCACGCGACGACGCATCAACTCACTCAATGATGACGTTGCCAACCATCGCAAGCTGTTTCGCAACGGGTTGATCAACAATCAGCGTCTGCGGGAAATGGAGCGCGAGAGCCTCGAATACCAGAGCGACAACGCGGGCCAGTTTGCCGAGGTCGCGCGCCTGCGCTCGCAGATCAGCGAGAACGAGCTGCAGAAACAGATTCGCCTGCAGGAATTCCAGCAGCAGATCGGCGAGTCCCTGCGTCAGGTGCAGGCCGAAGTCACCGATGCGGAAGAGCGGCTGGTCGCGCTCAATGACAATCTGAGGCGCACCAAGGTCATCGCCCCGGTTGCCGGCACCGTGGTCGGGCTCAAGGTGCATACGCTGGGGGCGGTGATACGCAGCGGCGACCCCCTGCTCGATATCGTGCCCGCCGGCGATGGTTTCATCGTCGAGGCAAGGGTCCCGGACCACGACATCGACCACCTCTACCTTGGTCAGCCGGCGGAAATCCGCTTCAGCGCGTTCAACCAGCGCCTGTCCAACATCATCGATGGTGAGGTGACCCACCTGAGCGCCAACAGCTTCGAGGATGAAGCGACCCGAGCGCGCTACTACAAGGCACGGATTCGTGTCACCGAAGCCGGCAAAGGCGACATGACGGACAGCATGCGTCTGCTTTCCGGCATGCCGGCGGAAGTGATGATCCGTACTGGCGAGCGCAGCTTTGCCAGCTATATCGGCAAACCCATGGCGGACATGCTGGCGCGCGCGATGAGAGCGGAATAGATGAGAGCGGATTAAAGGAAGACAAGCGGCTCAGACGCCGCTGAATGAGAGGCAAGCGACAGACCATCCCTCAGAAACGCGAAAAGCCCGCATCGTGAGATGCGGGCTTTTCTGAATCTGGTGGAGGAGGAGGGATTCGAACCCTCGAAGCCTTTCGACTTACACACTTTCCAGGCGTGCTCCTTCGACCACTCGGACACCCCTCCAGATCAGTGCTCTCATCGGTCACCCGACTGCGTCGTGTTTCCCTTGAGAACGCGGCGTATATTATCGATAACCTTCGAGTGGCGCAAGCCTTTTTTCCAAAAACTTTCAGATAGATAGCGTCAGCGCTCTCAACCTGCGCACTGGGCCGAGGCCGCACTCGTCGTCACGGCCCCAGCACCACGTAATCGCCACGGGCCTCGAAACACAGTCGCGGAGCGGACTGCCCTTCGACCTGACACCACAGCTGCTGGGTCAGCGACAGTCGCGCTCGCCGCCCTGCTGCCAGGCGCTCGCCTACCTCGTCCAGCGCTGCCATGTCATCCGGCGCGCAGAGGATGTGATAGTCGCCACTGACCGGAGCCAGAAACCGCTGACTGGCCTGCGACACCACGATATCGCGCTGGATACCGCGGGCACGCAGCCAGAGCGTCAGCCAGCTCCAGCCACACAGGGTCGCCTCGAGACTCATGGCGCCGCCAAACGCCGTGCCCTTGTCGTTGAGATTGGGCGGCAGATGCAGGTGCCAGCTCAGCTGCCCCGTCGCACGCTCGGGCTCTGACCACTGCATCCCGACAAGCCCCAGATGAGCGGCCAGCGGGATCGCCTGACTCAGCCAATCACGGAACCGTGAAAGATCATCACTGACCGGCGCCGCGAGAGTGCCCGACCGCCCCTGCCCGTCACGCGGCAGGGGCAACGGTGGCCAGGCCTCACCACTCGAGCGCAACTGCTCGTTCATTCAGCGCCTCACTGCCAGCGTTCGACGAAGTCGGCACTTTTGCGGTTCGGCAATGGCTTGAGGCGTCCGCCCGGAGTGCCGAGATAAAGGAAGCCGACCAGCTCATCCTGCTCACCCATGCCCAGCCCTGCGTGCACGATGGGGTCAAAGGCGTAGCCGCCGGTGCGCCACATGCCACCGAGCCCCTGGGCCTGAGCGGCATACAGCATGGCGTGGGCGGCACAGCCAGCGCTGACCACCTGCTCGACACGCGGCACCTTGGGGTGGTCCGGCGTGACCCTGGCGATCACCGCGATCACCATCGGCGCACGCAGCGGCTTCTTGCTGGCCGCTGCCTGGGCGGTCTCGTCACCCGCCAGCGACTTGTTGCGCTCGGCCTGGGCGAACAGTTCACCCAGGCGCTCAAGCCCGCTGCCCGTGAATTCGATGAAGCGCCAGGGCGTCAGCTCGGCGTGGTCCGGCGCGCGCAGGGCGGCCTGGTAGATGGCCTCCATCTGCTCCTCATTCGGGGCCGGCGCCATCAACTTGCCCATGGAATTGCGTTCATGCAGTAACGTCAGCGCGTCCATCGTCTCTCCTGTCGCAGACTTCAGATAAGAATGATTCTCACACTAGCATGTCGGCAGCACGCCGTCTCATCACTCACTGCTATCTGCCTGATTGACAAGACAATCGGGCCCAGGGATCGGCGAGTTGAGCGAGCCTGTCGGAAACATGCCTTCCGAAGCGGTTACTGGCGAGAAAGGCGCAGCGGCAGGCTGGCGCGGGCCTCTGACTCAAGATCTTCCGTGGCACGCCACGGGCTGATGTCCAGGCCACCACGACGTACATAGCGCGCCATCACCAGCAAAGACTCTGGCTTCACGCGTGCCATCAGATCAACGAACAGATGCTCGACACAGTGCTCGTGGAAGTCCTGATGCTGGCGATAGCTGATCAGATAGGCCAGCAGGCGCTCGCGATCGATACGCGGCCCCCGGTAGCGAATCCACACGCTGCCCCAGTCCGGCTGGCCGGTGACCGGGCAGTTGGATTTGAGCAGGTGGCTGTGCAGGTCTTCGCTGACGATGTCGGCGGCATCGGCGCTGAGCAGCTCCGGTGACGGCGTATATTGCTCGACGCTGATCGGCAAGTCATCGAGACACTCTCCCGGCAGGCGCCCGACGTCCAGCTCGCTATCGTCCAGCGCCAGCAGACGCACCTCGACCGGCGCACCGGCCGCGGCGGCGAGGTCACGCTCCAGCGTTGCCTGCACCGCCGCCTGATCGGGGAAACGGCTCTGATTGAGACTGTTGAGATAGAGCTTCCAGGACTTGGATTCGATCAGGTTCGGCGAGGCTGCCGGCAGGCGGAAGCGTGCCACGCGCACCCACGGCTTGCCGGCCTCATCCAGCCAGGAGACCTCAAAGGCGTGCCATTCATCCTCACCGACGAACGGCAACGCCGCATCATCGATACCGATGGGACCACGATTGGCTGCCCGCGCGATGGGAAACAGCAGGCTGGCATCGTAGTGCTCGGGATAGGCGGACTCTCGCCCGAGCGGGGCATCCTTGAGGGTCTCGGGGCGCGCCTCGTCGGGCACGTTGACGGCAGTGGGGTGAGCCATGACAGCACTCCAGTGAAATAGGCCAATAACGCATCGATATCAGGGGCGCAGACAGCAGAACGCCGGCAGAAGCCGGCGTTGCATGCACTGGCGCGTTAGTGCGCATCTTACCATCATCGTCTGGGCGACATCTTCAGCTGCGGATGCCCTTGCCACGCTCAAGCAACCACAGCGCGAAGGCGAACAGGCCGATGATGAAGGCCACGATGGCCGCCATCGCCGGGCCGACACTGATGTCCGAGACCCCCAGAATGCCGTAGCGGAAGGTGTTGACCATGTAGAGGATCGGGTTGGCCAGCGACACCGTCTGCCAGAATTCCGGCAGCATGTGGATGGAATAGAAGACGCCCCCCAGGTAGGTCAGCGGCGTGAGCACGAAGGTCGGAATGATCGAGATGTCATCGAACTTGCGGGCGAACAGCGCATTGATGAAGCCACCGATGGAGAACAGCAGCGCCGTCAGCACCACGACCATGATGGTCAGGAAGGGGTGATGGATGTCGAGATCCGTGAACAGGAAGGCCACGGCGGTCACGATGATGCCGACCCCCAGCCCGCGCACGGCGCCACCGATGATGTAGCCGAGCAGGATGATCCACGATGGCAGCGGCGAGACCATCAGCTCCTCGATGCTGCGCTGGAACTTGTTGGAGAAGAATGACGAGGCCACGTTGGAATACGAGTTGGTGATCACCGACATCATGATCAGCCCCGGCACGATGTAATCCATGTAGCTGATGCCATCCATGGTGCCGATGCGCGAGCCGATGAGATTGCCGAAGATGACGAAATAGAGCGTCATGGTGATGGAAGGCGGCAGCAGCGTCTGCGGCCAGATGCGCGTGAAACGACGGACTTCCTTGACGACGATGGTGACCAGAGCCACCCATAGCTGACGGGGGTTCACTGCGTGATCTCCTTGGCGACATTGGAGGCGATACCGCTTTCGGCGTTGGAGCGCTCGACCAGGTCGACGAACAGCTCCTCGAGGCGATTGGCACGATTGCGCATCGACACCACGGTGATCCCGGCGCGATCCAGCGCCGCGAAGGCGGTATTGATCGACTGGCCCTTGCGCACGGCGAGCGCCAGCTGCTGAGGGTCACTCAAGGAGACCTCGAACCCGGCAATCACCGGCGCCTTGATCAGCGGCTCACGAATGTCGAGCAGGAAGGTTTCCGCATCCAGCTCCTTGAGCAGCTCACGCATGCTGGTGTTATGCACGATCTCGCCGTGATTGATGATGGCGATATTGCGGCACAGGCTCTCTGCCTCTTCCAGGTAATGCGTGGTGAGGATGATGGTGGTGCCCTCCTCCCGATTGATGCGGCGCATGAACTCCCACATCGAGCGGCGCAATTCGATATCCACGCCAGCAGTCGGCTCATCGAGAATCAGCAGGCGCGGCTTGTGGATCAGCGCGCGGGCAATCATCAGGCGGCGCTTCATGCCACCGGACAGCATGCGTGACGGGGTGTCGCGCTTGTCCCACAGCCCGAGATCCCTGAGCAGGCGCTCGGCACGCGGGCGCGCTTCCTTCATCGGCATGCCGTAATAACCCGCCTGGGTCATCACGATGTCCTGCACCTTCTCGAACTGATTGAAGTTGAACTCCTGCGGCACCACACCAAGGTGATACTTGGCCTTCGAGAAGTCCTTGTCGATATCGATTCCTGAGATCTCGACCTTGCCTGCGGTCTTCTGCACCAGCGAACTCACCACGCCGAGGGTCGTGGACTTGCCGGCCCCATTGGGGCCCAGCAGCGCGAAGAAATCGCCCTCGGGGACGTCAAGATCAATCCCCTTGAGCGCCTCAAAACCGTTGCCGTAGACCTTGGTCAGGCCACGGATAGACAAGGCAGGTCGTGACATCGGACACCTGTAATCGATTGACGCTGTCAGCCAGCACAGCAGAAAAGACGCATCTGAGAACAATTGCGCAACAGTGATGACACCGTTTCGCAGTCCGCTAACATGAAAATCAGATGCAAGATATTGGATGCGCATGGTAACGCATTCGGCGCTGCCACATCAGACACAGGGCAGAAAGGCATTAGTGCGCCACGGGAAACAAGCAGAGGGAAAAATCACGCCAGGGGCAGCATCAGAGAGCGGCGCAGAACAGGATGAAGAGGAATTTCAGGCACAAAAAAATCGCCAGTGACGTAACACGATGATCGTGTCTGTCAGGCGATGGTGTACAGCTATGTCATGCTTTTGCTTGCAACGTCACATTCGACTGGAGCGGGAAACGAGATTCGAACTCGCGACCCCAACCTTGGCAAGGTTGTGCTCTACCACTGAGCTATTCCCGCCTGTCGAAACACAAAACTTCGGCGTAAAACAGAATGGCGTCCCATAGGGGGTTCGAACCCCTGTTACCGCCGTGAAAGGGCGGTGTCCTGGACCACTAGACGAATGGGACACACGTTAGAAAAAGTCATGCTTAATCTAAATGGAGCGGGAAACGAGATTCGAACTCGCGACCCCAACCTTGGCAAGGTTGTGCTCTACCACTGAGCTATTCCCGCACCGGGTGTCATGAACCTGCGCCCACGACATCTGTCTTACTGCTGGCTTGCCACACCGTCATGCTCTGCATGGCGTCCCATAGGGGGTTCGAACCCCTGTTACCGCCGTGAAAGGGCGGTGTCCTAGACCACTAGACGAATGGGACGTACTGGAGCGGGAAACGAGATTCGAACTCGCGACCCCAACCTTGGCAAGGTTGTGCTCTACCACTGAGCTATTCCCGCAACACAAGCAGATCATGCGACCACACAAGACCGAAGATGGCGTCCCATAGGGGGTTCGAACCCCTGTTACCGCCGTGAAAGGGCGGTGTCCTGGACCACTAGACGAATGGGACACACTGGAGCGGGAAACGAGATTCGAACTCGCGACCCCAACCTTGGCAAGGTTGTGCTCTACCACTGAGCTATTCCCGCACTCCGGTCTCTACGCTGCAAGAAAGTGGCGTCCCATAGGGGGTTCGAACCCCTGTTACCGCCGTGAAAGGGCGGTGTCCTGGACCACTAGACGAATGGGACGTAACGTTCTTGCCTCGTCGAGGTGGCGCGTATATTACAAAGCCCCTTCCCCTTCGTCAACCCCCTGCTTCAACAGGATTTTTCCGGCGTTGGCCAAGTTCACCCACCACATGCTTGTGGTCACGCCCTGACGCCCGCATTCTGGGGGTATGTACCGGGTTTCGCGTGAAGACCGGCAGCCACTCTTTTCGAATTGCCGCGCAGGAGAACTTGCTTGCAGGTTCGCACGAGCACGCATTCGAGAAACGCATAGATAGAGAGAAAAGACCATGAGCGAACAAGACCCGCAGACTCAGGACAAGTTGATTCGCAGTGAAGAGGAGTGGCGCAAGCGACTGACGCCGGAACAATACCGGGTGACGCGCGAGGCAGGGACCGAGCGCCCCTTCACCGGCGATCACGAAGTCAGCCCGACGCCGGGCACCTATCATTGCATCGCCTGTGACGCCAAGCTGTTCGACAACGACACCAAGTTCGATTCCGGCTGTGGCTGGCCAAGCTTCGACCGCCCCTATGCCGATGCCGCTGTCGAGGAGCACTTCGATACCAGCCATGGCATGCGTCGCGTGGAAGTGCGCTGTCGCCGCTGCGAATCCCATCTGGGGCACGTCTTTCCGGATGGCCCAACTGACACCGGTCAGCGCTACTGCATCAACTCCGTCGCGTTGCGCTTCAAGCCGATACGCGCCTGACGCCCGGGGCATGGAGAGTCGATAGAGGCGCTGGGCAGTGATGACCGGATAGCGCGCCTCCATGGCCAGGCCGCCTCTGATAGAATGCGTCGCCATACGCGTCCCCTCCTCACCCGCATGCCATGCAGCGCCACCCCTGATGGATGAGCGCCTTTCATGGCATGCGGGAAGAAGGAGGCAGGACAGAGGTGACAGAACAACCGTCATACCCCTGACGGCAGGAGAAAAGCAACATGCTGGGCTGGTATCCGGGACACATGCACAAGGCACGCCGTCAGATAAAGGACGCCCTGCCCGAGATCGACGTGGTAATAGAAGTACTTGATGCCCGTCTCCCCTACTCCAGCACCAATCCGGTGCTGTCCGAGCTGACCCGCCACAAGCCGGTACTCAAGCTGCTGTCGCGCGCGGATCTGGCTGATCCGGCACGTACCCGTGAATGGGTCGAGTATTTCGACGCCCTGCCCAACACCCGCGCACTGGCGATCACGACGCTCGAGGCACGTGATCTCAAGCAGATTCCGCGACTGTGCCGCGAGATGGCCGGTCATATACGTGCTGATCGTGATGCGCGCGTGATGGTGATGGGCATCCCCAACGTCGGCAAGTCGACGCTGATCAATGGTCTGGCGGGTCGCAAGATCGCCAAGACCGGCAACGAGCCCGCCGTCACCAAGCGCCAGCAGAAGATTCGCATCGACGGTGGCATCGCCCTGATCGATACCCCCGGAGTGATGTGGCCGAAGATCGAGGACCAGGCCAGCGCCTATCGTCTGGCCGGCAGTGGCGCGATCCGTGACACCGCCATCGATTACACCGATGTGGCGGTGATCGTCGCGGCGGAGCTGGCCAAGCGCTATCCCACGGAGCTGACCGCACGCTACAAGCTGAAGTCACTGCCGGCCTACAGCGCCAACCCTGACGCCGAGCGAGTCGAGAGTGATGGCCCACGCAAGGTCGATCTGATGGCGCTGTCCGGCTTCAATGGGGTCGCGATTCTGGAAGAGATCGCCAGCAAGCGCGGTGGCCTGCGTGCCGGTGGCATCATCGATCTGCACCGCGGTGCCGAGGTGCTGCTGCACGAACTGCGCGATGGCAAGCTCGGACGTCTGACGCTGGAAACGCCGGCGGACATTCCTGCCGAGCCGGTGCCGGAAGCCAGTGGCGAGACGGAAGATGGAGCCGAAACGCGTGAGCAAGAGAGCGAATAACGCTACCAGAACAAGGCGCTAACGCGACTCTCGTCCGGCTCCCGCCCGCGGGAGACGCTTGAATGCCAGTTGAAAATCCCGCCAGAAAACCTCTGGCGGGATTTTTTTCTGCCTGAACATCTCAAACCACAAATTTAACCACGCTATTGGCCCTTGGCCGTGGCGCGGCAGGCCAGCGGCGCGATATGCTGGACGCTCGCCCCTACACCTTACGTGACGGAGATCTACGGAAAGCATCATGGATACCGAGCAAAGAAAGCCCCGCGAAATTCGCAAGTCACACAAGCTGGACAACGTCTGCTATGACATTCGCGGGCCGGTTCTCGAACACGCCAAGCGTCTCGAGGACGAGGGCCATCGCATTCTCAAGCTCAATATCGGCAACCCGGCGCCCTTCGGCTTCGAGGCACCGGAAGAGATTCTGCAGGACGTGATGCGCAACCTGCCGACCGCGCAGGGCTATTGTGATTCCAAGGGGCTTTACTCTGCGCGCAAGGCGATCATGCAGGAGTGCCAGCGCAAGGATATCCAGGGTGTCGGGATCGAGGACATCTACGTCGGCAACGGCGTCTCGGAGCTGATCGTGCTGGCCATGCAGGCACTGCTGGATGATGGCGACGAGCTGCTGGTACCGGCGCCGGATTACCCGCTATGGACTGCTGCGGCCAACCTGGCCGGTGGTCGCGCCGTGCACTATCTGTGTGACGAGGCGCAGGACTGGGCGCCCTCCATCGAGGACATCCGCGCCAAGGTGACCAGCCACACCAAGGGCATCGTACTGATCAACCCGAACAACCCGACCGGCGCGGTCTATCCGCCCGCGGTGGTGAAGGACATCCTGCAGGTCGCGCGCGAATTCGGTCTGGTGGTGTTTTCTGACGAGATCTACGACAAGATCCTCTATGACGATACCGAGCACGTCTCCACCGGCGCGCTGGCCGATGATCTGCTGATCGTGACCATGAACGGCCTGTCCAAGAGCTACCGCTGCGCGGGCTTCCGCTCCGGCTGGATGATTCTCTCCGGTGACAAGCGCCCGGCGGCCGACTTCATCTCCGGCCTCGACATGCTGGCCAGCATGCGCCTGTGTGCCAATGTGCCGGCGCAGCACGCCATCCAGACGGCGCTCGGCGGCTATCAGTCGATCAATGACCTGGTCCTGCCGGGCGGACGCCTGCTGGCCCAGCGTGACGCGGCCTGGAAGAAACTCAACGAGATTCCCGGCGTCAGCTGCGTGAAGCCCAAGGGCGCGCTCTACATGTTCCCGCGGCTCGACCCGGAGATGTATCCCTTCGAGGACGACCAACAGATGGTGCTGGAGCTGTTGCTGGAAGAGAAGATGCTGCTGGTGCAAGGCACCGCCTTCAACTGGCCGAATCCGGATCACCTGCGCATCGTCACCCTGCCCTACGCCGACCAGCTGGAAGAAGCCATCGAACGCCTCGGCCGCTTCCTGGCGCGACGTCGCAAGGCCTGACGTCGGCCCAGCCCCCGCGATCAAGGGGCTACGCAGGTCGCCTCCAGTGGTGATACCTTGCTGTCCTTGCAGAGCGTCCTTGCAGACTGTCGACGCAAATTCTGCCCGCGCCACTGCCAGTGATTCATCTCACTGTCAGTATCGCGGGCAGATAATTGCGCCCTACCGATTTATTGGCATTGGAGACCTGACCCCATGATGCGGATAGCCCTTTTCCTGATCACCAACCTGGCGGTGGTGCTGCTGGCCAGTGTCACGCTGCGCCTGCTGGGCTTCGATGGCTACATGGAAGCCAACGGCATCAACTACACGGCGCTGCTGATCTTCTGCTTCATCATCGGCATGGCCGGCTCCGTGATCTCGCTGTTCCTGTCCAAGATGATGGCCAAGTCCTCGACCGGCACCGTGATCATCGAACAGCCGCAGAACGATACCGAGCGCTGGCTGCTGGATACCGTCGGTGAACTGGCGCGCGACGCAGGCATCAAGATGCCGGAAGTCGGTATCTTCCCGGCGCAGCAATCCAATGCCTTCGCCACCGGCTGGAACCGCAATGATGCGCTGGTCGCCGTCTCGGCCGGCCTGCTCAATCGCATGCGTCCCGAGGAAGTGCGCGCCGTGCTGGCGCACGAGATCGGGCACGTGGCCAACGGCGACATGGTGACGCTGACGCTGATCCAGGGCGTGGTGAACACCTTCGTGATGTTCTTCGCGCGCATTGCCGCGCATGCCATCGATGCCTTCCTGAAGCGAGATGACAACAGCGGCGGCCTGGGCTTCTTCGGCTACATGGCCGTGGTCTTCGTCCTTGAACTGGTGCTGGGCCTGGTGGCCTCGATGATCGTCGCCTGGTTCTCGCGCTGGCGCGAATACCGTGCCGATGCCGCAGGCGCGAGTCTCGCGGGCAGCGGTTCGATGATCAACGCCCTGGCTCGCCTCAAGCAGGAACATGAGCTGCCGGACCAGATGCCCGACACCATGACCGCCTTCGCCATCACCACCGGCAAAAGCCGCAAGCTGATGGAGCAACTGTTCGCCAGCCACCCGCCGCTGGATGACCGTATCGCCGCGCTCAAGGCCGCTGCCTACAAGTAAGCTCGGCCAATCCTGCACAGCCTCAATGGCCCCTGCAGACAGCAAAAAAGCCCGCCACGTGAACCACGTGACGGGCTTTTTCTCTTTATGTCCCAGGTCTGAGTCAGCGTGACTCCGAGGTCTCGTGGGGCGTATCCAGCACCAGCGACTCGGCCAGCGGCGTCGGCTCCACGCCTTCGGATCCCTCACCCTCTTCAAGGCGCTCCAGCTTGAAGCCGACCATGGCATAGGCCACCGCCAGCGCCAGATTGATCAGGTTGAACAGCGCAAAGGGCAGGTAGCTCAAGGTCGCGACGCCCAGGGTGGCCGCCATGTAGGCGCCACAGCTGTTCCAGGGAATCAGCGGCGAGGTGATGGTGCCGGAGTCTTCCAGCGCGCGTGACAGGTTGACCGGCGCCAGGCGGCGGCGACGGAACTCGGCGCGATACATGCGCCCCGGCAGGATGACCGAGATGTACTGATCGCCGGTCACCACATTGGAGGCCAGGCAGGTACCCAGCGTGGTGATGACCAGCGAACCGGCATTGCGTGTCGCGCCCAGAAGGCTCTGCACCAGACGCTCCAGCAGACCGAGGCGCTCGATCACGCCACCGAAGGTCATCGCCGACAGAATCAGCCATACGGTGTTGAGCATGCTGCTCATGCCACCCTTGGAGAGCAGCGAGTCGATCACCTCATCACCGCTGTGAGACACATAGCCGTCGAACATCGACATCCACACGCCCTTGAGCAGCGCCATGGCGGTGGACATGTCCGTGACGCTTGCCAGCCCCATCACCGCCTGTGGCTGGAAGATGACCGCGAAGACGGCGCCCAGCGCCGCACCGATGAAGATGGCCGGGAAGGCGGGCATCTGACGCACGGCCATCACCAGCAACACCAGCAGGGGAATCAGCAGGTGCAGGCCGATATTGAACTGCTCGCCCAGCTGGGCACGCAGATTGGCGACCTGTTCCGGCGTCTGCAGGCTGGAGACGGAGTCGTGACCGAGCCACAGAAAGCCTGCCAACGCGAGCAGGATGCTGGGCACGGTTGTCCACAGCATATGGCGAATGTGCGCGAACAGCGTGGTGCCCGCGGCTGCCGGCGCCAGATTGGTGGTATCGGACAGCGGCGAGAGCTTGTCACCGAAGTAGGCCCCGGAAATCACCGCGCCGGCGGTGATCGCCTCGGACAGCCCCAGGCCATCGGCGATGCCGATCAGACCGATGCCGATGGTACCGGCGACCGTCCACGAGCTGCCCACCGACAGCGCCACCAGCGCGCACAGCAGACAGGCGGAGGCATAGAAGTACTGCGGCGCGATCACGTCCAGGCCGTAGTAGATCATCGCCGGCACGGTGCCGCCGAGAATCCAGGTGCCGATCATCGCGCCGACCGCCAGCAGGATCAGGATCGCGCCCAACGAGATCTGGATGCCCTTGTTGATCCCCTCTTCGATATCGCTCCAGCGATAGCCGTTCTTGAGACCGATCAGGCCCGCGATCATCGCGCCGGACAGCAGCGCGACCTGATTGGGCCCCCAGGAGGCATCGGCACCGAACAGCACCACCGCCAGCACCAGCATGGCGATGACCAGCACGATGGGAATCAGGGCATCCAGCAGAGAAGGCGGACGATAGCCGCTGTCCTCAGCAGAGTTATCAGGGTGTTGTTGCATTCAAGACACCATCTTCAAGAAATGAGGACACCGACACGCCGCGTGGTGACGGGCATGGCAGAAGACACGGAGAATGGGGAGCAACGCCGCAGCGTCAGGCGGGGCATGCCATCAAGACCAGCCCCGGCGCGTGTCGCCAGACGATCTGGGGCGCATTATATCGACCAAGGTCGAAGACCGAAATGGTCAAGGATTCAGGCATGCGGCAAGGTCATCGTCCACCAGGCGACCTCCACAACGCGAACGCCCCCGCCAGCAGAGCTGACAGGGGCATTCCAGAGGCCTTGCGAATCACCTCGTGATCATTTGCTGACCAGCTTGACGCGGGAGAAGCCGAAGCCCTCCAGCACCTCACGCAGTTCGCGGGCATTCTTCTTGAGCTCGACGCGCAGCGTGGAGAACTCGCGACGCAGCGGATATTCCCGTCGATAACGCACGAACCCTTCGGCATTGCCGAAACGGCGTTGATAGCGACGCAGGCCCAGCGCATCGCGGCGCACGTCATAGCAGGCGCGCACGCAGAGCCCGAGCGCCTCTTCCGGCGGCGCCCAGCCCGTCAGCACCAGCTTGCGCAGCCACGGATCCGGCTTGAGCTGACCCAGCTTGCGGCGCGCCGGCAGCCCGAAGTGACGACAGGCCTGCTGATAGATGATCTCGGTACCCTGCATCTTGCCATCCAGGCTATGCCCGGCGATGTGCGGCGTGGCGATGTCCACCAGCGCGGCCAGCTCGGCATCGATATCCGGCTCGTTTTCCCACACATCCAGCACGGTCAGCAGATCAGCCTGCTCCTTGAGGCGCTGCTTGAGCGCCGCGGTATCGACACAGCCACCGCGGCCGGCACTCAGCAGCACGCTGCCGGGCTTCATGGCGCGGATGCGCTCGGCATTGATCAGATGGTGGGTCGGGTGCTCGCCGCCGGTGACCATCGGGGTGTGTACGCAGATGACATCACACTCGGCGACCAGCTCATCGAGGTCCACGAAGCGGGACTTCTCGGGGCGCTCATCGCTCTGACCCTCAAGCGCGGCACGCGGCGGATCGCAGACCAGCACCTCGGCACCCAGCGACTCGAGACGCTTGACCAGTCGTGACCCGACCTGCCCGGCCCCGACCACACCGAAGCGGCGGTCCAGCTGCAGATCCAGCCCTTCCTGCTCGGCCAGATGCCACAGCGACGACAGCACATAATCCACTACCGAGTCGGCATTGCAGCCCGGCGCGTTGGTGAAGTGGATATCATTGGCCGCGAGCCATTCGAGATCGGCATGGTCGGTGCCGATGATCGGCGAGCCGACGAAGCGCACCCGCGTTCCTTCCAACAGCGCCTGATCCACGCGCAAGGTAGAGCGACAGATCAGCATGTCGACGTCCTTGAGGACGGCATTGGTGATCTCGCGAGTCGGCATGCAGGTCACCTCTCCCAGTTCGGAGAAGAATTCCTCTGCCAGAGGGACGTTATCGTCCACGATGATGTGCATCTGTTGCCTTTCCTTGCTGTGGCAATGAGTGTCGCTGCGGGTTCACGGGCCAGCATGAGCGCCTGAGTGACTTCACACCTTGCCGCAAGGCACGTGAAGATTACAATGGTATGCTTGCTTGCCCGCCGCCGTGCCATCTTAGGCGCACGCAACGGGCGTCACAAGCTCATGATTGAGTCCAGCCACCATCGTTTCGCCTCGGGAGTCACGCGTGATCATCCGCTGGGAAAGCCACCACGATTACGTTCTGGTCCATGTGCATCAGGACATGTTCGGCGACTGGATCGTCAGCCGCTCATGGGGCCAGATCGGCACCCAGTTCGGCGGATTGAAGCACGATCTCGCCGAAAGCCACGAACAGGCCATGACCTGGGTCAGCGACCTCGCCCACATCCAGGCCTCACGCGGCTACACCAAGGTGCTGGAGGCCACGGCCGACAGTCCGGAAGCCGAAGACGCCATGCGCCAGATGTCGCTGCTGGAGAGTTAGCGCGCAGCACGGTGCCGGACACGAAAAGACCGCCGCTACCCTGAGGTAGCGGCGGTCTTTTTGCATCAACGTCAAGCGACACGTCTGCACCGCTCAGCGCAGAAAACGACGCCCGTTGCGCAGGCTGGGGCCCTGTGGCTCAGTGGCTGAGTCGCGCTCGGCTTGAGGCGTCATTTCGACGCCCTGCGCGCGCAACCACTTCGGCAACACCTCTTCGCCATCGGCCAGCGAATATTCCGCACCCGTTGCGCTTGCCAGTACAGGAATGCGCGTCGCGTAACGCTCGCTCAGCTGCGCGTCGAAGGCGATCTCGACCCGCGTGAGCGTGACATCCGCCCCCAGCGCCTGCAGCGTGGCTTCCAGCCGGGCACACAGATGACAGCCCGCCGTGGTGTAAAGCCACAGCGGGACGCCGGCCATCGCTCAGCCCTTCACATCGCTGGCGCGACGGATGCGGAAGACGTGGTGGATATCCGGACGACGCTTGAAGTCCGGGTCCAGCAGCTTGCGCGACAGGTCTTCCACCACATGGTGCTGGCTGACGCTGTCATCCATCACGAAGCGACGATGGTTGTTGGAGAAGATCAGCGTGCCGCCCGGCGCCAGACTGGCCATCGCCAGGTCGATCAGGCGCGCGTGATCACGCTGGATATCCAGGGTGCCTTCCATCTTCTTGGAGTTGGAGAAGGTCGGCGGATCGAGGAAGATCAGGTCGAACTCCTCGCGGGAGCGTTCCAGCCACTTCAGGCAGTCGGCACGCACCAGCTGGTGGCGTTTCTCGCTGATGCCGTTGAGCTTGAAGTTCTCGCGCCCCCAGTCCAGATAGGTATTGGACATGTCGACGCTGACGCTTTCACTCGCGCCACCCAGCACCGCATGCACGGTGGCCGTCGCGGTATAGCAGAACAGGTTGAGCACCCGCTTGCCGTCCGCTTCCTTGCCCAGCAGCTTGCGCACCGGACGGTGATCCAGGAACAGGCCGGTATCCAGGTAGTCCTTGAGATTCACCCACAGCCTGGCGTCGCCTTCCTGCACCTCGATACGCTGACCGGAGCTGTCCTGACGCGTGTACTGCGCCTTGCCCGCCTGACGGGTGCGTTGCTTGATATGGATATCGTTGGGCGAGCAGCCCAGCACCTGCGGAATCGCCGCCAGTGCATCCATCAGGCGGCGCTGCGCCTGACTGGCATCCACGGACTTGGGCGGCGTGTATTCCTGCACGTGCACGTGACGGCCATAGATATCGATGGCCAGCGCGTACTCCGGCATGTCGGCATCGTAAAGGCGATAACAGGTGGTTCCGCTCTGCTTGAGCCAACGCGCCAGTGACTTCTGGTTCTTCTTAAGGCGATTGGCGAACATCTGGCCGCCCTCGCTCAGCGCGGGCTGACTGCGGGAATCTTCCGCCACGCTGTCTTCGTCGACCGCACGCTCACGCGCCGCCACATCGATCATCAACAGCTTGCAGTCGAGCTGGCCGTTGCGGAAGGCGTACTGACGATGCGCACGCAGGCCGAGACGGTGGCCGAGATCCGGATTGCCGGTGAACATGCCCAGCGTCCAGCCGCCGAAGTGACGCTTCATGCGCTCACCGAGGCTTGCGTAGAGCGGCACCAGAGCCGGCAGCTCGCCCAGACGCTCACCGTAGGGCGGGTTGGTCATCACCAGGCCCGTGGTGGCGCCTTCGGGACAGGTCAGCTCGGCGACGGAGGCGCCTTCCAGCTCGATCAGTGCCGGAATGCCGGCACGCATGGCGTTGGAGCGCGCGGCAGAAATCGCCTGCGGGCTGTGATCACGACCGAACAGACGCGCGGTGACCTTGCGGCGTCCGGCAATGGCACGCTGCTCCATCTCCTCCCACAGGCCTTTCCAGATGCGCTCGTCATGGCGCCCCCAGTGGCAGCAGGCGAACTCCTGATTCAGCGACTGCGGCGCGATATCCGCGGCCATCAAGGCTGCCTCGATCAGCAGCGTGCCGGAACCGCACATCGGATCGACCAGGCTCTCGCCACGCGCCGCACGCGCCGGCCAGTCGGCACGCATCAGCAGGGCCGCCGCCAGGTTCTCTTTCAGCGGCGCATGGGCGAGATCAGGACGGTAGCCACGCTGGTGCAGACTGCGCCCCACGAGGTCGATGCCCAGGGTGATGTAGCCATTGTGCAGGTGCGCGTAGATGCGCAGATCGGCATTCTTGCCATCGACGGTCGGCTTGTTGCGGCCTTCCTCGAACATCGCCTCGACGATGCCGTCCTTGACGGTCTGGGCACCGAAGAAGGTGTGCCGAATGTCTTTCCATGTTCCATGGAAATCGACGGCGATAGAGGCTCGATCCGGCAATTCCATCGCCCAATCGACACCCGCACTCGCCTTGCGCAGCTGCTCGCCGGTGTCGACGCCACCCACGCGAGTGAGCAGACGAATGATGCGGTTGGCCAGTCGCGACCACAGGATGGTGCGGTAGGCGGTTTCCTGGCTACCGTTGAAGTGTACGCCAGCGACGGTCGTGCCAGTCACCTCGGCACCCAGAGCCGTCAGCTCATCGGCCAGCAGCGTTTCGATGCCACGCGGGCAGGTCGCAAACCAGGTAGAGAGCGAGTTGCTGGGCGCGCGGGGTGTAGTCGCAGAGGTCGTATCAGTCATGAATCTCTCACCGGCAGGTGCCGGACTTATTCCTGTGAGTTGGCTTCTGGCACTAGCGATATTCCTATACGGCTGTCGACAAGCCAGAGGCAGTGTTCTAAAAACTATAGGTGTAGCTGCAATTCGGAAAGGTGGCACGCCATGCGAAATCGAGGATCAAGGAACACGAGCCTCATTCGGGCAGCCTACCTGTGCCGCTCAGGAGATCGGACTTCCGGCGCGGCAAGGCAGTCGCCTTTTCACCATCACGCTCGAGCATATACAGGCAAGACCTTCCATCATCTCACACTCGTGACCTTTTCCGACAAGAATGGCCAACGACGCGAGGTGATGATGCACGAGGCCGGCAGTGCCCGACAGGGCATCGGCCAACTCTCTCACTCGGCATGTCCAATGGCAGGACAACCGCGGCCAGACAAGGTCTCGCCGGGTACGTTTCGCCATCACTGACACACAGTGCCGATGGGTTCTCACTTAGAGGTCATCCATGAAGAGACAGAAACGTGATCGCTTTCAGCGTGCCTATGTTCACGGCTACAAGGCTGGTGTCACCGGCCGTTCCCGTGATGATTGTCCCAGTATCGATGTCAATCTACGTGAATTCTGGATGAGCGGCTGGCGTGAAGGCCGCGGGGACCAATGGTCGGGAATGACCGGCGTCTCCGGCATCCACAAGAACCCCATGGTGCTCAGCTGAGCACCGCATGACGCCAAGGTTCATCATCCGCGACCAGGAGGTCATCCCATTTCAGGAAAGCGGCACGTCACGGAATGACACTGGCAATACGGCGCCTGGCGCCTTTCACCCCGCCGACGCAGCCTGATGCGCTGCCCAAGCGGATTCTCCGGCATCACGCCACCCGTGCCTGGCATGTTCCAGGGTCGGCTGGCACGTACAGAGAGGACTCGAGGTGTTCACGGTGAGTCGGTTTGACGACATCACCCGGAAAATCCCACGGAAGTCGCCCAGCGACACGTCAAATCACCAGGGAGGTAACGCCTTATTTCTATCTTGATGACGCGCGGCACTGACAGGCAAGAGATGCAGTAGGCAATGGGGCCGACTCGCTTCACTTCCTGAAAGGCCGAGATGTTGGCGCTCGTGTCGTTTCAATCGTGGTATGGCTCCAGAAGAGGAGGCGCAGCAGGCGACGGCCTGCGAGGACGACGGTCCAGCGCGGAGCACGACTCGGGCAAACGTTCACCTTGACTGCATCAGCAGGTTCTTTCCAGGCCTGCTTCAACCATCCACGCACCCGATGAGCTCAAGGGGCCAACCCCCAACCGCCGTTTCTGACGGCAAAAGCGCTTCGCATCGTGCACGCTGGCTGGACATGGCAGCCAACACGACAACGGCAGATCACGCATCACTTCCCTGCCGCTGTCATATCATCATTCACGCCGGTACCGAGGCCGCCTTCTGCTGTCAGAAGGCGGCTTTTCTATGTCTGCCCTTCCCCACTCGGCCCTCTCTTGAAGCGCCGTAAGCGAAGGATGCCAGCATCACGCTGCGACGAAGCCCAGGCCCGGATCACACCTTGATCAGGGTATCGGCCTTTTCCAGTGCACGCGCGCACTCGCCGACCAAAGCCGGGCCGCGGTAGATCAGCCCGGAATACAGCTGCACCAGATCCGCCCCCGCGGCAATCTTCTCACGTGCACTCTCGCCATCGGTGATACCGCCCACACCGATGATCGGCATGTTCGGCAGCGCTTCACGCAGGCCACGAATCACACGGGTGGAGGATTCACGCACCGGTGCGCCGGAAAGTCCGCCCGCCTCCTGCGCATGCGGACTACCCGCCACCGCCGTACGCTCGATGGTGGTATTGGTGGCGATGACGCCATCGATGCCGTTGTCCGCCAACGCCCGCGCCACGAACAGAATCTCCTCACTGTCCATATCAGGCGCGATCTTGATCACCAGCGGCACCTTCCTGCCGCGCTCGGCATCGAGCTGATCGCAACGTTGACGAAGCCCGGCCAGCAGCTGGCTGAGATGGTCGCCGAACTGCAGGTTACGCAGCCCCGGGGTATTGGGCGAGGAGATATTGGCGGTGATGTAGTCGGCATGCGCATGCACGGCATCGAGGCAGACCAGATAGTCGCTCAGTGCATCATCCACCGCCGTGGTCAGGTTCTTGCCGATGTTGATCCCCAACACGACACCGGAAGCACCACGCGCCTGGCTGGCCTTGACCTTCGCGACCAGATGCTCGACTCCGGCATTGTTGAAGCCCATGCGGTTGATGATTGCCTGATGCTCCGGCAGCCGGAACAGACGCGGCTTCGGATTGCCGTCCTGCCCTTTCGGCGTCACCGTGCCGACCTCCACGAAGCCGAAGCCCAGAGCGGCGAGCGCATCGAGGTGATCGGCATTCTTGTCGAGACCTGCCGCCAGGCCAACGCGATTGGGGAACTCAAGCCCCATCAGCGAGACCGGATCACGCGGCGCTTCACCGCCCAGACCGCGCGCCATGCCGAGGCGGTGCGCCATGTCCAGCGCACTCAGCGTCACACCATGAGCTGTTTCCGGGTCGAGCTTGAAAAGAAGCGAGCGAGCAAACGAGTACATGATGATCTCCAGACAGCGGGCGGCAGGGTCGTGACGACAGCGTAGCTGGGCGCGAAGTATACCCGAAGCCTGCGGTGACAGACACTGCGCGCCCGGAACGCTCGCACAGCTGTCGAGACAATTGCTCGCGCTGCCATCGACAGCATCGCTCATGCCAAGGCCGGCACCATTGCTCATGCTCAGGGCAGCAAAAAAGGGCGACCCGATGGGCCGCCCTGGTGACACTCCCGACAGTGTCGGGCTCATCCCTTGCAGATCACTTCACGTCGAGCTGCTGCACCCGCACGGTGTAGTTGTTGACGCCCTGCATGGAGGAGCCGAACTTCTGACCGCTGACCCAGACGGTGTAACGCCCCGGTTCCAGCACGGTCTTGAGGTGGAAGTCGCCCTGGAAGCCTTCGCCCTTGTCGCTGGCGACGGTGTTGCCGTTCTCGTCCAGCAGGCGCATCTGCAGCTTGTAGGTACCTTCGCTGCCCGGGAAGGTCTCGCTGTCGATGGTCACGGTGCCACGATCCGCGACATCGAAGGTCATGACCTCGCCCTTCTCGAGAATACGCACATCGGTGACGATCTCGTCGAAACGACGATCCGGCTCCGCTTCGGCTTCCGTCACGGCTGCACTGCCCGTGGCAGCAGCGGTCGTGGCAGCCGCGGCAGACGTCTCGGCTGCTCCAGACGCGGCTGCCGTAGCAGCAGTGGCGGCGCCTGAAGCGGAAGCACCTTCAGCCGCCGCATTGCCCGTCTCGGCAGCCTTCTTCTCGCGGGCGGCCTGTTCGGCGGCGGCAACGGTGGCCGGCTTGATGGTCGCGACTTCATCGTTGGCATCGACGAAGGCAGTACGACGGCCATCGCTATCGGTATCCAGGAAGACCAGGCCGTTGCCGGTCTCGATGCCGCTTTCCTCGGCACTCAACTTCTCGCCACTCTCGCTCAGGCCTGCGACGTTAATTTCATAGGTGTTGCCGCCTGACTTGCCAGCCCCCAACTTGTCGGCGCGCACACGCAGTTTGTAGACGCCCGGCTCAAGCTCGGTATTCAGGGTCAAGCCATTGGAGGCCCTGTCACCTTCTGCGGTGGCCACGACCTCGCCCTGCTCACTCTCGAGCGTGGCTTTCATGGTGTAGGGGTCGGTCACATCGAAACTGGCGACGCCATCGATTTCGTAACGTCCGGCTTCCTTGATGGTGAACTGATGCACGCTGGTGCCGCCGAACAGGAAGTTCTGGCTGTGGGCATCACTGCGCGGCTTGAGGAACTTGGAGATGTCCAGCTTGCCAGCGGCTGCTTCTGCACGCTGCTGAGCGGGGCTGCCATCGGCCAGCACGGCCTGGGATGCCAGAGTGGACAGGCCGAGCGCAAGGGCGCAGGCGAGGGGTAATGCACGATGTGACATGGTGTCTCTGCCTTGTTGTACTGATGCTTTGAAAACAGAAGCCTCCAGCGAGCGCCGCAGCGACTCCGAGACTTGAAATGAGGGTCTGAAGATCAAGGACTGAAAACAGGGTCTACAGAAAAGGGTCCTACCATCAGGGCCTGTATCAGTCTGTGCACTGGTCGCCATTCAGCATACCAGACAGCTGACGACAGTTACCTTACCGCAGGCTCCAGCTATCACTTTTTTATTCATGCCCGACATGAAAAAGCCCTCACCAATGGTGAGGGCTTCTATCAGCGAGTCTTCAGCTACCCGCCGCTTGCGTCAGCCTCATGCTGCATTCGAGGCCGAACACATCAGGCTTCGCGCTTGGACTCGGCCAGATCGACCAGCTCGCGCAGGGCGACCGCGAACAGCGGGAAGCTCAGCTGAGCACCGCCCTTCATCTCGCCGAGCAGTGAGCACCAGCGGCTGACCAGACTTTCGTGGCTGACCATCCAGCTGTCGACACGCTCATCGATCTCGCGCGGGGCATTGTCCTGCTTGAGCACGCTGACGGTCAGGGCCAGCTGCTGACGATCCAGATCATCGCGGAAGCTTTCACGGGCCTGCGCCTGCCAGCTGTCCTGTACCTCAAGGCCGTTGATCTTGTCACCGACCCACGGCAGCTCGAGACGATGGCCGATGCCGTAGAAGGCTTCCGCCACGCGATTGATCTTCTCGCCAGTCGCCTTGGCTGCCTCGATGATGCCAAGCCCTGCGTAGAGGCTTGAGGTCGCGGCGATGGTGCTGGCCAGGGCCTCCGGCACGCCTGCCTCGACGTAGCTGTCGCGACGCGCTTCCCAGTTCTCACGGGCTTCGCCCTTGAGGCGCTCACCGATGCTCTCGGAGAGCTGGGCCAGACGCGGTGCGAAGTGGCCGATGCATTCCTTGACGCTCATGGAGCTGCGCTGACGCAGGAACCAGCGAGTGGCACGGCGCATCAGGCGCATCAGATCGCCCATCATGCGGTACTGCAATTCTGCCGGCACCTGGTGATCGAGGGCCTCGATCTGGGTCCACAGCGCTTCCAGATTGAAGCTGTCACGCGCCACGATGTAGGCACGCGCGATTTCCGCCTTGTCGGCACCGGTGGTGTCTTCCAGGCGACGCACGAAGGCGATACCCATGTGGTCGACCAGATCATTGGCGATCTGGGTCGCGGCGATTTCACGCTTCAGACGGTGCTGGTACATCTCTTCCGGGAAGCGCTCCATCAGCACGCGCGGGAAGGCGCGCTCGAGGTGCTGCTGCACGTAGCTGTCATCCGGCACGTCAGAGGCGATCAAGCTGGTCTTGAGGTCACTCTTGGCGTAGGAGACCAGCACGGACAGTTCCGGCAGGGTCAGGGCTTCACCGGCGTTGGAACGCTCGATCAGCGCTTCATCGGACGGCAGGAACTCGAGTTCTCGGTCCAGGGTGCCGGCCGCTTCCAGCTCATTGATGAAGCGACGGAAGACGCCCATGCCTTCCTTGGACTGCTGCTCGGAGAGCGACAGTGCCTGGGTCTGGCGATAGTTGTCCTTGATCACCAGCTCGCCGACTTCGTCGGTCATCTCGGCCAGCTGCTGGTTGCGCTGCTTGTCGGTCAGGTCACCGCGGGCGACGATGTCGTCCAGCAGGATCTTGATGTTGACCTCGTGATCCGAGCAGTTCACGCCACCGGCATTGTCGATGAAGTCGGTATTGACGCGCACGCCACGCTTGGCCGCGGCTTCCATGCGACCACGCTGGGTCAGACCCAGGTTGCCGCCTTCGCCCACCACCTTGCAGCGCAGCTCTCGGCCGTCGATGCGCAGGCCATCGTTGGCCTTGTCGCCGACTTCGGCGTGAGTCTCGCTGGAAGCCTTCACGTAGGTCCCGATACCCCCGTTCCAGATCAGGTCGACCTGCGCCTTGAGCATCGCGTTGATCAGCTCGTTGGGTGCCAGACGGTCTTCGCTGATGTCGAAGACTTCCTTCATCTGCGGGCTGATGGCGATGGTCTTGGCATCACGCGAGAACAGACCGCCACCTTCGCTGATCAGGCTCTTGTCGTAGTCGTCCCAGCTGGAACGCGGCAGACGGAACAGACGCTCGCGCTCGGCGAAGCTCTTCGCTGTGTCCGGGTTCGGATCGACGAAGATGTTGCGGTGGTTGAAGGCACCGACCAGGCGGATCTTCTCGGACAGCAGCATGCCGTTGCCGAAGACGTCACCGGCCATGTCACCGATACCGACCACGCTGAACTCGTCTTCCTGGATGTTGATGCCCATCTCGCGGAAGTGACGCTGCACGCTGACCCAGGCGCCCTTGGCGGTGATGCCCATGCCCTTGTGGTCGTAGCCATTGGCGCCACCGGAGGCGAAGGCATCGCCCAGCCAGAAGCCGTACTCGTTGGAGATGGCGTTGGCGATGTCGGAGAAGGTCGCGGTGCCCTTGTCGGCCGCGACGACCATGTAGGGGTCGTCTTCGTCGTAACGCACGACGGCCGTCGGAGCCACCACATCACCACCGGACAGGTTGTCGGTGATGTCGAGCAGTGCGCGGATGAAGATCTGGTAGCAGGCGATACCTTCCTTCTGGATCACGTCGCGGTCGGTGGTTTCCGGCATGCGCTTGCAGACGAAACCGCCCTTGGCGCCGACCGGCACGATGACCGCGTTCTTGACCTGCTGTGCCTTGACCAGACCCAGCACCTCGGTGCGGAAATCTTCGTGACGGTCAGACCAGCGCAGACCACCACGCGCGACCTTGCCGCCACGCAGGTGTACACCTTCGACGCGCGGCGAGTAGACGAAGATCTCGAACATCGGGCGCGGCTTCGGCACGTCGGGAATGCTGCGCGTGTCGAGCTTGAAGCTGATGTAGTCCTTGGCCTGTCCATCTTCTGCCGGCTGGAAGAAGTTGGTGCGCAGCGTGGCCATCATCAGATCGACGTAGCGACGCAGCAGACGGTCGTCGTTCAGGCTGGAGACCTGGTCGAGCAGACCATTGATGCGCTCGCGGCAGGCGTTGACGTCATCCTCGCCACCCTGCCCCTGCGGGTCGAAGCGCAGGTTGAACAGCTGCACCAGCTCGCGGGTGATGTCCGGATGGCTGCCCAGCGCGTTGGCGATGTAGGCCTGGGAGAGACCAAAGCGGATCTGCTTCAGATAGCGCGCATAGGCACGCAGCATCGCCACTTCACGCCAATCCAGGCCAGAGCCGATGATCAGACGGTTGAAGGCATCGGATTCGGCTTCGCCGGACCAGATCTTCTTGAAGGCTTCGATGAAGCTCTCGCGCACTTCGGAGAGCTCGACCGCGCCCTTGCCGTGATGCTCGAGGTCGAAATCGTGCACCCAGCAGGAGGAATCGGTGCGGGTGATCTCGTAGGGACGCTCACCGATGACACGCAGACCGAGGTTTTCCAGCACCGGCAGCACGTCGGAAAGCGGAATCGGCTGATGCTTGTGGAACAGCTTCAGGTTGACGCCGGAGTTGTCGTCCTCGACCAGACGATAGGTGCTCAGGCCGACGGCCTGGCCTTCGTCCAGCGCACGCAGGTGGCCCACGTCATAGACGGCGGTGCGCGGCGAGAAGTCGTCACGGTAGCTGCCCGGGAAGGCATCACGATAGCGAGTCATCAGCTCGTTGGCCTGCTCTTCACCGAAGCCTTCGACCATGGCGGCGTGCAGCTCGTCGCGCCAGCTGCGGGCCAGCTGAGCGATCTTGTTCTCCAGCGCGCGCATGTCGTACTGGCCCGGCTCATCGCCCTTGAAGCGCAGGATGAACTGGATACGCGTCAGCACGGACTCGGACAGATACGGCGTGAAGTCACCGAAGGTGGCATTCAGCTCTTCACAGAGCAGATTCTGGATGCGCACACGCAGGTCGGTGGAATAGACGTCGCGCGGCACGAACACCAGCACCGAGAAGAACTTGCCGAAGCGGTCTTCACGCACGATCAGACGCACGCGACGACGCTCACGGATGTTGAGGATACTGGTGGCGGTACGGGTCAGCTCGTCCGTGGAGATCTGGAAGAGGTCATCACGCGGATAGACTTCCAGAATCTGCAGCAGGTGCTTGCCGTTGTGGCCCTTCGGGTTGACGCCGGCGGCTTCCATGACGTCCTGCACCTTGCGACGCAGAATCGGCACGTTGCGCGGGCTCTGGTTGTACACCGTGGAGGTGTAGAGCCCCAGGAAGCGGCGCTCGCCGATCACGCGGCCTTCTTCATCGAAGCGCTCGACGGTGATGTAGTCCGGGTAGGCCGGACGATGCACGCGGGCGTGGAAGGCGCTCTTGGCGAAGGACAGCAGCTCCGGGATCAGCACGTACTGATCGCTGTTGACGCTCTGCTGGTGACGCGACTGCTCGTGATAGCGATCAAGATCCAGCTTGAGCACGCCAAGCTCGGAGCCTTCGACCTTGTTCAGCACGCGCGTGCCGTCTTCCTGCTCGTCGACGGTGTACTCGTCATAGCCCAGGAAGGTGAAGTGGTCGTTGCCCATCCACTGCATGAAGTCGCAGGCTTCCTGGTGATCAGCCTCGGAGACGGTCGGCGGACGGTTGTCGCGTAGTTCCTGCAGCGCCTGGGCGCCCTGGCTGCGCATGGCATCGAAGTCAGCGACGGCAACGCGCACTTCGGCCAGCACTTCACGCAGGCTGGTCTCGAGGTCTTCCAGGGTCTCGGCGTCGTTGTGACGATCGACTTCGATGTAGATCAGCGACTCACGGTTCTGCGGGGCGTTCTCGGCACGCGGTGCCGTCACGCGCTCCAGCTGACCGGCGTCATCGCGGGCGACTGCCAGCACGGCGTTGTGGATGGCATGAACGGTGATGCCACGACGGTTGAGCTCGATACGCACGGAATCGACCAGGAACGGCATGTCCGGGTGCAGCACTTCGATGATGGTGTGCGTCGACTGCCAGCCATGCTTCTCGAAGTCCGGGTTGTAGGCACGCACCTTGGGAGCCTCGAGGCTCTGCAGGAAGTGCCATACGGCCAGGGTGGAACCGTAGAGGTCATCCAGCTTGCGCTCGGCCATGTCCTCGAAGGAGGCCGTTGCGTGATAGTCGCGCGCAAACGCCGCGATCACGTCCACCTTGTCCTTGGGAAGTCGCTTGTCCAGCTGCTCTTCGAGCTGCGCAAGAAATTCCTGCTTGCCGTCCGTCGCCACGTGTAGCATCAATCACCTCGACTGACCTGATGGATGTATCAGGGAAAATAGTCATAGAGAGTCTGCGCCGGCCAAGAAAGGCGTTGCAGCACAGACTCATGCAGTGCATCACAGACTAGCGCAGTCTGCGCCTCTGCCCCATGCCTGTTCCATATTGGTCATGCAGCATTACATCTGTGCATCGGGTATTGACTTGGCGGTGCGCGCATGAAACGAAAGTCTAATTCGAGTGACTGTCATGTGCGCAAAAAAGCCCCGTCGTCCCCTACCTGACAGGTAGATGACGACGGGGCGCTGGTTTTTCAAACGATTGCCGCGATGCCTCGCTCATGCGGGCGTGACATCGGCTGTCGGTTTGAAGATGCGCTTATCTGCGAACCAGATAGACACCGCACTCGAGGTGGTCGGTATACGGGAACTGATCGAACAGCGCGAAGCGTTCGATACGGTGCGTGCGACACAGCACCTCAAGGTTGTCGATCAGCGTCTGCGGGTTGCAGGAGATATAGACGATGCGCTCGTAACGGGCGGTCTGCTCGCAGCTGTCGGCATCGAGGCCGGCACGCGGCGGATCGACCAGCACGGTGCGGAAGTCGTGATTGTCGAGGTCCATCTCCGCGACGCGGCGACCTTCCTTCTCACCCGCCAGCGCCAGCGAAAAATCTTCCGCTGACATGCGTGCGACCTGGGCATTGTCGATGGCGTTGGCGGCCAGATTGACCTGCGCCGAGGCCACGGAAGTGCGCGAGATCTCGGTGGCCAGCACGCGACGGAAGTTCTCGGCCAGCGCGATGGTGAAGTTGCCGTTGCCGCAGTAGAGCTCGACCAGATCGCCCTGCTCACGACCTTCGGCCTTCGCCTTGTCGGGGTGGGTCACGTCACGTGCCCAGCTGAGCATCGAGCGGCATATCTCGGCATTGGGCTGGGTGAAGCTGTTCTCGACCTGCTGATAGACGTACTCGCGACCATCGACTTCGAGACGCTCGAAAACGTGATCGCGCGTCAGCACGATATGCTGCTTGCGCGAACGCCCGATGATCATGATGTCGAGCTCTTCTTCCAGCGCACGCGCCTCGGCTTCCCAGTCTTCGCCGAGCTTGCGATGGTAGATCAGCGTGACCAGTGCCTCGCCACTCAGGGTGGTGAGGAACTCGCACTGGAACAGACGCTCGCGCAGCACCGGGCTTGCCTTGAGGCGCTCACGCAGCAGCGGCATCAACGCATTGATGCGCTGGCTGGCGACCGGGAAGTCGTCCATGCGCACGACTGTCTTCTTCTTGTTGCCCTCGTCGTCGAACTCGACCTCGAACATCGCGTAATAGAGGTCATCATCCTCGTGCCAGATACGGAACTCGCAACGCATGCGGTAATGGCTGGGCGGCGAGGGAAATACCTCGAGTTCCGGCGCATCGAAGGCAGCGAAACGTGCACGGGTCTGCTCGGCCTTCTCGGCGAGCTGATGTTCATACTGACTGGGATCGACGACGGCGATGGCCACACTGACTCCTGCCTGCGGGCATACCGCAGCACTGAAACGATGAGCAAAGGGACGCGGGAACGTCATGGTGAACCATGCCGATCACGTCCATTCAAAGGTTGGGCGCGCTAGCCTACCATCGGCAGCGCGAAGCTCAAGCGCCAAATGGCGGGCCAAGATGGGGGCAAGCAGGTGCAAGGGGGCCGCGAGAGTCAACGCCCCTGCGCTTCAGTCGTCGAACGACAGCGCCTGCGGTGCGGCGAAACCCTGACTGGCCAACGCCGTGGCCAGCCCCGGCTGCCGGGCATCCGTCGCCAGCGCAATGTGCTCATGTGATGCTGGCTGAACCGCCTGAGCGACTTGCTGTCCAGCCACTCGGGCCGCAGCACCAAGCGCCAGCACCTCCGCCACACGGCGGGCGATTGCCGCGCCGGAATCCACCAGCGCCACCCGAGACTCGCCCAGCACCTGCGAGATGTCAGCGCCGAGCAGCGGGAAATGCGTGCAGCCGAGAATCACCACTTCCAGCGCCTCGACCGCCGCCAGGTCAGCCAGACTGGCCGCCACCACTTCAGGACGCGCCGGCTCACCACGCAGACGCCGCTCGGCCTCCGCGACCAGCGGATCGGCGGCGACGCGAATCACCCGACAATCCGCCGCGAAATCGTGGATCAACTGCTCCGTATAGGCACGTCTCACCGTGGCGGACGTCGCCAGCAACGCGAAGACCGGCGGCTCGCACTCCTCACGCCGTGCTGCGCTCTGGCGCGCACGTGCCAACGCCGCAGCAGGCTTGATGGCGGGCACGGTGCCGATCACCGGAATCGACAGTGCTTCGCGCAGTGCCGTCAGCGCCAGGGTGCTGGCGGTATTGCAGGCGACCACCAACGCCCGTGCCCCGCTTGCCTCGACAGCCGCCACGCACACCTGAACGATGCGCGGTATCAACCAGTCATCCGGCTTGGTGCCATAGGGTAAAGCGGCGTTGTCACAGACATAGGCCAGCGACAACTGCGGCCACTGACGGCGGATCTCGGCGGCGACGGACAAGCCGCCGACACCGGAGTCGAAGACCAGCACCGGGGCGGCGGGGGCTCCGGTCGTGACGTGGGACGAACGATCGACGGAGCCGGAAGAGGCGGTGAAAGACGCCATGGTGAGAGTATCTCGTGCTGCATGGGAGGATGGGCGACGGGGCTGGCGCGCTATTTTACCTGCTTGGTGACGATGTAGGTGAAATAGCGATCGATGCCCAACTCTGACACCAGCCAATGATCGACCAGACGCTGATAGGCATCGATGCTGGCGGTCTCCAGACGCAGCAGATAGTCGACTCCCCCGCCGACGGCGACGCACTCGATCACCTCGTCCGCCTCTCGCATGGCACGCTCGAAGCGCTGGAAGCTGCCGGCATCATGATGCTTGAGGTGGATCTCGACCCAGACTGGCGTGCGCGGGGCAGCCCCCGAAGCAGCGCCACCCTGCTGATCACTCAGGCGCTGCTGATTGATGATGGCGGCATAGCCCTCGATGATGCCCGCTTGCTCGAGGCGCTTGACCCGCTCCCAGCACGGGCTGACCGACAGGTTGATCTCCTCGGCCAGCCGCGACTTGGTGATGCGGCCATCACGTTCGAGTATCGCCAGAATCTTGAGATCGAAGGCATCCAGTTTCGGCGCTGGCAGCGAGCGGGAGGGGCTCGCGCTCATGAGGCCTCTCGCGCCAGGTCGTCCACGACTTCCGCGATCACCGCCAGGGTGTCGCCCAGACTCACCTGGGCCGGGAAGCGGCGCGCCACCAGCACGCCATCACGCTCGGCGCGATATTCCACGGCTGCCTGACCGGCACGCCCCAGCGGATAGACCCGCGCCACGCATTGCCCCGCCGTGACCTGCTCACCGAGTGCCACGCACAGCTCCAGCAGCCCTTCATGCTCACTCTGCACGTAACAGCTGGCATCTGGCATGTCGATCAACAGCGGCGCGCCCGCCTGGCTGGCACGCTGGCGCTCGATGTCCTGATCCAGATCCGCGCGACTGCGCGCGCGCAGCACACCGCTGAAGGCGAGGAAATTGTCGACGCCACGGTCGGCGATCGCCTGGCGCTCCGGCGTGGTCGAACCACCACCGCCCAGCTCCGTGGTGACGAAGACCTTGCCCTGACGCTCCACCGCGGTGTCGTAGAGTGCCTCGGCGTCCAGCTCGAACATCATCATCGCCGAGGGCGCCCCGAAGGCCAGCGCCCCGGCCAGGCTCTCGGCTTCCTGCAGGCGACACTGCTCGACGCCCAGCGACTCCTCGAGATAGTCGAGACGGTGCGCGGCCGCGAACGGCAGGATATCCAGGGTGCGACCGCCGGAATGCAGGTCCAGCGCATAGTCGCACTGCGGTACCAGCACCCGTGTGAAATAATCGGCGATCTGTTCGGTCGGGCCGCCGGTGGGGCTGCCGGGGAAGCTGCGATTGAGATTGCCGCCATCGAGAGGCGAGCAACGCCGCCCGGCCTTGGCCGCCAGCGCATTCATGGTCGGCACGATGATGACGCGACCCTTGACGTCCTCAGGCGTGAGACGCGCCGCCAGCTTGTAGAGCGCGGTGATGCCTTCGTACTCATCGCCATGGTTGCCGCCGGTCAGCAATACCGTCGGCCCCTCACCATTGGCGATCACGCTGATCGGGGTCATCACCGCACCCCACGCCGACTCGTCAGTCGAGATAGGCAGCTTGAAGAAACCGTGCTGAACGCCATCGGCGAACAGATCGATGGTCAGACTGACGGGGGACTCTCGCATGACACCACTCCTTGTTATGGCGGGCTGCTGACACTTGTCGGCAGGCTATTTGACGAACAGCTGGCGCGGCACATCACACAGCGGCTCGGCACCGTTTTCCGTGATCAGGATCGACTCGGTGATCTCGAGCCCCCAGTCGTCCATCCACATGCCGGGCATAAAGTGGAAGGTCATGCCCGGTTCCAGCACGGTCTCGTCACTAGGGCGCAGACTCATGGTGCGCTCACCCCAGTCCGGCGGATAGCTGATGCCGATGGGATAGCCGCAGCGTGCGCCGCCACGGTCGAAGCCGTACTTGTCCATCGCCGCGCCCAGCGCCAGGGCGATGTCACAGCAGCGATTGCCGGGCTTGGCGATAGCCAGGCCACTTTCGATACCTTCCAGCAACGCCGACTCACCACGCACGAAATCGCGTGGCGGACGCCCCAGAAAGACGGTGCGTGAGAGCGGTGCGTGATAGCGCTTGTAGCAGCCGGCAATCTCGAAGAAGGTGCCCTCGCCTTCACGAAATGGCGTGTCATCCCAGGTCAGGTGCGGCGCAGCGGCATCACTGCCGGTCGGCAGCAATGGCACGATTGCCGGATAGTCACCACCGAGAATCTCGCCATTCGGTCCGACCACACCCTCGACGCCGACCCGATAGATCTCCGCGACCAGCGCACTCTTGGGCAAGCCCGGTTCGATCATCTCCAGAATGCGCGAATGCATGCGCTCGACGATGCGCCCGGCCACGCGCATGTAGGCAATTTCCTGCTCGGACTTGATTGCCCGACACCAGTTGACCAGCGAGTTGGCATCCACCAGCCGCGCGTGGGGCAGCTCCTTGACCAGCGCCAGATGCGCCCGCGCCGAATAGTAATAGTTGTCGAGCTCGACCCCGACGACCCCGTCGTGCCAGCCACGCTGCGGCAGGATCGACTGGGCGAGAAACTCCATCGGGTGCATGTCCGGATTCTGCACGTAGTAATCCGGATACCACAGGATGTTGTCCTCACCCATCCAGCAGGTACGCAGCGCGCCGTTGCCGTCCTGACGACGCCCATACCAGACCGGCTCACCGGAAAGCCCCAGCAGCACGCATTGGTGCACATAGAAGGACCAGCCGTCATAGCCGGTCAACCAGGCCATGTTGGAGGGGTCGGAAATCACCATCACATCGATACCGGCGCGCGCCATGGCTTCACGCACCCGCTGGATGCGCGCGCGATACTCGCCGATGGTGAAGGCCTGGCGGCCAGCGGACAGCGCGCGTGGCGTCCAGTCACTCTCGGTGGCCGGTGCCTCGCTGCTGGGCAAGGTGGCCAGGCCAGCGAAGGCTGGCTGGGGCGCACCAATATGGGGCGGGAATTGACTCATGCAGCGCTCCTTTTCGATCAGGCCTTGAGGCAAGCAGCACGTTGGGGCGGAGCCAGTGGCCATACGCAGGGCCAGGCAGCGGGTGACCGACCTGCCAGCCGCACCGGGCTGACAATGCCTGCCTGCGCCGCGAGCGAACGATGCGCTCTGCGGGTCGGCAGGGTCGGCGTACATGCGTACATCCGAATTCCCCTCTGGATTCGAGTCTGTCACTCTGCCAACAACGGGTCAAAGGACGACTCTGGCACTGTCGCCCTTCGCTTGTGCCCTTGCAAGGCCTGCGCCATTGCCGCCCGTGAGCAGGCCATGCTCTCGCGGCAGTCGCGCATGGCGAGGTGACAACACCAGCCCCTTTGAATAGAGCCACGAACAGCGCCTGCGTACAGACCAGGACAGTTCAGTAATCCCGCCCCGCCACCCAGCGTCCCTGAAGAGGAGAACAGCATGCGAATACTGGTACATCATGAACGCGCCGAACGTTGGTGCGATGCTCTGCGTCAGCGCCTGTGCGATGCCGCCGACGCCAAGGGGTCGCGGCAACGTGAGTCGTCGGAACCGTCATCAAAACACGCGCCGCTGGAAATCGTTGCCGATGACGGCGAGATGCTGGGCGACGTGCTGGTGGTGTGGGCACCGCCTGCCGCGCTGTTCGAGCGCCACCGCGATCATGACGTCAAGGCGATCCTCAATCTGGGCGCGGGCGTCGACAGCCTGCTCGACAACCCGGCACTGCCTGACGATGTGCCAGTGCTCAAGCTGAGCGATGCCGGCATGGCCAGCCACATGCTGGATTACGTGCGCTATGGCCTGCTGCACTTTCGGCGTGATTTCGACCGTTACGCCAGACAGCAGGCGGACACCCAGTGGGCCCCGCACCGCGTGGTGCGCGCCCATCAGTACCCGGTGGCGGTACTCGGGCTCGGCGCCATCGGCAGCCAGATCGCCGAATCATTGGCGGCAGACGGCTATCCGGTACATGGCTTCAGCCGCAGCGCCCATACATTGCAGGGCGTGACCTGCCACCATGAAAGCGGCGCCGGCGGCCGCTCGCTCAAGCAAGTGCTGGGTGACGAGTCGCTCGGTCTCAAGGCGGTGATCAACCTGTTGCCCAATACGCCGGCCACGAGAGACGTGCTGAACGCCGACGTCTTCCGGGCTCTGCCCGACGACGCCGTGCTGATCAATCCGGGGCGTGGCAGCAGCGTGGTCGAGAAAGATCTGGTCGCGGCGCTCGAGGAAGGCAAGCTCAGGGGCGCCCTGCTCGATGTCTTCCAGCACGAGCCACTGGCCGAGGACAGCCCGCTGTGGCACCAGCCGCGCGTGATCATCACGCCGCATGCCGCCGCGCCGACCCCGGTGGCCGAGGCCGCCGACCAGCTGGCCGACAACATTCGCCGCATTCAGCGAGGTGAAGTGCTGACCGGCATCAGCCGCGAGCACGGGTATTGAGCGCGCTGGCGCGCGGTGCTCAACCGGCGATAGACGTCACCGCCTGACGGCCATCACAGCGGCAGTGCGGTGGTCGTCTTGATGCGCTCCATCGCGAAGCGGGCCGACACGTCGCTCAGCTCGTCGATGGTATTGACCAGCCGCTTGTAGACGCGGTCGTAGGCATTCATGTCCTCGACCTGCACCTTGAGGAGGTAGTCGTAGTCACCAGCCATGCGATAGAACTCGGTGACTTCCTCGATCTCCTCGACGATGGCCACGAAACGCTCGAACCAGGCCCGCGAGTGATCGCGGGTCTTGAGCTGCACGAAGGCCGTCAGCCCCATGCCGATCAGCTCCGCATTCAGCAACGCCACCCGTGCGGTGATCACGCCACACTCTTCCAGGCGCTTGAGGCGCTTCCAGCAGGGAGACGTGGTCAGATGCACGGCTTCCGCCAGCGCCGCCAGCGACAGGCTGGCATCGCGCTGCAGCAGCCGCAGCAGGGCGCGGTCCGTGGCATCGAGCACTATTTTCTCCATTACCCTCACCTCGCAATGAATTCTTGCCATGAAACATGGCTCACGCCATGCATACTGGCAAGTTTTGCTTGGCGGCTGGTCGTACCATGAAAGCTCCTTCCTGCGACCGGAACCGCCGCCATGACGATCACTGCCTCCCCTTCGACAGCACCTTTCATGGCGGCCACCGACGCCAGTACGCTCACAGCTACGCCCCCAGAACAGTACGCCCCGCATGCGACTCAGCGTGAATCATGGCGCCAACGCAGCCTCGCCAGGCTTGCGACCTTGAAAGCCGCCACTCCGGTGACCCCGCTGTTGGAACTCAGCCTGCGCGGACTGGGCGAGGCGCGCATCCTGATCAAGGACGAGCGGGCGCATGCCAGCGGCTCGCTCAAGCATCGCCTGGCGATGTCGCTGTTCGAGCAGGCCCTGCTGAAGGATTGGCTCACACCCGGCTGTCCGGTGATCGAAGCCTCCTCGGGCTCCACGGCGGTCTCCGAGGCGTGGCTGGCACGCCGGCTGGGGCTTCAATTCATTGCCGTGGTGCCCAGGGGCACCGCCTTTTACAAGCAGGAAGCGATTCGTGGCGAGGGCGGGCGCGTGGTGGAAATCGAAGACTCCGCTCGGCTTTGCCAGCATGCGCAGGCGCTTGCCGATGACAGCGGCGGTCACTTCATCAACCAGTTCCGCCATGCCGCTACTGCCGGTGACAGGGCAAGCGACGGGGCAAGCGATACGAGCCTGCCTGGGGAGTGTCTGGCACAGATCGCCGCACGTGAGCTGCCCGAGCTGCAGGCGGTATTTCTCGGCGCCGGCACCGGCGGCAGCGCCGCCAGCTTCGCGCGTCATCTGCGCCATCTGCATCAGGCAGGACATCGTGCCCGCGTGATCGGCGTGGACCCCGAGCACTCCGTCTATCACGCCTGCTGGCAGCACCATCGTGCCCACGGCACCCGTACGACCCGCCTGCCCGCCCCGCAGGCGGCCAACCCCATCGAAGGCATCGGACGCCCCTGCGTGCTAGAGGCATTCGACCCCGCGCATTTCGATGACTACCGACGCATCGCGGATGCGCGCAGTCAGGCGGCCGCGCTATGGCTGGCCGAGCATGCCGGGCTTGAAGTCGGCCCCTCCACCGGCACCGCCTTCGCGGGGCTGCTCGAGAGTCTGGCGCTCAGGCGCGCTCGCGGTGAGTCGCTGGCCGGCAGCTGGTTGCTGCTGGCCTGTGATCACGCCGAGCGGTATGCCACCACGCTGGGCGATCCCGCATGGCGAGCCGCCCAGCAATCGCGACTCGCCCCGCAGCGGGCCTGGATCGAGGCGTTTGCCCATAGAAACGACGGGGCCTGAAACGACGACACCCCGCCGGGTGGCAGGGTGTCGTAAGGCAAAGCCGATGTGACGGCGTGGCTAGCAGGAATGCATCACACCAGCAGCGCCTGGAACTGACGCAGCCATTCCGGATGCGCCGGCCAGGCCGGTGCGGTCACCAGCTTGCCGGAGGTCACGGCGTCGGTCACTTCCAGCGACACGAACTCACCGCCCGCCAGCTTCACCTCAGGGGCGCAGGCCGGATAGGCGCTGACGCGATGGCCTTCCAGCGACATGGCGGCGGCCAAGAGCTGCGGACCATGACAGACGGCGGCGATGGGCTTGTCGGCCTCGACGAAGTGACGCACCATCGTCAGCACACGCTCATCCAGACGCAGATACTCGGGGGCACGGCCACCGGGGATCAGCAGCGCGTCGTAACTCTCGACGGCGATCTCGGCGAAGCTGGCGTTGAGCGCGAAGTTGTGGCCCGGCTTCTCGGTATAGGTCTGGTCGCCCTCGAAGTCATGGATGGCGGTCTTGACGATATCGCCTTCCGTCTTGTCCGGGCAGACGACATCCACGCGATGCCCCATCGCCTGCAGCGCCTGGAACGGCACCATCAGCTCATAATCTTCTACAAAATCCCCGGCAATGATGACAATGCTGGCCATGATGATCTCCTGATTGGACCCAACGTCTAGGTACGCGCCGCGCGCGGCGGAAGGACAAGGCTGTTACAGAGTACCTATCCATTGCACATGAGCAAGCGCTGAAATATCGTCGTGACCGCCTGACGGGCGTTGGCTTGATTGTGGATCGCCTCAACATCATTACATCATCATGTACAGTCGCTCTGCCCCGTCGCTGCCTGACCGCTCGACACCCCATCCACAGGCCACGGCTCCAGTGCCGATCTCGGGAGTCACCATGACCCTGCCATCTTCCGCCTTGTCTCACGTCTCTCAAGCCCCCACGTGTCGCGACGCTTGCACCGCCACACGCGCTGATCGGCCCTCGGCATGGCAGCGACTGTGCCGCGCAGGTCTGGGGGCGCTCCTGCTGCTGGCGGGCAGTGCACAAGCGGCCAGCGATGAGGCCGCTGTCAGCCCGGAGGCGCCCCTGGCGCCTGTCGCCAGCATCGCGCCGGTGCCCTTCACCGCCCACTACACCTTGGTGCTGGAAGGCTGGCCGGACGTGCCCATCACCCAGCGCGTCAGCCAGAGCGGCGAGCTGTACATCGCCAGCATGGAGGCCTCCATCAAGGTCGCCAGTGGCTATGAGCAGGGCCGCTTCACGCTCGCGGAGGATCGCCTGCTGCCCGAGGGCTATCGTTCCGGCTATCGGCTGGCCGGCATCGGCAAGGACTACAACCGGGAAGCACCGGAGCCAGGCGATACCCGCCTGCCTGACCGTCAGAGCCTGCTGGTACTGCTGAGCCAGCAGGTTGACAGCCAATGGAGCGAGCAGGCCTGTCTGGCCGCGACGCCCTGCTCACTGGACTATCTCGACCACAAGGGTCGCCAGCGCACCCTGATGTACGAGATCCAGGGCCAGGAAACGCGCCAGGCGGCACAGCGCACCTTCCGCACCCTGCGCATCGAGGCGTGGCGCAAGCATCGTGAGCACAAGCACTACCGTATCTGGCTGGCGCCGCGCTGGCCGGGCCTGATGGTCGGCCTCGATTACCTCGACTACGAAGACGTCATGGACAAGGACGGCAACCGCCACGGCGAGGTACCGCCGCGCTCGGCCCATCTGACCCTCAACCAGCTGAGCAGCGCCCGCCAGTGATGACAGCTCCCACCTCTGAAGCGGCTGATCATAAGCCCCGCTGATACGTCATCAGCAAGTCTCTCGCGCAATGGTGCTAGCGGGGTTATCCAGACTCCACGCCAACCGATATAGTAAGGCCCTTCGGCGGTATTCACCGCCAATCAATCACTTGCGCCACCCCTGTTGTCCGGGTGGTAACGCCAGGGAAGGGTCATGCTGTCAGGTCTCATCTTCATTCTGCTGCCGCTGATACTCGGCTACCTGGTACGCCTCACCGATCCTGATCGCTTGGCGGTGGTCAACCGGCTGGTCAATGCCTCCATCTATCTCATCCTGTTCCTGATGGGCATGGGGCTGGCGGCGCTGGAGCAGTTGAGTGCCGGCATGGCCGCCATGAGCGGGCAGGCGCTGACGCTGTTCGCCATCATCACGCCGCTGAATCTGCTGGCGCTGTGGTGGCTGTCGCGGCGCAGCCCGCTGCGCGCCAATCCCGCCCAGGCGGTAGATGGCGCGCCGATGACCCGCTGGCAGGCGCTGTCGGGCTCGTTGACCCTTGCCGCCGTGGTCGCGCTCGGCGTTGGCGCCGGCGTACTGCTCAAGACCTTCGGCACCCAGCTTGATACCGACACCCTCGCCGAATGGGCGCTCTATGTGCTGCTGGCGCTGATCGGCTGCCAGCTTAGAAGCTCCGGCATGAGCCTGCGCCAGATACTGCTCAATCGACACGGTCTGGTCATCGCGCTGACGGTGATGGCCAGTTCGCTGGTCGGCGGCCTGCTGGCAGCGCCTCTGCTGGCGCTGGAGTGGAATCAGGGCATGGCGATCTCGGCTGGCTTCGGCTGGTACTCCCTGTCGGGGATCCTGATCGGTGATCAGCTCGGCCCGATTCTCGGCGGCGCCGCCTTCTTCAATGATCTGGCGCGCGAGCTGCTGGCCTTCGTGCTGATCCCTCTGACCATCCAGCGCTACACGCCGCTGGCCATCGGCATCGGCGGGGCCACCTCGATGGACTTCACGCTACCGGTGATCCAGCAGACCGGCGGCGTGGCCTGCGTCCCGGTCGCCGTCGTCTCGGGCTTCCTGCTGTCGCTGGCGGCGCCGCCGATGATTCTGTTCCTGCTCTCGCTGAGTCACGTCTGATCCGTCGGGCAAGGCTTGCTCCCGGGCCGCCTTAACAGGGACACTCTTGTCCTCCTCCGCAGCCGCTTGAATGTCCATGCCCTCTCAGCCACACAAAGCTTCCCGCCTCAAGCGCGTCACCCTGGCCGATATCGCCGCCCGACTGGGCGTCACCAAGGTCACGGTGTCGCGCGCGCTCAATCAGCCCGAGAAGGTATCCGCCGCGATGCGCGAGCGGGTAACCGAATGTGCCCGCGAGCTGGGTTACATGCCCAATCGTCAGGCCGGCAGCCTCGCCAGTGGTCACTCGCGACTGATCGCGCTGCTGATTCCTTCGCTCTCCAACGCCGTGTTCTCGGAGCTGCATCGCGGCCTGGAAGCCCCACTGGCCGCCGCGGGCTATCAGCTGCTGATCGGCCATACCGGCTATTCGATGCAGGAAGAGGAGCGCCTGATCGAGACCTGGCTCTCCTTCGGCATCGACGGGCTGGTGCTGTGCGGCAGTCGCCATAGCCCTCGTACCCGCGAGATGATCGCGCGCTCGGGCTGTGCGGTGGTGGAATGCATGGAGAAACGCGAGACGCCGCTCGACATGGCGGTAGGACTGGACCAGCACGCCGCTGGCCGCGCGATGACCGAGGCCATGATCGCCCTGGGGCATCGCCATATCGGCTTTCTCGGCGCGCGCATGGACCGCCGCGTCGAACAGCGCCTGGGCGGCTGGCGTGCAGCAATGGAGGCCGCCGGCCTGTCGCAGCAGGCGCTGTTGACCACCGATGCGCCCTCCAGCGTGCGCATGGGCGGCGAGCTGCTCGATGAGATGCTGACTCGCTGGCCCGAGACCCAGGCCGTGTTCTGCTGCAATGACGACCTGGCGGCCGGCGGGCTGTTCGAGTGTCAACGCCGCGGCCTGTCGGTGCCCGACCAGCTGGCACTGGCCGGCTTCAACGGCCTGGAGATGACCCGCGGCACCTGGCCGCCGCTGGCCAGCGTGGTCACGCCACGCCGCGAGATCGGCGAGCGCGCCGCCGCTCTGCTGTTGGCGCGCTTGAGCGGTGATCTCGACGCCACGCCCCACGGCCTGTGGGAAGATCTGGGCTTCAGTCTGCAGAAAGGTGGCAGCCTGGCGCCATGATACTTTCTCCTCGTAATACGTGGCAGCAGCCTGTCCGCGTGATACGCCCGGCGACTGACTAGCGCTCTGGCGCGTCGAGGACCTGCTGACAGACACTCTCGACCAGCGCCTGCGGCGTGGCGCTGATATCGAGGGTATGGATGCGCCCTTCGTCGTCGCCGGGCACCTCGAGCGTCGCCAGCTGATTGTCGAGCATGTCAGCGCCCTTGAAGAAATGATCGGTTCGCGCCTCGAGGCGTTCCAGCAGCAGCTCGCGCGTGCCTTCGAGAAATACGAAGCCCAGCGCGGGGTCCCCGCCACGCAGTTGATCCCGATAACGTCGCTTCAAGGACGAGCAGGCCAGTACCAGACTGCGTCCGTCGCGACGCGCCGCCTCGATCAGCTCGGCCAGACGGGCCAGCCAGCCGTGGCGATCGTCGTCATCCAGCGGGATACCGCGCGCCATCTTGGCCACGTTGGCCTCACCGTGATAATCGTCGCCATCGATGAACTGCGCGCCCAGGCACGCCGCCAGCTGCTGCCCGACATGCGACTTGCCACAGCCCGACACCCCCATGACCACCAGACGCACGCCACCCTGAGCGGCCAGAGCCTCTGACCTGGTCGGCATCGACGCGACCGCTGATGCTCCTTCTGCCTGCTGCTGCATGAAAACCCTCTCCCCCTGAATGAAAACGATGGCCCCACCGGCGTACCCGATGTAGCCGATCAATCCCTTGCCCGGCGCCTCGGGACGGCTGTCGCGCGCTGAGCGACCGCCCGTTGGCGGACAATCTGCTGCCAGACGCGACCGTCTTTTGCCCCTCATGCACCTTTCGGATCATTGCGTAAGCGTTAATGTTACCGGTAACTTCCATCCTGCACGACCCACGACGCCTCACACAATACGCCTTTGGGCAATGGCTGATGATCACGCCGTTGCCAGCCGCAAGAGTTCGCCATCATGTCCCCAGATAGCACCCTCGTCCTTGCCGCCCTCGGCGGCATCCTGCTGCTGCTTTACCTCGTCATGCGCCTGCGCCTGCATGCCTTCGTTGCCCTGCTGGTGGTGAGTCTGGGGGTCGGACTGGCCACCGGCATGCAGCCCGACGCCATCATCGACTCCGTCACCAACGGCATGGGCAACACCCTGGGCTTCGTTGCCACCGTGGTCGGTCTCGGCGCGATGTTCGGCAAGATGCTGGAAGTGTCCGGCGGTGTCGATCGCATGGCCAACACCCTGCTGGGGCGCTTCGGCACCTCACGCTCGCAATGGGCGCTGGCGCTGACCGGCTTTCTGGTCGCGATTCCGGTATTCCTGGATGTCGCCTTCATCATTCTGGTGCCGCTGGTCTACGCGCTGGCGCGTCGCAGCGGCCGCTCGCTGCTCTATTACGGCATCCCGCTGCTGGCCGGTCTGGCCGTGACGCACTCCTTCATTCCGCCGACGCCGGGGCCGATCGCGGTCGCCAAGCTGATCGGTGCAGATCTCGGCTACGTCATCCTGTTCGGGGCGCTGTGTGGCCTGCCGGCGATGATCGTCGCGGGGCCGATCTTCGGTCGCTTCATCGCGGCGCGTATCGACGCCAGGATCCCGGATTACATGGGAAATACCGGCAGCGTGATGAGCGACGAAGAGGTCAATCAGCGCGCACCGGGCTTCGGTCTGATCCTGTCCATCGTACTGCTGCCGCTGGCGCTGATCGTGCTCAACACCGTCTCGGGCTTCCTGTTCGGTGATGACAGCCCGCTGGTCGGCTGGCTGGGCTTCCTCGGCCATCCGTTCGTGGCGCTGAGTCTGGCCACCCTGATGGCCTTCACCCTGCTGGGCACGCGCCGTGGCATGACGCGCGAACAGGTGATGGAAGTCGCCACCAAGGCACTTGAACCCGCCGGCATCATCATCCTGGTCACCGGTGCGGGCGGCGTCTTCAAGCAGATGCTGATCGATTCCGGGGTCGGTGACGTGCTCGGCAACCTGATGGCCGACAGCAACCTGCCGCCGATCCTGCTTGCCTTCCTGATCGCCACCGCCGTGCGTGTCATCCAGGGCTCGGCCACCGTGGCGATGATCACCGCCGCCGGCCTGATGGCCCCGGTGATCGATACGCTGGCGCTGTCAGGCCCGGTGCTGGGCCTGGTGGTGATCGCCATCGCCAGTGGTGCCACCGTGCTCAGTCACGTCAATGACTCCGGCTTCTGGCTGGTCAGCCGCTACTTCGGCCTCACCGAGAAGGAAACGCTGAAGAGCTGGACGGTAATGGAGACCCTGATCGGCGTGATCGGGGTCTGCATGGCGCTGCTGATCGGCCTGTTCCTCTAGTTTATCCAGTTCAACTATTTCAACTATTTCAACTACTGAAATCTGGCCTGCCCACGCGGTTCAGCCAGGCTGATAGCGCGATTCATCCGTCAGAGATGCCACCCGCCCGACGGACTCATGAAAAGCTGCCACTTCGAGTGGCAGCTTTTTTGTGGGGTGCCAATCGCGCAATTGTAGATTGCGTTTGTTGCACGCTATTTCCCATTTTGGCATTGCGCCTGAATGGCATCATGCGATCATCCACCCATTCGTCTGCCTTTCATGGCCATGATCCACCGCCCGCTCTGACCGACGCCACAGCGACTGGCCAGAAGACGGCTGCGCATCAGGCCAGTCACTTTTCGTTCGGAGTCCGCATGGACCATAGCCCTGAGACGCCAGCGTCGTCTTCCGCGTCGCCCGCCCCTGACGGCCGCCCTGCACCGTCCTCGCGGCGCCTGATCTGGATGCGCCTGCTGGCGCTGATCATTCTCGCGCTGGCGATCGCCCTCGCCGCCTGGTGGATGAATCATCGCCCCGGTGCGCCGAAGCGTGCCCCCAGCGAGGCGCCTGCGCCCACGGTCGAGGTAGTGACGGTCAGCCACGCTGCCAACGCCCCGACGCTTGAGGGCTTCGGTCGCGTGATCGCCGATCGTCAGACCACGGTCTCCACGCGCGTCAGCGGTCAGCTGGCGCCCTTCCCCGAAGGCATCGAGGCCGGCCGCGAAGTCCGCGAGAATCAGCTGCTGGCCAGTCTCGACCAACTGGATTATCAGCTGGCACTGCGGCAGGCCGAGGCGGATCTCGCCACGGCAGAAGCCAGCCTCGCCTCTGAAAAGGGCGAGCAGATCCGCGCCGCCTCGGAATACAAGACCTTCGGTCGCAACCTGCCGGCGGCCCAGAAAGCACTGGTCCTGCGCGAGCCTCAGCTCAAGTCGGCCCAGGCCGCCGTGGAAAGCGCCCGCGCCAGCCGCGATCAGGCAAAGCTCAATCTGGCACGCACCGAGATTCGCGCCCCCTACGACGGTCTGATCAGCGAGCGTCTGGTCGGCGAAGGCAGTGACCTCAACGCCTTCACTGACCTGTTGACGCTGGTGGCCACCGACCGCTTCTGGGTGCGCCTCAATCTGCCGCAGGCCGACATGGAATGGCTCTCGACCCACGCCCGTGATGGCCAGGGCACGCCGGTATTGCTCTCGAGCAAGGCCTGGCCGGATGGCCAGCATCGGCGTGGCGAAGTGTGGAGCGTATTGCCGTCGCTGGAAGACAACGGCCTGTTGACCCAGGTGATGGTGGCGGTGGAAGACCCGCTGGCGCTCAATGTCTCCGAGGAGGCGCGCGCCAGCACTCCGGCACTGCGCATCGGCGATGTGGTCGAGGCGACCCTGACACCCCAGCGCACCGCCTCGCTGATCGAACTGCCGATCAGTGCACTGCGCAGCGGGCAGCAGGTCTGGGTGCTGACGCAGGACGGTCATCTCGAGAAGCGCTCGATAGGCGTGCGCCATCTGGGCAATGACACCCTGCTGGTCGCCGACGGTCTGGTGGACGGCGAGCGCGTCATTACAAGCTCCCTGAGCAGCGTCGAAGCCGGCATGGCACTGCGCGCACGCGGCGATGCGCCGACGCCGACCGCCCAGGCGGCAGATGCCAAGGCGACTGACGACAAGACCACGGCTGGCGACAAGAGCACCGCGACAGTCGAGAAGGACACGGCGACTGGCGACAGGAACGCCACGGTAGCCGACCAGAACACCACGACCACCGGAAGTGACTCATGACGGCACAGTCGCGCCTCAAGGGCCCCATCCGCTGGATGCACGATCACGGCGTCGCCGCCAACCTGCTGATGCTGTGTCTGATTCTCGGCGGCCTGCTGATGTCCAGTCAGATCAAGAAGGAGGTCTTCCCCTCCTTCGAACTCGAGATCATCAACGTCAGCGTCAGCTATTCCGGCGCCACGCCGGATGAGGTCTCCGAGAGCCTGTTGCAGGCGATGGAGTCCGCGGTACAGGACGTGGAGGGCATCGAGGAGATCACCGCCACCGCCGAGGAAGGCCTCGGCTCGCTGTCCATCGAGCTGCAGGACGGCGTCGAGACCATGCGCGCCTATCAGGACATCCAGCAGGCCATCGACAGCATCACCACCCTGCCCGATGAATCCGATCCGCCCGTCTACTCGCTGGCGGGCCGCTCGCGCAGCGTGATGGAGCTCAAGCTGCATGGCCAGACCGATGACCAGACCCTGCGCAATGTCGCCGAGCGTCTGCGCCTGAGCCTGCTCGACAGTGACGACATCACCAAGGTGGAGCTGACCGGCATCCGTGACCGCGAGGTGCATGTCGCGCTGGAAGAAGGCGCGCTGCGCCGCTATGGCCTGTCGCATCAGGATATCGCCGGCCTGATCGGCAATCAGGCGCTCAACCTGGCCGGGGGTAGCCTCGACACCCAGCAGGGCGAATACCTGGTGCGCTATGAGGCGCGTCGCGACGGCGCCGCCGAGTTCGCGCAGCTGCCGGTGATCTCCAGCCAGGAAGGCAATGTCGTGCGTCTGGGCGATATCGCCACCGTCACCGATGGCTTCGCCGACAGCGACAAGGAAGTGCTCTACGACGGCGAACCGGCGATTGGCCTGGACATCTATCAGGTCGGCTCCCAGACACCCAACGAACTGTCCGCGGCGACCATGGCGATGCTGCCGCAATTGACCGCCAGCCTGCCGCGTGGTCTGACGCTGAGCGTCGAGGACGATGACTCGCTGGTCTATCAGGACCGTCTGGAGCTGCTGCTCAAGAATGCCTGGATGGGGCTGGTACTGGTACTGGTGCTGCTGGGGCTGTTCCTCGAGGCGCGTCTCGCCTTCTGGGTCACGCTGGGCATTCCCACCGCCTTCCTCGGCGCGATGCTGTTCCTGCCGCTGGTCGGCGTGTCCATCAACATGATCTCGATGTTCGCCTTCATCATCGCGCTGGGCATCGTGGTCGATGACGCCATCATCGTCGGCGAGAACATCCACTCGCACCGCGAGCGCGGCGCCAGCATGCGCGAAGCCGCCATTCTCGGCGCGCGCGAGATCGCGGTGCCGCTGGCGTTCTCGATCCTGTCCAACATCGTCGCCTTCATTCCGCTGCTGTTCCTGCCCGGCTTCCTCGGGCTGGTGTTCGGCATCATCCCGCTGGTGGTGATCAGCATCTTCGCGCTGAGCTGGATCGAGGCGATCTTCATCCTGCCCGCACACCTGGGTCACACCAGCGAGAAGCCGATCCGCTGGCTGGCACCGCTGGACCGCGTGCGCCATGGCGTTCAGCACGGCCTCGAGCGCTTCACGCGACGCCGCTTCCAGCCCTTCCTCGAGGGGTGCCTGAACTATCGCGGCCTGACCGCCATCTGCGGCCTGGCGCTGCTGGTACTGGCGATGGCCTGGATGGCCAGTGGCCGCCTCGGTTTCTCGCTGATGCCGCGTGTCGAGTCCAACCGTGCCGGCGTCACCGCCAACCTGCCGGTGGGTAGCCCGATCAGCCAGGACCGCGAGGTACGCACCCTGCTGCTGGACGCGCTGGAGCGAGTCCGCGAGCGCGACGACGCCCCCGCTATCTTCTCCACCAGCGCCGAGATCGAAGGCAACTCGCTGAGCATCATCGCCAACCTGGACACCACGGTGGAGGACAACTGGTCGCCCTCGCAGCTGATCACGGCCTGGCGTGAGGAAGCCGGCACCATCGCCAATACCGATTCGCTGCTGTTCGAGTCCGACATCGGCGGCCCGGGTCGTGGCGCCGGCCTCACCATCCGGCTTTCCTCGTCTGACAGTGGCGCGCTGATGGCCGCCGCCGAGTCGCTGGCGACGTCACTTGAGGATTACAGCTCGCTGTCGGACGTCGACAGCGGCCTGGATGACGGCAAGCGCGAGCTCTATCTGCAGCTCAATGCCTACGGTCGCTCGCTGGGCCTGGATGGCGCCACCCTGGCCAACCAGCTGCGCGGGCCGCTGTCCGGCGCGACTGCCCTCAAGCAGCAGCAGGGCCGCAATGAGGTCGAGGTCAAGGTGCTGCTGCCCGAAGACCAGCGCGCAAGCCTCGCCCAGCTGGAGAACTTCGGCGTACAGACCGGCAACGGCGTCAGCGTCCCCCTGGGGCTGGTGGCCGACATCGAGCAGGGACGCGCCGCGTCCAGCATCCTGCGCATCGACGGGCGCCGCGTGATCGAGGTCACCGCCAACGTGACTCCGTCCGACGCGGTCAGTCAGGTGATCACCAGTCTGGAAAGCGACGTCTACCCCCAGCTGAAGAGCCAGTATCCGAGCCTGAGCATCGGCTATGGCGGGCGTCAGGAGGAGACCGCCGACAACCTGGGGTCATTGCAGGTGTCGTTGCTGCTGACGCTGGCGGCACTCTATCTGCTACTGGCGTTGCCGTTCAGAAGCTATCTGCAGCCGCTGCTGGTGATGACGGCGATTCCCTTTGGCCTGATCGGCGCAGTCATCGGCCATCAGCTGATGGGCTATGGCCTGTCGGTGATCAGCCTGATGGGCATGCTGGCGCTGTCGGGCATCGTCATCAACGACGCCCTGGTGCTGATCGACTACGCCAACCGCCAGCGTCTGGCCGGCGCCACCGCGCGTGAGGCGATCATCATGGCGGCCACGCGGCGTCTGCGCCCCATCCTGCTGACGACACTGACCACCTTCTTCGGCCTGGCGCCGATGATCTTCGAGACCTCGCGCCAGGCGCGCTTCATGATCCCGATGGCGGTCTCCATCGGCTTCGGCATCCTGTTCGCGACGGTCATCCTGCTGATCCTGGTGCCCTCGCTCTATCTGTTGCTGGAAGACCTGCAGCACAACCTGCGACGCCTGCTGGGGCTGCCGCCCCGCACCCCGCGTCAGGAGGAACAACCATCATGATGCCCGCCATCACCGCCTGGCGCTCACGGCTGTCCGTGCGGCTGTTCGTGATCCTGCTGCTGACCAATGTCGTGATCGGCGGCAGCATCTACATGTTCATCTCCCACAGCATGGACAGAGGATTTGCGGAGTATCTGGAGCAGACCCAGCAGGAGCGCATCGAGCTGATCTCGTCCGACCTGGTCAGCGCCTACGCCGCGGAAGGCAACTGGGACTGGATGAAGAGCCGGCGCAACTGGGGGCGCATCGTGCATTCCCAGGCGCCGCCGGACAGATTCGAGATACCGCCGGGCGCCAACCTCAATCGCCCCCAGGACTACATGCTGCGCGATACTCGCGGCCAACGCCTCAATGGGCCGCCACGCCCCATCCCCGGCATGCAGTTCAAGGACCTGATACTGGACGGCGAGAAGATCGGCGAGCTGGGCTACCTGCCGGTGAGTGAATTCCTGCGCCGCGGCAAGGACCAGTATCTGGAGCGCCAATCACGCAATCTGACCACCATCATCCTGTCCTCCACCTTCGCCTCGCTGCTGGCGGCGGCCGGTATCGCCTGGTGGCTGGGCCACCGGGTGCGAGACCTCGCCAGTGGCGCCAGCCGTCTATCGAGCGGCGACTATGCCACCCGCCTGCCGGTGCGCGGGCGGGATGAGCTGTCGCGGCTGGCCGGTGACTTCAATGCGCTGGCGCAGACGCTGGAGACCAACCGCGATTCCCGCCAGCGCTGGGTGAGTGATATCTCCCATGAACTGCGCACGCCGCTGGCGGTGCTCAAGGGCGAGATAGAGGCCATGCAGGACGGTATCCGCCCGATGAGCCAGGACAGCCTCGGCTCGCTGGAACAGGAGGTGGATGCCCTCAACCGCCTGGTGTCGGACCTGCGCCTGCTGGCCCAGAGCGACGCCGGCACCCTGGAAGCCTGGCGCGAGCCGCTGGAGCTGGATGCCCAGCTCAACGATAGCCTGGACGACCTGCGCGGCTGGCTGGAAGACAGCGGCATCCAGCTGGAGACCGACATCCAGCTGCCACTGCGCGTGCAGGGCGACATGCAGCGCCTGCATCAGCTGTGGAGCAATCTGGCCAGCAACACCCGCGCCTACACCGACTCGCCCGGCAAGTTGAAGGTCAGCCTGCTGCGCGAGGCTGCCTCACCCGGGGATGGCGCCGGCCACCCCGGCTGGGCGGTGGTGCGCTGGGAGGATTCGAGCCCCGGCGTCCCGGACGCCGAGCTTGCCCACCTCACCGAGCGCCTGTACCGGGTCGAGAACTCGCGCAATCGCTCCAGCGGGGGTTCAGGCCTGGGCCTGTCGATCGCCAGCGCGCTGGTCAGTGCCCATGATGGTGAGCTGGTACCGGGCCAGTCATCACTGGGCGGACTGCGATGGGACATTCGCCTGCCGCTGTTGTCTACTTGAAACAGTCATTTTCATCTGCAAGGACTCTTGACCATGAGCGACGTTCACGCCGACACCACTGACGCCCGGGCCGAGCCCCAGAAACCGCTGATTCTGGTGGTGGAAGACGAGCCCAAGATCGCAAGCCTGCTGTGCGATTATCTGGACGGCAGCGGGTATCGTACCCGGCATGTCGACGACGGCAACGCTGTCATCGCGGCGGTCAATGACGAGACACCCGCCCTGGTATTGCTGGACCTCATGCTGCCGGGCACCGACGGCCTGACCCTGTGCCGTCAGCTGCGGGCCGAGGACAATCTGCTGCCCATCGTCATGCTGACCGCGCGGGTCGAGGAAGTGGACCGCCTGCTGGGACTGGAACTGGGCGCCGATGACTACATCTGCAAACCCTTCAGCCCGCGTGAGGTGGTGGCGCGCATCAAGGCCGTGCTGCGTCGCAGCCAGGCCCTTGATCAGACCCTCTCGCAGACCTCCGACAAGGGCCAGCTGGTGCTCAATGAGGAAGGTTGGCAGGCGCTGGCCGATGGCAGTGACCTGGGCCTGACCGCCGTCGAGTTCCAGCTGCTCAAGGTGATGATGCAGTCGCCGGGGCGCATCTTCTCCCGCGATCAGCTGATGGACCACATGTACCGCGACCACCGCATCGTCTCCGAGCGCACGGTGGATTCCCACGTCAAGAAGCTGCGCCGCAAGATCGCCAATGTCTGGCCGGAGCGCGACGTGATTCGCTCCATCTATGGGGTCGGCTACAAGTTCGAGCCTGACGTGCTGGACTGACACCCCGCCTCACGCAGGCATCGAAACCTTTCAGAAACATGACAACCGCCGTCTGTGACCACAGACGGCGGTTGCGTTTTTGTTGCACCCGCGGTGCGAACTTGCTGTCCAACTAAGGCGGATACTGTCATCACTGCCCAAGCGAGAGCCATTAACTGCTGCTCAAGCGCGGGTCTACGCCACAAGTGAGGTATTCGTCATGTCCCACAGTCCTGCCAGTCGTGCTCTCTCCCGCACTCGCCTGATCGGTGCCGGCGTACTGAGCGTCATGCTGATGGCATCACCGCTGAGCGTGACCAGTGCCAGCGCCGCCGATGTCTCGCTGAACGTGCTGCTGGATGGCATCAGCCTGAACGTCAGCCAGCGTGCCGCCCTCGACAAGCAATATCGCCACTATCGCCAGCAACGTCAGGCCGCGGAGAGCCATCACGACGCCAAGGCGCTTGCCAAGGCGCGCAAGGCCTACCTGGCCGATGTCGATCGCATCCTGAACGGCCATCAGACCCAGCGCTTCCACCAGCAGTTCGACCGCCACTATCCGGCGAACGCCCAGGCGAACGCCAAGGTGGCGAAGAAGCGCCACCACGGCGGCTGACGGCAACCACGTCTGAGCGCCCCGGGTTGAATCCTGGCGCCATCACCTTGATCAAGGACTCAGCCTCTACAGGATTCAGGCCACAAGATCACGCTGCACAAAGACGACGCAGCAAGCCGTTGCATGTTCCGCCGAAGCGCGTTGCACGCAACCCCATGAAACCTTGCACAATGCCGGCACATTCACTGCTGATAATGCTCTTATCGCTTGATTCCGGCCCTTTACCTAGACACTCGGAGTACGCCATGAACCGCATTTCTCGCAAGCTCATCGTTTCCGGTCTGCTGACCGCCCTGGCACTGCCGATGACCGCCATGGCCTCAAGCAACGACAAGCACCATGACGGCGCCGACCGCAAGGAAGGCCTCGACAAGATTCTCGCCAGCTGGCATCTCAGCGATGAACAGCAGCAACAGCTCGACGCACTCAAGCAACAGCAGATGGAAAGCCGCAAGCAGCTCAAGGAGCAAAAGTTCGACTCCCGCGAAGCGCGCCGCGACGCCATCCAGGCACAGCGTGAAGAACACAAGGCCGCGCTGGCAGAGATTCTCGACGAGAATCAGGTCAAGGTGCTCGAAGCCTACTGGGCTGCCGGCAAGCCGATGCACGGCAAGCATGACGGTAAACGTCACGGCGAAGGCAAGCATGCCGACGAGCATGGCGGCGAACGCGGCGGCAAGCACATGGCCGACGACGGCAAGCAGCGCATGCAGCTGATGGGTGCCCTGTTCGACAGCTGGGACCTGGATGATGACCAGCGCAGCGCCCTCAAGGACTCCTTCAAGTCCATGCGCGACGACATGGCGTCACTCAAGGAGAAGGACTTCGACTCGCGTGAAGCGCGCAAGGCCGCCTTCGAGGAACTGCGCAAGACCCAGCACGATCGTCTGGCCAAGGTGCTCAGCGAAGACCAGATCAAGGTGCTGGACCTGATGCACCAGCGTGACAAGCGCGGTCCGAAGATGGCCGACCGTCAGCAGCGCGAAGGCATGAAGGCGCTGCTGGCCAGCTGGAACCTGAGCGATGACCAGATGCAGGCGCTCAAGGAAGTCCGCAAGGAAATGCGTGACGAGATGCATGACAGCATGAAAGAGATGCACGACGACATGCGTGATGCCATGCAGGACGCCGACACCAAGCAGGAGCGTGTCGCCGCCCGCCAGGAAATGCGCAAGGAAATGAAGGAGCAGCGCCTGGAGCTGCGTGAGGAAGGCCGCGAGAAACTCGCAGATGTGCTGTCCGCCGAGCAGCTCGATGCGCTGGAAGCCTTCATGGCCAATGGCATGCGCCATCACGCTGGCAAGCATCATGGTGGCATGAAGGGTGACATGAAGGGCGGCGACATGCAGCGCGGCCCGATGCATGACGACGACCCGTCTGAAGATGCCTGAGTCAGGCCATCACCCGGGCAGCTGAAAGCCGGCTGATCGACAATCCGGCGAGGCAAGAACCGGACGATCGCGTCCCGGACGATCGCGCCCCGGACGATCGCGTCCCGGACACAGCCATTCAGCGGCCCTGCTGACGTCACTTTCGCCGCCCCGGCCACGATTCTGTGGTCGGGGCGGCGTCGTTGTGTCCTTTTACCGACAGCGATTTTCCAGAGCACGACACCGCGCCTGCGAGGCTCTGCCATCGGGCCTCGCGGCGATCTGATCGCGACACGAGGATAAGCGAAAGCGACAGTTGCACTGCCTTTTTCCCCAAAGGGGGGTTATATTTTTATTGAACAATCAATTAAAATAATTCTGCAAGGCTTCGAGCATTACACGGCGTGATGATGTGAGTCGCGTTTTCCTGACTGCTGAGCTCCCCTCCGCTGCCGATCTCGACCGGTGGCAGCACGACGGGATGCCTGCAACCGTCACAGGAAAGCGGACCCGGCAGATGCCGACGAGACTGACGCCTGCCACCCCGGCAACTTCGAGGGAGCAGGCGACGGCGACCGCCACGGGCTCGCGAGCAGACACCGGAGTGACCCGCCCTTCGCGAGAAGGTCGGGTGACGTCCAGGGACGCCGAGTAGACGTTCGAAGTGATGAGAGCAGCACGATGAAGGCCAGGCGTTCCCCAGCGCTCGACCCGCCATCGTGCTTCTGCGGCCAATCTGGCCTGCAGGAAAGGGGCCGCACCGCGGTGCGGCCCCGGCGTCTCTCATGAATTGCCCATCGGCATTTCTTGCTTGCTGCCCAGCGATGCCCCTGCAATCGCATCGTCACGGCAGTCGACACTGCCGCTGCTGCAAGCTCCGCCCCGCGCGTGAGCTGAGCACGGCCCGTGCCGTTCGTGTCCGTCTTTTCCTGCACGCCACCCGCAATGTCTGCGGCTGACGGGCAGCTAAGCACCACGCACGAGTGAAACTTCCCCTGATAAGGAGTTGCTCATGCAGAAACCTGCTTCCGCCGAGAACGCCACGCCGTCCTCGAGTCGTATCAACCCGACGGTCTTCTACGGATCGATCATCGGTATCCTCGCCTTCCTGGCCTTCGCGATGCTGTTCACCGAACAGGCTGACGCCTGGATCGGCAGCGCCCTGAGCTGGACCATTGATACCTTCGGCTGGTTCTACATGCTGGCCATCGTCGCCTATCTGGTCTTCGGGGTACTGATCGCCTGCTCGCGCTTCGGCCGCATTCGCCTCGGGCCGGATGATTCACGCCCGGAATTCTCACTGCTGTCCTGGTCGGCGATGCTGTTCGCGGCCGGTATCGGTATCGACATCCTGTTCTACTGCATCGCCGAACCGCTGTCCCACTACGTGGCACCGGTGACCGGTGACCCCGAGACCCAGGCGGCAATCCGCAACGCCATGGTGGAAACCTTCTTCCACTGGGGTCTCTCCGGCTGGGGCATCTACGTGCTCGCCGGCATGTCGCTGGCCTACTTCAGCTACCGCCACCGCCTGCCGCTGGCGATCCGTTCGGCCTTCTACCCGCTGCTCGGCAACCGCATCAACGGCCCGATCGGCAACGCCGTGGACATCTTCGCGATCATCTCCACCGTATTCGGCATCGCCACCTCTCTGGGCATCGGCGTCATCCAGCTGAACTACGGCCTCAAGTTCATGCTCGGCGTGCCCGAGAACCTTGCCGTTCAGGCCGCGCTGATCATCGGCGTGATGGTACTGGCGACCATTTCCGTGATCACCGGTGTCGAGAAAGGCATCCGTCTGCTGTCCGAGTTCAACATGCTGCTGGCCACCGCGCTGCTGATCTTCGTGCTCGCCGTCAGCGACACCTCGCAGCTGCTCAACGCCCTGGTGCTCAACGTCGGTGATTACATCACCCAGTTCACCGCCAAGAGCTTCGATACCTACGCCTACACGCCGGGCACCGATGAGTGGATGAGCGGCTGGACGCTGTTCTTCTGGGGCTGGTGGATCGCCTGGACCCCGTTCGTCGGCCTGTTCCTCGCACGTATCTCGCGTGGCCGTACCATCCGTCAGTTCGTGTTCGGCGCGCTGCTGATTCCGCTGAGCTTCATGATGGTGTGGATGAGCGTGTTCGGTAATTCCGCCATCGACATGGTTGCCAATCAGGACGTCGCCACACTGGCCACCGAAGCCCTGAACGCACCACAGAACACCATCTACACCTTCCTGGAGCAGCTGCCCTACTCCACCATCACCACCGCCGTGGTGGCGATTCTGGGTATCGTGTTCTTCGTGACCTCCGCCGACTCCGGCGCCCTGGTACTGGCCAACTTCACCTCCATCCTCAAGGACGTGAACCACGATGCGCCGATCTGGCTGCGCATCTTCTGGTCCGCCATCATCGGCCTGCTGACGCTGGCACTGCTGATGGTCGGGGGGCTGAGCGCGCTGCAGAGCGCCGTGGTGATCACCGCCGTGCCCTTCTCCATCGTGCTGATCTTCATGATGATCGGCATGTACAAGGCGCTGATGATCGAGGACCGCAAGGAGAACGTGCGTCAGGACAACAGCTGCGTCTACGAAGGCGTCGACTGGCATGAGCGTCTGGACCACGTGCTCGACTTCGCCCAGAGCGGCAGTTCCGAGGCGACTCTCAAGCGCTCCATCCGCCCGGCCCTCAACCAGCTGGCCGAGGAGCTCAATCGTCGCGGTCAGGTCTCGAGCGTCACCGAAGAGACGCTGGAAGATGAGCCGCTGCCCCGCGTGACGCTGGAAGTCGAGTTCGAGGACGCCTCCAACTTCGTCTACCAGGTGCGTGCGGTGCGCCAGCAGACGCCGAGCTTCATCGACGCCAATGATGACTTCTATCTGCGTCTGGAAGTGCACCTCTCCGAGGGTGGCAGCGGTCAGGAGCTCAACGGCCTGTCGCGTGCCCAGGTGCTCGACGAAGTCGTCACCGCCTACCAGCAGCATCTGGCCTTCGTGCGCCACGATACGGTCAACGAAGCCCCGGCGATGCCGGGCGTGATCGGCAAGTCCGAGTTGGACTGATCGGAGTTGGACTGATCGGAGCTGAACTGAGCCGTCGCTGAGCGCCTGCGCTCGGCCTGCAATGCAAAAGCCCCCGCCGGGAGACCGGCGGGGGCTTTTTGCGTCTTGCCTTGTACGTTTACGGCTTGCGTCCTTGCTTGCCTGCCAGCGATCAGGTCGCGGCGACGGTCTCGACCTGCTGTGCGCCCTTCTTGATCAGCGCATAACCGATACCCGTCACCAGGGTGCCGGCGACGATGGCGCCCAGGTACATCAGCGGCACGTTGATGGCATTGGGGATCAGCAGCACGAACAGACCACCGTGCGGCGCCAGCAGCTTGGCGCCCACCAGCATCGACAGGGCACCGGTGACGGCACCGCCGACCATGCAGACCGGAATCACGCGCAGCGGGTCCTTGGCGGCGAACGGAATCGCGCCCTCGGAGATGAAGCACAGGCCGAGAATGAAGCTGGCCTTGCCCGCCTCACGCTCCGGCTCGGCGAACTTGGAACGCGCGATGAAACTGGCCAGCCCCATGCCCAGCGCCGGCACCATGCCGGCCGCCATGATGGCCGCCATCGGCGCGTAGGTCTCACTGGCCAGCAGGCCGACACCGAAGGCGTAGGCGGCCTTGTTGACCGGGCCACCGAGGTCGAAGCACATCATCGCGCCGAGCAGAATGCCCAGCAGCACGGCATTGGCCGAGCCCATGGACTCGAGGAACTCGGTCAGCGCCGTCATCAGCCCCGCCACCGGCGTGCCGACCACATAGATCATCACCAGCCCGGTGACCATGCTCGCCACCAGCGGGATGATCAGGATCGGCTTGAGCGATTCGATCGACTGCGGCAGCTTGACGAAACGGCTCAGCCCCAGCGCGCTGTAGCCCGCCAGGAAGCCGGCGATGATGCCGCCGAGGAAGCCGGCATCCAGGGTGGCGGCCAGCCAGCCACCGATCATGCCCGGCGTGATGCCCGGACGATCGGCGATGGAGTAGGCGATATAGCCCGCCAGTACCGGAATCATCAGCTTGAAGGCCGAACCGCCGCCGATCTGCATCAGCGCCGCCGCCAGCGTGCCCTCCTCCTCGAAGGCCTTGATGCCGAACACGAAGGACAGCGCGATCATCAGGCCACCTGCCACCACCATCGGCAACATGAAAGACACACCTGTCAGCAGGTGCTTGTAGGGACCGCGCTTCTCGCCCTTCTGCTGGCCGCCCTGACCGCCCGCGGCCGTGGCGGATTCCACCTCGGCACCTTCCAGCGCCTGCTCGATGGTGTCGCGCGGCTTCTTGAGCGCGGTGCCGGTGGAGGTGCGCCAGACGCGCTTGCCGGCGAAGCGGGTCGGGTCGACCTCGATGTCACAGGCCAGGATCACGACCTCGGCCGCGGCGATCTCGGCCTCGGTCAGCGCATCCTGCGCGCCCACCGAGCCCTGGGTCTCGACACGGGTCGGGTAGCCCAGCGCTCGCCCTGCCTCGCTCAGGGCCTCGGCGGCCATGAAGGTATGCGCCACCCCGGTCGGGCAGGCGGTGACCGCGACGATGGACGGCGTGTGCGCCACGTCTCCACCAGCTGCGCTTGCTGCACCGCTGACCGTCGTGCTGACAGTCGCAGCAACGTCGGCGATGTCCTTGGCTTCCAGCACGCGGGCGCGAGCCTCGGCATTGGCCAGGAAGGCGGCGGGGTCCGGCAGCGCCTCTTCGATGGGCGCGACATGCACGCGCTTGCCGACGAAACGCTCGAGACCGGCGCTGGTCATCGGCGACGCCGCGACGATCACCAGCTCGGCGGCGGCGAGCTGGGCATCGCTCAGCACGAGTTCACGCTCGAATTGCGAGCGCATGTCGATGAGGGGCTCCCAGTCGCGACGACGGGCGGCCTGCTCCAGGCGGCGTGCCGCCAGGAAGCTGGTCGCCATGCCGCTCGGGCAGGCGGTAACGATGATGACATTCATGGGCGTGGCTCTCCGGCTGTCGCGACCTCGGCACTGGCCAATGTCTCGATGCTGGTGTGTTGTTGGAGTGTTTCAAGCTCCGGGGCGGCGGGATTGCCCGGCCCCGGGTGGGTCACGGCCTCGGCGGAAAGCGCCGTGGCATGACGCAGAATCCGTTCACGCATGGCCGCCGTGGGTGTCGGATGGCAGAGCACCCCATGCAGCATGGCGGCCAGCAGGGTATCACCGGCACACACGGTACTGACCACTCGCATGCGCGGCGGGCGTGCCCGCAGTGTCTCGGCGCCGGGGCTTGCCCACAGCACGCCTTCCGGACCGGCAGAGATCAGCGCCTGCTCTATGCCGTGCGCGACCAGACTCGCCAGCGCGCGCTGACGGGCAGCGTCGGTCTCCAGTGGCTCGCCCGCCCACAGCGCCAGTTCCTGCTCGTTGGGCTTCACGCCGCTGGGCGGCACCGCCAGACCGGCTTCCAGCGCCGTGCCGCTGGTGTCCAGCCAGCAGGCAATGCGGCGTGTACGCACCCGCTGCACCAGGCTCGCCAGCTGCTCGCTGCTGACGCCCGGCGGCAGGCTACCGGCGATGACGACGGCACAGCGCTCTGGGCTACCCTCGGCGTGCTGGTGATCGATCCAGTCATCGATGCGTGCCTCGAGCCGCGTGAAGGCGGCCTCATCGACCTGCATGCCCGCGCCGTTGATATCGGTGACGCGACCACTGGCCTCACCGAGCTTGACGTTGATGCGGGTGGCACCCGCGACGCGCTCGAAGGCATCATGCAGCCCCCACTCGCTGAAGGCAGCCTCGAAGTCGGCCTGGTTGTCGGCACCCAGAAAGCCGCTCAGCGTCACCGGATGCCCCAGCGTCGCCAGCACCCGCGCGACGTTGATGCCCTTGCCCGCCGCCTCGAGATGGTGGCTGCGCGCCCGGTTGACCTTGCCCGGCACCAGGCTGTCGAGACCGATGGTCATGTCCAGCGCCGGGTTGAGCGTCACGCACAATACCGGGCAGTCGGCGGCCTGACGCCTCGTGTTGTCACTCATCACACTGACTCCCGCGGGCTGTGTCCATCACTGTGCGCATTACTGTCCGCATCACTGGCCGCAGCGCCTGACGTGACCTCGGCAGCGGAAGGCCCGCCCTGCTCGAGCAGCGCTTCCAGAGCACTGCGCACGTCTTCCGAGGTCGGCTGGGCCAACGCGACCCGCGCCTGCTCACGCGCCGTGGCCAGGTCCAGCTCACGCACCCGCGCCTTGACCAGCGGAATCTGGCGACTGGACACCGACAGCTCATCCACGCCCAGCCCGACCAGCACGCCGACGGCCTGGTCATCACTGGCCAGTTCACCACAGACGCCGACCCAGGCACCGTGGGCGTGGGCGGCACTGACGGTCATCTCGATCAGGCGCAACACCGCCGGATGCAGGCCATCGGCCTGTGCCGAAAGCGTCGCATGACCACGGTCGATCGCCAGGGTGTACTGGGTCAGGTCATTGGTGCCCACCGAGAAGAAGTCGACTTCCGGCGCGATGCTGGCCGCCGTCAATGCCGCCGAAGGGATCTCGATCATCACGCCGACCTGCACGTCGCGCACCGGCGGCTGACCATGTTCAGCCGCGTAGGCGGCGTCCAGCTCGGCACGCACGCGATCGACGATGGCACGCGCGCCACGCAGTTCGGCCAGGTCCTTGACCATCGGGAACATCAGGCGAATCGGCCGTGCACCGGCGGCCGTCAGCAGCGCGCGCACCTGTGTCTCGAGCACTTCCGGACGCGTCAGCGCCAGACGGATGCCGCGCAGGCCCAGGAAAGGATTGTCCTCACGGGGCAGCGGCCAGTACGGCAGCGGCTTGTCGCCGCCGACATCCAGCGTGCGTGCCACCAGCGGTCGACCTTCGAGGGCATCCAGTGCCTCACCGTACTGGGCGGTCTGGGTGGCGAGATCCGGCGCCTGCGGGTGCGCCATGAACACGAATTCGGTGCGCAGCAGACCGACACCCTCGGCACCGCGCTCGACGGCATCACCGGCGTGGGCGGTGTTGCCCAGATTGGCGACCACCTCGACATGATGGCCATCCAGGGTCGTGGCGGGCGCCATGCGCGACTCCCAGGCAGCGGCCTGGCGCTGCTCATGCCCGGCGATCGCCTCCTCGGCGCGCGCACGGCGACTGGCAGAGGGCATCACGCTGACGCGGCCTCGTTCACCATCGACGATCAGTTCGCTGCCATCGGCGATCGCCAGCACGCTCGGGCCAGCCCCGACCACCGCCGGGATGCCCAGCGAGCGCGCCAGAATCGCGCTGTGCGAGGTCGCCCCGCCCAGCGCCGTGACCAGGCCACGCACGCGAGTGGTATCCAGGCGTGCCACATCCGACGGGCCGATGTCCTCGGTCACCAGCACATGTGGTGTCTCGGGGGCGCTGGGCAGCGGCGTATCGGTCAGCACGCCGAGCACACGCCGGCCGACATCGCGCAGGTCGGCGGCGCGTTCGGCCAACAGGCGATCGGCGAGGTTCTCCTGAGCGCTGGCGGCACTGTCGATGGCCGACCACCAGGCCGCTTCGGCGCTGTGGCCTTCATCGAGGCTCTCGCGCGCCGCGGCAAACAGCTCCGGATCGCCGAGCATCTCCTCGTGCATCGAGAGAATCTCGGCCATCTCGGCGCCTTCAGCGCGATTGACCAGCGCCAGCAACTGCTCGCGGGCGGTCTGGATACTGATCACCAGGCGCTCGGCCTCACGATCGGCGCCGGCATCGCTGCGCGTCTCATAGACGAAGCGCGGCAGGCGCATCACCCAACACGGCGCGATGGCCATGCCTGGTGAGGCGGCCACCGCGGGCACCACGCTATCGGCGGCAGGAGCGGCCTGCTGAGGGTCACTGGCGGCTTGCTGCTCGCTGGCCTCCAGCGGCGTGGCGGCGTCCGCACGCCAATCGGCCAGCGGCTCCACCGCTTCCCCGAGACCGGCCTGCACCGCACTCACCATCATGCCCAGCGCTGCCTGGTTGGCCGCCGAGTCATCGCCGGAGGCACTGAAGATCAGCGTCTGGCCGCGGCGTGCCCCCAGCCCCAGCACCTTGGTCAGACTGGCAGCACTGATCACACCGCTGTCATCGCCTTCCAGTCGCAGCGCCGGAATGACGCCATGCCGCTCTCCGGCTTCGCGCGCCGCCTGCACCAGCTGCTTGGCCGGACGCGCATGCAGGCCGTGGGCGTTGAGCAACACGACCTGGGCAAGCTGCGCCGTGGCGGATTCCCCCGACAGCCGCGCCAGCAAGGCACTGGCCGACAGGCCCGGCAGGCTTTCCCCCGCGCCCTCTTCCAGCAGCGTCAGCAGGCTTTCCAGCAACGGCTGATGCTGGCCCTCCCGGGCATCGACTGCCAGACAGGCCAGCGCAGTGATGCGTCCGTGGCGCGTCTCCAGTGCCTTCTCCGGCGTGACGATGGCCAGCGCCGAGCGGGAGACATCCTGCTGCGATTGCGCCAGCCACACGCCCTGCCCCAATGCCACCGGTTGGGCGGCGAGCATGGCCGAGATGAAACCATCGCTGACACAGCCGGCCTGGCGCAGGCGCGCGGCCCCCGCCAGCACCAGCTCATCACGATCGCGCGCGGGGAAGCCGCACAGCAGCGTCTCGGCATCCAGCCGCGGCGGTACCACCTCGCGGCCCAGCTCGCTCAGCACTTCCTCGGCGGTAGTCGCAGAGGCCAGGCGCTCACTGACGCCGTCGCGATCGAGCACACGCGTCAGCGCGCGCAGGATGTCGAGATGCTCATCGGACTGTGCCGCGATGGTCACCAGCAGGAAGACGCGATTGCCATCGTGCCACTCCACGCCCTGCGGAAACTGCAGGACACGCACCCCGGTGGCCAGCACGGCCTCGCGGCTATCCGGCGTGCCGTGGGGAATCGCGATTCCCTGCCCCAGGTAGGTGGAAGACTGGGCTTCGCGCGCCAGCAGGCCCTCACGGTAGTCGGGCGTGGCGCGCCCACCGGCGACCAGAGCATCGGCGGCCTGTTGCAAGGCATCGCGCCAGTCGCTGGCATGGGCGGCGAGAAGGATATCCTCGCGATCAAGACTGAGCATGGCTGGCTCCTTGAGGCTCCCTTCTGATGAGGAGCCTGGATGTTGGCGGTGCGCTGCAAGCGTGTCTTTCAGCTGCGCGACACGTCACTTGGCGAGTTCCGACAGGGTAGCGGCGTCATGGCGTGATGACGAGCGTGCTGAATCGTGTCACCTCAATGGGACTCATGCTGGCCGTTTTCTTGCGCCCGATCAAGCGAACACAAACCGAAAACGTGCTTCTGGTGACTAGACATTGGGCGTAGAGCCGCCTGTGGCGCGGGCTCGAGAGGCGTCGAGCGAGGCATGCCCGGCGCAGAGAGGATTTGCACCCGAGCCCACAAGTGCGCATCATTCCTCGCACATGGAGCACGCAGATCCCGTTCCCCTTTCCAGCAAGGACAGTGGCATGACCCTGGCAGAAATCGCGCGTCTTGCAGGCGTTTCACGCACCACCGCCAGTTATGTGGTCAATGGGCAGGCACAGGCACGACGTATCAGCCCCCAGACGGTCGAGCGCGTCATGGCGGTGGTACAACGTCATCACTATCGGATCGATGCCCAGGCAGCCGCGCTGCGGCGTGGCGAAAGCCGCACACTGGGCTTCATGCTGCCGGACCTGGAGAACGCCAGTTATGCCCGCCTGGCCAAGTTGCTGGAGCGCGGGGCGCGTGAGCGTGACTATCAGCTGTTCATCGTCTGCTCCGACGATGAGCCGGAAACCGAGCGCGAGCTGGCGCGCATGCTCAAGGCGCGGCGGGTCGATGCGCTGATCACCGCCAGCTGCCTGTCTCCCGATGACCCCTTCTACCGCGAACTGGCGCTGGATGGCTTCCCGGTCATCGGTGTCGATCGCGCACTGGATACCCGCCACTTCGCCAGCGTGGTCAGCAACAACGAAGATGCCGCCCGCCAGCTGACCGAGGCCGTGCTGGAACACGCGCCGCAACGACTGCTGTGGCTGGATGCCTTGCCGGAGATCGATATCACGCAGGCGCGGGCCAGCGGCATGCAGGCGGCGCTGGCGCACTATCAGCAGCGCACCGGCAGCAGCGAGCTTGAGGCCACCATCCTGCATGCCGCACGTTACGAGCGCGAGGCTGGTGCAGCGGCGCTGACCGAGCACCTCCGCCATTCACCGCTGCCGGACGCCATCGTCACCGCCTCCTATACCCTGATGGATGGTGTGCTCGATGTGCTGTTCGCCGAGGGGCCGCCGGCCAATCCGCCCAAGGCGATGGCCAGCTTCGGCGACGACCGCCTGCTCGACTTCCTGCCGCTGCCGATCCATTCACTTCCCCAGCGCCACCAGCAGATCGCCGATGCGACGCTGACGCTGGCACTGCAGGGCATTCAGGGCAAGACCACGCCCGGCGTGACATTGGTGGAACGCGAACTGCGCCGCCGTCAGCACTGAGGTGATGTCTGAGGTGATGTGTCTGGCCGAAGGCGGCTTGGCTGCTGCCAAATTGTGCTGGCGCCAGGCTCTTCCAGACTGAGCTAGCGCCAGACTGAGCTAGCGGCAGGCCTGACCGGCATCATGGGCGATGCGGTGATCGCGAATCTCGGCCAGCAGCGCCGCCACTGCGGCCTCGATGCGGGTGCGCGGCGTGTCGGATGCCAGCAGCAGCTCCAGCTGCAGGGCGGCGTCACGCAGCAGGTCATGATCTAGGGTGGCGGCGCTGCCCTTGAGCAGGTGGGCTTCATGCTGCAGCTGCTTCAGGTCCATATGATCCACCGCCCGCGACAGGCGCTGGGACTGCTGCTCGAGCTGCTTCTCGAAGGCCGCCTCGAGGGCCGCGATGCTGTCGGCATCCAGTTCATCCCGCAGCGCAGGCGTCGCGGCCTGAGAAAGCTCCGCCGCTGACCCGCCAGATGTCCATGACTCCCCTGTATTCATGCTCATGTGCCCCTCTTTTTCCCCTTCCCGTTTACTCTCGCCTTCGCTTTCGCCTTTGCCCTCAGGCTCACACCGCTTGATGGGGCCAGCCGCCGACGGCTCACTGAACCTGTCTGCCTCATTCTCAGCTTGAGCCTCGGCCTCAGTGGCACGCGCCTGGGCCTCATGGATCATGCGACGCCGCGCAGCGGGGGAGTCGAGTGATGCCACCAGTGACGCCGCACGCGCGAGTGCCTCATCGGTTTCCGGCGGTGCCTCGAAGTGGGGCGGTCGCTCAGTGGTAGGGGAATAGCTGATCGGGTCGAAGGGCTGGGTGCTGGCGAGGGCATTGACGCGCCATTCGCCGAGGTCCTGGCTACCCGACTGCCAGCGCGCCAGCATGCTGGCGAGCTGCTGACGCCGGATGGGCTTGGACAGGAAGTCGTTCATGCCCGCCGAGAGGCAGCGCGCACGCTCCCCCGCCGCCACGTTGGCCGTCATCGCGACGATAAGGCTCGGCGCACGCCTGTCACTGTGCTCCATGGCGCGCCAGCGACGCGCCACCGCAAATCCATCCAGCCCCGGCATGCGCAGGTCGAGCAGCACCAGCACCGTATCGCGCTGGCGCGCATACCACGCCAGCGCCGCCTCGCCACTGTCGACCGTCGTCACCGTGTAGCCCAGGCCACTGAGCATGGAGTGGGCCACTTCGCGATTGATGTGATTGTCGTCGACCACCAGAACATGCTCGCCACGGCTGAGCGGCAGAGGCGCGGACGTGAAGGCCGGTCGCTTGAGCGCCGCGGCGCGTGGCAGCGGCAGCTCGAACCAGAAGCAGGCGCCCTTGCCCGGGCGTTGCTTGATACCCAGTCGTCCGCCCATCAGCTCGACCAGCCGCCGCGAGATCGAAAGCCCGAGCCCGGTACCGCCAAAGCGGCGCGCGGTGGAGGCATCGCCCTGGGTGAAGGGCTCGAACAGCTGGGCGGCCTGCTCTTCACTGACCCCGATACCGGTGTCATCGACCTCGAAGCGAACGCGCCCCGCCGGCAGTGCCTCGACCAGCAGACACACACGCCCCTGCTCGGTGAACTTGAAGGCATTGGAGAGCAGATTGAGCAGCACCTGACGCAGACGCACCGAATCGCCCATGACCTGCTCGGGCAGCTGGGCGGAGCGGCGGTCATCGAAGACGATGCGCGTGCTGTCCATCTGCGGCAGCAGCAGGTCGATCACGCCATCGATGGCCGTGTGCAGTTCGAAGGGACGCCGCTCGACGCTGAGCTTGCCGGCCTCGATCTTGGAGAAGTCGAGGACATCATCCACCAGCCCCATCAACACTTCGCCGCTGTCGCGCAGGCTGCTGGCATAGCGGTGCGCACTGCTCTGCAACGGTTCAGCCAGCAACAGCTCGCTCATGCCGATCACGCCATTGAGCGGAGTGCGAATCTCGTGGCTCATGGTGGCCAGAAACTCGGACTTGGCGCGACTGGCCTGTTCGGCACGCGCCGCCTCGTGCTTGAGGGCCGACGACATCGTCAACATCTGCTGACGGGCCTGTTCACGCCCGCGGGCCTGCAGCCAGACCTGACGGCAGACCATCAAGGTGGCCAGCAGCATCAGCGCCAGCAACAGCAACATCAGCTGCACCAGGCTGTCGCGGCTCTGACGCTCGTGGGCCAGCTCCTCGGCCAGACGTGCACGTACCCGCAACAACAGCGTCTGGGTGGTATCGGCCAACGCATCGCTCAGCTGCTGGAACTCCGCAGCCTCGTGACCCTCGGGCCCCGGCACCCGGGAGCGCTGTGCGGCGTCATTGTCTGCGGAAGCGTCGCCAGCCTGGGCGCCCTGCACCGGGCCCGTGCCCTCGAACACCGGGCCATGCCGCCACGTTTCCAGCCGCAGATCGAGATACTCGATCTGGCTCATCAACTCATCGGCCAGCAGCGGCACAGCCGGCAGGGTCATCAGGTGGCGCTGGAAATCCCCCCGCCGGAAGATATAGGTGCGGCTGTAGAGCAGCTCGTAATTCTGCAGTACCTCATTCCAGATACTGGCACGGTCATCTGGCCCGGCGACGCGAAAGCGCGCTATCGAGGAGGAAAGGCTGACCGCCTCGCGATCCAGCTTGTAGATCGACCAGACGGCGTCGTCGCGGGTGCGGTCTTCCAGACTGATCTGGTTGTGCAGGATGGTGCCGCCGATGCCGATGGAAGCCAGCAGACACAGGATGCTGATCGCCATGCCCAGCCACAGCGGCCAGCGTGCGGGGGAAGTGTCGGTTCCGGCCACGCCCGACGCGGCAATGCCCTGATCAGCAAAGCACTGATCAGCAGCGGTGCCTGACAACGGGGTTCTTTCATCCGGCGACTGATTCACTGCATGACTCCATGTCATCTTGCGCCTGAGGGATTAGACGCCAGCCCTCGCTTACTCCAGCGTCAGCCCGGTGACCTGCCAGACACTGCGAAAGCGTACCTGCTCATTGAGCAATTCCGGATGAGCATCGAAGGGATACAGCACGAACAAGGGGCCGAGATCCCGCACCGGCATGCGCTCGCCATCGCGTCGCGTCGCCAGCAGGACATCGAAGTCCTCGATGTCGCTGAGGGGAATCTCGGCCACGAAGTCATTCAGTGCCCGCACCTTGAGCCCCCTGGCATCATCAGACACCCGCGCCACCAGCTCTCGCAGCAGCGGGCCGGAGAAACTGACACGCCCCTGGGTCCAGGGGGTGTGGGTGGCCACCACGCGCGACGGCATGGCCTCGAGCATCGCCAGATCGAAACGCGCCCGCGGAGCCTGCAGGGAACCGGCATTGCCACAGCTGACAGCGCCCTCCACCGTCAACACCACCGGCCCGCTGGGGACAGGCAAGCAGTCATTGGCCGCCAGCGCGTGGCGCTCGCCTGTCGCCAGAGGCGCCTCGGCGGCCAGGGCCACAGGGCTTGCGAGGCTCGCGGCCAGGCCTGCTGTCAGACTTGCGGCCAGAGCGACCTTGCGCCAGACAGAGCTGCGCGTACCGTGCGCGCGCTTGACTGGCCTGGACAACGAGCTCACGAGGCGCTTCGCCGATGAATCATTCATGCCGGTTTCCCATGCTATTGTGCGAACGCCATGTGCATTCAAGGGCCCAACTTTACGCTAGCTCGCGCATGCTTTGCGAGCCTGCGAACCTCGCGCCACGACGAGTTGTCACAGTCAACGCACGGAGCCACTCACAGGCCCAGGCCCTGGCCTGCGCCCCTGGCTGCCGTTCGTCGCCTGTTCCGCTATCGCTTGCGAAACGTCAGCTGTCCGCTATCCCTCTCCACCTGCCATCGAGCCTGTTTCATGTCTGCCACTTCGTCCGCCTCGCTGCCTGCCAACGGCTCTCCCACACCGACTGCTGCCCTGCCCCGCGTGCTGGCAGGCCCGATACTGCGCCGTGTCACTGCCGAGGGCGTGATGCTGTGGCTGGTGACCTCTCGCCCACAGCAGGCGCGGGTGTGGCTGCTGCCGGAACAGGACGCGACGCCTCTTTCGCGAGGTGAGGATGGCCTGCCGACAGCACAAAGCTGTCGGCTGACGGAGCATCTGGCGATGCCGCTGGGGGAGCACGCCTGGCTGCTGTTGATCGAAGCGCATCCCGGCACACCCTTGCCTGCCGACTGCGCCATTGCCTACGAGCTGGGCCTGGCGGAGCCATCCTCGACAACGGCAGCAGCATCCTCAGACACGCCCGAATGGCAGGGCATCGCCGACTGGGCGCCACAGATCTGCTATCCCGGTGAAAGCCTGCCGCGCTTTCGTCTGCCGTCACGCCTGACGCGTGTCGCGCATGGCAGCTGCCGCAAGCCGCATCACGGCTTGAGTGACGATGAGCAACAGGCGCAGCAGAGTGCGGAAGATGCTGCGTCGACCGACCGCCTTGAGACGCCGCCAAAGGGCCCCGGTGGAGATGGGCTGGTGGCGCTGGATCGCTGGTTGAGCGAGCGTCGCCACACCGTCGCCAAGTGGCCGGAAGTGATGTTGTTCACCGGCGATCAGATCTACGCCGACGATGTCGCGGGGCCGATGCTGGGCGCGATCGATCAGCTGATCGCGGGGCTGGGTCTGCCGGAGGAGACGCTGATGGAGGCCGAGGTCTCCGACACTCGCGAGCTGCGCCAGCACCCCTCACACCTCTACCACCGCCCGCAGCTGCTGCCGGACATGCCGGCCAACGAAGGCGTGGCCGCCAGCTTCTTCGGTGCCAAGCGCAAGCCCATCTTCACCTCCACCGGTGCCGACAACCATCTGATCGGCCTGTCGGAAGTCATTGCCATGTACCTGCTGGTGTGGTCTGACGTGCCGTGGGAGGCGCTGGGTATCACACTGGAAGACCCCTCGGCGCTCGAGGGCCATGACGACGCCACTCGCCAGCGCCATGCCACCGAGGCCCACCATCTGCGGCGCTTCTGTGGCGGCCTCGGTCAGGTACGCCGCCTGCTGGCCAATGTGCCCAGTCTGATGATCTTCGATGACCACGATGTCACCGATGACTGGAACCTCAGCGCCGCCTGGGAGGAAGCCGCCTATGGCCACCCCTTCTCGCGCCGCATCATCGGCAACGCCCTGACCGGCTACCTGCTGTGCCAGGCCGCGGGCAACGGACCGGAGCCACTGGCGGAGCTGCTGGAGGAGACTCGGGAACTGTTCACTCATGCCCTGACTGGCACTGACAAGGCCGCCGACGGCCATTTCAATGTCGAGCGTCAGGAGGCATTGATCGCCCACCTGCATCGCTGCGAGAGCTGGGACTATCAGCTCGATACCACGCCGCCACTGATCGTGGCCGATACGCGCACCCGCCGCTGGCGCAGCGAGCGCAAGCTTTCGCATCCCTCGGGGCTGATGGACTGGGAGGCACTGAGCGAGCTACAGCAACGGCTGGTCGGCCATCCCGCCGTGGTGCTGGTATCCCCGGCGCCGATGTTCGGCGTCAAGCTGATCGAGAGCATCCAGAAGCTGTTCACGCTGGCGGGCAAGCCGTTGATGGTCGATGCCGAGAACTGGATGGCGCATCGCGGCGCCGCCAGCGTGATGCTCAACATCTTTCGCCACTCGCGCACGCCGCAGAACTTCGTGATCCTTTCCGGCGATGTGCACTACTCCTTCGCCTACGACGTGCGCCTCAAGCATCGCCGTTCGAGCCCGAACATCTGGCAGATCACCAGCAGCGGCATCCGCAATCGCTTCCCGGTCGGCCTGCTGGATGTGCTCGATCGCCTCAATCGCTGGCTGTACGCCCCGCGCTCGCCGCTCAATCTGCTGACACGCCGGCGCAACATGCGCGTCACACCGCGCCGCCACGATGCGGCCAGCCAGGGCGAACGCCTGCTGAACGCCTGCGGCATCGGGCTGGTCGACCTGGACAGCGACGGCCGCCCCACCGCCATCCGCCAGCTGACCACCGACGGGCAGGAGGTGCACTTTGTGCCCCGTCGCTGATGCCCACTGCCCGCCGCTGGCGCTGATTCACCATCCCGGCTATCGGATCGCGCTGCCCGAGAAGCATCCCTTTCCGATGGACAAGTTCAGCGTGCTCAAGCGGCTGCTGGACCGCCAGCTGGTTGATTGCGCCTCGGCCGTCGACTGGGTGACACCCCAGCCCGCCGAGGAAGACGACCTGCTGAGCGTGCACACCCGCCGCTACGTGCATGAATTTCTCACTGGCACCTTGGGTCATCAGGCCCAGCGGCGCAGCGGTTTCGTATGGAGCGAGGCACTGCGCGAGCGCAGCGTGCTGGCGGTGGGTGGCACCATGACCACCGTGCGCGAAGCGCTCACACGCGGGCTGGCCTGCAACACCGCGGGCGGCACCCATCACGCCCACCCGGAGGCCGCCAGCGGTTATTGCCTGCTCAACGACATCGGTGTGGCGGCGCATCAGGCGCTGGACGACGGCGTGACGCGGGTGCTGATCGTCGATCTCGACGTCCATCAGGGCGACGGCACGGCGTTGATCTTCGCTGATGAGCCACGGGTCTTCACGCTCTCACTGCATGCCGAGAGCAACTTCCCGGCGCGCAAGCAGCAAAGTGATCTGGACGTGCCCTTGCCCAGGGGCATGGGGGATGAGGACTATCTGGCGGTGCTGGAGCGTACGCTCGAGGAGGTGCTGGCGCGGGTACGCCCGGAGCTGGTGATCTTCGATGCCGGTGTCGATCCGCATGCCGCGGACAGGCTCGGCCATCTGGCACTGAGCGACCGCGGCCTCTACCGGCGCGAGCGGCATGTCATCCAGCGCTGTCGCGCGGCGGGCGCCGCCGTCGCCTGCGTGATCGGCGGCGGCTATGACCGCGATATCGAGGCGCTGGCATGGCGCCACAGCCAGCTGCACCGTGCGGCACTGGATGTCTGGCGTGAGGCACATGGTCAGCCTGCCCTGTTCGGGCCGCCGGGCTGAGCTTGCTTACTGTCTTGCCTACCGCCTCGCCAACTGTCTTGCCAAGCATCCCTTGAGCCCAAACGCCCCTTGAACCCAAACGCCCGCCATCGATGATGGCGGGCATTCGGGTTGCGGCCGTGGCATCACTTGAAAGCCATGACCTCGACAGGATCGCCGACACGCAAGGTCTGATGCCGGTTCGGCTCCACCGCCACCAGGTTGTAACCGAAGTGCACCTGACCATCCTCGAAACGGCGCACCCGCGCCAGTGTCTTGAGCGGCTCCCTGTCGCCACGCTTCTCGCCGGTGGCCGGATCGACATTGACCATCGCGCACCGCGTACAGGACGACACTAGGCGGAAACGCACATCGCCGATCATCACTTCCTGCCAGCCATCCTCGGCCCAGGCCTGGGCACCACTGATCACCAGATTGGGCCGGAACTGATCCATGCCATGATCCGCCGTCGGCGTCTCACGATTCAGCGCTTCCAGCGAGGCCTCGTTGGCCAGCAGCAGCGGGAAGCCGTCGGCGGCACTCACACGCTGCCCGATGACCTCACGATAGCGCTCGGAGCGCTCACCCAACCAGCACAGACGCACCGGCATGCCGAGCTGTTCGCTCAACCAGGCGTCCGCCTCGGCACTGACACTCAAGGCACTGAACTGATCCGCCCAGACCTGGATATCGAGACGCTCGCTCTGTTCATTGGTGGCAAAGCTGATGCTGCCGAGTTCGGGACGGTCCAGATGCCACAGTCGCCACTGGCCACTGGCGTCTTCGCGCAAGGCCAGTCGCTGCATCTGCGGATGGGTGCGCGCGGTGACGAACTTGCCCCGCGCCGCGACCACCACGAAGCGGCGGTCCTGCGTGAGACCTTCCTCACCGAGCGTCACTGCCTCCAGCGCTTCAGCGGCGCCGGATTTGAGGGGATACCGCCACAGGTGGGTCAACTGCATGAGAAGTTCCTTTCCAGAATCCATCAATTTGACAAGTCAGCGTAGGGTGCAACCGAGCGGCATCAGCTCGCAGATGAAGTAGAGCCTGCATCATTTTGCGTCGCATTTGCCTGTGCCGCATGTGTCTGTGCCGCATCCATCACGGGAATATCGTCATCCATGGCGTCCAGACTGATCACGTCGGGGCCCGAGAGCGCCACGCTGGAGATCAGCGCCTTGACGCCCAGTCCCACCTTGAGGCCCAGCTCCTGACACACCAGACGGTCGACTCGCGCCCTCACCCGCTGGCCAGCGATACCCAGCACCAGCTCGGCGCTGGCATGGCCACGCTCGCTCTCGATCTCGTGGATCACGGCCGGCAAGGCATTGCGCAGGCTGGTGTGGGTCGGCGTCTCCAGCGCGATGCTGATGTCACGCGCCCGCAGTCGCAACCGCACACGACGCCCCACCGGCATCGCCAGCCGCGCCAGCTTGAGACTCAACCCGGCGCCCAGTCCCAGACGCGTCAGCTGCCAGTCATCATCATGCGACAGCACCTCGGCGGTCAGCAGCGAGCCTGCTTCGAAGCGGCCTGTCTGGGGTGCCAGGTCCAACCGTGACAGCATGTCACCGATCTCGCCGCTGGCCGTGATGCGGCCGTTGTCCACCAGCGCCAGGCGGTCAGCGACCGCGAACAGCTCGCGGGTATCATGACTGACGAACAGGATCGGTATCTCGATCTCGCGCGCCAGCCGCGCGATGTAGTGCAGCAGCTCCTGCTTGCGTGCACCGTCGAGGCCGGTCAGCGGCTCATCCAGCAACAGCATGCGCGGGCTTGACAGCAGGGCGCGGCCGATCGCGACACGTCGCGCCTCGCCACCGGAGAGCTGGCCGGGCATGCGCGACAGCAGGTCCTCGATGCCCAGCAGCGTCACCATCTCATGCAGACGTGACTGATTCTGTTGGCGCTGGGCGGGCGTCAGGGCACGCGGCATGCCGTAGCGGAGGTTGCCGCGCACGCTGTAGTGCGGAAACAGGCGCGGCTCTTGGAAGACGACCCCGAGCCTGCGACGATGCGCCGGCACGAAGATATCATTCTCGCCGCCCGTCAGGCACTCGCCATCCAGGCGCAGATGGCCATGGTCGGGACGTTCGAGGCCTGCGATCAGGCGCAGGATGGTGGTCTTGCCGCTGCCGGAGCGCCCGAAGAGCGCCGTGACGCCGCGCGCCGGCACCTTGAGCGTGGCATCCAGCGTGAAGGCGCCCTGCTGACGATGGAGGTGGAAATCAAGCATCACGCCCCTCCATGCGCAGTCGCGCGCGCCGTGCCAACCATTCGGAGGCCAGCAGTGACAGCATCGCGATGACCACGGCGATGGCGCACAGCCTGGCCGCGGCGCCTTCCTGGCCCGGGGTCTGGATCAAGGTATAGAGCGCCAACGGCAACGTGCGGGTCTCGCCGGGGATATTGGCGGCGAAGGTGATGGTGGCACCGAACTCCGACAGCGCACGCGCGAAGGCCAGCATGCCGCCGGTGAGAATGCCCGGCAGCGCCAGCGGCATGGTCACCGTGAACAGCACGCGCAGCGGGTTGGCCCCCAGGGTGCGGGCCGCGGCCTCCAGGCCCGGGTCAATGGCCTCCAGCGACAGGCGCATCGCGCGCACCATCAGCGGAAAGGCCATTACCGCCGCCGCCAGGGCCGCGCCCTGCCAGGTGAAGGGCAGCACGATATCGATCTTGGCCAGCCATTGGCCGATGGCGCCATTGCGCCCGAAGGTGACAAGCAACAGATACCCGACCACCACAGGCGGCAACACCAGCGGCAGATGCAGCAGACCATCGACCAGCGCCTTGCCACGAAACTCACGTCGCGCCAGCCACCAGGCCGCCGCAAAACCGGGAATCAGGCTCAGGCCGACCGCGACGCAAGCCACCTTGAGGCTCAGGCTCAGGGCTTCCCATTCCAGCGCACTCAGCATGGATCTTCCTCAGACGAAGACAGGTTCTCACACATGGCGTGACCAGAGGCGCCGGCAGACAGCCCTGCCCTCCTTGATCACGCCGATGTGACAGCAGGCTTCCAGTGTAGCGGCCTCATCTTGTCGATGACATGCCAGCGTGTGCCGCGAGCGCCTCGACGCTGAGCCAGCGGCTAGTCGCCGTCATGCTGCGCAGCAGGAGCCTGATGGGCGAGCGTGCTGAAGCCGAAGCGATGGAAGATGGCACCGGCCTCGTTGCTGGAGAGCCAGGCCGAGAAGGCCTCGGCCTGTGACGACGGCGCATCACCGCCACGACTGATCAAGGCGGCAGGATAGTGGATGGGGTCATGGCTGCTGTCCGGCAGCAGGCCGATCTGATGCACCCGATGGCTGATGGCGGCGTCGGTGGCATAGACGATCCCCAGCGGGGCCTCACCATGCTCGACCAGCGCCAGCGCGGCGCGCACGTCCTCGGCGCTGGCCAGACGCGAGCGCAGCGTCTGCCACTGCCCCAGCGCTTGAAGCGACTGACGCGCATAGATGCCCGCGGGCACGTGGTCGGGGTCGCCGACGGCCAGGCGAGTGTTGTTGCCGGTGGCGGCGAGGCGCTCGACCACATCGGTGACGTCCTCGGCATTGCTGACACTGGCGTCCAGCTGGCTGGGGCCAGGCGCGACCAGCGCGAGACGGTTGCCCAGCAGGTCGTGACGGCCGGTGACGACGATGCCGGCCTGCTGCTCCAGCCAGTCCATCCAGCGCTCATTGGCCGACAGATACAGCTGCGCCGGGGCACCATTGGCCAGCTGACGCGCCAGGGTCGAGGAGGAGGCGTAGACCGGCTGGATGTCCACGTCGGCGAGACGCTCGTAGCGCGCCTCGATGGCATCCAGCGCATCATGCAGCGAGGCGGCGGCCATGACACGGATCTGGGGGCGCTCGTCTGCCTGAACCGGCGCGGCCAGCAGTGCCAGCATCAACGGGGTCGCCAGGCTGGCGCCCCTCAACAGCGCTGATGAAGGAGATAGCGCTGATGAAGGAGATAGCGTTGATGAAGGAGTCGGCACTGATGACGCAAGCCGAAGCGGAGAGGCAAGCAAGGCGGCCCGGGCGCGCAAGCGGGTAGCGAATGACATCTACAGGGTCCTTGAACAGGGAAACGCAGCGACGAGGCCCGCCGCGCATTGAGCTCGCCATGATGCCGCGCTCGCTCGCCATGTGCATCTCATGTGGGCGCAATTGCCGCGCAGGGCGCGGAAACCGTCGACCCTGAATGTCGAACGCCAGCGGCATGAGGCTCGCTGATTGCCTGTCAGCATCCGCCTGTCATCAGCCACGCGCTGGTCAACGACGGCCGCCGGCTGGCGAATGTTTCGCCGCATCCAGCTACAAGCAAACGCGAATCACTCACATGTATGCCATTCATTCGCCCAGATCGGCTACAATGCTGGCCAAAATGGCAGGGAGACGCTGGCCCACACCCCGGCAACGACGCGATTCCTGCTTTCATGCTTTCTTTCACGCTATTTGCCGCTTCAACGGCAGACAACAGCGGCGGGTGCCACCAAGTCATGCCTCCAGTACTTGACGAATTTCAGGGCCTCAGTGCCTTCGATGCCATCATGCGCTACGGCAATCTGGGCGCTGGAGCCGAGCATCTCGGTATCTCCAAGTCCACGCTCAGCCGCCGGATCAGTCATCTCGAACATCAACTCGGCCAGCCACTGCTGCATCGCCAGGCCAACCGCCTGATTCCCACCGAGGCCGGCACGCTGTTCTATCAGTACTGCCAGCAGATGCTGTCACTGGGCGAGCGCTCGCAGATCGCACTGGATGAACTGCGCGAGGAGATCAGCGGTGATATCACCGTCAGCGCGCATCCGCACTTCCTGCGTGGCTGGTTCAATCGTGTGCTGACCGACTTCATCGAAGAGTATCCGGGCATCCGTCTGACCCTGACCGCCAACCACCTGCCGCCGTCACGTGATGACGACCAGGTGATGCTGTGGCTATGGGAAGGTCCGGTCAAGGACACCGGGCTGCGCGAGGAGATACTGGGGCAACAGCAGCAGCATCTCTATGCCCACCCCAGCTATCTGCGCCAGCATGGCCATCCGCAGCACCCCAGCGAGCTGACCTCCCATGACTGGGTCAATCTGATCGATCGCCATCACCCCAACCTGGTGCTCAACCACCCCGAGGAAGGCGAGTATCGCCTGAGCCTGCCGCCATCACGCTTCACGGTCGACAACGTGGTGGTGCACGCCGACCACATCGCGCATGGCGCCGGTATCGGCCTGCTGCCGGACTACCACGTGCGCACTCGGGCGAAGGCGCACCCGGGACAGTTCGAGGCCTGTCTGCCCGACTGGAAGGGGCCATCGATTCCGGTCAGCCTGCACTATCCCTTCGGCCACCCGCCGCGCAAGCTCGGCGCGCTGCTCGACCATATCCGCCGTCGTGTGCCGACGGACTGGACCCGCTGACCTGTCGGCCTGACAGCGCCTCAGGCCGTTGAGCGGTGGCTTCACGACGTCCCGGTTTCACGACGTCTCAGTTTCACAGCTCACATCAACACTGGCTGCCCGCCATTGACTGCCTGTCAGGATTGCTGACCGAACAGATGACGGCGCGCCTCATCATCCATCGCCACATTGGCGGCCGGATTGATGTCATCGATACGTGCCATCGCCCGCTTGACGCCGTCACGCTCGGCGATGCGGGCGCGATAGGCGGCGACCGCCGGGAAGCGGGCCAGATCGATCTCCTGCTTCTCGGCCTTCAGCCATGGCCAGATGGCCATGTCGGCGATGCTCAACTCGCCCCCCGCCACGAAGTCACGCCCCGCAAGCTGGCGCTCCAGCACGCCGTAGAGGCGCTCGCCTTCCTTGTGATAGCGCTCGATGGCGTACTCCACCGGTTCTGGCGCGTAGTGCTTGAAGTGGTGCACCTGACCGAGCATCGGCCCCAGGCCGCCCATCTGCCAGTGCAACCACTGCAGCACATCATTACGCGCGCGCGTCTCGCGCGGCAGGAACTTGCCGCATTTGTCGGCCAGGTACTCCAGAATCGCGCCGGACTCGAACACCGAGATCGGCTCACCGCCATCAGCAGGCGCATGGTCGACGATCGCCGGCATGCGATTGTTGGGCGAGATGGCCAGAAACTCCGGCGCGAACTGCTCGCCCTTGCTGATGTTCACCGGAATGAGACGGTACTCGAGTCCGGCTTCCTCCAGAAAGATCGTGATCTTGTGGCCGTTGGGCGTGGTCCAGTAATACAGATCGATCATCATGGGCTCCTTGTCTGGAACAGCACGACATGGCCCGAACGCCCTTCAGCGTTCGGGCCATGAGAAAGGTCATCTCCGATGCGAGACTACTGCGCAATCTCGCTGGCACGTGGCGCCTTGCGCGCCATGCCGTCGTAGAGATCCATCATGCGCTCGCGCCACTGCACCAGCGGATCACTGGGGTCTTCCGTCTCGCCGAAGGGCGAGGTGTCAGAGACGATATGCGCCCAGATGAAGAAACCGAAGATCAGGTAATCTGCCGCCGCCGGGGCATCACCATCCATGAAAGGCTGATTGGCGAGCAGGCCACGCAGCGGCTTGAAGGCGCTGTCGAGAATGCCGCGCGCGATCTCGACGTTATGGAACTCCTCGAAGGACATGCCGAAGCGGGCTTCACGGGCGCTCTGGAAGTACTCGCGGTCATCCGGGTGAATGGCCTGCACCAGATCCAGCGCCACCAGGCGGAAGAAACCGACGGCCATGACCTGCTCGGCATAGACCTTGACGAAATTCAGACGCGCCTGCGCCTGGGCGTCACCGATCAGCGGGCCATTGCCGGCGTTCGGATAATGCGCGTCCAGATGCTTGAAAATGTCATAGCTGTCCATCGCCACGCCGTGCGCATCCTTGAGCACCGGCACCGTGGTGGAATCGCAGAAGTCGATCGGGCTCTTGTCGGTGAACAGCATCGGCACGAGTTCTGCCTCGATGCCCTTGTGCGCCAGGGCCAGACGTGCGCGCCAGCAGAACGGTGAGAAACGCAGGCGGTCATCACGGCCACGCAATTCATAGAGGACTGGGGTCATGCGGGACTCCTTGGTTGTCATTGAGGCCTGTTGTCATTGAGGCTTGATGTAAACGGCATGACTTCGCTGCGCGCGTCCTGCCCCTGGCAATGTTTTGGACGTTGTGCCGCGCAAATGCAAGCAAAATGAGCATTCGTTCAATATCGCACCGAGCGCCATTCAGGGCGCCAAGGCGCGCCGGCCCTTGCAGTGACGCGAGGTTGGACCCATTGAGGAGGGTTGCGTGACCAGGGCCGGACATTGACCAAAGGATATTGATGACACCCGGCCTCGACAGCGCGAATAATGGGGTCTATCACTTTCGCGCCAGCCACTTCCTGCCCTGATCCCCTCTTTCATTATTTCCAAGGAGTCTCGATGTCCGTCGAAGACCTGCACCTGAACCTGCGCAACCTGCAGGAATCGGACTACCCCCAGCTCAAGCGCCTGATGGACGGCATCTACGACGACATCGGTGGTGCCTGGCCTGAGCACACCATCAACCGTCTGATCGCCGAATTCCCCGATGGCCAGATCGTGATCGAGGATGGCGACAGGCTGGTCGGTGTCGCCCTGACGGCGCTGGTGGATTACGACGCCTTCTCCAACCCGCACAAGTACGACGACCTGATCGGTCAGCGCGAGATCATCCTCAACAAGGAGGATGGCGATGCGCTTTACGGTCTGGATGTGCTGATCGACGTCGACTACCGCGGCTATCGCCTCGGTCGCCGTCTGTACGAGGCGCGCAAGGAGCTGTGCCGCTCGATGAATCTGCGCTCGATTCTGGCCGGTGGACGCATTCCCCAGTACCACGAATATGCCGCCGAGCTCTCGCCCTCCGAGTACATCGACAAGGTGGAGCGTCGCGAGATCCATGACCCCATCCTGTCGTTCCAGCTGGCCAACGGCTTTCTGGTCAAGCGCCTGCTGCGCCAGTACCTGCCCGAAGACGAGGATTCCCAGGGCTACGCCACGCTGCTGGAGTGGAGCAACATCCTGTTCGAGCCCGTCGAGCGCGTGCTGGAAAGTCGCAAGACGATGATTCGCGTCGGCGCCGTGCAGTGGCAGATGCGCAAGTTCGACAGCGTCGAATCCGTGCTGCAACAGGTCGAGTACTACGTCGATGCCCTGTCGGATTACCAGAGTGACTTCGCCGTCTTCCCGGAACTGTTCAACACGCCGCTGATCGGCCTTCTGGAAGACCAGAGCGACCCGGTGCGCTGCATCCGCTACCTCGCCGGCTTCACCGAGCGCTTCAAGCAGGAAATCTCGCGCATGGCGGTGGCCTACAACATCAACATCGTGGCCGGTTCCATGGTCGAGATCGGTGACGACAACGAGCTCTACAACGTCACCTATCTGTGTCACCGCGATGGCGAGATCGACCGTCAGGCCAAGCTGCACATCACGCCGCAGGAGCGCCGCGACTGGATCATCAAGGGCGGTGACGAGCTGGCCGTGTTCGAGACCGACGCCGGACGCATCGGCATGCTGATCTGCTACGACGTGGAATTCCCGGAGCTGTCGCGTCTGCTGGCCGATCAGGACATGGACATCCTGATGGTGCCGTTCTGGACCGACACCAAGAACAGCTACCTGCGCGTGCGCAACTGCGCCCAGGCGCGTGCCATCGAGAACGAATGCTACGTGGTGGTCTGCGGCAGCGTCGGCAACCTGCCGTCCATCGAGAGCCTCGACATCCAGTACGCCCAGTCAGCGGTGTTCTCGCCCTCGGACTTCTCCTTCCCGCATGATGCGGTGATGGCCGAAACCACGCCGAACACCGAGATGATCATGTTCTCGGATCTCGATCTGGAGCGTCTCAAGGTCGTGCGCAGCGAAGGCTCGGTGACCAATCTTAAGGATCGCCGCAAGGACCTCTTCGAGCTGCGTCTGCGTGACTGGTCGTGGAAGTCCGGCAGCCGTCAGGACTGAGCCGATGACGCACTGGTGGCAACGGCTGTGGCAGCGCTCCAATCGCCACGGCCGTGACAGCGCAGCCCCCGACGCCGGCGCTGTCTCGACCGCATCGCCAGATGGCGAGACAGCGCAGGATGATGCGTGGCAGGCAGTCCGTGAGCGCCTGCCGATTCTCGATGGGCTCGACGCCGAGGCATTGGCGCGTCTTGAACGGCGCGCTCGCCATCAGCTGAGCGACTGGAAGCTGACCAGCGCCGAACCTCTCGAAGAGGTCGAGGCGCTGGCACTGGCCGCCCAGGCAATGCTGCTACTCAACGGCTGGGCGCATGCCGAGCGCTGGCAGGACGCCGGCGTTCGCGTACACGAGATCATGCTGCCGCTGCAGGCCATCCGCCGTGAGGTGGAAGAGATGGATGACGCCGGTGTGGTGCATGTCTTCGAGGACACCCGTGCCGGCGAGACCTGGTATCAGGGACCGGTGGTGGTCACCCGGCAAGACCTGGCCGCCAGTGGTGACTGGAGCGGCTTCAACGTGGTGATCCATGAATTCGCTCACAAGCTCGACATGGCCAACGCCACCGATGCCGATGGCTTTCCGCCCCTGCCGCGCCATATCAGCGCGGCGGAGTGGCATACCACCTTCACTGCCGTGTGGGATGACCTGAACGCGCGCCTGTCACGCGGTGAGCCGACGCCCATCGATGACTACGCCGCCAGCCACCCTGCCGAGTGCTTCGCCGTCTGCTGCGAGTATTTCTTCACGGCACCGGATGAGCTCAATACGGCCTATCCGGCGCTATATGCCCTGCTGGAGCGCTTCTTCCAGCAGTCGCCATTGGCGCGTTGCCCACCGCCTTCCGACTGACTACGCCTGTCAGGCCTGACCACACTAGCCAGACAAGGCGCCAGCAAGGCGAGGAAATCGCGAGAGAGGAGAGAGAAGAGATAGCGGCCGCTCACCACACCGGGCACCTCCTCAAGCTAACGGTATATCATTCAGAAGGTCATCATCAGCACGCAGACTCGATCAGCAGTGGCGTGAAACGTCGCCTGCATCGCTCACTGTGGCTCCGCCAACAGATAATCCCAGACACGCTGCGCGGTAGGCCGCATCGGGCGTTGATTGGAGCGCACCAGCCAGAAGCTCTGCTCGGCGGGAATCGTCAGCGCGAAGACCTGCTCCAGCCCGCCGTTGCCGGACGCCAGCCATTGCCGGAAATGGCCTTCATGCACCAGTGCCACCCCCATGCCGAGGCGCGCCATTTCCAGCGTCATCACCTGGGTATCACAGCTGATGGTGGAGGTCGTCTTCTCCAGCCCCAGTTGATCTGCCGCCACCAGCCAGCGCCGCCAGCCCACCGCGAATCCTGCGGCATGCAGCAGCGTCATGCCGGCCAGGTCCGCCGCCGTGGTCAGCTGCGCGCTCAGCGCCGGGCTTGCCACGACGGCCATTCTCTCCTGCCCTGCCCCCACCTGGATCGCCTCGACCTGTGGCCAGTCGCCCTGACCGTAGCGCAGCTCGATATCCACTTGCTCGCCATCGAAGTCGCTTTGCCAGAAGGCGCTGACCAGACGCAATGCGATCTCGGGCTGATCGCGATGGAAACTCGCCAGCCGCGGCAATAGCCAGGCCTGCTGGCTCATCGGGGTCGCACGCAGGCTGACCGGCGCGGCGCGCGAGGGGCCGAAGACTTCCAGCGTGCCTTCCTGCAGGCGCTGAAAGCCATCCTGCAACGCTGGCAACCAGGCCTGACCGGCCGGCGTCAGATTGAGGCTGCGGGCATGACGCACGAACAATGGCTGGCCAAGGCGGTCCTCCAGCTGGCGAATTCGTTGGCTAATGGCCGACTGGGTGACATTGAGCTCCTCGGCGGCACGCGTGAAGCTCATCAGGCGTGCAGCGGCTTCGAAGGCCTGCAACCAGGCCAGTGGCGGCAGGGGGCGCGGCAAGGCATTCGCTGTCGTGGAGGAAGGTTCGTGCATGGCTATCTCGCATCAGAGCATGAAGGTCGATCGCCACACATTAGCTCAGCTAAGTCATGGCCGTCATATTTCGCGTTGGCCAGCCGTGATGACGAGGGGGACAATGGTCTCATTCTCGGGTCATAGCTCGGCTATATGCCCCAGCTGCACGGCTCAGCCATACGACCCAGCCACGCGACACGCATTGGCTCACCTGCTACTGCTCACACGACAAAGGACGGCGCCCATGGAGACTCTCATCGCATCTGCCCCTGATACCCAAGACACTGAAGCGTCACAGGCACGCCATCAGTGGGACATGAAGGAATACCTGCCCCACCACGAGGGCGCACCGCTGGTGATGGCAGACCACGACGAGACCCTGGCGTCCCTGGCATGGGCCAGCGGTGAGCAGACCCGACTGCCGCTGATCTGGCTGCGCGATCACTGCGCCTGCGATCTCTGCCGTCATCCGCAGACCTTCGAGCGCACCTTCATGCTGATGGATGATGCGGCCCTGACGGTGCATCAGATGCGTATCGAGCAGGGCAATCTTGTCGTCGTCTGGCAGGATGGCCACACCAGCCGCTTCGATGCCGGCTGGTTGCTGCAACGTCGCCCGAGTGATGCGCCGCCAGCCACACCGGTTCCCGCAAGCCAGGCCTGGCAGCAGGGCCATCAGCCTCACGTCACCGCCTTTGCCGACTACATGGCCGGTGGCCAGGCGCGCCTGGGGTGGCTGGAAGCGCTGTGCCGCGACGGCTTCGCGATTCTGGATGCCGGCCCGACGGCGGGTGGCGAGATCGACCAGGTGGCCGCGACCATCGGCCCTATCCGTGCGACCAACTTCGGTGGCCGCTTCGAGGTCTTCTCCAAGCAGGCGCCCAACAACGCCGCCTACACGCCGATCGCGCTGGAACTGCACACCGACCTGCCCAACTGGCGTCAGCCGCCGGACATCCAGATGCTCTACTGCCTGGCCAATGAGGCCGAAGGCGGAGACTCCATCTTCGGAGATGGCATGGCGGTCGCCGAGGCCCTGCGCGAGCGCGACCCGCAGGCCTTCAGGCTGCTGGCCGAGACCCCGGTGGACTTCCGCTTTGCCGACGAGACCACCGACCTGGTGGTGCGCGAGCCGGTGATCCATCTGGATGCCAACGACAAGGTCATCGAGGTGCGTTTCAACAACTGGATCCGCGACAGCCTGCGCCTGCCACTGGAGCAGATGCAGGCCTGGTACAGCGCCTATCGCCAGTACTGGAGCATCCTGCGAGAACCGGCCTTCCGCCTGCATCTGAAGCTGGAAGCCGGCCAGATGGTGGCCTTCGACAACCGCCGCGTGATGCATGGCCGCAAGTCCTTCGACCCGACGACCGGTCGCCGCCACCTGCAGGGCTGCTATGTGGATTACGACATGGTGGAATCCGCGCTGCGCGTCACGGCGCGCCAGCTGGCCGGCGCCAACCTCACCCAGTCGTGAGCACCAAAGCCCTCATGCTGCGGAGTGCCTGAAAGAGCGTTGAACCGCACGCAAAGGTTGCGGCGGTTCCTCCAGGGCATACCACGCAAGGCAGTGGCATCCTGAGAGTCTGGCAACTCAGGTATCGCCCCATGAACCCCATGACACTCTGCTTTGCGGATGACACCCTGGAACGACGCTACCGCCGTCGACAGATCGAGACCTCACACAAGCTCAGCCGGATCACCATCCCGCTGAGCTGTCTGGTGTTCGCTTCCTATGCGCTGATCGAGATCAGCATGGACGAGCACTACGAGGCCTTCCTGATGCTGCGCGCCAGTATTCTGGTCAGCGTGCTGGGCCTGTTTCTGCTGTCACGCCTCCCGCGCTTCAAACACCACGTCAATGGCATCCTGTGCCTGGCTTCGCTGGCGGCAGCGCTGGGGACGCTGGCGATGTTCCACGTGGGGCACGATCACGCCGCCGGGCACCATGAGGACGAACACGGTGTCTTTCCGGTCTATTTTGTCACCCTGATGCTGGTGGTCTTCTGGACCTACACTCTGCTGGGGCTGCAGTTCGTCTATGCCATGGCCTGCGGCCTGCTGATATGGATGGGCTGCACCGCCAGCTGCGCAGTGATGCATCATGGCTCCGAGGTACTGGTGGAAGCCAACGAGGCTTTCTTCATGATGGCCGTCAATCTGCTGGCGGGCATGAGCGCCTACTCGCGCGAGCGCCAGAGCCGACAACTCTTCCTGCATGAATGCCATATCACGGGGGAGCGGGACGATCTGCGCGACCACGCGATGTGCGACTCGCTCACCGGGCTGCTCAACCGGCGCGCCCTGCTGACACGCCTCGACCAGATACTCGACATCCAGACCCCCGGCACCGTGCAGGCCGCGTTGTTCATCGACCTCGATGGCTTCAAGCCCGTCAATGACCGCCACGGCCATGCCATCGGCGATGAGGTGCTGCGCATCACCGGCGAGCGCCTGGGCAACACCCTGCGCGGCAACGATATCGTCGGCCGCCTGGGCGGCGATGAATTTCTGGTGCTTATCAGCCGTGAGGGCAACGGCCGCAAGGGCCCCGAGCAGCTGGCGGAACGTCTGATCGATGCCATCAGCCGCCCCATCACGCTGGAAGTCGATGATGAACCGCTGATCATCGCCGTCAGCGCCAGCATCGGCATCAGCCTGTTTCCCTTCTCGGGCGCCACGCCGGAAACGGTCATCGCGCGCGCCGACAGCGCCATGTACGAGGCCAAGCAACGCGGTCGGGGCGTCGTCGTCACCGGCAATCCGCTCCGCCTGGTACTGTGACGCTCGACGTTCGATGATCGACGCTCGACGCTCGACGCTCGACGTCTCGAGCATGTCGCCGCGCCACCCTCCCTCTTGAGACAGCGGCAGACGCCCCAATGAGACAGGGATGCCATCTCGTCCTTTTTCTCATGACCCGCATCTCGCCAGCACGCCCCACGACTCATCAACGGGGCGTCATGGCGCTTGGAGCCTGCCAATGACACGCCTGCCGCATCTTGCCTTCTCTCTCGGCTTCCTCGGCCTTCTCGGCGGCTGCGCCGGAGTCCCCTCCGGCACCCAGCCCGTCGAGAATTTCGAGCTCAAACGTTACTACGGTGAATGGCACGAGATCGCCCGCCTGCCCAACAGCTTCGAGGAAGGCCTGAGCTGCGTCAGCGCCGATTACTCGCCCCGCGAGGATGGCGGCGTGCGCGTCATCAACCGCGGCTACAACGCCGAGCAAGGGGAATGGAGCCAGGCCGAGGGTCGCGCCTACTTCACTCGGGGCAGCGAGACGGCGGCCCTCAAGGTCAGCTTCTTCGGCCCCTTCTATGGCGGCTACAACGTACTGGCGCTGGATGATGACTATCAGTGGTCGCTGGTGGCCGGCACCGATCGCGACTACCTGTGGATACTGGCGCGCGAGCCACAGCTGGATGACGGCACCTATCAGGCGCTGGTCGATCAGGCCGCCGAGCTCGGCTTCGCCACCGACGCGCTGATCAAGGTCGAGCAGGGTGTGGCATGCCCCGTCGCTGACGACGAGAGCTGATGACGCAGACGCCGGCTCTATGCTCACGGCGCAAGCTCCATCCAAGGTCTAAACCGGCGCGTGACGTTTATATGGTGCGGACAGTCGCTTTCATCCAACCGACCTTGCATCTTGTCACGCGCGCGCGGCTCGCCAATGGTGAGCTGACAATCTTCCGGGGTAGCGCCTCGCCGAGCACGCTGCCCTGATGCCAATCGTTTGATGCTGCCGCCCAGTGCCAGTGACACCTCGCTGCACTGGGAAACTCAGTTCAGAGGGAACCCGTGCCATGGATATCCAGCAGTTCTTCAGCGCCCTGTGGGATGACTACGTCGCCATGACGCCCCAGGCCCAAAAGATCCAGGATGCCTTCATCGCTGACGGCGAGACCATCGTCAACGACCACGTCGCCTTCCGCACCTTCGATCGCGGGCCGATCACCTTGAGCGCACTGGAACCTCACCTGCTGGCGCTGGGCTACACCCGCTTCGCCCCCTATGACTTCCGCGAGAAGAAACTGCGCGCCTTCGGCTATCTGCCGCCGTCTCCCGACATGCCGCGTGTCTTCCTCTCCGAGCTGAAGTGTCATGAGCTTTCCGAGCGCGCCCAGGCGATCATCGACGGTCTGGTCAGCCAGATCTCGCCGGATGCCGCCACCCAGCCCTCCGTGCTGTGGTCGGGCCGCCTGTGGAAGGCGCCAACCTTCGAGCAGTATCAGCGCCTGATGGAAGAGAGTGAGTATGCGGCCTGGCTGTCGATCATCGGCCTGCGCGCCAACCACTTCACCATCAGCGTCAACGCGCTCAGCCATCACGACACCCTCGACAAGGTACTGACGCGCGTCGAGTCGCTGGGCCTGGGCATCAATCCGGCGGGCGGACGCATCAAGGGCTCGCCCGAGGTGCTGCTGGAGCAGGCCTCCACCCTCGCCGACCGCCAGACCTTCACCTTCGCCGGTGGCGAGGAGCATGAGATCTCCACCTGCTACTACGAATTCGCGCGCCGCTATCCCGACGCCAATGGCGAGCTGTATCAGGGCTTCGTGGCCGCCAGCGCCGACAAGATCTTCGAATCCACCAATGTTCGCCAGGAGCCGACTGCCTCGTGATTGCCGACTGGCTAGACCTGACACTCGAAGGCCACGCCAGCGCCCGTGGCATGGGCCGTATCCCCGGCGGTCGCTATGAGATCGTCGCGCCCGGCGTTCTGGAGATCACCCCCGACGCCATGGGGCCCAAGGCGCGCCCGTGCGTGATCTCCGCCGGTATCCACGGCAACGAGACCGCCCCCATCGAACTGCTCGGTGAGCTGATCGCGGGCCTGGAGAGCGGCCATCTGATCGTCGGGGCGCCGCTGCTGCTGATTCTGGGCAACCTGCCCGCCATCCGCAGTGGCGAGCGTTTCATCACCACCAATCTCAATCGGCTGTTCAAGCGCGCCGAGGCCAGCGTCACGGGCAACGACTGTCCATCCGATGATGAGCCGGCGCGCGCACGTCAGCTGATGGCGGCCGTGGATACCTTCTATGCTCGCTTCCCGCTGGCCGAGGGCTCACGCCGCCTGCACTACGACATGCACACCGCCATCCGCGACAGCCTCTATCCGCGCTTCGCGGTGGTGCCCTTCAGTGATGGCGACGCCATCAGCGCATCGCAGTGGCCGATATTGAGCGCCGCCGGCATCCAGGCCGTGCTGCACCAGCATCAACACAGCTGGACCTTCTCGCACTATTCGCGCCACTACCATGATGCCGACGCCTTCACGCTGGAACTGGGCCAGGTACGCCCGTTCGGCGCCAACGACATGGCGGCACTCGCGCCGATGAAGGCCCTGCTCGCGGCGCTGGCGACCGGCACGGCGCCCGCCGAAGCAGCCCCACAGGACATCGACTACTTCACGGTGGAAGTGGAACTGATGCGTCAGTCAGCCGACTTCACGCTGTGCTTCAGCGAGGAAGTCGCCAACTTCACCGCCTTCGCCCCCGGCAGCGTGGTGGCCGAAGATGCCGCCGCTGGCCCCTGCATCATCGGCGATACGCCACTGCGGGTGGTCTTCCCCAATGCCAAGGTGGAGATAGGCGCCCGCGCCGCCTTGCTGCTGGCCCCTAGCTCGACACCGACAGACTGAACCACAAACAGCGCCGGCGTTCTGCCCGCCCACTCCCCCGCAGGGCAAATCACGACGGCGCGATTGTACTGACGAAAGCCTTACTACAACGACAACAGGCGACCTTGATCATGAAGACGACTCCTCTACGGCCGGATAGCATCCGCGTGCGTCCTTGCACGCCCCACCAAAGTCGTAACATTCCTCCACGCCAGATAGCGGTGAACCCTGCGTTGAGCTGGTAGAATCGGCCCCCTTTCCCGTCCACGACATGCAAGCTCAGGCATTTTTCGCCTGTTGTAGACGGCCACTGGCAACGAGAACGACGATCAATCGGACTGATCGTGAGGAACTGGCCATGCCCCTGACGGCATTCTCCGCCACTCCTCCCGTGCCACGCCTTGCCGCCTCATCACGTCTGCGTCGCGCAAGTCAGCGAGCGAGAGTGAAAGGCAGTGCCAGGCAGCCGTGCCATGTCGGCAACGAACCTGTATCCCGAGCCCGACCGCCCCGCGGCGGACTCGTGGCGTGTCATTGCCCCCAGGGCTGGCAACGTCCGGATTGGAGTAACTGCATGACCATGAGATCTTCCGTGGCCGAGAGCCCGAGCAGCGACGCGCTGCCTCTCGAGGTCCGCAACATCACCAAGTCCTTCGGCACCAATCAGGTGCTCAAGGGCTTGTCACTGCAAGCACGCAAGGGCGATGTCATCACCCTGATCGGTGCGTCCGGTTCCGGCAAGAGCACCTTTCTGCGCTGCATGAACCTGCTGGAGCAGCCTGACGGCGGCGATATCTTCGTGCATGGCGAGCAGATCGGCTTCAAGGAAAGCCGCCGTGGCCGAGAACCGATGGACTGGCGTCAGGTCGAGCGTATGCGCGCGCGCCTGTCGATGGTCTTCCAGGGCTTCAATCTGTGGTCGCACATGACGCTGCTGGAAAATGTCATCGAGGCGCCGATCCACGTGCTCGCCAAGCCGAAGAAGGAAGCCATCGCCCACGCACGCAGCCTGCTGGACCGCGTCGGCCTGCTCGAGCGCGCCGACTACTATCCGGCACAGATGTCCGGTGGCCAGCAGCAGCGCGGTGCCATTGCACGCGCGCTGGCGATGGAGCCGGAGGTGATGCTGTTCGACGAGCCGACCTCGGCCCTCGACCCGGAACTGGTCGGTGACGTGCTCAAGGTCATGCGAGACCTGGCCGAGGAAGGCCGCACCATGGTGGTGGTGACCCACGAGATGAGCTTCGCGCGTGATGTCTCGAGCCAGGTGGTCTACCTGCATCAGGGGCTGGTCGAGGAAGCCGGCAAGCCGGAAGACGTGCTGGGCAATCCCCAGTCGGAGCGCCTCAAGCAGTTTCTGGCGCCCAAGTACTGACAAAGCGCCCTGATCAGCAGCCCCGATCACCAGCACTGTTGAATGACCCTTGGCCCATCGCTGAGCCAACCGCTCGGCCTGCGGCAAAACCCGGCACGGTGATCCCGTGACCGGCACATGATTCAGCACCGCGAGCGCCACGCCAACGGCAGGCCTCGAGGTGTCCAAGACTTCAGGAATGACAAGCAATGAAACAGTTCGCGACACGTGCCCTGCTGGGTCTCACCCTCGGTCTCTCCAGCTTCGCCATCACCACCAGCGCCGCTCAGGCGGCCGATGTGCCGGACCCGCTGCGCCTGGGCATCGACGTGCCCTACGCGCCCTTCGGCTACAAGCTGCCCAGCGGTGAGCTGACCGGTTTCGAGATCGAGCTGGGCAACGCCATCTGCGCCCAGCTCGCCACTCACTGTGAATGGACCGAGCAGGACTTCGACGGCATCATCCCGGGCCTGATGGCGCGCAAGTACGACGTCATCATGTCGGCGCTGACCATCAATCCGGAGCGTGAGCGTCAGGTGCTGTTCTCCGAGCCCTACTTCACGCCGCCGTCCGGCTGGTTCGTCAAGGCAGACAGCCCGCTGGCCGGCGCGGACAGCCTCGATGCCGAGGCCCTCAAGGGCAAGGTGATCGGCGTGCAGCGCGGCAACCTGCAGGATCACTACGTCACCGACCTCTACGGCCGCACAGCAGAAGTGCGCCGCTACACCAAGCTCGATGACCTGGTGCTGGACATGGACAGCGGCCGCGTCGATGTCGCCTTCCTGGACCTGCCGGTCGGTCAGGACACCCTGGTCAACGCCAATGACGGCAACTTCGTCAACACCGGCAGCGCCATCAGCGAGCCGAAGAAATACTTCGGCGACGGCTTCGGCATCGCCATGAAGAAGCGCGACCGCGACCTCAAGAAGGCCATCGATGGCGCCCTGGAAGCGCTCAAGGCCGATGGCACGCTCAAGCGTCTCAACGACAAGTACTTCGCCAGCGCCGCCACTGCGTCCGACAACCACCAGTAAGCCGCTGAACGGGTTATTCGGCGCTTCACGGGAGATTTCCCATGATTGACCTACAAGGCTACGGGCCCAGCCTGCTGGAAGGTGCCTGGGTCACGGTGCAGCTGGCCGTGCTGGCCCAGCTGCTGGCCATCGCGCTGGGGCTATTGACGGCGACGGCCAAGATGTCGCGTTCCACGCCTCTGCGCTGGCTCGCGACGCTCTACACCACCATCATCCGCGGCGTCCCGGACATCGTGCTGATGCTGCTGTTGTTCTTCGGCGGTCAGATCGGCATCAACATGGTCACCGACTGGCTGTACGACACCTATGACATCGATGTCTTCGTCAATGTCGATGAATTCACTGCCGGTGTCGTCACCATCGGCTTCATCTTCGGTGCCTACATGGGCGAGACCTTCCGTGGCGCCTTCATGGCGGTGGATGCCGGTCAGATAGAGGCCGGGCGCGCCTATGGCATGAGCGACTGGAAGGTCTTCAAGCGCATTCGCTTCCCGCTGATGATGCGTCACGCCCTGCCGGGGCTGGGCAACAACTGGATGGTACTGCTCAAGACCACCGCCCTGGTGTCGGTGATCGGGCTGGTCGACATGGTGCGTGTCGCCAGTGAGGCCGCCAAGGCGACCCACGAGCCCTTCACCTTCCTGTTGCCGGTCGCGGCGGGCTATCTACTGATCGCCACCGTGTCCGAATGGGGGCTTGCGCGTCTCAAGAGGCGCTATAACGCCGGATTCGGGGAGGCCAGCGCATGGAACAACTGAATGATGCGGGCCCGAGTGGCGTCATCGCCCAGCTGGGCCAGATGCTCGACGACGTGTTGAGTGACAACTACATCTTCACCGCCACCACGCTCTGGCATTACTGGGATGGACTGGTCACCACGGTACAACTGGTGTTCCTGTCACTGATCATCGGACTGGTAGTGGCCGTGCCACTGGCCATCCTGCGTGGTTCGCGCCGTCGCTGGGTGAAGATGCCGGTGTACCTGTACACCTACGTCTTCCGGGGTACACCGCTGCTGATCCAGCTTTATCTGATCTACTACGGCGTGGTGTTCTTCGACGGCTTCGACATCTCACTGGGCGTGACCAGCGTGCATGTGCCCAGCATCCAGGAGACCTGGCTGTGGGATTACTTCCGTGATCCCTTCGTGCCGGCACTGCTGGCCTTCGTGCTCAATACCGCGGCCTACACAACCGAGATCTTCCACGGCGCCATCCAGTCGACCCCCAAGGGCGAGATGGAAGCCGCCCGCGCCTACGGCATGTCACGCGGCAAGATGATGCGTCGCATCATTCTGCCCAGTGCCTTCCGTCGGGCACTGCCGGCCTACGGTAATGAAGTCATCTTCATGCTGCATGCCAGTGCCATCTGCAGTGTGGTGACGCTGCTGGACCTCACCGGTGCCGCGCGTGACATCTACGCACGCTTCTACGCGCCCTTCGAGGCCTTCCTGTTCGTCGCCGCCATCTACCTGTGCCTGACCTTCACCATCATTGCCATATTCCGGCAATTGGAGAAACGCCTACTGGCACACTTGAAACCATTAAGCTGAACGTCAAAAGCGCCCTTTGGAGGGCGCTTTTTTCTTATCCGGAGATAACGACAGGAATTCATCTCGTTTAACGACCGTTTGAATTTGTCCATTGACCCTCTTCACCGCAGCCTCGGTCTGGGCTAGTGTGGAGCCACTGGCATGACACACACCCTTATGTTCCCGACTCAGGCGACTGGTGTTCAGGAGGGAGTGTCTGATGCCACTGATCAGCCAGTATGACCAACAACAATGATGGATGGGACTGACATGAAGAAGCTTCTGGGAATCTCCCTGCTGGGCGCAGCATTGATGGCCGGTGGCGCTCAGGCGGCCGAATCGCTGCGCATCGGCGTCGACGTGCCCTACGAGCCGATGGAATACAAGACACCCGACGGTGAGCTGACCGGTTTCGATATCGAACTGGGCAATGCCATCTGCGCGAAGATCAACCGCGACTGCGAGTGGGTCATTCAGGCGTGGGACGGCATCATCCCCGGCCTGATGGCGCGCAAGTACGACGCCATCATGTCCTCGATGACCATCAATGAGGAACGCCGCGAGAAGGTGCTGTTCTCCGACACCTACATCACCCCGCCGTCCGCCTGGTTCGCGCCGTCCGACAGCGAGCTGAGCGCCACCTCCTCCGAGGCCCTGGCCGGCAAGGCCATCGGCGTGCAGCGCGGCACCCTGCAGGACAACTACGTCACTGATCTCTATGGCAAGAATGCCGAGGTCAAACGCTACACCACCGCCGATGACCTGGTGCTGGACATGGATGCGGGTCGCCTCGATATCGCCTTCCTCGATTTCCCGGTCGGCAAGTCCACCCTGATCGACGGCGGCAACGGCAACTACAAGGCCGTGGGTGAAGTGGTCACCGAGCCCAAGAAGTACTTCGGCGACGGCTTCGGTATCGCCATGCGCAAGCGTGACAAGGACCTGGCCGAGCAGATCAACGGCGCCCTGGCCGAACTGAAGGCCGATGGCACCTACGACACCATCCATACCAAGTACTTCGGCGAAAAGAAGTAAGCTCATCTCAGGCGGCATGCCAGCCATGCCGTGATGTCTGCGCCATGAGATGAGCGGTAACAGACACAGGTGACATGTTCGACAACAAGCCCCGTTGGCATCTGCCGCGGGGTTTTTGCGTTGAGGCAGTGTTCAGTGGCATTCAGACACCTGTCTTGTGACAACCCTGACACGACCTGAACAGGGTCAATCGCTCAAGCGCATGACGTGGAAACCATGCTCTCTGCACAATTGGTGCAAATTCAGCATCAAAGCAGTGTGCTCCAAGGGGCTTATCCGTCGCAGTCAGGCTCTCTAGGATGCCGAGCATCCCATACTGCAACGGTAGATTCCCATGTCGAGACTGAACTCACGTCCGGCGCGCCTTCCTCGTATCGCCTCTTCCCTGCTGCTGACCCTTGGGGGTCTTCTGGCGCTCAGCGCCTGCAGCGAGGGCAGTGGTGAAGAGACAGCCAGCGCCCAACAGACACCTCCTGCGCTGGAAGTGGTTGCCGCCAGGTCGCAGCCGGTCGCGGCCTGGCACACCTACACCACTCGTCTGGAATCCCCCCAGAGCGTGCAATTGCGCCCGCGTGTCTCCGGCGAAGTCGAAGAAGTGCTGTTCACCGAGGGCAGCCAGGTGACTGCCGGGACGCCCCTGGTACGTCTCGACACTCGCCCCTTCGTTGCCGAGGTTCAGCGCCTGGAAGCCGAAGTCGCACGCTTCAAGGCTGAGCTGGCCAATGCCCGCAGCGAGTCCGGTCGCGCTGCCAGTCTGGTCAAGCGCAATCTGATCTCCCGCGAGGAAGCCGACTCACGCAGCACCAATGCCACTGGTCTCGATGCCCAGCTCAAGGGTGCCATCGCTCAACTCGAACGTGCCCGCCTGGACCTGGACTACGCCACCATCCGCGCCCCGATCGACGGCCGTCTGTCCAATGCGCGCATCACGCGTGGCAACACCGTGCAGGCCGGCCAGAGCGTGCTGACCACGCTGGTCGAGACCCGCCAGCTGGATGCCTACATCGACATCAGCGAGCTGACCTGGAACCAGGACTTCGCTCACGTCACCGCCGAGGATCATCTGCCGGTGGAACTGCAACTGGCCGGACAGGAGGACTTCCCCTTCCACGGCGAACTCGACTTCATCGACAACAGCGTCGATATCGATACCGGCACCCTACGCATCGGCGCCACCTTCACCGCCGATGATGCCGCGCTGCGTCCGGGTGCCTTCGCGCGCCTGCGTCTCGCCTCACCCGAGATCCGTGATGCCGTACTGATTCCGGAACGTGCCATCGGCACCGATCTGGATCGTCAGTTCGTGCTGGTGGTCGGTGAGGACAACACCCTCGCCTACCGTGGCATCACCACTGGCCCACGCTTCGGCCCGCTGCGCGCCGTGACCGATGGTCTGGCCGCCGGTGACCGAGTACTGGCTGCGGGTCCCGCCAAGGCAGGACCCGGCATGCCGATCACCCCCAAGCTGATCGAAATGCCCGATGACGGCGCCCTCAAGTCACTCGCTGCACGTGTCTCACGCCTGCAGGCGCAGCAGACCGCCCAACAGCTGAATCAGGACAACGATCAGAACGCCGCGGAACTCGCCGAGGCCGAGCGCCAGGCAGCCGGAGGTCGTTCGTGAACATCTCCGGTTTCTTCATCAAGCGCCCGGTCTTCGCCGCGGTGCTGTCGATCCTGATCGTCATCGGCGGGATGCTATCGCTGTTCAAGCTGCCCATCTCCGAGTATCCCGAAGTCGTGCCACCCACCGTGGTGGTACGCGCCAACTATCCGGGTGCCAACCCGGAGGTCATCGGATCAACCGTTGCCACGCCGCTGGAGCAGGAGATCACCGGCGTCGAAGGCATGTTGTACATGGATTCCCAGGCGACCTCCGATGGTAACCTGACCCTGACCGCGACCTTTGCACTGGGCACCGATCTGGACAAGGCCCAGGTGCAGGTGCAGAACCGTGTGGCACGTGCCACGCCACGCCTGCCGCAGGAGGTGCAGCAACTCGGCATCACCACCGAGAAGGCCTCGCCCAACCTGACGATGGTGGTCCACCTGACCTCCCCGGATGGCCGCTATGACCAGCTGTGGCTGTCCAACTACGCGCGCCTGAATCTCAAGGACAATCTCGCCCGTCTCGACGGGGTCGGTGACGTGCGCCTGTTCGGTGCCGGTGAGTACTCGATGCGTGTGTGGCTGGACCCGGACGCCGTGGCGGCCCGCGGACTGTCTGCCGGCGACGTGATCAGTGCGCTGCGTGCGCAGAACCAGCAGGTCGCCGCCGGCTCCGTCGGCGCCCAGCCCGCACCGGATGACAACCAGTTCCAGCGTCTTCTCAATGTCCGTGGCCGCCTGGAAAGCACCGAAGAATTCGAGAACATCGTCATCCGCGTCGATGAAGATGGCCGCCTGACACGCCTGAAGGATGTCGCGCGTGTCGAACTGGGCGCCGACAGCTATTCGCTGCGCGCGCAGCTGGATGGCAAGGATGCCGTGGCGATGCCGATCTTCCAGCGCCCCGGTTCGAATGCCATCGCGCTGTCGGATTCCGTACGCGAGCGCATGAGCGAGATGTCCGACGCCTTCCCGGATGGCGTCAGCTACGACATCGTCTACGACCCGACGGTCTTCGTGCGTGGCTCCATCGAGGCGGTCATCGACACTCTGTTCGAGGCCATCCTGCTGGTGGTGATCGTGGTGATCCTGTTCCTGCAGACCTGGCGCGCCTCGATCATTCCGCTGATCGCGGTGCCAGTCTCGCTGATCGGGACGTTTGCGGTCATGCAGCTGATGGGCGTATCGATCAATACGCTGTCGCTGTTCGGACTGGTGCTTGCCATCGGCATCGTCGTCGATGACGCCATCGTGGTAGTGGAGAATGTCGAGCGCAACATCGAGCTGGGCCATTCGCCCATCGAGGCCACCCAGATCGCCATGCGCGAGGTGACAGGTCCGATCATCGCCATCGCGCTGGTGCTGACGGCGGTATTCGTGCCGACGGCCTTCATCAGCGGCCTGAGCGGTCAGTTCTACAAGCAGTTCGCGCTGACCATCACCATCTCGACGATCATCTCGGCCTTCAACTCGCTGACATTGTCACCGGCGCTCTCCGCCCTGCTGCTCAAGCCGCATGGCAGCAAGCCGGACTGGCTGACGCGCGTCATCGACGGCCTGTTCGGTCGCTGGCTGTTCGCACCGTTCAACCGCGCCTTCAATGCGATGGCCAACGGCTATACCGGCCTGATCAAGAAACTGCTGCGCTTCGGTGTCATCGTCGGCGTGATCTATCTGGCCCTGCTCGGCGCCACCGGCAAGCTGTTCGACAGCGTGCCCGGCGGTTTCATTCCGGGGCAGGACAAGCAATACCTGGTCGCGATGGCCCAGCTGCCGGATGCGGCAAGCCTTGATCGCACATCCGAGGTCATCGACGAGATGCAGGCCCTGGCGCTGGACACACCGGGCGTGGCGCACACCGTGGCCTTCCCCGGCCTGTCGGTGAACGGCTTCGTCAATGCCTCCAACTCCGGCATCGTGTTCGCGACCCTCGAGGACTTCGATGAGCGCCAGTCTCCGGAGCTGTCCGGACAGGCGATCGCCGCTCAGCTGAACCAGAAATTCGCCGGTATCGACGAGGCCTTCGTCGCCGTCTTCCCGCCACCGCCGATTCTGGGCCTGGGCACCACCGGCGGCTTCAAGCTGCAGCTGCAGGACCGTGGCAACAAGGGCTTCGATGAGTTGTTCTCTGCCGTGCAGACCATTACCGCCAAGGGCAACGCTGACCCGCGCTTGACCAGTGTCTACTCCAGCTTCCGCATCCAGGTGCCGCAGTACGACATCGATCTGGATCGCGAGCAGGCGATGATCATGGGCGTACCGGTGGAGCGTGCCTTCGAGACCCTGCAGGTCTACATGGGCTCGCTGTACGTCAACGACTTCAACCGCTTCGGGCGTACCTATCAGGTACGCGCCCAGGCAGAGCAGTCGGCGCGTCTCGACCCGGATGACATCCGCAACCTCAAGGTACGCAGCGACAACGGGCGCATGATTCCGCTGGGCAGCTTCGTCAAGGTGACACCGACCACCGGCCCGGACCGCGTGATGCACTACAACACATTCGTCAGTGCCGATATCAACGGCTCACCGGCGCCGGGCGTCTCCAGCGATCAGGCCAAGGCCGCCATCGAGGAAGTGCTGGCCGACAACCTGCCACAGGGCATCGGCTACGAGTGGACGGAGGTGACCTACCAGCAGGTGCTGGCCGGCAACACCATGATCTACATCTTCCCGCTGGTGGTGCTGCTGGTATTCCTGGTGCTGGCCGCCCAGTACGAGAGCTGGTCGCTGCCGCTGGCGATCATCCTGATCGTGCCGATGACGCTGCTGTCGGCGCTGGCTGGCGTGTGGCTGACGGGGGGCGACAACAACATCTTCACGCGGATCGGCTTGATCGTGCTGGTGGCGCTGGCGTGCAAGAACGCCATCCTGCTGGTCGAGTTCGCTCGCGAGCAGCAGCATGAAGGTCAGAGTCGTCTGGACGCCGTGCTGACAGCCTGTCGCCTGCGTCTGCGCCCCATCCTGATGACATCCGTGGCCTTCACCGCGGGTGTGGTGCCACTGGTGCTGGCCACCGGTGCCGGCAGCGAAATGCGTCAGGCCATGGGCGTGGCGGTGTTCTCCGGGATGATCGGCGTCACCGTGTTCGGTCTGCTGCTGACACCGCTGTTCTATGTCGGTATCCGTCGCCTGGTCGAGAAACGTGCATCGCATCAGGACGCTGACACGCCGGACAGCAATGCCGGGTCAGGCCGCCACAGTCATTGATACGACCACTGATACGTCCACTCTCCCGAGAGATCGAGGATAGGCAAACGCCACGGGGCGTCGCGGCTTCAGCAACCACTGAAGCATTGACTCCCCGTTGGCAACACTGCCATTCCGTTCGTGGCATGTTTACTGCTCACGACTCTCGGCATAATGCCCATCAATATCTACCCACTCGGGAGCAGGTGCCATGTACGCCGACACCTTCAATGATCTGGCCCTCGAGGCCGAACTCGAAAACTTCGCGCACCGCTGGTTCTCCATGCTCAACCGCATGGCGCCTGCTATCGAACTGGCGGAGCTGCTGGGCGAGGAGGCTTCCATCCAACTGCTCGATGAAACCCTGACCGGCAACGAGTACCTGGCCAACTGGGAGCAACGTCGCAGCGAGCTGCTGGTCAATGGCCATGCACTCGGTTGGGTGCGAGCGCAGCGCAACAGCCTCGACAGCGCTACCCTGCGCATGGGCGGTGAGCACCGCGCCGCCATGCGTGATGGCAGCGTGTTGCACACGCATTTCGACGCCGAGTGGGTGCTCGACCTGAGCTGGGGCGAGCCGCGCATCCAGAGCATCAAGCTGCTGGATATGCGCACGCTGTAACACGATAGGCAGACAGCAAAAGGCCCCGTCACCTTGGAGTGACGGGGCCTTTTGCTGTCTGAGGACCTGCTTCCAGCGCATGTGACTGCTTTCAGTTTCAGCCCCTCTGTCTAAGCCCCTCTTTCTCAGTCTCTGAGCTTCAGCATCGCTGGCGTATCGATGTCGTGATGGATACCGACATCACCGACTGTCACCTGACGAAGCGCCTCGCGATGTCGCGCGATCACCTCGCGCGCGCCCTCGCCGCTCTCGAGCGTCGCAAGCTCTGCCCACAGCGCCCGCCCGAACAGCACCGGATGCCCGGGGCCGCCCTCGCCTTCAAGGCTCGGCCGCACGATATGCAGGCCATCGGCCTGGGCCTGCAGGGCATGAAAGGTCTGCGGCGTGATCTGCGCCATGTCCGCCAGCCAGACTGCCGCCACCTGCACATGCGCCAATGTCGCTTCATCACTGAGCTGACGGAAGGCATCGCCAAGACTGGCACCGAGGCCGTTGCCCGCCTGTGGCGCACGCCAGATCCGCCGGGCATGCTCACGCGCGAAGTCATCTCCCAGCAGTGCGGCGGGGTCATCGTCCTCACGCAGCAGCAGGCGCCAGCCCACCTCGCAGGACATGACCCGCGACAGCGTCGCCAACAGCAGTGTCTGACCATCCGCCAGACGTGCCTGACGCTTGTCACTGCCGAAGCGGCGACTCTGCCCAGCCGCCATGACCAGGATGATCGACTCATCCATGGGCAACCTCCCTGACGAATCCAGCGAGCAGCTTCACAGGCTCCCGCGAGCTCGGCCACGGCGGATGCGCACGATATCGGCCATCACCGCCAGCGCGATCTCGGCCGGTGTCTTGCTGCCCAGATTCAGCCCGATCGGCATCGCGATGCGCGCAATCTCCTCGGCGCTGAGTCCACCGCTGCGTGCCAGCCGCTCGGCGCGCGCCTGAGAGGTACGTTGCGAGCCCATCACGCCGATATAGAACGCGGGCTGACGTACCGCCTCGATCATCGCCAGGTCATCGATACGCGGGTCGTGGGTCAGCGCGACCACGGCGGTGGCGGCATGACAGCCGCCGGCAGCGATGAAGCGTGACGGCAGCTCGCGGCGCAGGGTGACGCCGGCAAGCGGTGCCTTGCGGGCATCCCAGTCGGCCAGCACTTCCTCGCGTGGCTCGCAGATGATCACCTCGAAGCCGAGACTGACGGCGAAGGCTGCGCAGGCTTCCGCCACCGGCGAGAGGCCCGCCAGCAGCAGACGCGCCACCGGCCCGACCCGTAGCTGATAGCCGCACACCTCCCCCGCGGGGCCCCTGAGCGGCTCGACCCGCTCCCCCAGCCCGCTGTCCTGTTGAAGCGTACGCGCGCCATCCCCCGCCAGCATCACCTGCCGCAGACGCGGCGTCTGGCCCTCGAGTGCCGCGCGCAGCGCCTCGAGATGCGCGATGTCCGCGTCGCAGGCCGTGAAGCGCTCGACCAGCACCTCCAGAATGCCGCCGCAGGGCAAGGCGATCCCCGCCCCCTGATGGCCGCCCTCTCCGTAGCGGATCACCTGGGCGGGCGCGGTGAATTCCCCGTCAGCCAGGCGCGCCAGAAAGTCCTCCTCGACACAGCCGCCGGACAGCGAGCCACGATGTTGCCCCTCCTCACGCGCCACCAGCCAGGTACCCGGCTCTCGCGGTGAGGAGCCGAAGGTGGACAGCACCGTACACAGCCAGATCGGGCTGTCAGGGCACGTGCCATCTGCGGGTACCAGCCAGTCGATCGCCTGACAGATCACTTCAAGATCAAGATGTTGCATCAATAATCACTCATATCAGAAGCCTGCACTCGGCCTGAAGACACGAAACCCGCCACCCGGGCATGCCGGAGTGGCGGGAATCAGACGAATTCACCGGTGAGGATCAGGCCTCGCTGAGCGCGGCCTTGAGCGCCGCCGGGCGCATCGGCAGATCACGCAGACGCACGCCGACCGCATGCTGGATGGCATTGGCCACCGCCGGTGCGACCACCGTGGTGCCCGGCTCGCCGAGACCGACCGGCATCTCGGTGCTGTCGACGAACTCGAGATCCATCTGCGGCACCTGATGCATGCGCAGCGGCTGGTAGGCACCCAGGTTCTGCGCCACCGGGCCACCCTCGCGGTATTCGGTGCCTTCGTGCAGCGCCATCGAGACGCCCCACAAGAGCGAGCCCTCCAGCTGCGCCATGGCGCCATCCGGGTGTGCCAGCGTACCGGCATCGACGACACTGGTCAGCTTCTCGAGCTTGACCTCGCCAGTGGCGCGATCGACCTTGACCCGTGCCACGCAGGCCACCCAGGTCGGCATGCTGCGTTCCTGACCGAAGCTCAGCGCCACGCCCATGCCGGTATCTGCCGGCAGGCTGTCACGCTCGCTCCAGCCGGACTTCTCCATCACGCGCGTGAGCACATTGCGCAGGCGCTCGGCGCCGCCCGTGCTGACCGGTGCCTTGCCGGCATTGCGGCCTTCGGCGTCCAGCAACGAGAGACGGAATTCGGCCGGGTCCTGCTCGGCGGCCAGCGCCAGCTCATCGATATGCTGCTCGACCGCCCACAACGTCCAGCCCGGTGCGACGGAGCGCAGATACCCGGGCACGAAGGCCTCGTGAGCGACCTTGTTCTGCTGCGCCCAGACACGCTGGGTGCCGACGTTGTACCAGTGGTCCGCGCCACTGATGGAGAAGGAGTCGAGCTTGCCGCCACCTTCGATGGCTTCTGCCATGAAAGCTGGCATCAGGGCTGCCGTCGGCCAGCCGGCGGCGGCGGCGTGCTCGGAGGCCACCACGCGGCCCTCGGCATCGAGACCGGAACGCAGGCGCTGCACAGAGGGCGAGCGCACGCAATCGAAGCGGCTGTCATCCGGGCGCGTGAAGATCATCTTCACCGGACGCCCCACGGCCTTGGCCGCCAGCGCCACCGGTACGGCGTAGTCACCGTGCAGACGACGGCCGAAGCCACCACCCAGATACAGCTGGTGATGGGTGACCTTGCCTTCCTCGAGCTCCAGCGCCTTGGTGACCAGCGAGGTCAGCAGGGACTGCTGCTGATTGCCGCAGTGGATGTGCCAGTGGCCATCCTCTTCATAGGCCAGCGCATTGGCCGGCTCCAGCGTGAAGTGCAGCACGCTTGAGGTGGTGAAGGTGGATTCCACCATGGTGACGGCATTCTCGAGCAACGGTGCAGGGTCGCCCTGATCCACCAGCAATGAGCCATTGTCGCGGCTCGGGGCGCTGACCAGTCGTTGGCCCTCGGCCTGGATCGCCGTCTCGTCGACCTGATAGCTGTCGCCCTTGCTCCACTCGACCTTGAGCAGGTCGGTGGCACGCATGGCCGCCGAGAAGTTGTCGGCGATGACCGCCAACCATCCTTGGCAGATGCCGGACGGGTCCTTGAGCTCGATGGTCTGGCGATAGCCGATGACCTTGCGGGCTTCGCTGTCATCGACGGCCGTGACCTTGCAGCCGAAGCGGCTTGGCGGCATTACAGGACGTGCGTGCAATGTCTTGCCGACACGCGCCTCGATATCTTCCGGCAGGGTGTAGTCGATGCCGTAGACCGCCTGACCGTTGGTCTTGGGCGGCACGTCCAGCGCGTTGCCCTTGGTGCCGAGCACGCGGCGCTCGGAGGCCGGCTTGAGCTCGATGGCCGCCAGCTCATCTTCCGTGAAGCTGCGCTCGAGGCCCGCGGCGACGATCTCGCCATAGCCCAGCGACTGCTCACCGCTGATGACGCGTCCCTTGCGCGCCTTGCAGCTCTCGACGGACACGCCCATCTGCTGAGCGCCCGCTTCGATCAACGCGATACGCCCGGCAGCCCCCGCCTGTGACAGCGGCTGGTAGCTCTGGTGAACCGACCAGCTGCCGCCGGTGATCATGTAGCCCCACTTGGGGGCGCTGTCGACGTAATCGACCTTGACGCTGTCCCAGTCGGCTTCCAGCTCCTCGGCCACAAGACGCGCGAGACTGGTGGCGACGTGCTGGCCCATCTCGGACTTGGTGATATGCACGGTGACGGTGCCGTCAGTGGCGATGGCGTACCACATGGTCGGCTCGAAGGCGCCGGCGGATAGCGTCTCGCTGGCCGAGCCCTTGCCGTCTGTCCCGGCGGCCAGCGCCGCGCCGGAGACCCCGAAGGCCAGCATCGCGGAACCCGCGACACTGCCGATCAGGAAACCACGCCGCGTGATGCCGCCATGGTGGGAGGAAGACTGCTGCGTGGCCGCCAGCTCGCGCTGATGCGCGGCCAGCTGATCTTCAAACCTTGCCATGAGATGTCTCCTCGGCAGCAGAACGGCTCACGGCATCTGCCGTGGCACGCGGATCGAATGTGCCCACTCCGGCGGTGGCGACTGTAGCCTCGGTCTGCTGGCCCATCACCTGCGCCATATCGCGCTCACTGGCGATCGCGGCGGCACGCTTCACCGCACGATGGATACGCACGTACGCCATGCAACGACACAGGTTGCCCGCCATGGCGGCAGTGACCTGCTCATCGGTGGGGTTGGGCGTGTGCTTGAGGAAGTCGGCGGCCTGCATGATCTGGCCGGACTGGCAGTAACCGCACTGCGGCACCTGCTCCTCGACCCAGGCCTGCTGCAGCGGGTGGTCATCGTTCTCGGCCAGCCCCTCGATGGTGACGATGTCACCACCCTCGGCGGCCAGTACCGGCAGGACACAGGTGCGCGCCGCGGTGCCGTTCAGGTGGACGGTGCAGGCACCGCACTGGGCGATTCCGCAACCGAACTTGGTGCCGGTCAGGCCCAGGTGCTCACGCAGCACCCAGAGCAACGGGGTTTGCGGATCGACCTCGAGACTGACGGCCTTGCCGTTCAGAGTGAAGTTGGCCAAGGGGCTTCTCCTCAGGAGCATGAAGCAGGGGGGCAGGGTTCGGACAACGCGTGCAGGGTGTCGTGGCCAGCCATGACGTCATCTGATGACGTGGCGTGGGTTCGGCGTCAGGGACCGACCCCGGGCTTTGAGGCCTGGCACGATTCGAATCGGTGAATTCTACAGGTCACGATTCGACACCACGGTGCCAAGAAGGAAACAGTGTGATGTCACTGGGCTCATCATGGTCATGCAGATGCTGTCTCGCATGCCACACAGTATAGCGTTTCACGCCTTGTCATCGGCAGTTGTTTGCATGACATCGGTCCGCCTGGGGGCTGGGTCGGTAGCGGTCGAGGATGATGGCGACGCACCGAAGCGAGGACTCCCGCGAAGGCAGGTGATTGCCTGGTATGGACGAGAGTGTCGCAGACGCGTCTGACAGTGGCGTATCCGGCATCTGTACTTTCATGAGAATAAAGTGAAATGTAGCGAGGGTCCTCATGGAGGACGTTCCGCCCATGGCCAGCACCGGGTGCAGGGACTGCAAGAACTGCAAGAACTACGACAACAACGACAACAACGACAACAACGACAACAACGATTCCCGGCATGAGGATCTGACATGCAACTGAACTGGAAGGCGGCAATCGCGCTGGCAGCGCTGATACTCGCCATCAACACCGGCGCGCGGCAGGCGATGGGCTTCATGCTGCCACCGATGGCCAATGAGCTTGCCTGGGGCATGGGCAGTCTGTCATTCGCGCTCGCCATCCAGAATCTGGTCTTCGGGCTGGCCGCGCCCATCGCCAGCAAGCTGTCTGACCGCTTCGGTACCCTCAGCGTCTTTCTGGTCGGCAGCCTGTGCTATGCGGTCGGCATGGGCATCACCGCCCTCTGGCCGACCCCGACAGTGTGGATGCTGGGCGCCGGCGTGCTGGCCGGCATCGGCATCGGGGCGACCACCTTCCCGCTGGTGCTGGCCGCCGTCACGCGCGTGGTCCCCCTCCAGCATCGTGGCATCGGGCTGGGCATCGCCTCGGCCGGCGGCTCCTTCGGGCAACTGATCTACTCGGTCGCGACCCCGATGCTGGTGCTGATCGACTGGAAGATCGCCATGCTGGCGCTCGGCGCCAGCTGTCTGCTGCTGATTCCCATGGCCCTGCCCTTGCTGCGTCGCCCGCCGGCCGGCAGTGAAACACAGGCAGAGGATATCCCGAGCCAGGGCCCGCTGCTGCAGGACCGGCGCTTTCTGGCACTGGCCGGCGGCTTCTTCGTCTGCGGCGTGCACGTCGCCTTCATCGCCACCCACCTGCCCAATTTCGTGGTCGCCTGCGGTCTGCCCCTGAACGTGGCCGGCAACACGCTGGCGATCATCGGCGCGCTCAATATCGCCGGTACCATCCTGTTCGGTGCCTGGGGCGGACGCCGTCACCCGCCGCAGCTATTGATGCTGATCTATCTGTGCCGCGCCGCGCTGGTAATGGCGATGGTGGTCATCCCGCCCAGCAGCATGCTGCTCTACGCCTTCGGCGCGATCATGGGCATTCTGTGGCTGTCGACGGTGCCGCTGACCAGCCAGGCCGTCGCGCTCTACTTCGGTCAGAAGCGTCAGGCCTTCGTGTTCGGCATGGTGCTGGCCGCGCATCAGGTCGGTGCCTTCCTGGGGGCCTGGGGCGGTGGCGTGGTCTATCAGCTGACCGGCAGCTACGACCTGCTGTGGATCGCCAGCGGCATCTTCGGTCTGCTGGCCGCGCTCGTACACTGGCCGGTGCGCCGCGAGCCCAAGCGCTTGGTGCAGCCACAACTGGCCTGAGTCGCGTCACGGTATCTGCTTCTCAAATTTCAGACCACACCTCCACAACGACACAGCCCCCATCGGCGAACCCGATGGGGGCTGTGTCGTTGTGGACTTCAGCGAGGGCGATCAGCGCTGGAAAGCGTAGACATTGCCGACCTTCAACAGCCGCGTCAGCTCATCCAGTGCCGCCAGTGTCTCCTCGGCCAGCTGCGGGTCAGCGAGATCCGCCGGTGTCAGGCTGTCACGGTAATGACGCTTGACCCAGTCACCCAGCTCGCCGTGCAGCTGATCCGTCATCATCACGCGCCCGGACAGCGCGGCGCGCTCGGCGTCACTCAGTACCACACGCAGCCGCAGGCAGGCCGGGCCGCCGCCATTGCGCATGCTCTGCTTTACGTCCTTGACCAGCACTTCCCCGATCGGGTTCGGGCCAGCCAGAATCGCATTCTGCAACGCATTCCATACCGCCTCATTCTCCTGACACTCCCCTGGCACCACCAGTGTCATGCTGCCATCGTCATTGGAGAGCAGCTGCGAGTTGAAGAGGTAGGAGGAGACGGCATCCTCGAGGCTGACGGCTTCCAGCGGCACGCGGATCGGGATCAGCGGTGTGGACAGTTTCGCGCGAAGCTCGTTGAGCGCCGCCTCCTCATCGCGGAAGGCCAGCTCGTGGTAGAACAGCACCGGGCCATTGCCCACCGCAATCACATCGTTATGGAAGACGCCGGCATCGATGGCGTCCGGATGCTGCTGGGCGAACACCACCTGAGACTCGCTCAAACCATGCTGACGCGCGACGGCCTGACTGGCTTCCAGCGTCTGGCGCGCCGGATAGCGACGCGGTTCGACGCCGTCACCGCCGAAGGCCTGACGGCCATAGACGTAGAGATGCACGCCCGGCCCGCCGTGGCCATCGCACAGCCGCGTGTGGTTTGCGGCGCCTTCATCGGAGAAGGCCGGCGTCGCGGGCAGCGCAGCGTGATGGGCGAAGTGTGCATCATCAGCGAAGATGGCGCCAAGGATGCGTCCGGTGGTCGCGGGCTCCAGGTAGCGGTGGAAGCTGGATTGCAGGTTGGCCGGCGTGAAATGCACGCGGCCATCACCGCTGTCGCGCGAGGGCGTGACGGTGGCGGCATTGGCCGTCCACATGCTGGAGGCGGAACATACTGCGCGCAGCAGCTGCGGGGCCTGCTCACTGGCTGCCTTCAGCACCTGGGCGTTGCTGCCGGTGAAGCCGAGATCACGCAGTGCGCCAAGGTCCGGGCGCTGCTGCGGCAGTAAAATCCCCTGTGCATAACCCAGATCCGCCAGCGACTTCATCTTGTCGAGGCCCTGCAGCGCCGCTTCGCGCGGGTTGGAGGCCAGGCCGCCGTGGCGCATCGAGGCCACGTTGCCATGGGCCAGACCGGCGTAGTTGTGGGTCGGGCCTACCAGGCCATCGAAATTGATCTCGTGATACAGGGTGTCGGACATGAAGGTCTCCTGCCACGACGCCTTGGCACCTCAGGGAGCAGGCACGGCAAGCGTCGTGGTCAACAATGGGTAAGCGGCAGCGGTGCCCCAACGGACGGCCTTACAGACGGATACCGGCCGGCAGGGTCGCGGGCAGCGCCAGTGCCTCGGCTTCCATCGAGGCGACCGGATAGCTGACATAGTCGGCCGCGTAATAGGCGCTGGGACGGTGGTTGCCGCTGTCGCCGATGCCACCGAAGGGCGCGTCGCCGGAGGCACCGGTGGTCTGGCGGTTCCAGTTGACGATGCCGGCGCGAATGCGCAGCAGGAAGTCGTCCCAGTCAGCACGCTCACCGCCGATCAGCCCGGCCGAGAGGCCGTAGCGGGTGTCATTGGCCAGCGCGATGGCCTCGTCCCAGTCGGTGTAGCGATGGATCTTGAGCAGCGGGCCAAAGAACTCCTCGTCCTCGAGCGCAAGGCCGGTGACATCGATCAGCGCCGGGCTGAGCAGACTGGTGCCCTCTTCCAGCTGCTGCATGCGCACGATGACGTTGCCGCCCAGCGCTTCGAGATCATCCTGCGCCTTGAGCAGGCCCTCGGCCGCCGCGACGCTTGCCAGACCGCCATAGAAGGGGGCGTCCTGCTCGAACTGCCCCGCCACCCGCAGCTCGCGCAGCGCCGTGGCCAGTGTCTCGATCAGGCGATCACCGACCTCGCCCTGCGGCACGATCAGGCGCCGCGCACAGGTACAGCGCTGACCGCCCGAGGCGAAGGCCGACTGGATGATCGCCAGCACCGCGGCGGCTTCATCCTGCACATCACGCACCACCAGCGGGTTGTTGCCACCCAGCTCCAGCGCCAGCAGCTTGCCGACCTGACCGGCGAACTGACGGTGCAGCAACTTGCCGACCTTGGCACTGCCGGTGAACAGCAGCCCATCGATACCCTCGGACTGGGACAGCGCCTGGCCGACGTCCGCCGCGCCCTGCACCAGATTGATCACGCCGGCCGGCAGGCCCGCGGCCTCCCAGCATTGCAGGGTGAGATCGGCGGTGGCAGGGGTCAGCTCGGATGGCTTGAACACGCAGGCATTGCCCGCCAGCAGCGCCGGGACCATGTGGCCGTTGGGCAGGTGCCCCGGGAAGTTGTAGGGGCCGAAGACGGCCATCACGCCGTGCGGGCGGTGGCGCAGGACCGCCTGGGTGCCCGCGACATCCTTGGCACGCTCGCCGGTGCGCTCGTGATAAGCCTTCACCGAGATCGCGATCTTGCCGATCATCGCGCCGACCTCGGTACGCGCTTCCCACAGCGGCTTGCCGGTTTCACTGGCGATGCTGATCGCCAGCGCTTCACGATGCTGCTCCAGCTGATCGCGGAAGCGTTCCACCACCGCCAGACGCGCCTCGAAACCCAGACGCGCCCAGGCCGGGAATGCCTGACGCGCTGCCGCGACGGCCTGCTCGACCTGCTCGGCAGTGGCCGAGGCGCCCTGCCACAGAGGTGCGTGGGAGACGGGGTCGGTCTTGGTGAAGGACGCGGCCTCGCCTGCTTGCCACGCGCCGTCGATGAAGAGCTGTTGACGCACGTTGAGTGTGGCGGGAGTCGAATTCGTAGTGGTCATGGCATGCCTCATCGAAAGGGCGCGCCGCGCGAGCGACGCTGAACAAGGAGATAACGGGGCAGTTGGCGATCTGCCCCGCTGATGGCAAAAGAACGCAAGGCGATTCGCCTGCGAGATGGCGCGAAGAAGCAGATGCCCGTGGCGGACGCTTCAGCCGGCCAGCACGCGCAGCGTGTCGCCGCCGGTGACGCCGAGGCGTTCGGCCTCATCACGGTGAAGGCGGACATGGCAGGCGCCGGCGGCGTCCCGGGTGACGTCGTGGCTGATCCAGCTGGCACGGAAGTCCGCCATGCCGGTGGTGGCAGCCATCACGGCGGGACGCTCGCAGGCCGGGGCATCAGAGGCGATCACCTCGACACTCGCCAGCTGGCTGTCACGCACGGCGCGCACATCATCGATATAGGCCTCGACCGTCGGGCCGCCATCAAAGATGTCGACATAGCCTTCCCAGCGCAGCCCTTCCTTCTTGAGCATCGCCACCGCCGGGCGGGTGTGCTCATGCACCTGACCGATGGCAGCCCGCGCAGACTCGGAGAGAAACGGCGTATAGATCGGGAACTTGGGCATCAGCTCGCCGATGAAGCTCTTCTGGCCCATGCCGGTGAGACGGTCGGCCTCATTGAAGTCCATCGGGAAGAAGTGGCTGCCCAGACACTCCCAGAACGGGCTGCGCCCTTCGGGCGTGAAGACACCGCGCATCTCGGCCAGCACCTTGTCGGGGAAGGCCGCGCGGAACTGGGCCATGAACAGCCAGCGCACCTTGGAGAGCAGCGCACCATTGCGGTCCTTGCGCCAGCCCTCACGCAGGAACAGCGAGCAGACCTCGGCATCGCCGGTATGGTCAGAACACAGCGTCAGCGTATCCAGGGTGCGATGCAGATCGAGCTGCACCGAGGAATGCGCCAGCGACCCGAGGCGATAGTGATAGAACGGTGCATCGGTACCTACGCAGGCCTCGATGGCGCAGCAGCCCGCGATGCTGCCGTCGCGATCATCCTCGAGCACGAAGAAGTACAGGCGATCGTCGCTGGGCTCCCGGCCCTCAAAGGCCGCCAGGGTGCGCTCTATCTTGGCACTGAGAAACTCATGATTGTCCGGCAGCGAGGTGAAGCCGACGCCGGTTTCCCGTGCCAGTACCTTGAGACCTTCGATATCGTGTCGAGCGATAGGACGAATGCGCATTACAGCTCTCCCTCATCGACCGCCGGCAAGGGCATCGGTACCGCAAGCACCGCACGCCCCTCTTCCACGCCCAATACCTCGGCCTGTTGCGGCGTCAGCATCAGCTGGCCGGTCGGCGTCAGGGCATAGCGCGCCAGCACGCAGCGGAAATCGCCAAGCCGCTGGTTGGCGACCATCGCCGGCACCGCATCCGGCAGGCTTTCCTGCGGACGGATACGCACCGGGTGCCAACCGCACTGCTTGAAGGTGTGCAGACGTTCGCACTCCGCCAGCAGCAAGGGGCCCGCATCGAAGATGTCGACGTGGCGCGAGCGCGAGAAGCCTTCGGCGAGCATCTCCTGCATGGCGTACTCATGGCGCGGATTCTCACGCCCGATGGCGGCACGCGCCTGGGGGGTGAGCAGCGGCAGATAGAGCGGGAACGGCGGCATGACCTCGGCGATGAAGCTCTTGGAGCGCACGCCTGCCATCTGATTGATTTCATTGAAATCACGATCAAAGAAGTGCTGGCCGACACTGTCCCAGAACGGGCTGACCTGACGCTCGTCGCGCGTTTCCAGATAGCCCGGGAAGGCCACCGCCAGTTCATTGGCGAAGCGTTCCGGGTACTGGGCGATGAACATCAGACGTGCGCGACGCAGCAGGCTGTCCGCATCCGTCTCGCGGTAGCGGGCATCCAGCGACAGCGCACACAGCAGCGTGGCATCCGACACCTCATGCGACAGCGACAGCGTCTGCACTTCGTGGCGCACGTTGAGCTGCTGCGAGGCGTGGATCAGCGTTTCCTGACGATAGGTGTAGTAGGCCTCCCGCGCGCCAGCCTCGGCACGCAGCGAGGCGGTACCGACCACTTCGCCGCTGTCGAGATCTTCCAGCACGAAGCAGTAGATCTCGTCGCCCGGGAAGTCGATCTCGGCACGCAGGCTGCGCTGGGAGCGCAGAATGCGCTCCTCGAGGCGATCACGATGTGCCGGCAGATTGGTCAGGCGTGGCGTGGCCGTGGCCGCGAGCCGCTCGAGGGCGAGCAGATCGCGGCTTTCGGCAGGCCGTACCACCAGCATCGGGGCACTGCTCATGGCGCTGCTCATGCAGATGCAGAGGCGGCGATGAAGCTCGCCACGGCGCGGTCGAGCTTGTCGAGACCGCTCTGGATCTCTTCCTCACTGATCACCAGCGACGGCGCCAGACGCAGCACGTCAGGGCCGGCGATCAGCACCATCAAGCCTTCTTCCATCGCCAGGTTGAGAATGTCCTTGGCACGCCCGGCGTAGTCCGGGGCCATCTGGGCACCGATCAACAGTCCCATGCCACGTACTTCCTTGAAGACACCGTGACGCTTGGCGATGCCTTCCAGACCGTTGCGCAGCAACGCGTGGCGGTGTGCGACGCCCTCGAGCACTTCCGGCGTGTCGATGGTCTCGAGCGCCGCCAGACCCACGGCACACGCCAGCGGGTTGCCGCCATAGGTGGAACCGTGAGTGCCGATGGCCATGGCCGGTGCGATGCGATCGGTGGTCAGCATGGCGCCCAGCGGGAAGCCGCCGCCGATGCCCTTGGCGGTGGTCAGGATGTCCGGTACCACACCGAAGTGCTGGTAGGCGTACAGATGGCCGGTACGCCCGGCACCGCTCTGGACTTCATCGAAGATCAAGAGCGCATCGTGCTGATCACACAGTTCACGCAGGCCTTCCAGGAATGCCTGCTCACCCGGGATGATGCCGCCCTCGCCCTGCAGTGGCTCGACGATGATCGCGCAGGTGTCATCGCCCATCAGCTCGCGCACGGAGTCGAGGTTGTTGAATTCGGCGTGCTGGATACCGCCCGGAATCGGTCCGAAGCCCTGGGAGTACTTGGGCTGGCCGCCGACGCTGACGGTGAAGAAGGTGCGGCCATGGAAGGACTGACGGAAGGAGATGATCTTGTCCTTCTTCTCGCCATGGGTGTCGTGGGCGAAACGGCGTGCCAGCTTGAGCGCGGCTTCGTTGGCCTCACCACCGGAGGAGCAGAAGTAGACCTTGTCGGCGAAGGTGCGCTCGGTCAGCGCCTTGGCCAGCGCCAGGGCCGGCTCGTTGGTGTAGACGTTGGACAGGTGCCAGACCTTGTCGGCCTGATCCTTGATCGCCTTGACCAGTGCCGGGTGGCAGTGACCCAGCGAGGTGACGGCGATGCCGCCGGCGAAGTCGATGTACTCACGACCTTCCTGATCCCACAGACGGCTCCCCTCGCCGCGTACCGGAATGGCAGCCTGGGGTGCGTAGTTGGGCACCATGGCATGGTCGAAATCGGCACGGGTCAGCTGAGTCATCGTCTCTTCCTCATTGCGGGGTCTTGGCGTGGCCGGCCGATGATCGGCGAGCCACGGGTCATGACACTCGAGTATAGGGAGGCGAGATGACAAAGACTTTCAGCGAAAGGACGGTGACTTATGTCAGGAGACGGCTTTCAGTGACAATGACGCGCCTCAGGCCTGCAGCATGAGACGTTCGTCGCGGGGGCTGCGCCCGAAATGGTTGCGAAACGCCGTGGAGAAGTGAGCGGCGCTGGAAAAGCCGGTAGCCAGCGCGATCTCGCCGATCGGCTGATCGCTCTCGCGCAGCAGCTGGCGCGAGCGCGCCAGACGCAGATCCAGATAGTAGCGGCTGGGCACCGCCTGCAGATGCTTCTTGAACAGTCGCTCCAGCTGACGCCGCGAGATGCCGAGGTGCTCGCCGATCTCGTGGGTGGACAGTGGCTCCTCGATATTGGCCTCCATCAGGGTCACGGCCTCGACCAGAGGTTGCGGCGCATGGGCGAAACGGTTCTTGAGCGGCACGTGCTGTGGCTCGTCCGCCAGCCGGATGCGCTCGCAGACGAAGTGCTCGGAGACCTTCTCGGCCAGCGCGCGGCCATGCTGCTGGGCGATCAGCGTCATCATCATGTCCATCGCCGCGGTACCACCGCCGCAGGTGACACGATCGCGGTCCAGCTCATAAAGCTGATGGGAGACGTTGACCTGCGGGAAGTCGCGGCGGAAGGGTTCGGCGCGCTGCCAGTGAATCGTCGCACGATAACCATCGAGCAACCCGGCGCGGGCCAGCTCACGGGTACCGGTGGAGATGCCACCCAGCATCACGCCACGCTCGGCCAGACGCTTGAGCCAGGCCAGCAGCGCGGGATTCGAGGCCACCTCCTGCAGGCCCGCCTCGCCCGCCGGCTGAGCACCGCATACGAACAAGGCGTCCAGATGGCGCGAATCACTGGCGACCAGACTGTCCGGTGACAGATTCAAGCCCGCCGCGGACGCCACGCCTCGTCCATCCAGCCCGAAGGTGACGGCCCGATAGAGTGTCTGTCCCGCGAGCTGGTTGGCCACCTGCAGCGGCTCCAGCGCACAGGCCTGGGACAACAACGAGAAGCCGGGCAACAGCACGAAGCCGATCTGGCGTTGCTGGGCCTGGGGGGAAACCAATGAATCCACGGGCATGGGTGTGTGTCGAGGTCCATCGCGTGAGGGTGGGGAAAACCTGCCGCCATATTGTGCCATGCCTCTGGCACTTGTGCCTGGCCCGGACTGGCATGACGCTCAAGATGAGGCCGCCACATACGACAACGCCACCCCGAAGGATGGCGTTGTCGTACATCAGAGCTTTTATCCGTGCTTACATCTGCACGACATCGAATTCGACGTCGGTGGCGACATCAGCATCGTAGTCGACGTCGTCACGGGTGAAGCCGAACAGCTTCAGGAATTCCTGCTTGTAGCTGGCGTAGTCGGTGATGTCGAACAGGTTGTCGCTGGTGACCTGCGGCCACAGTTCCTGACAGGCCTGCTGGACGTCGTCCTTCAGCTCCCAGTCGTCGAGACGCAGACGGCCGGACTCGTCGGTAGCGATCTCGCCTTCGCCGTAGAAGCGCTCGGCATAGAAGCGATTGAGCTGCTCGATGGTGCCTTCGTGCAGGCCCTTCTCCTTCATGATCTTGTAGACCATGGAGATGTAGAGCGGCATGACCGGAATCGCGGCGCTGGCCTGGGTGACCACGGACTTGAGCACGGCCACGTGGGCACGACCGCCCTTGGCGGATAGCTTCTCGTGGATGCTGCCGGCGGCGCGGTCCAGATCTTCCTTGGCGCGACCCAGTGCACCGTGCCAGTAGATCGGCCAGGTGATCTCGGTGCCGATGTAGCTGAAGGCGACGGAGCGTGCGCCCTCCGCCAGCACGCCGGCCTCATCCAGCGCCTGCATCCACAGTTCCCAATCCTGCCCCCCCATCACGGTGACGGTATCTTCGATTTCCTGTTCGGTGGCCGGCTCGACCTCCGCTTCGATGATGGTGTCCTTGTTGGTGTCGATGGCGGTCGCACGGTAGGTCTCGCCGATCGGCTTGAGCACGGAGCGCTTCACTTCACCGCTGTCCGGCAACTTGCGCACCGGAGAGGCCAGCGAGTAGACGACGAGGTCGACTTCGCCCATGTTGGCCTTGATCAGCTCGATGGCCTTGGCGCGTGTCTCGTGAGAGAAGGCATCGCCGTTGATGGCCTGGCTGTAGAGCCCTTCCTGCTTGGCGAACTTGTCGAAGGCGGCAGAGTTGTACCAGCCTGCGGTACCAGCCTTCTTCTCGGTGCCCGGCTTCTCGAAGAACACGCCCAGAGTGTCCGCGCCATAACCGAAGGCTGCCGTGATGCGTGCCGCGAGGCCATAGCCACTGGAAGAACCGATCACCAGCACCTTCTTCGGACCACCGTCACGCTTGTCACCAACTGTCTTGCGGGTGATGGCGATCTGCTCGGCGACATTCTGCTCGCAGCCCTTGGGATGTGTGGTGGTGCAGATGAAGCCACGAACCTTGGGTTTGATGATCACGTAAAGAACCTCGTTTGCTGTTGGCCCGGCGTGTACCCGCCGATGCGATACTCGCTTCACCCTGACAGCAGGCAATGGCCGTCCTTGGGTGGTGAAGCGTATCGTGAAATAGGGCGTTCGAATCCCGTAAAGCAGGCTCAGTGCCAGCTCATGGGCGCTATTCTAGCGGCTGTCGGCGACGCTGTCCGCCCTGCTGTCATGATCCGCCATCTGCCTGCATATCACTGGAGCCAGCCGCGGCAGCTGCCGTATCATGTAGACCTTTTCACGTACTGCCATTCCACTGCCGTCCTGCATTCGCCGCTGGTTGCCAGCCGCACTGTCCGACAGGCTCTGCCCAGGATGTTTTCATGAACGATCAGAACGCTCACCTCGCCCCCGATGTGGCCGCCCTGCTCGAGCGCCGACAGGACATCTGGCTGGCGTTGTCTCCACTGTGGCTGGAGCGCGACCCACGTGAAGCCGAGTATCAGCACATGGCAGAAGTCGTCGAGGCCCAGGGGCTGAGCTTCCAGGAACTGGAAAAGCTCTATCGCCTGGAGATGGCGCCGGTACTGGTACGAGAACAGGTCAGCATGACGCCAAACTTCAAGGGTTTCGATGACAGCCAGCTGCTGTCACGCCTGCTGCAGCATACGCATCGTCTGACACGTGGCCGGCGCATGTTCTGGCTGCTGTTTTCGGGGCTGGCCACGATGCCGAGCCGCCATCGCTACGGCAATCTGCTCGAGATTCTGCACCTGCGCGGCAATACGCCCCGCTAGCGCGCGCCCCGCCATCTGCACGGGGCAGCTGACGAGGGCGCTGACCAGCAACGCCCGAATGACAAGACACCCCGCGACCGGAAGGCCACGGGGTGTCTTGTCGTGCTGTAGTGCTTAGGTAGTGCTTAGCAGTGCTTAGAGCAGAGCTCAATCGCCATTCCTCGAGGGGGCTTTCGCCGCCGGACTCATGGCCGTTTGTGGCGCGGCACTCTCAGCACTCCTTGTGCACGGCGCTTCTGCCAATCAGACAGACTTGAAAGGCCTTGGCTGTCACTGATGCGCTTGCCCCCATCCAGACGTTTGCTCATCCACAGCGCACTACCATTGAAACTGTAGATAGGCAGCAGGTCCGTGCGTTCACTGGCCGGCAGGATGGAACTGTTCAAGTTGTCCAGTACATCAGGATTGCGCGTATTGGCACCCTGATAGGTCACGACCATGTGGAACTGGTTGAGGCTGAGCGCCTTGACGTAGTGCAGGCGCAGACGGTCTTCCGGTACGCCAAGCTCGCGCAGGGTCAGGTACTTGGCCATGGCGAAGTCATCACAATCACCGGCCCCGGCACCCAGAAACTCCTGCGGCGTCGCCCAGTAATCGGTTGCCCCCCAGACACTGAGGTCATCGGTGAAGTTGAGACGATTGAAGAAATCATTCACTTCACTCAACTGGCGCCTGACCGGCGCGCCCTCCAGCCGCTGCAACAATTGCTGCCATTGCTGCACACGATTCCAGCCACCTGTCCCGTAGATCTGGATGAACTGGCGGGAATCCACCGCCTGTGCCAGACCTGCACCGAGCGACAACGCCAGCAGCACCCCGACCGCAAGACCCTCCCACCAGCGGCGATGATTCATGTCGAGGCACCCTGAATGTCACTTAGCGAGGCATATCTTCTGCTGGATTGGCGGGCCTAGCCATGACATCGACTGCCGGTGATACGAAGCCCTGGTAGCCATCTGCGCCCAGCGACATTGCCCGCTCCTGGTCCGCCTCGGACTCGACGCGGGTCACGATGACCTGCGACTCGACCTGGTGCGCCGTCATGCACAGACTCTGCAACAGCTCGGTGTCGACATCTTCGCGCTTGAAGAACGCCTGGTCGATCTTGACGTAATCAGGCCGCAGCGCCGACAGATAACTGAGTTCCTTCAGCTCTCGGGCGAAGCGGTCGATGCCGCCCCGCGCGCCCAGTCGACGAGCATGCCGGAACAGCATCTTGATACGCTCCTGATGCCTGAGGGCAATGCTTTCGGACACCTCGATATCCAGACGCTTGCACAGGCGCGGATGCGCCGCCAACCAGTTGAGCAGACCAATATAACTGGCTTCATCGTCGAAGGTTTCTTCGGTCAGATTGAGCGCCAGCCTGGGCACTTCGATCCTGTCGATATAGGACGCCAGCCACTCCAGAGCGCGCAGATCGAACTGCGCCCCCATGCGGAAATGGCGAATCACGGGCAGGAAATCACCCGCACGATGCAGTTCATCACCATCGCGCAGACGGGCAAACAGCTCGCGGTGGAGCTCGCCACCATCATTGAGCAACACCGGCTGGGCAACGAAATCGAGCCCCTTGGGGGAATCCAGAGCCTTTTCGATGATCTCGCGCCACTCGCCTCGCGGACGCGCACGGCCACCCGCAGGGGCCAGTTCCACGCCCGACCCTTGCTCGATGGCCTGACGAAGCGTGGCATCTGCAACGGCAAACATCTGGGTGCGCTGCATGCCCGGCTCACGCCGAACGGCGCCAAGGGCACAGTTCTGCGGCGGAATGTCCACCAGCGGATTGGCATCCAACAGGTTATCGATATCCTCCGCCAATAGCGTGAGAAACTCCTGAAGTCGAGTCTCGTCAGTTTCCGGCAGCAACAGGCCGAAATCACTATTGGACAGACGCGCGGCGATGATCGCCTCACCCGCCAGTTCGCGATCTTCCAGCTTGCGCGCAATGGCCTTCACCAGGGCGTCACGCCCCTTGTAGCCCTGCTCGCGATACACCACCTCGATATGCGACACGCGCAGCAACGCGAAGCTGCCACCCATTGGCTCGCTCAGCCACTCATCGACCGCTCGATTCAAATAGCCGCGGTTGCCAAGCCCCGATACCGAGTCTTCTTCCGCCTGGCGCTGCAGGCGCGCCAATTGCGCGGCCTGAGCCTCGAACTGGGTCTGCAGGCGCTGACCAAGACGATTGACCGCCGAGGTGATGCCCTTGAGCTCCGCCACCCTGGTCTCTTCCAGCGGCGCATCGAAGCGCTGGGTCTCCATTTCATTGAGGCGAGACGAGAGGCGCTCCAGCGGGCGCAGCAGACGGCGCATGACCAATGAGGCAATCAGCAGCGTGATCAGACCACCCAGCAACAGCCACAGCGCCAGACGCTTGGCCAGCTGCCAGAGCTGGTCATAGCCCTGGGCAGATTCGCCGGTCAGGCTGATCGTGCCCAGCGACGCCCAACCACCGGGCAGCTCGCGGCTCGCCGATTCCACCGGCATGGGGATCAGGTCACGAAACCACTCCGGTGCCAGACTCTCACGCACGACATTGAAAGCGATGGGCGTCGCGATCGCCACGCTCTCCAGTCTGGCATCGCGCACATGGCCACCATCCACCGTGGCACGCATCAAGGCTTCGGCACTGGCGGCATCGCCAAGCTCTACATGTGGCACCAGCGCGAGACTCAAGCTCTGGGCGAGATTCGAGAGTTCGACGCGTTGTCGTTCGGCCAATGCATCACGGGTGTTGTTGACCTGGATGAAGAAGATACCGAGGGAGAACCCCAACAATACCAGCAACATCAAGGTAAACAGGCGGCGCGAAAGACTCATCTGATTTCCTCATCAACCATCAGCATGGCAACGGCGCTTCCAGTGTGCGGAAGCGCCGTGGGTGGCTTAGCCCTGTTGTTGGACGGGGACGGCAACACTCATGGAATCCAGCAGAGCGCCGGTCGCCGACAGCAGACGATAGTTGGCGGTTTCCAGATCAAAACGGGCGCGAATCAGGTTCTGTTGAGAGGTGAACAACTCACTCTCACTGTCCAGAAGGTCCAGCAATGTGCGGCGCCCAATATCGAATTGCTTACGATAACTCTCGCGGGTATCGGTCGCGGCACGCACATAGCTTTCCAGGTAATCGATCTGGCGCTTGAGGTTCTCGCGGGCATTCCATGCCAGACGAATCTCGTCACGCACATCGCGCATCACGCGATCATTGTCGTGCTCGACCGCTTCCAGCGCTGCCTGACGGCCGCGGATCTCGGATTGATCACGGCCACCACGATACAGGTTGTAGCGCATGACCAGTTCGACGCTCCAGTCGTCTGACTTGCTCTCGTCCTGATCATAATCATTGTCCAGCGTGCGATTGCCTTCGAGACTGAACTCGGGGTAGTTATCGCCCTTCTCGGCATTCACTTCATGACGTGCAGCGTCAATGGAGACCCGCGCTGCCGCCAACAGCGGGTTGCGCTGATTGGCCTGTACATAGGCGCTCTCGACATCCTCGCTGAGCAGGCTGGTGTCGATGCCCGGCATGCTGAGGTCCGACGGCATCTCACCCACCAGACGCAGATAGGCAGAGCGGGAGTCCTCGAGATTGTTGATCGATGACAGCACGCTGGCTTCGGCATTGGCCAGACGACCATCCACCTGACGCACGTCACTGCGCGCACCAAGGCCGGATTCCGCACGCCGCCCGATATCATTCGAGATGCGACGGTGAGCCTCGAGATTGGCTTGTGCGTACTTGAGAATCAGCTCATCACGCATGACCTGCAGGTAGGCACCGGCCGTATCCAGCGCGATGTCATTGGCCTCGGCCGCGACCTGCAGGCGCTGGTAGTCCGCCTCTGTCTCGGCCTGACGGATGCGCTCGATTGTCGTGTTGCCGTCCCAGAGCAGCTGACGGATGGTCAGATCAAGACGCGTGTAATCGTGCCAGTCGTCGTCATCATTGACGCCGTCATCTTCCGAGTCGAACTTGCCATAACCCAGGCGGCCGGTCAGATCCACCGTCGGGCGATACGCCCCGCGCTGGGTTTCCGCTTCCTCGAGTCGCTGGATGTGGCGTGAAACCTGAATGCGCGTGCGCGGGTTTTCCATTACCGCTCGGGATACGGCCTCTTCAAGAGTCGCAGCCGAAGCCTGAACGCCAAACCCCATCCCTGCGGCGATGCTCAACGCCAAGAGTGTCTTTTTCATTATGAGTTACCCTCGAATCCATCAAATCCTTGATCAACGTTCACGCAAGGCACCTTGCCTGGCGCGCAGAATCGGCTTCATCAAATATTGCAGTACGGTCTGATTGCCAGTGATCACATCGACGCTGGCCTGCATACCCGGGATGATCGTGAGCGGATCCGAGTCACTTCCAAGGTGGTTCTGCTCCGTCAGCACCTTGATCTCGTAGAAACTGTTGCCTTCTTCATCCTGCACAGTATCCGCACTGATCTGATCGACCTTGCCTTCCAACCCACCGTAGATGGTGAAGTCGTAGGCAGATAACTTGACGACGGCCGGCTGTCCGATTCTCAGGAAGCCGATGTCCTTGGGAGCGACTCGCGCCTGAACCAGCAGCTGATCCTCGATGGGAACGATCTCCATCAGGTCTTCCCCGGGCTCGATGACGCCGCCTATGGTATTGATATTCAGCGTCTTGATGGCGCCCTGAACCGGAGAGGTCACCAAAGTACGATCGAGTCGGTCCTGAAGACTGGTGCGCCCCTCACGCAAGCGACCCAGATCCGCCTGGGTCTTGGCGAGCTCTTCCGCGGCACGCGAGCGAAATTCCTGCGCGACGCCGACCCGGTTCGAGATGGCCTCATCCAGCTCCGATTGCTTGCCCGGCACGGCCAGGCGCGCCGACTCAAGATCACCACGCAGGTCGTTGACCTCACGCTGGATCTTGAGAAGGTCCACCTGAGAGACCACGCCTTCACGCACCAGCGGGGCCGTCATGCCGAGCTCGCGACGCGACAGTTGATAGCTGCGCTCGAGACTGTTGATGCGCGATCTCAACTCACGCAATTCCTGCTCCTTCTGCAGAATCTGTTCACGCGCGCCATTGAGGCCACTGTTGAGCTGATTCAGATGTGTGCGATATGCGGTCATCGCACGCGATACCAGAGCGGGACTGCGCGCCTTGAATTCTTCGTCGAAGGGCAACTCGATATTCTTCACGCTCACCTGATCCTTCCAGGCATCCGCGGAGGCGTTGACCTCGATGGAATCAAGTTCGGTGTCGTACTGCATGATGGTGGCCTGCAGGCCATCGAGGGTCGAGACACGCTCGCGCAGATCGGAACCTGCACTGGTGTCATCGATGCGCAGCAGTGGCTCCCCGGGCGAGACAACCTGACCTTCCTTGATATAGATCTCGCGCACGATACCGCCTTCCAGGTTCTGCACGACCTGCAGGTGCGTCGAGGGCACGACCTTGCCCGAGCCACGCGTGACGACCTCCAGACTCGCCTGGCTGGCCCAGATGATGAAGATGACCACGAATGCGAGCACCATCCAGATCAGGATGCGCGACTTCCAGGGAGTCGCCAGCAACACGGCCGAGCTGACATCGTCGAGATGGTGAAGGTCACGCTGCTCAATCGGTGCCTTAGCCACGATTCACCTCCTGCTTGCGCCCGGCGACTCGGCCTTCATTCAAGGCGCTCAGCACCTGCTGCTTGGGCCCATCGGCGACGATGCGCCCTCCTTCCATGACGATGACGCGGTCTACCACGTCGAGCATGCTGCTCTTGTGGGTGACCAGCACCAGCGTCTGACTGCGCGGCAGGGACTTGAGCATTCTGCGCAGCCGCAGCTCGGCGCGATTATCCATGTGCGAACCAGGCTCATCGAGCAGCAAGAGCGGGGGACGCATCAAGAGTGCGCGTGCCAGCAAGACTGTCTGACGCTGACCGCTGGAGAGCATGCGTCCGCCTTCACCGACCTGACGGTCCAGACCTTCGGGATGATGACGAGTGAATTCGGTCACGCCGGAGGCATCAGCTGCGAGATCGATCTGTACATCACTGGCGTGTGGTTGGCCAAGAGTGATGTTGTCGCGAATGGAGCCGAAGAACAGTGAACTGTCCTGGCCCGCATGGCCGATATGCCGACGTACGTCGGCGGGGTGCAGTTGATTGAGATCCAGCCCATCAATGCGAACGCTGCCCGCCGTGGCGCGATACAGGCCAGAGACAAGACGCTGCAAGGTACTCTTGCCAGCACCGATACGCCCGATGATCGCGATCCTCTCACCTGGATTGATGGTCAGTGAGATATCCGATACGGCAGGCGGCGTATTCGGCGCATAGGCAAAGCCGACGCGATCGAATTCGATACGCATCTGCAGGTGCTCGCGGTGAACGTAACGACGATCTTCCGACTCTTCCGGCAATGCCATGATCTGCTCAAGCGCACTCATCGCACTGCGAGTCTGGCCGATGCGCGTGATCAGCAACGCCAACTGCCCCAGCGGCTGCAATGCACGCCCGGACAGCATGACCGCGGCGATCAAGCCACCGACAGACAGGCGTGCATCCGCGATCAGATAGACCCCGAACACGACCAGTGCCACCGTGGTAGCCTGTGTCAGCGACATGCTCAGCGAGCTGACAGAGGTCGTCAGATTGCGGCTTTTCACCCCCCAATGCGCGATCTGCCCGACGGCGCGTTCATACCGGCGCTGGGTTTCACCCTGAGCATTGGCCAGCTTGAGACTCTCGAGACCTGAGACTGCTTCGACGAGGCGCGCATTGCGCTCCGTCGCCAGGCGCGAACCCTGCTCGATACTGCTGCGCAGCGGTTTCTGGATCGCCAGACTGTAGACAAGCAGGATCACGAGCGCGGCGAATGGCACCAGAACCAATGGTCCAGCCACGATCCAGATCACCAGCAGGAACAGCAGGGCAAACGGCAGATCGACCAGAGTGGTCAAGGTCGCGGAGGTAAAGAACTCGCGGATCGAATCGAACTCCTGCAGGTGCTTCACATAGCCACCGACGGAGCCGGGACGCGCTTCCATCCGCAGGTTCATGGTCTTGGAGAAGAGCTTCGAGGTCAGCAGTACCTCGGACTTCTTGCCCGCCGTGTCCATGAAGTAGGCGCGTGTCTGGCGCATCACGAAGTCAAACACCATGATGATCGCCATACCCGTCGCCAGGACCCACAGCGTGTTGAAGGCCAGGTTAGGCACGACCTTGTCATAGGCATTCATCACGAACAGTGGTGATGCCACGGCGAACAGGTTGATCAATATCGACGCCAGGATCACGTCACGGTAGATCGGCCGCGACAGCTTCAGCGTCGACCAGAACCAATGACCATCGCTCTGCTTGAGCGTTTCCGGGGCGCGTTCATCAAAGCGGTGCTCCTGCTTGAGATAGACGACACGCCCATCATGACGCTCAGCCAGTGATTCGATGTCCACCAGTTCATCGCCATCGGCCTCAGGCTGATGAATCCTGGCCTTGCCTGCGTCGTTGTCGACCTCCAGCAAGACGACAGCACGCTCTTCCTTGAGTATGAGAATGCACGGCATCAACATGTCGCTGATGGCCGTGATCTGCTGGTTGACCAGTTTGGCACTCAGATTGGCACGTGCCGCGGCACGACTGACAAGCGCCAGGGGAAGTCGGCCTTCCTCCATGGGAAGACCATCGACCAGCACTGCTGCAGATCTGGGATTGCCGTGGTAACGCGCCATGAAGACCAGCGCATTGAGAAGGGGGTCGCCCTCCCTCTCGCCAACAGGCTCCGGTCTTAATGGCGTGGGTTGATCGCTCAACCTGTCCTCCTTAGTAGGGCACTTCGCAGATGTCTCTACGGCAAAGTCTAATACAACAAGGGGAGACAGCCTAAGCCATCTCCCCTATCCCATCGATTCAGCCGTCAACGTTCGTCTTGAGACTGTTGCTGTCGAGCAGAGATTGAATGATCTGCGTATCCGTGTCGCCACCTGAGGTCAGGTCGACATCCTGCAGATTGATCTCCTGCGTGATATTGCTGCCGTTGGAGCCATCGACACTGATCTCGATATTGGTGCCCCCTTCTCCATCTGACTCGAAGTGCAGGAAGCTCGAGAGCGTATCGGCATCATCGTTGGACTGAAGCAGATCGGACAGATCGATGACATCGCCATCCTCGACACTGAAGTCGGTGATGGTATCCGTCGCCATGCCGCCTTCGCTGTTGATGTCATGACCGCTCAGCCATTGGAAGGTGTCAGCACCATCGCCGCCGGTGAGGATGTCGTTGCCGGAGCCACCAACCAGAAGATCATCGCCCTCACCACCGGACAGGATATCGTTGCCGGTGCCGCCCCGCAGCGTATCGTTGCCGCTGCCACCTTCCAGACGATCGCTGCCCACACCGCCACTCAAGATGTCATTGCCGCCCTGGCCAATCAGATAGTCCGCATAGAACGGGCCATCGCCATCGCCCGTCAGGGTGTCGTTGCCAGAGGTCCCGATCAGGACCGACAGCTTGTCGACGTCGATGCTGACACTTGAAGCGTTGGTATCCCCGTCGTTGTCGACCGTGACGTAATCAAAGCTGTCCGTGGAACGCTCACTGACATTGTCCGGTGGCGTATAGGAAAAATCACCAGTCCCCAGATTGAACAGCATGCTGCCGCCCAGTTCCGTCGAGATGGTCAACTCCAGGCTGTCCGCATCGTAGCTGCTGTTGTCGATGCCAGTGGCAGAAACAGCATTGGTATCCGGGTCATAACTGTAGGTAGTGCCATCCACAGTGACCGACTGCAGATAACCACCATCCGCTCCCAACAAACTGCCATCTACGGAACTGCCTGATACCAGCTGACCACTGACGGGTGATTGGACCGTGGCAGCAAGCGTATCGTCCAGATCCTCGAAGCTGGTCACGACTGTACTATCGATATCTTCGTCCGCTGAACCATCGTAGGCAATTGGATTGAGGTTGTCTTCATCGACACTGCCTCCCAGTCCTATCGCGTATGACTTGATGCCATTCTCCACCAGAAAATCTGTCCAGATATTCTCTTCACTCTCCGAGATACCTGCATCTGAACGGAAGATGGTATTACCCACAAGCACATTCAGGGCTTCATCATCACCATCACCAAAGTTAGGTTCACCATCGGAGAAGAAATAGGAAATGCTTTGCGCATCCTCCAATGCTCCATCTTCAGAATAATTCTCGATAGCAGCTGCAAGAGCGGAATCATAATTGGTATAACCACCGGCCTGCAGGTTATCCAGAATGCTCTCAGCCTCTCCTACGGTCACCCAAGCATTCTGAGCCGTACCGATGGATGAGAATGTCACCAGATTGATACGTACGTCACCAAAGTCATCGTAGGCCTCAATCAGAGACTTGATGGAATCAATAGCGCTCTGCAGGCGAGTTTCACCATCGATTCCATCAGTTGCATTCATGGAACCTGACACATCAAGAATGATAGTGAGATTGGTATCCACCAACGTCGAGGAGAAGCTCTGTGCTTCTTGCTGCTCGGGGGCATCATCCTCGATGCCGATGGTCAGCGTACCGGTGGAGCTTGCGCCTTCGCTATCCGTTGCGAGTACACCGAAGTCCAGAGACAGGACATCTTCCCCGTCACCCGAGTGATCAACCGCCTGACTCAGAGTGAAGGTATAGGCGCCGCTGTCATCGATGGTGACCGTCGCGACTTCATTGCCCTCGGCATCGGTTGCCACCATTGATTGGGTGCCACTGCCGGACCAGGTCACCGCACTGCCACCGGAGGTGATGGCCGTGGCAGGCGCCGTCAGTACCAGCGAGACACTGTCACTGTCGACATCCGTGATGGAAACCGTACCGGTGACGGTGGTGGCATCGGTGGTATCCGTGAAGCCATCAGCCGCATCACTGTCGGCGATACCACCTTCGAGCCCTTCTTCGCTGACGCGGCCTTCAGTCGCAGTCACTACCGGAGCGTCATTCGTCCCCTGGATGGTAATGGTGACATCCTGGGTAGCTGTCGCTCCCGCCGTATCCGTGACAGTGACGGTGTAGGTCAGGACCAGTGACTCGCCTGCAGACAGGTAGTTGAAGCTTTCCCCGGCAGCGCTGCTGTCGAAGGTCCAGTTGAGCGTTCCTTCCGTGTTCTCGTCATCGATGATGGCGCCGGTGTCCACCCCCAGCAGCGCAAGCAGATCATCATTGTCCAGCGCGCCAGTATCACCATTGCTGGAGACACTGGTCACGCTCGGCGTCACGCTATTGCTGAGATCCACATCCGTCACCGACAGCGTACCGCTGGTGCTCAGCGGTGAATCCGTCTCCGTCAGGCTGGCGGCTGCACTGTCGCCACTGCTGACGCTGATCGCCGGCCCGTCGTTGCGACCATTGATGGTGATTGTCAGAGTGGTGCTGGAGGTATCACCGTCAGCATCCGTGATCACGTAGGTATAGACATCCGTGACCGACTCACCTACCGCGAGGAACTGCAGATCTTCGCGCGCTGACTGGTAGCTATAGGAGCCATCTGCTTCAAGCGTCAGCTCGCCATAAGACCCAGTGATCACAGCCGCTGCGCCATCGCTCACCGCGACGGTTTCTGATCCGGAAGTGACGGCGGTGACGGTGACCGCATCGGCCCCCAGGGTATCCGCCGTCGCAGATGAGCCGTCCACCACATTGCCGGTAACGGCAGCACTGCGATTCTCGTTCATGCTACGGGTATCAGCATTGGCTATCGGCGCGGTGTCCAGAACGGTGACATCCAGACTGGATGTGGTGCTCTGACCGGCAAGATCCGTCACCACGACAGCGAAGTCGTCAACGACACTGTCATCGCCACCGGAATGATCAGCCGCAGTGCCATCTTCCACATAGCTGTAGAAGACCACCCCGGTGTCGGCATCATAGCCAGTGACGGTCAGCGTCCCTTCGCCATCTGGATTGGAGATCACTACCGGTGAGGTGTTGGCATCCGTGATATCCACACCAGCGATCGTCACTGCCGCGATACCTGCCGCAGCTGTCACGGTAAAGGTATCGGTGACCGTACTCCCTGTCGCTTCGGTGACGGACTGATCTTCCAGTGAATTGATGACCGGCTGTGCATCATCAGTACCGGTGATCACGATATCCACAGTCGTGGTGGAACCATCGCTGAGCGTGACGGTGTACTGCTCGACAATCTCGTCGTCAGACGTCAGTCCCTGCACAGCAGCTGTGTCGTTGTCGAGTGTATAGGTCCAGCTACCGTCAGCATTGACAGTGAAGCTGCCGTAGGCACTGCTGTCATCGGTCGCAGCCACGAATGTCGGCGCAACACTATCGACATCGGTCGCGGTCAGCGTGCCTGAGGCTTGTGTCACACCATCTTCGACAACAGCGCCATCATCTGTACTGATGACAACCGGGTCATCGACCGCCGTGACATCCTGGAAGCTGAGAATGGCTTCATCAATTTCGGTGCCATCCGTGATCACATAGGTGGTATCAGGCACCGGACCGTTGTAGTTCTCACCGGGTGTGAAGGTGAAGGTACCGTCAGTATTGATCAGCAGTGTGCCGACTTCCCCGAGATCCGCCGTCTCGCCCGAGTCGTAGGTATCGCCGTCAACAGTGAAGCTGACGACGCTCAACTCATCACCATCGGCGTCGACGTCGTTGTTCAAGACGTTGCCGCTGACCGGAGTATCTTCCTCGACCACGATCGGACCATCGTCATAGGCCACCGGCTTGTCATTCAAACCCTGGACATTGATGGTGATGTCGGCGGTATCCGAGTCGCCATCCGCATCCAGGATGGTGTACTCGAATACTTCCTTGACGAGGTCACCGGCACCCAGTGCCTGGGCACGTACATCGTCCAGGTCATAACTGAAGCTGCCATCGGTATTGAGGGTCAGGCTGCCATAGCTGCCATCGACGGTAACACTACCCCCGTTGTCTGCCAGCAAGATGCCGTCCAGTTTCGTGATGGTCACGGCATCGGCACCAAGCTCATCCCGCCCGCCACCTACGACGCTGGAGATCACATTGGTGCTGATCACCGGCTCACCATCAGGGGAAGTATCGTCCTCACGAATGGTGTAGGTGTCATCATTGGCGACAGGCGCGGTATCCAGAATCTTGACGTCGAGGCTGTCGGTGGTGCTCTGTCCTGCCAGGTCAGTGACGACCACGGCGAAGTTGTCGAACACGCTATCATCGCCAGCCGTGTGATCCGCAGCCGTGCCATCCTCCACATAGGTGTAGGACACGGTGCCGGCATCGTAGCCCGTGATGGTCAGCGAGCCTTCATCATCAGTCGCGCCCGGAATCACGATGGGGTTATCTACTGACGCCGAAGTGATATCCGTGCCATTGATGGTGACGCTGGCGATTCCGGCATCCGCTGCCACCTCGAAGGTATCAGTGACCGTGGCACCCGTGGCCTCGGTCACTTCCTTGTCAGCCAGCGTGATGACCGGCACTGCGTCGCCCGAGCCCGTTATATTGATGGTCAGCGTGGTGCTGGAGGTGTCGCCATCGCTATCTTCCAGCACATAGGTGAAGACATCTTCCGCCGGTTCGCCCTCTGCCAGAGACTGCGTCTTGGTGGTATCCAGAACGTAGGTATAGCTGCCGTCGCTGTTGAGCGTCAGCGTGCCGTAGTCACCCGTGACCGTGGCACTGCCGCCGTCGGAAATCCCGGTATCGTTCAGTTTGCAGACCATGAACGGCGTATCTGCACCCAGGATGTCCTCATTGTCATTGGCGCCGTCGATCACGTTACCCGTGAGCTCGCCCGTCTCATCTTCATCAATATCGCGCTCATCCGGCTTGGCCGTCGGCGCAGTATCCAGAATCTTGACGTCAAGGCTGTCGCTGGTGCTCTGCCCAGCCAGGTCAGTGACGACCACGGCGAAGTTGTCGAACACGCTATCGTCGCCAGCCGTGTGATCCGCAGCCGTGCCATCCTCCACATAGGTGTAGGACACGGTGCCGGAATCGTAGCCCGTGATGGTCAGCGTGCCTTCATCATCAGTCGCACCTGGAATCACGATGGGGTTATCCACTGACGCCGAAGTGATATCCGTGCCATTGATGGTGACGCTGGCGATTCCGGCATCCGCTGCCACCTCGAAGGTGTCAGTGACCGTGGCACCTGTGGCCTCGGTCACTTCCTTGTCAGCCAACGTGATGACCGGCACTGCGTCGGTCGCGCCGGTGATGGTGATGTCGACCGTGGTGGTCGTCCCATCGGTCAGCGTGACGGTGTACTGCTCGCCGATGGTGTCATCCGGCGTCAGGCCCTGCACCGCGGCCGACTCGTTGTCGAGAGTGTAGGTCCAGCTGCCATCGGCGGCGACCTCGAAGCTGCCGTAGACACTGCTGTCATCGGTGGCGGCGACGAAGGCCAGATCCGGGTTGTCGGCATCCGTGGCCGTCAGCGTGCCAGTGGCTTCCAGGGCGCCGTCTTCTGCCACGGCGCCGGTATCGGGGGAGATAACCGGCAGGTCGTCGGTGCCGGTGATGGTGATGACGACGTTCTGGGTGTCCGTCGCGCCGGCGGTGTCGGTGACTGTCACCGCATAGGTCAGCGTCAGCACCTCACCCGCCGCCAGGTAGTCGAAATCTTCCCCGACCGTGCTGCTGTCGAAGTCCCAGGTGAGATTGCCGTCAGTGCCGCTGCCCTCGATGATGGCCGCGGCATCCACGCCCAGCATGCCGAGCAGATCGGTCTCAGACAGCGTGCCGGTATCCCCGTCAGCGTCGACGCCGGTGACGCTCGGCGTGACGCTATCGGTGAGGTCCACGTCCGACACGGACAGTGTGCCCGTGGCCGACAGCGGCGCATTCGCTTCTGTCAGACTGGCGGCGGCACTGTCGTCCGCGTCCACACGGATCACCGGGCCATCGTTGGCACCGGTAATGGTGATGTCGACCGTGGTGGTCGAGTCATCGCTCAGCGTGACGGTGTATTGCTCGGTGACCGTCTGGCCCGCGGCCAGCGCCTGGGTCGCCTCGGCATCGTTGGCAAGGTCATAGGTCCAGTTGCCCGCGGCATCGACCGTGAAGGTGCCGTAGTCGCTGCCGTCGGTGGCCGCGACAAAGGCCAGGTCGGCATTGTCGGCGTCCGTCGCGGTCAGCGTGCCACTGACACTCTGGGTGCCGTCTTCTGCCACGGCGCCGGTATCGGCGGAGATGACCGGCAGGTCGTCGGTGCCGGTGATGGTGATGACGACGTTCTGGGTGTCAGTCGCGCCGGCGGTGTCGGTGACCGTCACCGCATAGGTCAGCGTCAGCACCTCACCCGCCGCCAGGTAGTCGAAATCTTCCCCGACCGTGCTGCTGTCGAAGTCCCAGGTGAGATTGCCGTCAGTGCCGGTGCCCTCGATGATGGCCGCGGCATCCACGCCCAGCATGCCGAGCAGATCGCTCTCGGACAGCGTGCCGATATCCCCGTCAGCGTCGACGCCGGTGACGCTCGGCGTGACGCTATCGGTGAGGTCCACGTCCGACACGGACAGTGTGCCCGTGGCCGACAGCGGCGCATTCGCTTCTGTCAGACTGGCGGCGGCACTGTCGTCCGCGTCCACACGGATCACCGGGCCATCGTTGGCACCGGTAATGGTGATGTCGACCGTGGTGGTCGAGTCATCGCTCAGCGTGACGGTGTATTGCTCGGTGACCGTCTGGCCCGCGGCCAGCGCCTGGGTCGCCTCGGCATCGTTGGCAAGGTCATAGGTCCAGTTGCCCGCGGCATCGACCGTGAAGGTGCCGTAGTCGCTGCCGTCGGTGGCCGCGACAAAGGCCAGGTCGGCATTGTCGGCGTCCGTCGCGGTCAGCGTGCCACTGACACTCTGGGTGCCGTCTTCTGCCACGGCGCCGGTATCGGCGGAGATGACCGGCAGGTCGTCGGTGCCGGTGATGGTGATGACGACGTTCTGGGTGTCAGTCGCGCCGGCGGTGTCGGTGACCGTCACCGCATAGGTCAGCGTCAGCACCTCACCCGCCGCCAGGTAGTCGAAATCTTCCCCGACCGTGCTGCTGTCGAAGTCCCAGGTGAGATTGCCGTCAGTGCCGGTGCCCTCGATGATGGCCGCGGCATCCACGCCCAGCATGCCGAGCAGATCGCTCTCGGACAGCGTGCCGATATCCCCGTCAGCGTCGACGCCGGTGACGCTCGGCGTGACGCTATCGGTGAGGTCCACGTCCGACACGGACAGCGTGCCCGTGGCCGACAGCGGCGCATTCGCTTCTGTCAGACTGGCGGCGGCACTGTCGTCCGCGTCCACACGGATCACCGGGCCATCGTTGTCACCGGTAATGGTGATGTCGACCGTGGTGGTCGAGTCATCGCTCAGCGTGACGGTATAGCTCTCGGTGACGGTCTCGCCGGCAGCCAGTGCCTGGGTTTCGGCGGCGTCATTGTCGAGGGTGTAGGTCCAGCTGCCGTCGGCGGCGACCTCGAAGCTGCCGTAGACACTGCTGTCATCGGTGGCGGCGACGAAGGCCAGATCCGGGTTGTCGGCATCCGTGGCCGTCAGCGTACCGCTGGCTTCCAGGGTGGTGTCTTCGGTGACTTCACCGCTGTCATCGGAGATCACGGCGCCATCGTCCACGCCGGTAATGACGATGTCGACCGTGGTGGTCGAGTCATCGCTCAGCGTGACGGTGTAGGTCTCGGTGACGGTCTCGCCGGCAGCCAGTGCCTGGGTTTCGGCGGCGTCGTTGTCGAGCGTGTAGGTCCAGCTGCCGTCGGCGGCGACCTCGAAGCTGCCGTAGACACTGCTGTCATCGGTGGCGGCGACGAAGGCCAGATCCGGGTTGTCGGCATCCGTGGCCGTCAGCGTACCGCTGGCTTCCAGGGTGGTGTCTTCGGTGACTTCACCGCTGTCATCGGAGATCACGGCGCCATCGTCCACGCCGGTGATGACGATGTCGACCGTGGTGGTCGAGTCATCGCTCAGCGTGACGGTGTAGGTCTCGGTGACGGTCTCGCCGGCAGCCAGTGCCTGGGTTTCGGCGGCGTCGTTGTCGAGCGTGTAGGTCCAGCTGCCGTCGGCGGCGACCTCGAAGCTGCCGTAGACACTGCTGTCATCGGTGGCGGCGACGAAGGCCAGATCCGGGTTGTCGGCATCCGTGGCCGTCAGCGTACCGCTGGCTTCCAGAGCGCCGTCTTCTTCCACGGCGCCAGCACCGGCCGTGATGACCGGCAGGTCGTCGGTACCGGTGATGACGATGTCGACCGTGGTGGTCGAGTCATCGCTCAGCGTGACGGTGTAGGTCTCGGTGACGGTCTCGCCGGCAGCCAGTGCCTGGGTTTCGGCGGCGTCGTTGTCGAGCGTGTAGGTCCAGCTGCCGTCGGCGGCGACCTCGAAGCTGCCGTAGACACTGCTGTCATCGGTGGCGGCGACGAAGGCCAGATCCGGGTTGTCGGCATCCGTGGCCGTCAGCGTACCGCTGGCTTCCAGGGTGGTGTCTTCGGTGACTTCACCGCTGTCATCGGAGATCACGGCGCCATCGTCCACGCCGGTAATGACGATGTCGACCGTGGTGGTCGAGTCATCGCTCAGCGTGACGGTATAGCTCTCGGTGACGGTCTCGCCGGCAGCCAGTGCCTGGGTTTCGGCGGCGTCGTTGTCGAGCGTGTAGGTCCAGCTGCCGTCGGCGGCGACCTCGAAGCTGCCGTAGACACTGCTGTCATCGGTGGCGGCGACGAAGGCCAGATCCGGGTTGTCGGCATCCGTGGCCGTCAGCGTACCGCTGGCTTCCAGAGTGCCGTCTTCTTCCACGGCGCCAGCACCGGCCGTGATGACCGGCAGGTCGTCGGTACCGGTGATGACGATGTCGACCGTGGTGGTCGAGTCATCGCTCAGCGTGACGGTGTAGGTCTCGGTGACGGTCTCGCCGGCAGCCAGTGCCTGGGTTTCGGCGGCGTCGTTGTCGAGCGTGTAGGTCCAGCTGCCGTCGGCGGCGACCTCGAAGCTGCCGTAGACACTGCTGTCATCGGTGGCGGCGACGAAGGCCAGATCCGGGTTGTCGGCATCCGTGGCCGTCAGCGTACCGCTGGCTTCCAGGGTGGTGTCTTCGGTGACTTCACCGCTGTCATCGGAGATCACGGCGCCATCGTCCACGCCGGTGATGACGATGTCGACCGTGGTGGTCGAGTCATCGCTCAGCGTGACGGTGTAGGTCTCGGTGACGGTCTCGCCGGCAGCCAGTGCCTGGGTTTCGGCGGCGTCGTTGTCGAGCGTGTAGGTCCAGCTGCCGTCGGCGGCGACCTCGAAGCTGCCGTAGACACTGCTGTCATCGGTGGCGGCGACGAAGGCCAGATCCGGGTTGTCGGCATCCGTGGCCGTCAGCGTACCGCTGGCTTCCAGAGTGCCGTCTTCTTCCACGGCGCCAGCACCGGCCGTGATGACCGGCAGGTCGTCGGTACCGGTGATGACGATGTCGACCGTGGTGGTCGAGTCATCGCTCAGCGTGACGGTGTAGGTCTCGGTGACGGTCTCGCCGGCAGCCAGTGCCTGGGTTTCGGCGGCGTCGTTGTCGAGCGTGTAGGTCCAGCTGCCGTCGGCGGCGACCTCGAAGCTGCCGTAGACACTGCTGTCATCGGTGGCGGCGACGAAGGCCAGATCCGGGTTGTCGGCATCCGTGGCCGTCAGCGTACCGCTGGCTTCCAGAGTGCCGTCTTCTTCCACGGCGCCAGCACCGGCCGTGATGACCGGCAGGTCGTCGGTACCGGTGATGACGATGTCGACCGTGGTGGTCGAGTCATCGCTCAGCGTGACGGTGTAGGTCTCGGTGACGGTCTCGCCGGCAGCCAGTGCCTGGGTTTCGGCGGCGTCGTTGTCGAGCGTGTAGGTCCAGCTGCCGTCGGCGGCGACCTCGAAGCTGCCGTAGACACTGCTGTCATCGGTGGCGGCGACGAAGGCCAGATCCGGGTTGTCGGCATCCGTGGCCGTCAGCGTACCGCTGGCTTCCAGAGTGCCGTCTTCTTCCACGGCGCCAGCACCGGCCGTGATGACCGGCAGGTCGTCGGTACCGGTGATGACGATGTCGACCGTGGTGGTCGAGTCATCGCTCAGCGTGACGGTGTAGGTCTCGGTGGCGGTCTCGCCGGCAGCCAGTGCCTGGGTTTCGGCGGCGTCATTGTCGAGGGTGTAGGTCCAGCTGCCGTCGGCGGCGACCTCGAAGCTGCCGTAGACACTGCTGTCATCGGTGGCGGCGACGAAGGCCAGATCCGGGTTGTCGGCATCCGTGGCCGTCAGCGTACCGCTGGCTTCCAGGGTGGTGTCTTCGGTGACTTCACCGCTGTCATCGGAGATCACGGCGCCATCGTCCACGCCGGTAATGACGATGTCGACCGTGGTGGTCGAGTCATCGCTCAGCGTGACGGTATAGCTCTCGGTGACGGTCTCGCCGGCAGCCAGTGCCTGGGTTTCGGCGACGTCGTTGTCGAGCGTGTAGGTCCAGCTGCCGTCGGCGGCGACCTCGAAGCTGCCGTAGACACTGCTGTCATCGGTGGCGGCGACGAAGGCCAGATCCGGGTTGTCGGCATCCGTGGCCGTCAGCGTACCGCTGGCTTCCAGAGTGCCGTCTTCTTCCACGGCGCCAGCACCGGCCGTGATGACCGGTAGGTCGTCGGTACCGGTGATGACGATATCGACCGTGGTGGTCGAGTCATCGCTCAGCGTGACGGTATAGGTCTCGGTGACGGTCTCGCCGGCAGCCAGTGCCTGGGTTTCGGCGGCGTCGTTGTCGAGCGTGTAGGTCCAGCTGCCGTCGGCGGCGACCTCGAAGCTGCCGTAGACACTGCTGTCATCGGTGGCGGCGACGAAGGCCAGATCCGGGTTGTCGGCATCCGTGGCCGTCAGCGTACCGCTGGCTTCCAGAGTGCCGTCTTCTTCCACGGCACCGCACCATCGGTGATGACGGGCAGGTCGTCGGTACCGGTGATGACGATGTCGACCGTGGTGGTCGAGTCATCGCTCAGCGTGACGGTGTAGGTCTCGGTGACGGTCTCGCCGGCAGCCAGTGCCTGGGTTTCGGCGGCGTCGTTGTCGAGCGTGTAGGTCCAGCTGCCGTCGGCGGCGACCTCGAAGCTGCCGTAGACACTGCTGTCATCGGTGGCGGCGACGAAGGCCAGATCCGGGTTGTCGGCATCCGTGGCCGTCAGCGTACCGCTGGCTTCCAGGGTGGTGTCTTCTTCTTCACCGCTGTCATCGGAGATCACGGCGCCATCGTCCACGCCGGTGATGACGATGTCGACCGTGGTGGTCGAGTCATCGCTCAGCGTGACGGTATAGCTCTCGGTGACGGTCTCGCCGGCAGCCAGTGCCTGGGTTTCGGCGGCGTCGTTGTCGAGCGTGTAGGTCCAGCTGCCGTCGGCGGCGACCTCGAAGCTGCCGTAGACACTGCTGTCATCGGTGGCGGCGACGAAGGCCAGATCCGGGTTGTCGGCATCCGTGGCCGTCAGCGTACCGCTGGCTTCCAGAGTGCCGTCTTCTTCCACGGCGCCAGCACCGGCCGTGATGACCGGTAGGTCGTCGGTACCGGTGATGACGATATCGACCGTGGTGGTCGAGTCATCGCTCAGCGTGACGGTATAGGTCTCGGTGACGGTCTCGCCGGCAGCCAGTGCCTGGGTTTCGGCGGCGTCGTTGTCGAGCGTGTAGGTCCAGCTGCCGTCGGCGGCGACCTCGAAGCTGCCGTAGACACTGCTGTCATCGGTGGCGGCGACGAAGGCCAGATCCGGGTTGTCGGCATCCGTGGCCGTCAGCGTACCGCTGGCTTCCAGAGTGCCGTCTTCGGTGACTTCACCGCACCGGCGGTGATCACGGGCATCGTCCACGCCGGTGATGACGATGTCGACCGTGGTGGTCGAGTCATCGCTCAGCGTGACGGTGTAGGTCTCGGTGACGGTCTCGCCGGCAGCCAGTGCCTGGGTTTCGGCGGCGTCGTTGTCGAGCGTGTAGGTCCAGCTGCCGTCGGCGGCGACCTCGAAGCTGCCGTAGACACTGCTGTCATCGGTGGCGGCGACGAAGGCCAGATCCGGGTTGTCGGCATCCGTGGCCGTCAGCGTACCGCTGGCTTCCAGGGTGGTGTCTTCGGTGACTTCACCGCTGTCATCGGAGATCACGGCGCCATCGTCCACGCCGGTGATGACGATGTCGACCGTGGTGGTCGAGTCATCGCTCAGCGTGACGGTGTAGGTCTCGGTGACGGTCTCGCCGGCAGCCAGTGCCTGGGTTTCGGCGGCGTCGTTGTCGAGCGTGTAGGTCCAGCTGCCGTCGGCGGCGACCTCGAAGCTGCCGTAGACACTGCTGTCATCGGTGGCGGCGACGAAGGCCAGATCCGGGTTGTCGGCATCCGTGGCCGTCAGCGTACCGCTGGCTTCCAGAGTGCCGTCTTCTTCCACGGCGCCAGCACCGGCCGTGATGACCGGCAGGTCGTCGGTACCGGTGATGACGATGTCGACCGTGGTGGTCGAGTCATCGCTCAGCGTGACGGTGTAGGTCTCGGTGACGGTCTCGCCGGCAGCCAGTGCCTGGGTTTCGGCGGCGTCATTGTCGAGGGTGTAGGTCCAGCTGCCGTCGGCGGCGACCTCGAAGCTGCCGTAGACACTGCTGTCATCGGTGGCGGCGACGAAGGCCAGATCCGGGTTGTCGGCATCCGTGGCCGTCAGCGTACCGCTGGCTTCCAGAGTGCCGTCTTCTTCCACGGCGCCAGCACCGGCCGTGATGACCGGCAGGTCGTCGGTACCGGTGATGACGATGTCGACCGTGGTGGTCGAGTCATCGCTCAGCGTGACGGTGTAGGTCTCGGTGACGGTCTCGCCGGCAGCCAGTGCCTGGGTTTCGGCGGCGTCGTTGTCGAGCGTGTAGGTCCAGCTGCCGTCGGCGGCGACCTCGAAGCTGCCGTAGACACTGCTGTCATCGGTGGCGGCGACGAAGGCCAGATCCGGGTTGTCGGCATCCGTGGCCGTCAGCGTACCGCTGGCTTCCAGGGTGGTGTCTTCGGTGACTTCACCGCTGTCATCGGAGATCACGGCGCCATCGTCCACGCCGGTGATGACGATGTCGACCGTGGTGGTCGAGTCATCGCTCAGCGTGACGGTGTAGGTCTCGGTGACGGTCTCGCCGGCAGCCAGTGCCTGGGTTTCGGCGGCGTCGTTGTCGAGCGTGTAGGTCCAGCTGCCGTCGGCGGCGACCTCGAAGCTGCCGTAGACACTGCTGTCATCGGTGGCGGCGACGAAGGCCAGATCCGGGTTGTCGGCATCCGTGGCCGTCAGCGTACCGCTGGCTTCCAGAGTGCCGTCTTCTTCCACGGCGCCAGCACCGGCCGTGATGACCGGCAGGTCGTCGGTACCGGTGATGACGATGTCGACCGTGGTGGTCGAGTCATCGCTCAGCGTGACGGTGTAGGTCTCGGTGACGGTCTCGCCGGCAGCCAGTGCCTGGGTTTCGGCGGCGTCGTTGTCGAGCGTGTAGGTCCAGCTGCCGTCGGCGGCGACCTCGAAGCTGCCGTAGACACTGCTGTCATCGGTGGCGGCGACGAAGGCCAGATCCGGGTTGTCGGCATCCGTGGCCGTCAGCGTACCGCTGGCTTCCAGAGTGCCGTCTTCTTCCACGGCGCCAGCACCGGCCGTGATGACCGGCAGGTCGTCGGTACCGGTGATGACGATGTCGACCGTGGTGGTCGAGTCATCGCTCAGCGTGACGGTGTAGGTCTCGGTGACGGTCTCGCCGGCAGCCAGTGCCTGGGTTTCGGCGGCGTCATTGTCGAGGTGTAGGTCCAGCTGCCGTCGGCGGCGACCTCGAAGCTGCCGTAGACACTGCTGTCATCGGTGGCGGCGACGAAGGCCAGATCCGGGTTGTCGGCATCCGTGGCCGTCAGCGTACCGCTGGCTTCCAGAGTGCCGTCTTCTTCCACGGCGCCAGCACCGGCCGTGATGACCGGCAGGTCGTCGGTACCGGTGATGACGATGTCGACCGTGGTGGTCGAGTCATCGCTCAGCGTGACGGTGTAGGTCTCGGTGACGGTCTCGCCGGCAGCCAGTGCCTGGGTTTCGGCGGCGTCGTTGTCGAGCGTGTAGGTCCAGCTGCCGTCGGCGGCGACCTCGAAGCTGCCGTAGACACTGCTGTCATCGGTGGCGGCGACGAAGGCCAGATCCGGGTTGTCGGCATCCGTGGCCGTCAGCGTACCGCTGGCTTCCAGGGTGGTGTCTTCGGTGACTTCACCGCTGTCATCGGAGATCACGGCGCCATCGTCCACGCCGGTAATGACGATGTCGACCGTGGTGGTCGAGTCATCGCTCAGCGTGACGGTATAGCTCTCGGTGACGGTCTCGCCGGCAGCCAGTGCCTGGGTTTCGGCGGCGTCGTTGTCGAGCGTGTAGGTCCAGCTGCCGTCGGCGGCGACCTCGAAGCTGCCGTAGACACTGCTGTCATCGGTGGCGGCGACGAAGGCCAGATCCGGGTTGTCGGCATCCGTGGCCGTCAGCGTACCGCTGGCTTCCAGAGTGCCGTCTTCTTCCACGGCGCCAGCACCGGCCGTGATGACCGGCAGGTCGTCGGTACCGGTGATGACGATGTCGACCGTGGTGGTCGAGTCATCGCTCAGCGTGACGGTGTAGGTCTCGGTGACGGTCTCGCCGGCAGCCAGTGCCTGGGTTTCGGCGGCGTCGTTGTCGAGCGTGTAGGTCCAGCTGCCGTCGGCGGCGACCTCGAAGCTGCCGTAGACACTGCTGTCATCGGTGGCGGCGACGAAGGCCAGATCCGGGTTGTCGGCATCCGTGGCCGTCAGCGTACCGCTGGCTTCCAGAGTGCCGTCTTCTTCCACGGCGCCAGCACCGGCCGTGATGACCGGCAGGTCGTCGGTACCGGTGATGACGATGTCGACCGTGGTGGTCGAGTCATCGCTCAGCGTGACGGTGTAGGTCTCGGTGACGGTCTCGCCGGCAGCCAGTGCCTGGGTTTCGGCGGCGTCATTGTCGAGGGTGTAGGTCCAGCTGCCGTCGGCGGCGACCTCGAAGCTGCCGTAGACACTGCTGTCATCGGTGGCGGCGACGAAGGCCAGATCCGGGTTGTCGGCATCCGTGGCCGTCAGCGTACCGCTGGCTTCCAGGGTGGTGTCTTCGGTGACTTCACCGCTGTCATCGGAGATCACGGCGCCATCGTCCACGCCGGTGATGACGATGTCGACCGTGGTGGTCGAGTCATCGCTCAGCGTGACGGTATAGCTCTCGGTGACGGTCTCGCCGGCAGCCAGTGCCTGGGTTTCGGCGGCGTCATTGTCGAGGGTGTAGGTCCAGCTGCCGTCGGCGGCGACCTCGAAGCTGCCGTAGACACTGCTGTCATCGGTGGCGGCGACGAAGGCCAGATCCGGGTTGTCGGCATCCGTGGCCGTCAGCGTACCGCTGGCTTCCAGGGTGGTGTCTTCGGTGACTTCACCGCTGTCATCGGAGATCACGGCGCCATCGTCCACGCCGGTAATGACGATGTCGACCGTGGTGGTCGAGTCATCGCTCAGCGTGACGGTGTAGGTCTCGGTGACGGTCTCGCCGGCAGCCAGTGCCTGGGTTTCGGCGGCGTCATTGTCGAGGGTGTAGGTCCAGCTGCCGTCGGCGGCGACCTCGAAGCTGCCGTAGACACTGCTGTCATCGGTGGCGGCGACGAAGGCCAGATCCGGGTTGTCGGCATCCGTGGCCGTCAGCGTACCGCTGGCTTCCAGAGTGCCGTCTTCTTCCACGACGCCAGCACCGGCCGTGATGACCGGCAGGTCGTCGGTACCGGTGATGACGATGTCGACCGTGGTGGTCGAGTCATCGCTCAGCGTGACGGTGTAGGTCTCGGTGACGGTCTCGCCGGCAGCCAGTGCCTGGGTTTCGGCGGCGTCATTGTCGAGGGTGTAGGTCCAGCTGCCGTCGGCGGCGACCTCGAAGCTGCCGTAGACACTGCTGTCATCGGTGGCGGCGACGAAGGCCAGATCCGGGTTGTCGGCATCCGTGGCCGTCAGCGTACCGCTGGCTTCCAGAGTGCCGTCTTCTTCCACGGCGCCAGCACCGGCCGTGATGACCGGCAGGTCGTCGGTACCGGTGATGACGATGTCGACCGTGGTGGTCGAGTCATCGCTCAGCGTGACGGTGTAGGTCTCGGTGACGGTCTCGCCGGCAGCCAGTGCCTGGGTTTCGGCGGCGTCGTTGTCGAGCGTGTAGGTCCAGCTGCCGTCGGCGGCGACCTCGAAGCTGCCGTAGACACTGCTGTCATCGGTGGCGGCGACGAAGGCCAGATCCGGGTTGTCGGCATCCGTGGCCGTCAGCGTACCGCTGGCTTCCAGGGTGGTGTCTTCGGTGACTTCACCGCTGTCATCGGAGATCACGGCGCCATCGTCCACGCCGGTAATGACGATGTCGACCGTGGTGGTCGAGTCATCGCTCAGCGTGACGGTATAGCTCTCGGTGACGGTCTCGCCGGCAGCCAGTGCCTGGGTTTCGGCGGCGTCGTTGTCGAGCGTGTAGGTCCAGCTGCCGTCGGCGGCGACCTCGAAGCTGCCGTAGACACTGCTGTCATCGGTGGCGGCGACGAAGGCCAGATCCGGGTTGTCGGCATCCGTGGCCGTCAGCGTACCGCTGGCTTCCAGAGTGCCGTCTTCTTCCACGGCGCCAGCACCGGCCGTGATGACCGGCAGGTCGTCGGTACCGGTGATGACGATGTCGACCGTGGTGGTCGAGTCATCGCTCAGCGTGACGGTGTAGGTCTCGGTGACGGTCTCGCCGGCAGCCAGTGCCTGGGTTTCGGCGGCGTCGTTGTCGAGCGTGTAGGTCCAGCTGCCGTCGGCGGCGACCTCGAAGCTGCCGTAGACACTGCTGTCATCGGTGGCGGCGACGAAGGCCAGATCCGGGTTGTCGGCATCCGTGGCCGTCAGCGTACCGCTGGCTTCCAGGGTGGTGTCTTCGGTGACTTCACCGCTGTCATCGGAGATCACGGCGCCATCGTCCACGCCGGTAATGACGATGTCGACCGTGGTGGTCGAGTCATCGCTCAGCGTGACGGTATAGCTCTCGGTGACGGTCTCGCCGGCAGCCAGTGCCTGGGTTTCGGCGGCGTCGTTGTCGAGCGTGTAGGTCCAGCTGCCGTCGGCGGCGACCTCGAAGCTGCCGTAGACACTGCTGTCATCGGTGGCGGCGACGAAGGCCAGATCCGGGTTGTCGGCATCCGTGGCCGTCAGCGTACCGCTGGCTTCCAGAGAGCCGTCTTCTTCCACGGCGCCAGCACCGGCCGTGATGCCCGGCAGGTCGTCGGTACCGGTGATGACGATGTCGACCGTGGTGGTCGAGTCATCGCTCAGCGTGACGGTGTAGGTCTCGGTGACGGTCTCGCCGGCAGCCAGTGCCTGGGTTTCGGCGGCGTCGTTGTCGAGCGTGTAGGTCCAGCTGCCGTCGGCGGCGACCTCGAAGCTGCCGTAGACACTGCTGTCATCGGTGGCGGCGACGAAGGCCAGATCCGGGTTGTCGGCATCCGTGGCCGTCAGCGTACCGCTGGCTTCCAGGGTGCCGTCTTCTTCCACGGCGCCAGCACCGGCCGTGATGACCGGCAGGTCGTCGGTACCGGTGATGACGATATCGACCGTGGTGGTCGAGTCATCGCTCAGCGTGACGGTATAGGTCTCGGTGACGGTCTCGCCGGCAGCCAGCGCCTGGACTTCATCAGCGTCATTATCGAGGGTATAAGTCCACTCGCCAGCCTCGTTGACGCTGAACGTACCGTAGGTATCACTCTGGGTGCCAGCGATAACATCTGTAATGTCCACATCTACTAGGGTGCCGGTGGCTTCAATGACACTATCTTCCGTTACAGACCCGGAGTCACCATCGATCAGCGTGCCCACGTCATTGCTGGTCGCGGTGTTGCCGGCCGGATCGGTGACCGAGGCCTCGACGCTGTACTCGCCTTCGCTCAGCGGGGTCTCGGCATCGACGCTGTAGGTGCCGTTCTCGACGGTGGCGGTGACGGTCTGCTCGTTGCCGTCGCTGTCGGTGATGACCAGCGTGACCGTGCTGCCGTCATCGGCGTCGGTGGTGCCGACGATGGTCGGCGTGGTGTCGGAGGTCAGCGCGGGAGCATCGACGGTCAGCGCCGGCGCGCTTGCGTCGATCTCACCCACGTCATTGCTGGTCGCGGTATTGCCGGCCGGATCGGTGACGGTGGCTTCGACACTGTATTCGCCTTCGCTCAACGGCGTCTCGGCGTCGACGCTGTAGGTGCCGTTCTCGACGGTGGCGGTGACGGTCTGTTCATTGCCGTCGCTGTCGGTGATGACGAGTGTGACAGTGCTGCCATCAGGCGCATCGGTGGTACCCACGATGGTCGGCGTGGTGTCGGAGGTCAGCGCCGGGGCATAGACAGTCAGCGCCGGAGCGGACAGATCGATCTCGCCCACGTCATTGCTGGTCGCGGTGTTGCCGGCCGGATCGGTGACGGTGGCTTCGACACTGTACTCGCCTTCGCTCAGCGGCGTCTCGGCGTCGACGCTGTAGGTGCCGTTCTCGACGGTCGCGGTGACGGTCTGCTCGTTGCCGTCACTATCGGTGATGACCAGCGTGACGGTGCTGCCGTCTTCGGCGTCGGTGGTCCCGACGATGGTCGGCGTGGTGTCGGAGGTCAGCGCGGGGGCATCGACGGTCAGAGCCGGAGCGGACAGATCGATCTCGCCCACGTCATTGCTGGTCGCGGTGTTGCCGGCCGGATCGGTGACCGAGGCCTCGACGCTGTACTCGCCTTCGCTCAGCGGTGTCTCGGCATCGACGCTGTAGGTGCCGTTCTCGACGGTGGCGGTGACGGTCTGTTCATTGCCGTCGCTGTCGGTGATGACCAGCGTGACGGTGCTGCCGTCTTCGGCATCGGTGCTGCCGACGATGGTCGGCGTGGTGTCGGAGGTCAGCGCGGGGGCATCGACGGTCAGAGTCGGCGCGGTCAGGTCGATCTCGCCGGTATCGGTGCTGGTCGCGGTGTTTCCTGCGGTATCAGAAACCGAAGCATCGACGCTGTATTCGCCTTCACTCAGCGGCGTTTCCGCATCGACGCTGTAGGTGCCGTTCTCGACGGTGGCGGTGACGGTCTGTTCATTGCCGTCGCTGTCGGTGATGACCAGCGTGACGGTGCTGCCGTCTTCGGCATCGGTGGTGCCGACGATAGTCGGCGTGGTGTCGGAGGTCAGCGCGGGGGCGTCGACGGTCAGTGCCGGCGCGCTTGCGTCGATCTCGCCCACGTCATTGCTGGTCGCGGTGTTGCCGGCCGGATCGGTGACCGAGGCTTCGACGCTGTACTCGCCTTCGCTCAGCGGCGTCTCGGCATCGACGGAATAGGTGCCATCTTCGACGGTCGCGGTAACAGTCTGCTCGTTGCCGTCACTGTCAGTGATGACCAGCGTGACGGTGCTGCCGTCTTCGGCGTCGGTGGTACCGACGATGGTCGGCGTGGTGTCGGAGGTCAGCGCGGGGGCATCGACGGTCAGTGCCGGCGCGCTTGCGTCGATCTCGCCCACGTCATTGCTGGTCGCGGTGTTGCCGGCCGGATCGGTGACCGAGGCTTCGACGCTGTACTCGCCTTCGCTCAGCGGCGTCTCGGCATCGACGGAATAGGTGCCATCTTCGACGGTCGCGGTAACAGTCTGCTCGTTGCCGTCACTGTCAGTGATGACCAGCGTGACGGTGCTGCCGTCTTCGGCGTCGGTGGTACCGACGATGGTCGGCGTGGTGTCGGAGGTCAGCGCGGGGGCATCGACGGTCAGGCTCGGCGCACTTGCGTCGATCTCGCCTACGTCATTGCTGGTCGCGGTGTTGCCGGCCGGATCGGTGACGGTGGCCTCGACGCTGTAGTCGCCTTCGCTCAGCGGCGTCTCGGCGTCGACGCTGTAAGTGCCGTTCTCGACGGTCGCGGTGACGGTCTGCTCGTTGCCGTCGCTGTCGGTGATGACCAGCGTGACGATGCTGCCGTCTTGGGCATCGGTGGTACCGACGATGGTCGGCGTGGTGTCGGAGGTCAGCGCCGGGGCATCGACCGACAAGGACAGCACGACCTCTGTCGGCAGTGTCGGATCAAGATTCAGCCCCAAGCCATCTTCGTCCTCATCATTGAACTCCGGGTCGGTAAAGCCGCCCTCATATTCATAGGAGGTCCGCTCAACACGCCCTTCACGCCCCACCCCAGAGGCATCCAGGAAACCACTACGACTGCTGCCCGGCGCACCGCCATTCTCACCAGCTGCGGGAGCTTCCTGAATCGCGGTCGGATCTTCGCCTCGAGCGATCGCTTCGCGCAACGCTTCCACTGCCGGGTCAACAGGCGCATCTCCACGCGACTCGGCCAGCAAGACTTCTACGCCAATCGGCGCTCCCTGCGGCACCACTAGCTGGGTGCCGTCTTCCAGCACCACGATCGCGCCCTGCGGTGCGACCAGAGTAGCTGTCGGTTCAAGCGTCATTCCATTGACGACACGCTGCGCCTCGTTAGTGGAGGAAACAACAAGTACTGTGCCTTCTGTGCGGATGACCTGGACCATGGGGACATACTCCTGCTGGGGAAAGGTGCTGCATCATGCTGCGAAGGGGGGCAATGGCATGATCGACAAGGACGGTTAGTTACATTTTGATACACAACATCACTTACTGCAACCTAGCAATTTTCAGTAGTGGCATCGCGCCATGATGATTAGATATCTAGTCACAAAAAACCTCTATCAATCAGTGACTCACACTCATGAAGGTCGTCGTTGCGCTTCAGCGAATCTTGCGAGACTGAACAGACCACTGCCGTCGGATACTACGCAAGGGTGGTGATTGATCATGAGGGATCGCTAATACCGTAGCATCGTTGTAGAGCCATTGTTCAATCAGATCCGCCAAATGTAACAATGCTTTTACATTCTGCGGCTGCTGCTGAGCAATACGGCGGAGGTGGCTGCCGGGAGCCTCGCCCACGTGAGGGCCATGGCCCGTGCGCTCAAGTCGCTTCACCAACCTGCGGTAGGCTCGCACACCTGCGTGCGCTGAGACCTCACGGCCAGACCATAACACCAGTGTCACGCCTGCCAGCACCACACTACCCAGCAGCCCGAGCACACCCCAGACAAGCCACTCCCAGCGGAAGTCACCAAACAGCCGCTTCCAGAGATTACGTTGCTCATCGAGACGGAACCCCACCACGCTGCGTTGCCAGCGGTATTCGAAACGCTCCCACTGCCGTCTCAGATCACTGAGCAACGAATTATTCAGCGTGAAGGCACGCAAGCCAGCATCGGCCATGAAGCCCGGCTGCCCCTGCAGACTCAGCGCCCCCTGCGAGATTCGCTCGGGAGCCACCGCCGCAGTGGGATCAAATCGATGCCAGCGGCCGGCATAGAACACCTCGACCCAGGCGTGAGCGTCATACTGGCGAATGCTCAACTCCTGCGGCCCACCGATGCCATCGCCCTGTGCCTCGCCGCCCAGATACCCAGCGACCATTCGCGCCGGCAGTCCGGCAGCACGCGCCAGAAAAACGCTGGTAGAAGCATAATGGGTGCAATAGCCCTGCAAGCTATCGAACAGAAAATCATCGACACGACTGAGCCCCTCGAGGCGCGGTGGCGTCAGGGTGTAGTGGAAAGGCTGGCGATTGAAATACTGGAAAAGGCGTTGCAGGAAGACCTGAGGATCTCCCCCCGACTCCCGCATCAGATCGCGAGCGAACTCACGGGCACGCGGGTTGCCATCATCGGGCAACAGCTGATCAAGGCGCTGCATCCATTGCGGAGCCGTGGTCGGTGGCGCGCCGGAGGAAGACATCTCCAGCAACTCGCGGGTATTGAGTGACGCCTGCCCCTCAAGGGTGCCATCAATCAGGTAACGGGCCTCGCGGCTGGTCGTCAGTGGCGCGCCGAGACTCGGCCGCCAGGGGCGTGGGTCCGGCTCCAACAACAGCTCATAGCGATGACGCGCGACTTCCCCATCGATGCGCGTCCCGCGCTGAACGTAACGTTCAGGCGGCCCGCCCAGCGCCTCCTGAAGACGCTCCGGCGTGGCACGCGACCAGCGCACGCCATCAAACAGGCTCAGGGTATACACACGCCAGTAGCGCTGGGAGGCCGCAGGCAGTCCGTTGTCGAAACGCGCCCGAAACGCCAGAGCATCACTGCGACCCAGGGCGGCGATATCGCCAGGAGAGACACTGTCGGTAAGCCCGGTGGTGGCCTCGTTGAGCTGCGGCACGTTCCACAGCGGCGGCAAGCGGGGAAAGAGCACGAACAAGCCCAGCATCAGCGGCAGGGATAGCCCCATCAGCCAGGCAGTCTCCCGCATGGCCTCGCGACGCTCGCGTGCGCCGGCGATCAATACCAGCCCGCCGATCAGCCACGCCGCGGCCATGACCGAGGCCGCCGCCATCAAGGGCCCCTGGTCGTGCAGAAAGGCCGCTGCCAGCACCACGAAGCCCAGCCCGCAGACCACGCGACCATCGCGCAGGCTGTCCGTTTCCAGCAGCTTGAGCAGATAGATGCCGACCAGCAGGCCGATCATCGCCTCCAGGCGCAGCATCTGGCCGTATTCGAGAAACAGGCCCGCCGCGACCATGGCCACCGCCGCCAGTCGCAACAGGATGCCAGCGCGCGGAACTCGCGCCCGGAGTTGCTGAAAGCGCCACAACGCCGCCAGCAAGGCCGGCAAGGCAAGCCACACCGGCATCCACAGCACATGCAGCGCCAACACCAGACACTGGCCGATGAACAGGTGGCGCAGTTCCAGCCAGCCCAATGCCTGATCAGGCGTCAGCGGTTTGCGCTGCCACCAGCGTCGTCTGGCGCTGGAGGAGGGAGAAGATGCGCCACTGGAGAGCTCGTCCTTTGAGGAGCGGCCCAGGGAGGCACGTCCCGGGGAAGCCTTGGCTGTCGACAGGCTCATGCACTGCCCTCCTGACTCAAGGGACGACTCGCGCCGGCTCGCTCGGCGGCCTCACTGGCCGCCAGCTGGGCGGACCATGGCAACCTCTGCTCGCCGCCGAACAGCGTCAGCGCCTCAAGCACTCGACGGCGATGCGCCCCGCCGCTGGCGATGGCCAATGTCTGGCCCGGCAGCCGCAGACCATAGGTCGCCTGGGCGCCTTCCGCCGCCAGCACGCGTGCCGTGAGCTCCGAAAGCCGCTGCTCCATGTCGCCACGACAGGCCTCGTAATCCAGCCACAGCGAGGGACGCGCTGGCGTCTCGAAGCGCTTGGTGACCAGCTCGCCGCTGCGCCCCCAGTGCTTCCAGGCGATATGCGCTGGCGCATCACCCGGCACATAGCGGCGCAGACCGGCGAAATCGCCCTGCTCTATCTGCTCGAGCGTACGACGACTGCCCTGCGGGGTGGAGGGAAGCTCTGGCTGTGGATAGACGAGGACCGGCGTGTCGATCGCGACCCAGGCCCACAGGCGCACCAGTCCCAGTGGCCAGCGCGACTCCAGCGTCAGCGTCGGCAATGAGAACTGGCCACGCTGAAAGGCCGCCAGCTCCAGCGGCGCACTGCCTTCGCCGTCATGGATCTCGAGTCGCTGGCGCGCCTCTCCCAGTCGTACATCGATGGCATGTGAGCGAGCCCGACCGGTGAGGCGCACCATGACGCGCAACGTATTGCCCGCAAACGCCTCGCCATCGGCGATCAGCTGCACTCGCACGCCCGCCAGATTGCGCCAGCTGCGAAAGATGCTGACCACTGCCACGGCGAACAGCCAGAAGGACAGGCCATGCGCCAGCGAGTTCTCGTAATTGATACCCAACAGCAGCAACAGGATCACCAGCACCGCCCAGAACAGGCCAAAGGGCGTCGGCAGGATCATCAAGCGCGCGTGATGAAGCGCCTCGCCTCCGCCAATCGACATCTTGCGCAGCATGCGGGCTTTCACGCGCGCCCATGTACCGGGCTTCGCCACCTGCGTCATGCAGGCACCACCGCCACCTGCCCGAGCAGATGGCGCGCCACGGTTTCCCCCTCAGCAACACTGCCTTCGCTGAGGCGGTGCCCCACGACGGGCGCCCAGACCGCTTGCACATCCTCCGGCAGCACATAGTCACGCCCTGCCAGCAGTGCCCAGCCACGCGCAGCACTGGCCAGCGCCAGCACCCCGCGCGTCGAGAGACCATAGGCCACTTCCGGCGAGCTGCGCGTCGCCGCCACCAGCGCCTGCAGATAATCCAGCAGCGGGTCTGACAGACGCACACGGTCCACGGCGGCCTGCCACTCCTTGAGCACCGAGACAGGCAACAAGGGTCGCAGCGCCTCGATATGCTGACGCCCGGCATTGCCCTTGAGAATCTCGCGCTCGGCAGCGGGTTCCGGGTAGCCCAATGACAGCCGCATCAGAAAGCGGTCCAGCTGGGATTCCGGCAACGGGAAGGTGCCGGATTGCTGGAGCGGATTCTGGGTCGCGATCACGAAGAACGGTTCTGGCAGGCGACGGGTCTCGCCCTCCACCGTGACCTGACGCTCTTCCATCGCCTCCAGCAACGCGCTCTGCGTCTTGGGCGTGGCACGGTTGATCTCGTCCGCCAGCACCAGCGAGTGGAATACCGGGCCGGGGTGAAAGCGGAAGTTGCCCTCACGCGGATCAAATACCGACACGCCCAGAATGTCAGCCGGCAATAGATCACTGGTGAACTGCACCCGCTGCATGTCCGCACCGATCAGACGTGCCAGGCCCTGGGCGAGCGTCGTCTTGCCCAGCCCGGGCAAATCCTCGACCAGGACATGACCACGACACAGCAGACAACAAAGCGCCAGACGGATCTGGCGCGGCTTGCCCGCCAGCACCGTCGACAGTGCGGCTTCCACCTCTTCCAGCTGCTGTGGCGATACCTTGGCATTCATGCAAAGACTCCAGAACAAAGTGGGGAGGAGGAGATGCAGCCATCACGATGGGCAGCACACGTCAGATGACGCTGGGCCAGCAGCGTTGCTGCGCAGCCTCGATATGGAAAAGCGAAGATCATCAGCTCAGGCCTTGCTCAGAAAGCCATCACGGATCAGACGTTCAAGGGCCATACGGCTATCAGGCGTTGAAGGATGCAACGCAAGCGCATCGGCAGGCGTGACCCAGAAGGCATCTGCCACTTCTTCGGCTTGCAGCGTCAACGGGCCATCGTAATGCACCAGATATGCACTGCCGAAGACATGGTTGGTCGCGTCGGTGTAGCAGAAATCGAAACAATGCTTGAGCGGTGCACCACGCACGCCAATCTCTTCCTCCAGCTCGCGTCGGGCAGCCACCTGCACGGCCTCACCGGCTCCGACAACCCCCCCGCTGGCGAGATCGAAATAGCCGGGGAACACTTCCTTGCTCAGGGTACGCTTCTGGATGCACAGCTCACCGCGGCCATTGAGCACGAAGGCATAGGTCGCACGGTGCCAATAGCGGTAGCGTCGCATCAAGCGACGTGGTGCCGTGCCGCAAGGGCGATTCTGCGCATCGACCAGCTGAATGATTTCGTCCTGGATCACCGTTCCCTTTTCCTTGCCTGTCCTTGAATCACTTCGATAGCCACCTGCGACGACCAACACCGCCGGATGGTATCGACCAATGCGTCCCACGGTAGCAGAATGCGACGAAGCTGCCTTCAACTGCGGCCCGGACTCCTGCCTTCACTCCTTGGCAACAGGCAACGCCCCTCATTCGTGCAAACCACCTAAAACAGAACTCTCTGCAATAGCCTCTGCACTAGCCTCTACACTAGAGGCGATTGCCGTCAGAAAACACCACACTGGCATGATGGACCGCTCCCAGGGTCATTCTCTTTACACACCGCCACAGGAGATGCGCACAGCATGAGGCAACCTCGCCAGGGACATGGCGCGCCGCGACGCACCGGACAGATATCGGCTGGCCTGACTGCCCTTCGCATCATCGCCACCACCGCCAGCAGATGGCTGGCGACGCTAGCCCTGCTCTCCCTTGCCACCATTCACGCCTCGGCGCAGGAAGCCCCATCCGCCATCGCCCATGTCGAGCAAGCCTTCGCGCTGCCGACGCCACCGGGTGCCACGACCGGGGCCGTCTACCTGACACTGTCGATCGCAAAGGGCGATGCCGTACTGACAGGTGCCAGTACGCCGATGGCCGCCACAGTCGAATTGCACAGCATGCAACTCACGCAAGAGCGCATGCAGATGCACAGAATCAAGCAACTGGCGATTTCCTCTGACGCGCCGCTGGCGATGGCTCCCGGCGGCGGTCCCCATCTGATGTTGATCGGCCTGTCTCAGCCACTCACTGCAGGCGACAAGCTGCCGCTGACACTGCATTTCCTGGCGAGACCTGACACGAGCCTTGAGGTCTCGATCAAGGAGTACGCCGAGATGATGCCGCTCAGCGATTAACGGCACCGTGCATACGCCTCTATCGACAAACGCCTCACAACCCGCAAGACGCGCATGCAAAACGGCCCTGACACAAGGTGCCAGGGCCGTTTTCTCAATGTGTTGTTTCAATACGCCGCCATCTGCAGCTGTCATCGACTTGCAGCTGTCACCCAAGGGTTATCTCACCTTTCTCTCTACCAGATGACGAATCACCAGATCCCCAGCAGGCTGACAGGCTATCTCAAAGCCCCCAGACCACCCGCAACGCCAGCCCCAGCAAGACCACGCCCGTCAGACGATTGATCCACATCGCGCGCGCCTGCAACCAGGGCAGCACCCGCGAGTGCGACAGCACCAGTGCCACCAGCACATACCATAGGCCGTCGATGCCCATGGCCGTCACGACGACCAGCCACTTGCCCATCTCGCTTATCTCCGGCGTGATCAACTGACTGAGCAGCGCCACGAAGAACAGGATCAACTTGGGGTTGGCCAGCGCCACCATGAAACCATCGCGTATCGCCATGGAGCGGGACGTCGTGACGGCCTGCGCCTCCAGCGCTCCACCGCGGCCTGCCCGCAGCGCCTTGAGCCCCAACCAGGCCAGATAGACTGCACCCAGCAGCATGATCGCATGGAAGGCCCCCGGATAATGAATGATCAAGGCGCCGAGCCCCCAGGCAGTCAGCGCGGCGTACAACCCGACTCCCAGCGCATGACTGATACCGGCGGCGACCCCCGCACTCCTGCCGCCGCCCAGGGTATGGCGCAGCACCATCGCCAGACTCGGTCCGGGCGACATCGCCCCCATCGCGCATAGCGCAACCAGTGACAACCACAGATTCAGCGGCATCCAATGCATGAAGGTCATTCCATGTTCCAGTCAATGGGTGAAAGCGACACAGCACCGGCCTCGGACATACACCTGGGGGATCACCTGACAGTAGCCCGGCGCTCGCGATGGGGCCCACCCTACCCATCCTGCGTTGCTCAAGGGATGAGAGCATCGGGCACATACGGCTCCCATCAAGTCTTCGGGCAGGCGCGATCGAGTGTATCAAGCGCCATACTGATGCGGCAGCAGGCCATATGGACGACCTGAACATGCCCCTCACGATAGATGTCACACGGGCTGGACAGTCCGCCCTCGAAAGCGGCCGTCGTGCATGGATTTATATGAGAACATAATAAAGTACAGGATCTTACACATTTGAAAACTTGTGCAACAAATCAGGAGTTGTACAAGTTTATGATAACCAGTAACGTCTCTACCGCTGCTAAGGAAGAGCGGCTGGTTCAGCGTAGTGACAGGCCAAGTGCACAGGAAGTGCAGCCAGGGACAGGCCCTGTCAGAGGATGACGCGCAGGCTTGGGGACTTCGCTCCCGGCCAGGAAGATTCGTAAGCCTGAGCGGGTAGGTTTACGAATCTTCATGACTGGCAGCCTGCGAGCTCAGGGAAAGAGATCACTACGCTGAATGGCACCGAATTCAGTCAGTTTCTGAAAGGTGTCCAAGATTTTTCGGGTCAGCAGCGCCCGATCGCTGCTCAGGAAGAGCGGCAGGTTCAGCGTAGTGACGGGCCAAGTGCACAGGAAGTGCAGCCAGGGACAGGCCCTGTCAGAGGATGACGCGCAAGCATGGGAAGCTTCACTCCCCAGCCAGCAAGATCCATGAGTCTGAGCGATTGATTCATGGGCCATGATGACTGGCGGGTTTGCGCACTCAAGGAAAGAGACCGCTACGCTGCACCTCACCAGATTCAGTCAATTGCTGAGAAGGAGAGGAGACATGGAAGGGAAAGCTAAAGCCGCACTGTGTTGTCCGGCATGCTCCGGCCTGAAGATGGAGTATCAGTACCACACTCCATCAGCCGACCACCTGGTGCACTGCCAGGATTGCCATGAATACGTCGGCAAGTGGTTCACCCTGCGCCAGGAACTTGCGATCCAGAACACCCGCATCGCGCTCCTCGATCCCTCCCTCGCCAGCAACAGCCTCTATCGACGCGTAAAGAGCATTCCACATCAGGCCTAAGTCGCCGTCTGAATGCACGAGACACAGGAAAGCCCCGACATTCGATCGGGGCTTTCCTGTGTCTGGCCCCCTGCGGTCACGTACAGCGCACAGACAAGCAGCAGCTATCGCTATCGCCAGCGCCAAGACAGGCGAGGCGTGATGAGATTAGAAAAAGCTGGTATTCGGGGCAGAGACTGAGCGAGCGAAGAACCACAAGGAAGATGAATCGGTGGGAGCCAGAAACGCAAAAAGCCGCTCGAAAGCGACTTTTTCAATTCTGGTGCCGGTGGTCGGACTCGAACCGACACGCCTATTAAGCGGCGGATTTTGAATCCGCTGCGTCTACCAATTCCGCCACACCGGCAACGGAGCGAAATTATACGGGACATTGCGCCAAGGTCAACGAGTTTTGGCGTCAGATCAGACACATGGAGCGCTTCCTCACACCCCACGCCGCAATGGACTGAGGCGTGTCGCCCGCAAACGGGTCTTCGCGTGGACGATGGCATTGGGTATCATGAGCGACCTTTTTCGTCTGCCCAGACAGCCAAGGCCTCGAGAGTGTCGCACCGGACTGCCCCACCCGTAGAAAGGGAGTCATGCGCTCGCGACGAGAGCGCCAGTGTCTCAGGGCGGCATCTCCCCATTGTGCATGTACGCATGCCACGGAGCGCACCACGCGCCTCGTGCTATCAGAGTGTCAGGTTGGCCATGTCACGTATCGATTCCGGTGATGCCTCGGGCGTTGCCACACCTTCCGACGCGCGCCCGATGCAGCGCAGCGATTACGATTTCAGCCTGCCGGATGAGCTGATTGCTCGCTACCCGTCAGAGCAACGCAGCGATTGCCGCCTGCTGCATCTGGATGGCAAGAGCGGCGAGATCGTGCACCGCCGCTTCCCGGATCTGCTCGAGCAGCTGGAACCCGGCGATGTCGTGGTCTTCAACGATACCCGCGTGATCCCCGCGCGCCTGCATGGCCAGAAAGCCTCCGGCGGCAAGATCGAGATGTTGCTGGAGCGTCCGCTGGACGCCCATCGTGGCCTGGCGCACATCCGCTCCAGCAAGTCACCGAAGCCTGGCACCGAGCTGATCTTCGAAGGCGGCATCACGGCCGTGGTCGAAGGTCGTCAGGAGGCGCTGTTCGAGCTGCGCTTCCACGGCGAGACGCCGATGATCGAGCTGCTCAACCAGCACGGCCACATGCCGCTGCCGCCCTATATTACCCGCGACGACGAGCTATCGGATCGCGAGCGCTATCAGACGGTCTACGCCAAGCGTGATGGTGCCGTGGCCGCGCCGACGGCGGGCCTGCACTTCGATGAGCCGATCATGGCCGCCATGGCCGAGAAAGGCATCGAGACCGCCTTCGTCACCCTGCATGTGGGTGCCGGCACCTTCCAGCCGGTGCGTGTCGACAGCATTCTCGAGCACCACATGCACAGCGAATGGATCGAGGTCGGTCAGGAAGCCTGCGACAAGATCGCCCGTGCCCGTGCCGCCGGCCGTCGTGTGGTCGCCGTCGGCACCACCAGCGTGCGCTGCCTCGAAAGTGCTGCCAAGGCCCATGGTGGTGAGCTGGCACCCTACTCCGGTGACACCGACATCTTCATCTACCCCGGTTATGAATGGCAGGTGGTGGATCTTCTGATCACCAACTTCCATCTGCCGGAATCGACCCTGCTGATGCTGGTCTCGGCCTTCGCCGGCTACCAGCACACCATGGCGGCCTATCAGGCGGCGGTGGAAGAGCGCTACCAGTTCTTCAGCTATGGCGATGCCATGTTGCTGGAACGCGCCTGACTCCCCTTTTCTGACATGGCCCCGGCATTCGCCGAGGGCCGTGTCATGCGCAGTTAACGCGCCCCGCGCTATGCTGCGGCATAGCGACTTAGTAGCTTGATGACATAGTGGCATCGACACACCAGCTGCGGCCTGTTTCGCCGCCAAGCAAAGAGAGCACCATGCGTAAAGAATGCTTCATGAGCTTTGAAAAGCTCGCGACCGATGGCCGTGCACGTCGTGGCCGCATGACCTTCCCGCGCGGCACCGTGGAAACTCCGGCCTTCATGCCGGTGGGCACCTACGGCACCGTCAAGGGCATGACGCCGGAATCCATCAAGGACATCGGCGCCGAGATCATCCTCGGCAACACCTTCCACCTGTGGCTGCGCCCGGGCACCGAAGTCATCGAAGCCCATGGCGACCTGCATGACTTCGCGCAGTGGGACAAGCCGATCCTGACCGATTCCGGCGGTTTCCAGGTCTTCTCGCTCGGCAAGACGCGCAAGATCACCGAACAGGGCGTTCACTTCCGCTCACCGGTCGATGGCTCCAAGGTCTTCATGGGCCCGGAAGAATCGATGGCGGTGCAGCGCTCGCTGGGCTCCGACATCGTGATGATCTTCGATGAGTGCACGCCGTACCCGGCCACCCATGATGAAGCGCGCAAGTCGATGGAGATGTCCCTGCGCTGGGCGCAGCGCTCCTACGACGCGCATGGCGACTCGCCGTCGGCGCTGTTCGGCATCATCCAGGGCGGCATGTATCCGGACCTGCGCGAGAAGTCCCTCGAGGGCCTCAAGAAGATCGATTTTGACGGCTACGCCATCGGCGGCCTGTCCGTGGGCGAGCCCAAGGACGAGATGATCAAGGTGCTCGACTACCTTCCCGAGTGGATGCCGGACGACAAGCCGCGCTATCTGATGGGCGTCGGCAAGCCGGAAGACCTCGTCGAAGGCGTGCGGCGTGGCGTCGACATGTTCGATTGCGTGATGCCGACCCGCAACGCGCGCAACGGCCACCTGTTCACCCCGACGGGCACCGTCAAGATCCGCAACGCCGTCCACAAGCGTGACACCTCACCGCTGGACCCGGACTGCGATTGCTACACCTGCACCAATTTCTCGCGCGGCTATCTGCATCACCTTGATCGCTGTGGAGAAATGCTCGGCTCGATGCTCAACACCATCCACAATCTGCGCTACTACCAGACCGTGATGGCTGGTTTGCGCGGTGCAATTGAAGCGGGTACATTGCAGGACTTCGTGGAACAGTTCTATGCCGCGCGCGGCCTGCCGGTGCCGCCGCTGGCCGACTGATCGAGGCGAATGACGACCGGGGGCCAAATCCTCCGGTCGTCTTGATATTCGACTCGAGCCAGACGTGAAGAAGAGCCTGAATCACGCTCATTGCATAACAACAGTTCACTCGTAACCTCTGGAGATACACATGCTGGAATTCCTGATTCCTGCCGCACACGCGGAAGCCGAAGCGGCTGTCGCCGGCGGCGGCGCCATCGGCCAGATCGTCATGCTGGTCGGCTTCGTGGTCATTTTCTATTTCCTGCTGTGGCGTCCGCAGTCCAAGCGCGCCAAGGAACACAAGAACCTGATCAGCAATCTGGCCAAGGGTGACGAAGTCGTCATCGGTGGTGGCCTGGTTGGCCGCATCACCAAGGTCAGCGAGCAGTTCATCACCATGGAGCTGAACGAAGGCAACGAAGTCAACGTGCAGAAGTCTGCCGTGGCTGCAGTCCTGCCGAAGGGCACCATCAAGTCCATCTGATCCCTCCTGCTGCCGGCCCCTGTGCCGGCAGCATGCTTTTTCTCTCCCGCTCCACCAAGGACAGGGCTGCCATGCTCAACCGCTATCCGCTTTGGAAGTACCTGGTGATCTGCCTGGTACTTGCCGTCGGCGTGATCTACGCATTGCCGAATCTCTACCCCGAAGACCCGGCTGTGCAGATCAGTGCCGCCAGCGGCGCCGAGGCCATCGACCAGCAAGACCTCGATCGCGCCACCAGTGCCCTCGAAAACGCCGGCATCACGCCCAAATCCGGGGAACTCAACGGTTCCACCGGCCTGATTCGCCTTACCAGCAACGACCAGCAGCTGCGCGCCAAGGAACTGATCAGCGAGACGCTCGGCGATGACGCCATCGTCGCGCTGAACCTGGCCGATGCCACGCCGTCGTGGCTGGCCAGCCTCGGTGCCTCACCGATGAAGCTGGGCCTTGACCTGCGTGGCGGTGTCCACTTCCAGCTGGAAGTCGACATGGACGCCGCGGTCAAGCAGCGCCTGGAAGTCAACGCCAGCGCCATCAAGGAAACCCTGCGCGAGGAGCGTATCCGCTACCGCGGCAGCGAAGTCGACGACGGTACCCTGAGCCTGACGTTCTCCGATGAGGAAGACCGCTCGCAGGCGCGCTCACTGATCTCGCGCGACTTCCAGAACTTCGAATACGACGAGCGCGATGTCGAGCGTGGGGCCGTACTGGACCTCACCCTGACCGCCGCCGCCGTCAAGGAGATTCAGGATTACGCGGTCAATCAGAACCTGACCACGATCCGCAATCGCGTCAACGAGCTGGGCGTGTCCGAGCCGCTGGTTCAGCGCCAGGGCCCGAACCGCATCGTGGTCGAGCTGCCGGGCGTGCAGGACACGGCCGCCGCCAAGCGCGTACTGGGCGCCACCGCCAACCTCGAATTCCGTCTCGAAGCGGCCAGCGACACGCCGGCCAGCGAGATGGAGAGCTTCGCGTTCCGCAACCAGCCGAGCCGCACCGCCAATATCATGAAGGACGTGATCATCAGCGGTGACAGCGTCTCCAGCGCCAGCACCAGCTTCGATGAAAGTGGCCGCCCGCAGGTCAACATCAACCTGGACGGCACCGGTGGCTCGATCATGAACCGCGTCACGCGTGCCGCGATCGGCCGCAACATGGCGGTACTGTTCATCGAGCACAAGACCCGCACTCGCACCGTGATGGAAGACGGCGAGAAGGTCGAGAAGCGCATCCCTTACACCGAGAAGGGACTGATCAGTCTGGCGACCATCCAGAGTGCGCTGGGCAACAGCTTCCGCATTACTGGCCTCGACTCGCCGACGGAAGCCAAGGAGCTCTCGCTGCTGCTGCGTTCCGGCTCTCTGGCCGCGCCGATCTACTTCGTGCAGGAACGCACCATCGGTCCGAGCCTGGGTGCCGAGAACATCTCGCGCGGCATTCTGTCCGTCGAGCTGGGCCTGCTGCTGGTCGTGCTGTTCATGCTGGCGCGCTACAAGGCCTTCGGTGTCGTCGCCAACGTGGCCCTGACCGCCAACCTGGCGATCCTGATTGCCGCGATGTCGATGCTGGGCGCCACCCTGACCCTGCCGGGTATCGCCGGTATCGTGCTGACGCTGGGCATGGCGGTGGATGCCAACGTGCTGATCTTCGAGCGTATCCGCGAGGAAATGCGCTCCAAAATGCCGCTGCATCAAGCGGTGCATACCGGCTTCGAGCGCGCCTTCACCTCCATCGTCGATGCCAACATCACCACCCTGCTGGTCGCGGTGATCCTGTTCTCCATCGGCAGTGGCCCGGTCAAGGGCTTCGCGGTCACGCTGTCCATCGGCATTCTGACGTCGATGTTCACGGCGATCATGGTCTCGCGCGGCATCATCAATCTTGCCATTGGCGGCAAGACACTCAAGAAACTCTGGATCTGAGGGGCCATCGTGATGCGACAGTTTGACTTCATGAGCAAGCGGCGCGCGGCCTTCATCGTCTCCATCGTGCTGACGATCGTGGCCATTGGCGCCCTTGTGATTCATGGCCTGAACCTGGGCCTCGACTTTACCGGCGGCACCCTAGTGGAAGTGAAATACCAGGCAGCACCGGCGCTGGACAGCGTGCGCCAGACACTGGAAGCCGCCGGCTACAAGGATGTCTCGGTCCAGACCTTCGGTGCCAGCAACGAGATTCTGGTGCGTCTGCAGCAGAGCTTCGAAGCCGGTATCGGCAATGACATCGTGGCGCATCTTCAGGCCACCGGTGACAGCGTCAACCTGATCCGCGCCGAGTTCGTCGGCGCCCAGGTCGGTGATCAGCTGCGTGACCAGTCCGGTCTCGGCATGCTGCTCGCCCTGGCCGTGGTGATGGTCTACGTGGCCTTCCGCTTCCAGTACAAGTTCGCCCTCGGCGCACTCATCTCGCTGGGTCACGACGTCATCATCCTGCTGGGCATCTTCGCCCTGTTCGGACTCGACTTCGACCTGACGGTACTGGCCGCGGTGCTGGCCGTGATCGGCTACTCACTGAACGACACCATCATCGTCTACGACCGCATTCGCGAGAACATCCGCAAATCGCGTACCGATGACATGCCGTCGATCTTCAATGACGCCATCAACGCGACGCTGTCACGCACGCTGTCCACCTCCGGCACCACCTTGCTCGTGTTGCTGGCGCTGTACTTCCTCGGCGGTGACATGATCCACAACTTCGCCATCGCACTGATCATCGGTGTGGTCGCGGGCACCTTCTCGTCCATCTACGTGGCAGCGGCGCTGTTGCTGGTGGTCGGCCTGAAGCGTGTGGATCTGATCCCCCCGCCCAAGGAGCAGTTCGAGGACGGCGCGCCGTAAACGCCTCCGCTCGTTAAGCCCGGCACGGATCGCCAGGCACAAAAAAACCCCACCTCATGCGAGGTGGGGTTTTTTTCGTTCTCCAGACGGCTCGTTGCTGACAGAGCCATCAGATCATACCGTCTTGCCAAGTGCAGTCTTACAGGTGCGGCTGCATGGTCTGCGCCAGCGCCTTGTACAGACGTGCGCCAGCGGCCATCAGGGTGCCTTCGGCAACCACGACCGGCGTGCCGTCGGCACTGCCTGCCAGTGCGCCACATTCCTTCAGGAACAGGCTGACGATCTCGCTGTCACCGGCATCCAGACCCAGCACATAGACGGCATCGACGCGGCCAGAGGCCAGCTCGAGCACGTCCAGCAGCGCACAACCGCTGGTGCGCAGCATCTCGACCTGCGGGCCGACCTGCTGAACGATGGAGAGGTAGGTCGGCAGGTGACGCGGACGCTGCCAGCTTTCCGGCAGACCCATCGCCAGACGCGCACCTTCGATGGAGGTGGCGTTGGTCACGCGGATACGGTGACCGGAGTGCTGGGCACCACGGCCACGGCTGACGATGTACTCTTCGTCAGTGAACGGCGCGATGACCACCGCGTGCTCGGCACGGCCCTTGAACAGGCAGACCACGGACAGCGCGAAGCCGGAGGCCGCGGATGCCAGGTTGGAGTAACCGTGCACCGGCTCGATGCGCCAGTGGTAGTCAGAACCCTGACCTTCACCATCGCGATGGTCGGTATAACGGCCGGAGAGACCGTGTTGCGGATAACCGCGCTCCAGCTGACGCACGATGTGCGCTTCGGCGCGACGTGCAGTGTCTGCGATGAAGGTGTCGAGATCGTTGTCGCCACGGGCGACTTCGATACGTTCACGAGCACGGACGAACTGCTCTGCGGCACCGCGTGCAGCACGCAGCGCAAATTGGACCATCGGATGCATGATCAAGGCCTTGACGAGTCGGGAGCTGTTAAAGAACGGGTGCCACGGCGCGTGAGACATCAGCGCGGCGCAACACGAATCGAGCGAAACTGGGTGTAATCAGATCAGGTGGTCATGTAGCCCGTACAGGAATCCTGATACGGCGCGGGGCACGCTGCATAGTGCAATGTATGCAGGCTGCCAGCCGCCACAGCACGCGGCGCCAACGAGGGCGAACACATGTTGCGACATGACGGGACGGCGTAGTCTATCAGAGCTCGGCTCGAGCTGCCATCGCGACACGCGACCTTCGCCGTAGAGAGACGGCGGGATCACGCCACGGCTGACTGCTCCCTGCGCTGGCTTCATGCTAGGATATCGGGTTCTGGCGCACGTCTCGCCCAGCCCGGTGACCGGGCCGCGTCGATTGCCCTGCCCTTCAATCGCTATCCTGGAAGTCCTCATGCTTGAACGTCTGCGCATTGTCCTGATTGGCACCAGCCATCCCGGCAACATTGGTGGTGCAGCCCGCGCCATGCTCAATATGGGCCTGGCCGATCTCGCACTGGTCGCGCCGCGATGTCAGGTGCAATGCCAGGAATCCGCCTCACGCGCCTCGGGTGCCGATGCACTCGTCGCCAGCGCCTCGGTGCACGAGACCCTGGAAGAGGCCGTGGCGGATTGCAGTCTGGTGGTCGGCTGCAGCGCACGTTCGCGCAACCTGCCGTGGCCGATGATCACGCCGCGCGCCTTCGGTGCCACCCTGGCCGATGAAGCCCGCCTGCCGGATGCCCGCGTGGCCATCGTCTTCGGCCGCGAGGATTCCGGGCTCTCCAATGAAGAGCTGCAGCGCTGCCACCGTCACGTGCACATCCCGACCAATCCAGATTTCAGCTCGCTGAATCTGGCCGCGGCGGTACAGGTGCTGGCCTATGAGTGCCGCCAGGCGTGGCTGGCCGACCAGGAAGCCGCCGGCGAGACGCCGCGTGCCGAGGATGCCCAGCCGTTCGGTATCGACTGGGATAGCCCGCTGGCCAGCCATGCCGACCTCGAGCGCCTGTTCGAGCATCTCGAGAAGACACTGATCAGCGTCGACTTCCTCGATCCGGAACAGCCGCGCCAGCTGATGGCACGCCTGCGTCGCCTTTATCTGCGCGCGCGTCCGGACAGCATGGAAATCAACATTCTGCGCGGCATTCTTTCCGCGGTGGACAAGCAGGTTCGCCTGGCACAAGCCGACACGGCCAACCGCACCTCCTGAGGACACGCCATGTTCACTCGACTGCGTGAAGACATCGATAGCGTGTTTGCCCGTGATCCGGCGGCGCGCAACTTCTTTGAAGTCCTGACCAACTATCCGGGCCTGCATGCCCTGGTGGCCCATCGCATCAATCACTGGCTATGGCGCCACAATGCCAAATGGCTGGCGCGCACCGGCTCGACCCTGATGCGCTGGCTGACCGGCATCGAGATCCACCCGGGGGCGACCATCGGCCGCCGCTTCTTCATCGACCACGGCATGGGCGTCGTGATCGGCGAAACCGCCCTGATCGGTGATGACGTGACCCTCTATCACGGCGTCACTCTCGGCGGCACCACCTGGAACGCTGGTAAGCGCCACCCGACTCTCGGCGATGGCGTCATCGTCGGTGCCGGTGCCAAGATTCTCGGCCCGTTCACCGTCGGCGCCGGTGCCAAGGTCGGCTCCAACGCCGTGGTCACGCGTGAAGTGCCTGCCGGCGCCACCGTCGTCGGCATTCCCGGCAAGATCGTCAAGCGCGCCGAGCCGGATGTGGCGGAGGAGCCGTCGGTCGACCCGGAAAGCCGCGAGGCCATGAAGGAGAAGTTCGGCTTCGATGCCTACGGCATGGGCCAGGACATGCCCGATCCGGTCGCGCGCTCCATGCACGCGATGCTCGATCACATGCATGCCGTGGACAAGCGCATCGAACAGATGTGCGGCACGCTGCGCAAGCTGGATGCCAGCTATCGCGCCGGGCGCCTGCCCGAGCTCGACGACGCCGACTTTGCCCAGCTGATCGATGAGCTGGGGCCCTGCGGTGGCGAGACGACCGTCGCTGACGTGGCCGCGGCCCAAGGCAGCACCTCACCCAAGGCCCGCGCCGCTGCATCCAGCGCATCGCAGGGCACTGCACCGGATGACCAGCCGCGCTCCGAGCAGACCTCGCCCCAGCAGGCGCCGACTGAGCAGCCGCCGACTGAGCAGGCAAGCGATACGCAGGAGCCCGCCGAACGTCAGCATGGCTAAAGTTGACCAATTCAGTCGGGATTGACCCCGCCAGACCACCCCACCATAATGGGGCTCATTGATACGCCGTCTCGCCAGAGGCGGCGACTGTGCCCGGCCTCGTCCTCAACGTCGCAGGCTCCATCTGCTCACGGACTCTGTCATGCGCCTGACCACCAAGGGACGCTACGCCGTCACCGCGATGCTCGATCTGGCCCTGCATGCCAGTTGCGGCCCGACCTGTCTGGCCGATATTTCCGTACGCCAGGGCATCTCGCTGTCGTACCTGGAGCAACTGTTTGCGCGTCTGCGACGTGCCGGTCTGGTCAAGAGCGTGCGTGGCCCCGGTGGCGGTTATCTGCTGGACACCGAACTCGAGACCACCTCGGTGGCGTGCATCATCGACGCCGTCAACGAGTCAGTCGATGCTACACGCTGTCAGGGAATGTCGGACTGTCAGGCCGGCGACACCTGCCTGACGCACCATCTGTGGTGTGATCTGTCCGACGAGATCCACGGCTTTCTCGACGGCATCAGCCTGGCCGACCTGGTCGCGCGCGAAGAGATTCGCCAGATTGCCAGTCGTCAGCGCAAGGCGTGCGAGCCGACACCGATCACCGTCATGCAAGGCAGCTGAGCGGCGTTTGCCAGCCAGGCTGAGCACGGCCAACCGAGGCGATGCTCGCCGCGCCCCGCCGCCCCCGAGATCGCCTTCATCACGTTCACCGTCATCACTGTCCGTCGTGTCTTCAGGAAGTCACCATGTCCCAGCCGATCTACCTTGACTATGCCGCCACCACGCCCGTCGACCCTCGCGTCGCCGAGCTGATGATGCGTCACCTGACGCAGGACGGCACCTTCGCCAATCCGGCCTCGCGTAGTCACATGCCGGGCTGGCTGGCCGAGCAGGCCGTTGAGGGCGCACGTCGTCAGGTCGCCGAGCTGATCGGTGCCGACCCGCGCGAGATCGTCTGGACCAGCGGTGCCACCGAAGCCGACAACCTGGCGCTGACCGGCTACATGCGTGCCAATGCCGCGCGTGGCCGCCATTTGATCACCTCGACCATCGAGCACAAGGCGATTCTGGATACCGCCAGCGCGCTGGAGGCGGAAGGCTTCGAGGTCACGCGCATCGCGCCGCAGCCTGACGGACGCATCAGCCCGGACAGCCTGCGCGACGCCCTGCGCAGCGATACCATCCTGGTATCGCTGATGGCAGTGAACAACGAACTGGGCAGTCTGAATGACCTGGATGCACTGGGCGACATCGCCCACTCGCATGGCGCGGCCTTCCATGTCGATGCCGCCCAGGCGCCCGGCAAGATACGAATCGATGTCAGTCGTCAGCCCATCGACATGCTGTCACTGTCCGCCCACAAGGCCTACGGCCCCAAGGGCATCGGCGCGCTGTATGTACGTCGCCAGCCGCAGATCAAGGTCGATGCCCTGATCCATGGCGGTGGGCATGAGCGCGGCATGCGTTCCGGCACCCTGCCGACACACCAGATCGTCGGCATGGGTGAGGCCTACCGCCTGAGCGCCGAGCAGTTCGATGCCGATCACCAGCACCTCGTCGCGCTGCGTGATCAGTTCGTCGCCGGGCTTGCCGGCCTTGAAGGCGTGCACTTCAATACCGATATAGAGGTCAGCGCGCCCAACATCGTCAATCTCGCCTTCGAGGGTGTGGATGGCGAGGCGATGCTGATGGCGCTGCGCGGCATCGCGATTTCCACCGGCTCGGCCTGCAATTCCGCCAGCGTCGAACCGTCGTTCGTCCTCACCGGCATCGGGGTGCCCCGTCCACTGGCGCTGGCGTCATTGCGCTTCAGCTTCGGACGTTTCACCACCGCTACCGACATTGAATCCGCGCTCGGCGAACTCAGGCATGCCCTGACGTCGCTGCGCGCCTGACCCGGGAGACTGCTCATGGCACACCTGTCGATTTCCCCCTCCGCCGCCGACCAGATCCGTGTCGTGCTGGCCGAGCGCGGCCACGGCCTTGGCCTGCGTGTCTCGGTCAAGCCCAGCGGCTGCTCCGGCTACAGCTACGTGCTCGACTTCGCCGACGAGGCCAACGAGGAAGACGCCGTCTTCGTCGATCACGGCGCCACCGTCTATGTCGACACCGAAGCCCTCACCGTGCTCGACGGTTCCGAAGTGGACTACGTCAAGGACGGCCTGAACCGCTATTTCCGCTTCAACAACCCCAACGTCAAGGACGAGTGTGGTTGTGGCGAGAGCTTCAGCGTCTAGACCAGGCTTCAGCGTCTGAGACAGGCTTGAGCGTCTGAATAGAGCTTCAGCGTCCAGGCCAGGCGCGACGTCCGAGCCGGCCCTCAGCGTCTCGCCAGCCCATGCCGACGAGGCGCTTGCCATCTGCGCGTCATGCGACTCAGGCATGATGGATGCAGCCGGTGGCACTTGCCGCTATAATGCCGCCCACTTTTGTCGTGCGCATGCCGACAGAGCCCGTTTTCCGCCGTGCGGCATCTGCCGTGCGGCTCTTCAAAGCTTGTCTCAGGAGATTCACCATGACTCAGCGCACTCTGTCCATCATCAAGCCGGATGCCGTTGCCAAGAACGTGATCGGCGAGATCTACTCTCGCTTCGAGAAAGCCGGTCTGCAGATCGTCGCTTCCAAGATGGTTCACCTGTCCAAGGAACAGGCCGAAGGCTTCTACGCTGAGCACAGCGAACGTGGCTTCTTCGGTGAGCTGGTCGGCTTCATGACTTCCGGCCCGGTCATGATCCAGGTGCTGGAAGGCGAAGACGCCATCACCAAGAACCGCGACCTGATGGGCGCTACCAACCCGAAGGAAGCAGAAGCCGGCACCATTCGTGCAGACTTCGCCACTTCCATCGACGCCAACGCCGTTCACGGTTCTGACGCGCCGGAATCTGCTGCTCGCGAAATCGCCTACTTCTTCGGCGACAACGAAATCTGCCCGCGCGGTTGATTTCGCCTTGTACGACTGAGAAGCCAGGCCCTTCGGGGCACGCGTCTCTCAGCCGTGCATGACACGACGGCCCTGCCTGCGAGGCGGGGCCGTCGTGGTATCGGACGTGCTGAAGCGTCGCGCGACAGCATGCACCCCCTGAAGCAGATTCGACGCTTGAGCAGGTCCGATACGCTTTTCTGAAAGCCGCTGCAGCGCCCTCTCCCCACGCCAGATGACGCCCACGCGCACTGCGCTGATGATGAGAGCCTCTTGAGGTCTGCGAGCCATCGCCACCTCCGCTGACAGCGTCGCCCTGCAGACGTCTATCCTTTATGTGACGCCTGCCCATCCCTGACACGACCGGCCCATACCATGACTGATACCACTGCAACTGCCACCGATGCCGCGGCGCCTGCCGCCGTCAAGCTCACCAACCTGCTGGGCCTGCCGCGCCCGGCGATGGAAGCCTTCTTCGAGAGCATCGGCGAGAAGAAATTCCGCGCCACCCAAGTGATGAAATGGATTCACCAGGAAGGTGTCGACAGCTTCGACGAGATGACCAACCTCGCCAAGCCGCTGCGCGAGCGCCTCAAGCAGGTCGCCGAGATCCGTGCGCCGGGCATCGTCTATGAAGGCGAGTCCAAGGACGGCACCCGCAAGTGGGTACTGGAAGTCAGCGATGGCAGCTACGTCGAGACCGTGCTGATCCCGTCCGAGAACGGCAACCGTCGCACCCTGTGCGTGTCTTCCCAGGTCGGTTGCTCACTGGACTGCAGCTTCTGCTCCACCGGCAAGCAGGGCTTCGAGCGTGACCTGACCGCCGCCGAGATCATCGGCCAGGTGTGGGTCGCCACCCGCGGCGCCGAAGACCGCAAGGACACCCGCAAGCGTCCGGTCACCAACGTGGTGATGATGGGCATGGGCGAGCCGCTGATGAACTACGACAACGTCGTGCCGGCGATGAAGCTGATGCTGGACGACAACGCCTATGGCCTGTCCAAGCGTCGCGTCACCCTCTCCACCTCCGGTGTGGTGCCCAAGCTGGACCAGCTCGGTGACGAGATGGACGTCAGCCTGGCGATCTCGCTGCACGCGGCCAACGATGAACTGCGCAACGTGCTGGTGCCGATCAACCGCAAGTGGAACATCCGCGCGCTGCTCGACTCCTGCCATCGCTACCTGGCCAAGTGTGACGACGCACGTATCGTCACCATCGAGTACACCCTGATCAAGGACGTCAACGACCAGATCCAGCACGCCGAGGAACTGGCCGCGCTGCTCGACGAACTGCCGTGCAAGATCAACCTGATCCCGTTCAACCCGTTCCCGCATTCCGGTTACGAGAAGCCGTCGCGCAATCAGGTGATGCGCTTCCAGCAACGTCTCTACGAGCTGGGCTACACCGCACCGGTGCGCGCCACACGTGGCGATGACATCGACGCCGCCTGTGGCCAGCTGGTCGGGCAGGTCAAGGACCGCACCCGTCGCGCCGAGCGTTACATCAACGCCATCCAGCTCGACGCCGACTGAGCGGCTGCCAGCCCTGAACTGACGCTATCGCCATAGCCATGCGCCGCCCTGCCACCTTGACTTGTGGCAGGTGCGGCGCTTTGATGGGGGCGCTTTTGTTGCCTGCCGCGACCCTCGCCCGCAGGCACATCACGAGCCTTCATTCACGCGAGGATTGCATGCCGAGTCGTCTGCCCCGTCATCGCACCAATGAGCATGACCCTGTCGCCCATGGCACTGTCGCACAGGGCCCCTGCCAGCATGATTCCCACACCCGCACCGCTGCTCGCGGCATCACTCGCCGCACCAGAGCCCTGCTGCTGTGCCTCGGATTTGCCGGCCTGACCCTCGCAGGCTGCGCGACACGCGTGGAAACCAACGACCCCTACGCCCCGCCGGATGACAACAAGGCCTCGAACGCCTACGTGGAACTCGGAGAGGCCTATCTGGGTCGTAATCAGCTGCAACGCGCCGACAGCGCCTTCCAGAAGGCACTCAAGCTGCAGAGCAGCAATGCCGAGGCCAAGGCCGGGCTGGCGATGATCTATCAGCGCCAGGGGGAGAACGTGCTCGCCGATGACTATTTCAATCAGGCCATTTCCAGCGATTCGTCCTTTACCCGTGCGCGCAACAACTACGCGGCCTTTCTCTACTCTCGCGGTGAATACGTCGAGGCCTGTCGACAGCTCGAGATCGCGGCTGAAGACCTGACCTACGACAATCGTGGTCAGCTCTATACCAATCTGGGCCGCTGTCAGATGCAGCTGGGCAAGACCAGCGAGGCCGCGAAGAGTTTCGAGCGTGCCGTCAAGATCAACCCGCGTGAGTCAGAGGCCTGGTTGGCGGTGGCACGCATGTCACATGACGCCGGCGACAATGACGCCGCCCAGTCGGCATTGAGCCGCTACTTCCGTCTGGCAGGCACCGACAGCGACAGTCTCGCCCTGGCCGTCGATGTGGCCACGGCTCGCGGCGACAGCCGTCTGGCAGACCTCTACAGCCGTCAGCTGGAGCAGGTCATGACACGGGAATCCGGTCGCGCGGTGATTCGCACTCCCTGAGCGAGGTGCAACGACGCCGCTGATGGCGCCACCTCATGAGCGGGGTCGCTGCAAGCAGGACCGAGAAGACCGAAATGCCGGTGAAAATCTCGGCGCGGGCTTGGTATAGTGCCGACGCGGACGAACGTGTGTTCGTGCGCGTCGATTGGCATGGGGGGTCATCGCTTTTCACGCTGCTCACTCGCATGATGATCAACGAGTCGTGCAGCACCCGGCCAATCGCGCGACAGCATCAGTCAGTATGCTCCAGCATCAGTGTCAGGAGCAGTTTCCGCAGTACCGGAAGAGCGCCCGGATGTGCGTTCGGTAGACAGTTTTTCCTTACAAGGATGCGCCATGAGCGAACATCAACCCGCCCCTGATCAGCACGCCAGTGATGCACTGCCTGGCACGCGCCTCAAGCTGGAGCGCGAGCATCAGGGGTTGTCGCGTGATGAGGTGGCGACACAGCTCAACCTGCGCCCCAGCCTGGTCGATGACCTGGAACGCGACCACTACGACCAGATTCCCATCGCCGCGTACCGTCGCGGCTATCTGCGTGCCTATGCCCGCCTGCTGGGCATGGACGAGAAGGCCATCGTCGGACAGTACAACGCCCAGTTCGGCACCACCGAAGCCGAGCGCTACACCCCCAGTTCCACGCCGTCGGTGCGCCCGCCGGGCAAGATGGGCAAGTATCTGTTCCGCCTCGTCAGCCTGCTGGTCATCGCCGGCCTGATCGGCCTCAGCTACGTGTGGTGGCAGAGCGGCGACTATGGCCGCACCTCGCCGGCGGAAACCTCCGCCCTCGAGGGTGGCAGCGATGCGGACAACACCGCACCGGTCGTGAATGCCGATGGCTCCATCGAGCTTTCGCTCTCGCAGTCCACCAATAGTGAAGCGGCGCCGTCCTCCACTGCTACCGGTGATGCGTCTGCCGTCGATGCAGCAGCATCCTCCGAGGCGACAGCGCAGAGTGCTGACACGCTCGACACGAACGCTGGCGCGCCGGGCGCTGCAGAGACTGGTACGTCAGCGTCTGACGCTGCCACGGATAGCGCCGCTACCACTGACGTGAGTGCAGTCGCCGATGCCAGTGCCGACACCTCACAGGAGAGTGCAGCAGAGAACGCTGCACCGGCGGCAGACCCGCGCAAGCTCGAATTGACGTTCAACATCAACTCCTGGACCGACATTCGTGATGCCGATGGCAAGCGCCTGCTGCGCGGCAACAACGAGGCCGGCACCAGCACGACGCTGGAAGGCAAGCCGCCCTTCACGATGACCATCGGCAATGCCTCTGGCGTCGAGCTGCGTTACATGAATGAAGCGGTCGACCTCACGCGCGTCACGCGCGGCAGTGTCGCCAAACTTACCCTCGGTGAATGATCCGGAATCCCATGCATAGTCACTCCCCCATCAAGCGCCGCGTCTCGCGCAAGATTCATGTCGGCAATGTGGCCGTCGGCGGCGATGCACCGATTTCCGTGCAGAGCATGACCAACACCGACACCAACGATGTCGCCGCCACCGTCGCGCAGATCAAGCGCCTCGAGGATGCCGGCGCCGATATCGTGCGTGTCAGCGTGCCGGACATGGATGCCGCCGAAGCCTTTGGTCGCATCAAGCAGCAGAGCAACATTCCGCTGGTGGCCGACATCCACTTCGATTACAAGATCGCCCTGCGTGTGGCGGAACTTGGTGTCGACTGCCTGCGCATCAACCCGGGCAACATCGGTCGTGAAGACCGTGTGCGTGCCGTGGTCAGCGCCGCACGCGACAACGGCATCCCGATCCGCATCGGCGTCAACGCAGGCTCCCTGGAAAAGGACCTGCAGAAGAAATACGGCGAGCCGACGCCGGCGGCGCTGGTCGAATCTGCCATGCGTCACATCGACCATCTGGACCGCCTCGACTTCCAGGACTTCAAGGTCAGCGTCAAGGCCAGCGACGTCTTCATGGCCGTCGCCGCCTATCGTGACCTGGCAGCGCGCATCGAACAGCCGCTGCACCTGGGCATCACCGAAGCGGGCGGCCTGCGCTCGGGCACCGTCAAGTCTTCCATCGGCCTGGGCATGCTGCTGATGGACGGCATCGGTGACACCATCCGCGTGTCGCTGGCAGCGGACCCGGTCGAGGAGATCAAGGTCGGCTTCGACATGCTCAAGAGCCTCAAGCTGCGCGCCAAGGGCATCAACTTCATTGCCTGCCCCAGCTGCTCGCGTCAGAATTTCGACGTCATCAAGACCATGAACGAGCTGGAGACACGTCTTGAAGACGTGATGACGCCGCTGAACGTCTCGGTCATCGGCTGTGTCGTCAATGGCCCCGGCGAAGCCAAGGAGACCGATGTCGGCCTGACCGGCGGCAGCCCCGCCAACCTGGTCTACCTGGACGGCAAGCCGGCCAGCAAGTTGACCAATGACACCCTGGTTGACGATCTTGAGCGACTCATCCGCGACAAGGTCGCGGAAAAAGAGGCCCGTGAGGCCGACACTATCATCCGCCAGAGCTGAGCTTGTCTCGGCTGGCTTGCGCGTCGTGAGTGACGCGCCTTCGTCTCCCCACCCGCCTGCATGACTCATGCGAGCGCCGTGGGGAGATGCGCAAGGATTCAGGAGAGAACGTTGAGCACCAAGATCCAGGCCATTCGTGGCATGAACGACCTGCTGCCGGACCAGTCACCGGTATGGCAATACTTCGAACACCAGGTGGAAGCGCTGATGGGCCAGTACGGCTATCGCGAGATCCGCACCCCCATCGTCGAGCAGACCGCGCTGTTCAAGCGCTCCATCGGCGAAGTCACCGACATCGTCGAGAAGGAGATGTACACCTTCGACGACCGTAACGGCGACAGCCTGACCCTGCGTCCGGAAGGCACCGCCAGCTGCGTGCGCATGGCGATGGAGAATGGCCTGGTCCATAACCAGATCCAGCGTCTGTGGTACACCGGCCCGATGTTCCGCCATGAGCGCCCGCAGAAGGGTCGTTATCGTCAGTTTCATCAGGTGGGCGTCGAAGCCTACGGCATGGAAGGCCCGGACATCGATGCCGAGATGATCCTGATCTCCGCGCGTCTGTGGCGCCAGCTGGGCCTGCTCGAGCACGTCACCCTCGAGCTCAACTCGCTGGGTAGCCTCGAGGCGCGTGCCGCCTATCGTGACCTGCTGGTCGAATACTTCGAACAGCACCTGGATGTCCTCGACGAAGACTCCAAGCGCCGTCTGCACAGCAACCCGCTGCGCATCCTCGACACCAAGAACCCGGACATGGCCGCCGTCGTCGACGCCGCGCCGCGCCTGGGGGATCACCTGGATGAAGAGTCCCGCGTGCACTTCGAGGGCCTCAAGGCACGACTCGACGCCGCTGGCATCGAATACGTCATCAACCCGCGCCTGGTGCGTGGCCTCGATTACTACTCGCGCAGTGTGTTCGAATGGACCACTACCGCGCTGGGCAGCCAGGGCACCGTGTGTGCCGGTGGCCGCTACGACAGCCTGTTCGAACAGCTGGGCGGCAAGCCGGTACCGGCGGTCGGCTTCGCGATGGGCGTCGAGCGCCTCATCCTGTTGCTCGAGACGCTGGAACTGGTTCCGCAGGACGTCCGCGAGACTGTCGATGTCTACCTGATGTCGATGGGCGAGCAGGCCGAAGGCGAAGCCATGCGTCTGGCCGAAGAGCTGCGCACCGCACTTCCCGACCTGCGCCTGGTACTGCATTGCGGTGGCGGCAGCTTCAAGAGTCAGATGAAGAAGGCCGACAAGAGCGGTGCACGTATCGCGCTGATTCTCGGTGAGAATGAAGTCATCGAAGGCACGGTGGCGCTCAAGTTCCTGCGCGAGGAACGCGACCAGGAAACGCTGAACCAGCGTGCACTGGGCGAACGTCTCGACAGCGTCTTCGGCGCCTGAGACTGCCAATGAATATCGGGCGGAGAGCCAGCTCTCCGCCTCTCGAATGCAAGTGCCGGCATGCCGGCCAGGTCAAGGAGACCGCCCGTGGCGGAAGAGCTCAGAAGCGAAGAAGAACAGCTTGAAGCCATCAAGCGTTGGTGGAGCGAGAACGGCAAGTCACTGATTGCCGGTGTCGTACTGGCCGGCGCCGGTGTCTTTGCCTTCAAGGCCTGGCAGAACTATGAAGCCAGCCAGTCCGAAGCGGCCTCCGTGCGTTACCAGCAACTGATCAGCCTCGTCAGCCAGCCCAAGCTGGAAGACGCCGGCGTCAAGCAGGCGCGTACGCTGATCGGCGAACTGGAAAGCGAGCACGGCGACAGCCTCTACACCCAGATGGCGCACCTGCTGGATGCCAGCATGTCGGTCAAGGCCAACGATCTCGACGCAGCCGCCACGGCGCTGCAGAGCGTGATCGACAACAGCGATGACAGCTATCTGCAGGGGCTGGCCAGCCTGCGTCTGGCGCGCATCAACGTCGAGCGTGGCGACAATGACGCGGCACTCGCCCTGCTCAAGAGCCCACCTGCGCCGCTGGCAGCGCAGGCGGCGGCGGTGCGTGGCGATGCCCTGGCCGCACAGGACAAGCGTGATGAGGCCATCGCCGCCTATCAGCAGGCCAGCGCCCTGTCGCAGGAAAGTGGTCAGCCGGTCTACGGTCTCGACCTGAAACTCGCCGATCTGGCTGCGGAGTCTTCTTCATGAGCGTCACTCGTCGTCTGAGCGTACCGGCCTCGCTGCTGGCCGTGAGTCTGCTGGCCGGTTGTGCCAGCAGTGCCCAACCGGAATATGCGCCCAAGGAACTGGTCGATTTCGACCGCCAGGTCGCGCTGGATTCGGTCTGGAGCGAATCGGTCGGCAATGGCCTTGGCCGTGCCCACTATCCGCTGTCACCGATCTTCGCCAACGACAGGCTGTTCGTCGGTGCCGAAGGCGGTGAGCTGGAAGCCCTCGCTGCCGACAATGGCGAGGACATCTGGCAGACACGGTTGCCGGCTGGCATCACCAGCGCACTGAATGCCGATGCCTCCCGCCTGTACGTCGGTACGCGCGATGGCAAGGTCAGTGCCGTCAGTCAGGAAGACGGCAGCATTGAATGGAGCACGCGAGTCTCCAGTGAAGTGCTGGCCGCGCCGCAGTACAACGACGAGCTGGTCGTGGTGCAGAGCGTCGATGGCACCGTGACTGCGCTTGATCGCTTCACCGGCGAAGAGCAGTGGGCCTACTCGGCCACGATTCCGGCCCTGACGCTGCGTGGCACCGGTGCGCCGCGTGTCATCCAGCCGGTCACCTTCGCGGGCTTCGCCAACGGCAAGCTGGTCACGCTCGACAACCGCTCAGGCCAGGAACTGTGGGACCTGCGCGTTGCCGTGCCGGCCGGTCGTACCGAGGTGGACCAGCTGGTCGATCTCGATGGCCAGCCGGTGCTGACCCAGGATGGCCGCCTGTTCGTCACCAGCTACAACGGTCGCCTGATCGCGCTGGACGCCCGCAACGGCGAGCCGCTGTGGGACAAGCCGTCCTCCAGCTATCTGACGCCCATCGTGGTCGGCGATTACCTGTTCAGCATCGACAACGCCAGCCATGTGCTGGCGATGGATGCCAACACGGGTAACGTGCTGTGGAAGTCCGAAGACCTGGAAGGCCGCTGGCTGACCTCTCCGGCCTTCGTCGATGGCAAGCTGGTGGTCGGTGACTACGAAGGCTATGTGCACCTGATCGACGCCCAGAGCGGCGAGATGGCCGGCCGCTATGACGTGGGGGGCGATGGCATTAGCATCACCCCGCTGACCGAAGGCAAGCGCATCTATGTCTACACCAACGATGGCGAGCTGACGGCGCTGGATCTCGAAGCCCCGTAAGCCACTGATCGAGCGCGCATGTCAGCCTGCCCCGCAATCTGCCATGCGCCTCGATCAGCCCTCGTCACGACAACGGCAGCCATCTGGCTGCCGTTGTCGTAATGCGCCATTGGTAGCAACTCCCTGTCAATGCTAGAATGCTGCCCCCGCTGATCAGGCCTGCCGCACGACGCAGCCATTGATTCAGCCACGAAATCTTTCCGCCGACAGTGCTAACCCCCTGTCGGCGGACCATACTGGATGCATACGACGCCTGCGTCGTCATCCAGTGCCCCAAGTCCGATATCATCGCTATCGCCCTGCCTGCACAAGGTGCTTTCCAGCCATCATGGTTCGAAGCAGACCGTACGGGGCCGGCATCGATGCTATCCCTGCGAATGCTGTGAGATTCCATGAACCCCGTGATCGCCCTGGTCGGCCGCCCGAATGTCGGCAAGTCGACGCTATTCAATCGCCTCACCAAGACCCGTGACGCCCTGGTCGCCGACTTCCCGGGCCTGACCCGTGACCGCAAGTACGGTACCGGCAAGGTCGGAGGCAAGCCCTACACCGTCATCGACACCGGCGGCATCAGCGGTGACGAGGAAGGCATCGACCTGATGATGGCCGGCCAGTCACTGGCCGCCATCGACGAAGCCGACATCGTGCTGTTCATGGTCGATGCGCGCGCCGGCCTCAACATGGCGGATGAGGCTATCGCCAATCATCTGCGCGTCAATCAGAAGAAGACCTGGCTGGTGGTCAACAAGACCGACGGCATGGACGAGGAGATCGGCAAGTCCGACTTCTGGACCCTGGGTCTGGGTGACCCGCGCGCCATCGCCGCCGAGCATGGCCGCAACGTCACCACGCTGTTGGAAGAGGTGCTCTCGCCCTACCCTGAAGTCGAGGAAGGTGAAGACGAGGACCTGCATCCGGAGCTGGATGACCGCGGCGTGCGCATCGGCATCATCGGTCGCCCGAACGTCGGCAAGTCGACACTGGTCAACCGCCTGCTGGGCGAGGAGCGCGTGGTCGTCTTTGACCAGGCCGGCACCACCACCGACGCCGTGGAGATTCCCTTCGAGCGTCGTGGCAAGCCATATCTGCTGGTCGACACCGCCGGGATCCGTCGCCGCAAGAACGTGCGCGAAGTGGTGGAGAAGTTCTCCATCATCAAGACCCTGGAAGCGATCAAGAAGTGCAACGTCGCCGTGATGGTGCTCGATGCCCGTCAGGGACTGGTCGAGCAGGACCTGCACCTGCTGGACTTCGTGCTGACCAGCGGCCGCGCCCTGGTGCTGGTGGTCAACAAGTGGGATGGCCTGGAAAGCGAAGCCAAGGAGAAGATGCGCTCCGAGATCAAGCGTCGTCTGGGCTTTGCCGACTACGCTGACCTGCACTTCATCTCCGCGCTGCACGGCACTGCGGTGGGTGATCTCTACCCGTCCATCGACCGCGCCTTCGAAAGCGCCGTGGCCCGCTGGTCGACCAAGCGTCTGACCACCCTGCTGCAGGACGCCACCCAGGCGCACCAGCCGCCGATGGTCAACGGTCGTCGCATCAAGCTGCGCATGGCTCACCAGGGTGGTGCCAATCCGCCGCTGATCGTGGTGCACGGCAACCAGACCAACCGTCTGCCGGAAGCCTACAAGCGCTACCTGACCAACACCTTCCGCAAGGTGCTGAAGGTCAAGGGCACGCCGATGCGCTTCGAGTTCCGCTCCGGCGACAACCCCTTCGATGGAGCCCAGGGGGCTGATGACCGCGAGCGCGCGAAAGAGCGTTCACTGGCGCGCACCAAGGAAGCCCGCAAGGAACGCAAGCAGCGCCGTTGATGGCGTGAACTGCGCCTGTGCGTGATGGCAGGCCAGCGGATCTGATCCGCCAGCCTGCCCCATGAAAAAGCCGCCCCTGCAGTCATCTGCAGGGGCGGCTTTTTCATGTCGTGAGTACTGATGTTTCAAGCACCTCAAGCACCGGGCTCACACCTCCAGCGTCTTCTGCCCCGCCCACAGATTGGCGAACTGCCAGGCAGCGCGCCCGCTACGCACACCCCGCTGGGTGGCATAGCGCAGCGCCTCTGCACGCGCCGCCTCATCGAAGCTGCCCGCACCGAGACGCCATTCCACCCAGTGCTGACAGGTCTCCAGGTAAGCATCCTGATTGAAGGGATGGAAGGCCAGCCACAGGCCGAAGCGGTCCGACAGCGAGATCTTCTCTTCCACCGCATCACCATGATGCAGCTCGCCATCGACGATATGCGTGTCGTGATTGTCGCTCATGTGCTCCGGCAGCAGATGACGACGGTTGGAGGTGGCATACAGCAGCACGTTCTCCGGCGGGCCCGTCAGAGTGCCATCCAGCACGCTCTTGAGCGCCTTGTAGGCGTCATCGCTACCCTCGAAGGACAGGTCATCACAGTAGACGATGAAGCGATGCGGTTGCTGGGCCAGCTCGGCGACCAGCGCCGGCAGTGCCGGCAGGTCGTGACGATCGATCTGGATCAACCGCAGGCCTTCACTGCCCAGAGTATTGAGCAGCGCACGTACCAGCGATGACTTGCCGGTGCCACGCGCGCCCCACAGCAGCGCATGGTTGGCCGGCTTGCCCGCAAGGAAGGCTCGAGTGTTGGCCAGCAGCTCACGCTTCTGGCGTGCGATGCCGAGCAGATCCTCGAGTGTCAGGGCGTCACGCGGCGCGATCGGCGTCAGGCGCCCTCCCAGGGGGTGGCGGGTCCACAAGGCAGCGACATCGTGCGTCCAGTCCACTTCGACAGCCGTCGGCGGCAGCATCGGTTCGAGTCGGTCCAGCAGATGCGAGAGGCGGCGTTCAAACTCTGGTGACATGGTGATTCCCTGTCAGATACATGGGGCAAGGGCCGTGGCTGGCCCATCAGATCACGCCCAGTATCTCATGTCCGGCGGGGCCGTCTGGCCTGACGTTGCTGTGATCTCAGCAACGTATCATTTCGCTGACTGCACCACTGCGCCTATCCGGTTATGCTGTCTGCACGTTTCTTGCACGTTCAGCGTCGCCCTGCCGTGCTCTCGAAGGTTGTCATCGTCACCATTGCCAGGAGGCCTCAATGCCAGGATTGCTCGATCACTCATCTCCCCGCGCCCTGCGTCGTCTGCTCCCGCTGGCGGCGCTTGCGGCGTCCGTCACCCTGAGCGCCTGCGCCAGTTCTCCTCTGGGCCGCAGCCAATTGACGCTCTATTCGGATCAGGAGCTGGAGAAGATGGGAGAAGCCAGTTTCAGCAAGTACCAACAGGAGCTGCCGGTGGTGGAAGGTCGTCAGGATGCCTACGTCAGCTGCGTGGCGGATGCGGTGACCGCCAAGGTACCCGCCAGCTATGGCATCAGCGGCTGGCAGGTCAAGGTATTCGAGGATGAGTCCGCCAATGCCTTCGCGTTGCCGGGCGGGTATATCGGTGTCAACACCGGACTGCTGGAGGTCGCCGAGAATCAGGATCAGCTGGCGACCGTCATCGGCCACGAGATCGCCCACGTGCTGGCGCGCCACGCCAACGAGCGCGTCTCGACCCAATCGCTGACCTCCGCCGGGCTGTCATTGACCCAGGCACTGGCCGGCCTCGAAGGTACCGGTGGCGATCAGCTCATGGGGCTGCTGGGCATGGGCGCCGAATATGGCGTGCTCAAGCCGTTCTCGCGCTCCCACGAGTCCGAAGCCGACCTGCTGGGACTGGACCTGATGGCCGAAGCCGGCTTCGATCCGCGCGCCAGCATCAAGCTGTGGGCCAACATGAATGCTGCCGGTGGCGCGCAACCGCCGGTGTGGATGTCGACGCACCCGAGTGATGAGCAGCGCATGGCGGCCCTCAACGAGCGCCTCGAGACCGCTCTACCAACCTATCAGCAGGCCCGCGCCGCCGGCGAGAAGCCCGGCTGCGATCGACTACGCTGACCCCGCCTGTGTGGCGTGGCTTAACCAGTCTCAGGTAACACACTCGCGCGGCCCCTGAAGAACCCGGGGCTGCGCGAGTGTGTGGCGCCCTCCATCCAGCTACCCGCCTTTTCCTTGTTTGCGACCCCTCCCCGCCTCTTCCTGGCTGGCTCACGCTACCAGCCTTCTGATCCATCGCACTGACAGCTCGAATGTAAAAAGACGCCGTCAAATGTGTCGATATCCGCGAATCATGTAACCGCATTGCTAATCTGGGATCACCTGCTCGCCTTTGTACTGCTCATGCAGACACTTCATGCACAGCGGCACGAGCATATTCCCGACACTCGCTTGAGGATGCCTTACATGACTCGACACGCACTCATCATTGACGACGATCCGGATTTTCGTGAGCTCATCAGCGGGCTGCTTTCCGCCCATGGTTTCGACTGCACGCAGAGCGAAGGGCTGCAGGACATCGCCTGCAACCCCGCCTGTCTGGAGACGGACCTCATCCTGGTGGACTACGAACTGGGCGACTTCACCGGCGATGATGTGCTCGGCTATCTGCGCGAACGCAATGTCGAGGCGGGTATCATCCTGATGAGCGCCTGTCACAACGACGACATGCAAGCGATGGTCGCCAGAGGCAAGCGCAGCGGCCTGGAGATGCTGGGCCAGCTCGGCAAGCCCTTCGACATCATGCACCTGGCCTCGCTGCTGGCAGAGCTGGACAAGCAACGCAATCCGCTGTCACTCGATGAACTGGATGATGCGCTGACCGAGCGCCAGCTGCACCTCGTCTACCAGCCCAAGATCGACCTCGCCAGTGGCCGGCTCAGCGGCGCGGAGGCTCTCGTGCGCTGGCAGCATCCTCTGCGCGGCATGGTCATGCCCAACCAGTTCATCGCCCTGGCGGAACGCAGCAATCGTATCGAGGCACTCACCTGGCAGGTCATCGAGCATGGCTTCCGCCAGCAGGGCCAATGGCAATCTCAGGGCCTTCACCTTGATCTCGCGCTCAATCTGTCACCCCAGCTGCTGCGCACCCGCGACATGCTGAAGACGCTGGATGCGCTGGCCAGTCAGCATCATGTCGATCCGCACTCCATCACGCTGGAGCTCACAGAGAGCTGCGGGATCGACTGCCTCACCTACGCTCGTCACCTGCTGAATGCCATTCGCGACCGCGGCTATCGCCTGGCGCTGGATGACTTCGGCACCGGTTTCTCCTCGATGATGCAGCTCTACAACCTGCCGTTCGACGAGTTGAAGATCGACCAATGCTTCGTCGGGCGCAGCGACAGCCACCCGGAAGCGCGCGCCATCACCCGTACCATCGTCGAGCTGGGTCAGCGTCTGAATCTCGCCGTGGTCGGCGAAGGCATCGAGACCGCGGAACAGCGCGATTACCTCTGCGATACCCGCTGCAATATCGGCCAGGGCTATCTGTTCGCGCGCCCCATGCCCGTCAGCGACTTCAATGCCTGGAGCCGCTGCCCGCCCAGCGCCGTCAATGCACTCAGCCAGCGCCACGCCTCCGCAGTCCATTGAGAAGACTGACGTCCCCCCGCAGCGCAGGACAGACAGCGGGAATGCCGCAACACCCCCACTACACAGACGCCACCCATGTCACCATGGGTGGCGTCTGTGTAGTGAAGGACAGGGTGAAGAAAGGGTGAAGAGAGCGAGAGAAGACGGGAACGGGAGAACAAGAGGGGCGGTAGTGAAATGCTGTCGGCTGTCCATCACGCCATCACGTCCCAACTATCAGGAGAACAGATAGCCCTCCTCGAGGAGGCTGTCCCGCGTCGGCACACTCAAGGAGCGCAACATAGCGACATGCTGGTGTACCCGGGTCATGTCTCCGCTGATCACGGCCTCTTCCAGTGCCTTGGCGCCACTGGCAATGCCACTGCAGCCCAGCGAAGCTGACGCCCCTTTCAGGGAGTGCGCCTCGCGCTTGAGCTCCGTGAGGTCCATCTGCTTCAGCAAGGTCACCATCACGTCGAGGCGTCCTTCAAGGCGCGTCAGGTAATTGTTCAGCAGTCGTGAATAGGCCTCGCCATTCAAGGTCGTGAGCAGCTCCTGACAGATCGCGTGTTGCAGCAAGGAAGGCGCGGCATCGGGCAGGGCGCGCGCGGCTGAGTCGTCAGTTGCCACATCGAGCGCCGGAGACGGGTCGATCTGCGCGCTCCTATCATCCGCCGCTGTCGGTCTGAAGACATCATCGCCTGGCCCCTGCACGGCGGTAGACGGCTCGCCAGCCGGAGCCTCTGGCTTGTCTGGCTCAAACGCCTCCTGCTGCGAATCAGACTTCTGTGAATCAGCCCTCTGTGACTCAGCCTCCTGTGAATCAGAGGTCTGGACCAGATACTGTTGCAGCACCCGATGCAGATCATCACGCGTGAAGGGTTTGTGCAGCACCCCCTGCATGCCGGCCTCGATGCAGCGGCGGGCATCTTCCTGCATCACGTTGGCGGTCATCGCGATGATCGGCAGACGAGCGCTGGCGGGTTGCTCGGACTCGTGCTGACGCCAGCGACGTGTCGTCTCGACGCCATCCAGTACCGGCATCTGCATGTCCATGAACACCAGGTCCACATCGTTACCAGCCTGCGCCAGCCATTCGAGTGCCTGTTCACCGTCCTCCACCACCGTGACCTGCTGCCCCAGATACTCGAGCATGGCCCGCGCCAGTGACTGATTGACCTCGTTGTCTTCCACCACCAGCACGCTTGCGTGGGACAAGGGCGTGTCTCCCACGGCCTGCTGCGGGCAAGCCTCGGCGGCGGTCAATACCGGCAGCGGCACGCGGCACCAGAAACGGCTGCCGAGCCCGAGATGGCTCTCGACGCCGATCTCACCCCCCATCGCTTCCACCAGTCGTTTGCAGATGGCAAGCCCGAGCCCGGTGCCTTCATGACGACGCGCAATCGAGGTATCCACCTGGGTGAAGGGGGCAAACAAGTGGCTCACCTGGTCGGCGGCGATCCCGCAACCGCTGTCGTGCACCTCGAAATGAAACATCTCGCCCTCTTCCAATGATGCCCTCAGTCGGATGGTCCCCTGGGGACAGAACTTGAAGGCATTGTTGAGCAGGTTGGTCAGTACCTGACGCAGGCGATTGACGTCCCCCTTCACCCAGACAGGCAGGTCATCGGTACGTTCTTCGAGGAAGATGCGCGAGCATCCCTTGCCGGCACTGCCTGTCTGGCGATGGTAATGCGCGGCCAGGGAATCGAGGAATTCGGGCAACGAGAAGCAGCGCGGATCCAGCTCCAGCTTGCCGGCTTCGATCTTGGAATAATCCAGCACATCATTGATGACGGCCTGCAGGCTCTCGGCACTCTGGCGCAGCATCGTCAGGTATTGCTGGCCACGCCGGGTCGAGACTTCCTCGCCGATGAGGTCCGAGACGCCGACCATGCCATTGAGCGGGGTGCGAATCTCATGGCTCATGATCGCCATGAATTCCGACTTGGCACGACTGGCTGCCTGAGCCAGCTGCACCATGCCATCCAGCTCCTGGGTACGCTCCTCCAGCTTGCGGGTCTTGGAGGCTCGCCCACGACTCTCGACGATCAGCGCGACCACCAGCACGATGCCGCTCAGGGTCATCAGCAGCACCAGCGACAGTGCGAGGGCATACAGGTTGAGAAGCTCCGTGCGCTCCTTCGTGCGCTGGATAGCGGCCTCTGCATTGATGTTCAGCAGCAGCTCGCCGGTCTGCTCCTGAAGCGAGTCAAGCCGGCTGAGTATCTGCATATAGAAGGACGCATCACGCTCCTGACGACTCGCCAGGTCCATGATGGCGCTGTCCAGCACCTCGATTCTGGGCAGCATGGCCATCAGCTGGGAATGCAGATCAGGCATCCCCGCCAGCATGCTGCCCAGTTGGCCGCTCTGCAGCAGTTGCACCCGGCTATAGAGGATGTCGAGCCGCAACAGCAGCTCGCTGTCATCCATCAAGGCGGGCGGCGTCGGGGTCTTCTGTTCCTCGGCCACCACCATGCGCAGCTCGCGCACTTCCCTGTCGAACTGATAGACCGCCCAGATCAGATTCTCACGCAACTTGTGCTCGAGTGCCTGCTGACGCTGATAGACCAGAACGCCAGTCACCAATGCCGAGACGAAGAACAACGTCGCGGCAATGGCGATGGCGGTTCTGAAATGCAGAGAACGAAGTGGATTCATGCACGGGCATCCTGCCAGAGCTCACGAAGTTGAGCGGTAAAAACGGGGTCAGCGTTCAATTTCAATGCGCTTCACCTGCCAGACAGAGCGAGTCATGATTTCCTCGTTGAGGAGATCCGGCTGCTCACTGAAGGGGTAGATGATGAAGATAGGACCATTGTCACGCACACGTAGTCGCTTGCCGTCGACTTCCATGGCCAGTATCACCGGATGATCGAAATAGTCCTGCACTGGCGCGCTGGCGGCGTAGTCGTTGAGCGCCACGATACGCATGGTGCCATCCTCGACACCGACCGCCTCCATCAACGCCGAACCGAGCGGACCGCTGAAGCTCACTTCGCCGTCATGCCAGGGGGTGGTGGTCACGGTTTCCCGTTGCGTCAGCGCCATGAGCATGGCGCGATCGAAATGCGCCTCGCCTCCGGCATTGGCATGGGTGATATCACCGGTGACACGCAGCACCACCGGCCCCTGCGGCGCCTCCAGGGCCATGGCGAAGGGGGAAAACGACAGTGTCAGCAGCAGAAGCCAGTGGCGCATGCGAGGTAACGCCGTGGTGAGGCGTCGCAGGAGAATGAGAAGCGGCATGGGAAGACTCCAGGGGTCATGGACAACCATGGATGACGGCCGGAGGTTCACCGTCTCGTTTCATCCTCGCCATTCACGAGCCAGCAGCGGCACCGCGCCATGAAGCAGCGAGAGGGGATGAACACGAGTATATGTCGCCATCGTCATGCCAAACGTGAACCATTGTGACGCGGTCTCACGCAAGAGACGCGTAGACTGCTTGCGATACCCACGCGGGGAGGCAATGACATGCAAATCGGCATTCTGGAAGATGATCATGATCAACGTGATTACCTGACCCTGTGTCTCGAGGCCCAGGGACATGAGCTGGCAGGCTTCGAGCGCGCCAGCCAGTTGTTGCGCGCGCTGCGCGAGCGCAGCTTCGACCTACTGATCATCGACTGGCAGCTGCCGGATGCCTGCGGCATGGAGCTGACGCGCACACTGCGCAGCGAGCACGGCTGGCGGGGGCTGATCCTGTTCATCACCGCAAGCCAGGGGGTGGAGGATGTCGTGCATGCGCTTCAGCACGGCGCCGATGACTTCCTGGCCAAGCCGATCCGCCCTGCCGAGCTGACGGCGCGTGTGGAAGCGCTGGGTAGGCGCTTCGTCACCTCCGACACCAATTACCTGCAGCCCAAGGTGGCCATCAGCGATCAATATCGGATCGAGCCGGATGAACACACCATCTGGTGCGGCGAGGAGCCGGTCGCCCTGACCCAGCGCGAATACCAGCTGGCCTCCCTGCTGCTGCGCCACGTCGGAGAGCTTTACTCACGCGCCTACCTGCTGGAGATGATCTGGGGGGTCAACGGGGATATCTCGACCCGTACGGTCGACACCCACGTCAGCCGCCTGCGGCGCAAGCTGGGGCTGGACGGCAGCCGTGGACTCAGGCTGAAAAGTGTCTATCAGTACGGATATCGACTCGAATCCTGTGCCACGACCCCCGCCAAGAGCAGCTGAGCGCCAATAGCGAGGCGTGAGCACGCTGGACCGTGGCCAACAAAAAGGAGCGGGGGACTCCATCGAGTCCCCCGCTCCTTTTTCATCGTCTGTCGTCTGGCTGACCATCTGAATCGACGTGCATCCCCGGCAAGGCACGGGGATCATCCCTCCGCCAGCATCCTGCGCAACATGCCCGCCACGGGCCCCGTCTCCGGGCGCTTGTGACGCCACAGGAAGTAGGACTCGGCCGCCTGCTCCACCAGCATGCCGAGACCATCCTCGACCCGCGCGCCGCGCTCGCTGGCCCAGCGCATGAAGACGGTCGGCTCGGCGGCATACATCATGTCGTAGGCGAGCGCCTGCGGAGAGAACAGCGAATCCGGCAACGGCGGCAGCTCACCGCCCAGCGATGCACTGGTGCCATTGATGACCAGATCGAACTGACCCTCGATGGCCGCATAGCTGCCACCGGACAGCAGGCAGCCTTGCCCCGCCAGGTCGGCGAAGTCCTCGGCCAGCGCGCTGGCCTTGGCGGCGGTGCGATTGGCGATCACCAATGCCGCCGGCTGCTTGGCCAGCAGAGGCTCCAGCACCCCACGCACGGCGCCTCCCGCGCCGAGAATCAGGATGCGCGCGCCCGTGAGCGGCGCCTCGAGACGCTCGAGATCACGGGTCAGGCCGACACCATCGGTGGTATCGCCATACAGCTGACCGGTCTTGCCGAGCATCAGCGTATTGACGGCACCGGCGCGACGGGCACGCGGACTCAGCACATCGACCAACCGGAAGGCCTGCTCCTTGAAGGGCATGGTGACATTCGCCCCCTGACCACCTTCAGCGACGAACTCGGCCCAACCGGCCGCGAAGTCATCGACCGGCGCCAGTCGTGCCTCATAGCTCAGGGAGTCCTTGAGCTGCTCAGCGAAGGAGCGATGAATCAACGGGGATTTCGAGTGGGCAATCGGGTTGCCGAATACAGCGTAACGGGACATCAGGACTCCGGGACAATCACAGAAAAGCGTCAGGTCAATGCGGCGATCAGGCCTCTTCGCCCAGCCAGTCGCGGGCATGCAGGAAGTCACGATACAGCACCGCTTCGGCACTGCCTTCCTCGGGCTCGTAGCCGTATTCCCAGTGCACTACCGGCGGCATCGACATCAGGATCGACTCGGTGCGTCCGCCGCTCTGCAGACCAAACAGCGTGCCGCGGTCCCAGACCAGGTTGAACTCCACGTAGCGCCCGCGACGATAGAGCTGGAAGTTGCGTTCACGCGCACCATAGGCCGTGTCGCGGCGGCGCTCGACGATGGGCAGATACGCCTCGAGGAAGCTGTCGCCGACGGATTGCTGGAAGGCGAAGCAGCGTTCGAAGCCCCACTCGTTGAGATCATCGAAGAACAGGCCACCCACGCCCCGCGTCTCGTCGCGGTGCTTGAGGTAGAAATATTCGTCACACCAGGCCTTGTAACGCGGATAGACATCACTGCCGAAGGCGATGCAGGCATCGTAGGCCGTCTGGTGCCAGTGACGCGCGTCTTCTTCATGCGGGTAGAACGGCGTCAGATCGTAGCCGCCCCCGAACCACCATACCGGCGCTTCGCCCTCCTTCTCGGCGATGAAGAAGCGCACATTGCCATGGCTGGTCGGCACGTGCGGGTTGTGCGGATGCAGCACCCAGCTGACCCCGACGGCATGGAAGCTGCGCCCGGCCAGTTCCGGACGCACCGCCGTCGCGGAAGCCGGCAATTCATGTCCGAAGACATGCGAGAAGTTGACGCCCCCCTTCTCGAATACGCCGCCATTCTCGATGACCCGTGAGCGACCGCCTCCACCCTCGGCACGCTCCCAGCTGTCTTCACGGAAACTTGCCTGGCCATCGCAGGCTTGCAGCGCCTCGCACAGGCGGTCTTGCAGATCGAGCAGGTAGACCTTGACGTCTTCGAGATTGGCGTGGGCCACGATGCCTCCGGTAACACGGGAATGAATGGTGACGGGGCGACACCCGTCGTTGGCCGCTGCTGGCGGTGAACTGCCAGCTTACCGCGACACGCTGCGCTCGGCAGGTCGGAAAATGCCCCTCTTGGGCGCCTGGATGACGCGGCACTGATCTGGATCAACCCGAGCGACGATCCTGCTGCTCAGGCGCGCAGTACCTTGCCGGTCGCGAGATCACGAATGGTGCTGGGACGCGGATTGCCACCGAGCGGCCCCTCGAGGATCACGTCATTGACCAGCGCGTCGCCGAAGGCGTCACGCACCTCGTCTGCGGTCATGGCAGGTGCCTCGCCGGCACGGTTGGCCGAGGTCGACACCAGCGGGCCGCCGAAGGCGGCGCACAATGCCTGGACCAGCGGATGATCGGTCACGCGCACGGCCAGACTGACGTGCTCACCGCGCAGCAAGGGGTGCGCACGGCCATTGTCAGGCACCAGCCAGGTATAGGGTCCCGGCCAGCTGGCCAGCAGCTGCTCACGCTGCTCGACGGTGACTCCCGCCAGCCAGGGTTCCAGCTGGGCGATATCACCGGCGATCAGGATCAAGCCCTTGGCGGCGTCGCGGGACTTGAGCTTGATCAGCCGAGCCAGGGCCTCACCATCGTCAGGATCACACCCCAGCCCCCAGACGGCCTCGGTGGGATAGGCAACGATGCCCCCATTGCGAAGACAGGCAGCGGCACCGTCGAGGGCACGCTGATCCAGCGAAACATCACTGACATTCATGATCTGCTCGAACTCCTAGCTGCGGCAACACGATGGCGGCGATTCTAGCACGCTCACCGGCGCGAGACCGACGCTGCACATCGACGCAACACGACGTCGCGCCGGGGTGGCATAGGCGCACCGCCCGGTTCACGGCATGATGGAGGTGTCCATCGCCCTCAGGATATGGCAGAACTGACGCAAAGGCTTGTTTCGAAAGACTATCGAGGTCATTTGGACGCTTTGCTGGACAGTCTCCATCGCCAGGCCTGATGGCGTTTCACCCCGCTCTTCTTTCCTCTTTTCTTCAGACAAGGATGTGATTCATGCGCCGCGCTTTCTCACTGACGACCTCAGCCGCTCTCTTGCTGGCATTGGCTGGCTGCGCCAGCTCTGGCACCCAGGCGCCGACCGCCCCGGCACCACGCCCTGCCCCGCTGCAGGATGCCGCGGCACAGGCGCCCTTGAGCGACCAGGCGATGCTGGCGACCCTGTGGATACAGCGCAGCGCGGAGTTTCATGCCCTGTCACTGCAAGCCTTCAACGTGGCCCACGACCGCCTGAATCTGGCGCTGGCACGTCGTCACGCACAGGACAAGCCGCTGGCGGTGGTCGTCGATGTCGATGACACCGTGCTCGACACCACCAGCTACGGCGGCTGGGCACTGCGTGAAGGTCGTACCTACGACAGCCAGAGCTGGGCTGACTGGGTGGATGACGCCATCTCCACGGCTTCACCGGGCGCCGTGGCGTTCCTCAACTACGCACACGAAAGCGGCGTCGATGTCTACTACATCACCAACCGCAAGGCGGCTGGCAAGCAGGCCACCATCGCCAATCTTGCCGCGCTGGGCTTCCCGCAGGCCAATGCCGAGCACGTGATGCCGCGCACCGACAGCTCCGACAAGACCGCGCGCCGCGCGCGGGTCACGGCCGAGCATGACATCGCGCTGCTGATGGGCGATAACCTCGGCGATTTCGATCAGGCCTTCCAGCAGTCCACCACCCGCGCACGCAATGCCGAGGTCGCCCGCCAGGCGGATCAGTTCGGCCGTCGCTTCGTGCTGTTGCCCAACCCGACCTACGGCGAGTGGGAAGGCGTGCTCTACGATGGCAACTGGAGTGCCAGTGAGCACGAGAAGCGCGCCATGCGTGATGCGGCGCTCAATGCCTGGCAGCCCGAGAGCGGCACGGTCAGACAGGGCAAATGAGTTCAGGGTGCCGGCCTCTCGGATCATCACTGCCAGGCCGGCAGCCTCGGATCATCAATGTCAGAACGGCGACCTTGGCTCAGAACCTCAGAGCCGTTTCCAGCCACCCGGCGCCTGCATGACTCGCCCCTCGAGCTCCAGTTCCAGCAACTGCATGCTCAGCTCGCTGACCGAGGTGCCACTCAGCTCGACCAGCTTGTCCAGCGCCAGCGGCACCGCCCCCAGAAAGCACAACGGTGCCGCCTCCTGACTGACAGGGGGTGTGGCTGCCTGCGAGACTGGCATCTCGAGCGATGGTAGGGACAGTGACGATGCAGCGTCGCGGGTAGCTGAACGAGTGACTAAACGAGAGGTTGAGAGAGAGCCCGTAGAGACGGCAGCGGATTGTCTGGATGACGTCACCCGGGCCTGCGTTGATGGCGGCTCGGTCGAGTGAGCCGGCAGCAGATGCTCGAGCTCCGCCAGCATGTCATCGACATGGCGTACCAGCGTCGCCCCCTGACGGATCAACTCCAGACAACCGCTGGAGGCGATGTCATCGATGCGTCCCGGCAGCGCGAACACCTCGCGATTCTGCTCCATCGCCAACCGGGCGCTGACCAGCGAGCCACTGCGCAGCGTGGCTTCGACCACTAGCACGCCAAGTGACAGGCCAGTGATCAGCCGATTGCGGCGTGGGAAATGACGCGCATGCGCGCCGGTGCCAGGCGGGTGCTCCGAGAGCAGCAGGCCGCCGCCCTCCAACAACCGTTGGCGAAGGTGATGATGCTGAGCGGGATAGACCACATCGACCCCACAGCCAAGCACCGCCAGCGTCGAGGGACTGGCCGCATAGTCGTGCGCACCGAGACGCGCTGATGCCGTCAGGGCCCCCTGATGCGCCGCGGCATCGACCCCCAGCGCCAGCCCACTGGCGACACTCCAGCCACGAGAGACCAGCTCAGCCGCGAAGTCATGCGCATGCCGCAGGCCTGCCTGGCGCGCCTTGCGCGCGCCGACGATAGCCAGCATGGGCAACTCAAGCAGCGACTGCCGCCCCAGCGCCCAGAGCGCCAACGGCGGGTCCGGCAGGGTATCAAGCATGGCGGGCCACTCGGGGTCAGCGGGGGTGAGCAGATGATAGCCCTGTGCCGGCGCATGCCAGGCAAGGTCTGTCATCACCTGCTGATAGAGCGGCGAGGATTCGGGACGCTCGCACCACAGGCGCAGCGGTGCCGCGAGGCGTGGCGGCAATACGGCCAGCCAGCCCTGCGGCCAGTCGGCCCGCTCACGCAGCTTGGCCGCGGTATGCGTGCCAAAGCCCGGCAGGCGCGCCAGAAAGACGAAATCCGCCCGCGAGGGGCCGCGTTGTTCGACATCGATCGACACGCCACACCTCCCGAGCGGATTATTGACTCACCCTGGTTGTTCACTTCAGCACGACGAGGTATTCCCCATGCCGAAGCTTGCGAGTGACAGGGAGCTTTCGATCAGCCGTGGGGCTCCAGCAACTTGTCACCGACGCTCAAGGGACGTGCTGCCTGCATCACCAGCGCGTAGCTGACCTTGTCGTAGATGCGAAATACCATCACCAGGCCACCTTCCTCACCGGGCAGGGTAATCGGCTCACCGGTGACGGGGTCGGTGATCGTCTCGCCACGGCGCTCGATACCGAAGACGTACCCCGGCTGGATACCTTCACGACTGCCGCGATTGAGCGCCACGATGTCATTGCGACCGATGTTGCGCAGCCCATCGGGGGCCGCGAGGATGACGCCACCCACATCTTCTTCGGGCGGCTGGGGCTGGAAGCTGGTGGTGATCGCACCACCGTCCGCCGGCAGCAACAGATCACCATTGAGAATCTCGCGATTGGCCGACAGCACACGCAGCACGCCGATATCCCCTTCGCGACGCTCAAGCTTGATGTCGCCGATGCTGATCATCTCCAGCCCCAGAAACTCCTGAGTGTCCGGGTCCAGATAGCGCTGCCCCTTGCGGTAGACGCTGTAGGTGTCATTGGAGGACCAGTTGCCACGGGCGTAGATGGTATCGCCGGCACCGCTGATCAGGCGGGTGTCATCCCCGGCCACGATATAGGGCGCATCGGTGAGCAACGCCGGGTCAATCACGCGATGCTCTTTCAAAAAGGCCGAGATCTTCTCCAGCGGAATCGGTGGCACCGCCTCGCGCTTGGGAATCTTGCGAATCTGGGGAGACAGCTTGACGACACCGCCCTGGCCGCGCTCCAGGCGTAGACGTGGCTCGCCATTCTCGTAGTAGAGCGAGATGCGATCGCCCGGATAGATCAGGTGCGGATTCTTTATCTGCGGATTGGCGCGCCAGACTTCCGGCCACAGCCAGGGCTCACGCAGAAAACGCCCGGAGATGTCCCAGAGCGTATCGCCACGCACCACCACGTAGGTGGAAGGTACGTCATCACGCACGGTTGCTGCCTGTGCCAGCGACATCCCTGCGCTTGCCCCCAGCGTCGCCATGCCGAGGAGTGCCGTAAAGACGGCATTGCCGACCAGTCGTTTCATGCCCATTCCTGCGTCCCTTGCGTTATTGCCACCCATCGCTCGGTGGTGATGGTCTTGTTCTGAACTCCGCACCGCGCAGACCCGCTCTGCCCCGCGCCTGGTGGCTGCTGACCCCTGTCCATCGCCATGTCAGATCAATCCTGACTATTGCCGCGATAGTAGCAGCATTGACGGCATTCGGTTCCGTTCCTCGCTTGCGCACACTACAATATCAGGCAAATCCTTTCTGACAGCACAACGGTAATTACACCAGCCATGGCCAAACGCGAAATCCTTGAATTCCCTGATGAGCGTCTGCGCAACGTTGCCGCCCCGATCGACACGATCGACGCCGAGCTGCAGACCCTGATCGACGACATGATCGAGACCATGTATGACGCCCGCGGCATCGGCCTCGCCGCGTCACAGGTCGACGAGCATCGCCGTCTCATCGTCATCGACGTCAGCGAAGATCAGTCCCAGCCGCTGGTGCTGATCAACCCGGAATACACCCCGATCGGTGATGAACAGCAACCGATGCAGGAAGGCTGCCTGTCGATTCCTGAATATTATGCCGAAGTCCCGCGCTATCTGAAGGTACGGCTCAAGGCTCAGGACCGCAACGGCGATGCCTACGAACTGGAAGCCGATGGCCTGCTGGCACATTGCATCCAGCACGAGCACGACCACCTGCAAGGCAAGCTGTTCGTCGACTACCTCTCCCCGCTCAAGCGTGATCGGGTGATGAAGAAGATGCAGAAGCGTCACAAGCTGCAAGAAGCCTGATCCCTCACGCTCGGCCACACGGCCGATATTGAGCGCATGGCGGCACCGCACGAAGGCCGAGGGCATCCCCTCGGCCTTCGTGCGGTTACTGGTCCATCAGCCGCTCCTGTCGCGCTGGCCGTCCTGCCGCAACCGTCAGCACCTTGAGCACGGCCGCCTCCGTGCTCCTACATGAGTCATAGCACATGTCGAAAGCCCTGCGCATCGCCTTTGCCGGCACCCCCGATTTCGCCGCCGAGTGTCTGTCCGCCCTGCTGGGCAGTCGCCACGAGATCATCAGTGTCCACACCCAGCCTGACCGCCCCTCCGGGCGTGGTCGCAAGCTGACCCCCGGCCCCGTCAAGCAGCTGGCACTCCAGCACGATATCCCTGTCCATCAGCCGCTCAACTTCAAGGACGAGGCCGATCGTCAGATTCTGCGCGACCTCGACGCCGACATCATGGTGGTGGTGGCCTACGGACTGATCCTGCCGCAGGCGGTGCTCGATATCCCGCGCCTGGGCTGTCTGAACATCCACGCCTCTCTGCTGCCGCGCTGGCGCGGTGCCGCGCCGATCCAGCGTGCCATCGAAGCCGGTGACAGCGAATCCGGCGTCACCATCATGCAGATGGATGCCGGTCTGGATACCGGTGACATGCTGCTGATCCGCCGCACCCCGATCACCGCCAGCACCACCGGTGGCGAGCTTCACGATGCGCTGGCGGCCCAGGGCGGCGAGGCCATCGTGACGGCTCTCGACGCCATCGCCGCAGGCGACCTGCCCGCGACCCGCCAGCCGGAAGACGGCGTGACCTACGCCGCCAAGCTCTCCAAGGCCGAGGCCGAACTCGACTTCACCCGCCCTGCCGCCGAGCTGGACGCGCGCATCCGCGCCTTCAATCCGTGGCCGGTGGCCTGGACACGCCTTGCGGGCGAGCCGCTGCGCCTGTGGATGTCCCGCACCGGCGAGCGACGCCTCACCGACTGCGTGGCGCCCGGCACCCTGCTGGCACCCAGCAAGGATTGCCTGCGCATCGCCTGCGGCGATGGCCATGAGGTGCTCGAGATCACTCGCGCCCAGTTGCCCGGCGCCAAGCCGCTGTCCGTCAAGGACCTGCTCAATTCCCGTGCTGCGCGCTTCCCCGAGGGCCTCGTCCTCGGCGCAGATCACGCCCCTGATACCGATTTCCAGACCGAGACTTCCGCATGAGCCAGTCAGACAACCCGTCCTCCAAGGGCAACGGCAAGAAGCGCAACTCCCTGCCGCCGGCCCGCAGCAAGGGCGGCGCTCACAAGCATGGCGGCGCCCGTCGCAAGCCTGACAATGCACCGGCCTCGCCGGGCGCTGCGGTGCGTGTCGCGGCTGCGCGCACGCTGGCCCCGGTGCTGGCCGCGCGTACCTCGCTGAACCTGGACAGCCTGCCGTCCGGCGTCGCCGGGCGTGACCAGGGCCTCTACAAGGCACTGTGCTTCGGCGTCTGCCGTCAGTTGCCGCGTCTGGATGCCTTGGCGGGCAAGCTGCTGAAGTCGTCCTTCAAGTCGCAGGATCAGGACATCCACGCCCTGCTGCTGCTCGGCCTCTATCAGCTGCTGTACATGCGCATCGCCCCGCACGCCGCCGTCGGTGAGACCGCTGGCGCCGCCCGTGGCCTCGGCAAGGGCTGGGCCACCGGCGTGCTCAACGCCTGTCTGCGTCGTTTCCAGCGTGAGCAGGAAGCGCTGGAAGCCGAGGTCGACAAGGACCCCGCCGTCGCTCTGTCCCATCCCCAGTGGCTGCTGGATACCTTCCAGCGCAACTGGCCGGACGACTGGCAGGCCATCGCCGAGGCCAACAATGCCCAGGCGCCGATGACCTTGCGCGTCAATGTCTCCGCCATCAGCCGCGACGACTACCTCGCCCAGCTGGCGGAAGCCGAGATCGAAGGCGTAGCCTGCCCCTTCGCCGAGCACGGCATCACCCTGACCAGCGCCTGCGACGTCAGCGCCCTGCCGGGCTTCGAGGAAGGCCTGGTCAGTGTGCAGGATGAAGCGGCACAGCTGGCCGGTCAGCTGCTGGCACCGGCCGTGACGGCCATCAACGCCGAGGGTGAAGGCGTGCGCCTGCTGGATGCCTGCACCGCGCCGGGCGGCAAGCTGGCGGACATGCTGGAGCGCTTCCCGGGCCTGGACGCCACCGCCATCGACATCGACGGCGAGCGCCTCGAGCGCGTGGAAGAGACGCTGGAGCGTCTGGAGCTGGGTGCCGGCGTCGTGTGTGCCGATGCCAGCGAACGCGACTGGTGGGACGGCGAAGCCTTCGACGTCATCCTGCTCGACGCGCCCTGCTCCGGCAGTGGCGTCATCCGTCGTCACCCGGACATCAAGCTGCTGCGTCGCCCGAATGACATCGGCGATCTGGCACGCCTGCAGGGCAAGCTACTGGCCAATCTGTGGGGCATGCTCAAGCCCGGCGGCACCCTGGTCTACGGCACCTGCTCCATCATCACCCAGGAAAACGCCCGCGTGATGGACCGCTTCCTGGCCGCGACGCCGGACGCCAAGGCCGAGACCATCAAGGCCGACTGGGGCCGTGTCTCCGGTGCTGGCCGCCAGATGCTGCCACAGGTCAATGGTCACGACGGCTTCTACCTAGCCCACATCACCAAGGCCAGCGCCTGATCACAGCCAGGTGAGCCGTGTCGGCGCGACGTCCGTGATGACATGAGATGCCACGCCTGACATTCCCGGACAGCCGCGCCCCGACTCTCGGGGCGCGGCTGTCTTCCGTCCTGGCACTGGTTTATCCTGTGCCGACTGAGCAACAGCGGACGAGCCGGACATGAAAATCATCATTCTGGGCGCAGGTCAGGTTGGCGGAACGCTCGCCGAACACCTGGCCCATGAAGAAAATGACATCACGGTGGTGGATACCGACAGCGAACGGCTGCGCGAGCTGCACAACCGACTCGACATCCGCACGGTCACGGGGCCGGCGAGCTATCCGCAGATCCTGCGGCAGGCGGGTGGCGAGGATGCCGACATGTTGATCGCGGTGACCAACTCTGACGAGGTCAACATGATCGCCTGTCAGATCGCCCACAGCCTGTTCCACACGCCGACCAAGATCGCGCGCGTGCGCTCGACCGCCTATCTGACCCGCAAGGGCCTGTTCTCGCATGACGCCATCCCGGTCGACGTGCTGATCAGCCCCGAGCAGGTGGTGACGGACCACATCCGCCGCCTGATCGAATATCCCGGCGCCCTGCAGGTACTCGACTTCGCCAATGGCGTCGCCCAGCTGGTCGCGGTGAAGGCCTATTACGGCGGGCCACTGGTCGGTCAGGAGCTCGGTTTCCTGCGTCGCCATATGCCCAACGTGGATACCCGCGTCGCCGCCATCTATCGTCGCAACCGCCCGATCATCCCGCGCGGTGACACCGTGATCGAAGCCGATGATGAAGTCTTCTTCATCGCGGCACGCAAGGACATCCGTACCGTGATGGGCGAGCTGCGACGCGTCGATCGCAACTTCCGCCGTGTGGTGATCGCCGGTGGCGGCCATATCGGTGAGCGTCTGGCCGAGACGCTGGAGCACAGTCATCAGGTCAAGATCATCGAGCACTCGCTGGCGCGTTGCACCGACCTCTCCGAGCGCCTCGATCGCACCGTGGTCCTGCACGGCAGCGCCACCTCCAAGCGTCTGTTGCTGGAGGAGAACATCGAGGATTGCGACATCTTCTGCGCGCTGACCAACGACGACGAGGTCAACATCATGTCGTCGATGCTGGCCAAGCGACTCGGCGCCAAGAAGGTGCTGACGCTGATCAACAACGCAGCCTACGTGGACCTGGTGCAGGGCGGCGAGATCGACATCGCCATCTCGCCCCAGCAGGCAACCATCGGCGGCCTGCTGACCCACGTGCGCAAGGGCGACATCGTCAATGTCCACTCGCTGCGCCGTGGTGCGGCGGAGGCCATCGAGGCCATCGCCCACGGCGATGAGCGCTCCTCCAAGGTGGTAGGCCGACGCATCGAGGATATCAACCTGCCGGAGGGCACCACCATCGGTGCCGTGGTACGCGGCAAGGAAGTGCTGGTGGCGCATCATGACCTGGTGGTGGAATCCAACGATCACGTCATCCTGTTCGTGGTCGACAAGCGTCGCATCCGCGAGGTGGAGCGTCTGTTCCAGGTCGGGTTGACCTTCTTCTGATGCCGGCCTCCATGACTTCCGCCCCCCGCTCGCGCCCGCCCCGAACATCATTCGGCGGCTTCGCCACCCTGCGCCTCTCCCGGGGAGGCGCCGCATGAGTCTACGCGTGATCTCTCGCATCCTCGGTATCCTGCTGATGCTGTTCAGCCTGACGCTGGTGCCGCCGATGCTGATCTCGAGGGTCTTCGAGGACGACACCCTGAGTGCCTTCGCCGTGGCGATGGGCATCACCCTGCTGACCGGTTTCGCGCTGTTCTACCCCAATCGGCACGCCCGCAAGGAGCTGCGCAACCGCGATGGCTTCCTGATCACGGTGCTGTTCTGGACCGTGCTGGGCGCCTTCGGCTCGCTGCCCTTCCTGCTCGCCGAAGACCCGAACCTGACCATCATCGATGCCATGTTCGAGTCGTTCTCGGGGCTCACCACTACCGGCGCCACGGTGATGACGGGGCTCGATCTGCTGCCCCACTCCATCCTCTACTACCGCCAGCAGCTGCAATGGCTGGGCGGCATGGGGATCGTGGTGCTGGCGGTGGCGATCCTGCCGACACTCGGCATCGGCGGCATGCAGCTCTACCGCACCGAGATTCCCGGCCCGCTGAAGGATTCCAAGCTGACGCCGCGCATCACCGAGACGGCCAAGGCGCTGTGGTACATCTACGCTGCGCTGACGCTGGTGTGCTTCGCCAGTTACTGGGCGGCCGGCATGAGCTGGTTCGATGCTCTGGGCCACAGCTTCTCGACCGTCGCGGTCGGTGGCTTCTCGACTCACGACGCCAGCATCGGCTACTTCGATTCAGCCAGCATCGAGATGATCTGCGTGTTCTTCATGGTGGTGTCCTCGATCAGCTTCGGCCTGCACTTCGCCGCCTGGCGCGAGGGCCGCATCAGCCATTATCTGCGTGATCCGGAGACACGCTTCTTCCTGATCCTGCTGCTGATCCTGACCTGCGTCACCATCGCCGGCCTGCTGCTCACCGGCAGCTACGATGACAGCAAGGCACTGCGCCACGGCCTGTTCGAGGCCGTCTCGGTAGCCACCACCACCGGCTTCGGCGTCGCCGATTTCACCGGCTGGCCGGGCGTCTTGCCGATGATGCTGTTCATCGCCGCCTTCATCGGCGCCTGCTCCGGGTCCGCCGGTGGCGGCATGAAGGTCATCCGCATCCTGCTGATCCTCAAGCAGGGCGTGCGCGAGATCCATCGTCTGATCCACCCCAATGCCATCCTGTCAGTCAAGGTCGGCAAGATGCGCATCTCCGAGGGCGTGGCTGAAGCGGTGTGGGGCTTCTTCTCCGTCTACCTGATGCTGTTCGTGCTGATGATGCTGGGCATGCTCGCCACCGGGCTTGACCAGGTGACGGCGTGGTCAGCGGTCGGCTCGGCGCTCAACAATCTGGGGCCGGGGCTGGGTGAGGTCGCGACCCACTATGGCGATATCCCGGGGGCCGCCAAGGGCATCCTGATTCTCGCCATGCTGCTGGGACGTCTGGAGATCTTCACCATCCTGGTGCTGTTCACGCCGGCCTTCTGGCGGCGCTGACAGCCGCGCTGATAACCCCCAACGCGCCGAGAGCATCACCTTGAACGCAAACGCCCCCGCCGGAGGACTCCGACGGGGGCGTTTCGTTGTGGCGCTTCGACTATGACTCGCCGCTAGTGGCGTCACGGCGCGCCAGCAGGCGGCGCATCGGCGCGGTCGGCTCCAGCACGTAGTGGATGCGGCTGGCACGATAGCAATCGTTGAAGGCATCGAAGTAGTCATCCAGCACGCTGGCCGCGTTCTCTTCCCCCGCCTGACGCAGCAGCTCCGCCGCCACTTCCGCCGTGCACAGGTGCGCCTCGGAGGCAGGCTTGCGCAGGTGATAGCGGGTCAGGCGCTGAGTATGCAGCGGCAATACCGGCAGGCCGTCCAGATAGGGGCTCTTGCGGAAGATGCGCCGCGCCTGACGCCAGGTGCCATCGAGCAGGATGAACACCGGAATGCGCGCCTCACCGCTGGCGGTATGGGTCGCCACATCGGCGCCGACGCCGGCGATGGCGTTCACGTCGACCACGCGATCGGCGTAGTCAGGCTGGTCGTCCGGGAAGATGATGAAGGGCTGATAGCGCTCATCTTCCAGCAGCGCCAGCAGGCGCGGGTCCGGCTCGACGCGATACCAGCTGAAGACCTCGGTGCCCGCCAGCACGTCCGTGATCAGGCGTCCGGTATTGGTCGGCTTGTAGTGCTCCAGCGGATGCGTGATCAGCCAGAACTTGATCCGCGACTCGGCAGTCACCTGATACGGGCACAGGCAATTGAGCCTGGGCAGGCGGCACGCCTCACAGCGAATCACCTGACTGCCGCGCGCCTTGAACTCGCGGCGCGGGTGCCGCCCGTGCCACGCCTCCGGCTCGCCACTGGGCAGCGTGGTGATGCCACTGCCTTCGCCTGGCGCGACGGTGTCGATTGCCACAGCGTCGCCATCGGTGCTGGAGGCGACAGCGGAAGCAGAGTGAGGCGCACAGGCGGCGATATCGTCGCCATCAGCCGGCGGGGGGCGGGAATCACACATGATGAGCAGTCAGAACCAAAGAAAAAGGGACGCGCATTCTAGCATGCGCGTCCCTTTCTCCCATTCTTCTGTTCCGACTCAGGCTGCCGATTCGCGGGATCAGACCTCGTAGCGGTGCTTGCTGCCGGTCACGAACTTGGGCGGGCGACGCTTCCAGTAGCCTGCCAGCAGCGACCCCGAGACATTGTGCCAGATGGAGAAGATCGCCCCCGGCAGCGCCGCCGTGGCGGAGAAGAACTGACTGGCCAGTGACGCCGCCAGGCCGGAATTCTGCATGCCGACCTCGATGGCGATGGTGCGCGAAGTGCGTTCATCCAGTCCGAACAGGCGCGACAGGCCATAGCCGGCGCTCAGGCCGATGGCATTGTGTGCCACGACCGCCAGCGCGACCAGCGGGCCCAGCGTGGCGAGGCGCCCGACGTTGAGCGAGACCACGATGGCGATGATCAGCACGATGGCCAGCATGGCCAGACTCGCCAATGCCGACTCCCACTCGCGGATCAGGTCACGCGCGAAGTGATGCACGACCACGCCGAGCACGATGGGGGCGACCACCAGCTTGGCGATGCTCAGCAGCATGCCGCTGACCGGCACGTCGATATCGGTGCCCAGCAGCCACCAGGTCAGCAGCGGCGTCATCACGATGGAGAGCAGCGTCGAGGCCATGGTCATCGAGACCGATAGCGCCACGTGTCCGCCAGCCAGCCAGGTCATCACGTTGGAGGAGGTCCCCCCTGCCGTGGCGCCGACCAGCACCATGCCCACCGTCAGGGCCGGGTCCAGCCCCAGCAGACGCGCGATCAGGAAGGCGGCCAGCGGCATCACGCTGTACTGCAGCAAGAGCCCCAGCGCGATGGGCCCCGGTCGGCGTGCCACGCGCATGAAGTCGTCACGTGACAGGGTCAGGCCCATGGCGAACATGATCAGCGCCAGCAGAGGCTGAATGGTGTCCTTGAGCGCCACGAACGGCGTCGGAGCCACCACGGCGATGCCGGCAAAGACCAGCGCCCACAAGGGGAAGAAACGATTCAGCGTCTCGAACATGCTTTTCACTTTTCGGTCGCCCGGGGCATCGATTTCCCGGAAATTGCTGGCCCGCCTCCCATGGCAGGCCTGAAGGCGCGCATCATAACGTATCAGGCAGCCCCAGGTGGCCCTGATACAACCAATGGCGCACAAGGCGCGGTACTGCCTGCCCGGCACTTTCGGCCAGCGGCAGCACGCCGGGCTCGGCCAGTTCATCGGCATTCGGGTCGACCAGCACGATGGGGGCATCCAGCGGTGCTGCTGCATAGAGGTTGGACGCCGGCATGACCTTGAGCGAGGTGCCGACGATCAACAACAGGTCCGCCTCGGCGGCGATCTCCTCGGCGACCGCATAGAGCGGCACCGCCTCACCGAACCACACCACGTCCGGGCGCAGCTGACTGCCCTTGTCACACAGGTCTCCGAGGCGAATGCCACCACGCGGCAAGGGATAGCGCAGGCCGTGATCGACGCTGGAGCGCGCCTTGAGAATCTCGCCATGCAGATGCACGACCTCGCGCGAGCCCGCTCGCTCGTGGAGGTCATCGATGTTCTGGGTGATGACCGAGACGCGAAAGCCGTGCTGCTCAAGCTCCGCCAACGCCTTGTGGGCCGCGTTGGGCCTGGCGCGTCGTACCTGGGTGCGGCGGTCATCGTAGAAGCGCAGCACCTGCTGGGGGTCACGTCGGAAGGCCTGCGGCGTCGCGATGTCTTCCAGACGATGCTCTTCCCACAGGCCATCCTCGGCGCGGAAGGTGCGCAGGCCGCTCTCGGCACTGATGCCGGCGCCACTCAACACGACCAGATGGCGTCCGTGACGTGCACCGGGGTCCTTGAAGCCTTCACTCATCTAGCACTCTCTCTGGCGTTGGACAGGATCGAACAGCGGGCATGGCGATCACATTCAGTCATCGATGAAGTCCTGACTGCGATCGACACCGAAGCGCCGCTTGTTGCGATAGGGATAGACATCGATCACGCGCCCTTGCGCGATGGCGTCCTGCAGGCCACGCCACCAGCTGGCCTGGAAGATCTCGGGATGCAGCTCGTAGAACAGCTTGCGCAGCTGGAGGTCGGCAAACAGGAAAGGGCCGAACTCTTCGGGGAAGATGTCGTTGGGCCCCACCGAATACCAGGGCTCGCTGGCCAGTTCCTGCTCAGGGTAACGTGCCTCGGGAATCTCGCGGAAGTTGCACTCGGTCAGGTAGCTGATCTCGTCGTAGTCATAGAAGACCACCCGCCCGTGGCGCGTGACGCCGAAGTTCTTGAGCAACATGTCGCCGGGGAAGATGTCAGCGGCAGCCAACTGCTTGATCGCGTTGCCATAGTCATTGAGCACCGCGCGGGTTTCCTCGGCGTCACACTCCTCGAGATACAGGTTGAGCGGCGTCATCATGCGCTCGGTATAGCAGTGACGGATCAGCACCTTGTTGCCGCGCAGGCTGATCGAGGAACTGCACACCTCCAGCAGCTCTTCAAGGCAGGCCGGGTCGAAGTGGTCCTTGCCGACGGTGAAGTTCGAGAATTCCTGCGTATCGGCCAGTCGCCCAACGCGATCATGGCGTTTGACCAGACGGTACTTCTCGCGCACCTGATCACGACTCATGTCCTTGCCGGGGGCGAAGCGGTCCTTGATCAGCTTGAACACCAGCCGGTAACTGGGCAGCACGAAGACCGCCATCACCATGCCGCGCACGCCGGGCGCGATGATGAACTGATCGGAGCGACTCGCCACATGCTGGTTGAGGCCGCGGAACAGCTCGGTCTTGCCATGCTTGTAGAAGCCGATGGCGGCGTACAGCTCGCCGATGGGCTTCTCGGGCATCAGGGTCTGCAGGAACCCGACCACCTCGCCGGGCACTTCGATCTCGACCTGAAAATAGGCCCGCGTGAAGGAGAAGATGATCGAGACCTCTTCCGGCTCGATGATCACGGTATCCAGATAGACACCATCGCGCTCGGTATGCAGCACCGGCAACACCAGTGGCAGGGTCTGGCCGCCACCCTCGATGCGCCCGACCAGATAGGCCCCCTTGTTGCGATAGAAGACGCTGCGCAGCATCTCGAAGGCGGCGTCCGGCGCATCGCGCACCGCCTCAGGCAGCGTCGCGAGCAACATCTCGGCGCCCAGCGTCACATCGCGCCCCTGGTGCTCGAAGGCGATCCCCAGCGGCGCCTCGTCGAGCACGGATTCGAGTGCCCCTGCCCAGTCACCCTCGACCGACACACGATGGCTGATGCTCAAGCCGGAATGGCGTGCCGGCCCCTGGCGGGATGGCGAGACGAACATCCAGTCATCGCGGATGTGGCGATGGGAAAACACGCTGCAGAAGATGGAGTTGTAGAAGGTCTCGGCCAGCTTGTAGTCGAGGCGTTGATCGATCAGCGCCATGTACTGCCGCTTGGCCTCGCCCCACAGGGTGCACTCGCACAGGCGCTCGGGCTCGAAGGCACGCTCCAGCCGCTCCATGGTGGCGGCGACCTTCTCATCGTAGAGGTTGATGCGCGCGGCGGAAGCCTGCTGTGCCTCACGCCAGTCGGCCTCGATGAAGCGCCGCCGCGCGTCGCTGGAAATCTGCTTGAAGCGTGATCGATATTCATCGAAGCCATGCAGCACGGTCGTCGCCAGTCGCTGGCCCTGCTGGCCATTGCCGCGCTCGTCACTGTCCACATCATTGCCCATCGCCGCCTCCCTGCCCTTCAGTCACCTGACATGACCAAAGCATGCGGACTGTCGCGCCAGCAAGCGAGACGACAATGGTCGCGGGCCTTCAACCCTGACTCACGCTACGTGCGACATCCTCCAAGATCGGAATGGCAACCTGGCGCCCGAAATGCAGAACGCCACCCCGCAAGCGAGGTGGCGCTCATGATGTCTGACGATGGCCAGGGGCGCGTGGCTTACAGCTCATGCCCCAGCGAGGCCGCCGAGCCGGCCAGCGGCTTGACGCGGCGCTCGGCCTCGAACAGATCATCAGCCATGTCGGCCTGCTCGGAATTCATGTCCAGCGCATCGATACGCGAGGCCTGGAAGCGGTCACGCTGCTCATCCAGGCCCGCGAAATCGAACAGGTCGCGGTCTGCCAGATGTGATGGCGCCACCGAGGTGACGGCATGGAACATGGTTTCCAGACGCCCCGGATGCTTCTTCTCCCAGTCCTGCAGCATCTCCTTGACCACCTGACGCTGCAGATTCTCCTGCGAGCCGCACAGATTGCAGGGGATGATCGGGAATTCGCGGGCGTTGGAATAGGCCTCGATATCCGATTCACGGCAGTAGGCCAGCGGACGGATCACGATATGGCGCTGGTCGTCAGAGAGCAGCTTGGGCGGCATCGTCTTGAGCTTGCCACCGAAGAACATGTTCAGGAACAGCGTCTCGAGGATGTCGTCGCGGTGGTGGCCGAGGGCGATCTTGGTCGCACCGATCTCGGTGGCGAAGCCATATAGAGAGCCGCGACGCAGGCGCGAGCACAGCCCGCAGGTCGTCTTGCCCTCCGGCACCTTCTCCTTGACGATGGAATAGGTGTCGCGCTCGAGGATGTGGTACTCGACGCCCACCGACTCGAGCCATGCCGGCAGCACATGTTCCGGGAAGCCTGGCTGCTTCTGATCGAGATTCACTGCCACCAGCGTGAACTGCACCGGCGCATTGCGCTGCAGGTTCATCAGGATATCCAGCATGGTGTAGGAATCCTTGCCCCCGGACAGGCACACCATCACCTTGTCACCATCACGGATCATGCCGTAATCGGTGATGGCGGTACCGACATTGCGCCGCAGGCGCTTCTGCAACTTGTTCAGTTCGCGCTTGGCAGTGGCCGCATCAGTGGGGCTGGACGAAAGCTCGCTATCGGGTGTGAACATGGGGCATCAGGCTGGCAGTTTGGAAGGGCGCACAGTCTAGCATTGGCCAGTAGACGGTCACAGAGGCAGCATGCTTCAGGCGGTGTGGCCTGCAGCTGTCAGGCAAGGTGGCGTGACGCCGACGCAAGATACGCCAACGCCCGCAGTCAGCGGGCGTTGGCGTATGGCATGCGCCGTGGGGAAGCGCGGCGCTTGCAGGACGTCCGTGCAAGCTAGAAAAGGCGCAGACTAGAACGGGCGCAGGCTAGAACAGACGCAGCACTTCCAGATAGCGGATCACCACCCCGCCCAGCATCACGAGGATACCGAAGCGTTGCAGTCTGAATTCAAGCGCAGTGAGCGCAAGCTTGCGAGACCAGAACATCAGCACACCGCGCATGTCCTGTGTCCGGCGAATATAGAGGCCGTAGGCAAACAGCACGATGGCCAGGCCGAGAATCAACAGCGTATTGGTCGCGATCAGCATGTCGCACCTCGTGGGCAAGTACCCCTGAATCATAAGGAAGGCAATCGCGAGCGGATGCCTTATCTGAAGCCGGGCCCCGAGCAGATGCCCGGGGCCCGACAGTCATCACCTGGCGCAGTGATGACGATCCTGAAGAGAATGATTCCGTCCTCAGGCCTGACAGAGGCTGGCTGACAGCAGGTCCTTGTCACGCATGGCCTTTGCTCGCTGTCGCCGCTTCATTATGGTTATCAAAGCTGCTCGGTCTTGCATCCTGCATGGCTTGGCCGTCCTGCTGGCCGGTAGTGCACTGGCGTGTAATCAGAGTCGACCTCTCACCGCAGCGGGCGTGTCGTATGGCAGCCAGTGTGGACAAAGGCAGTGAGCCGGGCCATTGGACATTCCGGCAACAGACCTTGGAATAATAGCCTTGAGGATGATGTCGGCTGATGAGACCTCTGATACCTGACCTATAGGCCCCGCTCAGGCCTGGCTGGCCAGCGAGGGCGACAGCGGTGCCTGCATCAGGCGCTGCGCCATCAGCGCACTGGTCACGGCGTCCCCCAGCGCACTGTGGCGACCGATCACCGGCACGCCCAGGGCGTCAGCCATCGCCTCGAAACGCAGGTCCGGGGCGGCATCCGGCTGCTCATGCTTGCAGCGCCGAGCGTAATCGCGCGCGAGATCATGACGCTGGCTGGGCAGATCAAAGCCGAAACGTGGGCGCAGGTGACGATTGATCACCGCGACATCGAAGTCGATGCACCAGCCCACCAGCGGGCGATTGCCGATGAACTCCAGCAGCTGCCGTAGTGCATCCCCCAGCGCTTCTCCACCATGCAGATCGATACCGCGCAGACGATGGATACGGATCGAGTCGCCCTGCAGACCTTGCGGGCATTGCAGGTAGAGCGACAACGCGCTGGAGGTATGGATATGGCGCGCATCGAAACGCACCGCCGCCAGCGAGACCAGCTCGGCATGGCCGACATCGAGACTGGTGGTCTCGCAGTCCAGCGCCACACGCTCCCCGCCCCGCTCGGCGGCATGCCAGGGACGAAAGAGTTCGGCGAACTCGCCCTGCGCATGGCGACGACGATCACTGGCGCGTCTCAGTTGTTCGAACATGCCACCTCCCCTCGGCCATGAGGCCGGTTCAGTATTCCAGGTGATAACGATGTGACAGGCGCTGCTTGAAGTCCTTGACTCGACTCAAGGCATCGCGCAATAGATCACGCTCCAACGAGGACAGCGACTGGGTGATGATCAGGTTGCGACTCTTCGCCTCACGCGCCGCCGCGGTCGTGTCCTGGCCATCCTTTCGCGAGTCGCTTTTCCCGCCAGCGCCAGCCGCCGCGCCATGTTCATCCTCTTCCAGATGGCGCAGCTGCTGGCGCAGACGCAACTCGGCGAACAGCGACAGTGCCTCGGCAAGGTCGGCACTGTCGCTGGCCTCGATACGCCCATCACTGACCAGCGCCTCAAGCCGCGCGAAGGTGCCAGTGGCCATCACTCCACGTTCCAGCGCCATGGTGCGAACACCATGCACGATGGGGAAGATGCCGCCCTTCTTGATATCGATGCCGTGGCGCGGCGAGCGCAAGGAGCCGAACAGCGTCAGCGGGGTCGAGAAATGCAGCGCCGGGCGCGCGAAGTGCGACAGCAGCAGTTCATCGCGCGTGGCGTGGCGCACCAGGTGTCCGCGCAAGCTGTCGACCAGCGTTTCATTGCCGCCGCTGGCGCGCGCATCGAAGACGATGGCCAGATTCATCAGCGCCTCGCCATCGCGCCCGGCGCACCAGCGTGCGATCTTGCCGCGCCAGCGCGACTCGGTGGCGACCCACTCCGGATTGGAGACCATGATGTTGCCCGGGCATGGTGGATAGCCGAGACCCGCCAGGGCGTCACTGAAGCGCTGCAGGGTGTCCTCGTTTTCAGGCCACTGGTGGCCATCGGCGATGATCAGCCCATTGTCCTGATCGGTCTTGAGGATCTGTTCGCCGCGCCCTTCGCTGCCCATCAGCATCAGGCAACTCGAGGCTCGGTGCTCCTCCTCCACCAGCATGGCGAAGGTGCGCTCGATCAGACGCCCGTTGAGCGCACTCAACAGCGCCATGGCATGGCGCATGTGCACCCCCTGCATCGCCAGCGCTCTGACCATTTCCGGCAGACGCGCACTGGCCTGCTCAAGCGCCGCCATGTCAGAGGCGCGCTCGATCTCGAGACTCACCAGCTGACTGCGATTGGAGAAGAACCCCAGCACGTCGGTCAGCTCGATGACCCCGACGACCGCCGCGTCAGGCGTCAGGCGCTCCTTGACCACGACTCGCGCGACCCGGTGGCGGGTCATCTGCACCAGCGCCTGGAACAGATACTCCTCCGCCGTGACCGCCACCAGCGCAAAACTGCCCAGCGAGGCGAGCGGATGGCTGGGCGCCAAGCCCTGAATCACCAGCGCATTGAGCAGGTCCGTGCGTGTCACCACGCCCTGACGCCCCTCGACAGTGATGATCAGGCTGTCCGCCCCCGCCGTCTGCATGGCCTTGACGCCCTGCTCGATACTGGCGCTGGCCGCCAGCTTGAGCGGCGGACGCATGCAGTCCATCACCCGCGCCAGCATGAAGCCCGCCTGGTCGCGACTCGCGCCCTGACGGGTATCACGCTGCGCCGCCAGCAGCCGCGCCTTGTCACTCAGGCTGTGCTGGAAGTACTCACCGAAGGCAGGACACTCCTCGCACAACGAGAAGAACAGCTTTGCGGGCAGCTGGTAGCACAGCGTCTCCTGCTCGCAGACGAAGCGGGTACGGCAATGGCCATTGAGCAGCGTCAGCGCCCCGAACAGGTCCCCCGCGGTGTAATGACCGATGCGCAGGCTGACCCAGGCATCCAGTCCCTCGCGCTGTGCCTTGCCGAGCATGGCGGCGTCCGGCAGTGCCGAATCGGCGGCCAGTTCCGCCACCTCGCCCTTGTGAATGATGTAGACCGCCTCACCGACGGCCCCCGGCACCAGCGGCTGCGCCAGCGCCTCGAAATAGTGAAGGTCCACCCCTTCGGCCAGCCGTTGCCGAAGACGCTCATCCAGCAGGCTGAACGGCGGCTCCTCGAACGCGATATCCACCAGTGACGCTTGCATGACAGCGACTCCCCTCTGCGCACGCACCGCTGATCGATGCACGAGCCCTCAAACCACGAGGCCCCGCCTGCAGGTGCAAGACGGGGCTTCGGGAAACGGGGGCCTGCTCGCGCCGCTGCTGCGTGCTCGCGAACAGACCCTGCTGCCTGAATCAGTGATCCACTGCTGTTCCGGCCCCGCGCGGAACACGAATGTCCTCGACGATATGCTGGATGTGCTCGGGCGGCGGCGGGGTCATCTTGCAGACGATGACCGCGACGACGAAGTTGAGCACCATGCCCAGCGAGCCGATCCCTTCCGGCGACACGCCCAGCAACCAGTTCTCGGCGCTGTTGAGTTCCGGCGAGATGAACTTGAAGTAGACGATATAGCTGAAGGTGAACACCAGGCCGACCAGCATGCCCGCGATGGCACCTTCCTTGTTCATGCGCTTGGAGAAGATCCCCAGCAGGATGACAGGGAAGAAGCTCGACGCCGCAAGCCCGAAGGCAAAGGCCACCACCTGCGCCACGAAGCCTGGCGGATTGATGCCGAAGTAACCGGCGATCACGATGGCCACGGCCGCCGCCATGCGTGCCGCCACCAGCTCCTGCTTCTCGCTGATATCAGGCTTGAAGGTCTTCTTGAGCAGGTCATGCGAGATGGCTGACGAGATGACCAGCAACAGACCGGCCGCCGTCGAGAGTGCTGCCGCCACCCCACCTGCCGCCACCAGTGCGATGACCCATGCCGGCAGGTTGCCGATCTCCGGGTTGGCCAGCACGATGATGTCGCGGTCGATGTAGACCTCGCTCTCGTTGTCGGTGGGCGTGTTGGTCACCAGACGCTGACCGTGCTCACCGCGTGCTGCCTGGCTGTCGGCGCTGCCTTCGTAGCTCGGCTTGCCCGCGAAGGGGTCACCGCCACGCATCTGGATGATGCCATCGCCATTCTTGTCGACCCAGCCGATCAACCCGGTGTTCTCCCAGTTGTAGAACCAGCCCGGCAGCTCCTCATAGGCCGTCTCGTTGACGGTCTCGACCAGATTCACCCGCGCAAAGGCGCCAACGGCCGGCGCAGTGGTGTAGAGCAGTGCGATGAAGAACAGCGCCCAACCGGCGGAGATACGCGCATCCTTGACCGTCGGCACCGTGAAGAAGCGCACGATGACGTGGGGCAGGCCAGCGGTACCGCACATCAGCGCGGCGGTGATGAAGAAGACATCGATGGTGGATTTGGAACCCTCGGTGTACTCGCGGAAGCCGAGATCGGTCACCACCTGATCAAGCTTGTGCAACAGATAGACGCCAGTATCGTTGCCTTGTGCGTCCACCAGGGTGCCGCCGAAGCCGGTCTGCGGCAGCACGTGCCCCGTCATCATGATCGACAGGAAGACCGCAGGTACTAGGAAGGCGAAGATCAGCACACAGTACTGGGCGACCTGGGTATAGGTGATGCCCTTCATGCCGCCGAGTACCGCGTAGAAGAAGACGATCGCCATGCCGATCACCACGCCGACATTCACGTCCACCTCGAGGAAGCGCGCGAAGACGATGCCGGTGCCGCGCATCTGGCCGGCGACATAGGTGAAGGAAATGAAGATGACGCAGACCACCGCCACGGTACGCGCGACGCTTGAATAGTAACGGTCACCGACGAAGTCAGGCACCGTGAACTTGCCGAACTTGCGCAGGTACGGCGCCAGCAGCATGGCCAGCAGGACGTAGCCACCGGTCCAGCCCATCAGGTAGACGGAGGCGTCATAGCCGACATAGGCGATGATGCCCGCCATCGAGATGAACGAGGCCGCCGACATCCAGTCAGCGGCGGTCGCTGCCCCGTTGGCGATGGGGTGAACGCCACCCCCGGCGACATAGAATTCCTTGGTGGAACCGGCTCGCGACCACACCGCGATCCCGATATAGAGCGCAAATGATGCGCCCACGAACAGATAGGTCAGCAGTTGAACATCCATTGGCAGTGTCCTTGGCGATGTCGATCATATTGTTCTTATTCACACAACGGCGCGTCACGACGAGCGGCCTGCGCCCGGCGTGTCACTGACTCATTGCTCGTGCACATCGAAGCGCTCATCGAGCTTGTTCATCGAACGGGCATACAGAATGATCAGTGCGAGGAAGAAGTAGATCGCTCCCTGTTGCGCAAACCAGAAGCCCAGCTTGAAACCGAAGAACTGGATGTTGTTCAACACGTCCACCAGCAATATCCCGCATCCATAGGACACCACGAACCAGACCACGAGATAGCCCATGATCAGTTTGATATTGGCGGACCAATACGCCTTGGCATTCGCTTCCTTCATGATGGTGTTCTCGCATTGTTATTGTGATTGGCGAAATGAAGTGATTGGCGATCCAGAGATCGATGATCATCCGTCAGCGGATGATCCTAGCTCAGAGGTTGATGGGTATTTCCTGTCCCTTTTCAGGCATGACAGGAAACTTGGCGACTCGAATCTGACAGTAGACAAGCCCCTGCAACGCTGCAGGCTGACTTTAGTCGAGAATGTTAGCCCGCCCTGATCAACCAATATCAAGACCGATACATATCATTATAAATCAACAGGTTGCTTCATATCCTAAAGGTGCAATCCCTTGGTCTATTGGCCAAATGGGCGAAGAATGATGGGCGGATCGATCGACATGTTCTGCGCAGGAGACTCGCCGATGACGAAGGATTGGCTCATCGTCCAGACGCCAGATGCGACGTCTTGCGTGCAGGGATTCAGGCATCTGCGTGTCAATGGAGAGTGAGATATGCCCGGCATGGCTGCCGGAGCGCGGCACCTGCCATCCACAGTGCTTGGGACTCGTGGCGGGGCTGCGTAGAATGGCGCTTCCAGAGAGGAGAGCGACATGTTCCAGGGTTGGTGGCTGATCGCAGTGGCACTCGCATATATCGCGGTGCTGTTCACGATTGCATGGCGGGGGGATCGCAACGCCAAGAAACACGGGTCGCCGAATCGGCGCCCAGCGGTCTACAGTCTGGGGCTTGCGGTCTACTGCACCAGCTGGACCTTCTACGGCAGCGTCGGGCAGGCCGCGACCAGCGGCTGGAGTTATCTGAGCATCTTCATCGGGCCGATTCTGGCCTGTCTGCTGTTCTGGCCGATTCTGCTCAAGATGATTCGGGTCGCCAAACGCCAGAACATCACCTCGATCGCCGACTTCATCGCCTCGCGCTACGGCAAGACGCAGTCGCTGGCGGTGTTCGCCTCGCTGGTGGCCCTGGTCGGCACCCTGCCCTACATCGCCTTGCAGCTGAAGGCCGTCTCGAGTGCCTATCAGGTACTCACCGACACCAGCGATGTCACGCGGACCGCCTGGCTGGGCGATACCGCCTTCTATGTCGCGGCGATCATGGCGCTGTTCGCCATCCTGTTCGGCACCCGCCACACCGACGCCACCGAGCACCATGTCGGTCTGTTGCAGGCGATCGCCTTCGAATCGCTGGTCAAGCTGGTCGCCTTCCTGACCCTGGGCGTCTATGTCACCTGGGGCATGTTCAATGGCCTGGGCGACCTGTTCACCAAGGCCGACACCTATCTGGAGCTGCAACAGCAGCTGGAGACCCAGACCTTCGGCACCGGCTTCTGGGCCCAGACGCTGCTGGCGATGCTGGCGATCTTCTGCCTGCCGCGTCAGTTCCACGTCGCGGTGGTCGAGAACACCCACCACGATGACGCGCGACGTGCGCGCTGGATGTTCCCGATCTATCTGGTCGCCATCTCCTTCTTCGTGCTGCCCATCGCCGCCGCGGGCCTGACGATGTTCCCCGATGGTTCGGTGTCACCGGACAGCTTCGTGCTGGCGCTGCCGATGGCAGCAGACCAGACCTGGCTGACCCTGCTGACCTTCATCGGCGGCTTCTCCGCCGCCACCGGCATGGTGATCGTCGCCGCCGTCGCGGTCTCGATCATGATCTCCAACGAGATCGTCATCCCGTTGTTGTTCCGCCTGCGCTGGTTCGATACCGAAGCCCGCGACTACAGCCATATCGTGTTGCTGGCGCGCCGCCTGACCATCGTGATGATCCTGGCGCTGGCCTACGGCTTCTATCTGCTGATCGCCGAATACAGCACCCTCTCGGCCATCGGCTTGCTGTCATTTGCCGCCGTCGCCCAGTTCGCGCCCTCGCTGATGGGTGGCCTCTACTGGAAGCGCGGCAATCGTCTCGGCGTCATCGTCGGCCTGAATGTCGGCTTCGCGGTCTGGGCCTGGACTCTGCTCGTGCCGGCACTGGCACAGGCGGGCCTGATGCCGGCCGAAATCGTCAATCAAGGGCCGCTGGGCATCGACTGGCTGTCGCCGCATGGCCTGTTCGGCTTCCGCTTCAATGACCCGCTGACCCACGGCGTGATGCTGTCGCTCGGCCTGAATCTGTTCTGCTACATCTTCGTCTCGCAGATGACGCCGCAGCGCGTGGTCGAGCGCATCCAGGCCTCGCTGTTCGTCGACAGTGTCGAGACCCGTCAAACCAGCGTCTCGCGCCCCTGGACCGGCTCCACCTCCGTCTCGGACCTGCGCGTCCTGTGCGAGCGCTTCCTCAGCCACGAGCAGGTCGAGCGCGCCTTCGAGGACTACGCGCGCCGCAGCGGCCAGCCGCTGGAGCTGCATGCACGCGCCTCCATCGACCTGATCCAGTTCACCGAACGCTTCCTGGCCTCGGTGCTCGGCGCCTCCTCGGCACGCATCGTCGTCAACTCGGCGCTGCAGGGTCGCGGCATCGGCATCTCGGATGTCATCTCCATCGTCGATGAAGCCTCGCAGGTGCTCGAATTCAACCGCGCCCTGCTGCAGGCGACCATCGAGAACATCCACCAGGGCATCAGCGTGGTCGACCAGCACATGCGCCTGGTGGTATGGAACCAGCGCTACCTGGACATGTTCCGCTTCCCTGACAACCTGATTCGGGTCGGCGCGCCCATCGATCGCATCTTCCGCTACAACGCCCACAACGGCGAATACGGCCCGGGCGACCCCGAAGAGCACGTCGACCAGCTGCTGGATGCCATCCGCAACGGCGAGCCGCACCGCTACGTGCGCTATCGCCAGGATGACAGCGTGATGGAGATCCAGGGCAACCCGATGCCTGGTGGCGGCTTCGTCTACACCTATCAGGACATCACCCAGCAGAAGCGCACCGAAGAGGCGTTGATCCGCTCGGAAAACAACATCCGCATCTACACCGACAACGTGCCGGCGCTGATCGCCTACTTCGACAAGGAGTGTCGCTACCTCTTCACCAACCGTGCCTATGAAGCGGTGATGGGCATCGACCGTACCGCCGTGATCGGCGAGCCCGCCGAAGAGGCGATGCCGGAAGACATCTATCGCCAGCGCGCACCGTGGATGACGCGCGCGCTGTCCGGTGAGCGCGTCTCCTTCGAGATCTCGCTGGAAGCCCCGGAAGGCGGCGTGCGCTACATGCTGGTCACCTATACGCCGCACTTCAGCACCAAGGGCAACATCCTCGGCTTCTTTGCGCTCTATCAGGACATCACCGAGCGACGCCTGGCGGAAATCGCCCTCAAGGAGACCAACGAGAACCTGGAGGAGCGCGTGCGCGTGCGTACCCAGGAACTGTCGCAGGTCAACGAGGCCCTGCGCACCGAGAACCGCGTGCGCGCCGAGGCCGAGCAGGCACTGCGTCAGGCCAAGCAGCTGGCCGAGGATGCCAACGCCTCCAAGACACGCTTCCTGGCCGCGGCCAGCCACGACCTGCTGCAGCCACTGAATGCGGCGCGTCTGTTCACCTCCGCCCTCGCCCAGCAGGTCGAAGGCGAGATGAAGACCACCACCAACCACATCGACAACTCGCTGCAGGCCGCCGAGGAACTGCTCAGCACCCTGCTCGACATCTCCAAGCTGGATGCCGGGGCGCTGGCACCACGCCGCAGCGTGTTCCGCCTCTCCGACATCCTCAAGCCGCTCAAGGCCGAGTTCGAGGTGATGGCGGAAGACCGCGGGCTGGACCTGAAAGTGGTGATGACGCAGCTGGCGGTGGATTCCGACGGCCAGATGCTCAGACGCATCGTGCAGAACTTCCTTTCCAACGCGGTGCGCTATACCCGCCAGGGCCATGTGCTGCTGGGCTGTCGCCGCCTGGGTGATCGCATTCGCATCGAGGTCTGGGACACCGGACCCGGTATTCCCGAGTCGAAGCTGACCGAGATCTTCCAGGAATTCCGGCGTCTCGATCAGACCGAGCGTCACAAGGAGAGCGAGAAGGGCCTCGGCCTGGGACTGTCGATCGCCGAACGCATGAGCCGGGTGCTCGACCACCCGATCACGGTGCGCAGCTGGGTCGGCATCGGCACCGTCTTCGCCGTCAGCGTGCCGATCAGCAAGGAGCTGCCGGCGGCCGAGCTGCCGGATGCCATCCCGGCTCGCAAGCGCGCCGGCAACAAGCTGACCGGCACTCGCGTCCTGTGCATCGACAACGAGAGCCTGATTCTCGAGGGCATGAAGGCGATGTTGTCCGGCTGGGGGTGCGAGGTGTTCACGGCGACCTCGATCGGCGGCGCCAAGTCGGTGATCCGCAACCTGGATGGTGATCCGGATGCCATCCTCGCCGACTACCACCTCGACAACGAGGTGACTGGCCTGATGGCGCTGGACGCGCTGGATGAACGTCTGGCGGGCTCGGTGCCGGGCATCGTGATCACCGCCGACCGCACCGATGAGGTCGCCGAGGAAGTGCGCCGTGCGGGCTATCATCTGCTGCTCAAGCCGGTGCGACCCGCCGCGCTGCGTGCGCTTCTGACGCGCACCCTGCAGGCCAACCGCGCCGAGAAGCACACCAGTGGCGCGAGCGATGCCCCCGACGCCGCGACGGATGCCCCAGCCCCCTGATCAGGTGGGCTGGCCTGTCGCTCTTTCGACCTTCAGCTCTTTCACCCTTTAGCTCTTTAGCCTTCTAGCCCTTTCATCCATGACGCAAAAAGCCCGCCCTGTCAGCGACAGGGCGGGCTTTTTGTGGCTTGAAGGCGCGACTCTCGTGAAGAGCCTCAGCTCAAGCACTGACGCAGGATCAGGAGCGGACTTTCGGCGGCTCGACTTCCAGACGCTGGGCCGCGATGACGGCCTGGGTGCGCGAATGCACGCCCAGCTTGCGCAGAATGGCGGTCACGTGGGCCTTGATGGTGGCCTCGGACACATTCAGCTCATAGGCGATCTGCTTGTTGAGCAGACCTTCCGTCAGCATGTTGAGCACGCGGAACTGCTGCGGCGTCAGTGACGCGATCGCCTCGGCGAAGCGCGATTCATCTTCGGAAGACTCGCCCATGGCCTCGGCGATGTCCGTCGGCAGCCAGACCTCACCTTCGAGGATCTCGCCGATGGCTTCGGCGATGACATCCAGGCTGGCGGACTTGGGAATGAAGCCGGAGGCGCCATAATCGATGGCGCGGCGCACCACGTAAGGCTCCTCGCTACCGGACACGACCGCCACCGGGATGTCCGGTGTCTGGCCACGCAACTGGATCAGACCGGAGAAGCCGTGGGCTCCCGGCATGTGCAGGTCCAACAGGATCAGGTCGGCATCGGGATGGCGGGCAACGACTTCGTTGGTCGCTTCCATGCTGTCAGCCTCGACGATCTCCGCCTGAGAGGCGACTTGTCTAAGCGCCTGGGTCAGTGCGGCACGAAAGAGCGGGTGATCGTCTGCAACGATGAACTTCTGGGCAAAGGCCATTGAGTCTCCTCCAAAACCCCGATGGTGATCATCACCGACCTTCCTGGCCGGTCAACAATCGCCGTTATTTTCTGGCATGTTACCCCATAAAACGTGCGTTTAACAAAGCAGCCCACCATCGGAAGATGTACTGATGTTTCGCTCGGGGAACACGAGTATCGCACGGATTGATGCCCGGCGAGCGAACAATCCGTGCGCTGATTCTGACAGCATCCTGGGGATGGTGAGTCAGACAACCCTACCCGCAACGCGACTGGCATGCCAGCCGATCAGTGCGACACCGGCAATCAGCACGAAGCCGATCAGACTGGCGATATCCGGCACCTCCCCCCAGATGGCCCAGCCCGCCAACGCCGAAAACACGATGGTCAGATAGGAATAGATCGACACTTCCCCCGCCGGTGCAAGGCGATAGGCGGTGGTCATCAGAATCTGACCGCCGGCGGCAAAGATGCCGATACCCAGCAAGGCCAGCGCCTGAGGACCGCTCGGCATCACCGGATTCATCAACATCGGCACCAATGTCACCACGCTGGAGACCAGCGAGAAATGCAGCACGATGGTCGCCGAGGCCTCGCGCCCTCTCATCGCACGGATGAGCGTATAGGCCGCTCCCGCCAGCATTGCCGAACCCAACCCGACCATGGCGGGCAACAATGCCTCCACGCCGCCCTCGGCAAATGCCAGTTGCGGCTTGATGACCAGCGCCGCGCCGGAGAAGGCCACCAGCATGCCGACCAGCCGCCAGCCACCAAGGCGCTCGGCCAGGAAGAGGCCGGCGAACAGGCTGACGAAGAACGGTGATAGCTTATTCAGAATAGTCGCATCTGCCAGCAGCAGGTGATCGATGGCGTAGAAGAAACTCATCACGCCGCCAAGCCCGATCAGTGACCGCGCCATCAGCATCGGCTGGTGATGCCAATGGCCCAGCAGACGCGCGCCCGCCATGCGCACCATCACCACCGCCACGCCGAGACTGACCAGGTTGCGCACGAAGACCTTCTCGAACAGCGGCAGATCGCCGCTCAGCTTGACCATCGCCCCCATCAGCGCGAACGAGATCGCCGACAGGCACATCAGGACGACGGCGCGAGGACGATTCTCGCCCTCATGGGATGACGACGCGGCGGGAGAACTGGCTGGCTGAGAGGCGGGGCAGGATGCATCCGACTTGCCTGCTGACATGGGGGCGGCCTTGATCTTGAATTGATGGGGGAAATGCGCAGCGAGGCGCGAACGGCCTCCGCTGACACATGCGCTGCCGCGTCATTATCAAGCCAGCGCCTCCCAGATGGCCAACCTTTCACGTCTCGCACGGCGCAAAAGCGCGGGCTATGAAAGTGAACTGGCCGATCCCCACAGGCAGACGTGAATAGACAGACGCGCACAAAAAAGCGCGGGAGCCAGGCTCCCGCGCTTCGCTGTCGCTGCGTGTCTTGTCAGGCCTCGATGACCGTCACCCGACGCGTTCAGCGGTTGGCGCGCTGCTCGATCAGGTCATCCACCACTGACGGGTCCGCCAGGGTCGAGGTATCGCCGAGGCCGTCCGTCTCGTTGGCGGCGATCTTCCTGAGAATGCGGCGCATGATCTTGCCGGAACGCGTCTTGGGCAGCCCCGGCGCCCACTGGATGACATCCGGCGAGGCGATCGGGCCGATGTCCTTGCGCACCCACTGGGTCAGCGTCTTCTTGAGCTCATCACTGGCTTCGATGCCGTCGTTGAGCGTCACGTAGATGTAGATGCCCTGGCCCTTGATGTCGTGCGGATAACCCACCACCGCCGCCTCCGCGACCGCCTCATGCGCCACCAGCGAGGACTCGATCTCGGCGGTGCCCATGCGGTGGCCAGAGACGTTGAGCACATCATCCACGCGTCCGGTGATCCAGTAGTAACCCTCCTCGTCACGACGACAGCCATCGCCGGTGAAGTACATGCCCGCATAGGTGGAGAAGTAGGTCTGCACGTAGCGTTCGTGATTGCCCCAGATCGAGCGTGCCTGCCCCGGCCAACTGTCGAGAATCACCAGGTTGCCTTCGGTCGCTCCCTCGAGGATATTGCCCTCGTTGTCCACCAGCGCCGGCTGCACACCGAAGAACGGCAGCGTGGCGGAGCCAGGCTTGAGATCGGTCGCGCCCGGCAGCGGCGCGATCATGATGCCGCCGGTCTCGGTCTGCCACCAGGTGTCCACCAGCGGGCAATTGCCATTGCCGATCACGCGGTGGAACCACTCCCAGGCCTCGGGGTTGATCGGCTCGCCCACCGAGCCGAGCAGCCGCAGGCTCGTGCGCGAGCTTGAGTCCATCACGCTGTCACCGTGTGCCATCAGCGCGCGCACGGCGGTCGGGGCGGTATAGAGAATGTTGACCTGGTGCTTGTCGACGATCTCGCCGATGCGCCCGTGGGTCGGATAGCTGGGCACGCCCTCGAACATCAGCGTGGTCGCGCCATTGGCCAGCGGTCCGTAGACGATGTAGCTGTGGCCCGTCACCCAGCCGACATCCGCCGTGCACCAGTAGATATCGCCATCGTGATAATCGAACACGTAACGATGGGTCATCGCGGCATAGAGCAGATAACCACCCGTAGTGTGCTTCAGACCCTTGGGCGTGCCGGTGGAACCGGAGGTGTAGAGGATGAACAGCGGGTCTTCCGCGCCCATCGCTTCGGCCGGGCAATCACTGGACTGGCGGTCCACCAGCTCATGGAACCAGGCATCGCGACTGCCCCAGCTCACCTCACCGCCAGTACGCCGCACCACCAGCACGTGGTCGACACAGTCGGTGCCATCACGCTCCAGCGCCTCATCGACGTTCTCCTTGAGCGGTACGCGCTTGCCACCCCGCAGAGACTCATCGGCGGTGATCACGATGCGCGAGCTGGAATCGACGATACGCCCCGCCAGCGCGTCCGGCGAGAAGCCACCGAACACCACCGAGTGCACGGCACCGATGCGCGTACAGGCCAGCATCGCCATCGCGGCTTCGGGAATCATCGGCATGTACAGCGTGACCACATCGCCCCGCTTGACGCCCAGTTCCTTGAGGCCATTGGCAAACTGGCTGACACGCGCGTGCAGCTCGCGATAGGTGATCGACTGGGACTCGTTCGGGTCATCCCCTTCCCAGATGATGGCGACCTGATCGCCACGCTCGGCCAGATGGCGATCGAGACAGTTGTGCGCCACGTTGAGCTTGCCGTCCTCGAACCAGCGCACATCGACATCACCGGGACCGAAGTTGGTATTGCGGATCACCGATGGCGCATCGAACCAGTCCAGTGACTGGGCCTGCTCAGCCCAGAATGTCTCCGGCGCCTCGACGGACTGCTGATACATGACCTGATAACGCTCGCGGTCTGCCCAGGCGTGGGCGGCGACATCGGGAGTGACCGGATGAACCTTGGCATGTTCGCTCATGTGGAGTGACCTCTGACGGGTTGGCTGGCGACTCGCTGTCCCACGCGGCATGCGTGAAGCGCAAGCGAGCCGAGGCAAGTCCATTTCAGCTTAAACCCAAGCATGGGGGGGCCACACACTAGACCTTGGTAGATAAATTTTTGTTAATTATTTCAACTGTTTATCAACAAATTACACCAAGGTCACAGCGACGTTCGGAGGACAGAAACCGCCTGAAAAGACACCTACTGGCACGTCTCGCACTTTGCAATGACGCCCTGGCGAGCGAAATGCGCGTCAACGCGCAGTCGACGCATCGCGCGCCGGGTCATTCAATGGCCCGCTCAATTCCTGGCCACAGCGTCGACAGCGATAGCGATGACCGCGCTGGGCATTGGCATGGCGTCGCGAGCTGAAATAGTGCGCGGTATCGCAGCCACAACCATAGGCCCAGGGCGTCGGGCTGGCAGTCGAGACATCCATGCGATGCGTCACCTCCGGCGGGATGCCGTAGAGGTTGGTCATCACCTGCTGCCACTCGGGGCCATGCGGTTTGACACGCGTCTTGCCGGCGCGCTCGACCACCTCCATCACCACCCAGTGCGCGACCTCGTGGGGGACGGTCTGGCTGAGGAAGTGATGGCGGTTCTCGCTGAGCAGTTGCCAATTGAAGCGCAGCCGCTGGCGCGCCGAATCCGCCGTGCCCGCCGTGCGCCCCTTGAGGCGGCAGGAGACCGATGGCATGCGCAGCTCTGGGAACAGGACACGCGCGCGTGCCAGACATGCCAGTACCTGCGCCTCCAGCGTCGCGTGCAGGGCAGGCGCCGTCAGCGCCTCGAGCGCGGCGGCATCGGCCAGCGGCAGCGGCGTCGCGGGGGTCTCCCCCAGGCAGGCCAGGGCATGATCGGGCGCAAAGCGGTAACGGCTGACGACACGACGAGTGGATGATGACATGACACGATGACCAGACAGCAGGGCGAAGGAACGGATGAGCTGATGACGAGCGAGCGTACCACTCCTCGAGGCGTGAAATGATACACTAGCGCCATTCACGCCTGCCCGGCTCCCCTTGGTTCACCCCGGTAGTCTGGTGGCACTGTTCGACTTCTCCCCTTATCGCACGTGAGACTCCCCCATGGCCGAGCCTGTCCAGACCCAGCCGCTGCTGGATGATGAATCCCTCGACATCCTCGACGAATTCCTCGAGTCCGACATCGTCGGCCCGGAAGCTCTCGATATCATCAGTGCGCATGGCTTCATGCTGGCACTGGCCATCGCGCCGCGCGAAGTGCCCTCCAGCCTGTGGCTGCCGGAACTCTTCCAGGGACAGCCAAGCTATGAAAGCCCGCAGCAGGAAGCGGAAGTCGTCTCCCTGTTCGAGCAGATGCGCGCCAACGCCATCGATGCCCTCGAGCACGGCGTGCTGCCGGAACTGCTGTTCGAGCTGGAGCTGGGCGGTGCCGACCCGGTCGAGACGCCGATCGGCGACTGGTGTGCCGGCTTCATGGAAGGCGTGTTCATGGACGAGGAGGCCTGGTTCGGCTCCCAGGAAGAGGCGGCCGCCGAACTGCTGCTGCCGTTCATGGCCATCTCCGGCGTGTTCGACGATGAAGACCCGGAAATCGGCGAACTGATTGCCGACCCGATCGGTGCCCAGCGCTTCGTCAACCAGCTGCCGGAACTGCTGCTGGATCTCTACCTGCTCTACCGTGTCCCGCCGGAGAGCCCCAAGCCGTCGCCGCGTCGCAAGGGATCCGCCGCACCGGGCGCAGCCGGTATTCCGCGTAGCAAGCATGCCGGCAACAAGGGCGCTGGCAAGGGTGGCAACAAGAACGGTGGCAAGGGCGGCGGCAAGAAACGCTGAGCCCGCCATGGTGCTTTTCGCCATGCAGCCTTGAAAACGACAACGCCGGGCGGCCTCATGGGTCGTCCGTCGTTTTGGTTCCACGCAGCCGCGCCTGTTGGAACGGCTGAGAGCCGGTCAGCGCAGCCGCGTCACCAGGCTATCCAGGGTGCCATAGCCCCACTCGCGACAGCGCTGCATCAGCGGCCGACGCTGCCAGGCAGCCTGGGTGATCTCGACACTGTGGGCGAAGTGATGCTCGAACAGCGTGGCGACGTCGGCGGCGAAGCGATGGTCCTGTACCTCCTGATTGGCCTCCAGATTCCACTGCAGGCTCCAATGATCGAAGTTGCACGATCCCAGCGTCACCCAATCATCCGCCAGCGAGAACTTGGCGTGCAGAAAGCGTGGCTGGAATTCATGGATGCGCACGCCCGCCTTGAGCAGCCCGGCATAGAAGCGTTGTCCCGCCGAGCGCACGCCCGGGTGATCATGATATTGGCCGGCGATCAGCAACCGGACATCGACACCCCGGCGCGCCGCACGCTTGAGACGCCGCCGCATGCTGAAGGTCGGCACGAAGTATGGCGTGCAGATCCACAGCCGCTTGCGTGAGCTGCTGGCCTGATGCTGCAGGGAATGACGGATGGCCTGATAGCGGAAACCATGCCCCCAGACCACCCGCCCACGCATGCTCAGATAGCCCTCGACCCGGCACGCACGCACATTGATGCTGCGCACCGCCAGTCGGCTGCCATGGCCACGACTGGCCGCGGAGTCCCACACGCGTGCGAACAGGCGCACCCAGTCACTGATGCACGGCCCTTCGATGCGTATCGCGACTTCCGACCAGGCTTCGGCGAAGACATCCACCGCACCGAAGCCGCCGGTAAACCCCACCTCCCCGTCGACCACCAAAAGCTTGCGATGGTCACGTGTCAGATTGCGCCCCAGCCGCCACCAGGAGAGCGGATTGTAGATCCGCAGCTGGATGTCCGCCTCGATCATGCGCTGGCGGTCAGCTTCCTCAAGGCCCAGCGAGCCGAAGCCATCCAGCAGCACCAGCACCGTCACGCCGCGGCGGCGCGCGCCACATAGGGCATCGATCAGTACGCGACTGAGGTGGCCGCTCTCGGCCAGATACAGCTCCAGCAGAATGGAATGGCGCGCGGACTCCACTGCCTCCAGCATGCTGGGCAGAAAACGCGCGCCTTCCGGCAGCAAGGTGAATCGATTGCCTGATCGCCACATCCCCAGCATGCCTTGCCTCCCGTCATTCCCCTGCACGGCACGATGCCCATGTCGGTGCTCATGACGATGCACCGCCAGATGCTGCCACTGTGCGCTGTGTCATTACGTACCCTGCCACGGCGTCTGCGGGCAGAATGCGTATAATGTTCAATATCATGCTCGCGCTGAGCACTACCAGCCAGACCATGAAAACGTCGCAATCAACCCTCATTCATCGTCCCGATGCTTTATTCGTGAACGCCGACAGATTGTCGTTCCCGGTAGTCCGTCCTTGTCCACACCTTCGAGAGCCTCACCATGTCGCCAGTCACCTTAGTCTTGCGCCCGTTGCGCAATGTCAGTCGCCGCCTGCTGGACAAGTGGGTGGAGCTGCGTGCGGTGGAGCCCGACATCAATGCGTTGGACCATAGCGCCCTGAATCTCGATCCGACATTGCCGGTGGTCTACGTCTTCCCGTACCAGGCGCTGTCCGACGAGCTGGTGGTCGAGCAGCTGTGCGAGGCGCGCGGCCTGCCCTCTCCGACCCTGTCTCTGAGCATAGGCGACCTGCGACTGAGGCACTCTCGTCTTCGTCTGCTGCGACGCTCGCGCAGCGACAGGCGTCTGCTGTCTCGCCGGCTCGAGAAGTTGATCGCCGCACTGGAAGATGCCCCGAGTGATGTCGAGGTGCAGCTGGTGCCGGTCAGCGTGTTCTGGGGACGCGCCCCGGGCAAGGAATTCGGCTTCTGGAAGTTCATCTCCGCCGATAGCTGGCGGGTGACGGGCGTGTTGCGCCGCGCCATCGCGATTCTGGCCCATGGCCGCTCGGTGGATGTGCATTTCGGACAACCACTCAAGCTGCATGAAGCGCTCAGGGAAGGCCCGCAGGACTCGGCGCTGGCGCACCGCCGCATCTCGCGCCTGTTGCGTGTGCATTTCCGGCGCGTGCGTACCCGCCTGCTGGGGCCAGACCTCTCCCACCGCCACACCATGATTCGCAACCTGCAGAAGGCACCCGCCGTGCAGGACGTGATCAGCGAGCTGGCACGCGAGCAGAATCAACCACCGGCACGTCTGGAGAAGCGCGCCCTGCAGTATGGTCGCGAGATCGCCTCAAACATGGGCTATCCGGTACAGCGCTTTCTGGCGCATGCCCTCAAGCGGCTGTGGCACAAGCTCTACGACGGCGTCGAGGTGCGTGGCATGTCGCAGGTCAAGGCCATCGCCGGCGACTGCGAGCTGATCTACGTGCCCTGTCATCGCAGCCATATCGACTACCTGCTGCTGTCCTACGTGCTGTTCCACGAGGGCCTGATGACGCCCCACGTCGCGGCGGGCAAGAATCTCGACATGCCGATCATCGGCCCGATCCTGCGCCGTGGCGGTGCCTTCTTCCTGCGCAGAAGCTTCCGCGGCAATCGCCTGTACGCCACCGTCTTCGACGAGTACGTGCATCAGCTGATCACCCGCGGCCATCCGCTGGAATACTTCATCGAGGGTGGCCGTTCACGCACCGGCCGCATGCTGCCTCCGCGCCCGGGCATGCTGGCGATGACCCTGCGCTCCTTCCTGCGGGATACACACCGCGAAGTGGCCTTCGTGCCGGTCTACATCGGCTACGAGAAAGTCTTCGAGAGCCTGAGCTATCAGCGCGAACTGTCGGGAGCCAGCAAGAAGAAGGAATCACCGCTGGACCTCATCCGCGTGCTCGGCCAGCTCAAGCAGCCCTTCGGCAAGGTCTACCTGAACATCGGTGAGCCGCTCAAGCTGGGCGAATGGCTGGATCAGACCGCGCCTGACTGGAAGGCCAGCCGTCATCAGCGCCGACCAGAATGGCTGACCCAGGCGGTGCCGCAACTGGGGCATGAGATCGCCACGCGCATCAATGCCGCTGCAGCGCTCAACCCGGTCTCGCTGACGGCGCTGGTGCTGCTGTCCACCGCCCACCACGCCATCGAGGCCAGCCTGCTGCAACGCCAGCTGGCGATGCTGGTGCGTCTGGCCGACAAGCTGCCGGGTCGCCATGACCACAGCCTGCCCGAGGGCACGCCGGATGAGTGGGTCGCACACTGCGCGCATCTGGGGCTGGTCACCCTGCGTCCGCAGAGCCTTGGCGAGCTGGTGATCGCCACCCCGGAGCAGGCCAGTCTGCTGACCTGGTATCGCAACAACGTGCTGCACCTGCTGGCGCTGCCGGCGCTGATCGCCTTCGCCTTCCGCAATACGGCCCAGTACACCCTCGAGGCACTGGAAGACCAGATCAGTCCCGCCTGGCCGCTGCTGGTGCGCGAGCTGTTCGTCCCCGAGGCCCCTGAGCTGAAGGCGGATATCGCCGCCACGCTGGCTCTGATGAGCGAGGAAGGTCTGCTGGAGCATCAAGCGGCGACTGGCGACACACCGGAGCGCTGGTCACGTCCGGTGGCCAGCCAGGAGCCTTCCGAGCAGCTGCGCCTGCTGGCTCAGCCGGTACAACCGACGCTGGAACGCGGCTATCTGTTGATCGCCGCCCTGTTGCAGCACGGCAGCGGCACGCTGGACCGCGAGTCTCTCGAGAGCCATTCCGGCGCCCTGGCCGAACGCCTGACCCTGCTGTCGGGCCTCAATGCGCCGGAGTTCTTCGACAAGCGTCTGTTCAGCGGCCTGCTCGATACCCTGCTGGAACTGGATTTCATCTGGCTGGAGAGCGGCCAGCTATGCTTCGGCGATGCGCTGGAAGACCTGCAGGTGCACGGCCGCGATCTGTTCGATCCCGCCCTGCGCCATCGCCTGCAGCATGTGCGCCTTCGCGACAGCGAGAACGAGACCGAGAACAACGCCCCGACTGAAGGCATGGCCGAGGAGAAGCATCCAGCCCTCGACGACAGCGAGGCCGCTGACGACCCCATGCCAGCAGACCACAAGGCGCCCGACGCCTCCTCTCGGCGCGAATGAGATGAAGGGCCGAGGCCCCTTGATTCAAAAAAGCCCCCGCCGCGATCAGATCGCGAGCGGGGGCTTTTTCGTTTGGCGGGAGAGCGCGCTGGGACCGCCATCGTCAGGCATCAGCGCTATCAGCTATCAGCTATCAGCGCAGCGCCTGCTTCACATAGACGTCGTAGCGACTGGTCTTCTCCTCCACCACATGACTCGGCGCGAGCCCGCCGATCGGCTCCGCCTTACGCGGCCGCTTGACCACCACGCGATGCGTCGCGACTTCCAGCGCTGCCTCAAGCAGCGCCGGGGCATCCGCATCATCACCGGCCAGAGCTCGGAAGACACGCATCTCCTTCTTGACCAGGGCCGACTTGTCACGGTGCGGGTACATCGGGTCGAGATGCACCACCTGAGGTGGCTGATCCCACTGCGCTACCAGCGCCCCAAGCTCCCGCGTGGCATCACCGTGCAGCGCCTGCATGCGCAGCGCGATCTGGCGAATCTCGTCGTCCGCACAGCCCTGTGCCCGGGTGAGGCCATCGACCAGGATCGCCGCCGTGGCTGCCACGCGTTCGATCATCAATACCGGCGCCCCGAGACTCGCCAGCACGAAGGCATCACGCCCGAGCCCTGCGGTGGCATCGACGATGCTCGGCAGTGCGCCACGATTCAGGCCACAGGCGCGTGCGATCAGCTGGTTGCGCCCCCCACCGAAACGACGGCGATGATCGGCACGACCGGCGACGAAATCGACGCACAACGGCTTGCCGTATTCGCGCTCGTCTCCGGCGATCACCAGGCGCGGGGCGCCCTGCTCGTCCAGCGCCACCTCAAGTCTGAGCGCCGGCATCTCGTCATCTTCCCGCAGCGCGATACCGAAATGCGCCGCCAGCATGGCGAGTTCCGGGCGTGCCTGCAGACGTGAACGGGCAATGGCGATCACGGGAGCGGCATCGGCCGCTGCATCATGGGCAGCGAGGGAGTCTTCGGGTGGCAGCATGGATGGGCTCTATGAGAAACGGTGAAGAGAAACGGTGAACGCAGGGAAAGGAAAACTCGCATGGCATGCGATCAGGCTGACAAACGCCGACGGCGCCGCAAGAGCGACGCCGTAAGTGGACAAGCTTACGTCATCGCGCGCATGGCTTACAGCAGCAACAGCATGCCGAACAGCATCATGCCCAGCAGCAGGCGGTAGATGACGAAGGGCAACATGCCGATGCTGTCGATGGCCTTGAGGAACAGCTTGATGCACACCAGCGCGGAGACGAAGGACAGCACCACGCCGAGGGCGACATCGAACAACTGGGCCTCACTGCCGGTCTCGATCAGCTCCAGGCCCTTGAGCAGGCCGGCCGCGACGATCAGCGGAATCGACAGCAGGAAGGAGAAGCGCGCGGCGCTCTGACGCTCGAAGCCCAGCAGCAGCGCGGCAGTGATAGTGATGCCCGAACGCGAGGTGCCGGGAATCAGGGCCAGTGCCTGGAACAGGCCGATGATCAACGCGCCCTTGAGCGTCAGCGTCGCCAGATCACGCGTGCGTGTGCCCTTGACGTCCGCCCACCACAGCAGCAGACCGAAGACGATGGTGGTGGTGCCGATCACCGCGATCGAGCGCCCGGCCGTTTCCACCACATCGCCCAGCAGGCCGCCGAAGATCACGGCGGGCAGCGTCGCCAGCAACACCGCCCAGCCCAGGCGGCTGTCTTCGGTCTGGCGCGCCGCCAGCGTGCCGCCGCCACTGAACTGACCAAACCAGCCAGCGAGAATATTGGCGACGTCCTTGCGGAAGGCCATCACCACGGCCAGCAAGGTACCGACATGTACCGCGACATCAAACGCCAACCCCTGGTCCGGCCAGCCGAACACCTGGGAGGGCAGAATCAGGTGAGCGGAGGAGGAAATCGGCAGAAATTCCGTCAGACCTTGAATGACGGCCAACGCCACCACATGCATGAGTTCCATGAAACATCCTTTTAAGAGAGACGGGCCTCATTGGCCCACACGGACGACAGACATCGTCTGTGGCACTGCACGTGCCGTAGTGACAGAACAACGCTTTGCATCAAGCCGCGCCGCGAGTGTCGGGCGCGACATGATGATGCGTGAACCTTATGTCAGCCTTGGTTGAACCCACGATGACGCAACGAGATGGCAATCCCTGATGCCATCAGCGCCATGCCACCTCATTGCGCAGGTAGACCGGCTGGGCCTCGACCGCCGACACCGCTTCACCGCGGGCATACGCCTGGGCGGCCAGCATCACCATGGCCTCGGCATCCGGTTGCGGCTCGGGCAGTTGCAGCGCCAGGCTGGCGCGCACGCTCTGGGACAGCTCGTCGTGCATCACCAGACCCGAGCCGACCGCCAACCAGTCGTGTTCGCGCAGCGCCGCAGGCAGCTCCAGCAGGCCCGGAGCGCAGACCTGCTCGGGTAGCACCTGCTCGACCTCGATCTCGCCGTCAGCGCGCGTCACGACGCGATAGGCGCCGGTGTAGAGCTCGCCCATGCGTGCATCCAGCATCGGCAGCACGAAACGCGCGTGATGCAGGCGGTGGGCCTGCAGTGACAGGGCCGCCAGCGTCGAGACGCCAATCACCGGCACATCGAGACCGAAGGCGAGGCCCTGGATGGTGCCAGCAGCGATGCGCAATCCGGTGAACGAGCCCGGTCCGTGGCCATAGGCCAGGGCATCGAGGTCGTTGAGAGTCAGATCGGCGGCACCCAGCAGCGCCTCGATCATCGGCATCATGCGCTGGGTGTGCTGACGGGGAGCCTCACAGCGCTCGGCAGTAACAACGCCGTCTTGCCACAGGGCAACGGAACAGGCGGAAGAGGATGCATCGATGGCCAGAAGCGTGGTCATGGGCGGTTCGTCGTCAGAAAAATGTGACGCGATTCTACCCGTCCCCCGCGGGCAGCAAAAGACGCAGGCTGTCCACGGCAGGTGTCGGTCACGGGCGTCACTCCTGCTGCAACCCCCAAGCCCACGCCGGCAAGCGGTCTGCCGCAACGCCTGATTCCTGATTCGCGCCAGTATGCGAAGAACAAGAAAACGCCCGCAGACAATGTCTGCGGGCGTTCTTCGTCAGGCGGCCGGCTTCACCAGCGCGATCAGACCTGTTCCATCTGAGCCACCTGAAACGTGCCAGGCAATCAGTGCTCCAGTGCGCTGACCAGCTGGGCACGAATGTCGTCGACCGAGCCGACGCCTTCGATGCGGTGGTAGGCCGGTGCCTGGGCATCGCCAGTGGCAGACCAGCTGGAGTAGTACTCGACCAGCGGTTCCGTCTGCTCGTGATAGACGGACAGACGGTTGCGTACGGTGGCTTCGCGATCGTCTTCACGCTGGATCAGGGCTTCGCCGGTGACGTCGTCCTTGCCTTCTTCGCGCGGCGGGTTGTACTCGATGTGATAGACGCGACCGGAATCCGGGTGCACACGACGACCGGACAGACGCTTGACGATCTCTTCGTCAGCGACGGCGATCTCGACCACGTGGTCCAGCTTCACGCCTGCTTCCTTCATGGCGTCAGCCTGCGGAATGGTGCGCGGGAAGCCGTCGAACAGGAAGCCGTTCTCGCAATCGGGCTGGCTGATGCGCTCCTTGACCAGGGCGATGATGATCTCGTCGGACACCAGTCCGCCGGTATTCATGATCTCCTTGACCTTGAGTCCCAGCTCGCTGCCGGCCTTGACCGCGGCGCGCAGCATGTCTCCGGTGGAGATCTGCGGGATATTGAAACGCTCGCAGATGAACTGGGCCTGGGTGCCCTTGCCGGCGCCGGGGGCGCCCAACAGGATCAAACGCATCGGTACTGCTCCTTGAGTGTGCAGATGAAAAGCATCAAACGGGTGTAAAGGGTCATCTGGCGCTGGTGCACCTTGCCCTCGGCGGCAGATAGCCATCCAAGGCGCTCTGGTCGTCGACACGATCGAGGTGAAGCGGCGAAGCTCGCGGCGTCGAGACGCTCGACTACCTCATGAGGGCCGAACGCATCGAGCGTATCGATGACCAGGATGAATATGGGTAGCGGACCAATATGTGCTGCGCGAAACGACGGCGCGCACGGATGATCTCATTATGTCATCGCCATGCAATGTAGAGCTGACGATACCGTTCACACGACGCCGGCACAAGCACACCAAAGGCGCGTATGCCGCCCTTTGGCACTGTTTTGGCGCGCAGGAGGGCCTGTCGTCCTCCTCGCCGGTTCACGACCTGCCATACACGGCTGTCATGACACGAAAACGCCCCCTGCGGCACGCGGTCGCAGAGGGCGTCTTTCCACTCACGCCGGGCCACCTTGCTCAGTCGCCATGGCGTGATCAGGCTGAGTCATGTCAGCCGTTGGTGTGCCAATGTCTCACTCGGTCACGTCTTCCGCCTGGCTGCTGCGGCGCAGGCGCACGGCCTTGGCGCGCTTGCTGCGCAGACGAATGTTGAGCATTTCCACCGCCAGCGAGAAGGCCATCGCCACGTAGATGTAGCCCTTGGGCACGTGAACACCGAAGCCTTCGACCATCAGCATCATGCCGACCATGATCAGGAAGGACAGTGCCAGCATCTTGATGGTCGGATGACGATCGACGAAATCACCGATGGGCTTGGCAGCCACCATCATGATGCCCACCGAGATGACGATGGCGATGACCATCACCATCAGGTGATCGACCATGCCCACCGCCGTGATCACCGAATCCAGCGAGAAGACGATATCGATCAAGGCGATCTGGACCATGATCGCCATGAAGCTGGCGCTGCCCTTCTTCGCGCCCTCTTCGGCGGGGTCTTCGCCTTCCAGATTGGCGTGTATCTCGTGGGTGCTCTTGCCGAGCAGGAACAGGCCCCCGAAGACCAGAATCAGATCACGTCCCGAGAAGCTGAAGTCGGCCACGCTGAACAGGGGCGCGGTCAGCGACATCAGCCATGACAACGACATCAACAGCACGATGCGCATGCCCATCGCCAGGCCCAGGCCGATCATGCGCCCGCGCTGACGCTGGGACTCGGGCAGCCGCGCGACCAGTATCGACAGGAAGATGATGTTGTCGATGCCCAGCACGATCTCGAGCGCGGTCAGGGTCGCCAGAGCCACCCATGCCGAAGGGTCCATCAACCATTCCATTGTCTTGCTCCTTGTGTGTTGCGAGAACCGGCCTTCCCGGGTCGTGCCAGCACGATGCGGCAGATCGCGGCAGGTTGGCGGGAAGCATCGCATGTTGTGCAGGGCAGCAACAGCTGTCGCCGCCCTGCCACGCCAACGCACACGCACAAAAAACGGCCTCCCGAAGGAGGCCGTTCTGTCGACAGGCCATCTGGCACCTGCCCTTGTCATGCAAGGTACGGATCAGAGCAGCAGACGACGCACGTCGGTCAGCACCTGAGCCAGATACGCCGTGAAGCGTGCTGCATCCGCCCCGTTCACCGCACGGTGATCGTAGGACAGTGACAGCGGCATCATCAGACGCGGCTGGAAGGCAGCGCCGTCCCACACCGGCTTCATCTGCGCCTTGGAGACGCCCAGGATGGCGACTTCCGGCGTGTTGACGATCGGTGTGAAGGCAGTACCGCCAATGGAGCCAAGGCTCGAGATGGTGAAGCAACCACCGGTCATCTCTTCGCGCTTGAGCTTCTTGGTCTGTGCCTTCTTGGCCAGCTCCACGGATTCGCGGGCCAGCTCCAGCAGGCTCTTCTGATCCGCATTGCGGATCACCGGCACCATCAGGCCGTCCGGCGTATCCACCGCGATACCGATGTGCACGTACTTCTTGTGCACCAGGGTCTCGCCGTCAGATTTGAGGCTGACGTTGAACTGCGGATACTTGGCCAGCGCGTGGGCAGCCGCCTTGATCATGAACGGCAGCGGCGTGAGCTTGGCACCTGCCGCTTCCGCCTCGGCCTTCATGGACTTGCGGAAGGCCTCGAGCTCGGTGATGTCAGCTTCATCGAACTGGGTCACGTGCGGGACGTTGAGCCAGCTGCGATGCAGATTGGTGGCACCGGCCTTCATCAGGCGGCCCATCTTCTTCTCTTCGATCTCACCGAACTGACTGAAGTCCTGATCCGGCACCTGCGGGATACCGGCACCGCCGGTGGCCTGCGCGGCAGGGGCTGCCGGTGCGGACTTGGCCTTCTGCATCATCTGCTTGACGTAGGCCTGGACATCTTCCTTCACCACACGGCCCTTCGGGCCGCTGCCGGAGACGTCTGCCAGATCGACACCGAACTCACGTGCCAGCAGGCGAACCGCAGGCCCTGCGTGGACCTTGGCACCCTTGCTCGGCTTGTGAGCGGCCATCTGGGCTTCCGGGCTCGGCGCACCGGCCGGTGTCGGAGCCGGCTTCTGCTCGCTCTTCTCCGCCTTGGGAGCAGCCGGCGCTTCGGACTTGGCAGCCTTCGGCGCAGGCGCGGCACCCGCGACCTCGATGTAACCGATCAGGTCACCCTCGGAGACGGTGTCACCTTCCTTGACGGAAAGCTCCACCACCTTGCCCTTGTAGGGGCTCGGGATGTCCATGGTCGCCTTGTCGGACTCGAGCGTGATCAGCGCGTCTTCTTCGTTGACCTCATCACCGACGGCCACGGCCATCTCGATGATCGGCACGCTGTCGCTGCCGGAGAGATCCGGGACACGCAATTCCTTGCGCTCCGGCTCACCGGAGGCCGGCTCTTCTTCAGCAGCCGGTGCCTCGGAAGACGTGTCTTCAGAGGAGGACTCGGAGGAAGACGCCTGCTCGGCCGGCGCGGAATCAGACGCGCTGTCACCGCCTTCACCGGCGATTTCCATCTGACCGATGACATCACCGGAAGAGACGCTGTCGCCTTCCTTGACGGTCAGCTTGACGATCTTGCCCTTGTGCGGGCTCGGGACGTCCATGCTGGCCTTGTCGGATTCCAGCGTGATCAGCGCATCTTCGGCGTCGACTTCGTCGCCTTCGGAGACGGCCATCTCGATGATCGGCACGGCCTCGGAGTCGCCCAGGTCCGGCACGACGATGTCGACGGTCCGGGTGCCACCGGAAGCGGCCTTCGGTGCAGAAGCGGACTCTTTCGACGCTTGCTGCTCAGAGGCTTCCTGCTTGGGAGCCTCTTCCTTCGGCGCTTCCTGCTCCTCAGAAGCGTCAGAGGAGGTGTCACCACCGCCTTCGGCTTCCAGCTCCAGGATATCGTCGCCTTCGGAGACGGTGTCGCCTTCCTTGACGAGAATCTTCACCACCTTGCCGCCCTTCGGTGCCGGCACATCCATGCTGGCCTTGTCGGACTCAAGAGTGATCATGGTGTCTTCGGCGGAGATGACATCTCCGACCGCCACCGCTATCTCGATGATCTCGACATCGGAACTACCGCCAATGTCGGGAACCTTGATGATTTCGCTGCTCAAGATCGTGCTCCTTCCAAAACGTGCACGGGGAGCGGCACCCGATTCACCTTCGCATCATCTTGATGTCGAGGAGGGAGTGCCGCTCGCCTGTTCCGCGATCTCCGCTCAGACGTTCAGCGGATTCGGCTTGTTGGGGTCGATGCCGTAGGTCTTGATCGCTTCCGCGACCACCTTGCGGTCGATCTCACCACGATCCGCCAGCGCCTTCAGCGCCTGGACGGTGACGAAGTTGCGGTCGACTTCGAAGAAGTGACGCAGCTTCTCGCGGGTATCGGAACGACCGAAACCGTCGGTACCGAGCACGTGATAGTCAGCCGGCACCCAGGCACGAACCTGGTCAGCAAACAGCTTCATGTAGTCAGTGGCAGCCACGACCGGGCCGTCACGTCCTTCCAGGCACTGGGTGATGTGCGGCTTGGCCGGGGTCTCTTCCGGCTTGAGGAAGGCCTGACGATCCAGTTCCAGCGCTTCGCGACGCAGCTCGTTGAAGCTGGTGACGCTCCAGATGTCGGCGTCGACACCGTAGTCCTGCTTGAGCATCTCGGCGGCTGCCTCGACTTCACGCAGGATGGTGCCGGAACCCAGCAGCTGAACGCGTGCCTTGCCGTCCTTGCCGCCTTCCTTGAGCAGGTACATCCCCTTGATGATGTCCTCTGCGGGCACCGACTCGAGTGCCGGCTGCTCGTAGTTCTCGTTCATCACCGCCAGGTAGTAGAAGACCGGCTCGTGCTGCTCGAACATGCGCTTCATGCCGTCCTGCACGATGACCGCCACTTCGTGAGCGTAGGTCGGGTCGTAGGTACGGCAGTTCGGGATGGTCGAGGCCAGGATATGGCTGTGGCCATCCTGGTGCTGCAGACCTTCACCGTTCAGGGTGGTACGACCGGCAGTACCGCCGACCAGGAAGCCACGTGCCTGCAGGTCGCCTGCGGCCCACGCCAGGTCACCGATGCGCTGGAAGCCGAACATCGAGTAGTAGACGTAGAACGGCATCAGCGGCAGGTTGTGGTTGGCGTAGGACGTAGCCGCCGCCACCCACGCAGACATGGCGCCTGCTTCGGAGATACCTTCCTCGAGGACCTGACCTTTCTGGTCCTCGCGGTAATACATGATCTGACCCTTGTCGACCGGCTCATACTTCTGGCCTGCCGCGGTGTAGATGCCCAGCTGACGGAACATGCCTTCCATGCCGAAGGTACGCGCTTCGTCAGGAATGATCGGCACGACACGCTCGCCGAGGGTCTTGTGCTTGACCAGACCGTTGAGCACGCGTACGAAGGCCATGGTGGTGGACACCTCACGCCCGTTGGAACCCTTGAGCTGGGACGCGAAGATCTTGTCGTCCAGCGGCGGGATTTCCAGCGTTTCGTACTCGGTGCGACGCTGCGGCAGGTAGCCGTTCAGACGTTCGCGCATGAGGTGCATGTACTTCATTTCCGGGCTGTCGTCCGCCGGCTTGTAGTACGGCACTTCCTCGAGCTGTTCGTCGGTCAGCGGAATACCGAAGCGATCGCGGAATGTCTTCAGCGCTTCGTGTTCCATGGTCTTGACCTGGTGGGCTTCGTTGGCCGCTTCGCCATCGCCCATGCCCATGCCGTAACCCTTGACGGTGTGCGCCAAGATGACGGTCGGACGACCATTGGCGTTGTTGACCGCCTCGTGATACGCCGCGTAGACCTTGTACGGGTCATGGCCACCACGGTTCAGACGCCAGATATCGTCGTCTGACATGTCCTTGACCAGATCGGCCGTCTCCGGGTACTTGCCGAAGAAGTGCTCGCGCGTGTACGCGCCGCCATTAGCCTTGTAGTTCTGGTAGTCGCCGTCGACCGCTTCGTCCATGCGCTTCTGCAGGATGCCTTTCTTGTCCTGTTCGAAGAGCGGATCCCAGAAGCGACCCCAGGTGACCTTGAGCACGTTCCAGTCGGCACCACGGAAGACGCCTTCCAGCTCGTCCATGATGCGGCCGTTGCCGCGCACCGGACCGTCAAGACGCTGCAGGTTGCAGTTGATGACGAAGATCAGGTTGTCGAGGTTCTCGCGGCCAGCCAGAGAGATGGCACCCAGGGATTCCGGCTCGTCACACTCGCCGTCACCCATGAAGCACCACACCTTGCGGTCGTACATGGACTTCAACTCACGCGAGTTGAGGTACTTCATGACGTGCGCCTGGTAGATCGCCTGGATCGGACCCAGACCCATGGAGACGGTCGGGAACTGCCAGTAATCCGGCATCAGCCACGGGTGCGGATAGGAAGACAGGCCGTTGCCGTCGACTTCCTGACGGAAGCTGTCCATCTGCTCCTGGCTGAGACGACCTTCCAGGAAGGAACGGGCGTAGATGCCCGGCGCCACGTGACCCTGGATGTAAAGCAGATCGCCTTCGAAATCGCCTTCCGGTGCACGGAAGAAGTGGTTGAAACCTACGTCATAAAGCGTCGCACTGGACATGAAGCTCGAGATGTGACCGCCCAAGCCCTTGTGGGCACGGTTGTTGCGGATCACCTGAGCGATGGCGTTGTAACGGATAAGCGAACGGATACGACGCTCCATGAACAGGTCGCCCGGCATGCGCGCTTCGCGGTGCACGGGGATACTGTTGCGATGGGGCGTGGTCACCGAGAAGGGCACCTGATGGCCATCACGACGCAGGCGGTCGGCCAGGCGTGACATCAGGTACTGGGCACGATCCTCACCCTCACGATCCAGAACCGATTCCAGGGAGTCCAACCATTCCGTGGTTTCGATCGGATCGAGATCTTCTCTTGCCTCCAGACTCATAGACGTCTCTCCGAGTGAAGAAATTTTTTGTCAAACGTTTCGACGAACAGCGATATCGAAACCAGTGGCGCTCTTCAGTGTGGGCACGACCTTCTGAGTGGGTCGCATCTCCGATAGACCTGTCGTGACCGGGTCTTGCCGGCCGTCAATCTCGACGCGCATCCTGCGCCAAAGCAGGGCACAAGATGCAGTCATTTGGCGTGAAAGATACCGCAAACACCCCCGCGTGCCAATTCAGGGCAGCAAGACTCACCGGGCAGGTGCAACGCTTGGCTGCCCCGCGGCAGCACTGGTCTCATGCGCCTTGCGGTCGACACTCATACCCCAGGCTGAGCCGCCCTCGGCGGCCATGATGTAGTAAAACTACCAACGCGCCCCGCCACTGGGCGTTTCCTGCCTGGAGAGGCCTCGCGATGCTGCAATGCATCATCGCGAGGCACCTGCGACCTTAGTCCTGAATGTCGTCCAGCAGGCGATCGAAGTAAGCCCAATCGAAGGCCGGGCCAGGATCCGTCTTGCGCAACGGCGCAATCCGCGCATGCGAGGTGATGCGCTCGCGCGTCAGCGCGGGATAGCTCGCCATCAGACCGGCCACGGTGCGTGCCAGGGTGCGATATTGGACATCACGATAGGGATGCACCTCATCGCCCTCGAGCTCGATGCCGATGGTGAAGTCATTGAGCTCGACACGCTCACGCTGACCGTCATGCCAGCGCGAGCGACCGGCGTGCCAGGCACGGCGGTCGAAGGGCACGAACTGCACCAGGCGACCGTCGCGCTGGATCAGCACATGCGCCGAGACGCGCAGCTGATGGATATCGGCAAAGTAGGGATGGGCGCCGGGATCGAGCTGGTTGGTGAACAGCTGCTCGATGGCCGGGCCGCCGAAGCGTCCGGGCGGCAGGCTGATGGAATGCAGCACCAGCGCCGAGACTTCTCCCTCGGGACGAGCATTGTGATTGGGAGACGGCACCTGACGGGCGCTCTCCAGCCAGTGCTCGGGGGTGACCGCCAGACGCGTCAGGTGGCCCGACCGCGGGGAAGAGGACAAGGGGGGCATCGAAGACTCCAGACGGGAAGGTCGTCGCACGCGGGGACTGACCGCTCGCGTGGCTTTTCCTATAATGGCGCACATTATGGCATGCTCGGCAGCCACGGGTCTGTGCCACTGCCTCGGCACACGGACAGACCCCGGCACCGGCAGCACTCTTCGCACAAGGATCAGACGCGCATGAACTTCCACGACGCCCTCGCCGAGGATATCCGTACCAGCGCCGCCCGCCTGCTCGCCGAGGATGTCGGCGGTGGCGATATCACTGCCGAATTGATTCCGGAGCGCCAGTGGGCCAAGGCGCGCGTGATCAGCCGTGAACCGGCCATCCTATGCGGTGTGCCCTGGGTCGATGAGCTGTTTCGTCGCCTCGATCCGCGCGTCAGCCTCAAGTGGCTGGCCAGCGACGGTGATCGCCTCGAGGCCGACGCGCCCTTCCTGGAGCTGGAAGGCCCGGCACGCTCGCTGCTGACCGGCGAGCGCGCGGCGCTCAATCTACTGCAGACGCTCTCCGGCACCGCGACTCGCGCCAACCACTATGCCTCGCTGGTCGAGGGCAGTGGCGTGCGCCTGCTCGATACCCGCAAGACCCTGCCGGGCATGCGTGTCGCGCAGAAGTATGCCGTCAGCTGCGGTGGTGGCCACAATCATCGCATCGGTCTCTATGACGCCTTCCTGATCAAGGAAAACCATATTGCTGCCTGTGGCAGCATCGCGGCAGCGGTGCGTGAGGCGCGCGACATCGCCTCCGACGTCACCTGCGAAGTGGAAGTCGAGAATTTCGAGGAGCTGGCCCAGGCACTGGATGCCGGTGCCGACGTCATCATGCTCGACAACTTCGACAACGATCAGCTCATCGAGGCCGTGGCGCGCAACAAGGCGCATGCCAAGCCGGCCGTGCTGGAAGCCTCCGGCAACGTCAGCGAGTCGACCCTGCCGGGTATCGCCGCCACCGGCGTGAATTGCATCTCGATCGGCGCGCTGACCAAGGACGTGACCTCCATCGACCTGTCGATGCGCATCTACACTGTCGAGACCCGCTAGCCAACGACAGGGGAATGCCTCCCTGCTGGCCAGCTCCTGTCCTGCAGAGATCGCCGCTGACGCCGGCCCATCTGTCACGACGCATTGCCATGCCGCCAGGGAGGCGCCCCATGTCCCCGCCATCTCCTCATCAGCCGCCGTCTGAAGCCCCCAGGGCATCAGGCGGCGGCTGGCAGACGCGCCGCTGGAGTCTCTACGCGCCGATCTATGACCGTGTGGCCGCTCGCATCCTGCGCTCCGCGCGGCGCGACGCCATCGCGACCCTGGATATCCAGGCGGGCACCCGCGTGCTGCTGCTCGGCGGCGGCACCGGGCTCGACCTGCCTTTCCTGCCCCGCGACATCGAGCTCGAGGTGATCGACGCCTCCCCCGCCATGCTGAGCCGCTGTCGCGAGCGCGCCGAGACGCTGGGCTTCGATGCCAACGTCAAGCCGGGCGACGCCATGGCGCTCGACTTCCCCGATGGCTATTTCGATGTGGTCATCGCCCACCTGATCATCGCCGTGGTGCCCCAGCCTCAGCGCGCCTTCGATGAAGCGCTGCGCGTGCTGGCCAGCGATGGCGAGCTGTCGCTACTCGACAAGGGCCTGCGCGGCAATCGCCCGGCCGGGCGACTGCGTCGTCTGCTCAACCCACTGGCCCGGCTGGTGGCGACCAATCTCAATGTGCCACTGGACAACCTGCTGGAGGGCCATGCGGTGCAGCGACTCGAGGACCGCGACCTCGGCCCCGGCGGGGCGTTGCGCCACATGCACCTGCGCAAGATCTGATCTGCATCGCCACTCCCCCTTGCATTGTGCGCCCGGCATCGCCACTCAGTGAGAACACCCGGATGACGAAAGCGACACGGCGCATGGCATCGGCCTGGGCTCTCGTCCCCGTCGTCGCTTCCTGCAAGGAGGTTTGCATGCAGATTGATCTACGCGGCCGCAGCGCCATCATCAGTGGTTCCACTGCCGGTATCGGCTTCGCCATCGCCACGGGGCTTGCCCGTGCAGGCGCCAGCGTCACCTTGACCGGCCGCACCCAGGCGCGTGTCGATGAGGCCGTCGCCAGCCTCAGAGACAAGGTGCCCGGCAGCGAGGTACAGGGCGTGGCCGCCGATCTGGGCACTCGCGACGGCTGTGACACGCTGATTCACGCCGTACCGGACACCGATATCCTGATAAACAATGTCGGCATCTTCGCCCCGCAGGATTTCTTCGACACCGATGACGACACCTGGGAGCAGTTCTTCCAGGTCAACGTGATGTCGGCAGTGCGCCTGTCCCGCCACTATGCACGTGGCATGAAGGAGCGCGACTGGGGCCGCATCCAGTTCCTGTCCAGCGAATCGGCGCTCAACATCCCCAGCGAGATGGTCCACTACGGCATGACCAAATCCGCGGTGCAGTCCGTCTCACGCGGGCTCGCCAAGGTGCTGTCCGGCACGCAGGTCACCGTCAACGCCATCCTGCCGGGGCCGACCCGCTCCGAGGGCGTGCTCGAGATGCTCAAGCAGAACGCCGAGGAGCAAGGCAGGTCACTTGAAGAGGTCGAGGCCGACTTCGTCAAGCAGGCCCGCCCGAGCTCCATCCTGCAACGCCTGGCAAGCCCCGAGGAAGTCGCCAACATGAGCGTCTACGCTGCCTCCGAGCAGGCCAGCGCCACCACCGGCGCCGCACTGCGCGTGGAAGGTGGCATCGTCGATACCATGGCGTGATCGATCTGATCACGCGGCATGACTGACACACTGCCAGACGCAACACCGTGCCAGACGCGACACCATGCCAGACACAAGACGCCCCCGCCGGATGACCGGCGGGGGCGTCTTCATTTCCGATATCACCGTGACGCACGCGTCACTCGTCGAGGCGTTTCTCGAAGCGCTCGCGCTTGAGGCAGATGCCATCCCGCTTGACGTGCTCAAGCCCCAGGCTGTGCCAGCCACGGCGGGCCAGGCCCGGCGACAGCGTCAGACTGGCCTCCAGACTCATCACGCGCACCTTGCGCTCGCGCAGGTCGCGCTCGGCCGCCGCCAGCAACTGGCTGCCGATGCCCTGCCTCATCAGACTCGGATAGACGTAAAGCATCTCGATGCGCGCCAGCGGCCATTCGGGGGCGTACTCGCAGAAGCCGATGCAGCGACCATCACGCTCCGCGACCAGCACCTCGAAGCGATGCTGACGCGCGGCCCAGCGTTCGGCGTCGCGCGGGACACGCGCGGCCCACTGCTGTCGCTGCTCCAGATCATAGTGGCCGGCAGCGCCCTGCATGACGGCCTGGTAGAACACCTCGGCCTGGTCCGCGGCATGCTGCGGCTGCGCCGGCACGATATGAACACGCTCCCTGGCCACTTCACGGCTATCGGTCTGGCTGTGCAATCGTTCGTCCTCCTTGTGTCCTCGAACGAGGACGATGTACTCATGGAAAACCTGACAGGCTCATGGCAGACACCTGTCACTGAAGCGTCCCGCTCAACCGCTGAAGGAAACCTCATCGAAGCGGCTGGCCCGGGGGTGATCTCCCGTGACCATGTCCGGCTCTCGCACCAGCTGCCAGGTATGGAAGCCGGCGGCAGCGGCAGCGTCCAGCTCGGCGACGACATCCGACAGGAACAGGATCTCCGCGCCCGGGATGCCCAGCTGACCAGCGATGCGGCGATAGCTCTCGGCTTCCTGCTTGGGGCCCGTGGTGGTGTCGAAGTAGCCGGCAAACAGCGGAGTCAGATCGCCGACATCGGAATGCCCGAACAGCAGCTTCTGGGCCTGGATGGAGCCTGAAGAGTAGACATACAAGGACAGTCCGCGTTCCTTCCAGTCACGCAATCCCTTCACGGCATCGGGATAGACATGGCCGGTGAAGTCGCCGTCCGCGTAACCCTGCGCCCACACCATGCCCTGCAGCGCCTTGAGCGGCGTGGCCTTGCGGTCGGCGTCGATCCAGCCTTCCAGAATGGCGATCACGGCCTCGAGATCGGCCTTCGGTGCCTCGGCCAGCTCACGGGTGGCGGCCAGCTGCTCGGCGACGTCCTCACGCTCGGCGTTGGCGCGCACGAAATCGCCCAGGTTGGCGCGCGCATAGGGGAACAGCACCTGATGCACGAAGCGAATCGATCCGGTCGTGCCCTCGATGTCGGTGACGATGGCGCGAATCATGCGGACTCCTGGGAATGCGGGGCGGCGGACTGGGTGAAATGCTCGGCCAGCGCTTCATGACGCGGGAAACGGGCGGCGATGTCATTGTCGGTGAAGTTGGCGATCCAGCCTTCCGGATTGGTGAACAGGCGGATGGCAGTGAAGTCCGGCGTCGGCCCCATGTCGAACCAGTGCGGCGTGCCGGCCGGCACGGCGATCAGGTCATCCTTCTCGCAACCGACCGCCAGCACACGCTCGCCCAGATGCAGGTAGAAGATACCGCTGCCGCGCACGAAGAAGCGCACCTCATGCTCTGCATGGCGGTGCTCATCGAGGAACTTGCCGCGCAGGGTGTCGCGGTCAGGGTGATCCGGCGTCAGGCCGATCACGTCGGCGGTGACGAAGCCGTTCTCGGACTTGAGGCGCGCGACATCGTCGGCGTAGGCCGCCAGCACCTGCGTCTGGTCGGTGGGATCACTCATCTCGCAGCCCGCCGTCCAGCGCTCGAAGCGAATGCCTTCGGCCTCGAGTTCGCTGGCGATCTGCGCGCCATCATTGGTGATCAACTGCGGACGCGAGGCGTCCTGCTCGGCGTAGATGGCCAGAAAGCTCATCGCTGTCTCCTCAGTTCCAGTTCACAACCCATCAGGAAATCGAGCGCTTCGACATGGCGGCGACAGGCCGTCATGCTGCTGGCCCAGGTATAGAGGCCATGGCCGCGAATCAGGTAGCCGTGCAGACCGGCATCGGCGGCCAGCCGGGCGCGCACGTCCAGCGCCAGCGCATCGATATCCTGAGTATTGTCGAAGACGGCCAGACGTACCGCCGTCTCATGACTCTTGACGCCTTCCAGCGCCTTGTTGAGCTCGAAGCCCTCCAGGCTCAGGGTGTCGCCCTCATGGCACAGCGACAGCACGGTGGCGGCCCTGGAGTGGGTATGCAGTATCGCCCGGGCGTGGGGCAGGTCTTCGTAGAGCTGACCATGCAGGCGCGCCTCGTCAGAGGCCTTGCGGGAAGTGCCCTGTAGCCTGACGGCAAAATCGCTGACCAGAATGTCGCCACTGGTCAGGCGGCCCTTGTGGCAGCCCGAGGCGGTGACCGCCATCAGGCGATCACTGAGACGACAGGAGAAGTTGCCACCGGTGGCCGGTACCTGCCCGGCAGCGTCCAGCGCCTGACCGGCCTCGATCAACTGTTGGCTCGCCAGTGCAAGGCGGTCGAGGTCCAGTGTCGACGGCAGGCCATCGGCAGCGGCAATGGCGATAGGGTCTGACATGATCAAAATTGCCCTCAAGAGTCGCGCGGGGCATTCACGCCCCGTCGCCAGCATCACGATTCAGCGCCATGCGGCGCTGCTCTCGCGGCAGACTACACAAGCCGACCCAGTGAGACCAGTCATGCCGTGCGACGACAGGCATGGCATCATGGCGGCCTGGAATGTCACACGACATTCTGCGCCATCATCACTTCAGCCTCTGCCACGGTCTTGCCATGTCCTCTTCCGATCAGCCCGCCAGCCCCCACTCGACCGCCGACACGGCCGAGCGCCCGATGAGCGATGCCGCACTGGCCAGACGCCTGCCGCTGCTGCCCCCTCATCTGCGTGAGCAGGCCGCGGCGCTGGGGCAACAGGCCATGCAGCCGGTGGGCATCATCGAAAGCTGCTACCCGGACAAGTTCGGCATTCCCCGCCAGCCAGGGCTGGCGCGCCACGCCACCGCCATCCTGCATCTGCTGCCGCCCTTCGATGACCCGGACTGCGTGCGCGACATCGAGGGTTTCAGCCATCTGTGGGTCCATTTCCTGTTCCACGCCAGTCCCACACGCTGGACGCCCTTGATCCGCCCGCCGCGCCTGGGGGGCAATGCGCGCACCGGCGTCTTCGCCTCACGCAGCACCCACCGCCCCAACCGACTGGGGCAGTCAGTAGTCGAACTGGCAGGCGTCGAGACGGCGGTCAACGCCACGCCGGATGGCGGGCAGTCGGGCAAGCGCAACGGCGTGCGCCTGCTGCTGCGCGGTCACGACCTGCTCGATGGCACGCCGGTGATGGATATCAAGCCGTATCTGCCGTGGGTCGATGCCGTGCCCCAGGCACGTGCCGGCTATGCGCCTGCGCCGCCGCCGCGTCACAGCGTCGTCTTCAGCGCACTGGCCGAGCAGACACTGGCGGCCCGGGCTGACAGCGCCACGCTGCGCGCACTGATCGAAGAAGTGCTCGCCCAGGACCCGCGCCCCGCCTATCACGCCGCCAGGCCCGCCGATGGCAAGCGCCAGTATGGCGTGCGGCTGGTGGACGTGGATGTGCGCTTCACGGCCCGCACGCAACCCGATGGCTCCTTGACGATGGAGGTCGCGGCCATCATGGCCGTCTGATCAAGCCCCTGCGCGGGTCAGAGCAGCGCCTTGCGCAGTGGGATCAACGCCTTGCATGGAGCGGATCGAAGGATTGCGCGCGCCAGATCAAGACAATGCCAGATTGGATTGGCAAACCGTCACGAGACCCGACCATACTGGGCGTGCGTTCCTTCATCTCCACTCGTTTCACCGGGAGTCCGCCGCATGAGTATCCGTCTGCTTGCCTTTGCCGCCAGTACCCGCAAGGCCTCCGTCAATCGACGCCTGATCGAGCGCCTGGCACACCACGCCCGACAGGAAGGTGCCGAGGTCAGCCTGCTCGACCTCAACGACTTCCCGATGCCGCTCTACGATGGCGACAGCGAAGAGGCCAATGGCCGTCCCGCCAGTGCCGACCGCCTGCAGGAGATGCTGGCCAGCCATCAGGGGCTGTTGCTGGCGACGCCGGAGTACAACGGCTTCTTCAGCCCGCTGCTCAAGAACACCTTCGACTGGTTGTCTCGTCCGGCGGCGGACGGCCAGAGCGGCATGGACGCCCTGCGCGGCATGCCGGTCGGCATCGTCTCGGCCTCACCCGGTGCCATGGGCGGCATGCGGGCGCTGCCCTTCGTGCGCCTTTACCTGAACAACCTCGGCATGCTGGTCGCGCCCCAGCAGATCGCGGTATCGCGTGCCGGAAATGCCTTCCACGAGGACGGCAGTCTCGATGACGAAGGCCAGGACCACGCCCTCGCGGCTGTCGCCCGCCAGGTGATCGATCTGGCCAGCCTGCGCGCCTCCTGAAGCGCCACGCCGCTTTCCTCACAGCTACGCTCCCGGGCAGACAATTGCCCCTGCCAAACACGAACGGCCCCCTGCCAGTGGCAGGGGGCCGTCCTTTGACACACTGTCTGTGACGTCAGAGCGTCAGTGCATCACCTCAGACCTGGCCTCGGATTCAGGCTCAGGCCGAGAAATCGATACCGATGCGGCGACCGACTTCCTCGTAGGCTTCGATCACGCCGCCCAGCCCCTGACGGAAGCGGTCCTTGTCCAGCTTCTCGCGCGTCTCGGCATCCCACAGACGGCAGCCGTCCGGCGAGAATTCGTCACCCAGCACGACCTCACCCTTGAAGACACCGAACTCGAGCTTGTAGTCGACCAGCAGGATGCCGCCATCGAGGAACAGCTGCTTGAGGATGTCGTTGACCTGGAAGGTCAGTTCCTTGGCGCGCGCCAGGTGCTTGGGCTCTGCCCAGCCGAAGGTCTCGACCAGCGACTCGTTGATCATCGGGTCGCCCTTCTCGTCGTTCTTGAGGAACAGCTCGAAGGTCGGCGGATTGAGCTCGATGCCTTCCTCGACACCCAGACGACGCACCAGTGAGCCGGCGGAGATGTTACGCACCACGCACTCCACCGCCATCATGTCGAGACGCTTGACCAGGCACTCGTTGTCGCTGACCAGACGCTCGAAGTGGGTCGGGATACCGGCCGCCTTGAGTTTCTCCATGATGAAGGCATTGAACTTGTTGTTGACCATGCCCTTGCGTTCCAGCTGCTCGATACGCTTGCCGTCGAAGGCGCTGGTATCGTCGCGGAATTCCAGCAGCAGAAGATCCGGGTCGTCAGTGACGAAGACGGATTTGGCCTTGCCAGCGTAGAGCTCTTCACGCTTTTCCATGAGATTCCCCCTGATGACGCTAGACGCGTCGAGTGTTGAGGCGGTCGACGATGAATCGATCACGCTTGAGTCTGTCACGCCCAGTCGAGAAGGACCGTGGCGTTGGTGTATGGCGTGATTCGAGAGCTGTCCATCTGGTCAGCTCATCCAGAATCACAAACGCCCGATCGCGAAGCGACCGGGCGTCATGAATATCAGGCGATGGCCTGCCAGCCAAAGCCGCTGTCCTGCGCGGCGATGATCAGGCGACTATCGTCATCCGCAAGCCAGGGGGCCAGTGCCTCCCGGGCCAAGGACGGATGGTTGTTGCTCTCCGACAGATGCGAGGCCACCAGCCGTTGCAGGCGCGACAGCCCCAGATGGGGCAAGGCGGCGCATGCCTGGGCATTGGCCAGATGGCCGAGCCGCCCCCCGACCCGCCGCTTGAGGCTGGGCGGATACGGCCCGCTGGCCAGCATCTGCGGGTCGTGGTTGAACTCCAGCACCAGACCATCGCAGTCGGCAAAGCAGCTCAGCACGTGCTCGCTGACGTGACCGAGATCGGTCAGCACGCCCAGACGCCGCGTGGCCGTCTCGCCACGTCGACTGAACACGAACTGCACCGGCTCGCGCGCATCGTGGGGCACCGTGACCGGCAGAATCTCGAGATCCTTGATCGCGAATTCCTGCTGCGGCGTGATCAGATGGCGACTCGGCAGCGTGCCCAGCTTCTTCGCGCGCCCGGCAAGCCAGGTGCCGGTGGTCAGATGCACCGGCACAGCGTGGCGACGCGCCAGCGGCCCCACGCCGCTCAGGTGATCACCATGTTCATGGGTGACCAGCACGGCGTCCAGCTGCGAGGGATGCACGCCAAGGCGCGCCAGACGGGCCTCGGTCTCCTTGAGGGTGAAGCCGCAATCGACCAGCACCAGTGCCTCGCGGGTACGGATCAAGGTGCCATTGCCCTTGCTGCCGCTGCCCAGCGAAGCCATCGCCATCACGCCTTGAGCGCCGTCACTAGGCCCACGGGCGGCCGTCAGGCCAGCCGCCAGCGTCCCACTGCCTGCCACCGGGAGGGGGATCTGAAACGACGCAGCCGCCTCACCCGACGAGTCGTCAGATGAGGCGGCGCAAGGCGTGTCGAGCCACATGCTCAGCGCAGTGTCGACGCCACGGCGTCGAGCAGCTCACGCGCCAGTGCCGGCGTGGTCTCTTCACCATCGGCACGGGTCGCCGTGACCAGGGTGTGGTCATTCTCGGCGCGCAGCTTGAGTACCATCGGCACCGGGTCACCATCGCCGCCGATACCCAACCAGCCGCCATCACGCTCTTCACGCGGGATGTAATCGACCATGAACTCGCCACGCGAGCGGTCCTGATCGGTCAGCGTCTGGTAGTCGGTGTTGAAGTTCTTCTGCAGCTGATAGAGCAGCTCGGCCCAGCTGCGCTCGGTATCCAGCGCCAGATCGACCTGCCAGGTGCCATCGCGGCCTTCCAGGCGCACACGGTCATCACGACTGAGCGACTGGGCTGCCAGCGAGACACCGCTATCGGCGGAAGACGCGGCCAGATAGCCGCTCAGCGCGTTCAGGCAGCTGCCGGCGACATCGCCGCCCTGCTGACAACGCACTTCGGAGGCATCGGCACGCAGCCCCTGGCTGACACTGATGATGCCCTGGGCCGTGGTGATCTCGCCCTTGCCGGCATCGATGCTCTGCACATCGAGGCCCTGATCGCGCACGAAGGACTGCAGACGCGTCCATACCGCCGCCGGCGCGGCGTTCACGGCCAACCAGCGGGCGTCGCCGCTCTGACGCATGGCGACGAACTCACGCCCGCCCTGCTCGCTGGTCGCCAGTGGCTGGGGACGCGGTGCCTCGAAGTCGTCGCTGGCCAGGAAGTCACTGCTGGCCTGCGGCACCGGCATGGAATCCTGGTAATCACCACGATTGATCGTGTCCGGCAGCTCCAGCGGCGGCGCGATGCTGGCATCGGCATACTCGCTGTTGCGATCGTAGTAGTAGCCATCACTGGAACAGCCTGCGACCGCGAGCGCCGTCAGCAGGGCCAGTGGTACGAAACGCTGACTCATCAGTTGAGCACCTCGGCCAGTTGCAGTGCTTCCTCGACCGTGGAGTGATACTGCTCGGACAGCCAGGTCAGCGGCAGACGCACGCCGGATTCCGGCGACAGGCCCATGCGGTGCATGGCGAACTTGACCGGGATCGGGTTGGACTCGACGCCCATCGCGGAGTGCAGGGGCATCAGGCGCGTGTTGATCTGGTGGGCGCGTTCGGCATCGCCGGCCACGGCGGCTTCACACATCTCGTGCATCAGGCGCGGCGCGACGTTGGCCGTCACGGAGATATCGCCGTGACCGCCCATCAGGATGAAGTCGCAGGCGGTGGGGTCATCGCCGGAGTAGAGCGCGAAGTCGGTGCCCTTGAGGCGGTCGATCAGTTCCTGACCGCGCTCCAGGTTGCCGGTGGCATCCTTGAGGCCGACGATGTTGTCGAGTTCGGCGAGGCGGAAGACCGTCTCGTTGTAGATATCGGAACAGGTACGACCCGGCACGTTGTAGAGAATGACCGGAATACCGGCCTGCTCGGCGACGGCCTTGAAGTGCTGGTAGAGCCCTTCCTGGGTCGGCTTGTTGTAGTACGGCGCCACGGAGAGGCAGTAATCCGCACCGACTTCCTTGGCGTAGCGCGCCAGTTCGACCGCTTCGGAGGTGGCGTTGGCGCCCGTGCCGGCGATGACCGGAATCTTGCCGGCGACCGTCTCGACCACACAGCGGATGACATCGAAGTGCTCCGCGAAGGACATGGTGGTCGGCTCGCCGGTAGTGCCGGCGGCGACGATGGCATCGGTGCCATTTTCGAGGTGGAAGGCGACCAGCTGGCGCAGGGCGTCCCAGTCGATCTCGCCGGTGGCCTTCATCGGGGTCGCCAGTGCGACAATGCTACCTGTGATCATCCCTCGAATTCTCCTCTGGTGCCTGATGCGCCAGGCGTGTCCCTGCGCTGTTGAAACAACGGATTTCGGGGACAGACATCTGACATAAATTGGTTGACGCAGGACTCTGATTGCGTGGGCACGCCGACACGCGAGTCGCGTCAAGGGTGATGATGTTACAAAGACCATCGAAGCCTGTACAGACGCCATCTGCACCGGTTGTGCAAAGCGGTGGATTCCCTCGCCTGTCCATGGGGCAGATGCACGGCAGATGGGCGCGATGGCGTCGGTCGCCAAGACGGTGAAACACAAGAGTTCTGCCCTGTCTTTGACAAGTCAGGACGCCCTGCGTGTAATGCAGGACACGCCGCAGAAGCGGGCAAGCGCGATGCCCATCACTGCCGGTTTTTTTCATCATTCTTGACTGTCAGCCGCCACATGGCCGCCAGTCATCGCCAGGAGAGCACGATGAGCGTCAGCCTCGGTCAGCCAATTCCCGACTTTACCGCCCAGGCCACCAGTGACACCGAAGTCACTCCGGCCAGCCTCAAGGGCAAGCAAGCCGTCATCTATTTCTACCCGAAGGACCACACGCCGGGCTGCACCACCGAAGGCGGTGACTTCCGCGACAACCTCGAGGAATTCGAAGCGGCCAACACCGTGATTCTCGGCGTTTCCCGCGACAGCCTGCGCACCCACGAGAACTTCCGGGCAAAGCAGGGCTACCCGTTCGAGTTGATCAGCGACCCGGACGAGACCCTGTGCAAGATCTTTGACGTCATTCACATGAAGAAATTCATGGGCAAGGAAAGTCTCGGCGTGGTGCGCTCCACCTTCCTGATCGACGCCGACGGCAATCTGGCGCGCGAATGGCGTGGCGTGAAGGTCAAGGGCCATGTCGAGGAAGTGCTGGAAGCCGCCCGCGAGCTCAACGCTGAACGCTAGTCTCGAATGGCAGCAGCTCGAGTGACAGCTGTCCGTGTGACAGCAGCTCGTGGAGAAACAGCTGAGCAGAGTGCGCCTGTGCGCCAGCCGCCTCAGCCATGAAAAAGCCCCGCCGATTGGCGGGGCTTTTTCGATCAGGCGCTCTTGTCCGCGACCCGATTCTCCTCGGCGCGCGCCCGGCGCGGCCAGGCATAGAGCAGCGACTTCATCAGGGTCGCCAGCGGGATGGCGAAGAATACCCCCCAGAAACCCCAGATTCCGCCGAAGAACAGCACCGCGAGGATGATCGCCACCGGATGCAGATTGACCGCTTCAGAGAACAGCAGCGGCACCAGCACGTTGCCATCCAGGGCCTGGATGATGCCGTAGGCGATCATCACGTACATGAAGGTATCGCCCAGCCCGTAATGGAAACCGGCGACGGCAGCAACCGGCAAGGTCGCCCCTGCCGCGCCGATGTAGGGAATCAGCACCGAGAAGCCGACCACGATCGCCAGCAGCGCCGAATACGGCAGCCCGAAGGCGACGAAGGTGACGTAGCTGACGCCGCCGACGATGACGATCTCGATCACCTTGCCGCGCACGAAGTTGGCGATCTGGTCATCCATCTCGTTCCAGACCCGACTCATCAGCAGGCGCTTGCGCGGCAGCAGCGCCAGCGTGAAGTCCACCAGCCGCTCGCGGTCCTTGAGCATGAAGAACACCAGGATCGGCACCAGCACCAGGTAGATCACCACGCCCATCAGGTTGCCCAGCGACGCCAGCGACAGCGATACCGCGCGCTGCCCGAACTGGGTCAGCTCTCGTCCGGCGGCGCCGACCCACTGCTGGACCTGCTCCGGGGTGATCAGGCCGGGGAAGCGCTCCTGAAGCTCGCCCAGCCAGCGCTGCCCAGAGGCGAACATGCCGGGAATCTCCTGGATCAGATTGGCCAGCTGATGCCAGACCAGCGGCAGCAGGATCAGCGCACTGGCCAGCATGATGCCCATGAACACCAGCGTCATCAGGCTGACCGCCGCCAGGCGTGGCAGGCCGCGGCGCTCCATCCAGCTCACGCCGCTCTGCAGCAGGAAGGCGACGATCAGGGCGGTGAAGAATGGCGCCAGCATGCTGCCGAGCAGAATGACGGCGGCGAACACCAGCACCAGCACCAGAAACAGCACCACCGCCTCCTCGTCGGAGAAATAGCGCTCGATCCAGCCACGCAACAACGTCTTCATGGTCATGACGGATCTTCCTCGCACAGCGCCTTGATCACGAAGCGATAATCGCCCTCTGGCGTCTCTTCCCGCGAGACCAGCGCGTGATCGCTCAGCGCCAGATAGGCAGGAATGTCGCCCCAGGCGCCGGCGTCGCTGGCGAGGACCTCGAGTTGCTCGCCGGCACTCATGCCAGCCAGTTTGAGCTTGGTGCGCAGCAGCGGCAACGGACAGTGCAGGCCGCGCGCATCCAGCGTCTGCAGGTGGGTATCGGCCGTGGAGTCAGCCATCGGATTCGCAGTCTCAGCGCCAGGTCGTTCGAATGCCATCTGCCCTTCCGTTCTCGTTATGATGTTCTGCCGCACGCCATGGAGGGTGCAGCTTGAAAACGCCCCGATTTAAGGGCACCTTGCCTGACAAAGCAACTTTCCGCCCTGCGCGGCTGCGTCTTGCCCGGCCTCACGCAGGGCCGCCAACGCCAGTGCGGCGCCCGGCAATCCTGTGGGCCGACCGCACCTTGCGCCATATCGAAGAGGATTGCCTGCATGTCGTTGCTGCCCCCCTTGAGCGGACGCATCCGCATCGGACGCCGCGGGCTTGCCACCCTGTCGAGCGCCCTGCTCGGCCTGTTGCTGATGGGCGCGCCGGTCGCCAGTGCCCCAGCCGCGTCCCAGAACGACTATGGACTGCCTGACCTGGGGAGTGCGAGCGGCGGCATCTCCAGCAATGATGAATATCGTATCGGTCGCGCCTGGCTGCGTCAGTTCCGCGCCCATGTGCGTGAATGGGATGATCCCATCACTCTGGACTGGATCGGTAGCATCGTGCGTCAACTGGCACCGTGGAGCGAGCTGGATGACCGCAATTTCATCATCACGCTGGTCGCCAGCAGCCAGCTGAATGCCTTCGCCGTGCCCGGCGGCGTGGTCGGCGTCAATACGGGGCTGTTCGCCTTCGCGCCGGACCGCGATGCCTTCGCCTCGGTGCTCGCCCACGAGCTGGGGCACCTCTCCCAGCATCACTTCGCCCGCAACATGGAGCGCCAGGCCGAGACACGCCTGCCGACGCTGGCCGGCTTCCTCGCCGGCATGGTGATCGCGGCGGGCGGTGGTGGCTCAGCGGGCATCGCGACCATGGCCGGCACCCAGGCCGCTGCCATTTCCGATCAGCTGGCCTATTCGCGCCGCTTCGAGCAGGAGGCCGACCGCGTCGGCATCGATGCGCTGTCACGCGCCGGCTTCGACCCCGAAGCCATGCCGCGCATGTTCCGCGCCATGCAACGCATGGCCAGCCTGCAGGGCGGCAACGCACCGGAATTCCTGCTTACGCACCCGGTGACGGAGGCGCGTATCGGCGATACCCAGGCCCGCGCCGACGCCATGCAGAAGGTGACACCGGACCCGCTCGCGCAGCTCGCCTACGCGATGATCCGTGCCCGCGCCCTGCTGGCGCTCAACCTGCGCCAGCCCGAGCAGGGACTGACGACACTGCGCGAAGACAACCCCGACCCCGACGCGATTGCCTACTATCAGGCGCTGGCCGCGGCGGAGCACAACCAGGTTGACAAGGCGCTGGCCGCGCTGGACCGCCTGCACGACAAGCATCCTGACCTGACCCTGATCAGCGCCAGTGCGGTCGAGGTCGCGCGGGATGCCCGGCGTTATGAGGAGGCGACCCGGCGCGCCAGACGCCTGCTGCGCCTGCAACCCGACTATCTGCCGACGCGACTGGCCATGGCGGAAGTCGCGCTGCAACAGGACCCCGCCGCTGCGCGCCAGCAGCTGGAGGACATGCGCCGCGATCATCCCGATGACCCCAAGGTCTGGAGCCTTGCCGCCGAAGCCAGTGGCCGCAGCGGCCACACCGCCGAAGCCTTCCTGTATCGCGCCGAATTCGACCAGCTGGAGGGGCGCATGGACAAGGCCTTCGCGCAGCTCAAGCTGGCCGACGAGGCCGCGCGCAAGAACGGCGACTTCAGCATGGCCAACCGTATCAGTTCACGCCGGGAGGACTTCAAGCGCTACCGCAACGCCATCGAGGAGTTCTGAGGCACCTTCCCTCTCGCTGCTCCAGGCAAACAAAAACCGCCGCCCCGAGGAATCGGGAGCGGCGGTTCTGGTTCATGCAGACATCAAACGACGGCGATCAGCGTCAGCGCTCAGCCGCGATTGAATTCCAGCATCCGCGTCAACGGCTTCAGGGCGCGCTCACGCAGGCCATCATCGACGAAGACTTCCTCGGCATTCGCTTCCGACGGATCGCGACGCAGCACGGCGACCAGATTCTCCAGGCCGTTCATCGCCATCCACGGGCAGTGCGCACAGCTCTTGCAGGTCGCGCCATTGCCGGCGGTCGGCGCCTCGTACAGCTGCTTGTGCGGCGCGGCCTGCTGCATCTTGAAGAAGATGCCACGATCGGTCGCGACGATCAGCTGCTGGTTGTCGAGCTCGACGGCGGCCTTGATCAGCTGCGAGGTGGAACCGACCACATCGGCCAGCTCGACCACTGACTGCGGTGATTCCGGGTGCACCAGCACCGCGGCGTCCGGGTAGACCTTGAGCAGGTCACTGATGCCCTGGGCGCGGAACTCGTCGTGGACGATGCAGGCACCGTCCCACAGCAGCATGTCGGCACCGGTCTGCTTCTGCACGTAAGCGCCCAGATGCTTGTCCGGCGCCCAGATCAGCTTCTCGCCCCGGGCGTGCAGGTGCTCGATGACATCGACGGCGATCGAGGAGGTCACCACCCAGTCGGCGCGCGCCTTCACGGCCGCCGAGGTATTGGCGTACACCACCACGGTGCGGTCGGGATGCGCATCACAGAAGGCCGCGAACTCGTCTTCCGGGCAGCCGAGGTCCAGCGAGCAGGTCGCCTCCAGCGTCGGCATCAGCACGCGCTTCTCCGGCGACAGGATCTTGGAGGTCTCGCCCATGAAGCGCACCCCGGCGACGATCAGCGTCGAGGCGTCATGGCGAGCGCCGAAACGCGCCATCTCGAGGGAGTCCGCGACGCAGCCGCCGGTTTCCTCGGCCAGCTGCTGGATGGCGTCGTCGCAGTAGTAATGCGCGACCAGTGCGGCATCTCGCTCGATGAGCAGCTGCTTGATCTCGTCGATCAGCGCAGCATCTTCGGCGGCGGGGCGCGTCGGACAGTAAGCGCGGGCCAGATGCTCGCGCACCTGCTCACGGACGGCATTGTGGGCCTCACGACCCGGCATGGCATTAGTCAGGCTGTTCATGTGTCTCTCACCTAGCCCACAGGGGCTCCCCCTGTGCTGAGTGGGTCAGGGCTCGGCCCGGATACGAACGGCCCGCGGCGGCCCTGCCAGCGCTGCAGCTGGGCTCCCCAGACTGCGGCGTGTGCCTTGGGCGTCTATCGCCCGCAGCGGCGTCCGCACTGAGCGGACATGAGCCTTGGCTCGCCCACAAGGATACGCCTGGCGCGATCGCGGCTCCAGTCGACCTGGGGCAACGGACTCTTTCCTTTCGCGTAACAAAAATTGCCCCGCGCCAATGAAGGCACGGGGCAAGATCTGGTGGGTCGTGAGGGATTCGAACCTTCGACCAATTGGTTAAAAGCCAACTGCTCTACCACTGAGCTAACGACCCAAAACTGGGTGGCGGATGGTGGGTCGTGAGGGATTCGAACCTTCGACCAATTGGTTAAAAGCCAACTGCTCTACCACTGAGCTAACGACCCGCCGCCGGGTGCTTTGCAAGAGACCATTCCAGAGAATGGTGGGTCGTGAGGGATTCGAACCTTCGACCAATTGGTTAAAAGCCAACTGCTCTACCACTGAGCTAACGACCCTTGCGAAGCGGGACGTAAGATACCGCCGATCCCGTTTCGACGCAAGCCTTTTGCAAAAAAACTTCAAGTAAATGACCAGCTTGTCCGCTGGTACCTCGCGAAACGCCCGCGCCAGTGCCTGAGACAAAGACCCGCAAGCCCGCGATGGGCGCGGGCTTGCGGGCTACCACTTAGGTCGCACGAGCTTGTGGCATGTCCACGAGCTTATGCCATGTCAGTGAATGACGACATGTTGCCGTCCTCACCGACTACGCCATCAGCGCGGCTTGCGCGTCCGCTGCGGCGGCTTCTTCATGGCGCGCACCGGACGACGCTTCTGCTTGTCGCGGCTCCAGCGGTTCTGCTCGTCCGGCGTCAGAGCCGGCGCCTTGCGATGCTCGAGACCTGCCAGCGTGGACAGTTCATCGATCTCGCTCTGCTCCATCTCCACCCACTCACCGGCGCGAGCGCGCTTGTCGAGGAAGATGTTGCCGTAGCGCACGCGCTTCAGACGGCTGACGGTCAGGCCCTGGGAGTCCCACAGACGGCGAACCTCACGGTTGCGCCCTTCCATGATCACGACGTGGAACCAGCTGTTGATGCCTTCGCCACCGAATTCCTGCACATCGGTGAAACGTGCCGGACCATCTTCAAGCATCACGCCATTGACCATGTTGACGACGTGCTCGCGCTTGACCTCCCCCATGACACGCACGGCGTACTCACGCTCGATCTGGGTCGACGGGTGCATCAGACGGTTGGCCAGCTCGCCATCGGTGGTGAACAGCAACAGACCGCTGGTGTTGATGTCGAGACGACCGATCGCGATCCAGCGCTCGCCCTTCAGGCGCGGCAGACGCTCGAAGACGGTGCGGCGGCCTTCCGGGTCCTTGCGCGTGCACAGCTCGCCTTCCGGCTTGTTGTACATGATGACGCGACGCGCCGTCTCTTCGGCGCCCTTAAGGCTCTGCGGGCGATCATCGAGGCTGACCTGGTCACGCGGGCCGACGCGATCGCCCAGCTGGGCGACCTTGCCGTTGACCTTGACGCGACCGGCGCTGATGGCGACTTCCATCTCACGGCGCGAGCCGAGACCGGAGCGCGCCAGCACTTTCTGCAGCTTCTCGTCCTCGACCAGCTTGTCGCCCTTGGCCTGCGGCGGCAGCGGACGCAGCTCCGGCGCATCGGCGGCGGCCGGCTTCTTGCCGACATTGGCCTTGCTGCCGCGCGTGGACTTGCCGGTATCACGGGTCGGGCGAGCCTGCTCGCCACGCTTGTCGGCAGAATCTGCCACGTTCTTGTCCGCGAAGGCCTTGCCGGTCACGGCCTTGCCACCGGCGTGCTTGCCGCCAGCCTGCTTGTTGCCTGCCTGGCTGCTGCCGGGGCGAGAGGTCTTGCGCTTATCAGAGTCTGTCTTGCTCATGACATGAACCATTTCATCTATAGGAGTTTCGCCTACGCAGGGTCGTCATCATCGACGGTCCCGGCAGCGGAGGAGTCGTGCGGCTGCGCATCGGCAGCGTCGTCATCCTCGTCTGCACCGCGCAAACGTTGGCTGAGGCGCGCTTCGAGTGTGGCGAAGTCGAACCCCGAGCCGGTGGACGCCATCCCGGCGTGATCATTTTCCGCCTGTGAGGCGGAAGGTACTGCTGTGTTCGGTGTGTCATCCGAGGCGCCGGAGGTGTCGAGTGCGCGCATCTTCAGCGCCTCTTCCAGCTGCTCGGCGGTGACGTCCGGCGGTTGCCAGTCATCAGGTACCGGGGTGCCAGTGTCGGTCTCGAGACCTGTCTCAAGAGCTGACTCAGTCTTTGACTCTGCCTCTGCGTCAGGCACTGACTCAGGCGCTGTCTCATGCTCTGGTCCAGTCCCCGCATCAGCGCCGTCTGCCGGCGCCTCCTCCACCTCGCCGTCCGGGTCATCCGGCAATGGCAAGGTCTGAGAGGGCGGCACATCATACAGGTCTGCCTCGAGCTGTTCGAGTCCTTCGAAGCCTTTCAGTTCATGCACCGGCGGCAGCTCTTCCAGCGTCTTGAGCCCGAAGTCATCGAGGAACTGACGCGTGGTGGCGAAGACCGCCGGACGCCCCGGCACATCACGGTGGCCGACCACCCTCACCCAGCCGCGCTCGACCAGGGTACGCATGATCGAGGAGCTGACCGTCACGCCACGCACCTGCTCGATATCGCCGCGGGTCACCGGTTGACGATAGGCCACCAGCGCCAGGGTCTCCAGCAAGGCGCGCGAATAACGTTGCGGACGCTCTTCCCATAGCCGCGATACCCAGGGGGAATACTGCTGGCGAACGCGCAGCCGCCAGCCACTGGCGGTCTCGATCAGCTCCAGCGCGCTTGTGTCAGCCGGGTGACGCGCTTCCAGCTTGCCCAATGCCTCGCGCAGCGCAGGCTTGGTCGGGCTTGAATACTCATCGAACAGACCGGCCAGGCGCTCTAGCGTCAGCGGCTCGCCGGCGGCCAGCAGGGCCGCTTCGATGATCTGGTCCAGCGGGACATCGCGCAAACTCATGACGCCGCGTTCTCCTGCTCGTCGGATGGGGGTATGGAAGATGACGTCTGCGCCTCATCGGACGCTGCGTCATCGTACGCTGCGTCATCGAACGCCCCCTGATCGGCCGCCACCTCATCTTCGTCGGCGAATTCCAGCGCCAGCCAGTCCTCATCATCCTCGGGGTCCGGTTCCGGCGTGCGCGCGCGCACGTGAATCGGTGACAGCGGCGCATTCTGGACGACCTCGATCATCGACTCCTTGGCCAGCTCCAGAATCGCCATGAAGCTGACCACCACGCCGGCACGCCCTTCCTCGAGCGTGAACAGCTTCTCGAAGGGCGTGAAGTGCTCATGACTCAACAGATTCATGATCGCCAGCATGCGCTCGCGGGTCGACATCACCTCACGCGAGATGGTGTGCGCCTGGACGAGGTCCGCCTGACGCAAGAGACCGGACAGCGCGCCGAGCAATTCCGACAGGTCGACATCAGGGTGCACCACGCGCGTCTCGAGCTCGGGCAGATCTGCCGTGGCCACGAACCAGTCGCGACCCTGACGCGGCATCTCATCCAGCCCTTCGGCGGCCAGCTTGGTCTGCTCGTATTCCTGCAGACGACGGATCAGCTCGGCGCGCGGGTCCTCTTCCTCGTCATCATCACTCTCCTTCGGCTGGCGCGGCAGCAGGCTGCGCGACTTGATCTCCGCCAGCATCGCGGCCATCAGCAGGTATTCACCGGCCAGGTCGATCTGCATGGCGTGCATCAGCTCGACATACTCGATGTACTGATGGGTGATGGCCGCGACATTGATGGCGAGGATATCGAGATTCTGGCGACGGATGAGGTAGAGCAGCAGATCCAGCGGCCCCTCGAAGGTCTCGAGAAAGACCCGCAGTGCCTCCGGCGGGATGTACAGATCCTGCGGCATCTCGGTGAGCGCGGTGTCGTTGACGCGCGCCAGCACCGTCGACGCCGCCGTCGGGGGCGTGACGAGAGGTGCGGGCTGATGCCCATCGGTGAGGGCAAAACTGGCGCCATCGAGCAGGTCGCTCATGACATCTCCTGCAGGAGGCGGGTGAAGATGGGTCTGGGGGACGGGCATTCTAGCGGCTCGCGCCCTATCCCCCAAGTCTTTACGCCACCGGTGATACGCCGGGCCCGCGCTCGGCGCCGCCCGTGTCTAGCGATAGGTCAGGCCGATCACGCGCCGCAGCTCATCCAGGGTGTCGCGCACGGTGTCGCGGGCCCGCTCGGCCCCTTCTGTCATCATGGTGCGCACCTTGCCATGCTCACCTTCCAGCGCCTCGGCACGTTCACGAATCGGCGCCAGCGCCGCGTCGACATGCTCGATCAGACAGCCCTTGCAGTCCAGGCAGCCGATGCTGGCATCGCGGCAACCCTTTGCCGCCCACTGGCGGTCCGAGGCGGGCGTAAAGCTTTCATGCAGCGTCCACAGCGGACAGCGCTGCGGGTCACCGGGGTCCTGGCGGCGCACGCGCGCAGGGTCGGTGGGCATCTCGCGCACGCAGGCCGCGATATCGTCGCGACCGCTGCGCAGGAAGATGGCGTCTTCGCGTGCGGCCTTGTGCGTCTTGAGCTCCATGCCCAGCAGCGGCTCGACCTCGCCCTGCCAGTGTTCCGGCTCGCCGAGGATGCGACGCCCGCCACCTTCCAGATAGCCGAGCAGGCGTTCCTGCTGGTTGCGGTTGAGCTTGCTGGTCTCGGCCAGCAGGCCGCGCGCACGCTCGAAGGCCTCGAGATCGCCCTCTTCCTGATAGTCGCTCAACCATTCGCGGTATAGGCGGCCGCTCTTCTTGCCCAGGCGCGCGATGGCGCGTTCGGCCTGCTCCTCGAAGCCGGCATCGCGGCCATAGCGATGATTGAAGCGCCGGGCGACCTCACGGGTGAACTCGATATGCGCACGCTGCTCAGGGCCGGCGGGCACCACCTGCCCCCGCAGCGCCAGTATGTCGGCCGCCTGCATCAGCGGTGCTCCCAGCATCGCGAAGCTGGCACCCTGCTGCTCACCGAGCCCGGCGACCATCTCACGATAGCTGGGCAGACGCTCCAGCCATGCCTTGGGCGTGACGCTGGCCAGGATCATGTGCACATCGGTCAGCTCCGGCACCCAGGACTGGATGAACAGGGTAGCGACCTTGGGGTTGACCCCACAGGCGAGACAATCGATCACCATCGCCCAGCTGTATTGCTCGATCTCGTGAGGCGCGTGACCGCTGACCGCCAGCGCGTTCCAGTCGGCGACCAGAAAATAGGCATCGTGATGGTATTGCAGCTCGGTCCAGCGCCGGATCACTGATTGATAGTGTCCGAGTTGCAGGTGTCCGGTGGGGCGTAAGCCGGACACCAGCCTGGCCGAGGTATCGGTGGCACTCACCTTGTGAGTTCTCCCTGAGGCGTATGAAGCCGTCAGTCTAGCAACCCGAGGCCCCGATCAGCATCCCCGCGACGTCGTGTCCCTGACAACAGGCGCCAGCTGATGGCTCAGGCAGCGGCCAGCGCACCTGTCAGCCGGCGGCGATACCGGTGCGATAGCGCCCGGCATAGTCGAACAGCTTGTCGCGGATCTGCCAGTAACGCCCACTCTTGCGCCCGATGACGAAGTCCGGTGCCTTGAGGCGCGCCTCGCCTGCCAGCACCTCGGCGATGTCCTTGGGCGCCCAGTCACTGCCCGGCGCGCGCAGATGACGCGCGAGGAAGCTCAAGCGGAAGGCGTGGCGCTGGGCGGAGGTCTCGAGCGCGAACCACTCGGACAGATCGGTGCCGTCCTCGTCGTAGTAGGTCACCTTCAAGCGTGGCAGGCCGCGCCCGTTGCGCGCCTCCTCCAGCTGCCAGCCACTGACGCGCAGCACCCGTGCGTCGCGCAGCTTGAGCGCATCGCGCAACTTGTCATCCGGGTCCACCAGCCGTGCCTGACAGGCGTGACAATGGCGGGCGGCGATGTCGTTGGCCTCACCACATTGCGGACAGGCCTTGGCCCGATAACGGAAGTCGCACTGCACCAGCGGCCTGCCCTCGCCTTCCGGTGACTCGACCAACCCCTGACAGCGGCGCCCGAAGTGCTCGACCACCAGCTCGCCATCCTTGCGTCCCCAGAAAAGATTGGCGTTGCCGCACACCGGGCACTCGACCTGCACGATCTCGGTGTCGCCGGCCGGTTTCGGCGTCGCTACCTCCGGCGCGTAGAGGTCCCAAGGATTGCCGGCGTAGTCGAGAATCAGGCAGTCCGTCTTGCCGGGGCTCAGGCGCAGGCCGCGCCCGACGATCTGCTGATAGAGACTGACGGATTCCGTGGGCCGCAGGATGGCGATCAGATCGACATGCGGCGCATCGAAGCCGGTGGTGAGTACCGCGACATTGACCAGATACTTGAGCTGCTGGACCTTGAAGGCATGGATCAGCCGCTCGCGCTCCTCGCCGGGGGTCTCGCCGGTGATCAGCGCCGCCTCACCCTCGGGCAGAAGCCCCGTGACCTCCTCGGCATGTTCGACGGTGGAGCAGAACACCATCACGCCGCGCCGCTCGCGTGCCTGGGCAACGATATCCAGCACGATGCCGGGCGTCGCGCGTGAGCCCTGCACCACCTCGTTGAGCTCCGCCTCCTGGAAGCTGCCGCCGATGCCGGGTGCCAGCTGCGAAAAATCATAGCGCGCCACCGCGACATCGACGCGCCGCGGCTCACTCAGAAAGCCCTGGCGCACCATCAGGCGCAGCGGCTGCTCGAAGACGCAATCACGGAAGAAGCAGTCGTCGTCACCGCGCACCATGCCATGATAGTGACGATGGAAGATGAAGCCCTGCCCGAGGCGGTACGGCGTCGCCGTCAGCCCCAGCACCTTGAGGCGCGGGTTGTGCTCACGCAGGTGATCGATGACCTTGCGATAGCTGGCGTCCTTCTCCAGCGAGACACGGTGACACTCGTCGATCACCAGCAGCGTGAAGGGCGCTGCCTGAGCATCAGTCGTCGGCTCTGCCGGCGTGAAGGCATCGAGGTTGCGCACCACTGACTGCACCGAGCCGAACACCACCTGACGCGAGGCCTGCTTGCGCTTGAGGCCGGCACTGAAGATGTCGGCCTCCTTGCCATAGGATTCGTACTTGGCGTGGTTCTGCTCGACCAGTTCGCGCACATGCGCCAGCACCAGCACACGGCCACGTGCGATACGCGCAAGCTCCGCGATCACCAGTGACTTGCCGCTGCCGGTGGGCAGCACGATCACCGCCGCCTCATCACTCTTGCGAAAATGCTCGACGGTACGCCGCACGGCCTCCTGCTGATAGGGACGCAGCTCAAACATGCAACGTCGTCCAGCAAGACGGGAGAATGGGAACGCTGCCGACAGGCAGCCCCGGAGAAGTGAGGGCTGACAGGGACGTGAGGGCTGACAGGAACGTGAGGGCTGACAGGAACATTGACATCAAGGGGCCGCCGAATCGCAGGAAGGGACAATGTCCCCATTATCCGCATCAGCGACTGCAGCGGCAAAGTGGGTGTGGATAACCTGAGCCCGTCAGTCTTGGCCCGTCAGGATCAGAAGCGCGGCGCACGCCCCTCGAGCCTGGCCTTGATGCACTCGGTCTGTTCCGCGCGCCCCAGCAACGAGGACTGCAGCTGTGCCTCAAGCGCCAGCGCCTCGGCTTCCGGCGCAGCGAGGGCCTCATCATAGAGACGCGTGATGGCGCGGATGGCGCTGGGAGAGCGCCCGGCAATCTGGCGCGCCAGGGCCAACGCCTCTTCCTGCGGGCTGGAGATGATACGCGTCACCAGCCCGGCGCTCTGCGCCTCGTTGGCCTCGACCTTGCGTCCGCTCCACGTCAGCTCGTGCAGCCAGTCCGGTCGTACGCCACGCGCAGTGACGCTGATGCCCATGTCCGGAATGATGCCCCAGTCGATCTCGAGCACCGCCAGGCGCGCATCAGGATCACACAGGCGAATGTCTGCCCCCAGCGCGATCTGCAGGCCGCCACCGAAGACATTGCCATGCAAGGCGGTGATGACCGGCACCCCGACATCACGCCAGCCCAGCGCCAGCTGCTGCACGGTATTGCGCTGTGGCGCACAGCCGTTGGCCCCCGCGACCAGCAACTGCGGCACGCGGGCGGCGTCGCCCATGATGGCGGCGATATCCAGCCCCGCACAGAAACTGGGCCCCTCACCCGACAGCACGATGGCGCGCAGGCCTGACTCCCGGGCGCGGGCATGCAGCTCCTGCTGTACCGCAAGCAGGGCATCGATCATCTTCCAGTCGATGCCGTTGTGCTTGTCAGGACGATTGAGGCGCACGTCGGCGACATGCTCACTGATCGAGAGGGTCACATAACGTTCAGGCGTGAGGTGGGTAGCGTCAGACATGGCGGTCTCCCTGCGACGGATAACGAGCAAGCACGCGCTCGAACGATTTCACGACAGTGCCGAGCGATGGCACTCATCCAGTGATAAACCCAAAAGGCGCAGGCAACCACACTGCGTTCGTCGAGCTGCCCATGGGCAGGACTCGCTGCGTCCCAGTGTGACTGCCTGCGCCCGGTTGTTGAACGGTCGTTTGGTCGCAGGGGTGACGTTTGTCTACTCGCGCTTGGCCCCCGACACCTCTGACAACGATCGAGGCTGGAAGCTCTCGGCCTGGGCCATCGCCCAGACACGACGATAGAAAGGATAGTCATCCCCTTGCGCCAGCAGCGCGCCCTTGGTCAGGAAGGGATGCAGGTGCGAGAACAGCTTGACCTCATTCTCGGAGACACGATGCACCAGGTGGTCCGGGGTGATCTGCCACGGCGTGTGCAGGCCCGCCGCCGACAGGATCTCGGCCAGCGCATGCAGGGTGTTGTGATGGAAGTGACGCACCTGATCGGCCTTGTCTTCCACGACCAGCGATTTCTGGCGCAGATCATCCTGGGTGGCGACCCCCGTCGGGCACTTGTTGGTGTGACAGCTCAGTGACTGGATGCAGCCCAGCGCGAACATGTATCCGCGTGCGGCATTGACCCAGTCCGCCCCCAGCGCCATCACGCAGGCGATATCGAAGGCACTGATGATCTTGCCGCTGACCCCGATGCGCACCTCATCACGCAGCCCTGCGCCCACCAGCGAGTTGTGGACGAACTGCAACCCTTCACGCAGCGGGGTGCCGAGGTGATCGGTGAATTCGGTCGGTGCGGCGCCGGTACCGCCCTCACTGCCATCGACGACGATGAAATCGGGCACGATCCCGGTCTCGAGCATCGCCTTGACGATGGCCATGAATTCCCACGGCTGACCGAGGCACAACTTGAAGCCCACCGGCTTGCCACCCGACAGCTCGCGCAGGCGCTGGATGAAGCTCAGCAACCCGGCGGGCGTGGAAAATTCACTATGGCTCGCAGGCGAGATGCAGTCCTCGCCCATCGGAATATCGCGGGTCTCGGCAATCTCCGCGCTGATCTTGCTGGCGGGCAGAATTCCGCCATGCCCTGGCTTGGCGCCCTGACTGAGCTTGATCTCGATCATCTTGACCTGGGGGCTGACCGCCTTCTTCGCGAATTTCTCCGCATCGAAGCCGCCCTTGTCATTGCGGCACCCGAAATAGCCACTGCCGATCTCCCAGATCAGATCGCCCCCGAACTCACGGTGATAGGGGCTGATGCTGCCCTCACCGGTGTCATGGGCGAAGTTGCCCAGCCTGGCCCCCTTGTTCAAGGCGCGGATGGCATTGGCACTCAAGGAGCCGAAGCTCATCGCCGAGATATTGAACAGCGAGGCATTGTAGGGATGCGAGCACTGGGAGTTGCCGACATTGAGACGAAAGCCCTTGGGGTCCGGCACGCTCGAGGTCTGCATGGAGTGACCGATGAACTCATAGCTGTCGGAATAGACATCCAGCAAGGTGCCGAACGGCTGCGACGAATTGCGCTGGCGTCCGCGGGCATAGACCAGCTCGCGCTGCTTGTGGGAAAACGGCAGCTGATCGGTGTCCGACTCGAACAGGTACTGACGCATCTCCGGACGCAGCGCCTTGAACAGATAGCGCATGTTGCCGATCACCGGATAGTTGCGACGCACGGCGTAATCCGATTGCCGCAAGTCATTGAGACCAACCGCGACCAGCAGCACAAAGAGGATGGCCAACGGCCACAGCCAGGCATTCTGCATCGCCAGTGGAAGGCAGATGAGCGCCCCCAGGATACAGAGCAGAAACACGGAATAACGCGGCAACAGCGACCATTTCAGCTTCATCACGACATCCTTGTAATGTGTCAGGCAGGGATTCACGACCTCGGGCATGAGGCTTGGCCTCCACCTTAAGCTACCCGGCGTCCGACACCCAGCTCGCGCCATGGAACGCCATGTTGAGCAAGCCAGACGCGAGTCCTGTATCACTCGCCTTGCTTCGGCCCCAACGCAAGACGCCCCCATGGCCTTTGCCATGGGGGCGTCTCTCATGCTGTCATCCCGTGATGACCGACCGTGGGATCAATCGACCCAACGACGTGCATTGCGGAACATGCGCAACCAGGCACCATCCTGCTCCCAGTCATCCGGACGCCAGGAGTTGGTGACGGCACGTGCCACGCGCTCCGGGTGCGGCATCATGATGGTCACGCGACCATCATCGGTGGTCAGACCGGTGATACCGGACGGCGAGCCGTTCGGGTTGGCCGGATAGCGCGTGGTGGTCTGGCCGTAGTTGTCGACGTAACGCAGCGCGACCTGGCCGCTGCTCTGCATCTTGCGCAGGTGCGCGCTGTCGCGGAACTCGGCACGCCCTTCACCATGCGCGATGGCGATCGGCAGGCGCGAGCCTTCCATGCCATCGAGGAACAGCGAGGCGCTCTTCTCGACCTCGACCATCGCGACACGCGCCTCGAACTGCTCGGACTCGTTGCGCACGAAGCGCGGCCAGGCCTCGGCCCCCGGGATCAGCTCCTTGAGCTGGGAGAGCATCTGGCAACCGTTGCAGACGCCCAGCGCGAAGCTGTCGTCACGCTGGAAGAAGCGCTCGAACTGTTCACGCGCACGCGCATTGAACAGCACCGACTTGGCCCAGCCGCCGCCGGCGCCCAGCACGTCACCGTAGGAGAAGCCGCCACAGGCGACCAGTCCGCGCATGGTGTCCAGATCGACACGCCCTTCAAGGATGTCGCTCATGTGGACGTCCACCGCCTCGAAACCGGCGCGGTCGAAGCTTGCCGCCATCTCGAGCTGACCATTGACGCCCTGCTCACGCAGGATCGCCATGCGCGGACGTGCACCGGTATTCAGGTACGGTGCCGCGATGTCCTCGTTAACGTCGAAGGTGGCCTGGGCGGTGAGGCCCGGATCACGCACGTCGTTGATGGACTCGAATTCACTCTTGGCGCAATCGGCGTTGTCACGTGCGGCCTGCATGCGATAGCTGGTCTCGGCCCACAGACGCTCGGCGCTGGCGCGGGTGGTGGAGAGCAGGTTCTGGCCCAGCAGCGTGATGTTGATCTGTTCATCGGCACGCGGCGTGGCGATCACGCCACTGTGCTCGAGCCCCACGGCCTTGAGCTCGGCGAGGATGGACTCGGTATGCTCGCGACGCACCTGCACCACGGCGCCCAACTCTTCGGCGAACAGCGCGCCGGTGGCCTGACCCGGCTCGGCGGCGGTCCAGTCGAGGGAGATGTCGAGACCGACACGTCCCGCGAAGGACATTTCCATCAAGGTAGTCAACAGACCACCGTCGCTGCGGTCGTGATAGGCCAGCAGCTTGCCTTCGACATTGAAGCGCTGGATGGCCTCGAAGAAGTGCTTGAGGTCTTCGGGCTTGGCAAGATCCGGCGCTTCGTTGCCGACCTGTCCATAGACCTGCGCCAGCGCGGAGCCACCGAGACGGTGAGCGCCATGACCGAGATCGATCAGGATCAGGTCCGTCTCCACGGCCTCGCCATTCAGCGTGCGACGCAGCTGCGGCGTCAGGGTACGCATGGCATCGGTGACCGGCGCGAAGCCTGTCATCACCAGCGACAGCGGCGCGGTGATCGACTTGTCTTCGCCGTTCTCGTCCTGCCAGGCGGTGCGCATGGACATGGAGTCCTTGCCGACCGGAATGGTCAGATCCAGCGCCGGGCACAGTTCCATGCCGACGGCGTGGACGGCTTCGAACAGCGCCTGATTCTCGCCGGTGTGATCGGCAGCGCTCATCCAGTTGGCGGACAGCTTGATGTCAGACAGCCTGGCGATCGGAGCGGCGGCCAGGTTGGTGATCACCTCGGCGACGGCCAGACGCGCGGAGGCGGCCGGCGAGATCAGTGCGACCGGCGTGCGCTCGCCCATCGCCATCGCTTCACCGACATGGCTGTCGAGGGAGCTGGTGGTGACGGCGCAATCCGCCACCGGCACCTGCCACGGACCGACCATCTGGTCACGCGCGACCATGCCGGTGATCGAGCGGTCGCCGATGGTGATCAGGAATTTCTTGGAGGCGACGGTGGGCAGCTGCAGAACACGGGTCATCGCTTCACGCGGGTCGAGGTTGTCGAGACCCAGGGCCGGCAGTTCCAGCGTCTGGCGCTCGAAGCTGCGTGACATCTTGGGCGGCTTGCCGAACAGCACGTCCATCGGCAGATCGACCGGACGCGTATCGAAGTGACCATCCTTGACGATCAGCTCGTGCTCCTCGAGGGCTTCACCGACCACGGCGTAGAGGCAACGCTCACGCTTGCACAGGGCTTCGAAGGTGGCCAGATTCTCCGGTGCCACCGCCAGCACGTAGCGTTCCTGGGATTCGTTGCACCAGATTTCCAGCGGGCTCATGCCGGACTCGGCGCTCGGCACGGCGCGCAGATCAAACAGACCACCGCGACCGCCATCCTTGACCAGCTCCGGCAGGGCATTGGACAGACCGCCCGCGCCGACGTCGTGGATGAAGCAGATCGGGTTCTTGTCATCCAGCGCCCAGCAGCGATCGATGACTTCCTGCACGCGACGCTCCATCTCGGCGTTGTCACGCTGCACGGAGGCGAAGTCGAGGTCTTCGCTGGAGCTGCCGGAGGCCATGGAAGAGGCAGCACCGCCGCCCAGACCGATCAGCATTGCCGGGCCGCCCATCACGATCAGCTTGGCGCCGACCGGAATGTCGCCCTTCTCGACGTGCTGGCTGCGGATGTTGCCGTAGCCGCCCGCCAGCATGATCGGCTTGTGATAGCCGCGACGCTCGATACCGCCAGCACCGAAGGCATCCTGCTCATAGGTACGGAAGTAGCCGTTGAGGTTGGGGCGGCCGAATTCGTTGTTGAACGCAGCGCCACCGATCGGGCCTTCGAGCATGATGTCGTAGGCGGTCTTGATGCGCTCCGGCTTGCCGTAGTCGTGCTCCCACGGCTGTTCGAAACCCGGGATACGCAGGTTGGAGACGCTGAAGCCGGTCAGACCCGCTTTCGGCTTGGAGCCGACACCGGTCGCGCCTTCATCACGAATCTCGCCACCGGCTCCGGTCGCGGCGCCCGGATAGGGAGCGATGGCGGTCGGGTGGTTGTGGGTCTCGACCTTCATCAGGATGTTGATCGGTTCCTGATGATAGGTATAGATGTGGCCTTCGCCCGTCGGGAAGTAACGCCCGGCGGTCGGGCCTGCCATGACGGCAGCGTTATCACTGTAGGCGGACAGCACACCATCCGGATGATGCTGGTAGGTGTTCTTGATCATCTTGAACAGCGAGTGCGACTGCGCTTCGCCGTCGATGGTCCAGTCCGCATTGAAGATCTTGTGGCGGCAATGCTCGGAGTTCGCCTGGGCGAACATCATCAGTTCGATGTCGGCAGGATTGCGGCCCAGAGTCTTGAAGGACTCGACCAGATAATCAATCTCGTCATCCGCCAGTGCCAGGCCCAGAGAGCCATTGGCCTGCACCAGTGCGTCACGACCACCGCCGAGAATGTCGACATGGGCAAGCTTTGCCGGGGCCTGATGCTGGAAGAGGCGCGCCGCGTCCTGAGTACGCGTCAGTACCGTCTCGGTCATGCGGTCGTGCAGTCGGGAAGACAGCGTGGCGAAGAGTTCTTCGCTCAGAGGGGCATCGAGCTTTATGCGGTAGGCGATGCCACGTTCGAGGCGGCGGACTTGCGGGAGACCACAGTTGGCAGCGATGTCGGTGGCCTTGGAAGACCAGGGCGACAGCGTGCCGAGGCGGGGAACGACGAGGAAGAGATGACCTTCGGGAGAGCTCTCGTCGCGACTGGGGCCGTAGTCCAGCAGGCGCTCGAGCGTGGTCCGGTCAGTACTGCTCAGTTCACCATCGACCTCGGCCAGATGCAGGTACTCGGCATGAAGGGATTCCACCTCCGGCACCAGCTCGCGCAATGCAGCCAGTAGACGGGAGTGACGGAAGGCGGAAAGGGCAGGCGCGCCTCGCAGTTCGAGCATGGTCAGGGAAAGCCTCTGAAGCAGCGTGAACGGACAACCGCCGAGCGGCGGCAGCAAGCGCATATCATACGTGAAAGCCGCCCGTGAACGAAGCCCGGCAGTCACATGCGTTGGATGACAGTGTGAAGCGCTGTCGGTATGGTGAAAGCCCTGCCGTGAATGATGCTGACGCATGCTCAAGACCTCGCCCTCTTCTCTCATTCCGCCCGTGCGACAGCTGCTGCGCCATGCGCGGCGTTTCCTCGTCGCGGCACTGGCCCTCGCCTTGCTGATACTGCCTGAGCGCACCCTCATCGAGATGCCCACGCGGCTGGATGATGTCCGTGCACGCGACTTCATTCAGGTCGCCACCCGCAATACCCCCACGACCTTCTATCGTGGTCGTCAGGGGCCTACCGGTTTCGAGTACGAACTGGCACGAGACTTCGCCGATTATCTTGGCGTGAGTCTGTCGATGGATTCCGAGCACAATATCGAGAGCCTGACCCAGAGCGTGCTCAATGATCAGGCCGATCTTGCGGCCGCGACCCTGCCGCTGGATCTCTCCGAACAGGACCTGCGCTTCTCGCGCCCCATCCTCGAATTGCAGGCGATGGTGGTCTATCGGCGCGGCATGCACCCGCCCAAGGAATTGAAGGATCTGGTCGGCAAGCGCATCGGCGTCATCAAGGGCGCCGGCACCAGCCTGGTACTGCGGGAAGTCCAGCAGGACATCCCCGAGCTCAGCTGGAAGGAAACCGGCGAGCTTGAGGTGGCGGACCTGCTGCAACGCATCGAGGAAGATCAACTGGATGCGGCGGTCGTCTATGCCCACCAATTCAAGCTCAACCGCCTGTTCTTCCCCAATGTGGAGAACGGCTTCGACGTGGGCGATCCTCTGACGCTGGCCTGGGCCTTCCCCGCGCATGGCGACATTTCATTGCTGACCGCCGCCAATGATTTTCTCGAGACACGCCGTCAGGATGGCACCCTCGATCAATTGGTCGAGCGCTATTTCGGCCATGATGACTATCTCGAGTATGTCGGCGCACGTACCTTCATCCGCCAGGCACGCGACCGCCTGCCGCGTTATATCAACACCTTCAAGGAAGCCGCGCGCGAAACCGGCATCGACTGGAAACTGCTGGCCGCAACCGGCTATCAGGAATCGCACTGGCAACCCAAGGCCACCTCTCCCACGGGGGTGCGCGGCCTGATGATGCTGACCAACGTGACGGCGCGCGAAATGAATATCGCCAACCGTTTGGATCCCGTTCAGAGCATCGATGGCGGCTCACGCTATCTTGTGAGTATAAAGGGACGCTTGCCGGAGGAGATCAAGGAACCGGATCGCACCTGGATGACGCTGGCAGCTTACAATGTCGGCCTGGGTCACCTGTTTGACGCCAGACGCATCGTGAAGATGAAGGGCGGCGACCCGAATCGCTGGAAGGATGTCCGCGAAGCCCTGCCCTTGCTTCAGAATCGTGAGTGGTACCAGAAAGTCCGTTATGGTTATGCACGCGGCGGAGAACCTGTCATCTATGTCCGCAATATCCGTCGTTATTATGAAATACTGAATTATGTTTACCGTAGCCAGCAGCAGTTCTATCAGCTGGATGAGCGTCCGATTACCGACGACGAAGGCGACAGCAATCCCTTCGATACAGTGCCTCCGATTCTCTGAGGATGGAGTTCGGACCGTCAGCACTTCGGTGCCTCAAGTGCACGCATCTTCACCATGCATCAAGAGCCTCTAAGGACAGGGAATGACACGCAGACTCGTCTTGATGTCGCTAAGCCTGATCGCGTTCGGCATCGCCTTGCTGGGACTCTGGCCGTCTGCCGGCAATGAAGCCAATGCGCTGCTGCTGATGATGCTGACCCTGCAAGCCGCCGGCCAGGCTGCCTGGCATTGGCGCAATACTTCCCTCAGTCAGCTGTTCCTCAGCGCCTCTTTGATCCTCAATATCCTGCTGATCTGTACCTTCCTGCTACCGGAAAGCTGGGTGGGAGTGGACCACTGGGGAGACCTGCTGATCAATCTGCCGGGCGACTGGCACATTGCCAATATCCGCCCGCCTATCCTGATCCTGTTTGCCTGTTTCGGCCTCACGACCTGCGCCCTGTTGCGCATGCGACTGGGATTCGGCTCTGCCATCCAGCTGACGCAAGTCACGCTGCTGTTGCTGTTTGCCATGATGTCCGACGCCAGTCTTTCCGTCGCCAGCATGGTGCTGGCAGGCCCGGAACGCGTCACGCTGACCAGCTTCGTCAGTCTGCTGTTGATCGCTCAATGGATCGATCTACAGCCGGCATTCATGCAGATGTGGCGCCGCAATCTCATACCGCTGATCATTTCCTCCTCGATCACCCTGGTCTGCCTTCTCGCCTGGCAGCAGCAAAGCCAGGACGAGAACAATCGCATCAATCAGTCGACCTACGTACTAGGCGACAAGATCGCCACGGAGCTATCTCGCGAGATCAACGACCAACTCAATGCGATGCGGCGTTTTGCCGGTTTCTGGAGCCTGATGGGACAGAGACCGTCACGCGGAGAGTGGCAACGCCTGGCGCGAAGCTATTACAAGGATTTCGATTACTTCCAGAACATCGCCTTCATCGACTCGGACAGCGTGATAACGCGCGTCTTCCCGGACAAGGGTCGCAATCATGATGTGCTGGGTGTACGCCTGCTGGATGCTCAGCCGGACACGCCGCTGCGCAATCCTCTGGAACTCGGCATCGAGGGCCACACCGGTATCATCGACCTGATTCAGGGCGGCAAGGGCATGGTGTCCTACCTACCGGTACGTGACCCTCGTGATGGCACCATCCTGGGGGCGATCGCCATGGTGGTCGACCTGGCCCCTCTGCTCGACAGGGCCATGGATACGGCACGCAATGAGGCATTTGCGGTCACCCTGTCAGAGCGTGGCAACATCTATATCCATGTCGGCCCTGAAAGCCGTCTGGCGCCCTGGGGACATCGCATCCCCATCGAGCTGCCCGCCACTGACCTGACCCTGGGCCTGCAACCGACACAGCAGTATCTGGCGGCCACTCGTGGCCGTCTGCCGGAGGTGACATTGCTGACGGGGATGCTGCTGGCCTACCTGCTCTTCCTCGTCATCTACATGTATCGCCGCGTCTCGCAGGAGCACGGCATCGTCAAGAGTGCCAATGATGCACTTCGCGAAGAAATGGTACGGCGGGAGCGACTGCAGAACGAGATACAGTGGCTGGCACGTCACGACGAGCTGACTCAGCTACCGAATCGTCGCTATTTCCTCGAGCAGGTGCAGAGCTTCAGTGGCAAGATGCCTCTGACGGTCATGATTCTGGATATCGACTTCTTCAAGACGATCAACGACAAGCTGGGACATCTGGAGGGAGATCGCTACCTGCAGAAGATTGCCGCCGTCTCACGGGCGCCCGTGGAGTCTGCCGGCGGCATACTGGCACGCTTCGGAGGCGAGGAGTTCGTGGTGTGCATTCCGGAATGCCCACGCGCGGTAGGCCGTACTCTGGCGGAAGAGTTGCGGCGTGCCGTGCAGGCTGCAGGACTGCCGCAGCCCGCTACGGACAGCGTCGTCACGGTATCCGTGGGCATGGCATGCGTGGCGCGCGCGCCATTGCGGCTGGATGCCCTGCTGCAGGCAGCGGATGAGGCGCTGTATCGCGCCAAGTCCAGTGGTCGCAATCAGGTGCAGGTCGCTGCCTGACGGCCCATGGCGACCAACACAATGGCGACTCAGAGGATTCAGCACGGAAGCTCACCACGCCGTTCAGCGAAGAAGGACTTGAGCAAGCGCTTGGCCTGAGCGGCCAATAGCCCCCCTTCCACCTCGACGTGATGGTTATGCCAGGGCTGTGCAAACAGATTGGCACGCGATTCCACCATGCCTGTCTTCGGCTCTGCTGCCCCGTAGACGACCCGCTTCACCCGCGCGTGGATCAAGGCGCCAGTGCACATCATGCAGGGTTCCAGCGTCACATATAGCGTGCAATCGTCGAGACGATAATTGCCGAGTCTGGCCGCCGCCGCGCGCAAGGCCTGCACCTCGGCATGTGCCGTCGGATCAGGGGTGCTGACCGGCGCATTGTAGCCAGTGCCGATGATGTCGCCCTGGGGATTGACCACCACCGCGCCGACAGGTACCTCGCCAGCCTCGAATGCCAGCCGTGCCTGGTCCAGCGCTCGGTGCATGTAGTAATGATCCCCACGTGGCCCACTCCGGGCCTGCGGCGCTATCGCCAACTCGTCACTCACCGTTGTTCTCCGGTATCCTGAGGCCATTGTTTCGCTCACCATGATAACGGCTTGGCGCTCGCGCTTCCTCCTGCATTGCCACCGCGTGCGGTCTGGCACTGCTCCGAGCGCCTGCCCCTCAGCACAAGGATAGATTCATGACCCAAACAGCTACTGCGCCTCTTGAGGCACTGGTCACCCTGCTGGGTCTTGAGACCCTGGAAGAGAACCTGTTCAGAGGGCACAGTCAGGACCTCGGCTTCCCTCAGCTGTTTGGCGGACAGGTACTCGGACAAGCGCTTTCCGCAGCGACACGCACGGTGCCGGTCGAACGCCAGGTCCACTCTCTGCATGGCTACTTCCTGCGCCCGGGCGATGCCCACAAGCCCGTCATCTATCAGGTTGACGGCGTGCGTGATGGCGGCAGCTTCACGACCCGCCGCATCAGTGCCATCCAGAATGGCAAGACCATCTTCTTCTGTAGCGCCTCCTTCCACGGCAAGGAGGCAGGCTTCGCGCATCAGCTCGCCATGCCCGATATCGAATCTCCAGAGCAGTTGATCGAACAGGGGGCACGCATCGAGCGCTACGAAGGCCACCCCATCGAGTTTCTGCGACTGAAGGCGCCAGGCTCGGCGAGTGATGATGACGCCTGCCCACCACCACGCCAGCGGCTGTGGTTCCGACTGGCAGGCGAGCTGCCGGAAGATGATGCCCTGCATCGCTACCTGCTGACATACAGCTCCGACTTCAATCTGCTGGCGACAGGCCTCGGCGGGCATGGCGTGCGATTCGGATCGCCCGAACTGCAAATGGCGAGCCTGGACCACTCGCTATGGTTCCACCGCGATGTACGCGTCAATGATTGGGTTCTCTATGAGATGGATAGCCCCTGGGCGGGAGGCGCGCGCAGCTTCGCTCGCGGCAGCCTCTACAACCGGCACGGCGAGCTGGTGGCATCCAGCGCCCAGGAGGGCCTGACACGCCTGCGCAAACGTCCCTGAACGAATCGCCCTGAGCGAGTTGCCCTGAGCAACGATGCCCCTCTTGAGACATTCTCAAGAGGGGCATCGTCAATTTGGCTGCGTCTATCTACAACCTACAACCCACAGCACTAAGAGTAGCGCACTGCGCTTCACTATTATCACGTCAATAGGGGAGTCACTTCAGTGCTGTCCTGACGCGCGTACAGTTTTCATCCCGATAGCGCTGCTTGTAGTCATTGCGCTGGGACTGCCAGCTTCGCATCTGGCCCGACGACCCGCCGCCGCGGCGCCTATCGGTATAATATTCGATCTTGTCCTTGATGAACTGACAGCGCTCTATCTTCCTCTCTCTCTCACCGGCAGTTGCCATTTCTGATGACATCAGCCCCAGCAAAAGAGCCATTATCCCTGCCAATAGAAGTCTTGATGGATAATATGAAAAGTCCCTCGACATGCCGCCTCCCTGCGCCTGTTAATGGATAACTTCAATGAGTGATATTCAATGACTGTGCAGTCACCGAGCAGGTGCTGCAACAGCAAAGATATCTCCCGATAAAGATATCTCTCAACAGCGTGGAATGCCTGTCGGTAGAGTCCAACCACACTAGAGTGCCAACACGCTTTTCAAGTGATACGGGTCCATATACAAGGATGCCTCTATCACAGAAGTGATAGAGGCATCCTTGTATCATATAGCTAATATAGCTCATGCAACTCTGTCTTGTGCTGAAGGCATTTACCCCAGCACGGCTGTTCTTCTGCACCACTTTTCCTGCGCACCACTTTTCTACGCACAAAGAGAACCGCCCCTGCAGCAAGGCTACAGGGGCGGTTCGGGATAAGTGCCTGACGATGACCTACTCTCACATGGAGAAACTCCACACTACCATCGGCGCTAAGCGGTTTCACTTCCGAGTTCGGCATGGGATCGGGTGGTTCACGCTCGCTATGGTCGTCAGGCGAAACGGTGGCATCTTGCGATGCCTGAGTCTCGAGGCTTTTGGCCTCGCGACTCGCAATATGAATCATGCTGACCGATATGTCTCGATCCTGTCGCAATCCCGGCGGTTTGCCTGGGCAAACCCCTTGGGTGTTATATGGTCAAGCCTCACGGGCAATTAGTACTGGTTAGCTCAACACATTGCTGTGCTTCCACACCCAGCCTATCAACCTTGTAGTCTTCAAGGGCCCTTCAGGAGGCGCAAGGCCTCAGGGAAGTCTCATCTTGAAGGGGGCTTCCCGCTTAGATGCTTTCAGCGGTTATCCCGTCCGAACGTAGCTACCGGGCAATGCCATTGGCATGACAACCCGAACACCAGAGGTTCGTCCACTCCGGTCCTCTCGTACTAGGAGCAGCTCTTCTCAAACTTCCGACGCCCACGGCAGATAGGGACCGAACTGTCTCACGACGTTCTAAACCCAGCTCGCGTACCACTTTAAATGGCGAACAGCCATACCCTTGGGACCGACTTCAGCCCCAGGATGTGATGAGCCGACATCGAGGTGCCAAACACCGCCGTCGATGTGAACTCTTGGGCGGTATCAGCCTGTTATCCCCGGAGTACCTTTTATCCGTTGAGCGATGGCCCTTCCATACAGAACCACCGGATCACTAGAACCTACTTTCGTACCTGCTCGACGTGTCTGTCTCGCAGTCAAGCACCCTTATGCTCTTGCACTCAATGCACGATTTCCAACCGTGCTGAGGGTACCTTCGTGCTCCTCCGTTACTCTTTAGGAGGAGACCGCCCCAGTCAAACTACCCACCATACACTGTCCTCGATCCGGATAACGGACCTGAGTTAGAACGCCAATGATGTCAGGCTGGTATTTCAAGGTTGGCTCCACCGCATCTGGCGACGTGGTTTCAAAGCCTCCCAGCTATCCTACACAGACAACATCAGCATCCAGTGTAAAGCTATAGTAAAGGTTCACGGGGTCTTTCCGTCTAGCCGCGGGTACACAGCATCTTCACTGCGATTTCAATTTCACTGAGTCTCGGGTGGAGACAGCGTGGCCATCATTACGCCATTCGTGCAGGTCGGAACTTACCCGACAAGGAATTTCGCTACCTTAGGACCGTTATAGTTACGGCCGCCGTTTACCGGGGCTTCGATCAAGAGCTTCGCGTGAGCTAACCCCATCAATTAACCTTCCGGCACCGGGCAGGCGTCACACCCTATACGTCCGCTTGCGCGTTTGCAGAGTGCTGTGTTTTTAATAAACAGTTGCAGCCACCTGGTATCTTCGACCGGTAAGAGCTTACGGAGCAAGTCCTTCACTCGAACCGGTGCACCTTCTCCCGAAGTTACGGTGCCATTTTGCCTAGTTCCTTCACCCGAGTTCTCTCAAGCGCCTTGGTATTCTCTACCTGACCACCTGTGTCGGTTTGGGTACGGTCGCATGTGATCTGAAGCTTAGAGGCTTTTCCTGGAAGCGTGGCATCGATGACTTCCTGACCGTGGTCAGTTCGTCTCGCATCTCGACCTCAGAGGAACCGGATTTGCCTGATTCCTCGGCCTACATGCTTTCACCAGGACAACCAACGCCTGGCTCACCTAGCCTTCTTCGTCCCCCCATCGCAACCACATCCGGTACGGGAATATTAACCCGTTTCCCATCGACTACGCGTTTCCGCCTCGCCTTAGGGGCCGACTCACTCTGCTCCGATTAACGTAGAACAGAAAACCTTGGTCTTCCGGCGGGGGAGTTTTTCACTCCCCTTATCGTTACTCATGTCAGCATTCGCACTCGTGATACCTCCAGCAGACTTCTCAATCCACCTTCATTGGCTTACACGACGCTCCTCTACCGCTCATCCATAAGGATGAACCCGTAGCTTCGGTACCTGATTTAGCCCCGTTATATCTTCCGCGCAGGCCGACTCGACTAGTGAGCTATTACGCTTTCTTTAAAGGATGGCTGCTTCTAAGCCAACCTCCTAGCTGTCTGAGCCTTCCCACATCGTTTCCCACTTAATCAGGATTTTGGGACCTTAGCTGACGGTCTGGGTTGTTTCCCTTTTCACAACGGACGTTAGCACCCGCTGTGTGTCTCCCACGCTGCACTCACTGGTATTCGGAGTTTGCCTCGGGTTGGTAAGTCGGGATGACCCCCTAGCCGAAACAGTGCTCTACCCCCAGCGGTGATACGTGAGGCGCTACCTAAATAGCTTTCGAGGAGAACCAGCTATCTCCGGGCTTGATTAGCCTTTCACTCCGATCCACAGCTCATCCCAGCATTTTTCAACATACTTGGGTTCGGGCCTCCAATTGATGTTACTCAATCTTCACCCTGGCCATGGATAGATCGCCCGGTTTCGGGTCTATACCCTGCGACTGGTCGCCCAGTTAAGACTCGGTTTCCCTACGCCTCCCCTATACGGTTAAGCTCGCCACAGAATATAAGTCGCTGACCCATTATACAAAAGGTACGCGGTCACACCACGAAGATGCTCCCACTGCTTGTACGCATACGGTTTCAGGATCTATTTCACTCCCCTCGCCGGGGTTCTTTTCGCCTTTCCCTCACGGTACTGGTTCACTATCGGTCAGCCAGGAGTATTTAGCCTTGGAGGATGGTCCCCCCATGTTCAGTCAAGGTTTCTCGTGCCCCGACCTACTCGATTTCACGTGACTCAGACTTCGACTACGGGACTATCACCCTGTATCGTCAGGCTTCCCAGCCTGTTCGTCTGTCAGTTGTCACGCTTAAGGGCTGGTCCCCGTTCGCTCGCCGCTACTTGGGGAATCTCGGTTGATTTCTTTTCCTCCGGGTACTTAGATGTTTCAGTTCCCCGGGTTTGCCTCTATAGGTTATGTATTGGCCTATAGATACTCACCTGATGGTGAGTGGGTTTCCCCATTCGGAAATCGTTGGGTCGCAGGGTATTTGCCACCTCGCCAACGCTTATCGCAGGCTATCACGTCCTTCATCGCCTCTGGCTGCCAAGGCATCCACCGTATGCGCTTAATCGCTTGACCATATAACCCCAAGGGGTCTGTCAAGGATCACGAATCTGTCGGACCTCTCCGACATATCGTTTTGATGGAGATGTGCTTGGCGCACATTCCATCGTCAGCATGATTCACATTGTTAAAGAGCGGCTGTTCAGAGAACAGTGAGAAGCGCGCTCTGATGAGCACGCTTGCCACTGCCGGCTAAGCCAGCAATAAGATCAGGTAATTCGTTGTGAGCACTTGCCGCGAGCAGTAGACAGTGTCGATAAGGAGGTGATCCAGCCCCAGGTTCCCCTAGGGCTACCTTGTTACGACTTCACCCCAGTCATGAACCACACCGTGGTGATCGCCCTCCCGAAGGTTAGGCTAACCACTTCTGGTGCAGTCCACTCCCATGGTGTGACGGGCGGTGTGTACAAGGCCCGGGAACGTATTCACCGTGGCATTCTGATCCACGATTACTAGCGATTCCGACTTCATGGAGTCGAGTTGCAGACTCCAATCCGGACTGAGGCAAGCTTTATGGGATTGGCTCCACGTCGCCGTATTGCAACCCTTTGTACTTGCCATTGTAGCACGTGTGTAGCCCTACCCGTAAGGGCCATGATGACTTGACGTCGTCCCCACCTTCCTCCGGTTTGTCACCGGCAGTCTCCTTAGAGTTCCCGACATTACTCGCTGGCAAATAAGGATAGGGGTTGCGCTCGTTACGGGACTTAACCCAACATTTCACAACACGAGCTGACGACAGCCATGCAGCACCTGTCTCAGAGTTCCCGAAGGCACCAATCCATCTCTGGAAAGTCCTCTGGATGTCAAGGGTAGGTAAGGTTCTTCGCGTTGCATCGAATTAAACCACATGCTCCACCGCTTGTGCGGGCCCCCGTCAATTCATTTGAGTTTTAACCTTGCGGCCGTACTCCCCAGGCGGTCAACTTATTGCGTTAGCTGCGCCACTAAGTCCTCAAGGGACCCAACGGCTAGTTGACATCGTTTACGGCGTGGACTACCAGGGTATCTAATCCTGTTTGCTACCCACGCTTTCGCACCTCAGTGTCAGTGTCAGTCCAGAAGGCCGCCTTCGCCACTGGTATTCCTCCCGATCTCTACGCATTTCACCGCTACACCGGGAATTCTACCTTCCTCTCCTGCACTCTAGCCAAGCAGTTCCAGATGCCGTTCCCAGGTTGAGCCCGGGGCTTTCACACCTGGCTGACTTAGCCACCTACGCGCGCTTTACGCCCAGTAATTCCGATTAACGCTTGCACCCTCCGTATTACCGCGGCTGCTGGCACGGAGTTAGCCGGTGCTTCTTCTGCGAGTGATGTCTTTCCTCGGGAGTATTAATCCCAAGGCGTTCTTCCTCGCTGAAAGTGCTTTACAACCCGAAGGCCTTCTTCACACACGCGGCATGGCTGGATCAGGCTTTCGCCCATTGTCCAATATTCCCCACTGCTGCCTCCCGTAGGAGTCTGGGCCGTGTCTCAGTCCCAGTGTGGCTGATCATCCTCTCAGACCAGCTACGGATCGTCGCCTTGGTGAGCCATTACCTCACCAACAAGCTAATCCGACATGGGCTCATCCGATAGCGCAAGGTCCGAAGATCCCCTGCTTTCTCCCGTAGGACGTATGCGGTATTAGCCTGAGTTTCCCCAGGTTGTCCCCCACTATCGGGCAGATTCCCATGCATTACTCACCCGTCCGCCGCTCGACGCCTTCTAGCAAGCTAGAATCGTTTCCGCTCGACTTGCATGTGTTAAGCCTGCCGCCAGCGTTCAATCTGAGCCATGATCAAACTCTTCAGTTGAAAGCTTGATAGTCTGTTAAGCAGACCAAACTTGGTTCAGAGTCAAACTTCTCGTGAGAGGCTTGCTCCGATATTTGGTGACCTTGTCACCACTCATCGGCAAGCGCTCACACGAATTACCTGATCAAATTTTTAAAGAGCGTCGCGGTTAAGCGAGGAGGCATATTCTACTTGGAACGCTTGAGAAGTCAAGCACTTGATGATGAGTCAGTCGACTGCCTCTAAGCATCATCAAGCGGTGAGGAGCGTTGCTCGATCACCTGTTCCGTAAGGAGTGCGGCGTATTCTAGCGAATCGCCCGGGATTGTCAATCGATGATATCGAAGCGGGCTTCAAAAACATCAAACAAAACAATCACCTGCAAACCTCTTTCACCGCTGGTAACGCCATGCGTCCCCGGCAGCGGATGCGTACTTTACGCACGAACCGCCGTGAGGGCAAGGGCTATTTGGCAGTAATGCCCAAAAGAGTGCAAAGCAGGCCCATGCGTTACCAATGCCATCAGAGCCAGACCTCAAAGGGCCCACATGGAAAGCCCTCTATACCGTCAGTTTTCCACGGGCGCTTCCAGCGCCACCCCATCAAGCGCACCTTCCAAACCCTCAACATGATTCTTCAAAAGCCTCCCTGCAAGACATGTGAGCCGCTGCATGCGCGACGGCATCGGCCAGCGCACTCTCTCGCCCCGCCGCCATCTGACAGACACTGCCCACAATGATGAGGCATGGGGTCGGCAGCAGATGCTTGGCCAGACGTGCCGCCATATTGCCCAAGGTGCCATGTAGAGTCTGCTGCTCGGGAAGGCTGGCATTGGCGACCAGCATCATCGGCCAGTCCGCCGGCAATCCATGACGCTGCAGCTCATCACAGATCACCTCGAGACGATTGAGCCCCATATAGAAGAGAAGCGTTTCATCGCGACGCGCCAGCTGCTGCCATTCAGGTTGCTCGCTCTTGCTGCAGAGCTGAGCCGTCACGAAACGCAGACGCTGTGCATGCGCCCTGTCCGTCAATGGCATCCCCAGGGCAGCGGCCGCACCGGAAGCTGCGGTGATGCCCGGCACGATATGACGCGTGATGGCGGCATCATCGAGGGCCGTGAGCTCCTCCCCCATGCGCCCGAAGACACCGGGGTCGCCGCCCTTGAGGCGCACGACTCGCATGCCCTCCCCCGCCAGGCGCACCATCAGCGCACCGATCTCTTCCTGCGGCACACTATGATTGCCGCAGGCCTTGCCGACGTAATAGCGCTCACAGTGAACCGGTAGCTGAGCGAGAATCTCATCGCCGACCAGGCGGTCATAGACAACCGCATCCGCAGCATTCAGCATTCGCCAAGCCTTGAGCGTCATCAGGTCCGGATCCCCCGGCCCCGCGCCCACCAGCGCGACCTGGCCCGGAAGAAACGCCTCCCAGGCGGGAGAAATCCCGTTGGCGTCGCTGCGCGCTGGCGCATGCCGATTCTCGCCACGCCATCCGCGTCGCGACATCAGGCCATCGGTCAGCCGCGCCATGAGAATCCCGAGAGACTCTGTGCTGCTGGATACCGACATCAGGTCACGCCATTTCCAACGAATCAGTCCGCTCATCGGATCGCTCCTCTTCCACAAGACGTTTGAGTTCAGGCAGGCAGGAACCGCAGCGAGTGCCGCAGGCCAGGCGCGCGCCCAGGGCTTCCACGGAATCGTCACCGGACTGGATGGCCTGGCGAATGGTCAGCTCGCCGACCTGATGACAGGCACAGACCATCGCCCCGACATCCGCCTGCCCGGAGAGACGACCGGCCAGCAGGCTGCGGCGCTCATGCACGGAGAGCTGCTCTGATGCGAAGCATTCGCCCAGCCAGGCGATATTGGGCTGGCGATCGAGATGCGCGTCACCCGGCATCACCTTCAACCACCAGACAAGGCGCCCATCACGAAAGCCCGCGGCACTGATGCCTCCCAGGGCGGTGTCCTGCGCCCAGAGCCCCGCCGGGACACCCAGATGGCTTTCGCACCAATGCGGCCAATCCGGCTGACCCTGACCTGCCAGCTGGTAGCGCACCAATGCCGATTGCGGAATACGCGCCCAGTAGCGCCCGTCGAGCTGGGTCACGGCATCTGCCAGATCCTCACGCTCAGCCAGGATGGAGGGGGCGATCAACAGAGTGGCCTGCCACTCGCACGGCAATGGCGCGACCTCGACCGCGCCATGCTTGGATTCCGGCTGACCGGAAAAGGGATCAACGAGCCCCGCCAGCAGCGCACCGACCCGGGCATGACTCGCGAAGTGGTCGCTCCAGTGCATCGGAATGAACACCTCCCCGCGACGCTGGCCACTGCTGATGCGCACGCGAGCCCGATAATCCCCACGTAGCCCGCCCTGCTCATCACGCCCCTTGAGTTGCGCGAGACCACCATCCTGCAAATCGCGAGCCGCGGCATCCTGCGGATGAAGCTCCACGAAAGGCTCGGCACGATGATTCATCAGGCGGGCACTGCGCGCGGTGCGCGTCATGGTGTGCCACTGATCACGAATGCGCCCGGTATTGAGGCGCAGCGGCGCCGCATCGCTTAGCGCCTGTTGCGGCAATTGGGGTACTACGGGCACCAGGCGTGCGCGACCATTGGGCGTATTGAAGGTGGCATCTTCGAACAGGCGCGGCGTGCCGACCAGCTCGCCCTTGTCCCCACGGCGTACCGGCCACTGGATCGGCTTGAGCGCGTCGTAGCCCGCGCGATCCAGCTCCGCCAGCGGCGCGATGTTGAACAGCCGCTTGACCGAAGAAGTCGCCGATGGCTTGCGACCGGCCTTGAGACGCGGCGCAGCATTGCGAAACCCCGAGAGACGAGCGTGCTCTCGAAAGATCGCGTGGGGGCCCGAGTAACGGAAAGCCTCCTGAAAGCCCATGCGCTTGCCGACCTCCGCCAGCTGCCACCAGTCATGACGCGCTTCGCCCGGCGGAGTTAGCAGGCCCCGCTGGCGAGAGATGCAGCGCTCGGAGTTGGTGACGGTGCCATCCTTCTCGCTCCAGCTGCTGGCCGGCAGCACCACATCGGCGTAATCCAGGGTGTCACTGTCGGCCATGCACTCGGAGACGATCACCAGCGGGCAGGCCGCCAGCGCCGCACGCACTCGTGCGCTATCCGGCAGGCTCACCGCCGGGTTGGTCGCCATGATCCACAGTGCCTTGATCTCGCCGCGCCCCAGCGCCGCAAACAGCTCGACCGCCTTGTGACCTGGCCTCTCGGGCAGGTTCGGGGCCTGCCAGAATTCGCTGACCAGCGCCCGCGCGCCCGGCGTGTCGTAATCCATATGTGCCGCCAGCTGGTTGGCCAGCCCCCCGACCTCGCGACCGCCCATCGCATTGGGCTGCCCGGTGATGGAAAACGGCCCCGCCCCCGGTAACCCGATCTTGCCGCCCGCCAAATGGCAATTGATGATCGCGTTGCCCTTGTCGGTGCCACTGGTCGATTGATTCACGCCCTGGGAAAACAGCGTGACCACATGCAGCTGGGTGGCGAACCAGTAATAGAAGGTCTCGAGACGCTCCACGTCGATATCGCAATCCCGCGCGATCACCGCAAGCGAGCAGTCGTCACGCTTCGCCTGCTTGAGCGCTGCATCGAAGCCCTGGGTGTGGGCCTCCAGATAGAGACGGTCGGTGCGTCCGCGTTCGGCCATATAGGCCAGCAGGCCATTGAAGAGGCGCGCATCACTGCCGGGGCGAATGCCCAGGTACAGGTCCGCGATCTCGCAGCTATCGGTCAGGCGCGGGTCGATCACCACGATACGCAGCAGCGGATTGTCGATACGTGCCTGCTTGAGACGCTGGAACAGCACCGGGTGATTCCATGCCAGATTGCTGCCGACCAGCACCACCAGTTCGGCACGTTCGAGATCCTCATAGCTGCAAGGCACAGCGTCTGCCCCGAAGGCACGCTTGTGCGCCACGACGGCCGAGGCCATGCACAGCCGCGAATTGGTATCCAGGTGAGGCGTACCGATGAAGCCCTTGAACAGCTTGTTGGCGAGGTAATAGTCCTCGGTCAACAGCTGTCCCGACAGATAGGCGGCGATGCTGTCCCCACCATGGGTGCTGCGCAGCTCACCGAAGCGAGCGGCGATCAAATCCAGCGCCGTATCCCAGCTGACCTCTCGCAGCACACCTGCAGCATCACGTATCTGCGGATGTGTCAGGCGTCCGCTGGGTGACAGTGTCTCGGCAAGCGCAGAGCCCTTGACGCACAGACGTCCGTAATTGGCCGGGTGGTCGTCATCACCACTCAGAGACGCGATGCGCAGACCGCCCGGCGCCTGCTCAAGCTCGACAGCCACACCACATCCGACACCACAATATGGGCAAGTGGTGGTGGCACGACACGAGGTGGGGTCCGAGGTGTGCGGGGGACTCTTGATCTGCATCGATATCACTCCCTGGTGCTTGGAGCACGAAAACATTGGCCACGAAAAAGGCGCCTGACGACCGGACACGAATGTCGGTCATCAGGCGCCTTTGCCTGTTGTTGATAGCGGTCAGACCCTGAACGGGTCGCTGCGAGACATGACAGATATCGCCGCCATTGGCTGGATGAAGCGCTCCGAGTCCTCGTCGACTCGAACCCATATCCCTCGATCATGCCGCACAGGTATTGTCCTGAAGAAGGCAGATACCAGACCAACAGCAACACTTCATCTTGGATAACAGCGACTTGCGCTACACAGGCTCTGCAAGGTAATGAGAGAACCTGAGCCCCCTCGCTACCTGACACCCTTTGACGCACCAGCCCTGTGCACCTCGAGAGATGTCTGCACCACACTCTGACGTTGAGGCACTCTCTCATGCCCCTTCCCCTCGTCAAGGTAGCTGCACTGAACTCTCGCCCTGCTCACAAACCAATGAAAACAAGAGTTTTTTTATCAATCGGCATCAAATTCGCTGTTGTCTTGGCAGGTTGGGTCAATGACGACCCCGAATCGCAGGTCTCGCAACGCATCACTCTGATGAGTGACATGCAGCAGCCAACGGTCCGCCAGACCTGCCGCAGTGCCGGGTAACAGCGACATCGTCACCTGATACTGCCACTCGCTATCCAATGCTTAGCCCTCATCTTCCAGGCAAAGGCGCCTGCTTGACGTCGTGATCATCACGGCGGCAAGCAGGCGCTTTTTTTATGCATCTTTTTCATGCGTCAGAACATCAGCGCAAGGAGGCAGCATGCACGCATCATCTCTCACCCGCGGGAATGCGCCAGGTTTGGTCATCATCGGCCATGGCATGGCGGCGCAGAAACTGCTGGAGCAGCTGGTCTCGCTGAGCCCTGATCAGCAACTGCCCTGGCCGGTCACGGTGATCGGCGAAGAGCCCAACCTGCCCTACAACCGCATTCAGCTCTCGCCGTTATTGGCGGGCGAGACACACGCCGATGACCTGATCAGCCAGCAGGCCGGCTGGTTCTCGCGGCACGGCATCACACGGGTCAGCGGTGATCCTGTCTCCCAGATCGACCGCGCCGCCCGCTGTGTCGAGACCGCCAGCGGTGGCTGCATCCCCTATCAGCGGCTGGTGATCGCGACAGGCTCACGTCCGGCGCTGCCATTGCCACTCCCTGCTCATCAGCTACAGGCACTCGACACCAATGACTGGCCACCGGGGCTGATGGGCTTTCGCGATCTGAAGGATGTCGAGCAGATGCAGGCTGCCTGCCTCGCCGCCAATGACCAGGGCACTGGCGCGATAGTCATCGGCGGCGGGCTGCTCGGGCTCGAGGCCGCCGAGGGCCTGCGCAAGGGCGGCCTTGAGGTGACGCTGCTGCAGCGCAGCGAGCGCCTGATGAACCGTCAGCTGGATCAGGTCGCAGCCGGGCTGCTGGAGCAGGAACTTCGCGAGCGTGGCCTCGACATCATCACGGCCGCGCACCTCGAAGAGTGGCTCGAGACCCCGGAGGGCCGCATCGGCGGCGTACGCCTCAAGGATGGCCGCGAACTGCGCGCCGGACTGACCATCGCCGCCACCGGCATTCGCCCCGAGATCGAGCTTGCGCGTGCTGCGGGGCTGGCCTGCCAGCGCGCCATCCAGGTCGATGGCTACCTGCTCACGAGCGATCCGCACATTCACGCGCTGGGCGAATGCTGTGAGGTGGATGGCGAGACCTTCGGCCTGATCGAGCCCATTTGGGCGCAGATCGAAGTGCTCGCCCGCCAGCTTCTCGCGCAACCGACTTCGCCCTATCGCAATGCGCCACTGGCGACGCGCCTCAAGGTCAGCGGAATAGACCTTTATAGCTGCGGTGAGCTTGCCCCACTGCCGAATGATGAGGTGCTGGTCTATCAGGACCACGCCCTGGGCGACTACCGCCGACTGCTGCTGCGCGAGGAGCGCCTGGTCGGCGTGGTGCTCTACGGCGACGTCAGTGCCGGCAACGCCCTGTTCGATGCCCTCAAGGCCGGCACACCTCTGACCAGGATTCGCGAAGGCCTCCTGCTGATGCCGGCAGAAGCCCTGGCGGGACTGACGCAGGACGAACCACCGACGGCACCCGATGATCCCAGTGGCAAGTCGGGCACTCAAGACGCTTCTGACAAGACCGACAAGATCGACACCACAGACAAGAACGACAACACCCCTGACACCTTCGAGGAGGCCGCATGAAACACCTGATCATCATCGGCAATGGCATGGTTGGCCATCACTGCGTCGAACAGCTGATCGCACTGGGCGCCACCGCGCACTACCAGATTCATGTCTTCGGCGAAGAACGCCATATCGCCTACGACCGCGTGCATCTCTCGGAGTATTTCACCGGGCGTGATGCCGAATCTCTCGCGCTCGGCAGCGTGGAGGATTACGCCAGAGCCGGTATCACGCTGCACCTCGACGAGTGCGTCACGGCGATCGATCGCGACGGCGGCCATGCCATCACTCCCCAAGGGCGCTACCCCTACGATAGCCTGGTGCTGGCCACCGGCTCGACACCTTTCGTGCCGCCCATCCAGGGCCTTGGCGAGCCAGGCAGCGAAGCTGCCGCCAGCAATCGGCTGGTCTACCGCACCCTGGAAGACCTCGACCAGATACGCGCCGCTGCCGACGGCAAGACGCGTGGCGTGGTGGTCGGTGGCGGCCTGCTGGGACTTGAGGCCGCCAACGCCCTCAAGTCACTCGGCCTGGAGGCGCATGTGGTCGAATTCGCGCCTCGCCTGATGCCGGTGCAGCTGGATGAGGATGGCGGCCTGGCACTCAAGCAACACATCACTGCGCTGGGGGTCGGCGTACACCTAAATCGCGCCACCACCGACATCGTGCCCGGCGAGGAGTACCAGTGGCGGATGAATTTCTCCGACGGCGAGCATCTGGAAGCGGATCTGATCGTCTTCTCCGCCGGCATCCGTCCTCAGGATGCCCTGGCCCGTAGCGCCAGCCTCGAGATCGGCGAGCGCGGCGGCATCATCATCGATGACGAATGCCGCACCTCGGACCCGGAAATCTTTGCCATCGGCGAGTGCGCCCTATGGCAATCGCGCATCTTCGGGCTGGTCGCGCCCGGCTATCAGATGGCACGCGGCGTGGCGTCCCTGCTGGCCGCCAGCGCTGGCGATGCCACAAGCGATGCGCAGGAGCGCTTCCGCTTCCAGGGCGCCGACATGTCCACCAAGCTCAAGCTGCTGGGGGTGGATGTCGGCTCCATCGGCGATGCCCACGGCAAGAGCGAAGGCGCGATCAGCTATCGCTACTGTGACGAGGCCGACGGTGTCTATCGCCGCCTGATCGTCTCACAGGATCGCAAGCAGGTACTGGGTGCGGTACTGATCGGTGACAACTCGCGCTACGACACCCTGCTGCAGTACGTCACCAATGGCATCGCGGCGCCCAGGGACCCGGCGGCACTCATCCTGCCGGATGCCAGTGGCGAAGCCATCACCCTGGGCGCGGATGCTCTGCCTGACAGCGCCACCCTGTGCTCCTGCCACAACGTCTCCAAGGGCGATGTCTGCAGCGCCATCGACGCCGGCAACAGCGATCTGGGCGCCATCAAGGCCTGCACCAAGGCCAGTACCGGCTGCGGGGGCTGTGCGGCGCTGCTCAAGAAGGTGGTGGATGCCGAGCTGGAAAGCCGTGGTGTCGAGGTAGATCGCTCGCTGTGCGAGCACTTCGCGCATACCCGTCAGGAGCTCTACTCACTGGTACGCGTCGAAGGCATCCAGACCTTCGCCGAGCTGATGGCTAGCCACGGTCGCCATCCCGATGCCCTGGGCTGCGAGGTCTGCAAGCCGGCGGTCGGCTCGATTCTGGCCTCATGCTGGAACGCACCGATCACCGAGTCCTCGCACATTCCGCTGCAGGACACCAATGACACCTTCATGGCCAACATGCAGAAGAACGGCACCTATTCCGTGGTGCCACGCATTCCCGGCGGCGAGATCACGCCGGACAAGCTGATCGCCATCGGCGAGATCGGCAAGCGCTACAACCTCTATACCAAGATCACCGGCGGCCAGCGTATCGACCTCTTCGGTGCCCAGCTGCATGAACTGCCGGACATCTGGAGCGAGCTGATCGCCGCCGGCTTCGAGACCGGCCACGCCTACGGCAAGTCCACCCGCACGGTGAAATCCTGCATCGGCAGCACCTGGTGTCGCTATGGCGTGCAGGACAGCATGGCGATGGCGCTGACGCTGGAAGACCGCTACAAGGGTCTGCGTTCCCCGCACAAGCTCAAGTTCGCCGTCTCCGGCTGTACCCGCGAATGCGCCGAGGCCCAGAGCAAGGATGTCGGCGTGATCGCCACCGAGAACGGCTGGAACCTCTATGTCTGCGGCAACGGCGGCATGCGTCCGCGTCATGCCGAGCTGTTCGCGACCGACCTGGATGACGAGAGCCTGATCCGCACCATCGACCGCTTCCTGATGTTCTACATTCGCACCGCCGATCGCCTGCAGCGCACCTCCGTCTGGCGCGAGGGTCTCGAAGGCGGCCTCGACTATCTGAAGGAGGTGATCCTCGAGGACAGCCTGGGGCTTGGCGAGACACTCGAGGAGCAGATGCAGCAGGTGGTGGACCGCTACGAATGTGAATGGGCCAATGCGCTCAAGAGCCCCGAGAAGCTCAAACGCTTCCGCAATTACGTGAATGATCAGCGCCCCGACCCGGCCGTGGTCAACATCGTCGAACGCGACCAGATCCGCCCCGCCAGCCGCGATGAACTGGCCAGTGGCAATCTGATCACCAGCGACGGTGGCGCACGCGAAGCAGTGGCAGAACATCAGCCTCAGTCAACGACCCACCTGGCCACGGAGGTACGCTCATGACATCGCCTGCACCTGCCACGACATGGAATATTGCATCGCCCCACTCCGCCACGGCGACATCACCCCATCGCTGGGTGACACTCTGTCAGCGCGAGGACCTGGTGCCGGGCTCCGGCGTCGCCGCCTGGCTTGAGGCGGATGGCCAGGCCTGCCAGATCGCCCTGTTCACGCTGCCGGCCACAGCCGATAGCGACGACCTCACGCTGTTCGCCATCGACCATCATGACCCGGTGTCAGGCGCCAACGTGATTGCCCGCGGCCTGCTGGGCGATCACGCCGGAGAGCCATTGGTGATCTCGCCGCTCTACAAGCAGCGCTATCGACTCAGTGATGGCCAATGTCTTGACGACGACACGCTCGCATTGACGGTGTGGCCTGTGCGTCTGGCTGGCGGCGAGGTACAGATACAGTGCTAGCGGGCGGGCGATGCCTGCTAGCCACACCCGCTATCCACACCCGCTATCCACACCCGCAAGCCACATAAGTTATTGATGACGTACGCATATGGTCGAAAAACGGCACATATTTGGTGCACGGCCATGCTGCAACGCACCATGAATCACCCAACAGTGCGCACGCCACGACTCAGCTGACCGCCACTTGGCAGGCCAGGAACGGACAAAAATTCCTCAAGCTATTGTTTTTATTGAGGATGTTGAAAACCTGGCATCGAGCATGCAATCAATACAGCGAGATGGCAAATGGCGGCTATCTCGCATGGCGTGCTCATTGCTGAGTCGAGGATCCGGGACCGGCGTATCCCCCTCGATATACAATGGCATTTAAGTCCACCCACTTGGGTGGACTTTTTTTATGCCTGACGTCATCGGCAAGTCATTGATGCCTTTGCTTCAGAGCACGATGGGCCGCTCACTCCTTCTTGTTGATCTCCCTTCGTGCTTCTCGCTTTTCCTTCTCGCCGCCTCGCCACTCATTTTTCTTCCCGCTGCTGACGACGCGCAATCCAGCGCTGACATTCCCCGATGATGCCGCTGCGGAAGCTGAGCACGCAGACCACGAAGATGGCGCCCAGTATCACGCTGACCCAATCCCCCAGCGCGGATTGCGCCAACTGATGCTGCAGCCCGATGACCAGCCCGGAACCCACCAATGGCCCGAGCAGCGTGCCGACGCCGCCCAGCAACGTCATCAGGATCACCTCCCCCGACATGTGCCAGCTGGCATCGCCCAGCGAGGCGAGCTGGAAGACAAGCGTCTTGGTCGCTCCCGCCAGACCCGCCAGACCCGCCGACAGCACGAAGGCCACCAGCTTGTAGGCATCGGTGTGATAACCCAGCGAGATGGCGCGCGGTTCATTCTCGCGGATGGCCTTCAGCACCTGACCGAAGGGCGAATGCACCACACGGCGGATCAGGGCAAAGGCCGCCACGAAGATCGCGAACACGACGTAATAGAGAGTGTGATTGTTCGCCAGATCGAACACGCCGAACAGCTCACCGCGCGGCACGCCATGCAGGCCATCTTCCCCATGGGTGAACGGCGCCTGGATGAAGAAGAAGAACATCATCTGGGCCAGGGCCAGCGTGATCATCGCGAAGTAGATGCCCTGTCGTCGGATGGCCAGCGCCCCGAACAGCGTCCCCAGCACTACCGCGCCAAGAGTCCCCGCCACGATGCCCAGCGCGGGGCTCAGCCCCGGATACTCCGCGAGCAGAAAGCCGGTGATGTAGGCGCCCGTGGCCAGAAAGGCGGCGTGCCCGAAGGACAGCAGCCCCACGAAGCCGAGCAGCAGATTGAAGGCGCTCGCGAACAGCGCAAAGCACAGAATCTTCATCAGAAAGACGGGATAGGCGACCCAAGGTGCCAGCAGCCCGAGCAGGAACAGCACGAGATACAGCATGCCTAGCGGGGTGATTCTGCGCGGCGCGCTGCCTGCACGCGCGGCCTGGTGATCCTGTTGCAGTACGGCCATGTCAGGCCTCCTTTCCGAACAGCCCGGCGGGGCGAAGCATCAACACCATCACCATCACCACGAAGATCACGGTATTGGCGGCCTCGGGATAGAACACCTTGGTCAGCCCCTCGATCAGCCCCATCGCGAGCCCGGTGAGGATGGCGCCGAGAATCGAGCCCATCCCGCCGATGACCACCACCGCGAACACCACGATCAGCAGGCTCGAGCCCATGGTCGGCGAGACGGGATACAAGGGCGCGGCCAGCACGCCGGCGAAGGCGGCCAGCGCCACGCCCAGTCCGTAGGTCAGTGACACCATCAAGGGCACATTGATGCCGAAGGCCTGCACCAGCTCAGGATTCTCGGTTCCCGCGCGCAGATAGGCACCGAGGCGCGTGCGCTCGATCAGGAACCAGACGCCAAAGCAGACCACCAACGCCGCCACCAGCACCCAGGCGCGATAGGTGGGCAGGAACATGAAGCTCAGCTTGAAGCCGCCACTCAGCGCCTCGGGAATCGGGTAGCTCGACCCCGAGACACCGAACAGATTCACCAGCGTGCCCTCGAGGATCAGCGCCAGCCCGAAGGTCAGCAGCAGGCCATAGAGGTGATCAAGATGCTGGATGCGCCGCAGCAGGAAGCGCTCGACAACAATGCCCAACGCACCCACCACCAGCGGCACCACGATCAGCGCCGTCCAGTAGTTGAGCCCCAGATATTGCGCTCCCAGCAGCGCCGCGAAGGCGCCCAGCATGTACTGGGCACCATGCGCGAAGTTGATGATGCGCAACAGACCGAAGATCACCGCCAGCCCAAGACTCAGCAATGCATAGAAGGCACCGTTGATCAGCCCCAGCATCAGCTGACCGAACAGCACCATCAGGGGTATTCCAAGAATCATGGTCATCCGCACATTCCTTTTCAGCGCCCATTCGCCTCAGCCGCTCGGCGCTGCCGATCATCTGACCGGCAGCGCCATGCCATACGTCTCAGCGACTCGACTGACGTTCAGCTTCAGCCCTTGACCAGCTCGCACTGGCTGTCCGCCAGCGGTCGGTAGGCTTCAGCGCCTGGAATGGTGCGGATCACGTCATAGACATCCCACTCGCCTTGGGACTCGGAGGGCGCCTTGACCTTGACCAGATACATGTCGTGCACCATGCGCCCGTCGGCACGGATGGTGCCGTTGTTGGCGAACATGTCGTTGACCGGCGTCTCGCCCATCTTGGCGCGCACGGTGGCGGTGTCATCGCTGCCGGTGGCCGCGACCGCATTCAGGTAATGCAGGGTGCTGGAGTAGATACCGGCCTGCACCATGGTCGGCATGCGCGCATTGCGCTCGTGATAACGCTGCGACCAGACACGTGTCTCGTCGTTGAGGTCCCAGTACCAGCCGGTGGTCAGCTGCAGCCCCTGAGCCACCTCAAGCCCCAGCGCGTGCACGTCGTTGAGGAAGATCAACAGCCCCGCCAGCGACTGCCCGGCCTGTACCACGCCGAACTGGCTCGCCGTGGTCAGCGCATTGACGGTGTCCGACCCGGCATTGGCCAGTCCGACGATCTTGGCTCCGGAGCCCTGCGCCTGCAGGATGTAGGAGGAGAAATCACTGGTCGGGAACGGATGACGTACCTTGCCGACGATGGTGCCGCCGTTCTCGTTCACCACCTTTTCCACATCGCCTTCCAGGGCATGACCGAAGGCGTAATCCGCGGTCAAAAGGAACCAGCTGTCGCCGCCTTCATCGACGATGGCCTTGGCCGTACCGTGCGCCAGCGGATAGGTGTCATACACCCAGTGGACATGATTGGGCGTGCAATGCTCATTGGTGATGCTGGAAGCCGCCGAGCCGGAGACGATACCCAACGTGTCCTGTTCGGCGAGAATCCGCGTCACCGCGATGCTCACCGATGAGGCCACCAGGCCCGCGACCATGTCGACATTCTGCTGATCGATCCAGCCGCGCACTGTATTGGCACCGACATCGGCGCTGTTGCGGTCATCGGCACTCAATACCTCGATCGGCATGCCGTTGACGCTGCCACCGAAGTCCTCGACCGCCATCTTGAGCGCATCGAGACCGCCCGGGCCGGCCAGGTCACGATAGGTGCCCGACATGTCGGCCAGATAGCCGATCTTGATCACGCCATCGCTGATATCGGCCTGCGTGATTCCCGCCGACAGCAGTGACCCCATCATGAGCGCGGACAGCGGCAACAGGCGGCGACGTGTGGCCGCCGTGATGCAGCGTGACAACGGTGACGCGACAGGAGTGGCGTTGGGTGTAGCATTAGCATTGGATGTAGCAGTGGCGTGGGATAAAGCGGTGGCGTGCATGACATCTCCAGACCGGATTGCCCGGCAATATTGTGATTGTTGTGGTGAGACGTACGGACTTCAGATTGGCGAGTGCAAAGACCATGCATGGCGGCCAGCCCTGTGCAGCTCAGCTCGAGCGGGAGCTCAGACCCCCAGTACCTTGTGCAGATATTCGTGTCGGGCCAGTAACTCGGCCGCGCTGATCTCTTCCAGAATGGTGCCGTGCTCCATCAGGTAATGACGGTCGGCCAGCGGTGCGGCAAAGCGGAAGTTCTGCTCCACCAGCACGATGGTCATGCCGCGCGCCTTCAGCATCATCAGCACTTCGGCCAGCTTCTGGTTGATGACCGGCGCCAGCCCCTCGGTGATCTCATCCAGCAGTAGCAGGTCGGCCCCGGTGCGCAGGATGCGCGCCAACGCCAGCATCTGCTGCTCGCCACCGGAGAGGCGCGTGCCCTGACTGGTGCGCCGCTCATGCAGATTGGGGAACAGCGCATAGAGCTCATCCAGCGACATGCCCTGGCTCCGGCCCTGGTCATGTCCTGTGCTCTTGACCAGCGGTGGCAGCAGCAGATTCTCCTCGACGCTCAGGCTGGCGAAGATGCCACGCTCCTCGGGGCAGAAGCCGACACCGAGATGGGCGATGCGGTGCGGCGCCAGCTCCATGCTGTCCTGCCCCTTGATGAGGATCTCGCCGCTGCGCCGGCCGACCATATTCATGATCGCGCGCAGCGTACTGCTGCGACCGGCCCCGTTGCGCCCCAGCAAGGTCACCAGCTCGCCGCGCCGCACCGTCATGTTGACGCCATGCAGCACATGGGACTCGCCATACCAGGCGTTCAGCTCGCGCAGGCAGAGCTGCTCTTCCCCCAGCGGCGAGTCGGCCGCCGAGGCTTGCCTGTCCGTCGCCTGCTCCATAACCACCGTCATGAAACCTCCTTGTGCTCATCCGCCGTGGACTCGGGCGATTCACTGCCCAGATACGCTTCACGCACCTCGGGGTTGGCCGACACGCTGGCGTAATCGCCTTCCGCCAGCACCCGGCCGCGCGCCAGCACGCTGATGCGATCGCACAGACGGCTGACCACGCTCAGGTTGTGCTCGACCATCAGCACCGTACGGCCCCGCGCCGCGACACGAATCAGCTCGACCACACGGTCCACATCCTCGGCGCCCATGCCCTGGGTCGGCTCGTCCAGCAGCATCAGCGTGGGCTCAAGCGCCAGCGTGGTCGCCAGCTCCAGCGCCCGCTTGCGGCCATAGGGCAGACTGGCGGTCATACGGTGGGCGTCATCGCGCAGCCCTACCTGCTCCAGCAGATGCAATGCCTGCTCGTTCAGGCTGTCGAGGCTGCGTTCCGGCTTCCAGAAATGAAACGAGGTGCCCTGCGGGCGTTGCAGGGCGACCCGCACGTTCTCGAGCACCGTCATCTGGGAAAACACCGCCGATATCTGGAAGGAGCGCACCAACCCAAGGCGCGCGATCTCATGCGACTTCATGCGAGTGATGGATTTGCCGCGATAGAGAATCTCGCCGCGGGTGGCCGGTAGAAAGCGCGTCAGCAGATTGAAGACTGTCGTCTTGCCGGCACCATTGGGGCCGATAAGGGCATGGATATGCCCTTCCTGCACCTGGAGATTGACGTCATCGACGGCCGTGAAACCCCGAAAATCCTTGCTCAAGCCACGCGTCTCGAGAATCGGGGCTGTCGCTGATGCGCCCCCGCTGGCACGCGGCCCCTGAATGGGCGGTGATGGCATGTCAGTACTCCGTCCTGACCGGCAAGCCGGTGGTCTGTGTCTTCCAAGAGACATGAGGGCTGTTCGTCAGCGCGGATGCCTGCAACGTCTGCCCACAACATCACGGCTCGTCATCGATACGCAGCATCAACAGGCGCCATCAACAGACGCCCCTGACAGACCCTCGATATGCGCCATCGTTGCGACCAGCGCAACTGACGTTAACGTAAACTAGAATAGCGAGAGGCGCGCTGCCAGCGGCAAGCGCGCTCACTCGACCAATAGCCGATATATCAGCGACTTCTTTACAAAGTAGCCCTCCCGAGACATCTCAAGGCTGGCAGCTTCCCCCAGCAACCCGAGCTGAAGAGTCGAGATGAGCGCTATTTCCGCCATAAAAAAGACGCCTGTCCGTCGCGGAATACCGCGCCGAAGAGGCGTCAACGAGGGTTGCCGAGATCATGACCTCTGGCCGGAGATCATGTACCTGACAAGAGACAACGGGTTTGGCCGGAGGCAGCAGGCCTCCGGCGGAAAGTCATATCAGCTCATATTGGGGTGGCAACCGGTCGTATCAGCATTCGATGGCGTTGACCGCGAGACCGCCCTTGGAGGTCTCCTTGTACTTGTCCTGCATGTCGCGGCCGGTGTCACGCATGGTGCGGATCGCCTTGTCCAGCGAGACGAAGTGATCGCCATCGCCACACATCGCCATCTGGGCGGCATTGATCGCCTTGACCGAGGCAATCGCATTGCGCTCGATGCAGGGAATCTGCACCAGGCCGCCGATCGGGTCACAGGTCAGTCCCAGATTGTGCTCCAGACCGATTTCCGCCGCGTTCTCGACCTGCTCCGGCGTCGCGCCCATCAGCTCGGCAAGCCCGGCGGCCGCCATGGCGCAGGCGGAGCCCACCTCGCCCTGACAACCGACTTCCGCCCCGGAGATGGAGGCGTTCTTCTTGCACAGGATGCCCACCGAGGCTGCCGTGAGCAGGAAGTCGACCACGTCCTCCTCGCGCGCATCCTCCTGGAACTTCATGTAATAGCTGAGCACCGCCGGAATGATGCCGGCCGCGCCATTGGTCGGCGCCGTCACCATGCGGCCGCCGGCCGCGTTCTCTTCATTGACCGCCAGCGCGAACAGGTTGACCCAGTCCATCGCCGAGAAGGTCGAGGTGATGATCGACTTGCTGGATTCCACATCCAGCAGACGCGCGTGCAGACGCTTGGCACGGCGCTTGACGTTGAGCCCGCCGGGCAGCACGCCTTCGTGCGTCAGACCGTTGTCGATGCACTCGTTCATCACTTCCCAGATGCGCCATAGCCCACGTCGCACCTGGGTCTCACTGCGCAGCGCACACTCGTTGGCCATCATCAGCTCGCTGATGCGCATCTTGTGCATGCGACACAGCGCCAGCAGTTCATTGGCGGTGTTGAATCCATACGGCAGACGCAGGCTTTCATCTTCCAGCAGCGGGTCACGCGCGGCCTCGACTTCGTCGACCACGAAACCGCCGCCCACTGAGTAATAGACATTGCGATACAGCTCATCGCGATGGCCGTAGGCGATCAGACGCATGGCATTGGGGTGATATGGCAGCGGCGCATCGTGCCACTGCATGTCACGTACCCACACGAAGGGCACCGCGATGCGGTTGTCGAGCAGCAGTGTCTGGGACTCCAGCAGCTCTTCGATGCAGGGGTCGATGATGGCAGGGTCGATCGTTTCCGGCAGCTCGCCCATCAGGCCGAGAATGGTCGCCTTGTCGGTGCCATGGCCTACGCCGGTGGCAGACAGCGAACCATGCAATTGCACCTCGATTCGCGCCACGCGCTCCAGCTGGTCACGCGAGCGCAGGGTCTCGACGAACTGCGCAGCAGCACGCATCGGGCCGACGGTGTGCGAGCTGGAGGGGCCGACACCGACCTTGAAGAGATCAAATACACTGATGGACATGACAACACCTCATCTCGGAAACTCGCCGCGCCTGAGCGCCTGCCAGTGGATGAGGCAATGATGATGGATGGGGACGGGACGCGACAAACCATAAAAATTGGTCGTGGGTTTAGCCTGACTAAACTCTATGCATCAAAAACGGCGTAAACTATGCTCTTCACGCCACCTTGTGCCCTGATGCCTTTAGCTATCATCGCCATCTGCGTCTGGCCATCGCGGTTTCTCCCTCTTTATCTGCCTCCAGCGCTTGCATGAGACCCGCCCATGACGTCTTCCCTCGACAACTCGCCTGGCACTGGCCCCGTCGTGCCGCCGACGGCGACCGGCACGCCCGCCACCACACCGAGCCTGCGCCACCTGAACGGTCAGACCCATGCCTGGCTACAGGTCTTCGCCTGCGCCGCGCGTCATGGCTCCTTCACGCGTGCGGCGGAAGAACTGCACGTCACCACGGGCGCGGTGAGTCAGCAGATCAAGCAGCTGGAGGAGCGGCTGGGCTTCAAGCTGTTTCTGCGTCGTTCACGCGGACTCGAACTGACAGGGGAAGGCGCGCGACTGGCGCGAGTGGTGGAGCAGTCCTATAGCGCGGTGGGACTGGAGGTCAAACGGCTGCGCAGCGGCTTGATGAGCGGTGTACTCAGGCTGCGTTCGGTGCCGTCATTTCTCTCCAAATGGTTGGCGCCCCGGCTGCCGCGCCTGCAGGCACGCTTCCCGGATATCGAGCTGCACGTGCGCGCCGAAGACAGTGACTCGCCACTGCGCGAGGGCGATTTCGAGCTGGCGGTCGACCTCAACGATGGTCACTACCCGGGTATGCAGGTCACCGACCTGATGGAAGAGGAGATCTTCCCCGTCTGTCATCCCGGTCTGATGCGCGGCCGCCCACCGCTGCGCAGCGCAGAGGACCTCGCCTGGTATCCGCTGCTGCACGACATCACCGCCTGGCGCGGCAGTCACGATCACGCCGAGTGGGAATTCTATCTGGCCAGCATCGGCGCCCCCGAGATCAACGTTCAGCGTGGCTATACCTTCAACCGCAACCATCTGTCGATGGAAGCTGCCATCGCCGGCATGGGAGTCGCGATGGCAAGGCGCACGCTGATCACCGACGAGCTGTCCCGCGGCACGCTGATCGCGCCCTTCACGCAGCGGGTACTGACCGGCAAGCGCTACGTCATCGTCCATCCCCACGGCACCCTGGATGATGGCCGGATCCAGGCCGTGCATGACTGGATCGTCGAGGAGGCCGAGCGTGATCGGTTACGTCAGAACTGACGAACATTCCCGCTCGGCGCAACATCGATGCTGAAATGGAATCTCACAGTTTTCTTACCAGAATATTAACTGAGCACCTTTGCATCGTTATAATGAGCAGGCAAACAACACCCTCACCCTGACAGGCAGTCCATGGACTGTCCGGAGAGTCCCTTGTCTCGCCTGACTTCGCATACCCAGCACCATAACGCTGTCCCGCTCCCCATCAGCGCCGAACAACCGCTGTATGGGCGCAAGCCCACTTCGCTCTTCATGCAAGCCTGCCTGCGCCTGGCCATCTATGCGCCACTGGTAGCCGCGATGATGTCGCTGGTCATGCATGATGCCCACCACTTCGGTGATGTCGGCTTCAGCGAAGCCAGCTGGACAGAACACATGCAGAGCACTCTGCTGGCCTTGAGCGCAGCCACCATGTGGGTGGTACATTCACGCCTGCCGGACCTGCGTACCATCAGCCTGCTGCTGTTCGGCCTGTTCGCGGCGTCCCTGATCCGTGAACAGGACGCCCTGCTCGACGGCATGATCGGCGATGGCAGTTGGCAGTTCCTGGTCAGCGTGGTCGCGATCCCGGTCATCATCGGCGTATGGCGCAACCGCAGCCGCTTCATTGCCGAGTTCGAGCACTTCGGACGCAGCTTCGCGTTCGGCCTGTTCGGCGCAGGCTTCCTGGGGACCTACGTCTTCTCACGCCTCTACGGCCGCTCGGAATTCTGGGAAACCCTGATGGGGGACTCCTACCTTCGTTCGGTCAAGAATGCTGCCGAGGAAGTCACCGAACTGTTCGGCTACACCCTGATGGCCATCGCCGTGATCGAGATCGTGCTGCTGGCGATCCGCATGGGCCGCCAGCGCCGCGCCCTGCTGCGTGAGCTCAACGCCAACGACTGAGCCCGGCAGCAAAACCCTCTTGCCGAGCTGCATGCAAGACCTGTCGCACGGCCGTCACTTCGCGCTGCCCCATGAAACAACGCGAAGTGACGTGACATGACATGAAGCACAGCACGAAGCGCAAGAGACAGACAGACCCGTGACTCTCCCAAAAGCCGCTGCTCACCTGAGCCGCGGCTTTTTTTCGTTTCTACTCTCAACAGTCTCTGCCCGACAGTCTCTACTCGACAGCCTTCTCTCGACAGGCTGCGCTAGACAGCCGTCTCTCGATAGCCATTGCGCGAGGCGCTGACAGGAAACGGCTGGACATCAAATGAGAATGATTATATTTTACTAAGCAGTGGATACAATTCAACTATCGCCACTGCCACAGGAAAGCACCGACAGGATCTTGACCGTGTCATGCCCTCATTCTCAAGGAGCCTCACATGCGCTGGTTCAGTAGCTACCGCTTGCACGGTCATAGTCTTGCCCCCAGTCTCCCGCAGCACAGCCTCATCATCAGCATGCGCTGGCCCAGTCGCTGGCGATTGACGCCCGGCGCCACCGTCGTGGTGGAACATCCCAGACTGGGCCAGCTGGTCAAACGCCTGCATCGTATCGATGATAACGGCCGCCTATGGCTGCGCGGCGAGCATCCCGACGGCTTGAGCAGCGAGCAGATGGGCCCGGTCTCCCGTCAGTGCATCAAGGGCCGTGTCGTCTTCAGCGTGGCGGCAACGCCTTCGTCTCACCAGTTGCGCCACGGCGCCTGATAACCCCCAGGGCACATCACGCAGCTCTGGAACGACACAGCTCGAAGGTGACATGCCCCGTAGAGAAAGCCACGCAAAGAAAAGCCCGTAACGAAAAGCCCCACAAACGACAACGCCCGCCTCCCATTCGCATGGGGGCGGGCGTTGTCTTGTCAGCGGGGCCAGCAGTCGAGGCGTGGCCCCGAGCGCTTCAGATCACTCTTCCATGAAGGAACGCAGTGACTCGGAGCGTGACGGGTGACGCAGCTTGCGCAGCGCTTTCGCTTCGATCTGACGGATACGCTCACGGGTGACATCGAACTGCTTGCCGACTTCCTCGAGGGTATGGTCGGTGTTCATGTCGATACCGAAGCGCATGCGCAGCACCTTGGCTTCACGTGCGGTCAGGCCGGACAGGATGCCGCGGGTCGCTTCGATCAGGCCTTCGCCGGTGGCGGAGTCGATCGGCGAGACCATGGTGCCGTCCTCGATGAAGTCACCCAGGTGCGAATCATCATCGTCACCGATCGGCGTCTCCATGGAGATGGGCTCCTTGGCGATCTTGAGCACGCGACGCACCTTGTCTTCCGGCATCTCGAGACGCTCGCCCAACTCTTCCGGCGTCGGCTCGCGACCCATTTCCTGCAGCATCTGACGCGAGACACGGTTCAGCTTGTTGATGGTCTCGATCATGTGCACCGGAATACGGATGGTGCGCGCCTGGTCCGCGATGGAGCGAGTGATCGCCTGACGGATCCACCAGGTGGCGTAGGTCGAGAACTTGTAACCACGACGGTACTCGAACTTGTCCACGGCCTTCATCAGACCGATGTTGCCTTCCTGGATGAGATCCAGGAACTGCAGACCACGGTTGGTGTACTTCTTGGCGATGGAGATGACCAGACGCAGGTTGGCCTCGACCATTTCCTTCTTGGCACGACGCGCCTTGGCTTCACCGATCGACAGGCGACGGTTCACTTCCTTCAGCTCGCTGACCGGCAGCTGGACCATGTCCTGCTCGAAGGCGATCTTGCGCTGGGCACGCAGCACGTCGGCACGGAACGGCTCGAGCTTGTCGGCGTACTTCTTGCTGCCACCGATGAAGCTGTCGAACCAGTCCATGTCGGACTCATGGCCCGGGAAAGCCTTGATGAAGCTCTTGCGAGGCACCTTGCCGCGCTTGACGAAGATCTGCAGGATGACCTTTTCCTGCTCGCGCACCTGCTCGACGGACACGCGAACCTGGCCGACCAGGCGCTCGAAGTGCTTGGGCACCAGCTTGATCGGCGAGAACAGCTCGGCAAGACGGTCCTGCTCGGCTTTCGCCTCGGCAGAGCCGGAGCCGTACTTCTCGATGGCGGCCTTGGTCGCCTCGTTCTGCTCACGGATCTGCTCGAAGCGGACGCGGGCCAGCTCGGGGTCCGGGCCGCCTTCAGAAGCGGAATCGTCATCTTCGTCTTCGTCGCCTTCGGACTCTTCGCCCTCGGGGATCTCTTCGACTTCCTCGACTTCGACTTCGGCGACACCCGGCACGCCTTCGTCAGGGTCGATGAAACCGGAGAAGAGATCGGACAGACGTCCGCCGTCTTCGCCCAGAGTGCCGTCGTAGGCTTCCAGGATGGAGTCGACTGCCCCCGGCAAGAATGCCAGCGACGACATCACCTCACGCGTGCCCTCCTCGATCCGCTTGGCGATCTTGATTTCGCCTTCGCGGGTCAGGAGTTCCACGGTGCCCATCTCACGCATGTACATGCGGACAGGGTCGGTGGTGCGTCCCACATCGCTTTCCACCGCGGCGAGGGCAGCAACGGCCTCTTCGGCGGCAGACTCGTCAGTGGAGGAATCAGACATCATCAGGGTATCGGCATCGGGCGCTTCTTCCGCGACCTTGATGCCCATATCGTTGATCATGCTGATGATGTCTTCCACCTGTTCGGGATCAGCGATATCCTCGGGCAGGTGATCGTTGACCTCGGCATAGGTCAGGTAACCCTGTTCCTTGCCGCGCGCGATCAACTCCTTGAGACGCGACTGCTGCTGCGCATTACCAGCCATAGAACCCCTATCTCGACGAAGAAGAATGAAGCACCTGGACGCGACGCGGCTCAGCGAGTGAGCATGGCGCCGGTATAGGGACGAAGAGAGCATCAAGCGCACCAGTATAGCGTGCCATCAGGAGATGCTGCCAGCGGCGTATTTGCCGGACCATCCAGGTGTGTTAGCGTTATCGGTTACGTTGCGGCAGTCCGCATCGGGAGCTACCTCATTAAATAGTGGGCATGAGTGCGTCTTTCAAGGCCATGGGACGTATTTTCCTGCGCCATCACCTCAGCTCTCACGGCATTTCCACCATTGTCGGCCTTCCTGGCACCGAGACTGCGTCAGCGCCGTGTTGCCAGCTCCATCAGCAGGGCCATCAGCCGCTGCTTCTCTTCTGCCGACAACTTCTCGCCACGCTTTTCCTTGGCCAGCAAGGCCTGATATTCCGCTTCCGGCGTGGTGCGCGCCTGCTGATGCTGGCAATGCTCCACCAGCCCCTTCAGCTCTTCGCTGCGCACGTCACGCGGAATCAGCAATTCACGGGCTGCCAGCTGCTCAAGTCTCGGTCCCTGTGCGGTGCCGAGGAAGTGCGCCAACAGCACCTGTGGCGAACGATACTGCCCCGCCTTCAAGAGACGCACCACATCGTTCAACAGCTGCGCATCCTCGCTGTCGGCCGGCTCGCCCGCTCCTTCGATCCACTCATTGGCGTCAGGTAGCTCGGCGACCAGCTGCGGCTCGTGCACCAGAAGATGCAACAGGCGCGTCAGCATGCTGACCGAGTTGCGCTTCTGGGACCTGGCCGGCGTCGCGCGCGAAGCTTGAGCGCCCTGGCCCGCAGACATCTCGCCGTGCGACTGCCAGTCATCCGGCTGCCAGCCATCGGACTCGCTGTCGCCGAAGCCGGCATCTGCCATCGCCTCCAGCGACGACCACTCATCCTGTGCGTCGCTCAACGTCGCGCCGTCCTGAGGACTGGCAGCGGGCGCTGAGCGCGGCGCGCCGGGCTGACGTTGTTGCTGTTGCAAATGCTGCGGTTGCTGACGTAGCTGCTGGTGCTGACGCAGCCGAGCCTGCTGGGCTTCACGCGCCGCGGCGCGCTCGACCAGCATGGCATCCAGCCGTTCACGCTCCAGACCACTGCGCCGCTCCAGCTCCTTGAGCAGCAGCGAGCGCAGCACCCCTTCGGGCACGCGCGAGATCCACTCCAGCGCCTGGGTCACGAATCGCTCAAGCTGCTCCATGCGCTTGAGGTCACGTCCTTCCGCGGCCTGTTCGAACAGGAACTCGGAGAGCCCGGAGGCGCAGGTGACACGCCTCTCGAATGCCTCCTGACCCTCGCTGCGTACCAGGGAATCCGGGTCCTCGCCTTCGGGCAGGAACAGGAAGCGCGCCTGACGTCCATCGATCATGACCTCGAGCACGGTCTCCAGCGCGCGACGCGCCGCCTGCCGACCGGCCTTGTCGCCGTCGAAGCAGAACACCACCTCATCGACCAGGCGATAGAGGCGCTTGAGGTGCTCCTCACTGGTCGCGGTGCCCAGGGTCGCGCAGGCATTGCGAATGCCGTACTGCGCCAGCGCCACCACGTCCATGTAGCCTTCGACGATCAGCATGCGTTCCAGCTTGCGATTCGCCTCACGGGCTTCATACAGACCGTAGAGCTCGCGCCCCTTGTGGAAGACGGGAGTCTCGGGAGAATTCAGGTATTTGGGCTTGGCATCGCCCATCACGCGACCACCGAAGGCGATGGTGCGGCCTTTCCAGTCACGGATCGGGAACATCACGCGATCGCGGAAGCGGTCATAGCGGCGACCGCTTTCCTCGTGGTGAATCAGCAGACCGTATTCGATCTGCACATCCTCGCTGACACCCAGCTTGCTCAGGTGATGCTTGAGATGCTCCCAGCCTTCCGGCGCGAAGCCGATGCCGAAATCACGCATGACCTCGCGCGACAGACCCCGCCCTTCCAGATACTCACGCGCCGGCTGCGCGGCCGGTTCCGTCAGGCGCTGACGATAGAAGTCCGCGGCCGCCTCGAGCAGATTGACGCCTTCTTCGCGGGCCTGCTCACGACGCTGCCGCTCACGGCGCTCGTGCGGACTCTGGTTGCCGCCTTCGCGCGGCACTTCAAGCGCCAGCCGCGAGGCCAACTGCTCGACGGCCTCGGGGAACGGCAAGCGATCGAATTCCATCAGGAACTTGAGGGCACTGCCGCTCGCCCCGCACCCGAAGCAGTGATAGAACTGCTTGTCCGGGATGACGTTGAACGAGGGAGAGTTTTCCTGATGGAACGGGCAGAGGCCGACATAACTCTTGCCGGCCTTCTTCAGCTGGACGCGCTCACCCACCACCTCGACCACATCGGTGCGGGCCAGCAGATCGTCAATGAAGCCTTGAGGGATGAGACCAGCCATGATTCGCCAGAAGTCGTGGAAAAACGGACTGACCGCAAGATAGTGTCGGCTCAGTGGAGTGAGCGGCTACCTTCGGGTCAGGCCATTCCTCGAGTTAGCGACATGTGCCAGGCAACGGCACACGGCTCGAGAACAAACGGACCACTAGAGACAAAAACAAGCGGCCACCGTGAGGCAGCCGCTTGGTGTCCTTCCAGAGAGCAGAATATCACTCCCCAAAAGTACGGATCAGTAGAGACGCTCGAAACGCTTGCGCTCACGCTGAACCTTCTTGGCGTGGCGCTTTACAGCGGCCGCCTGCTGACGCTTGCGAACAGCTGTCGGCTTCTCGTAGTGCTCACGACGACGCACTTCGGAAAGAACACCGGCTTTTTCGCAGGAGCGCTTGAAACGGCGCAGGGCGACGTCGAACGGCTCGTTGTCACGTACTTTAACTGAAGGCATTAAACACTCACCTACCTTGAGATCATGAGTTCGGTTTGAACGCACATCCGGTGCAGCCACTCCTCAGGAGCCACCAGCCAGCGACGGTAAACCGCCACCTGCAGGTCGATCCAGCATCAATCAGTCGCCTGCGACACCACCGGTGAGGGTAGCCGTCGCTGGCTGGAATCATGATTCGGGGAGCTTTTGCGGGGTGGTCGGATGCACGACCCAGTCTTGCAGAGTGCCATATTCTAGACACCCGCCCCCGGCTTTGCAAACGCGGAAACCGGAAATCCTCTCTCCCTCAACGCCAGCTGGCGCGACACCCGTGCTCACAGCCAGTAGAATGTCGCGCATTCACGGCACACACGCCTCTCGGGCTCGCTCAGGCAGCCTCGCTGGCCGTGCCGCCCTCTACTTCTGATATTTCCTGAGAGTCAGCCATGCGTGTGCTCGGCATCGAGACTTCCTGCGACGAGACCGGCGTCGCCATCTACGACACGGACCAGGGCCTGCTTGCAGATGCCCTCTACAGCCAGATCGCCATGCACGCCGAGTTCGGCGGCGTGGTGCCGGAACTGGCGTCGCGTGATCACACTCGCAAGCTGCTGCCGCTGATCCAGCAGGTCATGGACGAAGCACAGCTGAAGGCCACTGACATCGATGCCATCACCTATACCGCAGGCCCGGGCCTGGTCGGCGCGCTGATGGTTGGCGCGTCCACCGCACACGGGCTCGCCAAGGCTTGGCAGGTACCGGTGCTCGGCGTCCACCACATGGAAGGCCACCTGCTGGCACCGATGTTGGAAGACGATGCACCGGAATTTCCCTTTGTGGCGCTGCTGGTCTCCGGTGGACACACCCAGCTGGTCGCGGTGCGCGGACTGGGCGAATACGAGCTGCTCGGCGAGTCCGTGGATGACGCGGCCGGCGAAGCCTTCGACAAGGCCGCCAAGATGCTGGAACTGCCTTATCCCGGCGGCCCGCAGGTCGCGAAGCTGGCCGAACAGGGCGACCCAGGGCGCTATCGCTTCCCGCGCCCGATGACGGACCGCCCGGGCCTCGACTTCAGCTTTTCCGGTCTCAAGACCCACACCATGGTCACGCTCAAGAAGGCCAAGGCCGCGGATGACCTGGATGAGCAGCACTGCGCCGATATCGCACGCGCCTTCGAGGAAGCCGTGGTCGACACCCTGGTCATCAAGTGTCGTCGCGCGCTGGACCAGACAGGCCTCAAGCGCCTGGTCGTCGCCGGCGGGGTGAGTGCCAACACCCGCCTGCGTGAGCGCCTGAGCCATGAGCTGACCAAGCGCAATGCCCGCGCCTACTACCCGCGCGGCCGCTTCTGCACCGACAACGGTGCGATGATCGCCTACGTGGGCGCGCAACGCCTGAATGCCGGCGAGCAGGACACTGGCCCGATGAAGGCCGTGCCGCGCTGGCCGTTGGACAGCCTGGCGGCTCCGAGCACAGCGCAGGACTGAGGCTAAGTCCTGCCAGACCCCAGTGCCCTGCCAGACCCCAGTGCCCTGCCAGACGCCAGTGCCCTGCCAGACGCCAGTGCCCTGCCGATGAGAGTCGGCAGGGCGTTGTCGTTGAGGAGCCGGTCATACTCACCGCCGGTCACTGACACCGGCAACGTGGTGTCTGATGGCGTCAGACCGTGGCACCAGCGCGCGAGATCATGCGGCAACGCCAGCTGAAGTCCACCGGCCACAACGGCTGCTGTTCGGCACGCCCGGCGGCCACGAACGCCTTCCACAGCGAGGCGTAATCCTCGCCGGTGACGGGGTGGCGCTCCTCGCCGAACGACTCGGCCAGCGGCAGCAGCACGAAGGCATTGCGATCGACCTCATCGCGCGGCAGCATCACGCCATCGACCTCTCCGGTCAGGGTACCGACGGTCAGCAGGTCCAGATCCAGGGTGCGCGGGCTGAACTTGGCGCTGTTCTTGAGGCGACCATTGGCCAGCTCGAGTTGTTTGCACCAGGCCTGCAATTCGCCGACGCTCCAGTCACTCTCGAAACCTGCGACCAGATTGAGGAAGTTGCGCCCGTCGACGAAGCCCACCGGCTCGCTCTCGTAGACAGAGGATAGCGTCAGGTTGCCGAAGGTCGCTTGCAGGGCATCCAGGCAGACCCGTACATGATACTCGCGCTCGATATTGCTACCGATGGAGATCAGTACCAGACTCATGCCGGCACATCCGAGGCGGTCTCGAGGCTGCCGCGCACGATGCGAACGCCAACGGCGGCGGCTTCCGGCACGGCACCCGGCTTGCGCACCGTCATGGTCAGCCAGGGAATGCCGAACTCTTCACGCAGAAGGGCTGCCAGGCGCTCGGCGAAGGTTTCCACCAGCTCGAAGCGACTCTCTGCGGCGAAGGTCTGGATGCGCGCGCTGATGGCGGCGTAGTCCAGGGTGTGCGTCAGGTCATCGTCGGCAGCTGCGGCACGAATATCCGTGGCCATTTCCAGATCCATCACCAGACGCTGGCGAATGGTACGCTCCCAGTCATAGACACCAATCACGGTTTCCACGGCCAGAGCCTCGATCAGCACACGATCCACGGCGTTACCTCTATGCTTGTCGAATGAACGAATAAAAACGACGCCCAAGGCCCCGCCATCATGCGACTGATTCTACTGCACCCGGCCCCTGCTTGGCCAAGCTGCCAGCCCCTCTCTCCCTGCCTGTGTGCGACACCTCGGGCTCGCAGCGAGTCGACATCATGCTGACGGGCCTGATCGAGTGGACCGCGCAACTGGCCACCTGGCAACAGTTGAGCCTGCTGATGGCCGTGGCCTATGCCAGCGGTTCGGTGCTGGGCGCGGTGTGGATCTGTCAGCGACTGGGGCTGCCCGACCCACGCCTGGCGGGGTCCTTCAATCCGGGCTTCTCCAATGTGCTGCGGCTGCATGGCGCACTGCCCGCCGCCCTGGTGCTGGTCTTCGATGCCGCCAAGGGCATGCCGGCACTCTGGCTGGGGCTGGCGCTCTCGCTGCCGCCCTGGGCACTGGGACTGATCGGGCTGGCCGTGCTGATTGGCCACAGCCTGCCGCTATGGCACCGCGGCCATCGCGGCGGCAAGGCCGTGGCCGCTGCCTTTGGCGTGCTGCTGATGCTGGCGCCGGGCGTCGCCTTGAGCTGCGCCGCGCTGTGGGTCGGGCTGGCCTGGCGACTGCGTACGGCGGCCATCGCCTCGCTGGTGGCCGGACTGGCGGCACCCCTGTTCAGCCTGTGGCTGGCGCCGCAGATGAGCGGCGTGATTCTGGTCTTCGCCAGTCTGATCGTGATTCGTCATGCGCTGAATCTGCGCCGCCTGAGCGATGGCAGCGAGCCGCGCCTGTAAGCACGCTCTGCTCATACGCTGCGTTCTTCTTGAAAAACTACGCTCGCTCTCACAACGCCGCCTTCCTGCTACCGAGACACAAAAGCCCCGGCGCAGGGCCGGGGCTTTCGGGGTCATGTACTCGGATCATTTGTTCAGATCAGGTGCTCAGCAGCGGGCAGGTGATCAATGACTGTGTCCGCAGCCGCAATGAGGCGCGTGCACTTCCGGCATGGCCTGCCATTCGCTCAGCGCCTGCTCGATGGCCTGCTGGCGCTGTTCACTGAGCGCACGCCCGATCTCCGCCCCTTTCAGGCCCTGTTCGACCAGAGACTGCGGCGACACCGCCGTCGCGGCTTGCCAAGCGGCATTGCCCAACCGTGCCAACCCCTTGTCCTCGACGGCCAGCAGGGCCACCAGCACGGACTGGCGTTCGCCACGTCGCCAGGCATCGACACCATCCAGCCAGGCCTTGAGATCGGCTGCGCTCACACCACCTTCCCGCCGCGAGGCCTCGCTCAATTCCCGGCACAGACGTGCTTGCTGGGCGGCGTCTCGCACGGCGCTGGGCAGGCGCAAGTCCTGCGCCAAGGCATCGATCTCGTCGCGTGACAGGTGCTCTACCAGGCGCGCCATGCGCCAGCAGATCATCTCCGCCTCATCGACCAGCTGTCGCGGCAGGCGGTCCAGACGCGCCAGCGCCGCTGCCAGCTGCTCGGCATCGCGGGTCAGCGGCGGCATCAGCACCGTCAGCGCCCCCAGCTCATCGAGCAGCTGGAAGTAGGCCTCGGGACTGGCCTCGCCCAGCGCCTTCTCGGTCTCCTTCCAGACCCGCTCGGCCACCAGATGCGAGACCTCGCCGCTCTCGACCATGGCGACCATCATCTGCCGCGTCTCATCCGCGACGGTGAAACCGAGCCCCTGATAGCGCGCCAGAAAGCGTGCCACGCGCAATACGCGCAGCGGGTCTTCGCTGAAGGCGCTCGAGACGTGACGCAACACGCGCGCCTCGAGATCCGCCAGGCCACCGTAGGGGTCTATCACCTCGCCCTGCCCCGGCGTGCTATCGAGCGGCTCGGCCATGGCATTGATGGTCAGGTCGCGACGAATGAGGTCCTCTTCCAGCGTCACATCGGGGCTGGCATGCACGCTGAAGCCTGCATAACCGTGACCGGACTTGCGCTCGGTACGCGCCAGCGCGTACTCCTCCTGGGTCTGCGGATGCAGGAAGACCGGGAAGTCCCGCCCGACCGGCCGGAAGCCACGCGCCTGCATGTCTTCCACCATTGCCCCCACCACCACGAAGTCACATTCGTGCCACGGCCAACCCAGGCGCGCATCACGCACCGCGCCGCCCACGCGATAGACCTCAAGCCCACTCAACAGGCGGTCACGCGAATCGGTCGGTGAAGAAGGCGTCGTCTGAGTCATGCGAATGTCCTTGCCCTGCGGCACGAGATACAAAGCTGAATGAGGAAAGTGAGGAAGTACGGCCAGTGGCGGCTGTCACGTGCAGGCGGCGTCAGCTACCGCTCTCGACGTCATCGCCATGCGTCAATTGGTACTGGGTAAAGCCACCATCGAGGGAATAGACCTTCTCGAAGCCCTGCCCCGCCAGCCAGGCGGCGGCCTGCTGGCTGGAATGGCCGTGATAGCAGACCACCACCAGCGGCTTGTCACGCGGGGTGTCTTCCAGGATGGCACCGGCACTGGCGTTGTCCAGATGACGGCTGCCCGGGATACGCCCCTGCGTGAAGCTGAGAGGATCGCGGATATCGAGTACCACGAGCGACGGGTCGCGTTGGCGCCAGTCACTGAGGGTTGCGAGATCAAGATGTTCGAAACTCATGCGGACTCCGCTTGTTGAGTAAGGGGAAAGGCATTCGCCAGCGACGGCAGACCTGCTGTCACTGGCGACGGGAGGGCGCTCAGCGCGAGGACAGCGCCGGCTCGAAGACGCGCTCTTCCGTCTCGAGATTGAGCGCCGTCAGGCCACCGCCCCACACGCAGCCGGTGTCCAGCGCCTCGACATCCTGACGCGCCGCCGGTGCCTCGCCTTCCAAAGCAGCCCAGTGGCCGAACAGCAGGCGCGGCGAATCATCCCAGGCCCCTTCGGGACGCGGGTACTGGAACCAGGGGCGACATCCCTCCGGCGCGCTGTCCAGCCCTTCCTTGGCCGCGAAATCCAGTCGGCCATCACTGTGCAGAAAGCGCATGCGCGTGAAGACATTGACGATGCAGCGCAGGCGCGGCGTGCCTTCGAGCTCCTCCTGCCAGCGGTCCGGCGTATTGCCGTACATCTCGCCGAGAAAGCTCCGATAGTCGTCTCCCGCCAGCACGGCGTGCGCTTCGCGGGCATAGCCGGCCGCCTGGTCCAGCGTCCAGCTCGGCAACACGCCGGCATGGCTCATCACCGTGCGGCGATTGCCGACCAGCGCATCTACCATCAGCGGCTGACGACGCAGCCAGTCCAGCAGCTCGTCGCGATCCGCCGCCTCGAGAATCGGCGTCAGCGTATCGGAGCGCTTGTGACGGCTGAAACCTTCCGCCACCGCCAGCAGGTGGAGGTCATGGTTGCCCAGCACCACCCGCGCATCATCACCCAGCGACTTGACCAGGCGCAGGCATTCCAGCGAGCCCGGCCCGCGATTGACCAGGTCTCCCGCCAGCCACAGCACATCGCGCCCCGGCATGAAATCGAGGCGCTGCAACAGCCGTTCGAACTCTTCGTGGCAGCCCTGCAAATCGCCAATCGCCCACTGCGTCATGCCCACTCCCTGACCGCCGTGGCGGTCTGACTTGCTGTCTTGAATACGAAACACTGCATCACGCGGCCACCCTAGTGAACCTGATGCGGCCCGGCGAGCCGGAACGGTGCGATGGCGACCTCGAAGGTGCGCGCATGGGTCGCGTCACAGAAGGTATAGGCCCCCTGCATCACACCGACCGGCATGTCGAGCACGGCGCGCGAGGTATAGCGGAAACTCTCGCCGGGCGCGATCAGCGGCTGTTTGCCGACCACGCCCTTGCCACGTACTTCCTGCTGATCGCCGCTGCCCTGGGTGATCTTCCAGTAGCGCGCCAGCAGCTGCACGGTCTCATCCGTCCCGTTGTGCACGGTGATGGTGTAGCGGAACACATGTCGGTTCTCGCTCGGACGACTCTCGTCGGCGCAGTACTCGGGTACGGCGTCGACACGGATGTCCGCCACGCTACTCATGCGTCGTGGTCGCTGGCGTTGCGGGCGTCGCCCTTGGCATCGCTCTCGGCATCGAGACGTTCATCACTGTCACTATCACTAGTACTGGCACTGTCGGCTGCCGGCGCACCGTGGCCGACATTGCTGCGCGGACGCTTCTTCGGTGCCTTGTCGGCCTTGTCCACCGTCATGCCCTGCTCACTGAGGTGGTTGCTGATCATCACCAGCTCAGCGACGGTCAGCGTCTGCGGACGACGCGAGGGATCGATGCCCAGCGCAGTCAGCTGGTCGGCATCGATGCGACCCTTGAAGTTGTTGCGCAGCGTCTTGCGGCGCTGGGAGAAGGCTTCGCGCACGATGACGGCGAGCAGCTTCTCGTCCTTGGCCGGATGCGGCAACTCAAGATGCGGCACCAGACGCACGATGGCGGAATCCACCTTCGGTGCCGGGAAGAAGGCGCTCGGCGGCACCAGGAACAGGTTTTCCACCGCGCAGTAATACTGGGTCATCACCGACAGGCGGCCCCAGTCGGTGCCACCCGGCTCGGCGGCCAGACGCTCGACGACTTCCTTCTGCAGCATGAAGTGCATGTCGGAAATCGCGCCGCGTGCTTCCAGCAAATGGAAGATCAGCGGGGTGGAGATGTTGTACGGCAGGTTGCCGACCACGCGCAGCGCCGGGCCATCACCGACCAGCTCCGGGAAGTCGAAGCGCAGGGCATCGCCTTCATGGATCACGAAGTCCGGGTAGTTGAAGAACTGCACGCGCAGGCCCGGAATGAGGTCACGGTCCAGTTCGATGACTTCCAGCTTGCCTGCCGCTTCCAACAGCGGGCCGGTCAAGGCACCCTGCCCCGGACCGATCTCGACCAGGCGCTCGCCTTCCGCGGGACGAATGGCATTCACGATGCGAGAGATGACGCCAAGGTCCTGCAGAAAGTTCTGACCGAAACGCTTGCGAGCGCGATGCGCGGGGAAATGTTGGGACATGGGGCTGACCTTCCTCCTGGGAATCCGTCGGGATTCCCGACAACAAGACGCCGCCATGGCCTGCAGGGACACAGGCAGACCGGGGCGGCGAGACCATCCTCGATGGTCGAATGACTGGGGTAGCGAGACACCACGCTGTGGCGCACGCCTGACGTGCCGCCATGCGGTCACGCCCGAGTGATGCGGGGATTATCTCAGGCTCGCGCGGCGGCTGCCATCTCGATGGCGACACGCACGGCCTGCAACAGGCTGCCGACGTCGGCAAGACCGCTGCCGGCGAGGTCCAGCGCCGTGCCGTGATCCACGGAGGTACGCACGATCGGCAGGCCCAGCGTGATGTTGGCGGCTTCACCGAAGCCGGCATACTTGAGCACCGGCAGGCCCTGGTCGTGGTACATCGCCAGTACCGCATCCACGCCCTCCAGATGCCGCGGCGTGAACAGGGTGTCGGCCGGCAGCGGGCCATCCAGCTGCATGCCGGTCGCGCGCAGGGCATCCAGCGTCGGGGAAATCACCTCGATCTCCTCATGCCCCAGGTGCCCGCCCTCGCCGGCATGCGGATTGAGCCCGCACACCGCGATGCGCGGCGCGGCACAGCCGAAGTAGCGCGTCAGGTCCTTGGCGAGAATCTTCATCACCCGCGTCAGGCCCTCGGGCGTGATGGCATCGGCCACCTCGCGCAGCGGCAGGTGCGTGGTGGCCAGCGCCACCCGCAGCCCGGGGCACGCCAGCATCATGACCACCTCCTCCACCCCGCAGACATCGCGCAGGTATTCGGTGTGGCCGGTGAAGCCCGCATGCCCGGCCTCGATCACGGCGGCCTTGGACAGCGGCGCCGTCACCATGGCACTGGCATGACCGGCCTGGCAGGCAGCGATGGCGACATCCAGCATCGCCAGCACATGATCGCCATTGCGCGCATCGATCACGCCCGGCTCGCTGGGCACTGCCAACGGCACCGGCCACACGGCAAGCTCACCATTGCGAACCGGCGGCAGCGGATCGCCCGGCGACAACTCATGCACCACCAGCGGCAGACCCAGCAAGCGGGCACGACTGACCAGCAAGGCGGGGTCTGCCACGGCGACCAGCTGCGCGGGGAACGCTTCCGCCTGACCGGCGAGCATGACCAGCAGCTCGGGACCGATGCCCGCCGGCTCACCGGCGGTCAGGGCGATGATGTCGGGCGCAATCTCTTCGCGACGATTCATGACAGTGTCTCGCTGCTCCACTCGGACTTACTGCTCATCGAGACGGTTGTCGACGTAGGCCTCGGCACGCACCTGCTGCTGCCAGGCTTCGAGCTCATCATTGAGCTTGCGCTGGAACAGGGTCTTGCGGACCTTGTCACGCTGGCTGGAGTTGGTCACATCCTGCTGGCGACGCTCCTCGACTTCGATGATGTGGTAGCCGAAGCGACTCTTGACCGGCTGGCTGATCTCGCCCACGTCCAGACCATTCATGGCCGTCTCGAAGGAGGAGACCGTCTGGCCCGGGCTGACCCAGCCCAGTTCGCCACCCTTGAGAGAGCTGCCCTTGTCGTCGCTGAACTCCTGGGCCAGCGCGGCGAAGTCTTCGCCCCCCAGCAGACGGCGGCGAATGGACTCGGCACGCTCAAGCGCCTGCTGGTCGCTGAGGTTCGGGTTGGGCTGGATCAGGATGTGGCGAGCGCGCGTCTGGGAAATCAACGCCTTGCCCGCGCCACGCTTCTCGATCAGCTTGACGAGGTGATAACCGCTGGCACTGCGCAGCGGCTCGGAGACCTGACCGGCCTGCATGCTCGGGATGACATCGGCGAACACCGTCGGCAGCTCACCACCGGAACGCCAGCCGAGATCGCCGCCACTCAGTGCCTGACTACCGGCGGATTCGGCGGCAGCCAGCTGGGCGAAATCGGTGCCCTGCTCGATCTGCTGGCGCAGGCTGTCGGCCTTGGCGCGCGCGGCCTTGACCTGATCCGGCGTCGGCTCCTGGGGCAATGCCACCAACAGGTGGGCCAGATGGTACTGGACGTCGCTGCCGACATTCTGCTGGTTGAGATAGCGGTCTATCTCACGATCGGAGATCCGCACCCGGCTGGCGACGCTGCGCTGCTGGATCTGCTGCACCAGCAGCTCACGACGCACCTGGTCGCGCACCTGGGCCAGTGACATGCCGTCCTGCTCGAGCTTGTCGGCGAAGGCTTCCAGGCTCATGCCGTTGTCCTTGGCGATGCCGCGCAGGGTGGCGTTGAGCTGGGTGTCATCGATGCTGAGGTTGGCCTGTTCCGCCAGCTGCAGCTGAATCTGCTCGTTGACCATACGATCAAGAACCTGACGCTCCAGCACGTCGCGCGGCGGCAGGTTGATGCCACGGCTCTGCAACTGCTGACTCGCCTGGGTGACGCGCTGCTCCATGTCGCTTTGCATGATGGCGTCCTTGTTGACCACGGCAACCACGCGGTCGAGCAACTCGGCGGCACCGGCCGGCAGACTCGCCAGCACAAATGCCAGCCCCAGCGGGGCAATCAGGGTCTTGCGCATCACATGTTCTCTCGGCGTAAAAATGTTGATGACGCCGCCCTGCGGCGGCGCCTTGGCGTCATTCACGGCCTGGCGCGGCGACTCAGAAGCCCGCGTTGCGATAGCCCGGTACGGCCTGTTCCAGATAGCTGTCAGCACTCTGGCCGACGCCTCCCAAGCCCTTGAACTCAAAGGTCAGGAAGATGCCATTCTTCTCTTCGTCATCCGAGATGGTGTTGGCGGTGTCGTTGTCATCCTGCCATTCACGCCAGGTGACCTGCACGCCGTAGCAGCAATCGTTGTACTGCACGCCCAACACCTTCTCCAGTGAACGGGAATTGGTGCTGTCATACATGTAGCGGCCCAGCAGCGACCAGCTCTCGCTCATCGGCGTCGCGAAGGAGAAGTCCCACTCGTTGCGGGTATAGCCCAGCACGTCATCCTCGTCCTCATCGTCGTAAGGCACGAAGCCTTCGATCTCACGATTGAAGCCAAAGTTCAGTACCGTGCCCTGTTCCGCACGATAACGCAGCGAGGTCTGGGCACTTTCGGTCACGCCACGATCGAAATCCTGGAACACGGCCTGGGAGGCGGTCCACTGGTCGTTGAGCACCACATCGGCCTGGAAGACCACCGGTGAGCGGTCACGCGTCGCACGATAGTAGTCGGAGTAGCTGTCGAAGTCGGAGCGTGAGGTCTTGTCCGGATCACCGTCCATGTCGATGTTGCGGTCCGACAGGTAACTCGACTGGCCGACGCCCAGTTTGAGGCGTTCACGGCCGCTTTCATCGCTGATGAAGCGTGACGACACGCCGTAGGAGACCTTGTTGGTATCGCCGACGCGGTCACCCCCGCTGAAGCGGTACGGCGACCACAGCTGATTCCAGCTGAAGGCGTCTTCCGAGGTGTCGAAGTCGGGCAGATCGGACTGATCAACCTCCGGCACGTAGGCGTAATAGAGGCGCGGTTCCAGCGTCTGGGTATAGCCGTCGCCGAACCATTCGGTCTCGCGATCGAAGATCAGGCCGCTGTCCAGCGACAGTACCGGGATGGTGGCGGACGGGCTGGTGCTGCGGTCCGTCTCGCGGTCACCGTAGTCCAGGCTGTATGACAGGCTGACCAGCTGCGCGCGCGGCTCGATGAAGCTCCAGCTCTGATCCCTGCGCCAGCCCAGCGCCGGCGCCAGTCGCAGGCGCGAGCCATTGGCGGCCTGGTCTTCGTCGATGTCGGTATCCGTCTCATCGACATCACGCCAGAAATAGGTCGCGTTGGAATTCCACTCTTCGTAGAAGCCGTTGGACTGACTCCAGCGACCATCCGCGGTCAGACTCGGCAGACGGTAGAACGGCTTGTCATCGTTATCCAGCGGGTAGTCCATGCGCTGATAGCCCTGCGCCTTGAACTGCAGGTCCCAGACATCGCCGTGGTAATCGAGCTGTGCCAGACGCTCGAGGCTATCGGTTTCCGTTTCCCCGAAGTTGCGCCCGAAGTCGTCGAAATAATTGCCATCGGAGGCGGCGCCGTACTTCAACTGGTAGTCGGTACGGGCATCATAGCGGCCAGCATGCTGGTAGTTGATGTACCAGCGGTCCTCGCCGATCAGGTCTTCCTCATCATCGTCGGGGTCGCTGCCGCCATCGTCATCGGCGAGCCAGGCGCCCTCGATGCTGCCTTCATCGCCACGCGGCAATAGATAGCGGAACTCGCCTTCCAGCATCTCGCCACGCTCGGAGATGTAACGCGGCGTGAGGGTGGCGTCGTAATTGGGGGCCAGATTCAGGTAGATCGGCTGGGCGTAATCGAAGCCGCTGGAGCTGGTGTAGCTGAACTGCGGCCACAGCAGGCCCGTGTGGCGACGGTCATCGACCGGGAAGCGCACGTAGGGCCAGTAGAAGACCGGCACGCCGCCCATTTCCATGCGCGCATGCTTGGCCGTTCCCCAGCCGGAATCCTGATCGATGGTGATGTCGCTGCCGACCAGGCGCCACAGGCTGTTGCCCGGCTCACAGGAGGTGAAGCTGGCATCCTTCAGGCGGTAGCGACCGTCCTCGAGACGTGCCAGCTGCACCGCGTCGCCGCGCACATGCTGCTCGTGAAAGACGTAGTGGCCGTTGTCGACGCTGGCCGCATCGCTGTTGAGCGAGACCCGCGCGTCGTCGCCGCGCAGCAGGACCCCGGGCTGACGATAGGTGACAGGCCCCTTGGCGGTGGCGGTGTCACGCGCCTCGTTGACGCTGACCTCGGGCGATTCCAGCTGGGAATCGCCGCGGCGCAGCACCACCTCCCCCATCAGGGTGGCGACGCCATCGTTGCCGTAGTTGGCCTTGTCAGCCGAGGTCGTGACCTGCTCCGGCGTGTCACCCGCTTCGATACGGTAGGCCGGCGTGACATAGCGCCCGGAGCACAGCTTGCCCCGCGGCACCTCATCATAGGGCTGCCAGTCGAGCTGACTGGCTGACAGGGGCTCGGGCGGAGCGGCCTGTGCCATCAGAGGGGCGCCGGCGGCCAGTGGCGCCAGGGTCCACAACAGACGGAAAACCAGTGGCTTGAGCTGCCAGACCGGGCGGTCATCGCCCAATCGGGCTATCGGTGCCTGCCGGGAATGAGCAGACAGAGAGGGAGTCGCGAAGCGACGCTGACGTCGCCCGGGAGCGGTCGTCGGCTTGCCCGGATGGGATGAATGGCTGCGCTGGGCCATGGCTGCTCTGTGTCCTTGGCTGGGGGAATCGGTATTATACAGGCCCAGCAACCGGCCTTCCTGCTTGCCGGTTCCGCCTGCCTTCTCGTCACCACACGACAGCATGCGGGGCCGCGGCACAGGCGTCAACTGACAGCCGGCCCCGCACACGCCGACAGGAGCCCAAGCCCCATGACATCCGACGCCCGCCGCCAGGCGCTGCACGCCTGGGCCGCCGCCCGCCACGACCTCACGCCAGAGGCCGTGCGCATGAGCGCCGTGGCTGACGACGCCAGCTTCCGCCGCTATTTCCGCCTGCATCTCGAGGAGCTCGACCCGGCCACGCCGGCGCGCATCCTGATGGATGCCCCGCCCGAGAAGGAAGACAGCCACGGCTTCGTCGCCATCGCCCGCCAATGGCGCGACGCTGGCCTGCCGCTGCCCGAGATCTTCGCCTTCGACGAGTCACTCGGCTTCCTCGAGCTGGAAGACCTCGGCGACACCCCGCTGATGACCGCCCTGACCAGCACCGAGCACGCCGACCACTACTATGGCGAAGCCATCGGGCTGCTCGAGCAGCTGCATCAGCTGCCGCCCGGCAACCTGCCTGCCTATGACGACGCCCGGCTGTCCGCCGAACTGGCGCTGTTTCCGGAGTGGTGCCTCGGCCAGCTGCTCGACATGCCGCATGACCGCCGCTACGCCGCCTGGGACAAGCTGACGGGGCAGTTGCTCACGGCCGCCAGCGCGCAACCGGTGGTGACCGTGCATCGCGACTTCCATGCCCAGAACCTGTTCCTGCATCAGTCGGCATTCCAGGACCAGCCGCGACTGTGGATCATCGACTTCCAGGACGCCGTCAGCGGCCCCGAGAACTACGACCTGATCTCGCTGTTACGCGACCGTCACTGGCGCTGGCCGGAACCCGCCATGGCGCGCTGGATCGAGCAGGCGCGTCTGGCCGCCTTGCCACGCTACGCCGCGGCCGGCCTGCCGGCACCGAGCCCGCTGGAATACCGCCAGAGCGTCGAGCGCATGGGCGTTCAGCGCAATCTCAAGATTCTCGGCATCTTCGCGCGCCTGACACTGCGGGATGCCAAGCCACGTTACCTGACGCTGATGCCGCGCTTCCTCGGTCACCTGCGCGAGGGTCTGGCCTTCTGCCCGGAACTGATCTCCTTCACCCACTGGCTGGATGAGGTGCTGACGCCGGCACTGTCGCTGCGCCTGGCCGAGGAGTGCGAAGCACGTGATCTGCGTCTCGCCAATGGCGAGCGCCCCGAGATCAACCTCGATGATTACGATGAGCTGGCAGCACTCGCCGATCGCGCTGCCCGCCTGCAGCGCAATGCGGCCACGGCTGACACGGCGAAGAGCGCTGCGGCAGGTGGGGAAAGCAAGGAAAGCGCAGCAACTGCCGATGACCAGCCAGGGAGCCACTGATGCGCGCGATGATTCTGGCGGCCGGTTTCGGCACGCGCATGCGCCCGCTGACCGACCACACCCCCAAGCCGTTGCTGGAAGTCGCCGGGCTGCCATTGCTGGAGCACCATCTGCTGCGCCTGGAAGCGATCGATGTGGACAGGGTCGTCATCAACGTCGGCCACCTGGCCGACAGGATTGTGAGCCACTTCGCCGCGAAACCGAATGCCCGGGGCCAGCTCGAAGCTCGCTGGCAGGGGCGCAAGCGCTCCCTGACACTGATCTTCTCGCGCGAGGAGACGCCGCTGGAAACCGGCGGCGGCATCGCTCGCGCCCTGTCACTGCCCGAGGCGCTGACGCAGGACGCAGGCGACGACACGCCCTTCCTGTTGATCAATGGCGATGTCTGGTGTGACGTCGACCTCACGCTGCTGACCATCCAGGCGCTGGCGAGCCATTCACTTGCTCCGCTCGCCGATCAGCCCCAGGCGCTGGCGGGTCTGGTGCTGGTGGATAACCCGCCACATCATCCCGAGGGGGACTTCCTGCTCACCCCGACGGGGATAGTGAAGGATGACGCCCGCGCCGAGAGCGACGAACAGGACGAGAAGGACGTGCAGACCGGCAGCCGCCTGACCTTCTCCGGTGTGTCGTGGCTGTCACCACGGCTGATTCGCCGCGCCATCGCCGAGACGCCGGCCTACCAGGGCCCTGACAGCGTCTTCAAGCTGGCGCCACTGCTGCGTGAGGCCATGCAGCATGGCGAGGTGCGCGGCCTGCATCATCGCGGTGCCTGGATCGATGTCGGCACCCCACAGCGTCTGGCCGAGCTGGATGAGCTGCTGAGCCACGACAAGGCTTGAGTCAGCGAGATATAAGCTCAGCGCTGGACGTTCCTCCGGGCGCGCCGATGACAATGCTACCCTGTGCGCCATCGTGCTCTCCGCGCTCTTGTAACTGGAGCCCCCGACCCTTGAAGCCACTGACCTCGGGCCGGCAGCACATCAACGACTTATCAGAAGGAGACGTTCCGACATGGCAATGAACGCCAGCATCAAATGGACCGATGGTCGCCAGTTCCTCGCCGAATCCGGCAGCGGCCACAGCGTGGTCATGGACGGCAATCCGGACAACGGCGGTCGCAACACCGGCCCGCGTCCGATGGAAATGATGTTGATGGGTCTGGGCGGCTGCACCAGCTTCGATGTCATCCAGATTCTGGAAAAGGCCCGCCAGCAGGTCACCGACTGTCACGCCGAACTGAGCGCCGAGCGTGCCGATAGCGTGCCGAGCGTGTTCACGAAGATTCACGTCAAGTTCGTGGTCACCGGTCGCAACCTCAAGGAATCCCAGGTCAAGCGTGCCGTCGAACTGTCCGCCGAGAAGTACTGCAGCGCCTCCCTGATGCTGACCGCCGGGGGTGTCGAGATCACCCACTCCTACGAAGTCATCGACATCGCGGCCTGATCACGCCTCACCCTCCCGCCCCTCAAGGCCCCGCCGACGGCGGGAGGGAGCGTACCACTCACGACATCTCGCCGGGATCGGCGGGAATTGTCGCTGGCGTGTCAGCCCTGCCTGTGCATAATACGCCCCTCAAACCGGTCGTCTCACCGGTCGTCTCGTGGCAAGGATGGTATGCAATGCTCCCTGTGAGTCATGCTGCCAGCGGCCGGGACGGGCCTTTCGAGATGTCCTCTTCGGCCCGATGCCTGCCTCTCTGACTGAATGCAATGGCGCATCGGATGTCATACCACCCTCCCATTTCAAGGAGGCCTGGACGTGAGCGATCAACTCCGCCTTCACGGGTTCAACAACCTCACCAGTTCGTTGAGCTTCAATATCTACGACATCTGCTACGCGCAGACCGAAGAGCAGCGCACGGCGTATATCGATTATATCGATGAGCTCTACAATGCCGAGCGTCTTACCCAGATCCTCAAGGATGTCACCAACATCATCGGTGCCCACGTGCTGAACATCGCACGCCAGGACTATGAGCCGCATGGCGCCAGCGTGACCATCCTGATCGCCGAGCACGAGCTGGAAGAGCAGGACGTGTCCCAGACCGCGCCGGGCCCGGGCCCGCTGCCGGAAACGGTCGTCGGCCATCTGGACAAGTCTCACGTCACGGTGCACACCTACCCCGAGTCCCACCCGGACAACGGCATCAGCACCTTCCGCCTCGATATCGATGTCTCGACCTGTGGCATGATCAGCCCGCTGAAGGCGCTGAACTATCTGATCCACAGCTTCGATTCCGATATCGTGACCATGGACTACCGCGTGCGTGGCTTCACGCGCGACGTGGATGGCAAGAAGCTGTTCATCGATCACGACATTACCTCCATCCAGGATTACCTGGCGGAAGACACCAAGCGTGCCTACCAGATGGTCGATGTGAACGTGTATCAAGAGAACATGTTCCACACCAAGATGCTGCTCAAGGACTTCGAGCTGGACAACTACCTCTTCGGCACCTCGCGTCGCGAGCTGACCTTCGAGGAAGCCACCAACATCGAAGGCCGTCTGCGTCGTGAAATGCTCGAGATCTTCTACTCGCGCAACTTCGACTGATCATCGCCTGCGTCATGCACGGCAGTCGCAGCGCCTGTGTCTGCTTGCCTGACGCCTGATGACAGTATGTAAAAAGCCCCTGACACCTCACGGTGCCAGGGGCTTCTTTGTTGGTTGGTTGGTTGGCTGCCTGCCTGCCGGTTCAACGTTCGCCGGCGGGGCCCTCCTTGTCTGGCGGAGCGGCATCCCCCAGGCGCTGTTCCATCTCCTCATTCACCTGGCGATGCAGCGCCTCGCGGTGGAGTTCGCGCTCAGCCAGCGACTCGCCCCGCTCCTGCGCGACCTGATCCAGTCGCTCACGCAGCTCGCGCACTTCCGTCGTCAGCTCGCTGATCTGATGGTAGAGCGCACGCGTCATGTCACGCTGGGCACGCGCTGCGCGCGCCTCCTGCTCACTGTCATCCTCGATGAAGATCGAGCTGATATAGGCGGCGAAACTCCCGAACAGCCCCACACCCCCCACCATCAGCAGCACCGCCACCACGCGACCGAGTGTGGTGATGGGGTAGTAGTCGCCATAGCCGACGGTGGTCACCGTCACCACTGCCCACCACAACGCCTCCTCGGCGGTATTGATGGGGCTGTCGGGATTGGGTGTCTCTACCATCAGCATGGTCAGGGCGCCGAACACCACCAGCAGCACCGTTGCGGTGGCCGCCGAGGCGAAGACCCCCTCGGCCCGGTTGCGAAACAGCAGCTTCCAGATCATTTCCATCGACTTGATGGCGCGCAGCACCCGCAGCACCTGCACCACGCGAAACAGCCTCGCGCCCTGGAAGAGCCCCGCCGGAATACAGGCCAGCAGGTCGATCCAGCCCCACTTCATGTACTCGCGCTTGCTCTTGGCACTGGCGAAGCGCTTGCAGAAATCGATGAAGAAGAACAGGCAGACCACGTAGTCCATGTACTCCAGCAGCCGCTGGACCTGCGGTGACAACTCAAAGACAAGGTCCACCACCATGGCGCCGATCACGTAGATCGACAGCACCAGAATGAACAACTGAAAGGGCGTGACGCGTTCCTGCATCCGAGGGTTCTCCGTGAATGGGCTCTGGAAAGCCTACCCCATCCTCGTCGCCCTGACAGTGTGAAGACACCGCCGTCATACTTACGATGATTCATGCGTCCCGTGGTTCATGCATCAGCCTCATGCGCCCGCACTCACGAAGCCTTGGTGCGCGACTCCTCGTCACTCGGGGGCTGGAAAGTGGACTGCTCGCTGATGTCCTCCCCACTGATGCGATCCAGAAGCTTGCGCAACTTGTGACGCTGCCTGCGTGATGACAGGCGATTGGAATCCCAGCGCTCCGGTACCAATGCGCATTCTCCATTGGCATCGTGCAGGCGGAAGGCACGCTCGACACCGATCGGATGGTCTTCACTGCCATAGATGCCGATGATACGCAGCGTCAGGCGCTGGAATTTCAGCTGCTCATTGCTGGGCCAGTGACCCTCGAGCGAGATGCCATTGCGGCGCGCCATGCGCTCGATGACTTCCGCAAAGGTACCGATATGCAGGAAGTCGCCCGAGCCCAGCGGCCCCTGACGCGTAGTATCGGAGATGCGCCACTCACTGCTGCTGGAGGCCTTTTGAGCGGACTGCTCGCTGTCGCCGTCCTGCTGATTGTCACCCTGCTCGTCACCTTCCTGATAGCTGCGTTCGAACTCGGTGACATCCATCAGCAGGCTGCCATGACTGGTATCCAGCCTGGCGATGATGTGCTCGATGAAGATCGATTCGGCACTCATGTTGCTGACGATGCACAGACTATCGATACCCTTGGACTTGCCGCGATTGATCAGCACTCGCGGGCGACGCTGGCGACGGAAGTTGTGATACAGCAGCTGCGCGTAGACCAGCCAGATGAAGAACGAGCCGATACTGGCAATCGCCGAGATGGTTTTCGAGTGATTCGCGATCCACTCCATCATGCTGACCTCCCCTGTCAACGTTGTCTGGTGCACCCTTTCTTGGGGACAGCGACAGGGGATTGCGAGCATTGATTTGACGTTAAACCCCCTCGTGACCGACCTGATCTTCGCCCAGCAGTGATTGCCAGAGGGTGATGACCCGCTCACGATGGGCGGCAATCACCGGGTGCTGCTCCAGCCGCATCAGGCTGCCGTGCTTTTCCAGCGCCAGGCGATGACTGACATCGCGGTAGGCCAGATAGGCCTCGCGCAGCTCGCCGGCCTGCTCGCCCGGCAGCCGTCCGCAGGACTCGAGGGTTTCCAGCAGTCGCATGTTGTCGCTCCACTCGAGCAGAGCGGGCACCTGATGACTCAGCGCCAGCACGCAGTACTGGGCGAGAAACTCGATGTCGACGATGCCGCCGGCGTCCTGCTTGAGATGGAACTGGCCGGCCTCGCGGTCCTTGGCGCTGCTGCCCAGGTGATCACGCATCTTGTGGCGCATGGTGATCACCTCCTGACGCAGCGTCTTCTCGTCCCGCTGCTGACCGAGCACCTCACGGCGCACCTCCTCGAAGGCCAGCGCCAGTGCCGGGTCTCCCGCCACGGCCCGCGCACGCACCAGCGCCTGATGCTCCCATGTCCAGGCTTGCGTGAGCTGATAGTCCCGGAAGGCCGCCAGACTCGAGACCAGCAGCCCCGAGTTGCCTGACGGACGCAGGCGCATGTCGACCTCGTAGAGCGCACCGGCCGGCGTCACCGCCGTCAGCAGGTGGATGATGCGCTGCCCCAGACGCGTGAAGAACAGTGGATTGTCCAGCGGGCGCGGGCCATCCGTCTGGCCCTTGCTGGCCGCATCATGCAGGAAGACGAGATCCAGATCCGAGCCATAGCCCAACTCGATGCCACCCAGCTTGCCGTAGCCGACGATCACGAAGCTGCCACTCAGGCTGTCGCCAGTGATCGGCTGGCCATCGCGCCCGATGGGGAAGCCGTGCTTGCGAGTCAGGGTCTTCCACGCCATCGCCAGCACCTGTTCCAGCACCACCTCGGCGATGAAGGTCAGGTAGTCGCTGACCTTCATCAGCGGGCGGGCACCGGCGATATCGGAGGCCGCCACGTGCAGCACCTGGGCATGGCGGAACACCCGCAAGGCCTCGAGCAGCGCCTCTTCATCATCTTCGGGTATGCGCGACAGCGCGGTGCGCAGCTCATCAGCGAGGCGCGTCTTGTCGGCGGGTGAGTACAGATCATGCGGGTGCAGCAATTCATCGAGCAGCACCGGATAGCGCGCCAGCTGCTCGGCAATCCAGGGGCTTGCCGCACACAGGCGCATCAACTGCGCCAGCGCATCCGGGTTCTCGCGCAGCAGCGCCAGGTAGGCCGTCCGGCGTAGCACTGCCTCGATCAGCGGCAACACGCGCTCCAGCACTCGGCTGGCATCGTGCTCGCCGGGCTTTTCCGGGTCGCCCGCCGCCGAGCCCAGCGCCTGCAGCAAAGGCGGCATCAGCGCATCGAGACGATCAAAGCCGATGCGCTGCATGCCCTGTACCGCCCGTGACCGCCGCAGACTGTCGAGACGCCGGAAACTCTCGGCCGCACTCTCAAAGCCGCTCTCGGCGAGCAGTGCCTCGCCCTCCTCCGCCGTCAGCTCGCCACGCCACAGTGCTCGCCACTCATCCAGCGCCTGCTGGCCTTCGCCCTGCTCAGCCTCGTCGTCTTCCGGCGCGGCAATCACGTTGTCGAAGTGATGGCGGATGCGCTTGCGCACTTCTTCCAGCCGCGCGGTGAGCGCCTCCCAGTCGGGCAGGTTCATGGCCAGGGCGAGGCGCTCGCGGCCCAGCGGATCCAGCGGCAATGTCTGGGTCTGGCGGTCGGCCTGGGCCTGCAGGGCGTGCTCAAGATCGCGCAGGAAGACGTAGTCCGGCACCAACTCATCCACGACCGCCTGCGGCAGCAAGCCCAGGGCTGGCAAGCGCGCAAAGGCCTGCTTGAGCGAGGTGACCTGCAATTCCGACTCACGCCCGCCCCGAATCAGCTGGAAGGCCTGGGCGACGAATTCCACTTCGCGAATGCCGCCGGAGCCGAGCTTGATGTTGTCGGACAGCCCGCGCCGCTTGACCTCGCGATTGATCATCGCCTTCATCTCGCGCAGCGACTCGATGGCGCCGAAATCCAGATACTTGCGATAGACGAAGGGCCGCAGGTGCGCGATCAGGCGCTCGCCGGCAGCGACACTGCCCGCCACCGGGCGCGCCTTGAGCATCGCGTAGCGCTCCCATTCGCGACCCTGATCCTGGTAGTAGCTGGCCAGCATCGAGAAACTGCCGACCAGTGGCCCGCCGTCCCCCAGCGGACGCAGCCGCATGTCGACACGGAACACGAAGCCATCGGCGGTCATCGCGTCCAGCGCGGCAATCAGCTTCTGGCCGAGACGCGTGAAATATTCCTGATGATCCAGAGACTTGCGGCCGCCAGACGTCTCGCCCTTGTCGGGGAAGGCGAAGATCAGGTCGATATCAGAGGAGAGATTGAGCTCGCCGGCGCCCAGCTTGCCCATGCCAAGCACCACCAGCCGCTGCGGCTCGCCGAAGCGGTCCGGCGCGGGGCGGCCATAACGCGGCTCAAGCGAGGCTTCCAGCCAGCCAAGCGCGCCCTCGAGAGTGACTTCGGCGAGGTGCGAGACCGCCGCTGCGGTCTGCCACATGTCGGCGCCGTTGAGGTCGCGCCACACGATGCCCAGCATGCGCAGCTGGCGGAAGCGCCGCAGCACCTGCTGCATCGCCTTCTCATCATCGGCACTGGCGAGTCCGGCGGCGAGGCGCTCGGTGAGCTGGGCGACCGGCAAGGTACGCTCCAGCTCGCCGCTCTCGAGCAGCTCGGACAGCAGTTCAGGGCGGCGGCACAGCGTCTCCAGCGCGAAGTCGGACAGCGTGATCAGACGTCCCAGCTGGCTGCGCTGACGCTTATCGAGGGTCAGAAAGGTCGCCAGCGGAGAGCTGTCATCGCCACGCATCTCGCTGAGGTTCTCAGCCTGGGTCAGACTCTCTTCGAGGCGCTCCCGGGCTACGTGCAGGGCGCTCTCGAGCGTGGCACGGCTGTCAGCCGACTGCTCGGCCAGCAGCGATGACGGCGCAAGGAAATCAGCGGGCAACAGTGGGCGGGACTGTGCGGGGGATGGCTGGGGCATGGTCGTCTCCTTCGATCCAGCCCTCAGCATAACGGAGGCCGCAGGCACATGACACGACCCAGCCCGCTGAGCCTCCAATGATGAGCTCGGGGCGAAGATGCTCAGCCGAACAGCTTGTCGTAGAGCAAGGTGCCCCAGGTCAGGCCAGCGAAGATCAGGCTGATCATCACCGCCGCCGAGCCCATATCCTTGGCGCGCCCGGACAGTTCATGGAATTCCGGGCCGATGCGGTCAATCGCGGATTCCACCGCCGAGTTGAGCAGTTCGACCATCAGCACGATCAGCGTGGAGCCGACCAGCAGCAGCCACTCGACATGCGAGTCACCGATCCACCAGGCAAACGGCAGTAGCAAGGCGCACAGCACGATCTCCTGGCGGAAGGCTTCTTCGTTGCTCCAGGCGGCCTTGAGGCCCTTGAGCGAGTATCGCGCGGAATGCTTGAGGTGGGTCAAGCCGGTATGCCGTGATTTCATCTTCGGGTCTCGTACAGAAGCAGCACGGAGGCTGCAAAGGCCGATCTTTCAATCGGACGACGTCTGCCAGCAACACGCCTCGGGAGAGCTCGCAGCACACCGGCCAGCGACAGCGCAGCGCAGCCTGCGCGATTTTCACGACCAAAGGCTACCCGAGACCTCATCGACGGGCGTGCTCTAATACCGCCAGGCGCTCGATGACGGCGGCGATGATAGCAAAGCACACGCTGAAGCGGCATTGCCGATCCTGTCCTCCAACAACAACAAATCAACGCCGGAAACTGCCCATGTCTTCGCTATCACATGACACACGCCAGACACTCAGCCGCGGACTGGCGCGCAACTTCCTCGGCCAGTCGCCACGCTGGTACAAGCAGTTGATGTGCCTGTTTCTGATCACCAATCCGCTGCTGCTGTGGTTCAGCGGCCCGCAGGGTGGCGTGATCGTCGGCTGGCTGCTGCTGGGGGAATTCATCTTCACGCTGGCGATGGCGCTCAAGTGCTATCCCCTCCAGCCGGGCGGTCTGCTGGCACTGGAGGCCGTCGTCATCGGCATGGCCTCGCCGGAGGCCATCATGCAGGAGATGGAGCGCAACCTGCCGGTGATCCTGCTGCTGATGTTCATGGTGGCCGGCATCTACTTCATGAAGCCGCTACTGTTGTATGCCTTCACCAAGATCATCCTCGGCGTGCGCTCCAAGACCTGGCTGTCGCTGATGTTCTGTCTCTCCAGCGCCCTGCTGTCCGCCTTTCTCGATGCCTTGACGGTGACGGCGGTGATCATCGGTATCGCGGTGGGCTTCTACTCCGTCTACCACAAGGTGGCCTCGGGCAAGCATTTCGATACCCAGCATGATCATGCCAATGATGTCAGTGTCGAGGCCGTGCACAGTGAAGACCTCGAGGATTTCCGCGGATTTCTGCGCTCGCTGCTGATGCATGGCGCGGTGGGAACCGCCTTGGGAGGCGTCAGCACCATGATCGGCGAGCCGCAGAATCTGGTGATCGCCAAGGCCGCCGAATGGGACTTCGTCGACTTCTTCCTCGCCATGGCGCCGGTCACCGTGCCGACCTTCTTCGCCGGCCTCGCCCTGTGCGTGCTGCTGGAACGTGGACGCTGGTTCGGCTACGGCCAACGTCTGCCCGCCAGCGTGCGACGCATTCTCGAGGATTATGACCATCATCAGGATTCACGGCGTACGCCACGGGAGCGCGCCGCGCTGATCGTGCAGGCCGTGGTAGCCGTGCTGCTGGTATTGGCGCTGGCATTGCATATAGCAGAGGTCGGGCTGATCGGACTGGCAGTGATCATCCTGCTGACCGCCGGCAATGGCATTACCGATGAGCACCAGATCGGCCGCGCCTTCCAGGAATCGCTGCCCTTCACCTCGCTGCTGGTGGTGTTCTTCACCATCGTCGCGGTCATCCACGAGCAGCATCTGTTCCAGCCGTTCATCCAGTGGGTACTCAGTCTGCCCATCGAAGAACAGGCTGGCGCGCTGTTCCTGGCCAACGGGCTGCTGTCGGCCATCTCGGACAATGTCTTCGTGGCCACGGTGTACATCACCCAGGTCAAGAACGAGTTCGTGGCCGGCAACATCAGCCGCGAGCATTTCCATGCGCTGGCGGTCGCGGTGAACACCGGCACCAACCTGCCCAGCGTTGCGACCCCCAACGGCCAGGCGGCGTTCCTGTTCCTGCTCACCTCCGCCATCGCGCCGCTGGTCAGACTCTCCTACGGGCGCATGGTGTGGATGGCGTTGCCCTACACGGTGCTGATGACGCTGGTCGGGCTGGCCACCGTGCGCAGCTTCATCTGATCAGCGGCCCCGGTTGCGTCAGTCTCATCCCAATGTCGATATCCCGAGACTTCCCCGCAGCGTCGCTTGCAGGCACTGTGAGATGGCGCGTCTCACGCCAGACGCCGTGACACCTTCACGCAGGAAGAGCGCCAACACCAACGCCAATCACGAGGAGACTGCCATGTCCCGCGCACTGATGCTGCACGACGAGACCCCACGCGCCCGAGTCGTCGAACTCTCCGATGATCAGCTGCCTGACCTGCCTGTCACGGTGGCCATCGAGCGTTCCGGTCTCAACTACAAGGACGCGCTGGCCATCACCGGCCGTGGCAAGATCGTGCGCGAGCTGCCCTTCGTGCCGGGCATCGATTTCGCGGGACGCGTCGAGGCCTCCGACTCGCCGGACTATCAGCCGGGCGATGAGGTCATCCTGACCGGCTGGGGCGTGGGCGAACGCCATTGGGGCGGCCTGGCCGAGCGCATGCGCGTCAAGCCCGAGTGGCTGGTCAAGCGCCCCGCCAACCTGAGCGCCGAGCAGGCCATGGCCTTCGGCACCGCCGGCCTGACCGCCATGCTGTGCGTGATGCGTCTCGAGGAGGCCGGCCTGACGCCCGAGCAGGGCCCGGTGATTGTCACCGGCGCCACCGGTGGGGTCGGCAGCTGGGCCGTGCAGATGCTGGCAGGGCAAGGCTTCGAGGTTCACGCGGTCAGCGGCAAGGCCGAGCAGCGTGAATGGCTTGAGTCACTGGGCGCGAGTGAGGTCCATCTGCGCAGTGATTTCGAGGACAAGGGCCGTCCGCTGGAAAAGAGCCGCTGGGCAGGCGCCGTGGATACCGCCGGTGGCCAGGTGCTGGCCAATCTGCTGGCGCAGATGAATTACGATGGCAAGGTGGCGGCCGTGGGCCTCGCGGCGGGCGCCGACCTGCCCACCAGCGTGATGCCGTTCATCCTGCGCGGCGTCTCGTTGCTGGGCGTCGATAGCGTCATGATCAACGCAGAGCGCCGTCAACAGGTCTGGCAGCGTCTGGCCGACCTGCCGGACGAGATGCACGCCCAGATGCAGCTCGAGACGGTCGGCCTGGAAGGCCTGGCCGAACGTGCCGAGGCGATGATCGACGGACGCGTCAGCGGTCGCGTGCTGCTCGATCCGACGCGCTGAAGGCACTCGACGCACGACCCGCGACGGAAAATTTGCCCTCGCAGCGCCAGAAACGCTTCAAGTCCTTGATTGTTGCGGTGCAATAGCGATTTTGGCGTTAGCCAACGCCGTCACACAACGCTATGCTCTTGTTATCTCGTTGCGCCCTGTCGAGCGTCCCGAGTGCCCTCCCCTCAGCCATGCCGGGCGTGTGGAGGTCCACCCCGCCTTCGGGCGGGGTTTTTTGTGTCTGTCACTCAGGCCATGAACACGAAAGCCCCGCCGATTGGCGGGGCTTTCGTGTTCATGCGCGCGATCAGAAGCTCAGTTACGCTCGATCATCGCGGTCAGGTCCTCGGCGACCGGGTCCAGCACCTGCGGCCAGGACAGATAAGGCACTGCCGCCCGCCCATTGACCATCACCGCGAAGGCACCCCAGCGGCCACTTTGCGTGCGGAAGTATCCCGAGATGGCACGCACCGGCACCGGATTGTTGAGCGTGCCCGTCTTGACCATCACGTGATTGCGGAAGGTCTCGCTGCCACGCCGGATGAAGCGCATCGGGCCATTGACCGGTGCCTGCAGACCCGCCACGAAGGTGGGGAACAGCGCCGGGCGGTGATACATGCTGTCGAGCAACGCCACCAGCCCACTGACGCTGGTGCGGTTCTGGGAGGTCAGGCCGCTGCCGGAATACATCGTCAGCGGGCCGTGACCGGGAATCGCGCTGGCGAAGGTCTCGAGCTTGGCGCCGCCCTGGCGCAAGGTGGCCTGACTGCCGCCGACCAGCGCCAGCGTCAGCTGGTCCGCCATGAAGTTGTTGGAGTAGTTGAGCATGCGCGTCAGCAACTCCTGCATCGGCTTGCCTTCGACGCTACCGAGCTGCGCGGCGCTGGAGGGCGGCGCCGTCGAGGTAATGTCCACCCCGCCGGTCACCGTGATCCCGGCGCGCGCCAGGATGTCGCGCATCAGCTCACCGGTGTACAGCGCAGGATTGGAGACGGCGCGGTAGATGCTGCGCGGCTGGCTGTCGGCGGCGATGGTGCCGGTGACGACCAGCGTATCGCGACCATTGCTGGTGGTACGGCGAGCATTGATGGCGCTCTTGCCTCCCGCGCCGACCGTGGTGACCTGGTTGTCGAAGATCTCGGTGGGCTGGGTGGTGTCGCAGCTGGCCAGTCGCGCCGGCGCCTGACTGCCCGCGCCCGGCATCACCTTGACGCACCAGCTGGCATAGTTGCTGGCCGCGGACGACAGCAGCGCATCATAGGCATTGCTGGAACGACGCGAGGCATTGCAGCGATCGGTACTGATGCAGGGCACCGGCCCGAAACGCCACTGGCTGATCAGCAGGCGCCCTTCGACACGGCGAATGCCCCGAAAGCGCAACTCCTCGGTCAGCCGCCACAGCTCTTCACTGGTCAGCGCCGGGTCGCCGCTGCCCTCGAGTACCAGGTCACCGGTCAAGACGCCGCCGCTGACCGTGCCCGTGCTGCGCAGACGCGTGGAGAAACGGTACTGCGGGCCGAAGCGGTCCAGCGCCGCACCGGCGATATAGAGCTTGGAGAGCGAAGCCGGCGTCAGTTGCTGGTCGGGATTGACCGAGGCCAGCGTCTCGCCGGTATCGAGCATGCGCGCCTGGGCACTGACGATGAAGCCCTTGTCAGTCAGTCGCGTCAGGTTGTCAAAACCCGCCGCCTGCGCCGGGCCCGCCACGACAAGCGTCGCACCGGCCGCCATGGCCAGTCGGCGCAGCGAGCGCGTGAAACGTAGCGACTTGCCCGCTACTGCGGGGCGCGCCGCCTTCAGCAAGGGCAACAGGGGAGACAGTCGGGAGGGTCGCGCAGAGGTCGGTGCAGTGCGAAATAGGGGCATGAGGCATCCAGTGACGTCGTCGGTGAGCATCCATGTCACAGCCGGGAGGCGCCGTGATGCCCCTAGCTTAATGAGGACTGGCGCTGGAAAACAGATGCAGGACGGCGACACCGCCCACGATCATCGCCAACCCCAGGATGGCCGGCAGGTCCGGCATCTCGCGATAGACCACCGCACCGAACACGGTGACCAGCACGATGCCGAGCCCGGACCACACCGCATAGGTCACGCCCAGCGGCAGGTCACGCAGTACCAGCGTCAGGAAATAGAAGGCGATGCCGTAGCCCACCACCACGATCATGCTGGGGCCGAGTCGCGAAAAGGACTCGGAGGCCTTGAGCGCGCTGGTCGCGATGACCTCCGCCAGTATGGCCACTGCCAGGAAGACATAACTCATCGAATCACCTCGTATTGTGGGGTGCCAGCTGCTGCTCACGCGCGGCCTTGCGCGCCAGCAGACGACTCATCACGGCATCGAACAGCGGATTGAAGATCATGGCCCAGACCAGGAAGAAGGCAACGAAGCCCAGATCCAGCAGCAATGCCTGCCACAGCCCCAGGTCGAGCCAGGCGGCCACGATGAAGACGGTCACCAGTACCAGGCCGAGCTCGAAGCCGAGCGCCTGAACGATGCGCTGGATCGCGCTGCGCTGGCGGGTCGGTACCCAGCGATCGAACATCCAGTTCCAGACCGTACTCCAGATTACCGCCAGTGTGGACATCACCACCGCCAGACTGCCCATGCTCGCCAGGTCATGCCCCGTGACCAGCGCCGACAGCGGCGCCACGAGCAGGATGCCGCCCAATTCCAGCAATCCTGCCTGGGCCAGACGTTCTTTCTTGGAACGCATGTCATACCTCCTCTCGATCACCGCGTGTGATGCCGGATGGGCTGGACGACGCGGATGGAGGAGGCATTCTAGAGAGATACAAGATGGTTTAAAGTTGGTATCCATCCATTATTCAGATGGATCAAGGCGCGAGGCGAGGCAATGAACTGGACACTGGAGCAACTGCAGACACTGCGCTGCGTGGCGGAGACAGGCTCTTTCTCGGCGGCAGCGCGCCGTCTGGGTCGCGCGCAGTCCGCGGTCAGCACCGCCATCGCCAACCTGGAGCTGGACCTGGGCTGCGAGCTGTTTGATCGCGGCCCTCGCACGCCGGTGTTGACGCCCGCGGGCGAGGCCATGCTGCATGAAGCCAACAGCGTGCTGATGCAGTGCCAGCGCCTGGAGGCACGCGCCCGCACCCTCAGCCAGGGGCTGGAAGCCAGCCTGACGCTGGCGATCGATGAGGCGCTGGTGGAGATGCCGCCGGTGATGGCGGTGCTGGAAAAGATGGCGGTGCAATATCCGACGCTGACGCTGAATCTGCTCAATGGCGCGCAGGATGAGGTGGCCCGCTGGGTGGAGCAGCACCAGGCCAATCTCGGCATCCTGTTCTATCAGCCGCTGGGGGTCATGGCGCTGGAACGCGAGGCATTGGGGCGACTGGAGCAGGTGCTGATCGTGGCACGCGATCACCCGCTGGCCCAGCTTGAGAGCCCGACCCACAGTGACCTGGCCGATCACCGCCAGCTGATGATCGGCCAGCGTCAGCAACTGGAGCCCGGCCACGAGGGGCCGCGTTCACAGCGCTTCTGGCAGCTCAACAGCTTCTATGCGATGGCTGAGCTCACGACGCGCGGACTGGGCTGGGCGCAGGTTCCGCGCCATATCGCCCACTACCCGCCCTTCCAGCAGCGCCTGAAGATTCTGGACTTGAGCGCACTGGGCGCCACTGCCGACATCGATATCGAACTGATCTCGCGTCGCGACAGCCCTCGTGGCCCTGCGGCCAGCTGGCTGCGCCAGTCCCTGCGCGACACCTTCCACAACAGCCACGCCGCTATCGCCAACCAGAACCTGCCACCGGCGTGATTCGCGTCAGACCTGCAGCGGGTAGCGCTCGGGCGTGTGTTCCAGCTGGCATTCGAGTCGCCACAGCGCCTGGCCAGACTCGTGATACTTGCGCTCGAAGTGCGTCAGATAATCGCCCTGCGGCTCGAAGGCGTGCGCCGTCACCTCGACACCGGTGGCATGCCCGATGGCCTGGGCGAATTCCCGGGCGTAGATCTCCCAGTTGGTGCGCAGCTCCAGCTGGCCGCCCAGCGCCATGATGATCGGGAATACCGGGTGGCCCTGCCAGCGCATCTTGAGATGGCGCGCCTTGGGATAAGGATTGGGGTACAGCAGGGTGTGGTGCGCAGGTGCCCAGCCCGCAGCGAGCGCCAGGCGCCAGAAGTCGACGAGGTCCGCGCGCACCAGCAAGGCGTTGTCCGGCAGCTCGCCATGCTTGCGACTGAGACGGTCTTCGCTGCGGTCCACGCCGATGACGGCATGATCCGGATGCGCCAGTGCCAGTTGACGCGTCGATCGCCCGACGCCGCAGCCACTGTCCAGCCACAGGGGCTTCGCCTGAGCCGACAACCACTGTTGCGCTTGCAGGAACGCTTCGCGGGTATGCTCCGCCACGGGTTTGCGCAGCGGGTGCGCCATCGCACGGCGCACGCGACGCTCGATATCCTCGTGGGGGCCGGTCTGGGGAGAATCGATCTGGCGGGAGTTGGCGTACATCAGCAGTTCCGATAGCAACGGGCAGGAAAATCACGCGCGGAGTCTAGCAGATACGCCTGTAGCGGGCTGCGCCATGTGGCGTACAGCCCATCTGATACTGTCGGTGCAGGAAGGCCTGGACACAAAAAAAGGCGCCTGCCTCGCGGCACGCGCCTACACCAACTCAAACAGCCACGACAGAATGGCAGCTTGCCTCCCGAAAATCAAACAAACGTTTAATCACGATCCTCCCCGAGGCATGACGAGCACAAAAAGAGACCAATGGGACTCGCACTGAGTGCAGAGATATCGCACAGTGTTCGCAGCAAGCGCTCGCTGGCGCGCCCGCGTGGAGGCGGGGGTGCATGACGCCTGTATTGAGGGGGTGTTATCATCCGCCCATCATTTGGACGAATATCCGCAGAGGTATCGCCCAGACCAACGACTCACAGTATTTTTACGAGGAAAGCGGCTTGTCACACTTACCGGTGATCGTCGGCATGGGCGGCGTCAATGCCGCCGGCAGAACTTCGGGCCATCAGGCGTTCCGACGCACGGTGCTCGACTCCCTGCCGGAGACAGACCGTCAAGAGACCCTGCTGGGTCTCGCGTCGCTCATGAACCTCGCCCGCTGCGATGATCAGGGCCAGTGGTTCGATGCCGAAGGCCAGCCCGCCGAGGCTCAGGCGCTTGCGGAGCGTCTGGCAGACCAGGTGCTGTCCCACACCCTGATTCGTCGCATTGAAGACGAGCGCTTCAACGCGACCGGCATACCTGCCAACCGTCAGTCAAAGCTGACGCTGGGCCAGGACCTGACCTTCACGCTGCGCAGCCGCCAGCTGCCGGAACAGCCGCCTGCCGACTGGCAGATCCGCGAGCTGGACAACCGTCATGTCGAAGTCACGGTACCGGCCGGCGAATTCGATGTCCTGCTGCCCGATCATCGTCAGGCGCTGGTGCGCGCCGCGGGGCAGCTGCCCAGCGGCTTCGCGCCGGAGCAGCTCTATCGCAGCGTGCATCACCCGCGCGGCCTGTCGATGACCATCTTCGGCGCCAGCGATTGCCTCGGCGACAGCGGCCTGGACTGGGATGCGCTGCGCGATAGCCTCGATCCGGACGATATTGCCGTCTACGCCGGCAACTCCATCGGCCAGATGGATGCCGAAGGCTGGGGCGGACTGATGAAGTCCTTCGTGGCCGGCGAGCGCGCCACCTCCAAGCAGATGCCGCTGGGCTATGCCCAGATGCCCGCCGACTTTCTCAATGCTTACGTGCTGGGCAATGTCGGCGGCGCCGGGGCCGCGATGGGCGCCTGTGCCAGCTTCCTCTACAACCTGAAGCTGGGCCTGAACGACATCCGCAGCGGCCGTCGCCGTGTGGTGATGGTCGGCACCGCTGATGCGCCGATCACGCCGGAAGTCATCGAGGGCTTCCGCAGCATGGGTGCCCTGGCCGATGACGAGAGCCTCAAGGCCCTCGACGCGCTGGAAGTGCTCACCGACAGCGATTACCAGAAAGCCTGTCGCCCGTTCGCGCGCAACTGTGGCTTCACCATCGCGGAAGCGACCCAGTTCGTGATCCTGATGGCAGATGATCTGGCGCTGGACACCGGTGCTCGCATCATCGGCAGCGTGCCGGACGTATTCGTCAATGCCGACGGCTGGAAGCGCTCCATCTCGGCACCCGGTGTCGGCAACTACATCACCCTGAGCAAGGCGGTGGCGCTGGCGCGCGATATCGTCGGCGATGAAGGCGTGCGCCAGCGCAGCTTCGTGCACGCCCATGCCACCTCCACGCCGAAGAACCGCACCACCGAATCCCACGTGCTCAATGAAGTGGCTCGCGCCAACGACATCCAGTCCTGGCCTGTGGTGGCGGTAAAATCCTTCGTCGGCCACAGCCAGGGCAGCGCCGCGGGTGATCAGGCGGTATCGGCGCTCGGCAGCATGGCGGCCGGCATCCTGCCGGGTATCCCGACGCTGGATGCCATCGCCGATGACGTGCATCACAGCCACCTCGACATCCGTCGCGAGGCACGCGAGTTCGCAGCAGACGTCGCCTTCATCAATGCCAAGGGCTTCGGTGGCAACAATGCCAGTGGCGTGGTGCTGTCGGCAGACGTCACCCTGAAGTTGCTGGCGGCGCGACATGGTGAGGAGGCACTGGCCGCCTGGCGTGAACGCAGCGGTCTCTGCGAACAGCGTCGCGCCGACTATCTGGACAAGGCACAGCGCGGCGAATTCACGCCGACCTATCGCTTCGGTGAAGGCGTGCTTGAAGGTCCGGAGCTGGAGATCACGGATCGCGAGATCCGTATCCCCGGCTATGCGAAGCCCGTCTCGCTCAAGGTCGACAACCCCTTCGGTTCGCTGTAAGCCAGGCTCACTGCAAGATCGGCTCGCTGCAAGACCGGCTCGCTACCCCCCGGGGTGCGCACTCGGTGACGAATCCCCTCCCGCGACTGGCAAGCCGCGCGAGGGGTTCTACACTCGGCGTACCGGGGGAGCCGGCGGCGCGACAGCCACTGCGTCCCGGTCTGCTGCGGCTCCTCATCCTTCGTCGTCCACTGCAGCCGGTCACCAGGCTGATCCGCTGCCGACAGAGCTCGAGTTCGTCATGCCCAAGAACATTGCCGTCTATCCCGGCACCTTCGACCCGATCACCAATGGCCATACCGACCTGATCGAGCGCGGCGCCCGCCTGTTCGACAAGGTGGTGGTCGCGGTGGCTTACAGCCCCAGCAAACGCCCCGCGCTGCCGCTGGAGATGCGCATCGATCTGGCACGCCGGATTCTGGCGCATCTCGACAATGTCGAGGTCATCGGTTTCAGCTGCCTGCTGACAGAGCTGCTTGAGCAGCAGAATGCGCGTATCATTCTGCGCGGCCTGCGTGCGGTCTCCGATTTCGAATACGAACTGCAGCTGGCCAACATGAACCGGGCCCAGGCACCGCACGTCGATAGCCTGTTCCTGACCCCGGAATTACAGAACTCCTACATTTCATCGACCATCGTGCGCGAGATATCGCGTCATGGCGGTGATGTGTCGCGTCTGGTGCATCCGCTGGTGGCCGAGACCCTCGCCCGGCATTTCTCCGCTACCGACGACGACACCGCCACAAGCTGAGGACAGCATCATGGCCCTGATCATCACTGATGAGTGCATCAACTGCGACGTCTGCGAGCCGGAATGTCCCAATGGGGCCATCTCGCCGGGGGAAGAGATCTACGTCATCGACCCGGACCTGTGCACCGAATGCGTCGGACACTTCGATGAGCCGCAATGTCAGCAGGTCTGCCCTGTCGACTGCATCCCGCTCGACCCGGCCAACAAGGAAAGCCAGGAAGAGCTGATGGACAAGTACCACATCATCACGGCCGCACTCGGCAACTGATTGCCGCCTGCTACGCTCCGGCAGCCGTCACGACGATGACGTGGCCCGTACTGCGCCACATCCGTCGTGACGGCCGCTGCTTGCGTCTTGCCTGACACCTCCTGCCTTCTCCGCAAGCCCTCTCTATAAGCCCTTTCCTCAAGCCGTTTCCTCAAGCTCGACCCTGACAGGCGCTTCAGCGCCAGACTCGCCAACGCGGCGCCTCTTGCTGCAAGACACCAACGGGTAACGTAACCGACTGGCATTAACACCGACTGGCAAAGACGTCGGCTGTTAACACACCTCGTTCTCGATCAAGCACTCCCGCTGTCCCCGTCATTGCCTGCTCCCGCCGCCCCCTGCTGGCGCCAGTGCTGACGCGAGAAAAGGATCGCGGCTGCCTGCTAGCGGCCCCTGCCTAAATGGCTACGCAATCAATACCAAGCGCTACGTCAGGTTATTTTCTGTTAGGGCAATGTAAACAATCTATTCTATCCTGTAGTAATAAAGTCACCGATCGTACTCTTACACGCGCACGGATTGCCCATGTCCTCTCGCTCTCTCTCTACCGTTCTCAAGCGCCCTTTCCAGGGGACACGCATCCAGCTGCCCAATGCCGGCACGGGGATGCTGCTTGTCATGCTGGCGATCATGGTGGCCTTGATCGTGGTACCGCGTCCGCAGCTGTTCACCTCGGTCGGACAGTACCTCGTCCCGCATTCACTGCTGGAAATGGGCGCGATACTGGTCGCTCTGATGTCTGCCGTCTCCATCTTCCAGGGGCACCGTCGGACACTGCCGACCAGCTTTCTGGTCATGGGCTGTGCCTTCATGCTCTCCGCCTTCTTCGACATGGTGCATATCTTCAGCTATGACGGCATGCCCGACTTCGTCAGCGAAGCCTCCGTCAGCAAGGCCATCCATTTCTGGCTGGCAGGGCGAACCGCCTTCATTATCGCGCTGCTGGCTCCCTGCCTGCTGACTGCCCGCCCCGTTCCGAGCCGCTATCTGCCCGTGGCCTTTGGCTTGACGCTCGCCATCGGGCTGGTGGTGAGCTGGATAGGCCTCTTTCATCTGGACTTCCTGCCAGAGACCTTCATCGTCGGCAGCGGCCTGACCGCCTGGAAGATCGGCTACGAGTGGGCCCTGGCGCTGAGCGCTGCGCTGGCCGCGGTACTTCTGCTCGGCGCGCGCCGACTGCCTGAAGGCACCAATGCCGGCTGGCTGGCGGTCGCGGCGCTGGCCACGGGGATATCCGAGCTGTGCTTCACGCTCTATGCCACTGCCTTCGATGTCTTCAACCTGCTCGGGCACCTGTACAAGGTGGTGGCCTACGCGATGATCTATCACGCCATCTATTCATCACGCATGGTCTACCCCTATCAGCAGCTGCAGAAGATGAGCGATGCCCTGGGTGAGGCCGAACAACGCTGGCAGTTCGCGCTGGAAGGGTCAGGTGCCGGCGTCTGGGACTGGAAGCAGGATACCGATCATGTCTTCTACTCTGCGCAGTGGAAGGCGACGCTCGGCTTCCAGGAACACGAGATCGGCAGCAGCTTCGATGAGTGGAAGTCACGCATCCATCCGGATGACATGCCGCGTACCCTCGACGACCTGAAACAGCACTTTGAAGGTCACAGCGCAGAATATCGCAACGAGCACCGCATGCTGACGCGCAACGGTGAGTGGAAGTGGATTCTCGATCAGGGACGCGTGGTGGAACGTGCCGAGGATGGCAGGCCCCTGCGCATGATCGGCACTCACAGCGACATCGACTGGATCAAGGAGCAGCAGCAACGCTTGATAAGCAGCCGTGCCCGCCTGCGCTCCATCTATCATTCCGCCCCCGTGGGCATCATCGTCGCCGACCGGGATGGCACCATCGCGGACGCCAACTCGGCCATGCATGCCCTGCTGGGCAAGAGTGATGCCGAGCTTTTCCAGCAATCGCTGTGGGGGCTGTTCTCACTGGACGAGATCAGTCGCATGAAACGTGCCTGGGGCCAGCTGCAACGCGAGGGCGGCAGCTTCCAGGACGAATATCACATGCAGACCGACACGGGTCAGATGTTCTGGGCAGAAGTCACCCTCACGCCGTTGGAGGGCGAAGAGCGCACCCTGGTATTGATCAACAATATCGAGGACCGCCGTCGCGCCATCGAGCTGCTCGAGGAGAACGCGACCCTGTATCAGGAAGTCTTTAGCACCGGCAACGCCATCAAGCTGCTGATCGACCCGGAGCTTGCCGAGATCATCGATGCCAATCCGGTCGCCGCCGACTTCTATGGATACAGCATCGGCGAGATGTGCGGCATGCCATTGGGCCGTATCAACGTGCTGGCCAGCCAGTCGCTCTCCAAGCGCATCCGTGCGGTCGTCAACCGTACCGACAACCACTTCGAGGCCAGCCACCAGCTTGCCAACGGTGAATTGCGTGATGTCGAGATCTTTACCGGCCCGGTGGACCTGAACGGCCGCACCCTGCTGTTCTCCATCGTTCACGACATCACCGATCGCAAGCGTGCCCAGCGCGACCTGCAGGCTGCCAACCTCAAGCTGTCGCGACTCTCCGAGAGCCGCAGCCAGATCCACCATCTCGCGGAATGCCTGCTGACCTGTTCTCAGCTCGATGAGATCATCACCCAGCTCAACGTTCGTCTGCCCAGCCTGTTCGCCGGCTGCGAAGGCAGCGTGACCCTGCATGACCCGAATGACATCAATCAGACGATGCATATCAACTGGGGAACACCGCCCACCGACGCTCGTCATCTCAAACAGACGCTGACGGTCGGGGATGGCCAGGTGGGAGAGTTCGTGCTGCTGATCCCGCCGGAAGAGGATAGCCTGGAACGCCTGCAGCCCCTGGCGGAAGATGTCAGCCACCTGGTGATGCTGGCACTGGCCGACCTGCAGTTGAAGCGGGGTCTGGCACATGAGGCACGCAAGGACACGCTGACGCGCCTCTTCAACCGCCGCCACCTCGATGAGGTGCTACCCCAGAAACTGGCCGAGGCCAGCATCGGCAACCCGCTGTCCCTGGTGGTGATGGATCTCGACCACTTCAAGCAGGTCAACGATACCTACGGACATGAGATGGGCGATCAGGTCCTCACGCGCCTGGCCAACCTGATACGTGAGTCGCTGCGCAGCTCCGATGAAGCCTGTCGCTACGGGGGCGAGGAGTTCGTGATCCTGATCCCCGGGGCCAGCGCAGCGGTGTCACGCGCACGCGTCGAGGCCATTCTCGAAGCCTTCCACGAAGAAGTCTTCGAGCATGAGACACTGGGGCCGCTGACCGGCTTGAGCTTCTCCGCCGGAGTCGCCAACGCGCCGCATGACAGCCAGGCCACCGACGCGCTGTTCAACATGGCCGACAATGCGCTCTACCAGGCGAAGCGCGCTGGACGCAAACGCGTGCTGTGCTTCAACTCACTGCCGCCCGCAGCCGATAGCCACGCCAGGCAACCCGCGCACTGATCGCCGCTCTCACCGTCCTTCAGATACGACAACGCCGACCCTCGAGGTCGGCGTTGTCGTGTCCAGCCATGAGCGGCGCGCGCTCACCAGCCGCGATCAGGACATCAATCCCAATCGACACGCGTGGTCTTGCAGCCCAGACAGCGAGCGAAGGTCGCCTGCGCCGGGGTCGCGACCAGTACGCGCGCCGTCTCATCGATATTCTGCCCCATGGCCGCGAAGGGAGCCGACACGACAAAGATGGCAGCACCGACGACGGTCGTGGCCAGCAACAGTGGACGTCCGATGAGGGCATCGGCCACCATCATGCCTGCACTGGGCGTATCATCGCCCTGCTCGCTGGGCAGCTCGATGGCCTGCACCGGCGTCGCCAGCACCAGCATCATGCCAGCTGCTGCAAGGCCAGTGCGCAATCGCGTGCTTCGCTGAAGTATCGTGCGTTTCATAGTCAGTTCCCTTGCGTCCGGACGCTCCATGCGTCCCTATTATGGGTCTTCGCGCCAGTGAATCTCTCGGCTGGCGCATGGCAAGCCTTGCCATCAAGTCACCAGAACTAGATTAGCGCTCTAGCGCCATTACGCCCAGCCCTGCCAAGCCTTATCCTGATCAACGCCATGGCTCGCCGACCGCTCCCGGCCGACGTTACCTTCACCCTTCATTCGGACCCATCATGCCCGTCCCCTCCCTGAAGACCGCCACACTGCCTTCCGCCGATCGCCATATGTGGCGCCTTGCCTGGCCCATCATCCTTTCCAACATTTCCGTGCCGTTGCTGGGGCTGGTGGATACCGCCGTGGTCGGGCATCTCGAGGACGCGGTGTATCTGGGGGCGGTCACGCTGGGCGCTGTCCTCTTCAGCTTCCTGTACTGGGGTTTCGGGTTTCTGCGCATGGGCACGACCGGCATGACGGCACAGGCCCATGGCCGGGGAGACCACGATGGCCTGCGCACCTTGCTAGGCCAGGGCATCGGGCTGGCACTGGCCATCGGGCTGGTGTTGATAATCGCCGGCTCGCCGCTGATCACTCTGGGACTATCGCTGATGGAGGCCAGCGAGACCACCCGCGCCCTGGCCCATGACTACGCCAGCATCCGTCTGTGGTCGGCTCCGGCGGTGCTGATCAACTACGTGATTCTGGGATGGTTCCTGGGGCTGGGGAATTCGCGCGTCACGCTCGGCATCCTCGTGCTGACCAATGGCGTCAACATCCTGCTCGATCTGGCCTTCGTGCCCGGGCTTGGCATGACCAGCGATGGCGTGGCGCTGGCCAGCGTGATCGCCGACTACTGTGCGCTGGCCACGGGCCTGTGGCTGGTCGCGCGCCAGCTCAGACGCATGCCGGGGCGCAGTGATCGCGCAGCACTGCTGTCTATCTCCGCCTGGGGCACACTGATCCGCGTCAATCAGCATCTGTTCGTGCGCACCTTGTGCCTGCTGGGCGCGACGGCCTATTTCACCTCGCAGGGAGCCAGCTTCGGGGATGATGTTCTGGCGGCCAATGCAGTACTGCTGCAGTTCGTGATGATGACGTCCCATGCATTGGATGGCTTCGCCCAGGCGGCGGAGTCAGAGGTCGGGCGAGCCGTCGGCCAGAACGACTGGCAACGCTTCGCACGCAGCGTGGGGGCGGCGACCCGCTTCTCCCTGATCACCGCGACAGCGGCCAGCGGCCTGCTCTGGCTCTGCGGACCGGCGTTGATCCACCTGCTGACCGACATTCCCGAAGTCCGCGCCCTGGCCACCCTCTATCTGCCCTGGATGGTCGCCATGCCGCTGGTCGCGGTGTGGAGCTACCTGCTGGACGGCATCTTCATCGGCGCCACGGCGACGCGTGAAATGCGCAATACATTGGTGATATCTCTGTTGGCCTTCATCGGCCTATGGCCACTGCTCGAGGGCTTCGGCAACCATGGACTGTGGCTGGCCTTCCTGTTGTTCACCAGCGTGCGCTCTGCGGTGCTCGGCGGCTACTACCTGCATCATCGTCGCCATCATTGGCGCTGATGCCTTGCCAATTGGAGACTTCAACAGGTTGATGCAGCGCTGAAAGGCTTGCCGCTGGCATTGGCGTGCCACTCGACCATCGCGCGATATTCTCCTGATAGCGAATGGACTAATGTGAGCGTGCCAACCCGTTTCCCATACTGATAAAAAGCCAACAGGGACTCTCACATGCTGCAATCGCTATCACGGCCAGCCGTCAAGCTGGTTGAGCGCTATCTGCCTGACCCCTATATCTTCGTCTTGTTGCTGACCGTCGTTGCAGCGGCAGCCGCCATGCTCATCGAACAGCGCTCCCCCGCCGAGGTGATGCGCTATTGGGGCGACGGCTTCTGGAATCTGCTGACCTTCTCGATGCAGATGCTGCTGGTGTTGATCTCAGGCTTCATGCTCGCCAACACCCCGCCGGTGAAGAAAGGCCTGGCCAGCATCGCCTCGCTGGCCAGAACGCCCGGCAGCGCCATCATGCTGGTCACCTTCGTGTCGCTGATCGCCAGCTGGATCAACTGGGGCTTCGGGCTGGTCATCGGGGCACTGTTCGCCAAGCAGCTGGCCAGGATGATCAAGGTCGATTACCGCCTGCTGATCGCCAGTGCCTACTCCGGTTTCGTGATCTGGCATGCGGGCATCTCGGGCTCGATTCCGCTGACCATCGCTACCGCAGGCCACTTCACCGAAGACAGCATCGGCATCGTGCCCACCTCGGACACCATCTTTGCCTTCTTCAACATCGCCATCGTCGCGGCGCTCTTGATCATCATGCCGCTGGTCAATCGCGCCATGATGCCCTTCGAGAAGGAAAGCGTGTACGTGGACCCGGCCCTGCTCGAGGAGAAGCACACCGAGATCAGCGACCAACCTCGTCCCGCCGAGCGTCTCGAGAACTCGCCGATTCTCGCCTGGGTCGTCGGGCTGTTCGGCCTCGCCTGGCTGGTGGATCACTTCGTGATCCGTGGCGGCGGGCTGAACCTGAACGTGATCAACTTCAGTTTCCTGTTCCTGGCCATCGTGCTGCATGGCACGCCGCGCAAGCTGCTGGACAGCCTGAATGAAGCCATCAAGGGTGGCGCAGGCATCGTCATCCAGTTCCCCTTCTACGCCGGCATCATGGCGATCATGGTGCAGTCGGGACTGGCCGCCACACTGTCCGAAGGCTTCGTGTCGATTGCCACCGCCGACAGCCTGCCGTTCTGGTCCTTCATCAGTGCCGGTATCGTCAATCTGTTCGTGCCTTCCGGTGGCGGCCAGTGGGCCGTGCAGGCACCGGTCATGATTCCCGCCGCTCAGGCATTGGGTGCCGACCTGTCACGCGTCGCCATGGCCGTCGCCTGGGGCGATGCCTGGACCAACATGCTGCAGCCCTTCTGGGCACTGCCGGTGCTCGCCATCGCCGGCCTCAAGGCCAAGGACATCATGGGTTTCTGCCTGGTGCAGCTGCTGGTGACCGGCATTATCATCTCGCTGGGTCTGACGCTGCTCTGATACCTGCCTGACAGCGGTGTCAGCTAGTCTTTTCAGCCAGCCATTCAGATAGCCTGGCTGATGATCCCGCAAGCCCCTTGCCCCCACAGGCGACTGTGGGGGCAAGGTCGTTTATAGATAGCTGATATGCCGCTCACGGGGTGCCAAGACGTCACGAATCCCGCAGACTAGCCATTATCCCTCTCTGCGCAACATGCCAGAGCCATTGCTTCACCTGAGAGCCCCTGACAGCTCCCACTCACCTGACAGGCCCGTGCCTGAAGGACGCCCCCATGAGCGAGAACCAGCCAGAACAGACCGCCCTCAACGAAGCTCTGCCCGGCCAGCATCAGTTGATCATGACCGAGCTGATGACCCCCGACATGGCCAACTTCAGTGGCAAGGTGCACGGTGGCGCCATCCTCAAGAAGCTGGATGAAGTCGCCTACGCCTGTGCCAGTCGCTACAGCGGCAGCTACGTCGTCACTCTGTCGGTGGACCAGGTGCGCTTCAAGCAGCCGATCCACGTCGGCGAGCTGGTCACCTTCCTGGCCTCGGTCAATCATGTCGGCCGCTCCTCGATGGAGATCGGCATCAAGGTGGTCGCCGAATCCATCCAGGGTCGCCTGATCCGCCATACCAACAGCTGCTATCTGACCATGGTCGCGGTCGACACCAACGGCCAGCCGGTGCCGGTGCCGCCGCTCAACCTGGAAACCCAGGAACAGAAGCTGCGCTTCCACAAGGCCGCCATCCGCAAGAAGCTGCGCAAGCAGGCCGAAGAAGAAGAGAAGCGCCAGGAATCCCTCGAGTTCTGAGCGACTCCCGGCAAGCGCTGCGAGCGCGATCCTGACAGTCAGCACAAGATACGGAGTGCACCGCCCCGAGCGTATGGCGATACTGATCGTGAACCTTGCACAGCGAGATGAACGATGACATCAGTGTCCGGCGAAAAGACAGCGGCAGGGATGACGGCACCACCTGCCGCTGGCGGCGCTCAAGGGTGCGATGAGGCCATCTGGCAGCGTCTGCTGGCGCGCCAGCCGATCGCCGGGGAGGCGCTGCGCTACGGCGTGATCACCACTGGCATCTTCTGCCGTATCGGCTGCCCATCCCCAGCGCCACGCCGCGACAACCTGCGCCTGTTTGCCGACGCCCACGCGGCGCGAGCCGCGGGCATGCGCGCCTGTCGGCGCTGTCATCCTGAGCAGTCCGACAAGCCTGATCGCCCTCAGGTCGACGAGCAGACTCGCCATCCCGCCAGCGCCACGTCTGGAGCACCGACGATGCCGGAATCGAACGCCTCATATTCATGCGCCTCCATTGCCGCCCGCTCGACACCTGCGAATGCTGACTCCCCCCCCGCCTCGCCCTGGCCACTGACGGTGTGTCGGCAGCTGGAACAGGCCGTCGCCGCAGGCGAGCCCACCCCGACACTCGCATGCCTGGCTGCGGAGCACAGGATAAGTGCCTCGCATCTTCAGCGCCGCTTCACGGCACTGCTGGGCCTGTCACCATCCGAGTATTCGGCGGGTCTGCGCCAGATGCAGTTCCATGCGCTTTTGGAAGAGGGCCATGGCGTGACCGAGGCGATCATCGCCGCCGGCTATCGCTCCAGCAGCCGTGCCTATGCGCGCAAGGATGGCATCACGCCCAGAGCCCGTCGTTCTGGCGGCCAGGGAGAAGACCTGCTGGCATTGCATTGGCCATGTCGCTTCGGTGTCCCTGAGCAATCCTGCTGGCTGAGCGCAGGACTCAGCGCGCGCGGCGTGGTCGTCATACAGCTCAGTGACAGTCGTGAGGCAGGCCAACAGGCGCTGGAAGCACGCCTGCCCAGAGCCAGTTGGCAGCAGATGGAGGCAGAGACAGACGGGCAGAACGGCAACGCTCACGCGGCCAGTCGCCTGCTGCATGCCTCACTGGGGGCACGGCTGCTCGCCCTGTGTGAGCAACCGGATACCAGTCATGCGCTGCTGCTCGAACTGCCGCTGGATGTGCGTGGCACCGCCTTTCAATTGAGCGTCTGGCAGCAGCTCAACGCCACCGTGTGCGGCGATACCCTGACCTACCGCCAGCTGGCCGAGGCGCTCGAGCGGCCGACCGCCAGCCGCGCCGTCGCCAATGCCTGTGGTGCCAACCCGCTGGCTCTGCTGACGCCTTGCCATCGTGTGGTGCGCGGCGATGGCGGGCTCGGCGGCTATCGCTGGGGCGTGCCGCTCAAGCAGGCCAGATTGGCGCAGGAGTCCGTCACCAGCAAGGAGTGAGCGCGGCGAAGCGCTAGAGCGTCATGGGGCGCAGCGCAGGCGGCGCCTGCAGCTGCTCGCGCACGATGCCCAGCGCATGGGTCAGCGCCTCACGGCTCTCGGCAGCGCTCAGACACAGCCGGATGGCCTGCGGCGGCGGCTCATTGCCGACACAGAAGGGCTCGGCGCTGGTGACATGCACACCCCGCCCGGCCAATGACGCGACCATCGCCTGACTACGCTGCCCTTCCGGCAACTCGAGCCACAGATCGAACGAGGACGGCCGCGCCGCCGGCGCCCACTCCGCCAGCAGCGTGCAGGCCAGTTTCTGGCGCGCGCGCATCTCCTCCATCTGCCACTCCACCAGCTGTGTCGCGTTGCCGCTGGTCAGCCAGGCGCAGACCGTTTCCATCAACAGCGGCGCCACCATCCAGCTGTGGCTGCGCAGCACTGCGCCGATGCGTGTCAGTACCTCCACCGGCGCTCGCAATACGCCCAGGCGCAGGCCGCCGGCCAGCAACTTGGAGGTGCTGAAGACATACAGGGTGCGCTCCGGCGCCATCTGATAGAGCCGCGTGCCGCACTCCTCGTCGGGCAGATACTGCACCCCATCTTCCAGAATCCAGAAGTCATGCTGGCGCGCGAGGGCGACCAGGGCCTCGCGCCGTGCATGAGACAACTGCGCCGCGCCCGGATTGTTCTGCTCGGCCATCACATAGACCATTCTGGGCGCCTGCTGACGGCACAGCCGCGCCAGCGCCTCGACGTCCATGCCGTCCTCGTCCAGCGGCACCCGCAACAGTTTGAGGCCACGTTCGGCGCTGGCGACGATCAGCCCGGGATAGGTCAGCGCGCCAGTGACCACGGCATCCCCGGGCGCCAGCAGCGCCGACAACGCCAGCGTGATGCCATTCTGGCCGCCCTGGGTCAGCATCAGCTCCTCGGGGTCGACGGGCATGCCGAGCTCGCCCATCCAGCTTGCCAGCAACTGACGGTGGCTGGCGTCCCCGAATTCGTTCTGATACTCGACACTGCGCTGCAAGGCCTCGGGCAACTGGCTGATCGCGGCCAGCGCCGCCGCCATTCCCTGCTGCCGCGCGGGGTGAGGCGGTGGCAGGCTCATGGTGAGATCGATCACGCCGGACGCTGCCGGCAGCGCCCCTTCCTGCTCTGCCGCCAATCCATATGCCTTGCTGGCACGCAGGGCATGCCCGAAGCTGCTGAAGGATCCATGCGCGCTCCGGTTGGCGCCGTTGATGTAGGTGCCGCTCCCGACACGCGCCGATACCAGGCCACTCCGCTCGGCCTCGGCGTAGCCTCGCGTCACCGTGCCGATGGTCACGCCCAGCGCGTCCGCCAGTCGCCGCTGAGGCGGCAATCGCTCGCCTTCCTTGAGTTGACCCGAGGCGATATCGAGGCGGATGGCCTCCGCCAGCGCACGGTAACGCGGCATGGCGGGGTCTAGGGTCGGAATCCACATTGTCATGGTGACAAAAAACCTGTTGACGGTAATTGTCATCAGATTATGCTCAAAACATGCCGCCAACAAGCCACAAAACACGCGAATGTGCCGGCACCTGCAAATTGAACCCATACAATCATACGAGCCACCTCGACAACGCCCACCACGCTGAAGGACACCCATGGAATCCCTCGCCTTTCTGGCCCCCGCCACGCTTTTCATGCTGTCGATGACCCTGACGCCAGGCCCCAACAACGTGATGTTGACGGCCTCGGGGGCCAACTATGGTTACTGGCGCACCCTGCCGCATATCTTCGGCATCCTGATCGGCTGCCTGGTGCTGTTCATCGCCATCGCGCTGGGGCTGGGGCTGGTCTTCGAGCGATATCCCATCGTGCAGACGCTGCTGAAGGTACTGGGCAGTGCCTACCTGCTCTATCTGGCCTGGAAGATCGCCACCGCCCCGCCCCCTGACTTCGCCAGCCAGCAGGATGCACGCCCGATGACCTTTCTCGCAGCGAGCCTGTTCCAGTTCGCCAATCCCAAGGCCTGGGTGATGGGCATGGCGCTGATGGCGAGCTTTCTGCCCGAGGAAGGCCCGGCACTGCTCAACGCCGTATTGCTGGCAGGCTTCGCGGAGCTGGTCGCGCTGCCATGCATTTCGCTGTGGGCGGGCTTCGGGACCGCCATCGGGCGCCTGTTGAACACCGAGCGCGCCTGGAAGATCTTCAACCGCGTGATGGGCGTATTGACCGCTTCCTGCGTGGTGATGATCCTCGGCTGATCCTCGGCTGCCCTTCGGCCTGCGTCCGGAGTACACGAATGACGCCAGAGCGTCGAACACTGTTCGAATAATCACTGTTCATGCGGGCGAGGTTGGTTAGACTGTCGAGACGCCAATTCCACGCTCGCACAGGACGCCCCCTGCATGCTGACACTCTACGGTGATCGCCGCTCCGGCAACTGCTACAAGGTCGAGCTGCTGCTGCACCTGCTCGAACGCCATCATCACTACATCGAGGTCGACATTCTGGCCGGCGACACCCGCACGCCGGAATTTCTGACCCGCAACGTCAATGGCAAGATTCCGCTGCTGGAGCTGCACCGCGGCGAGACGCTGTCAGAGTCGAACGCCATCCTGAATTATCTCGCCGATGGCAGCGACTACCTGCCGAGTGACCCCTTCCTGCGCGCCAAGGTGCTGCAGTGGCAGTTCTTCGAGCAGTACAGCCATGAGCCGTACATCGCCACCGCCCGCTTCATCAACCGCTACCTCGGCCTCCCCGATGAGCGCCGCGCCGAGTACGCCGCCAAGCAGGAGGGCGGCAAGCGCGCCCTGCGCGTGATGGAGCACCACCTCGCCGAGCATGACTGGCTGGTCGGGGAGCGATTCACGATCGCCGACATTTCCCTTTATGCTTATACGCATGTTGCCGATGAAGGCGGCTTCGCGCTGGATGACTATCCCGCCATTCAGGCGTGGCTGGCACGTGTCGCGGCGCAGCCTGGGCATTTCGATATCCCGAGGGACTGATAGGATATGGCATCCCCGACGACCGCCGTTTGCCAGGACACACGATGCCAACCTTGACCTATCGCCCAATGACACCGGAAGACCACCCTGCCTTCATCGCCATGATGGAGGCGACCCCGGGAGTGGTCATCCGCGATGCCGACCGCCATGCCCCTGTCGCCCGCTATCTGGCGCGCAACCCCGGCATGAGCCACCTGGCCTTTCTCGATGAGCGCCTGGTCGGCTGCGCCATGGCGGGCCATGACGGCAAGCGCGGCTATCTTCAGCATGTGATGACGGCGCCGGACATGCGTGGCCAGGGCATCGCCAGCACGCTGGTCGACCGCTGTCTGGCAGCCCTGGCCTGCGAAGGCATCGACAAGGTGCATCTGGATACCCTACACGACAACCATGACGCTCATCGCTTCTGGGAGCGCCTTGGCTGGTCCAACCGCAATGCCGAGATCGTGCGCTTCTCGCGCATTCTGGTGGACAACCCCAATGCCTGAGACAACCGCCTTGTATCCCGACGACCGCTAAGCAAGCCCGACGACTACTGAGCAAGCCCGACGACCGCTGAGCAAGGAGCTCTATCGTGCAATTTCTCGAAAATGACGACCTCGGCAAGCTGATACTGCGCCTGATGCTGGGCCTGCTGTTGCTGTTTCATGGCCTCTCGAAATTGCTTGGTGACGGCGGCACGCTGAGCTGGATCGCCGGCGAGCTCGAGAATCTGGGCATCCCGGGCGTGGTGGCCTATGGCGTCTATATCGGCGAGATCATCGCGCCCATCATGCTGGTGCTCGGCGTGCACTCACGCATCGCGGGCCTGATCGTGGTCGCCAACATGCTGTTCGCCTTTGCCGTGGCGCACATGGGCCAGCTGTTGAGCGTGTCGCCCTCCGGCGGCTGGGCGCTTGAACTGCAAGGCTTCTTCCTCGCCAGCGCTCTGGCCGTCGTCTTTCTCGGCAGCGGCCGCTTCGCGGTACAGGAGGACTGATGGCCGACGTCGTCACCGCCAGCACCTATTGCGAGAATGCTCCCCAGCACCCGATTCATGGCCCATATCATGACCATGAATACGGCTTTCCGGTCAGCGATGACCGAGTGCTGTTCGAACGCTTCGTGCTCGAGATCAATCAGGCCGGCCTCTCCTGGCTGACGGTACTCAAGAAGCGCGCGGCCTTCCGCGAGGCCTTCGAGGAGTACGACATCGCGCGCATCGCCGCCTACGGGGACGAGGATCGCGCGCGCCTGCTCAGCAATGCCGGCATCATTCGCAACCGACTCAAGATCAATGCCGTGATCCACAACGCAGGCGTGGTGATGCAGCTCAAGGATACCCACGGCAGCTTCAGCGCCTGGCTGGATACCCATCACCCACAACCGCTGTCCGCCTGGATCAAGCTGTTCAAGAAGACCTTCCGCTTCACCGGCCCCGAGATCGTCAACGAGCTGCTGATGAGCTGCGGCTATCTGCCCGGCTGTCATCGTGATGATTGCCCGGTGCAGGCACGCGTGCTGGATGCCGGACCGCGCTGGGCCGAGCCGGGCGCCCTGGCAGCGATCCGCGCAGATGACTGACGCCTTAACCCACGACTCCCGCCCTCTTCTTCCTCACAGGTAGCCCACGCATGGACTCCCTTACCCAGATCTGTCTCGGAGCCGTCGTTGGCGGCGCCGTCATGACGCCGGCCATTCGTCGCCTGCCCAGCCCGAAACGCGGCGCGGCCATCCGCTATGCACTGCTCGGCGGTGCGGCACTCGGCACCCTGCCCGACCTCGACGTGATGATCGACTACGGCGACGCGGTCGCCGATTACACCCATCATCGCGGCTTCAGCCATTCCCTGCCGGTGCTGGCGCTTTTGGGCATCGTGCTCGGCTGGCTGCTGGCGCGCCTGCCACGTCTGGCGAGCCTCGGCCGTGGCCGGCTGATCGTCTACTGCGTGCTGTGCCTGGTCACCCACCCGCTGCTGGACAGCTTCACCACCTACGGCACCCAGCTGCTGTGGCCGTGGCCCAGCCGCCCCATCAGTCTGGCCAGCGTCTTCATCATCGACCCGCTGTACACCCTGCCATTGCTGATCACCGGCCTGTGGGTGGCGATTCGTGGTCGCGCCGGGCACCTGTTGAGCGCGGGTCTCATGCTCTCGAGCTTCTATCTGGGCTGGGGGCTGGCCGCCAAGAGCTGGGTCGAACATCGCGTGGCGCCGCTGCTGGCCAGCCAGGGCTTCGCCGACGCCCCGCGCATGGTGCAGCCGACTCCCTTCAACAGCCTGCTGTGGCGTGTCAGTGCGACCACACCGCAGGCGGATCATGAATGGATGGTCAGCGTGTTCGACTCCGACGCGCAGCTGGCGTCTCTCGCACGCCGCGATTTCCCGCGCCAGCCAGCGCTGGATGCCGAGGTCGCGAAGCTGGAGGATGGCCAGCGTCTGCGCTGGTTCGCGGCGCCCTATCTGCGAGCGGAACGTGAGAAGACGCCACAGGGAGAGACCTTGCTGGCCGTGACCGATACACGCCTGGGCTCGCCCGGCTATCACCCCTTCCGCTTCGCTCTGGCTCGCGAGACCTCGGACGGGGACTGGCAGGCGTTGCAGGACAGCCAGCGGCTGCCCAGCCAACGCGTCGATCGCGCCGCTCTGCTGAGCCTATGGCAAGCCATCCATGACCCGGCATCCCGCATGCAGCCGAGCCAACGCACCGTCTCTATCACGCCCTCCCGTCCCTCGGCCGAGACAAGATAAAGCGCCGCTGATGAAGGCCCCAGATACGACAACGCCCGCCATGATAGCCATGGCGGGCGTTGTCGTATCAGTGCTGCAAAGACGATCAGCCGAGGTACTTGATCATCACCCCCGCGGCAACCGCCGAGCCGATCACGCCGGCCACGTTCGGCCCCATGGCATGCATCAGCAGGAAATTGTGCGGGTTGTACTCGAGCCCGACCTTGTTGGAGACACGCGCCGCCATCGGCACCGCCGAGACACCGGCCGACCCGATCAGCGGGTTGATGGGCGTCTTGGAGACCTTGTTCATCAGCTTGGCCATCAGTACCCCGCAGGCCGTGCCGATACCGAAGGCGACCACGCCGAGGGCCAGAATGCCCAGCGTCTCCACCGCCAGGAACTTGTCGGCCTGCAGCTTGGAGCCTACCGACAGTCCCAGGAAGATGGTGGTGATGTTGATCAGTGCGTTCTGGGCGGTATCCGACAGACGCTCCACCACGCCACACTCGCGCATCAGATTACCGAAGCAGAACATGCCCAGCAGCGGTGCGGCGTCCGGCAGCAGCATCGCCACCATGATCAGCAGCACCAGCGGGAACAGGATCTTCTCGGTCTTGGACACCGGGCGCAGCTGGGTCATGACCAGGCTGCGCTCCTTGGCGGTGGTCAGCGCGCGCATGATCGGCGGCTGGATCATCGGCACCAGTGCCATGTAGGAGTAGGATGCCACGGCGATCGCGCCCAGCAGCTCCGGCGCCAGCAGACTGGCGACATAGATGGAGGTCGGGCCGTCCGCACCCCCGATGATGCCGATGGCCGCCGACTGTTGCAGGCTGAAGTCCATCAGGCCCATCGAGGTCAACGCCACTGCGCCCAGCAGGGTCGCGAAGATGCCGAACTGTGCCGCCGCGCCGAGGAAGAGGGTCTTGGGATTGGCCAGCAGCGGGCCGAAGTCCGTCATCGCGCCCACGCCCATGAAGATCACCAGCGGCGCGATGCCAGAGGCGATCGCCACGCTGTAGAAGCTGTAGAGCATGCCGTTGGAGAAGCCGCCATCCAGCGCCATGTTGCTGGCCTGCTGCTTGAGCGCGGCGGGAATCTCGCCATGCAGCGCCTGCTCTACCGCGTGGCGTGCCTCATCCAGCGGCAGGCTGGCGATGTTGACGTTGAGCAGATTGGCCATCGAAGCCAGCAGCTCCGGCTTGCCGAGATGGGCCGCCTGCTCGGCGGCAGATAGCGCCAGCCCAGCTTCCGGGATGTTGGCCAGAATGCCGCCGAAGCCGATCGGCACCAGCAGCAGGGGTTCGAAGTTCTTGCGGATCGCCAGATAAAGCAGGCCAAGGCCGATGACGATCATCGCCAGCTGGCCGAAGCTCATGTTGTAGAGCCCCGAGCCGTGCCAGAGGTTGAGTATCTTGTCCATGTCGTGTCGCCTTGCAGAGGAGCATCACCGACCGGCCCGCCGTGCATGACGACGGGCCGGACACACCGGCTCAGAGGGTGATCAGAACGTCGCCGACACTGACACTGTCGCCTTCCTTGACCTTCACCGCGGAGACGGTACCAGCCTGGTGGGCACGGATCTCGGTCTCCATCTTCATCGCCTCGAGGATGATGACCACATCCCCTTCGGCCACGCTGTCACCGACACTGACATTGACCTTGAAGATGTTGCCCGCCAACGGCGCACTTACCGGCTCACCGGAGGCGGCCTGAGCGGCAGGTGCCGCTGCGGCTGCCGGAGCTGCTGGCGCGCTGGCCTGCACCTGGGTGATGTCTCCGCCTTCAGCGACCTCGACCACATACTGCTTGCCGTTGACGTTCAGGGTGTAGGTCTGCGGACCGCTGGACGCGGCAGGAGCACTGACGGCCGGAGCACTGGAGACCGGCGCTGCGGCGGCCTTGGACGCCTTGTCATCGACAGCCTGCGGCGCGGGCTCGAAGGCATCTGGGTTGCCACGGTTGCGCAGGAACTTGAGGCCGATCTGCGGGAACAGCGCGTAGGTAAGCACGTCATCGGTCTCGCGCTCGCCGCCTTCCAGCGTGATGCCTTCTTCGCTGGCCTTGCCCTTGAGCTCCTCACGCAGACGCTCCATCTCCGGCGTCAGGTTGTCTGCCGGGCGGCAGGTGATCGGCTCGGCGCCTTCCAGCACGCGGGACTGAAGCTCACTGTCGAAGGGCGCCGGCGCCGCGCCATATTCGCCCTTGAGCAGCGCCTGCACTTCCTTGGAGATCGACTTGTAGCGCTCGCCCATCATCACGTTCATCACCGACTGGGTGCCGACGATCTGTGAGGTCGGGGTCACCAGCGGGATGTAGCCCAGGTCCTTGCGCACACGCGGAATCTCGGCGAGCACGTCATCCAGCTTGTCACCGGCGCCCTGCTCCTTGAGCTGGCCTTCCATGTTGGTGAGCATGCCACCCGGCACCTGGGCAACCAGAATACGCGAGTCGATACCGCGCAGGCTGCCTTCGAAGGCCGCGTATTTCTTGCGCACTTCGCGGAAGTAGGCCGCGATATCCTCGAGCTTCTCGAGATCGAGCCCGGTATCGCGCTCGGTACCCGCCAGCATCGCGACCACGGATTCCGTCGGGCTATGGCCGTAGGTCATCGACATCGAGGAGATGGAGGTGTCGACATTGTCGATGCCCGCCTCGATGGCCTTGAGGGCCGTGGCGGTGGAAAGCCCGGTGGTGGCGTGGCACTGCATGTGGATCGGGATCGACAGGCTCGCCTTGAGGCGCGAGACCAGTTCATAGGCGGTGTACGGCGTCAGCAGGCCCGCCATGTCCTTGATCGCCAGTGACTGGGCGCCCATGGACTCGATCTTCTGTGCCAGCTCGACCCACATCTCCAGAGTGTGTACGGGGCTCACGGTGTAGGAGATGGTGCCCTGGGCATGCTTGCCCTGATCCAGCACCGCCTTGAGCGGACGCTCGAGGTTGCGCGGGTCATTCATGGCGTCGAAGACACGGAAGACATCGACACCGCTGATCGCGGCACGCTTGACGAAGGTATCCACCACATCATCGGCGTAATGACGATAGCCGAGCAGGTTCTGGGCGCGCAGCAGCATCTGCTGCTGGGTCTTGGGCATCGCTTCCTTCAAGGCACGAATGCGCGCCCAGGGGTCTTCGCCCAGGTAGCGAATGCAGGCGTCGAAGGTCGCGCCGCCCCAGCTCTCCAGCGACCAGAAGCCGATGTCGTCCAGCTTGGCGGCGATCGGCAACATGTCATCGAGGCGCATGCGCGTGGCCAGCAGTGACTGATGCGCGTCGCGCAGTACCACATCCGTGATGCCCAGCGGTTGCTTGTCCATGAGTGATCCCTTGTTCTTTATATTGTGGATATCGAGTTCTGCGCGCGCTGCAGGCAGCCTGTTGCGTCAGCCTGAAGCACAGAATATTGCACTCGGGGGGAGGTCTACCCACCGTACTGCTCGTGATAGAATCGCCGCCTGCTATTCTTGGCAGTGGTCAGACGCTATCGGCGAAGCCGCGAAAGCGTCAGTGCCGGTGCTGGTCCTGCCGGAAGCGATGAATCGCCGCGGCCATGACGGCCGTCAGTTCGCTGTCGTCCTCTGCCGCAGGGGCCGGGGAAGCCGGCGCCCGCGCAACACCTGGCGCTGCGGGCGCTGGTGCGGGCGCGAAGCGATCCACCAGCTTGGCCATCGCCATCATGGCGACCACCAGCAGACTTAGAAACACGAACACGAACCCCATCCCGAACACCATCAGGTTCAAGCCTTCACCGAGCAGATCATTCTCTTGCATGCCAGTGTCCTCGAGTCTTTCTCGTTATCGAGCCGCACTACGGCGCAGCGCCTGCGCTGAACGCCAATGTCTTCGGTCACGCCGGACACGGCACGACGGATAGGCTCCGCCGCCGATAGCCTCTGTCGGTATGCCCATGCAGCTGCATTCAATGCTTGTTGGTCGCTCTAAAGTGCCTGATTCCACGGCAATTGCAATGACACCATCGTTGACCCCACAGGCCCTCGCGCGGGCCGGCCGCATCGGCATCGCGCCGATGGAAGGCGTGATAGATGACATCACGCGCGAATGTCTCACCGGCCTTGGCGGCTACGACTGGTGCGTGACGGAATTCGTGCGCGTGACCCACGTCAAGTTACCGCCGCGCGTCTTCAAGCGCATCTGTCCGGAGCTGCTCGACGCCTCTCCGATACAGACGGCACGAACACGACACGAGACCCCGGTCGCCCTGCAGCTGCTGGGAGCCGACCCCGAGGCACTGGGCATCAATGCCCGGGTCGCGGCGCGCCTGGGTGCCCCCAGCGTCGATATCAATTTCGGCTGCCCGGCCAAGACCGTCAACCGACATGATGGCGGCGCGGCGCTGCTGCGCTCACCGGAACGCGTCTTCCGCGCGGTGGAGGGCGTGCGCAAGGCACTCGAGGGCACGGGCGTACCGGTCACAGCCAAGATTCGTCTCGGCTTCAATGATCGGCGCCTGGCGCTGGCCTGCGCCCAGGCGGCCGAGGCAGGCGGTGCGACTCAGCTGGTGGTACATGGGCGCACCAAACAGGAAGGCTATCGCCCGCCGGCGCACTGGGAATGGATCGGCAAGATCACCTCCGAGCTTTCCATTCCAGTGGTCGCCAATGGCGATATCTGGGACATGCACTGCTACTGGCGGGCGCGCTCCCTGTCAGGCTGTCGCGATGTCATGCTGGGGCGTGCCGCCTTGGCCGACCCCTTCCTGGCAGCGCGCATCAAGCATTGGCAGGCGACCGGCGAACTGCTGCCCGAGACGGACTGGACACAGCGTGCGCAGGTGCTGCTCTCTCACGCTGAACGCTGCGCCCACCTCCCCGACAAGGTAATGGTGCCTCTGCTCAAGCAGTGGATGAACATGATGCGCCAGAGCGGCAACGCAGAAGCCGAGAACCGCTTCCAGGCCATCAAACGCCACAAGGGGCGCGCTGAGTTCTTCACCGGACTGGTGGCCGACACTGGGCTGGGATTGGCACCGAGTCTTCTCACCTCAGTGACTCGCATGCCGGAATCGGTTCAGGTACCAGAGTCGCCGCAGGCATCGAAAGCAGAAGCCGTGACCACCCCGGCCTGAGCCTGAACTGGAGCCTGAACTGGAACCGAAACCTGAACATCAGCACCGGCCAACACCCGATCCGCTCGCTGTCCCGATCAGCGAACCAAAAAAAGGGCGCCCCTCGCGAAAAGGGCGCCCGAAGGCGTGACATCACAGTCAAGGAAAGCGGTAGAACACTCAGATAATCAGCAATGCGGGGATCGGGGCCGTGCAGGCGGCGATCACTCGGTGCTGACCTTGCCTCAGAGCCTTGCTTCAGAGCCTTGTTTCAGAACCTGGCCTCAAAGCCTGACTTCTTTCATTGCCTGACTTTTCTTCAGACGAAGAAAAACCCGCTTCAGTGAAGCGGGTTTTTCAATTGGCGCGCCCTGGAGGATTCGAACCTCCGACCGCCTGATTCGTAGTCAGGTACTCTATCCAGCTGAGCTAAGGGCGCATAAACCTTGAAATCTGTGGCCTGAGCATTTCAAATGACTTCAGGACTTTATCGTACGAGTACTGCGTCTTGCCAACTTCATGTCTTGCGTTGCAGTGGCGCGCCCTGGAGGATTCGAACCTCCGACCGCCTGATTCGTAGTCAGGTACTCTATCCAGCTGAGCTAAGGGCGCATCTTACTGCATTTGTACCTAATGGCGGAGAGAGAGGGATTCGAACCCTCGATAGGGCTATAAACCCTATACTCCCTTAGCAGGGGAGCGCCTTCAGCCACTCGGCCACCTCTCCTCATCAGGTACGGCGCATATCTTACTCATTTGATTGGGCTTTGTCCAGCCCCTGTGTCGATTTTTTGGCTTCGATGCTGAACATCTCATCACCACTCGACGACAGGCTCGAGGCTGCGCGCCCCCAAGCAATCTCCCCGCATGAACCAGAACATGACGATGGCTAGCCTGTCGTCGCGTCTCGTTCGAGGGAGCGGGCATATTACCGAACCAGAATCGGCTTGTCTCCCCCTTTTTGAGAAAAAAGCCAAATTTTTCCCTTACGGAACACAGACTTGAACAAGCCACCCTCTCATCACCCCGCATGAGCCGCTGCTCATGGAAGCAAGTACGTCGTTGTTCATGGGGTAGGCGGACTGCCCTCGCCTGCGCCAGACCCACACACGCAAACGCCAGCCATGGGGACAATGGCTGGCGTTCATCGGGTCGTGCAGGGTTGTGCGACGTGCAGGCGCAGCATGCCGTCAGGCGATGGCATCGCCGTTGTCTTCTTTCTCACGCTGGATGCGCTGATAGATCTCTTCTCGATGGACGGCAACGTCCTTGGGCGCGTTCACACCGATACGCACCTGATTACCTTTCACTCCGAGAACGGTGACAGTGATGTCGTCTCCGATCATCAGAGTTTCACCCACTCTACGGGTCAGGATGAGCATGACTTATCTCCTTGTCAGAAATTCAAAACAGCTGGGACTTCAACGGGATGTGGAGGCGGCAATCGACCGGGACAAGTCGACCACCCTGATGCATGAAGCTCGAATTATGCGCTATGCATGCTCCGACGGCCAATGCCATACCTTCATCACACCCGATAGACACGTTGAATGAAAGCGCCCGATGCACAGACTGACATTCCGAAGAATGACAGAAAATACATCGGGCGCTATCGACTTCAGGTGCCGCACGTCAGCCAGACCAATGTCCCCAGCCTGGGCACCGACGCTTCACGACTTGAGCAAGTCATTGATTGTCGGTGTCTTTACGACTTCCTTGCTGCACGCTCCGTGGTGGTACTCAGGCAGTCTCGTCACTGATCGCTTCTGCATCCAGCCCGAAAGCGGTATGCAGGGAGCGAACCGCCAGCTCCATGAATTTCTCGTCGATCAGGACGGAAATCTTGATCTCTGAAGTGGAGACCATGCGGATATTGATGCCTTCTTCTGCCAGTACGCGGAACATCTTGGAGGCGACACCGGCGTGAGAACGCATGCCGACACCGACCAGCGAGACCTTGGCGATATTGTCATCACCGCGCATCTCACCACCACCGACGGACGGAATCACCGTCTCGGTCAGGATGCGCTGGGTCGCCTTGAAGTCGGTCTTGGCGACGGTGAAGGAGAAGTCAGTGGTATTGCCGTCCGGAGAGACGTTCTGGACGATCATGTCGATTTCGATGTTGGAATCGGCGATCGGGCCCAGAATCTTGGAAGCGACACCCGGGATATCCGGCGTGTTGAGCAGAGTCAGCTTGGCTTCGTTGACATTGAAGGCGATGCCGGAGATCAGCGGTTCTTCCATGTTGTCTTCTTCCTCAGCGACGATCAGGGTACCCGGGCCATCCTCGAAGGAAGACAGCACACGCAGGGGAACATTGTACTTGCCGGCGAATTCCACCGAACGGATCTGCAGGATCTTGGAGCCCAGGCTCGCCATTTCCAGCATTTCCTCGACGGTCACCGTTTCCAGACGACGTGCCTTGGAGCACACGCGCGGATCAGTGGTATAGACACCATCGACATCGGTGTAGATCTGGCACTCATCCGCCTTCAGTGCGGCAGCCAGGGCGACACCGGTGGTGTCAGAGCCACCACGACCCAGCGTCGTGATGTTGCCCTCTTCATCGACACCCTGGAAGCCTGCCACCACGACCACCTTGCCATCGTCGAGGTCTTCACGCAGGTCATCGGTATCGATGTGCTGGATACGCGCCTTGGTGTGCGCGCTATCGGTGCGGATGCCCACCTGCGCCCCTGTGTAGGAGGTCGCGTCGACGCCGATCTTCTGCAGCGCCATGGCCAGCAGGGAAATGGTGACCTGCTCGCCGGTGGAGACCAGCATGTCCATCTCGCGCGGTGTCGGGTCATCATTGATCTCGCTGGCGAGACCGATCAGTCGGTTGGTCTCGCCACTCATGGCAGAGACGACCACGACAATCTGATGGCCTTCATCGCGGAATCGCTTGACCTTCTCGGCGACGGCCTTGATCCGCTCCACCGAGCCGACCGAAGTGCCTCCGAACTTCTGAACGTATAGCGCCATGTGCGTTTCCGTTATCCGTGTCCGTTTGCGTTGTCCCCACATGAAGCTCATGTGAGCCCAAAAAGAGGCCGGGTCTCCTCAAGAGGAGCCCGGCCTTCATCTTGTACTGTCAGCCCAGCTGGGCGTCTACCCATGATGGCACACCGGCCAGTGCGCCCGGAAGCGAAGCGGCGTCACTGCCACCGGCCTGGGCCATGTCAGCACGACCACCACCCTTGCCGCCGACCTGCTCGGCCACGTGGCGCACCAGATCCCCCGCCTTGACGCGCGAGGTCAGGTCGTCGGTGACACCGGCGATCAGGCTGACCTTGTCACCGTCCGCGACGCCGAGCACCAGAATGCCGGAGCCGAGTTTGGACTTGAGGTCATCCATCAGGCCGCGCAGCTCCTTGCCGGAGACGCCTTCGACCTGCTTGGCCAGCACCTTGATGCCCTGGACATCCGCGATGTCACTGAGCATGTCGCTGGCCGAAGCGGACGCCAGCTTGGCCTTGAGGCGCTCAAGCTCCTTCTCGAGGCCGCGATTGCGCTCCAGCAGGCTGCTGACGCGCTCCTCGACCTGCTCCGGCTTGGCCTTGAGGCGCTCACCGAGGCGAGCAAGAGTCGCTTCCTGCGCGAGCAGGAAGTCACGCGCGGCGCGACCGGTAATGGCCTCGATACGACGCACGCCGGACGCGATGCCTGTCTCGGCGAGAATATGCATCTGGCCGATGTCGCCGCTGCGCTTGACGTGAGTCCCGCCGCAAAGCTCGATGGAGAAGGCATCCTGACCGATGGTCAGCACGCGAACTTCCTCACCATACTTGGCATCGAAGAGGGCCGCTGCGCCGCGCGCCTTGGCCTCATCGAGGCTCATGAACTCGATGGTGGTCTCGGCATTTGCCAGGATCTGCGCATTGACGATGCGCTCGACCTCGGACAGCTGCTCGGCCGTCATCGCCTCAAAGTGGCTGAAGTCGAAGCGCAGACGCTCGGCCGTGACCAGCGAGCCCTTCTGCTGAACGTGCTCCCCCAGTACCAGTCGCAGCGCTTCGTGCAGCAGGTGCGTGGCGGAGTGGTTGCGCACGGAAGCCGCACGCAGCTCGGCATCGACCTGCGGACGCACCTTGTCACCGACCTTGAGAGCGCCCTCGATCAGCACACCGTGGTGCAGGTGATGGCCGGTCTGCTTCTGGGTATCGCTGACCTGGAAGCGGCCGCCATCCAGATGCAGATAACCGGTATCGCCGGCCTGACCGCCTGACTCGCCGTAGAACGGGGTGGTATCGAGCACCACGATGCCCTTGGTGTCCACCTCGAGCTGCTCGACGGCATTGCCTTCGGCGTCGAACAGCGAGGTGACGGTGGCTTCCCCTTCCAGCTGGTCGTAACCGGTGAAGACGGTCTCGCCCTCCAGCACCAGGTTGGCGGAGTAGTCGCCGCCGAAGTTGCTGGCGGCACGGGCGCGATCACGCTGTGCTTCGAGGGCCGCCTGGAAACCTGCCTCATCGAGGATCAGCTCGCGCTCGCGGCAGATATCGGCGGTCAGGTCATACGGGAAGCCGTAGGTGTCGTAGAGCTTGAAGATGGTCTCGCCGTCGAGGGTATTGCCCTCGAGGCCAGCGATGGCTTCTTCCAGAAGCTTCATGCCGTGTTCCAGCGTACGTGCGAACTGCTCTTCTTCCTTGAGCAGCACACGCTCGATCTGCTCGCGAGCGGCGCGCAGTTCCGGATAGGCATCGCCCATCTCGCTGTCGAGAGCCGCGACCAGCTTGTAGAAGAAGCTGCCACGCGCGCCCAGCTTGTGACCGTGACGCACGGCGCGACGGATGATGCGACGCAGCACGTAGCCACGGCCTTCGTTGGACGGCAGCACCCCATCGGCGATCAGGAAGGCGCACGAGCGGATGTGGTCAGCCACTACACGCAGTGACGGCGTGGCGATGTTGTCGTGACCGATGATCTCGGCCGCGGCGGCCAGCAGATTCTGGAACAGGTCGATCTCGTAGTTGGAGTGCACGCCCTGCATCACGGCCGCGACACGCTCCAGACCCATGCCGGTATCGATGGACGGCTTGGGCAGCGGGTGCAGCGTGCCCTCGGCGTCACGGTCGAACTGCATGAAGACCAGGTTCCAGATCTCGATGTAGCGATCGCCATCCTCGTCCGGGCTGCCCGGCGGGCCACCGGCGACATCTTCGCCGTGGTCATAGAAGATCTCGGAGGACGGACCACACGGACCGGTGTCGCCCATCTGCCAGAAGTTGTCCTCATCGAGACGCGAGAAGCGGTTCTGGTCGATGCCGACCTCGTTGAACCAGATGTCACGGGCTTCGTCATCGCTGACGTGCACGGTGACCCACAGCTTCTCCTTCGGCAGGCCGAGTTCTTCGGTCAGAAACTTCCAGGCGAACTGGATGGCTTCGCGCTTGAAGTAGTCGCCGAAGCTGAAGTTGCCCAGCATCTCGAAGAAGGTGTGGTGGCGGGCGGTATAGCCGACGTTGTCCAGGTCATTGTGCTTGCCACCGGCGCGCACGCAGCGCTGCGCGGAGGTCGCACGGCTGTAGCCACGCGGGTCACGGCCCAGGAAGACATCCTTGAAGGGCACCATGCCGGCGTTGGTGAACAGCAGGGTCGGATCGTTGTTCGGCACCAGGGAGCTGGTGGGAACGATGGTATGGCCCTGCTTCTCGAAATAGGTCAGGAAGGCGTTTCTGATTTCTGCGCTTTTCATAGAGGTTCCGTAGCGATGTGCGTAAAGACGCTCCGGGGGTCTTCTGCATGACTTCCGCATGGTTTCTGCATGTTCATCCATGTGGGTATGCATGGAGGTGCAATGAAAAGCATGAAAGAAGGCGCCTGCCCCGTGCCGTCGCAAGACGACCTAGTATAACGCCTGTTCGCGCAAGCTAAAGGGGGGGAAATGTCTTGAAGCGCCGGTTTGCGCGTCATGAGAGCCAAACAGCCACCCGCTAGCCTTATTCCCCCTCATCACTCCAGGCGGACTCCATGGCATAGCGCAGCTGCTCATAGTCGAAGCCGCGCTGGAGCAGAAAGCGTTCGCGCCGTGCGCGCTCCTTGTGTCCCTCGCCGGGGCCGGAGAAGCGCCTGGCCAGCGTCTCGCGCGCCAGCTCGAAGAAATCCACCGCCTCGACATGGCCGAAGGCATCCGGCGTCGGGTCACTGGCGGCACGCATCACGGCATTGAGCGTCTCGCTATCGATACCACGCTGGCGCAGCTCCTGCTGGATACGCCTCGGTCCCTGGCCGCGCAGGACGCGCGTCCGCAGGAAGCTGGCGGCAAAGCGCTCATCGGATTGCAGGCCCTCCTCGGCCATGCGCTCCAGCACCTCCTCGATCAGCAGCTCGACCTCATCGCGACTCAAGGCCGCCTGCGCGCCCTCCTCGCCCGCGGCTTGGCGCTCTGCCAACTCGTCATCGCTGACCGCCCGCAGGTAGTCACGCTCCTTGAGATAGTCGTGCAGCTCGCGGCGGCTATGCTCGCGGCGCGCCAGGCGCGCGATGGCATCATTGCGCGCACGCCGTTGCGGCGTCATCGCGCCTGAGTCGAGCGGTTGATACTCAGGCCCACTCATTTCAGCGCTGTCATCGTGCATGGTCATGCTCCCGGAGTTGAGCAGAAGGACATCGATGGACGTGAACGCAAGGCGCCCGCCTCCGAGTCATCGGGGCGGGCGCCTTGGGGTCATCTCACCGAGCCGGAAACGATACGGTGCGATGACGCCAGCCTGGCGGCTGGCGCTCTTGCTCTTTCTTCGGGACGAGCCTCAATCGAGATCGATATCCAGGTCGTCTTCACTCTCGGCGGCCGCGGTCTCTTTCGGCTCTTCCTTGGCTTCCGGTGCTGCCAGCAACTGGGCACGGATCTGGGCTTCAATCTCCTCCATGATGGCGGGATTGTCTTCCAGGTACTGGGCGGAGTTGGCCTTGCCCTGACCGATCTTGCTGCCCTGATAGCTGTACCAGGCGCCTGACTTGCCGACCAGACCACACTGCACACCCAGGTCGATCACCTCACCGGCATGATAGATGCCCTTGCCGTAGAGAATCTGGAACTCGGCCTGACGGAACGGCGGCGCGACCTTGTTCTTGACGACCTTGACGCGGGTCTCGTTACCGGTGACTTCATCACCGGACTTCACGGAACCGGTACGACGGATATCCAGACGCACACTGGAGTAGAACTTCAGTGCGTTACCGCCAGTCGTGGTTTCGGGGCTGCCGAACATCACGCCGATCTTCATGCGGATCTGGTTGATGAACACCACCATGCAGTTGGCGTTCTTGATGTGACCCGTCACCTTGCGCAGTGCCTGGGACATCAGACGCGCCTGCAGGCCGACGTGTGAGTCACCCATCTCGCCTTCGATCTCGGCACGCGGCGTCAGTGCTGCCACGGAGTCGACGATGATGACGTCAACGCCGCCGGAGCGTACCAGCATGTCGACGATCTCGAGCGCCTGCTCACCGGTGTCCGGCTGGGAGACCAGCATCTCGTCCAGATTGACGCCCAGCTTCTCGGCGTAGGACGGATCCAGCGCGTGCTCGGCATCGATGAAGGCACAGACCTTGCCCTGCTTCTGCGCCTGAGCGATGACAGAGAGGGTCAGTGTCGTCTTGCCCGAGGATTCCGGACCGTAGATCTCGACCACGCGTCCGAAGGGCAGGCCGCCGATGCCGAGTGCGATATCCAGCCCCAGAGAACCGGTGGAAACCGACGGGATGGCCACACGCGGGGCATCGCCCATGCGCATGACGGCGCCCTTGCCGAACTGGCGCTCGATCTGGGACAGCGCCGCGTTCAGCGCCTTGGTACGATTGTCGTCCTTTGCCATGTGGCCTCCTGTCGAACGGCGGAGCCACACGGGCTGCCACCTGGAATAGAGAATTCTGTCACTGAGAGCTGAGCAGACACCGTCAGACTAGCGGCTGAGGTGTCATGGCAAAACCCTGTATACATGGACAGTATAATGCCGCAAGTTGCGTCACTCTGCCAGTCCGGTGATGCGCTTTTTCAGGCAGCACCCTCAATGCGGGGCTTGCATCGGGCTCACAAGTCTTCGGTGCCGATCTGCAAGGCCTCCACGCGCTCGATCAAGCCCTGCAGCGCCTCCCGCACGGCGGCGTCGCGCACGGCCTGCCGGTCGCCGGAAAAGTGACAGCAGCGTGCCTGCTGGCGCGCCTCGCTCCCCCACGCCAGCCACACGGTGCCGACGGGCTTCTCGTCACTTCCCCCGCCGGGGCCGGCCACACCGCTGATCGCCACCCCCAGCTCAGCGCCACTATCGCGGCAGGCGCCGCGCACCATCTCGCACACGACCGCCTCTGAGACGGCACCGAAGGTTTCAAGCGATGCCTCGCTGACCCCCAGCAGGCGCTGCTTGGTGGCATTGGAATAGGTCACGTAGCCCGCATCGAAATAGCGGGAGCTGCCGGCAATCGCCGTGATCGCGGCACTCACCCCGCCTCCGGTGCACGACTCGGCGGTGGTGACGCGCACGCCGCGCGCGACTGCCAGTGCCTGCAACTGCTCAGCCAGGGTATTCGCGCACGCAGCCTCGGGGGCCGTACCAGTCAATTGACTCACGAACTTTCTCCTTGTGGAGGTCATCGGGTGAAAAGGGCAGCGAGCATGAGACATCACAGGCATTGGAGCCGGCCGCGCCAGTCCGTAGAATATCGCGCATCCCGCATGCCGTGCTCTCGCATGTGTGCTTTTTCCCATTGCAGTGCAGTCAAGGAAGTCCATGGCCATGGCCAAGAACAGCGCGCCCCAGATGACGCCGATGATGACGCAGTACATGAAGATCAAACGCGAGCACCCCGGCGTGCTGCTGTTCTATCGCATGGGCGACTTCTATGAACTGTTTCATGAGGACGCCAAGCGCGCAGCACAACTGCTCGATATCACCTTGACGGCGCGTGGCAGCTCCGGTGGCTCACCGATCCCCATGGCAGGGGTGCCCTACCACAGCGCCGAAGGCTATCTGGCACGCCTGGTGAAGATGGGCGAGTCAGTCGCCATCTGCGAGCAGATCGGCGACCCGGCGACCAGCAAGGGGCCCGTCGAGCGCAAGGTCGTGCGCATCGTCACACCGGGCACGCTGCACGATGAGGCGCTGCTGGATGCCAGTCGCGACAACCTGCTGGTGGCACTGCATCGTGATGGCGACACTTGGGGTGTAGCGGCACTGGAACTTTCCTCCGGTCGCTTCAGCGTACTGGAAGTCAGCGGCGATGATGAACTGCTTGCCGAGATTCAGCGCCTGTCACCTGCAGAGCTGATGGTTGGTGAAAACCGCACCTTGCCCGCCAGCCTGGCCTCGCGCCCCGGCCTGACCCGTCAGAGCGATTGGCACTTCGATCACGAGACCGCCTTGCGCCTGCTGTGTGATCAGTTTGGCGTGCAGGACCTCAACGGCTTCGGTTGCAGCCACCTGACACGTGCCGTCACGGCAGCAGGCGCCCTGCTCGACTATGCACGCGACACTCAGCGCACCGGCCTGCCCCACGTGACCGCGCTGGCCGTCGAGAGCCGCGATGACTCGGTGGTGATCGATGCCGCCAGCCGTCGCAACCTCGAGATCGATACCAACCTGGGCGGCACCAGCGACAACACGCTGGCCAGTGTGCTGGACGTCACCGCGACCGCGATGGGCTCACGCCTGCTCAAGCGCTGGCTCAACCGCCCGCTGCGCGATCAACTCCAGATCGGCCAGCGCCAGGCGGCGGTGCAACGTCTGCTGGATGGCGACTATCCCTTCGAGCTGCAAGGCCTGCTCAAGCGCATCGGCGATGTGGAGCGTATCCTCGCCCGTGTCGCGCTGCGCAGCGCACGCCCTCGTGACATGGCACGCCTGCGCGATGGCCTCAACACCCTGCCCGAGCTGCGCGCCGTACTAGCCAGTGTCGAGAAAGGCAGCGCCATCGATGACCTGCGCGATGCCATCCGCCTGTTCCCGGCACTTTCCGCGATGCTCAGCGAGGCGCTGGTCGAGAATCCGCCGGTAGTGCTGCGCGATGGTGGCGTGATCGCCGATGGCTACGACGATGAACTGGACGAGTACCGCGGCCTGTCCGAGAACGCTGGCCAGTATCTGGTCGCACTCGAGACCCGCGAGCGCGAGCGCACCGGCCTGAGCAACCTCAAGGTCGGCTACAACCGCGTGCATGGCTACTTCATCGAGCTGCCGCGCTCGCAATCGGCCGAGGCCCCGCCGGAATACATCCGTCGCCAGACCCTCAAGAATGCCGAGCGCTTCATCATCCCCGAGCTGAAGGAGTTCGAGGACAAGGCGCTGTCCGCCAAGTCCAAGTCACTGGCGCGCGAGAAGCTGCTGTATGAGCACCTGCTGGATGACCTGAATACCGAACTGGATGGCCTGCAGCAGACGGCCCGTGCGCTGGCGTCACTGGATGTGCTGACCGCCTTCGCCGATCGCGCCGCCGCTCTCGATTTCGTGCGCCCAGAACTCAGCGAAACCCCGGGCATCGATATCGAAGGCGGCCGCCATCCGGTGGTCGAACATGTCAGCGATCACCCCTTCGTTCCCAACGATGTGCGCTTCGATGATACGCGGCGCATGCTGGTGATCACCGGCCCCAACATGGGCGGTAAATCCACCTACATGCGCCAGACGGCACTGATCGCTCTGCTCGCGCATACCGGCAGCTTCGTGCCGGCATCGCGTGCCTGCATCGGCCCACTGGACCGCATATTCACCCGCATCGGCTCCTCGGACGACCTGGCCGGCGGACGCTCGACCTTCATGGTCGAGATGACCGAGACCGCCAGTATCCTGCACAACGCCACTGACGAGAGCCTGGTGTTGATGGATGAGATCGGCCGTGGCACCTCGACCTTCGATGGTCTGTCACTGGCATGGGCCAGCGCCGAGCATCTGGCGCGCACGCGTGCCTTCACCCTGTTCGCGACCCATTACTTCGAGATGACGGCGCTGCCCGAGCATGCCGATGCCGTCGCCAACGTGCACCTGACGGCCGCAGAACATGGCGATGGCATCGTCTTCATGCACCGCGTCGAGGAAGGCCCTGCCAGCCAGAGCTATGGCCTGCAGGTGGCCCAGCTGGCCGGCGTCCCGCAGAGCGTCATCCTGCGGGCACGCGAGAAGCTGACCAGTCTGGAGCAGCAGGAGGTCGATCGTCCGCAGGTGGCGCGCGAGGATGCGCTGGGGCAGCCGGTACCGCAACAGAGTGACCTGTTCGCGGCACCGCCGCATCCGGTCGTCGAGGCCCTCAATGGCCTGGATCCGGATGATCTGAGCCCCAAGCGAGCCCTGGAGCTGATCTACGAATGGCACCGTCAGCGCTGAGCGCCGTCACACCGGGCCAGGATTGGCGCACCCGGACCGAGAATGAGTGGCAAGGCTCGACAGCAACCTTCGGGCATAGCACCATTCCAAAACGATCCGCCCCTGCTGATTGCGGGGCCGGCAGAGCGCCACTAGAATAACGCCTTATAACATCTGCGCCGCTTATAACCTGAAGACCATGATGTCGCCGAGACGACACATGGTGGGCGCCTGGACCACGACCTACGAGAGAGACGCCAATCCGCGTCAGGAGACCTGCATGGCATTCATCGTCACCGAGAACTGCATTCGCTGCAAATACACCGACTGCGTGGAAGTCTGCCCGGTGGATTGCTTCTACGAAGGCCCGAACTTCCTGGTGATCAACCCGGATGAGTGCATTGACTGCGCGCTGTGTGAGCCTGAATGCCCCGCCGAAGCCATCTTCTCCGAAGATGAAGTGCCGGAGAACCAGAAGGAATTCATCGAGCTGAATGCCGACCTGGCCGAAGTCTGGCCGAACATCAGCGAGAAGAAGGACGCCATGGAAGACGCCGAGAAGTGGGATGGTGTCGATGGCAAGCTTGAGTATCTGGAGCAGTAAGCCCCTCAAGTCACCCGCATCTCGCGCGGCAAGCGGCTTGCCCGCCCTGACCGGGCAAGCTCGGCTCTCATGACAGAAACGGCAGCGATTCCCCCTGGGAGCCGCTGCCGTTTCTGTATCTGATGCCTGAAGTCGGCGCCCCAAGCTCGTGCCAGGAGCTCGTACCAAGGGCTCGTACCAGGAGCTCAGCCCCTGGCATACGGGCATAAAAAAGGGCGACCCCGTAAGGTCGCCCGCTCCAAGCGTGTTCCTGTCGATCCATCCTGGATCGCACTCCTGAGTGCTGTCCCTGCCCTTCACGACATCCTGTCATTCGGGGCGCACCGTCACGCGTGGCGGGCATTGCAGCACTGCTTGCGCAGCTGTCCCACCGCAATGCCCGTTAGTGCAGATATTTGCCTGTCCTGCTGTCCTGCCCATGCATTGCCCGGCGTCCTGCCTGTACCGCTCCGTGCCTGTGCAGCTGACAGCCTCACGACATTCCCTGTCCGACCCTCCTTGTCGTGGCTTCCTGCCACTTGATGCTGCCGCTGTCTGCCCCATCATTCCTGACGCGGATGATGTCCCGTCATCCGTCACTTCCTGTGAAGGGCAAGCTTCCTGACTGCATATCAGAGCCTGGGGCTCTCCGACACTCCGTGTCGTTATCGTGCTTCCTGCCTGTGTGGCGCTTCCCATCGCCGACGGATCATCCTGATCCTGACACACTCCGGTGCCATGCCCGCTATCCTTGCTTCCTTGGCATCTCTCGCCTGACTCCTTCAAGCGAGGATATGCAGCTCACTGCTACCGACGTCCATGTCAGGTCCTTTTTTCGCCGAGCGTCCTGCTCAGCGAGGCGAAACATCCTGTCTCGCCATCAAGTCTTTCCTGATCATCCCGTTGGCATCCTGCCGAGACTGCGGTGTCCCGCCGCACCCTCACATCCATGCAGCCATTCTGGGCAGCATTCGCTGGCGAGGCAACTAGCCAAACCTCTTAACCCGCTATACCTGAACGGGCCGTCAAGTAAAATATAATCAATAAAATCAACTACATATAGAAGAACATACGTTCAAATCCGCAGGCAACTCGCAGTCAGTGTCTCGATTGTCCTGCGAGATTTGTAAGAGATGACTTACACGAATTCAGTGCCTGAAAGCGGCCTGTTTCCTGCATCCCCCTCAATAGCACTCAATCATCGCCTCCAATGCACAACGGGGCCGTGCCAGAAGGCACGACCCCGTTGCAAGTTACCCCTGCGATGCTGTGGGCGCGGAGCCCCTCATATCACAGGCGATTACTGACCCTTGATCTCTTTCAGGCCGTTGTAAGCCACGTCACCCAGCTGCTGCTCGATCACCAGCAGGCGGTTGTACTTGGCGACACGGTCAGAGCGGCACAGAGAGCCGGTCTTGATCTGGCCAGCACAGGTACCGACGGCGAGGTCGGCGATGGTGGTGTCTTCGGTCTCGCCACTGCGGTGGGAGATGACCGCGGTGAAGCCGGCGGCCTGCGCCATCTTGATCGCATCCAGGGTCTCGGACAGCGAGCCGATCTGGTTGAACTTGATCAGGATGGAGTTGCCGATGCCTTCATCGATACCACGACTCAGGATGCGCGTGTTGGTGACGAACAGGTCGTCGCCGACCAGCTGCACCTTGTCGCCCAGCTCGTCGGTCAGCATCTTCCAGCCTTCCCAGTCGGACTCGTCCATGCCGTCTTCGATGGAGACGATCGGATATTCCGCGGCCAGGCCGGCCAGATAGTCGACGAAACCACGTGAGTCGAAGCTCTTGCCTTCGCCGGACAGGTTGTACTGACCGTCCTTGTAGAACTCGGAAGACGCGCAATCCAGCGCCAGGGTCACATCGGTGCCCAGGGTGTAGCCCGCATCGCTGACGGCCTGCTTGATGACGGCCAGTGCTTCGGAGTTGGATGCCAGGTTCGGTGCAAAGCCACCTTCATCACCCACGGAGGTGCTCAGCTCGCGACCCTGCAGCACCTTCTTCAGCGCGTGGAAGATCTCGGCGCCGGTGCGCAGTGCTTCACGGAAGGTCGGCGCGCCGACCGGCTGGACCATGAACTCCTGGATGTCGACATTATTGTCGGCATGCTCACCGCCGTTGATGATGTTCATCATCGGCACCGGCATGGAGTACTGCCCCGGCTGACCGTAGAGCTCGGCGATGTGAGCGTAGAGCTCGATACCCTTGGCCTGCGCTGCCGCCTTGGCAGCTGCCAGAGAGACGGCAAGAATCGCGTTGGCACCCAGCGATTCCTTGTTCTCGGTACCGTCCAGCGCCAGCATGGCATCGTCCAGCGCGCGCTGGTCGAGTGCATCCATGCCCACCAGGCGCTCGCGTATCGCGCCATTGACGGCTTCGACTGCCTTCAGCACGCCCTTGCCCAGATAACGGCTCTTGTCGCCATCACGCAATTCCAGCGCTTCACGCGAACCGGTGGAGGCACCGGAAGGCGCGCAGGCACTGGCGCGTTGGCCACCTTCCAGCACGACCTCGGCCTGTACGGTCGGGTTACCACGGGAATCGAGCACCTCAAGGGCGCGGATTTCGACGATATTGGCCATCTTGTGTCGTCCTCTACACGGGGGATTGAAACACCACGACGGGCATCTTGCCCATAGTGCAAAAAGGCCGCTCACACAGGGGTGAACGGCCAGTAGTCATGTTCAGCGAATATCCAGTGGCGCGAAGCCCTTGACCAGCGCATCCAATGATTGCAGCTGGCGCAGGAAGGGTTCGAGCTGGTCCAGCGGCAAGGCGCAGGGGCCGTCACACTTGGCGTTGTCAGGGTCCGGATGCGCTTCGAGGAACAGACCCGCCAGCCCCAATGCGACACCGGAGCGTGCCAGATCGAAGACCTGCTCACGACGCCCGCCAGCGGAATCGGCTCGCCCGCCCGGGCGCTGCAGCGAGTGGGTGACATCGAACAATACCGGCAGGCCGCTATCCTTCATCTCGGCCATGCCGAGCATGTCGACCACCAGGTTGTTGTAACCGAAGCTGGAGCCACGCTCGCACAGCAGAATCCGGTCATTGCCCGCTTCACCGCACTTGGCGACGATATGGCGCATCTCGTGCGGCGCGAGGAACTGCGGCTTCTTGACGTTGATGACGGCGCCGGTGCGCGCCATGGCCACGACCAGGTCCGTCTGCCGCGCCAGGAAGGCCGGCAGCTGGATGACATCGGCCACTTCCGCCACGGCCGCTGCCTGATGCGGCTCATGCACGTCCGTGATGATCGGCACACCGAAGCGAGACTTGATCTCGGCCAGGATCTCGAGCCCCTTCTCCATCCCGGGACCGCGGTAGGAGTGCATGGAGCTGCGGTTGGCCTTGTCGAAGCTGGCCTTGAAGACGTAAGGCATGCCCAGGCGCGACGTCACTTCGACATACTGCTCGGCGACTTCCAGCGCCAGCTCCCGCGATTCGAGCACGTTCATGCCACCGAAAAGCGTCATCGGACGATCGTTGGCGACTTGCAGACCCGCAAAATCTATCACGCGTTGTTCGTTGCTCATCTCTGCACCGTCCATCAAATCGTTGTCCATCGGCAATCTGCCTGATGATGCTCTGGCGAACATCAAGGCCTGAGCCACCGCGGAGAAGACCTACGGACGCCACCCGGGGTGGCGCCCGCTCAACACCCTATCACTCGCCGCGAGTACGCGCCGCCTTGTGATTGAGCGCGGCATTCACGAAGCCGGTGAACAGCGGATGGCCATCACGCGGCGTGGAGGTGAATTCCGGGTGGAACTGACATGCCACGAACCACGGGTGATCCGGCAGCTCGACCATCTCGACCAGCGAGTTGTCGACACTGCGACCGGAGAAGATCAAGCCCGCTTCTTCCAAGGCCGGCACGAACTGGTCGTTGACCTCATAGCGGTGACGGTGACGCTCGACGATCTCGTCGCTGCCATAGGCCTGATGTGCCTTGGAGCCGTTGAGCAGGCTGCAGGCCTGACCGCCCAGACGCATGGTACCGCCCAGATCAGACGCCGCGTCGCGGGTCTCGATCTTGCCTTCCGGCGTCAGCCACTCGGTGATCAGACCGACTACCGGGTGCTGGGTGTCATGGGTGAACTCGGTAGAGTTGGCATCGCTCCAGCCCGCCACGTTACGCGCGAACTCGATGACGGCAACCTGCATGCCCAGGCAGATGCCCAGATACGGCACCTTGTTCTCACGCGCGAAGCGCGCAGTGGCGATCTTGCCTTCAACGCCGCGCTCACCGAAGCCGCCCGGCACCAGCACCGCGTCCTTGCCGATCAGACGATCAGTGCCGTTGCGCTCGATTTCCTCGGAGTCGATGAAGTCGACGTTGACCTTCACACGCCCCTGGATACCGGCGTGAATCAGCGCCTCGTTCAGCGACTTGTAGGCGTCGAGCAGCTCCATGTACTTGCCGACCATCGCGATGTTGATGGTCTTGAGCGGGTTGAGCTTGGCGTCGAGCACCGCGACCCACTCGGACATGTCGGCCTCTTTGGCCTCCAGGCGGAACTTGTCGCAGACGATCTCGTCGAGGCCGGCTTCGTGGAGCATCAACGGAATGCGATAGATGGTGTCGGCATCCTGCAGGGAGACGACGGCACGCTCTTCGACGTTGGTGAACAGCGAGATCTTGCGACGCTCGCTTTCCTCGATCTCGACTTCGCTGCGGCAGATCAGGATATCCGGCTGGATACCGATGGAGCGCAGCTCCTTGACGCTGTGCTGGGTCGGCTTGGTCTTGGTCTCGCCGGCCGTCTTGATGTACGGCACCAGCGTCAGGTGCATGAAGAGTGCACGCTCGCCACCCAGCTGCGCACGCAGCTGACGGATGGACTCCAAAAACGGCAGCGACTCGATGTCACCCACGGTACCGCCGATCTCGACCAGTGCGACGTCATAGCCTTCACCGCCGGCGATCACGCGACGCTTGATCTCGTCGGTGATGTGCGGGATGACCTGCACCGTTCCACCGAGATAGTCACCGCGGCGCTCCTTGCGCAGCACGTGCTCGTAGACGCGACCGGTGGTGAAGTTGTTGCCCTGGGTCATGCGCGAGCGGATGAAACGCTCGTAGTGACCGAGGTCGAGGTCGGTTTCCGCGCCATCTTCGGTGACAAAGACTTCGCCGTGCTGGAACGGGCTCATGGTGCCCGGATCGACGTTGATGTACGGATCCAGCTTGAGGATGGTGACCTTGAGGCCACGGGCCTCGAGAATAGCCGCCAGCGAAGCGGATGCGATGCCCTTGCCAAGCGAGGACACAACGCCGCCCGTCACGAAGATAAATCGTGTCATGGAAACCTGCCGAAAACGTGAGCTGTAGGAGAGATCCGGGGGAACGGATCAGGATGGGTCGCCAGTCTAGCGGAAAGGCTGCTCCGGCTCAATTTGAATGCCACCACCTGCCCACCTCGCATCACCATCCGATGCGCCCGCCATCACGCATCAGGCCCGCCGTGGCGGGCCTGATGCGTGACTCGAGTCGCCCTTTACACTTCCAGGAAATCAAGAATCCCTTCAGCGGCGCGGCGACCTTCATCGATGGCGGTCACCACCAGATCGGAGCCGCGCACCATGTCTCCGCCAGCGAACACCTTGGCATTGGTGGTCTGGAAGGCATGACGCTCGGTGCTGGTCGCGATGCGACCACGCTCATCGACGGCGATGTCGAAGTCGGCGAACCACGGCGCAGGACTTGCCTGGAAGCCGAAAGCCACGACCACGGCATCGGCCGGCAGAATCTCTTCAGACCCCGGCACCACTTCCGGACGCTGACGGCCATTGGCATCCGGCTCACCCAGACGGGTGCGCACGACCTTGACGCCCTCGACCTTGCCATCGCCGACCACTGCCACCGGCTGACGGTTGAAGAGGAAATCGACGCCCTCTTCGCGAGCATTGGTCACCTCACGGCGTGAACCCGGCATGTTGGCCTCATCACGACGGTAGGCACAGGTCACGCTTTCCGCGCCCTGGCGAATGGAGGTGCGGTTGCAGTCCATCGCGGTATCACCCCCGCCGAGCACCACGACCTTCTTGCCTTCCATGGAGACGTAATCCGCCGGGTCCTTCTCGAAGCCCAGGCAGTGATTGACGTTGGCGATCAGGAAGTCGAGCGCCTTGTGCACGCCCGGCAGATCCTCGCCCGGGAAGCCGCCACTCATGGCGTTGTAGGTGCCCATGCCCAGGAAGACGGCATCGTATTCCTCGAGCAGCGCATCGAAGGTCACATCACGCCCGACCTCGACGTTGAGACGGAACTCCATGCCCATCTCTTCGAAGATCTCGCGGCGACGCGTCATCACGCCCTTCTCGAGCTTGAACTCCGGGATACCGAAGGTCAGCAGACCGCCGATTTCCGGATGGCGATCATAGATCACCGGACGCACACCATTGCGCACCAGGATATCGGCGGCACCGAGACCCGCCGGTCCTGCGCCGATGATGGCGACGCGCTTGTCGGTCCAGCTGACCTTGGACATATCGGGGCGCCAGCCCATCGCGAAGGCGGTGTCGGTGATGTATTTCTCCACCGAGCCGATGGTGACGGCACCGAAGCCATCATTCAGGGTACAGTCGCCCTCGCAGAGACGGTCCTGCGGGCAGACACGACCACAGACTTCCGGCAGCGAGTTGGTCTGGTGCGAAAGCTCGGCGGCCTCGAGGATATTGCCCTCGGAGACCAGCTTCAGCCAGTTGGGAATGTAGTTGTGTACCGGGCACTTCCACTCACAGTAGGGGTTGCCACAGCCCAGGCAGCGATGCGCCTGGCTGGCGGCTTCTACCGGCTTGAACTCGGCATAGATCTCGTTGAACTCACGGGCACGCACGCGAGCATCTTTCTTCTGCGGGTCCTGACGACCCACATCGATGAACTGGAAGTCGTTGGCGAGCTGATTGGCCATGATGAATCCTCTCTCAAAATCCGGGCACCGTCGCGGTGCGGGCCCTCACCCGAGGCATGCAGGGGTGAGGGATGCGATCACTCCGGCTGACGCCGTGACTGGTCGAGCAGGCCGTTGAGGCTTGCTGCCTTCGGCTTGACCAGCCAGAAGTGACGCACGAAGTCAGGGAAATCACGCAGGATGTCGCGCCCGCGCTCGGAGCCGGTCTCGGCCACGTATTCCTCGATCACTTCGCGCAGATGGCGACGATAGGCCTCCATGGCTTCGGTATTGATGCGGTGGATTTCCACCAGCTCGTGGTTGTACTTATCGACGAAGTCGCGATTCTCGTCCAGCACGTAGGCGAAGCCGCCCGTCATGCCGGCACCGAAGTTGACGCCTGTCTCGCCCAGCACGCACACCAGACCACCGGTCATGTACTCACAGCAGTGGTCACCCGCGCCTTCGATGACGGCGTGTGCACCTGAGTTACGCACCCCGAAGCGCTCGCCGGCGGTGCCCGCGGCATACAGCCTGCCACCGGTCGCGCCGTACAGGCAGGTGTTGCCGATGATGGCGGTCTTGTGGCTCTCGAAGCGCGAACCACGCGGCGGCACGATGGTCAGCTTGCCGCCGTTCATGCCCTTGCCGACGTAATCGTTGGCGTCACCTTCCAGGTGCATCTCGAGTCCGTGCGCATTCCAGACACCGAAGCTCTGGCCTGCCACACCGGTCAGACTGACCTTGAGCGGCGAGCCCGCCAACCCGGCCTCGCCATAGCGCTTGGCGATTTCGCCCGAGACGCGCGCGCCCACCGAGCGATCGCAGTTGGTGACATGGAAGCTGAACTCGCCACCGCTGCGGCTGTCGATCGCCGATTCCATCGCGGCCAGCATCTCGAGGTTCTTGGCGCCGGGATCATGTGGCTCGTTGCGGCTGACCTGGCAGAACTGCGGCGCGTCCTTGGGCACGAAGTCATTGCCCAGCAACGGCGTGAGATCGAGACGACGCTGCGCGTTGGTCTCGCCTTCCAGCACTTCGAGCAGATCGGTACGACCGATCAGGTCGGTGATCTGACGCACGCCCAGCAGTGCCATCAGCTCGCGCACTTCCTCGGCGATGAAGCGGAAGTAGTGCTTGACCATCTCGACGGTGCCGCGGAAATGCTCGTCGCGCAGCGCCTGGTGCTGGGTCGCGACACCGGTGGCACAGTTGTTCAGGTGGCAGATACGCAGGTACTTGCAGCCCAGCGCGACCATCGGCGCGGTGCCGAAGCCGAAGCTCTCGGCGCCCAGGATCGCGGCCTTGACCACGTCCAGACCGGTCTTGAGGCCACCATCCGTCTGCAGTCGAATCTTGTGACGCAGCTGGTTGATGCGCAGCGCCTGGTGCACCTCGGGCAGCCCCAGTTCCCACGGGGAGCCCGCGTGCTTGATGGAGGTGATCGGGCTGGCTGCGGTGCCGCCGTCATAGCCGGAGACGGTGATCAGGTCGGCGTACGCCTTGGCGACACCGGTGGCGATGGTGCCGATCCCCGGCTCGGAAACCAGCTTGACCGAAACCTGCGCCGACGGATTGACCTGCTTGAGATCGAAGATCAGCTGCGCCAGATCCTCGATGGAATAGATATCGTGGTGCGGCGGAGGCGAGATCAGTGTCACCCCCGGCACGGCGTAGCGCAGACGTGCGATCAGGTCGTTGACCTTGCCGCCCGGCAGCTGACCGCCTTCACCGGGCTTGGCGCCCTGGGCGACCTTGATCTGCAGCACCTCGGCATTGACCAGGTACGCCGGCGTGACGCCGAAGCGACCGGAGGCGATCTGCTTGATCTTGGAGGAGCGCACGGTGCCGTAACGCGCCGGGTCTTCACCGCCCTCCCCGGAGTTGGAGCGCCCACCGGCCTCGTTCATGGCCTGGGCCAGCGCTTCATGTGCCTCGGGAGACAGGGCGCCAAGCGACATGCCGGCGCTGTCGAAGCGCGGCAGCAGTGACTCGACGGACTCGACTTCCTCGATCGGCAGCGGCTCGGCGACCGGCTTGAGGGTCAGCAGGTCACGAATGGTCGCCACCGGGCGCTCGTTGACCAGGCGCGCGAATTCCTTCCACTTGCCGTAGTCACCCTGCTGCACGGCCTGCTGCAGCTTCACCACGACATCCGGGTTGTAGGCGTGGTATTCGCCGCCGTGCACGTACTTGACCAGCCCGCCCTGCTTGATGCGCTTGCGCGGCAGCCAAGCCTCACGGGCCAGCAGCTCCTGCTGGAACTGCAGCTCGGCAAAGCCAGCGCCTTCAATGCGCGAGGCCATGCCGGTGAAGCACATGTCCATGACTTCACTGTTGAGGCCGACCGCCTCGAACAGCTGCGAGCCACGGTAGGAGCCGATGTGCGAGATGCCCATCTTGGACAGGATCTTGTAGAGGCCCTTCTGCATGCCCTTGCGATAGTTCTCGCGGGCATCCGCCGGATTGCCGGACAGCTCGCCGGTGCGATGCATGTCAGCCATCACCTGATAGGCAAGGTACGGGTAGACCGCCGTGGCGCCCACTCCGAACAGCACTGCCATCTGGTGCGCATCACGCGCATAGCCGGTCTCGATCACCAGGTTGACGCGCGGGCGCAGTGCCAGCCCGCCAAGGTAGTGATGGATGGCGCCAGTCGCCAGTGCGGCGTGGATCGGCAGCTGTCCCTTCTTCAAGCCACAGTCGCTGAGTACCAGGATCACCTTGCCATTGCGCGCCGCTTCCTCGGCCTGCTGACAGAGGCCCTTGAGCGCCTGCTTGAGGGAGTCCTGCGCCGGATCGTAGTGCAGCTTGAGCGTCTGGGAGGTGAAGGCCGGATCCTCGTGATTGACCAGCGCATTGAACTTGCGCGGTGACAGCACCGGCGTGGTCAGGATCAGGCGATGCGCGTGCTCCGGCGTCGCGTCGAAGATGTTGAGCTCGGCGCCACAGCAGGTTTCCAGCGACATCACGATCGCTTCACGCAGCGGATCGATCGGCGGGTTGGTGACCTGGGCAAACTTCTGGCGGAAGTAGTCGGTCAGCACGCGGTTCTGGCGAGACAGCACGGCCATCGGCGTGTCATCGCCCATGGAGCCGACCGCCTCCTGACCGCTCTCGGCCAGCGGGCGCAGCAGCTGATCGCGCTCCTCGAAGCTGACCTGGAACATCTTCTGGTAGACGTCCAGCTGATCGGCATCCATCGGCTGAAAACGCGCCAGCTCGGTCAATGCAGACTCGAGATAGTTGGCGTTCTCACGCAGCCAGCGCTTGTAGGGATGCGCGCCCTTCAGGCGTTCACTGACCTGATCGGTGTGCAGCACTTCACCGGTCTCGGTATCGACGCCCAGCACCTGCCCCGGCCCGACGCGCCCCTTGGCGACGACATCTTCCGGCTTGTAATCGTAGGTGCCGATCTCGGAGGCCAGCGTGATGAAGCCATTGCGCGTGATGACCCAACGCGCCGGACGCAAGCCGTTGCGGTCCAGCATGCAGACGGCGTGGCGACCGTCGGTGAGCACGATGCCCGCCGGGCCGTCCCAGGCTTCCATGTGCATGGAGTTGTATTCGTAGAAGGCACGCAGATCGGAGTCCATCTGCTCGACGTTCTGCCATGCCGGCGGCACCATCATGCGGATGGCGCGATAGATATCCATGCCACCGGTCAGCAGGACTTCCAGCATGTTATCCATGCTGGAGGAATCGGAGCCGACAGTGTTGACGATCTCGTCCAGCTCGGCGATCTCGGGCAGCTGCTCGGAGACGAAGTTCTCCTTGCGCGCGTTGGCCCAGCCGCGGTTGGCCTCGATGGTATTAATCTCGCCGTTGTGGGCGAGGAAGCGGAACGGCTGGGCCAGCGGCCAGCGCGGCGCGGTGTTGGTCGAGAAGCGCTGGTGGAAGACACAGATCGCGGTCTCGAGACGCGGGTCGCCCAGGTCCTTGTAGAAACGCGGAAGATCTTCCGGCATCACCAGACCCTTGAAGGAGATGACCTTGCCGGAGAGTGAGCAGACGTAGAAGTCCTCTTCACTCTTCAGCGCCTGCTCGGCATGACGGCGCGCCATGAACAGATCGACATTGAAGGCGATATCAGTGCGCTCGTCGGCGGCACCGACGAAGACCTGACGGATGCGCGGCAGGCAGTCGCGGGCCATCGGGCCGCACACGCTGTCATCTACCGGCATGTCGCGCCAGCCCAGCACCTCGAGGTTGCGCGCGCTCAGCGCCGACTCGAAGGCGTCACGCGCGGACTGTTCACGCGCGTCATCATTCGGCAGGAAAAGCGTGCCGACGGCATAACGAGTGCCCAGTTCCAGCCCGAGGGTTTCTCGAGCGATCTGGCGCATGAAGCCGTCCGGCATCTTGAGCAGCAGGCCACAGCCATCGCCGGTCTTGCCGTCAGCGGCAATCCCGCCACGGTGGGTCATGCAGGTCAGGGATTCAATGGCGGTCTGCAGCAGTTCGTGGCTCGCCTGCCCTTCCATATGGGCGATCAGGCCGAAGCCGCAGTTGTCGCGGAACTCTCCCGGATGGTGGAGACCTTTGTTCATGGGGCGTGCCTCACGGAGAAATCATGTGTCCAGATGCTTTTTTTCAAGCATTTTCCCGGTTATAGTTATCGGTTATCTTTATTTTTGTACCTGCCGATAGTGGCGCCATCAGTGTCGCTGCACGACGCCAGATTTCCCTCGAGCATATCCCCCAGCTTCCCGCCTGCGCAATTCTCCACAGGTCGCCCATCGACCAAAAAAACCTGACAAAACCGAAGGTTAGAAGAACCTTCAACCAAAAAACCCTGTAGGCTCAAGCGCTTAGCGGGTAGACATGCCTCATGAATTTCGCCTTGCAACTTTAGTATTGGTTAAATAAAAAACAGCGTTTTTATTCGATTCACCCCATACCGATTACGCATACGGCATACCAATTCAGGAATCACGCTCCACCAATGGCTCCATCACGGCGCGCTGACACCCGCCAAAAGAAAAGCCGCCACCCGAAGGGTGACGGCTTGCGTGGTCGTGCAGCGCTCATGTACCAGCCGATGGCTGACCAGAGTCTCGTAGCCGGTGTCAGTATCAACGAGAGCTGCGTGGCCAGTGCTCCAGCATGTCGGCCAGCACGCCGGCTGGCGCCTCTTCGGTAATCACCGCTCGGCCGATGCGCTCGAGCAGGATCAGGCGTAGACGACCGTCGACATTCTTCTTGTCCAGTTGCATGTGCTTGAGAAAGTCCTCGACACCCATGTCTTCCGGAGCCGCCAGCGGCAAGCCCGCCTTGGCGATGATGTGCGAGACACGCTCCACATCCGCACTCGACAGCCAGCCCATGCGCGCCGAAAGCTCAGCCGCCATCAGCATGCCGGTGCCGACGGCTTCACCGTGCAGCCAGACGCCATAGCCCTGGTCCGTCTCGATGGCATGCCCGAAGGTGTGCCCCAGATTGAGCAGCGCACGCACGCCCTGCTCGGTCTCGTCCTGTGCCACGACATCCGCCTTGATGGCACAGCTGCGGCGAATGGCTTCACCGAGCAAGGTCTCATCCAGCGCCATCAAGGCCGTCATGTTGTCTTCCAGCCAGCTCAGGAAGCTTTCATCCCACAGCAGACCATACTTGATGACCTCGGCCATGCCCGCTGACAACTCACGCTGCGGCAATGTCTTGAGGCTTGCGGTATCGATCAGCACCAGACGCGGCTGCCAGAAGGCACCCAGCATGTTCTTGCCACGCGGATGGTTGACACCGGTCTTGCCACCCACCGAGGAATCCACCTGCGACAGCAGCGTGGTCGGCACCTGGATGAAGGCCGCACCCCGCTGATAGCAGGCCGCCGCGAAGCCGGTCATGTCACCGATCACACCGCCACCGAGGGCGATCAAGGTACAGCGGCGATTGAAGCCGGCCTCGAGCAGGGCATCCCAGATCAGGCCGATGCTGGCCATGTGCTTGGTCTGTTCACCGTCGTCGAGAATGACCTCGCGGATATCGAGCCCCTCGCCCAACGAGGCCTTCAATGCGTCCAGATACAGCGGCGCCACCACGCTGTTGGTGACGATCATCACCTGACGCCCCGCAAGGTGCTCACGAATCAGATCACCACGTGCGGTCAGGCCCGGCCCGATATGAATGGGGTAACTACGCTCGCCGAGCGCGACATCAAGACGATGAGCAGGTGCCAGGGACATCAGAATTCTCCTTGGGCAAACAGATGACAGCGACGGATGCCCGCCAGGGCCACCAGCCGCTGATGAGACTAGCCAGGGGCGTGCAACGGGTCAGCCAGCGCCTTGATGCGGCGACGGATCTCGTTGGTGACCGCCCGAGGGCTGCGCCGATCGGTACGCACGATGATATCGGCCGTCTCGCGGTAAAGCGGGTCACGCAACTCGAACAGGCGCTTGAGCACCCGCCCGGGGTCATCCTGCTGCAACAGCGGACGATTGCGATCACGACCGGCTCGCTTGAGCTGCTGTTCGACAGGCGCATAGAGGTACACGACAGTGCCGCGTTCGCGCAGTACGCGCCGATTGGCCTCCGCCATGATGGCGCCACCACCGGTGGCCATCACGACTTCCCTGAGCGAGGTCAGCTCATCGATGACAGCCTGCTCACGCTCACGAAAGCCGGACTCGCCCTCGACGTCGAAAATCCACGGTATGCTGGCTCCGCAGCGCTCTTCAATCACATGGTCGCTATCGCAAAATTCACGATGCAAGTCGGCCGCCAGCAGGCGGCCGATAGTGCTCTTGCCGGCCCCCATGGGGCCGACAAGGAATACGTTGGGAATCACATGCATCAGCGCACCGCCAGGCCGTCCTCGATGATCTTCGGAGTAATGAATACCAGCAATTCTACCTTCTCGTTGGACTCTTCGGTATAGCGGAACAGATTCCCGATCACCGGCAGGTCCCCGAGGAAGGGCGTCTTGAAGACGCTGCGAATCTGCTCGGAGGTCAGAATGCCGCCCAGCACCACGGTTTCGCCATCATTGACCAGCACTTGCGTCTCGATTTCATTGGTATCGATGGCCGGTTCGCCATTGAAGCTGTCATCGGAGACATCGTCATTGTTGATCAACAGATCCATGATGATGCGGTTGTCAGGTGTGATCTGCGGCGTCACTTCCAGCGCCAGCACCGCTTCCTTGAACTCGATGTTGGTCGCACCGCTGGAGGTCGCCTCCTCATAGGGAATTTCCTGACCCTGCTTGATGACGGCCTTCTTCTGGTTAGCGGTGATGATCTTGGGCTGGGAAATGGTCTGGCTCTTGCCTTCGCTTTCCAGCGCCGAGAGCTCCAGGTCCAGCAGGATATCGCCGGACAGGTAACCGAAGCTGAAGGTGCTGCCCGGATCGCTGTCATCGCCGAGATTGACACTCAGGCCGCCATCACTGGTCGTACCGGTCGACGCGCCTTCCAGGCCGAACTTGCCGTTGCTGCTGTTGGAAAGCCCCCAATTGACACCGATCTCGCTGGAGACACTGCTGCGCGCGATGACGATGCGCGCTTCGATCTGCACCTGACGCACCGGAATATCGAGATATTCCAGCGTGCCGCGAATGGACTCGAGCGTGTCGCGGGTATCCTGGATCAGCATGGTGTTGGTACGCTCATCGACCATCACGCGGCCCCGCTCGGACAGCAGACCGATACCGCCTTCACCACGCAGCAACGCCGCCAGATCCGCCGCCTTGGCATAACGCACCTGGATGTATTCGGTGGTCATCGGCGCCAGCTCCTTGACCTGCTGGTTCGCCTCAAGCTCCTTGCGCTCGAGTGCCGCCAGCTCTTCGGCCGGCGCGACCATCAGCACGTTACCCATGCGACGACTGGCCAGACCGTTGGACTTGAGCACCAGATCCAGCGCCTGATCCCAGGGCACTTCCTTCAGGTTCAGGGTCACGTTGCCGGTGACGTTGTCACTGGCGACCAGATTGAGCCCCGTGAAGTCAGCGATGATCTGCAGCACGGAGCGCACTTCGATGTTCTGGAAGTTGAGCGAGATCTTCTTGCCGGTGTAGGGGAACTTGTCCTTGATGCGCTCCGCCTGCTCTTCACGCGTCAGCGGCTTGACCTCGAGCACCAGCTCGTTGCCTGCCTGGGTGGCAAGCTGGGTGTAGTAACCACTGGCGTCCACCACCAGGCGCACGCCATCGCGAGTACGCTGCGGATCGATACGCGTCACCGGCGTGGCGAAATCGCCGACATCCAGCACCTGATTCATCTCCGGCGGCAGCTTCACGCCCTTGATGTCGACGTAGATCTTGCGCCCGCGCTCGGTGACACGCGATTCGACGTTGGAGCGGTTGAAGTTGATCACGACGCGACCTTCACCATCCGTGCCACGACGGAAATCGATGCCACTGACGGCCGGCTCGCTGGCCACTTCCAGGGCACGGTTGTCAGGCGGCACGTTGGCGGCGCTAGCCTGGGAGGCAGCCGCAGGCTGAGCGCCCGGCGCACCGCCCTGCTCGCCGATGATGACGTAGAGGCTGTTGCCCTCGGTGCGCGTGACGTACGGCTTGGACTGGTTGAGCTTCATGACCAGACGCGTGCGCGAGCCGGCCTCCAGCGCCACCAGTTCGTCCACGCCGCTGAGCCCCAGATCGAAGCGACGCTTGTCGAGCTGACTGCTGGTATCCAGGAGGTCGATGGTGATGCGCGGCGGCGTCTCGATACGGTAGCCCTTGACCTCCGGCACTCCGCCGACGAAGTCGAGCTTGAGCTCCATGCGGTCGCCCCCGAGGGCGGTGAAGTTGAGGTCCTGCAGCGACGACGCAGCCATCGCCACATTCGCCATCAGGCTACCGACTGCCGCCAGCCCCAGCAGACTCATTCGTTGCAATCGCGTCATGTTCCCTAGTCCCCTGTCTCGCCGTGGCTCCGTTCAACCGTCGGGCTGATCGCGCCTTATTCTTATCGAAGCGTTATGGTGTCGGTCGCCAACTCTTGCGGGTCGACCGTTCGTCTTCCGTGACAATATGGCTACTGCCAACGCCAGTGATCTCAACCACCTGTCGACACGGGCTCTTTCAGCGCCATGGCGCGAGACCGCTCTATCCAACCGCCCTGACCATTGGGCACGATTTCCACCATATCGATCTGCGTATCACCGATACGGGTGATCCTGCCGAAGTTGCTGCCCATGTGGTTGCCGACCCGCACACGCTGCACTTCCTGCTCCGGCGTCAGAATCAACGCCGAACGCGCGCCATCGACATCCAGCGTCCCGACCATGCTGAGCTGCTCCATCGGCCAGGCTTCCAGTGGTTCACGAGGGCGATCGAGGTCCGGTCGCACACCGTTGTCGACGGCTGTCAGCTCCTCTTCGGGCTCCGGCAGGCGTGACTGGAAAGGACTGCGCGCATCCGCCATGTCATAGGTGACGGGATGATACTCGGGTTGCGGCGGCAGCTCCTGCACCTTGCCGGAAGGACGCCCTCTCAAGGACTCGAGCTCCCCCTCCAGCGCACCCAGCTGCGGATCTCCACAACCCGCCAGCAGAGTCACCAGCAACATGCTTCCCATCACGGCATTTCGACGTATCATCAGGCTCATTGCTTGCCTCCTGATGTTGCCGGGGTCTGGCGATAATTGTAGGTCTTGGCCAGCAACGAAAGCTCGAGATCATCACTGTTGGCGACCGGCGTCAGCACGAAATCATGCAGCGTCACGATGCGGGAAAGCCCCGCGACACCGGAAATGAAGGCGGCGATACGATGATAGTCGCCGCGCACCTTGATATCGAAAGGTTGTTCGACGTAGAAGTTGCGATTCTCCGCCGGCTTCAGACGAATGTACTCGACCGCCAGCTGGTTGTTGATCGCCGTCTCGCTGATGTCATCCAGCAGCGCCGGGACTTCCGCGTCGGTGGGCAGCATCTCCAGCAGCTGTCCCATGCGGGACTCCAGCTCCACCATCTGCTCGCGCATGGCAGGCAGGTTGGCGGCCTTGAACGCCTTGCTTTCGAACTGCTGCAGCAGCTGACTTTCCTGGGCGCGCAGACGTTCGAGGTTTTCTGCCTTGGGCGCCGCAAGGAACCAATGGGACGCCCAGAACAGGGCGCCCAGCACGATGAGTGCCAGCACGGCCTGCAGCGTGACCGGCCAGATGCCGGCTTCCTTCAGGTCTAGATCACGAAAATCCGTCGACTTGAGGCGGCGGATTTCAGCATCGATGAAACTCATCGCCGACCTCCTTTCTTGTCATTTTCCGCATCGGCAGCATTCAGCGCCGACCCCGTCGGGCGCTCCGGAATCATGATATTGAAACTGCGCTGATCGTCGTCATTGCTCTGCACATCGGAGAGCGTCGGGGTGCCGAAGGAATCCGACAGGGCAATGGCGCGCATCAGGCCCGAGACCTGGCGCGTGCTTTCCGCCGTGCCATTCGCCTTGAGCTGGCGCCCGCTGCGACTGATGCTCTGATACCAGGCGCCGTCCACCAGAGACGTCACCAGCTGATTGAAGACCCGCACCGTTTCCGGACGCGAGAACTGCAGACTGCGTATCAGCTCTATCTGGTCGAGCATCTGGGTGCGGCGCGCCTCGATGTCCTCGACTTCCTTGATGTCACGATTGAGGCGGGCCATTTCCTTCTCGATGAAGGCATGCCGCTGCTGCTGCGCCTCGAGCTGGCTCTGGTAATACTCGCTCATGCCATAGCCGCCACCGATGCCGACGACAGCCGCCAGCGCCAGTATGCCCATGAAGCGCTTGCTGCGCTTCTCACGCCGGTCTTCACGCCAGGAAAGCAGATTGATCTCGATGGTCATGAGCGCTTCCTCATCGCAAGACCGCAGGCCGTGAGCATCGCGGGGGCATCGCCCGCCAGCGCCTGGATGTCGACGCGCGGATTGACGCTCATGTGAGTGAAGGGGTTGGCCATGATCACTTCAAGCCCGGTGTGTTCCGCCAGGCCTTCACGCAGCCCGACGATGGCGGCCGTACCGCCCCCTAGCAGGATACGCTGTACCTCACGACGCTTGCCGGCGGTGTAATAGAGCTGCAGCGAACGTGCAATCTGCTGGATGAGCGTCTCGCGGAACGGACCCAGCACTTCGCTGTCATAGGTATCCGGCAGACCGCCCCGCTTCTTGGCCAGACCCGCCTCATCATTGGAGAGATCGAAGCGATTCATGATCTCGTCCGTCAGCTGGCGTCCCCCGAAGACGGCGTCGCGACTGTAGACGATGCGGCCATTCTGGATGACGTGGAAGGCGGTCATCGTCGCACCGATATCGACGACGGCAACGCACTCTTCGTTGTCATAGGTCGGCGGCAACTGATGACGCAGCTCGCCGAAGGCGCGCTCGAGGGAGAAGGTCTCGACATCGACGGCAGCCGGCTCGAGGCCGGCCTGGGAGAGTGCCGAGGTCAGCTGATCGACGTCCAGGCTGCGACACGCCACCAGCAGCAGGTCCTGCTGATCGGGATTGCGTGGATTGACGCCCAGATGCTGGAAGTCGAACGCGACATCGTTCAGCGGAAAGGGAAAGTGCTTCTCGGACTCGAGCGCGATGCGCTGTTCGATCTCGTCATCGGCGAGATTGGCCGGGAAGCTCAGTGTCTTGGTGATGGCTGCGCTCGCGGGAACCGCGACCACGGCACGCTTCGAGCGCGGCTGTGCCTGCTCGACCGCGCGCTTGATGGCCAGCACGACTTCGTCCATGTCCCGTATACGTCGCTCGACGACTGCGCCTTCCTTGAGTGGACGCACCGCATAGCTATCGATCTGGTATCGATTTCCTTGCCTGGACAGTTCCAGGAGCTTCACCGTGGCCGACGTGATATCGACCCCGATGAGTCCCTTGCCGGCGGATTTGAGTCCCAGCAATTGGCGTTCCCCTGCTCTGATGACGATCTTGCCAGACTGGCTGGCCGCCGGTTCCCTGACGACGTTGCCGCGACACCCTCTATCATTCCAGGATGTTACATTATGTTTCCCAGAATAACACAACAGACGCGCAAGTCAGGGTTCAACGCTGGCCGCATCTGAACCCGCTACTTATAATGCCCCAGCAATGGAATTGCCAATCCCGCGCAGCCACTCGCTTTTCTTACCCACGGACCCTGTCTTGCCCATGAAGCTATTGAGACGACTATTTTCGCCAGTGTTCTGGCTGCTGCTATCACTATGTGCCGCGGGACTTCTGGCCATCGTTGGCGCTTCGCTGTACTTCTCGCCAGGCCTGCCCGACGTCCATCAGCTGCAGGATACCAAGCTGCAGACGCCGCTGCGCATCTATACCCGCGATGGCAAGCTGATCGGCGAATACGGTGACCAGCGCCGCATCCCGGTCACCTACGACGAGATTCCCGAGACCTTCGTCGACGCCCTCCTCGCCGCCGAGGACAGCAACTTCTTCTCCCACCCGGGCATCGACCCCAAGGGGCTGGCGCGCGCGGCCGTGCAACTGGCCTCCAGCGGCAGCATCCAGTCCGGTGGCAGTACCATCACCATGCAGGTGGCACGCAACTATCTGCTGACGCTGGACCAGACCTTCACGCGCAAGATTCGCGAGATCCTGCTGTCCCTGCAGATGGAAGAGATCCTCTCCAAGCAGGAGATCATGGAACTCTACGTCAACAAGATCTTCCTGGGCCATCGTGCCTACGGGATCGCCGCCGCTGCGCGCACCTACTACGACAAGTCACTGGATGAGCTGACCCTGGCCGAGCAGGCCATGCTGGCCGGCCTGCCCAAGGCGCCGTCGAGCTTCAACCCGCTGACCAACCCGCAGCGCGCGCTGATCCGTCGCAACTGGATCCTGCTGCGCATGAAGGAGCTGGGTTACATCGAGCCGCAGGCCTATGACGAAGCCGTCAAGGCACCGATCACCGCGGCACGCCACTACTCCAGACCAGAGGTCCAGGCACCCTACGTCGCGGAAATGGCACGCAGCTTCGCCGTCGATCGTTTCGGCGACAAGGCCTACACCGACAACGTCCGCATCACCACGACGCTGGACAGCTCGCTGCAGCCAATGGCACGCGACGCACTGATCAAGGGGCTGATCGCCTACGATACTCGCCACGGTTGGCGCGGGGTCGAGGAATCCGACATCGCAGCCTCCCTGGCGGAAGCCCAGGACCAGACCGATCAGGCTGGCCTCGAGGAAGAGCTCTCCAAGTCGCCGGAAGTACTGGAAACCGCCAAGCAGGCGGCCCAGAAGAGCGAGAAACGTATCGCCGGCATCGACCGTGATGTCTCGAACTGGCTGAAAGTGCTCGACCGTACCCCGGATTACGGCCCGCTGAAGGCCGCCATCGTGGTGGAAAGCACCGGCAAGCAGATGAAGGTACTGCTGGCCGACGCCACCGCCGTGACTCTCGACTGGGACGGTCTGAAGTGGGCACGCGAGTACAAGAGCGCCAAATGGCGTGGCGGCGTACCGGGCTCGGCCGCCGAGATCGCCAAGGCCGGTGATCTGGTACGCGTGATCAAGCAGGACGACGGCTACCGTCTGGGCCAGCTGCCGGACGCGCAATCCGCCATCGTCTCGCTGGACCCGGAAAGTGGCGCCATCCTCGCCTTGCAAGGTGGCTTCAGCTATTCCGCCAGCAAGTTCAACCGCGCGATTCAGGCACGCCGCCAGGCAGGCTCGATCTTCAAGCCGTTCGTCTATCTGTCCGGGCTCGAACAGGCCGGCATGTCTCCGGCCACCATCATCAACAACGCCCCTGTCGTGCTTCAGGATGGTGGCAAGGTGTGGCGTCCGGAAAATGCCGGCGGCAAGTTCACCGGCCCGACCCGCATCCGCGTGGGGCTGTACCGCTCGCTGAACCTGGTCTCCGTGCGTCTGCTGCAGACGGTCGGCCTCGACAAGACGCTCGACTTCCTGGTCAAGCTGGGCTTCCAGCGTGACGAGCTGCCCAATGGTCTGTCCCTGGCACTGGGCAGCGCCTCGCTGACCCCGCTGGAGATGGCACGCGGCTATGCCGTGCTCTCCAATGGCGGCTTCCGTGTCGAGCCCTGGTACATCGATACCATCACGCGTGGCGATGACGAGACTGACTATGAAGCGCATCCGCCGGTAGCCTGCGCCAACTGTGCGCCGGGCATGGTCACCGTCAATCGTGACGGTCGCCAATACCCGCTGGCCGAGCGCGTCGCCTCACCCGAATCCATGTATCTGATCCGTGACATGATGCAGGATGTCATCAAGCGCGGTACTGGCCGTGGTGCCCTGGCGCTGGGTCGTGATGACCTGGCCGGCAAGACCGGTACCACCAACGACCAGCGCGATGCCTGGTTCTCCGGCTTCAACAGCAAGCTGGTGGCCACGGTATGGGTCGGCAAGGACTCCAACGACACCCTGGCCGAGTATGGCGCCCAGGCCGCCCTGCCCATCTGGGTCGACTACATGCGCGGCGCCCTCAAGGGCATGCCGTCCTCCACCATGGAGCGTCCGGACAACATCGTGACGGCGACCATCGACCCGGACACCGGCAAGCGCCTGCGCAGCGGTCAGTCCGGCGGCATCAGTGAGCTGTTCCGCAAGGATAATCTGCCGCCCTATCAGGAACGCACCATCCGCAAGGAGCTGGAGCAGGAAAGCGGTTCGGAAGGCACCGGAACTTTCGAGGCCATCTTCTGATCTGATCTCCAGACCTCGCCTGCCAGCCTCATCGGCAGGGGGAGAGCCCAAGGAAGAGCGGCCGCTGGTCGCTCTTCTGCCATCTGAGCACTCGCAAGGCTCCCCCGTATCGCGATCCACTGGTAGCGTCCGTATGACGCGCCAGACCGCCTCGCTCAGCAAGCGTCATCTCGCAGCCACATTGCCGATGATGATGTCATGCCTCAAACATGCCGGAGTTCGCATGCTTCACCCATTGCCCACACTGCGCAGGACCGCGTTTCTGTGCCTGGCCCTGCTTCCCCTCGACACGGCTGTCGCAGACGACCTCTTCTATGCACCGCCACCCGCCAGCGAGGACTCTGAGCCCTTCAGCGGCCAGGCCGAGCTGGGCTTCACCAAACTGTCGGGCAACTCGAACAGCGAGACCCTGTTGGGCAAGACCAGCCTGTCCTGGCACCTGAAACCCTGGACCCACACCTTCCGTGTGGAGGCCAAGCACGTCTCCAGCAGTGGCGAGACCACAACCGACAAATACCTGGTCGGCCAGCGCGAGCGCTATGACCTCAGCGATGATCACTACGCCTTCGGGCTGCTGCGCTGGGAGAAGGAGCGCTTCTCCGGCTACAACCATCAGGTCACCTCCATCGTCGGTGAAGGCATCACGATACTGGATGGCCCCGAGCACAACCTCTCCCTCGAGGCCGGGCCGGGCTATCGCTTCGATGACATCACGGCAGGGGATCACGAGAACTACCTGCTGGGCTATGGCGCGATGGACTACCGCTGGCAGCTGTCCGATACCTCCAAGTTCGAGCAGCAGTTCTCGGCAGAGGCCACGCGCGAGAACGTGATCAGTCGCAGCTATACCGCGCTGACGGTCGCCATCAATGCAAGCCTCGCCCTCAAGCTTTCCCATGAGATCGAGAACAACACCAACCCGCCCGACGAGTCGGATGCCAAGACTGACACCACCACGGCGGCTTCCATCCTCTACAGCTTCTGAGCACAGGCCTGACGCCTGCATGCCCAGACGCCAGTCGCTGGTGGCTCATGGCTCGCGGCTCATGGCTCTAGGCTGAAAGCAGCCACCAACAAAAAGCCCTCGCCGGAAACTCCGACGAGGGCTTTTTCATGTCTTGCGTCGCTCAAGCGACGCCGCCAACCGGCCATCCGACCGCTGACGTTTAACCGTAGACCTGATCCGTGCTGGTCAGCGGGTAGTGCGCCGGGTACGGCTTGCGCGCCACACCGGAATCGATGGCCGCCTGGGCCACGGCTGCCGGCAGACGCTCGAGCAGACGCGAGTCCATCGGCGTCGGGATGATGTAACCCGGGCCGAATTCGAGGCTGTCGATCTCGTAGGCATCCAGTACATCCTGGCTGACCGGCTCACGCGCCAGGTCTTTCAGGGCGTGAACGGCGGCCAGCTTCATCTCTTCATTGATGCGCGTCGCACGCACATCCAGCGCGCCACGGAAGATGAACGGGAAGCCCAGCACATTGTTGACCTGGTTCGGGTAGTCGGAGCGACCTGTCGCCATGATGACGTCCGGGCGTGCTTCGCGAGCGGTATCCGGGTGAATCTCCGGGTCCGGGTTGGAGCAGGCGAAGACGATCGGATTGGCGGACATCTTCTTGAGCTGCTCTGCCTTGAGCAGGTTCGGACCGGACAGACCGACGAAGACGTCGGCGCCATCGATGGCGTCGTCCAGCGTGCGCAGCTCGGTCTCGGTGGCGAACATCGCCTTGTACTGGTTCAGGTCGTCCCGGCCGCTGTGGATCACGCCCTTGCGGTCGAGCATGAAGATGTTCTCGACCTTGGCACCACTGGCCACCAGCAGCTTCATGCAGGCGATGGCGGCAGCGCCGGCGCCCAGGCAGACGATACGCGCGTCTTCCAGCTTCTTGCCGGCGATGTCCAGGGCATTGAGCATGCCGGCCGCGGTGACGATGGCGGTACCGTGCTGATCGTCATGGAAGACCGGGATGTTGCACTGTTCGATCAGCGCCTGTTCGACTTCGAAGCACTCCGGTGCCTTGATGTCTTCCAGGTTGATGCCACCGTAGGTGGTGTGGATGCGACGCACGGTGTCGATGAAGGCCTGCGGACTTTCCGCATCCACTTCGACATCGACGGAGTTGATGCCAGCGAAGCGCTTGAACAGCACGCCCTTGCCTTCCATGACCGGCTTGGAAGCCAGCGGCCCCAGATTGCCCAGGCCAAGGATGGCAGTCCCGTCAGAGATGACGGCGACCAGATTGCCCTTGCCGGTGTACAGGTAGGCATTTTCCGGGTCGGCGGCGATTTCGCGGCACGGCTCGGCAACGCCCGGGCTGTAGGCCAGCGCCAGGTGCTTGGCGGTCTCGGTCGGCTTGGTCAGCTCGATGGAGAGCTTTCCGGGAATCGGTTCGGCGTGATATTGCAGTGCTGCTTTCTTCATGGCATCAGACATGCGTGTCATCCGGTATTTTGGCGGGGGGTTGGCTGCTCAAGAATATAGAAAAAGACACCCCTGAACAACCGACGCAACTTGCTGTTATGCATGACTTTAAAACGTTCGTTTAAAAAATGTTTTAGCCATTCGTCTAACGTTATGGATGCCCTGCCCAGCCATAAACCTTTGCTTATCGCTGACCGTCTCTCGCGCCGATTTCAGCCCGAGATGACGCCACGATTCGCGCAAGATTCTCGATTTTCGACCGCTCACTGACGCAACCCGTCTTTCCGGCGCGCTTGATGCAGAGACAGAGTAGAAAAAGTGCCAAATCGGAAACAATCTTTCCTTTCAGCAACCGCAGCGCAGGGGTGACGTCTTACCAAGGGCATCCCGGACCGGCTGGCGTGGTTGCGGCTCTCTTCAGAGTGGCCTGAATGACAGGCACAAAAAAACCCGCTCGTGAGCGGGTTTTTCGTCCATGGCGCTGCAAGATGCGCAGCGCCATGAAAGCGACAAGCAGCTGAAGGTATCAGCGCTTGATGGCAGCACCGAAACGCTTGTTGAAGCGCTCGACGCGACCACCGGTGGTAGCCTGCTTCTGCTTGCCGGTGTAGAACGGGTGGCACTCGGAGCACACGTCAAGCGCGAAAGTCTGCTTGGAAGTGGTACCGATTTCGTGCTGCGCGCCGCAGGAGCAAGTTGCGGTCTGGCGCTGGTAGTCCGGATGGATACCCTGTTTCATGATGTGTAACCTCAGGTCGCTGTGCACCGCCACCTGATCACTTGCCAGGCACCGTACACGGGTTTTGGATTGAACCGGTCATTCCGCCGTTTCCGACGGAAGGCCGCGCATTTTACCAGTCATCTGCCGCAAGACCAAACTTTGTACCGTTTATTGCGGGCAACACTCTGTAGACTGCGTGCCACGGCATATTCCCGTTTTACTGAACGCCTCATATCACCTCATATCCGGATACCTTGCGTGCCTGACACTACCGACAAGACTGCAACTCACCTGCCGGGACGTGTGCTGGGCATCGCGATCCCCGGCCCGCTGCGCGATCTGTTCGACTATCTGCCATCCCGCCAGCTGCCCCGCCACGGCTGGCAGGTGGGCCTGCGCGTGCGCGTCGAATTCGGGCGTCGCCAGCTGGTCGGGGTGATCGCCGAACTGCGCAGCGACTCAAGCTTCCCCATCGACAAGCTCAAGCCTGTCAGCGAAGTCATCGATGACGAACCGCTCCCGGCCGACTGGTTGTGGATATGTCAGTTTACCGCGCGCTATTACCAGCACTCGCTCGGCGATACCTTCGCCCAGGCGATGCCCTCGCTGCTGCGTCAGGGGCGCGCCCTGGAGGCGCGTACCCGTGAACGCTGGACGCTGACCGACAAAGGGCGCGCCACCGAGCCGGCAAGCCTGGGGCGAGCCACCCGCCAGATCGCGCTGCTGGAGCTGCTCGCGCAGCATCGCCATGGCCTGGTGCACAGCGCCATCACCGCCCAGGGCTTCACCCGCCAGCAGCTGGAGACTCTGCGCGGCCGCGGCTACATCGAATCGCGCGAGGAACCCGTCACCGGCGCCACGCCGGAGCAGGCCAGCAAGGGGGTTCTTGCTGAGCCCAGCCTTGCCCTCAATGATGAACAGGGCCGTGCCCTCTCGCGCCTGCACGACGGTCTGAGTCACTTCTCACCCACGCTGCTGGAAGGCGTGACTGGTTCCGGCAAGACCGAGGTCTACCTGCAGCTGATCGAGGCGGTGCTGGACCGCGGCGGCCAGGCGCTGGTGCTGGTACCCGAGATCGGCCTGACGCCGCAGACACTGGAGCGCTTCCGCAAGCGTTTTCGCGTACCGCAGGTAATGCTGCACTCCGGCGTCAGCGATGGCGAACGTCTCGATGGCTTCGAAGCCGCCCGCAGCGGCCGGGCACGCATCGTGATCGGTACCCGCTCCGCCATCTTCACGCCGATGGCAAGCCTCGGGGTGATCATCGTCGACGAGGAGCACGATGGCTCCTTCAAGCAACAGGACGGGCTGCGCTATCACGCCCGCGATCTGGCGCTGGTGCGCGGCAAGCAGGAAGGCATACCCGTGGTGGTCGGCAGCGCCACGCCGTCTCTGGAAAGCCTGCGCCATGCCCGCGAGGGGCGCTTCACGCATCTGCACCTGCTCAAGCGCGCCGGCCGCAGCCAGCCGGCGCGCCTGCACCCCGTCGACCTGCGCGGCCGCATGACGCTGGGCGGCCTCTCGACCCAGAGTCTGGAGGCCATCGAGAAACGCCTCGCCCAGGGCGATCAGGTACTGGTGTTCATCAATCGACGCGGCTTCGCGCCGACCCTGACCTGCCATGCCTGCGGCTGGATCGCCGAATGTGACAACTGCGACGCACGCATGACCCTGCATCGCCATCCCCCGCAGCTGACCTGCCATCACTGCGAACGCACCCGCCCGCTGCCGGACGCCTGCCCGGCCTGCGGTAGCGGCGACGTTCGTCCGCAGGGCGCGGGCACCGAGCGCACCGAAGAGCTGCTCGGCGAGAAATTCCCCGACGTACCGATACTGCGCATCGACCGCGACAGCACTCAGCGCAAGGACGCCATGAGCGAGGCGCTGGCAGTGATTCGACGCGGCGAGCCCTGCCTGCTGGTCGGCACCCAGATGCTGGCCAAGGGCCACCACTTTCCCCACGTCACCCTGGTGGTGGTGGTCAACGCCGACAGTGGCCTCTATGCCGCCGACTTCCGCGCGCTTGAGCAGTCCGCCCAGCTGCTGGTGCAGGTCGCGGGGCGGGCCGGACGCGCCGAACGCCCCGGTGAGGTACTGATCCAGACCCGCCATCCGGAAGACCCCAACCTGCTGACACTGATCCAGGCCGGCTACCCACAGCTGGCCGGCGAGCTGCTGGAGGAGCGCCGCATCGCGCAATTGCCGCCGTTCAGCCATCTGGCGCTACTGCGCGCCGAGGCCACAGACCAGCAACAGGTCGAACAGTGGCTGTTGAAGGTCGGTGGTGCCCTGCGTCAGCACCTCGAGGCTGCCAATCTCAAGGTGGATTGCCTCGGCCCGGTGCCCGCACCGATGGAGCGTCGCCAGAATCGCTATCACGCCCAATTGCTGTTGCGCTGTGCGAAACGCGGCCCATTGCATGAAGCGGCGGCCTGGCTGGTGACGCTCTGTGAACAGGACCGCGACGCACGCCGCCTGCGCTGGTCGCTGGATGTCGATCCCATCGGCATGGCCTGAGTGATACCCAAGCGGTGTGACAGCCCTCAACGCCACTTGCGATGAACTGACCACTATCCCTGCAGGGCGCGGAATGCGGCGCGATTGATCACGACGGTTTATGCAAACCGCAGGATCGGTGATAATGCCCGCCATCGTGCAGCATCATCCGCACTCCCCCATTGCCCGCAGGCCTGATGCCTGCAACCGCCTGCTGTATGGCACGCGGTGCGACCCGAGCCGTGAAGAGACCGATATTCCATGAAAGAGACGATCATCGAACTGCTGGGCCAGGCCCTGGAAACCCTCAAGGCCGACGGCACCCTGCCCGCCGACGCCAGCCCGCAGATCAAGGTCGACCCGACCAAGGACAAGAGCCACGGCGACTACGCCAGCAACCTGGCGATGATGACGTCCAAGGCCGCCGGCATGAAGCCGCGCGATCTGGCCGAGAAGCTGATCGCGGCGCTGCCGGCCTCCGATGCCGTCTCCAAGGTCGAGATCGCCGGCCCCGGTTTCCTGAACTTCTTCGCTGACACCGGTGCGGTAGCCGACATCGTGCGTCGCGTCTTCAGTGAAAGCGACAGCTTCGGTCACAGCGACGTGGGTGCCGGCGAGAAGGTGCAGGTCGAGTTCGTCTCCGCCAACCCGACCGGCCCGCTGCACGTCGGTCACGGCCGCGGGGCCGCAGTCGGCGACGTGCTGTGCCGCCTGCTGGCCGCCACCGGTCACGACGTCACGCGCGAGTTCTACTACAACGACGCCGGCGCCCAGATCAACAATCTGGCGCTCTCCGTCCAGGCGCGCGCCAAGGGCCTGGGCCCGGATGATGCCAGCTGGCCGGCCGATGGCTATCGCGGTGACTACATCAGAGAACTGGCCGCCTCCTACATGGCCGGCGACACCGTCGAAGCCGATGGCAAGCAGGTGACCGGCGCCGCGGATACCGATGACCTTGAGGCCATCCGCGTCTTCGCCGTCGCCTACCTGCGCCACGAGCAGGATCTGGACCTCAAGGCCTTCGGCGTCGAATTCGATGTCTACTTCCTCGAGTCCTCGCTCTACCGCGACGGCAAGGTCGAGGAGACCGTCAAGCGCCTGGTCGACAACGGCTATACCTATGAAGACGACGGCGCCCTGTGGCTGCGTACCACCGACTTCGGTGATGACAAGGACCGCGTGATGCGCAAGCGTGACGGCGGTTACACCTACTTCCTGCCCGACGTTGCCTACCACCTCGACAAGTGGCAGCGTGGCTTCACCCAGGTCATCAACGAGCAGGGTGCCGATCACCACTCCACCGTGACCCGCGTGCGCGCCGGTCTGCAGGCTCTGCAGGCGGACATTCCCAAGGGCTGGCCGGACTATGTGCTGCACCAGATGGTCACCGTGATGCGCTCCGGCGAGGAAGTGAAGCTGTCCAAGCGTGCCGGCAGCTACGTGACCCTGCGCGACCTGATCGAGGAAGTCGGCCGCGACGCGACCCGCTACTTCCTGGCAGCACGTCGCGCCGACTCCCAGCTGACCTTCGACATCGACCTGGCGCGCTCCCAGTCCAATGACAACCCGGTCTACTACATCCAGTACGCCCATGCCCGCGTGCACAGCGTGCTGCGCAAGGCCAGCCGCGAAGAGAAGCCCTTCGACGAAGCCCTGGCCATGGCGCAGCTCTCCCTGCTGACCAGCGACCAGGAAAAGGCCGTGATGAATCGCATGGCACAGTTCCCGGACGTCGTCGCCCACGCCGCCAAGGTGCGCGAGCCGCAGCAGGTCGCCCAGTACCTGCAGGACCTCTCCTCCGACTTCCATACCTGCTACAACGCGGTGAAGGTGATGGTCGAGGACGACGCGACCCGCAATGCGCGCATGGCGCTGGGTCTGGCGACCGCTCAGGTCATCCGCAACGGCCTGGCCCTGCTGGGTGTCAGCGCTCCCGAGGAGATGTAAGCCATGGCTGCTCGCCGCCCCGCCAACAAGAAGCCCGCCTCCCGTCAGGGGGCGAGCCCCCGTCGGCAACCCGCTGCCAGCCAGAGTCGTGGTCTGCCCGGCTGGCTGTGGGGCATCATCGGTCTGATCGCCGGCTTCGCTCTCGCGCAGTACTTCGAGAAACAGGCCCCGCGTCTGCCGGTCGCGGCCATCGTGCCCAAGGCCAACACGCAGCAGAACGGACAGCAGAACGGGCAGCAGGCCGCCAAACAGGGCAACCAGCAGCAGAAGGAAGCCGCTGAAGAGTCGGCCGGCAACATGCCGACCTTCGAGTTCTACACCCTGCTGCCGGAAACCGAGGTGATCGCGCCCAAGGTGGATGAGTACAAGTCCACGCCGCGTCCGGGCAGCGCCGAGAGCACCAAGAAGTCCGAGGCCTCGCTGACCAACTACATGTTGCAGGCGGCGTCCTTCCGCGAGATGAGCGATGCCAAGAAGCTGGCCGGCAAGCTCAAGGACCTTGGCCTGCTGGCCAAGGTCAGTGACGTCAATGCCTCCGGCGGTACCGTCTGGCACCGGGTGCAGGTCGGCCCCTACAAGGACACCCGCGAGCTCAATCGCGCCCAGGACCTGATGAACACCCAGGGCATCGAGCCCTTGTTGATCAAGCTGCAGTAAGCCAGGCGTGAGCCTTGCGACAGACGGGCCCGCTCATCCCTTGAGCGGGCCCGTTGCATGAGGGCACAGACCAGAGCCGCTCGCCGTCAACGCTGAGTCGCCGATGACTTGAAACCCGTATCGGCGCCCCCATCTACAGCATTCCGGTGAGATATCAGGCCCGCGTGCCGCCCGCCAGGCGGTGCAGGATCGCGGCAAGCAGTGGCAAGCGCCAGGCTGACGATCACCACCCGTTTTACGCGACGAGGCCACGGCCTCGTCTGCCCAGAAATGCCATGCCCGGCCCCGTTCACCTTATTCCAATCGCCGGCATGCTCTCTCAGGAGTTATCCATGACCACGATCGTCTCCGTGCGTCGCAACGGCCAGGTCGCCCTGGCTGGTGACGGCCAGGTATCCCTTGGCAACACCGTCATGAAAGGCAACGCCGCCAAGGTGCGTCGTCTGTATCGCAATCAGGTACTGGCCGGTTTCGCCGGCGGTACCGCCGATGCCTTCACGCTGTTCGAACGCTTCGAAGCGCAGCTCGAGAAGTATCAGGGCCAGTTGGTGAAGTCCGCCGTGGAACTTGCCAAGGAGTGGCGCTCAGACCGCGCCCTGCGCAAGCTGGAGGCCATGCTGGTAGTCGCCGACAAGCATGCCTCCTTGATCATCACCGGCAACGGTGACGTGGTCGAGCCCGAGCACGGCGTGCTGGCCATCGGCTCCGGTGGCAACTACGCCGAGGCCGCTGCCCGCGCCCTGATCGAGAATACCGAGCTTTCCGCCCGCGAGATCACCGAGAAGTCCATCTCCATCGCGGCCGATATCTGCGTCTTCACCAACCACAATGCCATCATCGAGGAGCTGTCCTGAGATGTCCCAGATGACCCCGAAGGAAATCGTCAACGCCCTCGATCAGCACATCGTCGGTCAGCCTGAAGCCAAGCGCGCCGTGGCGGTTGCCATGCGCAACCGCTGGCGCCGCATGCAGCTCGATGACGACCTGCGTCCGGAAGTCACGCCGAAGAACATCCTGATGATCGGCCCGACCGGTGTCGGCAAGACCGAGATCGCTCGTCGTCTGGCCAAGCTGGCCGGCGCGCCCTTCCTCAAGATCGAGGCGACCAAGTTCACCGAGGTCGGCTATGTCGGCCGTGATGTGGAATCCATCATCCGCGACCTGGTCGAGGTCGCGATGAAGCTGGTGCGCGAAGACGCCATGAAGGAAGTGCGCGACAAGGCCGAGGATGCCGCCGAAGAGCGCATCCTCGACGCCCTGCTGCCGCGTGTGCGTGGCGAAGAGTACGACGCTGCCGCCAACAACAGCAGCACGCGCCAGATGTTCCGCAAGAAGCTGCGCGAAGGCCAGCTGGACGACAAGGAAATCGACATCGAGCTGAGCCCGGCCAGCCAGAGTCTCGATTTCGCCACCCCGCCGGGGATGGAAGAGATGACCAGCCAGCTGCAGTCCATGTTCTCCAACATGGGCAAGCAGCAGAAAGAGAGCCGTCGCATCACCGTCAAGGAAGCGCTCAAGCTGGTTCACGAGGAAGAAGCGGCCAGAATGGTCAGCGATGAAGACCTCAAGAGCCGTGCCATCGAGGCCGTCGAACAGAACGGCATCGTCTTCCTGGACGAGATCGACAAGGTCGCCAAGCGTGGCGAATCCGGCAGTGGCGGCGATGTGTCCCGTGAAGGCGTGCAGCGCGATCTGCTGCCGCTGATCGAGGGCTCCACCGTGTCCACCAAGCACGGCATGGTCAAGACCGACCACATCCTGTTCATCGCTTCCGGTGCCTTCCACCTGTCCAAGCCGTCGGACATGATTCCGGAGCTGCAGGGCCGTCTGCCGATCCGTGTCGAGCTCAACGCCCTGACGCCGGAAGACTTCAAGCGCATCCTGACCGAGCCATCCGCCGCCCTGATCCGTCAGTACAAGGCATTGCTGGCGACCGAAGGCGTCGAGCTGAGCTTCGCGGATGACGCCATCGAGCGCATCGCGCAGATCGCCTATCAGGTCAACGAAGGCACCGAGAACATCGGCGCCCGTCGCCTGCACACCGTGATGGAGCGTCTGCTGGAAGAGATCTCCTACGAGGGTGGCGATCAGCCAGGCGAACTCAAGGTCGATGCCGCCTACGTCGATGCCCGCCTGGGTGATCTGGCGCGTGATGAAGACCTGTCGCGCTACATCCTCTGACGACACGCTCACGCGCCTGACAGCCCCTCATGGAAGCCAGACCCGTTCCTGAGGGGACTTCTGACGCCCGATCCGGCTTGGCCCGGATCGGGCGTCAGTGCATCATGCGCACAAGACATATCGACCGGCCAAGCGCCGCGCTCGACGCCTATTGCCTTCGCCATGCCGCCCTGCGCCCACACGCCGCCGCGCGGCATGCAAGCCCGAGGATGCCCCGATGAGCCACGACACCCCCAAGGACGCCGCCGCGTCCCACGACGCTGATACCAGCGGCCAGCAGCGCGACTACCGCCTCAACGAGCGCCATGCCCGCAATGGCGAAGAGGCCCCGGTACCGACACGCGTGCACTACCACAAGTCAGAGCGCGAACTGGAGCTGGGCTACGCCGATGGTCAGAGCTTCCGCCTGAGCACCGAATTCCTGCGCGTGATGTCGCCATCGGCGGAAGTGCGTGGCCACGGTGTCGGCCAGGAAACCCTGCAGGTCGGCATGCGCTACGTCGGACTGGCCAACATCACCCAGAGCGGTCGCTACGCGCTGAAGCTGCACTTCGATGATGGCCATGACAGCGGCCTGTATACCTGGGAATACCTGTGGGAACTGGCCAATCGCCGCGACGCCATGTGGGCCTACTACCTGCGTCAGCTGGAAGAGGCCGGCGCCTCGCGCGAGCCACTGGGCATTCCGCTCAACCAGCTGTAAGCCACTGATGCCAATGGGCACGGCAAGATGTCCGAGTCGACGTCTTGCCAAAAGACAGTCCGCTGGCCAGCGGTTACAATCGAGCCACTGCGAAAGCTCACCATATCGTGCTGACGTCGCCACGGCGGCGTCACAACAGGGGAAGTCATGGACAAGCGTACGACTCACTTCGGTTATCAGGAAGTTGCCGTGGACGAGAAGGCAGGCCGCGTCGCGGATGTCTTCCACAGTGTCGCCGCCAAGTACGACGTGATGAATGACCTGATGTCGTTCGGCATCCACCGTCTGTGGAAGCGCATCACCCTGGAGCGTGCCGGCGCCCGTCCCGGTCAGTCGGTGCTGGACATCGCCGGTGGCACCGGCGACCTGACGCTGAAGTTCTCGCGTCTGGTCGGCCCGAAAGGCCGCGTGGTGCTCGCCGACATCAATGCCTCGATGCTCAACGTCGGCCGCGACAAGCTGCTCGACCGTGGCGTCGGCGGCAACGTCGAATACGTGCAGGCCAATGCCGAGGCCCTGCCCTTCCCGGACAACACCTTCGACATCATCACCATCGCCTTCGGGCTGCGCAACGTCACCGACCAGGCCAAGGCCCTGCGCTCCATGCAGCGCATCCTCAAGCCGGGCGGCCGCCTGCTGGTGCTGGAATTCTCCAAGCCGGTCAATCCGCTGCTCTCCACCGCCTATGACCAGTACAGCTTCCGGCTGCTGCCCAAGATGGGTGAGATGGTCGCCGGCGACGCCGACTCCTACCGCTACCTGGCCGAGTCCATCCGCATGCACCCCGACCAGAAGACATTGGCCGGCATGATGGAAGAGGCCGGTCTCGAGCGCGTCGAGTACACCAACCTGACGGGCGGCATCGTCGCGTTGCACCGCGGTATCAAGCTCTGAGGCTGTCATGGCATTGCTGACCCCCCTGCTGTTGGCGACCGCTGAGCGGACGCTGAATCAGCTGCTCGCTCGCGACCCGGCCTCGACGTCGCGCCTGAATGCACTGGCAGGCCGACGCCTGCTGGTGCGTGTCGAACGCCCCGCCTTCGACCTGCTGGTGCATTTCGACCTGCAGGGCCTGCACCTGTTGCGCCTGCCACAGGCCAACGAGAGCGATGGCGATGTGGTGGTGGAGCTCGACATGGAGACCGCCGCCGCCCTGCTGTCGGGTGAATCCATCGAGCGCCTGATGTTCGAGGGTCGCCTCGCCGTGCGTGGGCGCATCCATCTGCTGGAGAGCGCCCGTGACCTGGTGATGGACCTCGACCTGGACTGGGAAGGCGCGCTCAGTGAATGGTTCGGCGAAGCCCCCGGCCATAGCCTGGCCAGCGGCCTGCGCAGCCTCGGGCGTTTCGGCTTGATCAGCCGCCGCGAGCTGGAGCTGGACCTGCGCGAGTATCTCACCGAGGAAGCGCGCTGGCTGCCCGGTCAGGCGCAGATGCGTGTCGCGCGCGACGAGCTGACCGAGCTGACCCAGTGTCTGGATCGCACCGAAGCGCGTCTGGCGCGGCTGCGCCGTCATCTCGAGGCCGCCACCTCTCCTCAACCTGCCGAGCAGGAGTGCCAGCCGTCGTGAGACTCTATCGCCTGCTGAGCATCCTGTGGGTCATCGCCCGCTACCGCCTCGACGACCTGGTGCCGCCGGGGCGCGTACCGGCTCTGCTGCGCCCGCTGCTCAAGCTGTCGCCGCTGCGACTATTCCCCATCGGCAGACGCACGCGTGGCGAGCGTCTGCGCCTGGCACTCGAGGCCCTCGGCCCGATCTTCATCAAGTTCGGTCAGATGCTTTCGACGCGCCGCGACCTGCTGCCGCCGGACATCGCCGACGAACTCAAGCGCCTGCAGGATCAGGTGCCGCCGTTCGAGAACCAGGTCGCGCGTGAGCTGGTCGAGCAGGAACTCGAGATGTCGGTCGAGGAAGCCTTCGCCGAATTCGAGGCCCAGCCTCTGGCCTCAGCCTCCATCGCCCAGGTCCACGCGGCACGCCTGCACGATGGCTCGGATGTGGTGGTCAAGGTCATCCGCCCGCGCATCGAGGAAGTGATGCGCAAGGACATCGGCCTGCTCTACATGTTCGCGCGCCTGTTGATGAAGGTCTCGCCGGAAGCCCGTCGCCTGCGCCCGGTCGAGGTCGTCGCCGACTACGAGGCGACGCTGTTCGACGAACTCGACATGCACAAGGAGGCCGCCAACACCTCCCAGCTCAAGCGCAATTTCCTCGACTCGCCGCTGCTCTACGTCCCGACCATCCACTGGCCACTGACGCGCCGCCGCGTGATGGTGCAGGAACGCATCCGCGGCATTCCGGTCGCCGATATCGAGGAGCTGACCGCGCAGGGCACCGACCTCAAGAAGCTGGCCGAACGCGGCGTGGAGATCTTCTTCACCCAGGTATTCCGTGACAACTTCTTCCACGCCGACATGCACCCCGGCAACATCTTCGTCTCGCGCGAGAACCCGCACGACCCGCAGTTCATCGCCATCGACTGCGGTATCGTCGGCAGCCTCACCCGCGAGGACCAGGATTATCTGGCCCGCAACCTGCTGGCCTTCTTCCGCCAGGATTACTACGAGGTCGCGGCGCTGCACATCGAGTCCGGCTGGGTCGGCGAAGGCACGCGCGCCAACGAGTTTGCCGCAGCCATCCGCGCCGTCTGCGAGCCGATTCTCGAGAAGCCGCTCAAGGACATCAGTTTCGGCCAGGTACTGCTGGGGCTGTTCCAAACCGCGCGCCGCTTCAACATGGAAGTCCAGCCGCAGCTGGTGTTGCTGCAGAAGACCCTGCTCAACATCGAGGGCCTGGGCCGCCAGCTGTATCCAGACCTCGACCTGTGGGCCACCGCCCGTCCCTATCTGGAGCGCTGGATGAAGGAGCGCGCCGGTCCCAAGGCGTTCTGGGCTGAAATGGTCAAGCAGGCCCCGGAGCTGTCGCATCAGCTGCCGCAGCTGCCGGCGATGGCCTTCCAGGCCATGGAGCGCATCGAGGAAGAGCATCGCGCCCGTCAGCGCCAGACAGAGGCCATCACCACACTGCGCGATCGGGTAAATCACGCCTCAAGCACCAGCTGGCGGCTGCGTGCAGGCCTGCTGCTGGTGGCCGGTGCCTTCGGCTGGCAGCCCCTGATGGCCTGGGCACAGACCCAGCCCGTGGCAGTACTGGTGGGCGCAGGACTGGGAATCGTGTTATTGCTGTGGCGCTAGTCCGCAGACAGGCATGATGGCCTGTCTGGCTAGGCGCGCAACGAAACTTGCCGCTCCATGGGACGCAGTGCAATATGAATGACATATAACACTTGCATCCTGAGTCGCCTGCCCACGCCGTGCCGTTTGCCATGCAGGCGTGCCGTCAGCGCAGAACTCGATGACTTAACGCAAGACCCAAGCTTTCAGGAATGATGATTCATGAGTGATATTCTCAACCGTCTGTCAGTGGTACTGGCAGAACGGCGCGACGCTGACCCGACCTCCTCCTATGTCGCGAGCCTGCATCACAAGGGCCTCAACAAGGTACTGGAGAAGATTGGTGAAGAGGCGACCGAAACCGTACTGGCCGCCAAGGATTTCGCTCACGACGACGTGGACTCGCAGCGTGCCGTGATCGGTGAGACCGCTGACCTGTGGTTCCATTCACTGGTCATGCTGTCGCACCTGGGGCTGGATCATCAGGAAGTGCTGGATGAGCTGGCACGCCGCTTCGGTGTTTCCGGTCATGATGAAAAGGCCGCTCGCGGCCAGTGAAGGACCCGTATTCTTCCGGCGCAAGTCGGCTTTCCGGCAGCGGTGCCAGCACCCTGCAAGTCTCAAGGCCCAATGACCCGGTGTCGGCGGCCCAAATGGAGAATTTCCCATGTTAGGTGGCATCAGTATCTGGCAGCTTCTCATCGTGCTCGGCATCATCATCCTGATCTTCGGGACCAAGAAGCTGCGCAACGTCGGCTCTGATCTCGGCGGTGCCGTGAAGGGCTTCAAGGGCGCGATGAAGGAAGAAGAGAAGAAGAGCGACGAGCCGACTGCCCAGCAGAAGGTCGCGCATGAGGAAAAGCGTGGCGACACCATCGATGTCGAGGCCGAGAGCCGCGATACCGCTGACAAGCGCTCGTAACCCGCATGTTCGATATCGGCTTTTTTGAACTGGCATTGATCGCGCTGCTGGCGCTGATCGTGCTCGGCCCGGAGCGTCTGCCCCGGGCCGCCCGCACTGCGGGTCTGTGGCTGGGACGCATCAAGCGCAGTGTCTCGGGCATTCAGCAGGAAATCAGTGCCCAGCTGGAAGCCGAGGAACTGCGTCAGACGCTCAACGAGCAGAAGAAGCAGCTCGATGAGACGCTCGCTCATGCGCGCAACGAGGCACGCGATGTCGAGCGTGGCATCACCGAATCCAGCACGCCCAGCGATGCAGGCGCTTCCGGCGCTGCCCCCAGCCCCCGTCCTGCCGAGAATGGTGCGCCGGCCACTGAGCCGGGCACTGCTTCCGACACCCGTGAATCACGAGAGCCACGTTCCTGATGAGTGATCCACATGCCTCACCGTCAGGTGGTCAGGGCGACGCCGCACATGCGCCGCTCATTGAGCACCTGATCGAGCTACGCTCGCGCTTGCTGCGCGCCACCCTGGTGGTGCTGGTGGTCTTCGCCGCGCTGTACGGCTTCTCCAACCAGATCTACCTGTATGTCGCCGAACCGCTGATGGCATTGCTGCCACCGGGTTCACAGATGATCGCCACCGAAGTGGCCTCGCCCTTCCTGGCGCCCTTCAAGCTGACATTGGTGGTGGCGCTGTTCCTGGCGATTCCCGCCGTGCTCTATCAGGCCTGGGCGTTCATCGCGCCGGGCCTCTATGAGAACGAGAAGGCATTGGCGCTACCGCTGCTGGCTTCCAGCATCCTGCTGTTCTATGCCGGTGCGGCCTTCGCCTACTATGTCGTCTTCCCGCTCCTGTTCCAGTTCTTCACCACCACGGGCCCCGAGAACGTGGCGATCATGACGGACATCAATCAGTACCTGAATTTCGTCCTCAAGCTGTTCTTCGCCTTCGGGGTGGCCTTCGAGATTCCCATCGCCACCTTCCTGCTGATCTGGACCGGCGCGACCACGGTGGAGGCGCTGAGCAAGAAGCGCCCCTATATCGTGATCGCCTGCTTCGTGGTCGGCATGTTGCTGACACCGCCGGACGTGATCTCGCAGTCGCTGCTGGCGATTCCGATGTGGCTGCTGTTCGAGGTCGGCATTCTGGCCTCGCGCCTCTTCAAGCGTCGGCGTGCAGCCTCAGACGATGAGGCCTCGCAGGAAACGCCCTGAACGTGGCTGCCTGCAATCGTGTATTCGAGAATCCGGGCACCAGAAACAGAGCATCAGAACCAGAGCATCAGAAACAGAAAGCCCCGCCGGTAACCCGGCGGGGCTTTCTGTTTCCAAGGGCTTATGCTTCCAAGGAATTTGCTCACACCAGGCGCGCTCTATCACGACAGACGCACTGGCATGTCGAGATCAGTCCTGCTCGGCGGCGCGCGCCTTGTCGTCCTCGATCCAGCTATCGATACGCTCGACCAGCTTGAAGATGCCCTGGGCCGCTTCGCTGATGCGCTCCGCCAGCAGATAGGCTGGGGTGGTGACGACACGGTTGGCGGCGTCGACGACGATATCCGTCACCTCGCAGCTCTTGTGCAGACCGCCCTGGGCGCTGATCGCCCCGGAAACACTGGCATCGTTGCCGATGGTGACCGAGATGCCCTCACCCAGCAGCTTGGGCACCATCACCGGCGCGATGCACATCACGCCGATCGGCTTGCCGGCCGCATGGAAGGGCTGCACCACTTCCTGCAGGCCCGCGACGAGTTCGAGGTCTTCGCCCTTGACGGCAAAGTCACACAGATTCTTGGCGGCGCCGAAGCCGCCGGGCAGGATCAGCGCATCGAAGTCGTCCGCTGACAGCTCTTCCAGCGGGCGCACCTTGCCACGTGCCAGACGCGCGGACTCGACCAGCACGTTGCGTGTCTCCTCCATCTCGTCGCCAGTGCCGTGATTGATCACGTGATGCTGCGCGATATCCGGTGCAAAGCATTCATAGGCAATGCCCAGCTGATCGAGACGCAGCAGCGTCAGGGTAGTTTCATAGATCTCGGAGCCATCAAAGACACCGCAACCGGAAAGGATCAGGGCTACCTGCTTGGTCATGGGTTACTCCATTGACGATGAGCTGTGCGCGGCGATTGCCGGACAGGTCAGAAAAGACTAATACAAGCGCGTGACTGATTCGAATGCCGAGCCTCATTTCATGCCTAGCATCACGCCAGGCGCGAGACGCTTCAGCGGCAGCGAAGATGCGCGGCCGCCACGCGGCAGACAGTGACAGGCGTGCAGGCGAGGCATGTCACTGCGCATCTCCTCAAGACTATGGGCGGCCCTGGCACAACTCAAGTGCCGCCCCTCGTCCACTCGGATGTCATCAAGACGCTAGTGCCGGTGGCTTGCCGCGGTGTCCGGAGTCGTCTTGCAGCCCCACTACACCCGACCCAGGTGGGCGTGCATGAGGCGCGACACCGCGACACATCTCCTGCGCCTGTGGCCACAAGTCAACGCTGATATACTGGATTGACCCTGCCACAGGGACGACGGCTACCGTCACGGGCTACCCACTTGCAGGCCGCAAGCCAGGCCTTCTCGTCGCCCGACAGACGCCTTGTCGCCATGTTCAGTCCCTGCTGGCACCTCACGTGACTGGCCCTGCCCCATGACCGCTGGCATCACTGTAATATCAATGAAATATTATAGACCTAGACTGCCTGCGACCATCACGGGAGCGGACCACCCGACCCGGAGAGCATTTCTTGAGCCAACGTACCCCGCGCCAGTTTCCTGCGACTCGTATGCGCCGTATGCGCAAGGACGACTTCTCTCGCCGCCTGATGCGTGAAAATCAGCTGACGGCTGATGATCTGATCCTGCCAGTCTTCGTTCTCGAAGGCTCAAAGCGTCGTGAAGCCGTGACCAGCATGCCCGGTGTCGAGCGTCGCTCCATCGATCTACTGGTGGAAGAGTGCCGTGAAGTGCATGCCCTCGGCGTGCCGGCCATCGCGCTGTTCCCGGTGATAGACGCTGAAGCCAAGAGCCTGTTGGCCGAGGAGTCCTACAATGCCAATGGTCTCGTGCAGCGTGCAGTGCGTGCACTCAAGGAAGCCATTCCGACGCTGGGCATCATCACGGATGTCGCGCTCGATCCCTACACCGTTCACGGCCAGGACGGCATTCTCGACGAAGACGGTTACGTGCTCAACGACCGCACTGTTGAGACCTTGATCAAGCAGGCGCTGTCACATGCGGAAGCCGGTGCCGATGTCGTGGCACCTTCCGACATGATGGACGGTCGCATCGGCTCCATCCGTGACATGCTGGAACAGGAAGGCCTGATCAACACGCGCATCATGGCCTACTCGGCCAAGTACGCCTCCAACTATTACGGCCCGTTCCGTGACGCGGTCGGTTCGAGCGGCAATCTGGGCAAGGCCGACAAGCAGACCTACCAGATGGACCCCGCCAACAGCGACGAAGCCCTGCATGAGGTGGCGATGGACATCGCCGAGGGCGCCGACATGGTGATGGTCAAGCCGGGCATGCCCTATCTTGATGTGGTAACGCGCGTGAAGCGCGAGCTGGAAGTGCCGACCTTCGCCTATCAGGTCAGCGGCGAGTACGCCATGCACATGGCCGCTTTCCAGAACGGTTGGCTGGATGCCGACAAGGTCATTCTCGAGTCGCTGATGTGCTTCAAGCGTGCGGGGGCCGACGGCATCCTCACCTATTTTGCTCGCCAGGCGGCCGAATTGCTGGCGCAGAAAAACCGCCTTTGACAACCCCGGCCATTGCGGATGCGGCTGACCGGGATCATGGAGTTGATGATGGAACAGACGCCCAAGCAAGACACCGACAACGACACGGCGACCCTGCCGGAAGTCGCTGACAGTCGCGACAAGGATGCTGCCCCCCGGGCAGCATCCACCCCAAGGGAAGGCGAGATCGAGCTGGCGACGGATGAGCCGCCGGCTCAGGAACCGCTGCCCCTGCGCGTCAACCGGACGCGTACCGGTATCCATGCCAAGGCCACTCCCTCGCCCGAAGCTGATCTCGCTGATCCGGCGCTGTACTTCAATCGCGAGCTGTCCAACCTGCAGTTCAACATCCGCGTACTCGAACAGGCCAAGGATACCTCGCATCCACTGCTCAACCGCTTGATGTTCCTGCTGATCTTCACGTCCAACATGGACGAGTTCTTCGAGATTCGCGTGGCGGGTCTCAAGCATCAGATCGCCTTCGATCGCACCGACCCCGGCTGTGATGGCATGCTGCCGAGCAAGGTGCTCGATGAGGTGTCCCGCATCACGCATGAGCAGGTCGAACGCCAGTACCGCATGCTCAACGAGGACCTGATCCCCGCACTGGAAGAGCAGCACATCCGCTTCCGCCGCCGCAATCAATGGAACAACGCCCAGAAGGCCTGGGTGCGCGATTACTTCGAGGAAGAGATCCAGCCGGTCATCAGCCCGATCGGCCTCGACCCGTCGCACCCGTTCCCGCGCCTGGTCAACAAGAGCCTCAACTTCATCGTCGAGCTGGAAGGCAAGGATGCCTTCGGTCGCGAAGGGGGTCTGGCCATCCTGCCGGCTCCGCGCTCGTTGCCGCGTCTGATCCGCATCCCGGACGGCCTGGTCGAACCGGGGTACACCGAATACGTCTTCCTGTCCTCGATGATCCACGCTCACGCCCAGGAGCTGTTCCCGGGCATGAAGATCAAGGGCTGCTATCAGTTCCGCCTGACCCGCAACGCCGATCTCTCGGTGGATGCCGAGGATGTCTCCGACCTGGCCTCCGCGCTGCGCGGCGAGCTGCTGGCGCGCCGCTACGGCGACGGGGTGCGTCTCGAGGTGGCGGACAACTGCCCGGAAGCGCTCTACACCTTCCTGCTCAAGCAGTTCGATCTGGAGACGCGCGACCTCTATCAGGTCAAGGGCCCGGTCAACCTCAACCGCCTGATGGAAGTCATCGGCGACGTCGGCCGCGAGGACCTGCTCTACGCCCCGTTCACCCCGGGCATTCCCAAGGCGCTCAAGGGCGACAACAGCCTGTTCGATGCGATCCGTCGCGAGGACATCCTGCTGCATCACCCCTTCCAGTCCTTCTCCCCGGTCGAGAACCTGCTCGCCGAGGCGGCGCGTGACCCGAACGTGCTGGCCATCAAGCAGACCCTCTACCGTACCGGGGCCGACTCCAACATCGTCTCCTCGCTGGTCGAGGCCGCACGCCAGGGCAAGGAGATCACCGTGGTGATCGAGCTGCGCGCCCGCTTCGATGAAGCCGACAACCTGCAGCTGGCCTCACGCCTGCAGGAAGCCGGTGCCATCGTCATCTACGGCGTGATGGCCTACAAGACCCACGCCAAGATGCTGCACATCGTGCGACGCGAGAACGGCGAACTGCGCCACTATGCACACCTGGGTACCGGCAACTACCACGCCAAGACGGCGCGTCTGTATACCGATTACAGCCTGCTGACCGCCAACGAGACACTGTGCGAGGACGTCCACAAGGTCTTCCAGCAGCTGACCGGCATGGGCAAGCAGCGCGATATCGAGAAGCTGCTGCACGCCCCCTTCACGCTGCACGAGCGCATGGTGGAGATGATCGACCGTGAAGCGCGCAATGCCGAGAAGGGCAAGCGCGCCCACATCATCGTCAAATGCAATTCACTGACCGAGCCCAAGCTGATTCGCGCCCTCTACCGCGCCTCGCGTGCTGGCGTGCAGTGTGACCTGATCATCCGCGGCGTCTGCTGTCTGCGCCCTGGCGTGCCGGGGATTTCCGACAACATCCGCGTACGCTCGGTGATCGGTCGCTTCCTCGAGCACACGCGCACCTTCCACTTCCACAATGCCGGTCAGCCAGAAACCTGGTGCTCCAGCGCGGATTACATGGAGCGCAACATGTTCCACCGCGTCGAGACCTGCTTCCCGCTGCTCGACAAGAAGCTGGCCCAGCGTATCCGCAAGGACCTCGACACCTACCTGGTCGACAACTGCCAGAGCTGGCGCCTGGAAAGCGATGGCCACTACACCCAGCTGGATGCCGGCGACGCGGAGCCGATCAGCGTGCAGGAAACCCTGCTGTTCGCCTACGCTGCCAAGGCCTGATCGCGCTCGACAACGACAGGACACCACAAAGCTCATGAACTCTCGGCCCTCACGCTTGCGTGGGGGCCGTTGTCGTTGGCCCTCTCCTTTCTCTTGAACGATGAGCGTTCTGGGACGAAAAGGCGCTACCTCCAGACACATGAAAAAGCCCCCGCATCATCGATACGGGGGCTTCACATTCACACCTGGCGCGCGGCTTTCATCAGACGCCGATCTGGCCGCCATCTTCGCGCTGAATGACCACGGTCGCGGCGCGGGGACGCACACTGCCGTCGGTCGTGGCGGTGGCATCATCGCTCTGCGGCCAGTTGGCCGGGTGCTGGATGTTGATGAACATCGCGGTCTTGTCCGGGGTAGTGAAGATACCGGTGACTTCACAACCGTTCGGGCCCACCGCGAAGCGCTTGAGCTGTGCCTGGTTGTCGGCACCGATCACGGCCGCGTCCCCCTCGGCCTGCTCGAGCCCTGCCGGCACGACCGCCAGCAGCTGGTCATTGGTGACCTCGGTAATGCCTTCGTAGCCGTTGTCGGTCTGGATCCACAGGATGCTGTCCTGACCTTCGCGGCCGTCGAAGTAGAGGCCATCGGGGCTGGCGAACTCGTTCATCTCGGTCAGGCCGGACAGGTTGTCGGCATCGCTGGCTGCTGCGCCGAACACGAAGATCTCCCAATCGAAGGCGGTGTGATCGCCCGCTTCACGCCAGCGGATGATCTGCCCCGCCTCGTTGTTGCCACGCGGATTGGCCGCGTTGGTCGGCGCGGTCTTGTAACCGACACCCGGCTCCTCGATGGCGGTGCCATCGTTGGTGAAGGCGGCGTCAGTGCCTTCTTCGGTGCGCTTGGAGTTGTTGGTCAGCGTCATATAAACCTCGCCGGACACCGGGTCCACCGCGCCCCACTCCGGACGGTCCATCGGGGTCGCCCCCATCAGGTCAGCCGCATCGGTGGTGTGGATGATGATGCCTGCCAGGTCATCGGCCGCCAGCCCCAGAGCCTCGGCCAGGGTACGGCCATCCCGGGTCACGGCGTCCGGCGTCAGCTTGAGCCATTTGCCGGTGCCATCGGCGGAGAACTGGGCGACATACAGGGTGCCCTTGTCCAGATACTTGTCGCCGATCGCCAGGCGGTCCTTGACGTCACCGGCACCACGGGCATCAGCGGCGTCCCACTTGGCGTCCGACACGAACTTGTAGATGTACTCGTTGCGCGAATCGTGACCGGAGTAGAAGACCACCGGCTCACCCTCGACCAGCTTGCCCGGCCAGCAACCTTCGTGACGGAAGCGGCCCAGCGCGGTGCGCTTGATGGCCTGCTCGCCGGTGTAGGGATCGATCTCGACGATATAGCCGAAGGTCCGCGGTTCGTTACGGTAATCCTTGTCGGCGCTGTCTGCCGTCGGCGTGTTGTCGAAACGCGCGAACTCGCCATCGACTTCACTGGCATCCCCGGCGGCGGTTTCCCAGCCATAGCGGCCACGCTCGGTCTCGATGCCGATGCGGTCGTCATCGAGCTGACGATCGCTGCGCTTGACGAAGTAACCCGGCCAGTTCTCTTCGCAGGTCAGGTAGGTGCCCCACGGGGTGTAGCCGTTAGCGCAGTTGTTGTTGGTACCACGGGTGCGCATGCCATCCGGCGAGAAGGCAGTCTTGACGTGATCGCTGCCCGCCACCGGGCCGCTCAGCTTCATTTCGCTGGCGCTGGTGTAGCGGCGGTTGTAGCGCGAATCGCCCACCACTTCCCATTTGCCGTTGCTGGCCTTCTTGACCTCGACGATGGTCACGCCATGGGCATTGATCTCGGTGCGCACTTCATCGGCCGGACGCTTGCCGGAATCCGCATTGGTCGCGCCGCCCTTGGGTGCCCACAGAGCATCCTGATCGATGTATTCGTTGTTCATGACCAGCAGGAAGTTGCTGGAGGCCGTGTCGTCGCTCAAGGCGAAGTTATGCATGCCATCGTGATGCATGCCGACGGTGTTGAGCTGGATCTCCGGCGTCATCGCCAGGTCCTTGCTCCACTTGGGTGCCTTGGCATTGAGCGGCGTGCCCCACGGCGCCAGCACCTGTGCGGTATACCCCTTGGGAACCACGACTGCATCCGTGCGGGAACCCTTGATCGATTCGAAGGCCAGCGCCAGAGCCGTCTTCTCGCCCGCAGCGTTGCTGGCGGCATTGGCCGTGGTGCTCAGCCCCGCCAGACCGAAACCACCCAGCATGCTGGCAGCCGCCATGCCCAGGCCACCCTGCAGGACACGACGACGCGAGATGTGTCGCTCGATGACGGATGAGAACGTCTCGTTGCTGCTGGGATTCAGCAGGCGATGGTCTTCGATTTCCTTGCTCATGTCGCTTCCCCGTAGTCAGGTTTCGGGTTGTTCTGTTCAGGCATGTCCTCTGAGGCATGCCGAAGGCAACAAGAGTGATACGCGAGCCCGATGACAATTCCGTGACGAACGGGCAACAAGGACAAGAGACGACAGCGCCCAACGGCCTTTCGACCGTTGGGCGCTGGGAGTTTCAGGACAAGCCGACCAATTCAGCAAACATCAGGCAAGCGCGACGTCATCCTTCCACCGAAGCGCGAGCCTGACGTCTGAGCCTGTCGCCTGAGGCCTGATGTGTGAGACCTGATCTGTGAGACCTGGCATCAAGCCTCGCGCAGGCGCTCAGCGGCCAGGCTCAGCAGGTGCTCGGTGGTTTCCCAGCCCAGGCATGCATCGGTGACGGACACGCCATGACGCAGTTGGGAAAGCTTCTCCGCTGCCGGCAAGGCCTGCTTGCCTTCATTGAGGTGACTCTCGAGCATCACGCCGATCAAGGCATCATCCCCCGCCAGGCGCTGAGAGAGCACATCCAGCATCACCTCACTCTGGCGGCGGTGGTCCTTGCGGGAATTGGCGTGGCTGCAGTCGACCATCAGGCGCGGCGTCAGGCCAGCGCCTTCCAGCTCACGCCGGCAGGCGGCCACCGAGGCAGCGTCATAGTTGGGCTGGCCATGGCCGCCGCGCAGCACCACATGGGTATGCGGATTGCCCGCGGTCTCGATCAGCGCCGGACGCCCGCAGTCATCCATGCCGAAGTGGCGATGCCCATGCGCCGCCGCCCCGATGGCCTGCACGGCGACTTCGACGCCTCCGTCAGTGCCGTTCTTGAAGCCCACCGCACAGCCGAGGCCGGAGGCCATCTCGCGATGGATCTGCGACTCGGTGGTGCGGGCGCCGATGGCCGCCCAGCCGAGCAGGTCTTCCAGGTAGGCGGCGGTCAGCGGCTGCAGCAGCTCCGTCGCGACCGGCAGGCCCAGCTGGTTGATCTCGCGCATCAGCTCGCGGGCCTGACGCAGGCCGGTGGCCATGTCATCGCTGCCGTCCAGATGCGGATCATAGGCCAGCCCCTTCCAGCCCACCGTGGTGCGCGGCTTCTCGACATAGACACGCATCACCAGCTTGAGGCGATCACGCACCTGCGGCTCGATCACCGCCAGGCGCTGGGCATACTCGCGCGCGGCCTTGAGATCATGGATGGAGCACGGCCCGACCACCACCAGCAGACGATCATCGTCGCCGTCGAGAATGGCATTGATCTCATCGCGATGCTGGCGAATCTGGCCGGCCAGGTCGGCGTCCACCGGCAGCTGCTCGCGCAATTCGCTGGCGCTGGGCAGGGCTTCACGACTGATGCGTCCGGGTGTGGTCGGTGTCTGGGCGGCATCAGAGCGGGTCACGGTGGCGTTCTCGGCAGTCAAGGGGTCAGCAGTAGCGTCGGCAGTGTGCGGGTTGGCGGTCAACACGCGTTCAAGGCTGGCGTTCATGGTCTTTTCTCCTGTGATGAAGCCTCGGCTCCATCACGCAATATTCATTCTGACAGACAGGGACTTCGCGAATCGTCACCCCGGTGTTGCTCGCCCTGCCCCGCGGTGACAGCGGAAAGAGGCAGGACGCCGCTAAATCGCCAGCGCCAATAACCATGCACGACCCGAGCGGAGGCAAGAGAAAAGCGGGTAGTCAGGATAGTGGTGCACATGGTCATTCCTCTCGTCATTCATGCTGCAATCATTGTCGGCACGTTAGGGTGACATGCCTCTCGTCATGGATTTCGCAAGGCCCGAAACGCAAGAACCCCCGGCCGTGGCTGCGACCGGGGGTTCTTCAAGGTGGTGGCAGCCCGTACGAGACAGGCGCGCCGTAACCTCAGGCGCGCCCCTGTGTAAACCAATACCAATAGCCGGCCGCACACGCCGCCGCGACCTGGCCCGAAGGGCAAGCAGCGAAAGTGGACGGGCGGTGGCTGATGGTCTGATTCATGGGTCGGGCCGATATCCAGTAGTGACGATGAAAAAGGTAATGGATCTATCCTTGCACTCCAGATCGTCCTGCGCAAGCGTGAACCGGCAACAAACCGTTGCCCGCACGCATAAATAAGGGCTATCAGCCTGAAGTGGCATCAGTATAATCTTTGGTTGTCGAGCAACATGATCGGCAACACGCATTCGTCCAGCGGTGCCTGACACCGCGCCCACAGCTTGGAATGCATGCATGCAGGATTCCCGAAATGATGCACTGATTGAGTATCTGTCGGGATGCGCCCGGCAGGATGCCAAGGCACTGGATCAGCTCTATCGAGCAACCAGTGCGCATCTATACGCTCAGTTGCTGCGTATCTTGAGACATGAGGCATCCGCGCAGGATTGTCTTCAGCAGGTCTACATCCGGGTATGGGCCGCCGCCGGCCAGTATGACGCCGGCCGCGCCCGCCCGATGACCTGGCTCGGCACCATGACCCGCAATATCGCCATCGACTGGATACGTCGACAGCGACCCAGTGAGCATGACAGCGATGAATTGATCGCTGCCATGCCGGGGCGGAGTGATATCGAGGCAGATGTCGACCTGGCCCAGCACAGTGGTGAACTCCACCAGTGCCTGGCCGAGCTGAATGACGATCAGCGCCGCGCCCTGGAACTGGCCTATTTCGAAGGTCTCACCCACCAGGATCTGGCCAATCAACTGGACCAGCCCTTGGGCACCGTCAAGAGCTGGGTCCGTCGTGGACTCGAGAGGTTGAAGACATGCATGAGTCATTTGATCTGAGCGACCCGGAACTGCGCGAAGCCGCAGCGGGCGAATATGCGCTCGGCACATTGACACGCGACGAGCGCGCGGCATTCGAGTCACTGCTGGCCGTCAGCCACGACCTGCAACGTGATGTGGAGCGCTGGCGCGAGCATCTCAACGTGTTCAATGAACAGCTTTCCCCCGTCACGCCACCGGCCCATGTCTGGCAAGGCATCGCCGAGGCGACGGGCACCGCCCGTCAGCCCTGGTGGCGTCGCCTGGGCCTGTGGCAGGGCATGACCGCCACGGCGTTCAGCCTGGCACTGGCGGTCACCCTGACCTTCAGCCTGGGACACAACGCGAGCATGGAGAGCGACTACGTGTTCGTGGTCAACAACTCTGACAGCAGCCCCGGCTGGATCGTCAACGCCTCCCACTCGGGCGAGATGATGGTGCAGGCCGTCAGGCCCGAGGCACCGGCCCCCGGCAAGGTCTGCGAGCTGTGGCTGATGGCCAAGGATGGCAAGGAGCCGATGTCACTGGGCATCCTGCCGCACTCCGGCACCATGAAGGTCGAGGTGCCCAAGGAGTATCTGGCCGCCTTCCCCGACAGCGATCTGGTGATCACGCTGGAAAACCCGCAGGGCGCCCCCTCCGGCAACCAGATGGGCCCGACCCTCAAGAAAGGTCAGCTGACGCCGGTCGAAGGCCGCCACATCCTGTAAGCGCTTCGCCAGTGCAGGATGTCGCGCCAACGATCGCACGACGACCGCAGAAACAATCGCAACAACGAAAAAAGCCCTCGCATCTCAGCGGGGGCTTTTTTCGTACTGTGCTCAGGTCTCGAATGTCACGCCTCGAATGCCAAGAACGATAGCCTGAAGACTCGCTGACAGAAGCTATCAGCGCAGGTGGCGGCCACCATCCACCGGCAGGGTCGTGCCGGTGACATAGGGACTATCCAGCAGATAGCGCAATGCCTGCCAGATGACGCCCGGCCCCGGCACCTGCTGCATCAACGACTTGGCACGCGCACGCTCGGCATAGTCATCATCATCGTCCGGGCGCAGCATGATCAGCGCCGGCGCGATGGTGTTGACCTGGATGCGTGGCGCGAACATCGACGCGAACGACAAGGTCAGATTCTCGAGCCCCGCCTTGCTGGCCGCGTAGGCCGCATGCTTGCGCGAGCCCTTCTGGACCACGAAGTCACTCATGTGGACGATGTCCGCCTGCGTCTCGATTCCGGCTTCCAGCAGATCGCGCAACGCCAGGTTGATCAGATACGGCGCCTGCATGTGGACACGGAAGAGGTGCTCGAACAGCTCGCCCTGCCCCTCGCCGTCGCCATCCGGCGCCCAGTCGCCGGCATTGTGCACGATGGCCCGCAGCGTCGGCGTCAGCTCACGAATCGCCGCGATGAAGGCCTGGATGCCTGCCTCGCTGGAGAAGTCCGCCTGCACGGTGCGAATGCCCAGCGCGCGCAGGGCGTCGAGCTCTTCCCGCTCGCGTCGATAACTGATGATGACCGGATGACCATCATCGATCAATCGCTCAGCACAATAGCGCCCCAGACGCTGGGCGCCACCGGTGATCAGTATCGGGGACTGACTCATTCACTCGACTCCTTCAAACAAGGTCAGGCAGCTTCAAGCAATGTCAGGCAGCTTCAGGCACGGACCAGCGACGGGTCCAGCAGCGGCTCGCGTGGCGCATAGCTGAACACATCGGAGCTCAGCGCACTGGCCTCGACACCCAATGGCGTCAGCGCATCGACACAGGCATAGACCATGCCCGGCGAGCCGGACAGATAGACGCGCTTGCCCGCCATGCTGCCCGCGTGCTTGCGCAGCGCCTCATCGATACGCCCCAGATGGCCATTGAACGCGGCCTCGACACCGGCCGCTTCCAGCGCGCGATGGTGGGCATCACCGACTTCCGGCGCTTCTTCCAGCACCGGGAAATAACGGAAGTTGGGCTGACTGGCGGCCCAGTTGAGCGCCGCACTCTCCAGATACAGATCACGCCGCTCGCGCGCCGCCCACCACAGCTCGATGGGCTGGGTCAGGCCACGTGCAAACGCCGCCTGCAGCATGGCGTGCATCTGCGAGAACCCGGTGCCGGCACAGATCAGCACGATGGGGCTGGGGTCATCGAGGTCCAGCACGCACTCACCACTGGGCAGACGCAGCTCAAGCTGATTGGCCGCGACCAGCAGGCTGCGCAGACGCGCGGAATTGCTGCGCTCCGGCCAATGCTGGATATGCAGTTCGAGCACGCCATCATCACTGGCGGCATTGGCGATGGAGAACGGTACCCAGGTGGTGTCATCGAGCTTCATCTCGAGATACTGGCCCGGCGCGTGCGCCAGAGCCTCGGGACGTGCAGCGAAGCGCACACGAAACACGTCCGGGGTCAGATCTTCCACACTCTCGACATGACAGGTCAGGGTCCGCGCCGTCATCGTATCCTCTTGTTATCTGATGCCTGCCGCCAGCGCGTCGCGCAACAGCAGGGTAAATGCATGGGTGTTGATGGTCAGTCGCGGAATCAGTCCAGAATGCCCAGACTGTCCCAGCGCTCATCGACACGGGATGTGATCTCTTCGCTCATCACGATGGGCTCGCCCCACTCGCGGTCCGTCTCGCCGGGCCACTTGTTGGTCGCGTCCATGCCCATCTTGGAACCAAGACCCGCCGTTGGCGAGGCGAAGTCCAGATAATCGATCGGCGTATTGTCGACCAGAACGGTATCACGGCTCGGGTCCATGCGCGTGGTGATGGCCCAGATGACATCTTCCCACTTGCGGGCATCGACATCATCATCCAGCACGATCACGAACTTGGTGTACATGAACTGACGCAGGAAGCTCCAGACCCCCATCATCACGCGCTTGGCGTGGCCGGGGTACTGCTTCTTCATCGTCACGACCGCCATGCGGTAGGAGCAGCCTTCCGGCGGCAGATAGAAGTCGACGATCTCCGGGAACTGCTTGCGCAGAATCGGCACGAAGACTTCATTGAGCGCCAGGCCGAGAATCGCCGGCTCATCCGGCGGACGCCCGGTATAGGTGGAGTGATAGATGGGGTCGCGCCGATGGGTGATGCGCTCGATGGTGAAGACCGGGAAGGTCTCGACCTCGTTGTAATAGCCGGTGTGATCGCCGTAAGGGCCTTCCGGTGCCACGTCATCCGGATACAAATAGCCTTCCAGGATGATCTCGGCGCTGGCCGGGACTTCGAGATCCGACAGGCCGCATTTGACCAGCTCGGTGCGCGAGCCGCGCAGCAGACCGGCAAAGGCATACTCGGAGAGTGAATCCGGCACCGGCGTGACAGCGCCGAGGATGGTGGCCGGATCGGCACCCAGTGCCACCGCGACCGGGAAGGGCTCGCCCGGATGGGCCTTCTGCCATTCGCGGAAGTCCAGCGCGCCGCCGCGATGTGCCAGCCAGCGCATGATGAGGCGATTCTTGCCGAGCTTCTGCTGGCGATAGATGCCGAGATTCTGGCGCTCCTTGTGCGGACCGCGCGTGATCACCAGTGGCCAGGTCACCAGTGGCGCAGCATCTCCGGGCCAGCAGTGCTGGATCGGAATCATGTCGAGATCGACATCATCCCCTTCCAGGACGATCTCCTGACAGGGCGCACGCTTGACCTTCTTCGGTCCCATGCTCATCACCTGCTTGAAGATCGGCAGCTTGTCCCAGGCATCCCGGAAGCCCTTGGGCGGCTCCGGCTCCTTGAGGAAGGCCAGAAGCTCGCCGACTTCGCGCAGCGCCTCGACGGATTCCTGGCCCATGCCCAGCGCCACGCGCCGCGGCGTGCCGAACAGATTGCCCAGCACCGGCATGCTGTGACCCTTGACGTTCTCGAACAGCAACGCCGGACCGCCCGCCTTCAGAGTACGGTCGCAGATCTCGGTCATCTCCAGATAGGGGTCCACCTCGGCACGAATGCGCTTGAGTTCGCCCTTCTCTTCCAGCGCCGCGATGAAATCGCGTAAGTCTCGATACTGCATGGGAGTTTCCGCTCGGCTTGATCAAGTCCCGAGCATACCATTGCCAGCCGGCACTCGGCAGGTCAGCAACGCAGGACGCCCACTTCCCGGGGAGGAAGTGGGCGTCCTGGCAAGCACATTACAAGCAACTGTCGAGAACATGGCCAGCCAACCGGCTGGGCCAAGTGTCGATCAGCGGCGCTTCATGGCCTCGAAGAACTCGAGATTGGTCTTGGTATCTTTCAGGCGATCGATCAGGAACTCGGTGGCCGCCACATCTTCCATCGGGTTGAGCAGCTTGCGCAGGATCCACATGCGCTGCATTTCATCCTCGGACGCGATCAGATCTTCACGACGCGTACCGGAACGACGGATGTTGAGGGCCGGGAAGACACGACGCTCGGCCAGCTTGCGGTCGAGGTGGGCTTCCATGTTACCGGTGCCCTTGAATTCCTCGAAGATGACTTCGTCCATCTTGGAACCGGTATCGACCAGCGCCGTGGCGAGGATAGTCAGGCTGCCGCCTTCTTCGATGTTGCGCGCGGCACCGAAGAAGCGCTTCGGCTTCTCGAGCGCGTGAGCGTCGACACCACCGGTCAGCACCTTGCCGGAAGACGGCACCACGGTGTTGTAGGCACGCGCCAGACGGGTCACGGAATCGAGCAGGATGACGACATCCTTCTTGTGCTCGACCAGACGCTTGGCCTTCTCGATCACCATCTCGGCGACCTGGACGTGACGGGCCGGCGGCTCATCGAAGGTGGAGGCCACGACTTCGCCACGCACGGTGCGCGACATCTCGGTGACTTCCTCGGGACGCTCATCGATCAGCAGCACGATGAGGTGACATTCGGGATTGTTGCGCGTGATGGAGGCGGCGATGTTCTGCAGCATCATCGTCTTGCCCGCCTTGGGCGGCGAGACGATCAGGCCACGCTGGCCCTTGCCGATCGGCGCGGTCAGATCAAGGATGCGCGAGGTGATGTCTTCGGTGGATCCGTTGCCGATTTCCATCAGCAGGCGCGACTGCGGGAACAGCGGCGTCAGGTTCTCGAACAGGATCTTGTGCTTGGCGTTCTCGGGGCGGTCAAAGTTGATCTGATTGACCTTGAGCAGCGCGAAGTAACGCTCCCCTTCCTTCGGCGGACGAATCTTGCCGGAGATGGTGTCGCCCTTGCGCAGATTGAAGCGACGGATCTGGGACGGTGAAACGTAGATGTCATCAGGGCCCGCGAGGTAGGAAGAGTCTGCACTGCGAAGGAAGCCGAAGCCGTCCTGCAGGATTTCCAGAACGCCGTCGCCGTAGATGTCCTCACCGCTTTTCGCGTGCTTCTTGAGGATGGCGAAGATGATGTCCTGCTTGCGCGAACGTGCCAGATTATCGATGCCCATCGTCTGGGCAAGTTCCAGCAGTTCGGGGACAGTATTTTGCTTGAGTTGGGTAAGATTCATCGGTTTTGTTTGAACGTGGCTCAGGTCAGCAGGGCTGATAGATAAGAAGGGAATCGAGAAGACGGGCAGAAGGCAAGGACCGGCACTGCAAAGGTGCAGACAGAACTCGACAGCATTCCCGGAGGCAAGCGCCTGAGCTGGATGAAGACAGGTGCCAAAAGTTCAGGAAAGATCACTCACCACGGCCGAACAACGAATTCAGCAACGGAGTGTCGAGCTACGGATGTCCAGCGACGACGGACCGGTCGAAGGGACACGGAGCGTCATGCTTCCTGACAGAAAAGTCTTCTCGATATGGAATCTAGCGGTATGAATCGCCTGGTGGCTGGCCGGCGTGTCGCGGGCAGCATTACCAGAGGGCTGGCTGACAACTGGGGGACCGTGGGACGGTCGACATGACGCAATCAGAGAGCGTGTAATCAGGCGAACGCCTCGATGGTAGTCAAGCCAGCCCCTGAACGCAAGCCCCGGCGGCCTGGTGGCGCATCCGGCGCTGCCTGAATAGCTCGCCACCGGCCAGCCAGTGCTGTGATAGCCGCCGCTGACGTGGCGCTTTCACTGTCGCCTCAAGGCACCTGGCGGCGGCAAGACCCGATTCACAGATTGGCATCCAGAAAGGCTGCCAGCTGCGCGCGCGGCATGGCGCCCACCTTGCTGGCTTCGACATTGCCTCCCAGAAACAGCATCAATGTCGGCACACCGCGCACGCCGAAACGGGCGGCAAGCTCAGGGGCTTCATCGACATCGACCTTGACGATCTTGAGCTGCCCTTCGTATTCCTCTGCCAGGGATTCCAGCGTCGGTGCCACGCTCTTGCACGGCCCGCACCAGGAAGCCCAGAAATCCACCAGCACCGGATGCTCGCTTTCCAGCACCACGGATTCGAAGTCCCTTTCTGCAATCGGTACCACACGTTCGCTCATCGCGACGTTATCTCCCAGACCCGGTTGGTCTTGCTGATTCTGCTGCGTGATGGCTTGCGACTCATTGTGCGTGATGATGACCCGCGACTTCGTCGTTCTGTCACATCACGCCGCTAGAATAGCATGCCCCATGCGCTGAATGTGCCGCCAGTCCCTCGTGGCGGGCCCAGCCGTGTGTGCCGCCGGTTTGACACCTCTGGCCAGTCGCCGCAATCTTGCGAGAGTCATCGCCCTGCTCTGCTGCCAGCTTCATCGCCCGGCAACAGGCTCGCGTCCGGTGGCCGCCCACGCTCACGACAACTTCAATTGCGCCATGATCGTTACGCAAGGAAGCCGTCGCAGGAGTTGGCGTGAAGGAGGCAGTGCATGATGCCTGCCATGAATGACCCGCCGTTAAGGACTCCGCCCTTGAGTGAATCAGCACCCTCCCAGCACCCGCAACCCGCCGCCTCTGATGAAGGCAGTGCCGGCAACGAGGCCCCGCTCTTGAAGCTGGCTGCCATCGATCTGGGTTCCAACAGCTTCCACCTGCTGCTGGCCAACCATCAGGCGGGGCAGTTGCAGGTCGTGGCCAAGCAGGGTGAGAAGGTCCAGCTGGCGGCAGGGCTGGACGAAGACGGCATGCTCAGCGAAGAAGCCATGGAGCGCGCCCTCAACTGCCTCGCCCAGTTCGCGCCCTTCATCGATGGCATCGAGGCCGACCATCTGCGGGTCGTGGGCACCAACGCCCTGCGCGCCGCGCACAACAGTGAAGAGCTGATCGAGCGTGCCGAGGACCTGCTGGGGCATCCCATCGAGATCATCGCCGGGCGCGAAGAAGCCCGCCTGATCTATCTGGGCGCGGCGCATGCACTGGCCGATGTGCACGGCAAGCGCCTGATCGTCGATATCGGCGGTGGTTCCACCGAGTTCATCATCGGTGAGCAGTTCGAGCCCCAGCTGCTGGAAAGCCTGCACATGGGCTGTGTCGCCTATACCAAGGCCTTCTTCCAGGATGGCGAGATCAGCGAGAAGCGCATGCGCCGCGCCGAGCTGGCTGCACGCTCGGAACTGGCCAGCATCCAGCGCACCTATCGCGAGATGGGCTGGGATGACCCGGTCGGCTCCTCCGGCACCATCAAGGCCGCCGCCAACGTGCTGGAAGCGCATGGCTGGGCACCGCATGGCATGGTCACACGTGAAGGACTGCACAAGCTGCGCGCGGCGCTATTGGAGTTCAAACGTCTCGACAAGGTCAGTCTGCCGGGCCTGAAGAGCGATCGCGCCACCGTCTTCCCGGCGGGCATCGCCATCCTGTGCGGTGTCTTCGAGGCACTGGGACTGGAGCAGATGCGCTACTCCGACGGCGCGCTGCGTGAAGGCGTGCTGTTCGATCTGATCGGACGCAACACGCCGGAGGATTCACGCCTGTCGGCCATCGAGTCGCTGCAGCGTCGTTACGGCATCGATACCCGCCACGCCAGCAATGTGCGCGACACCGCCCTGCAGCTGTTCGATCAGGTCGCCGGCGACTGGGCGCTGGGGTCCACGTCACGTCAGCTGCTGAGCTGGGCCGCCGAACTCCACGAAGTCGGCCAGGCGATTTCCCATAGTCAGTTCCATCGCCATGGTGCCTACCTGCTCGAGCATTCCGACCTGCTCGGCTTCTCGCGTCCGGAACAGCGCGCGCTGGCCTTCCTGGTCCGCGCCCACCGCCGCAAGTTCCCCAAGAATGAACTGGCGGCGCTGCCGGAGCCGCAGCAACCGCGTCTGGCGCGTCTGGCACGCCTGCTGCGCATGGCGGTGATGCTCAACCATTCACGCTCGGAAGCGCCGGTGCTCGGCATGCATCTCAGCGCCAAAGGCGACGACCTGACGCTCAATCTGACCGAGGAATATCGCGATCACAGCCTGATCAACGATGACCTCAGCCAGGAAAGCGAGCTGCAGAAAGCCGCCGGCATGACGCTGACACTGGCCGATTCCTGAGCGAGCGCCGAGCAAGACATCGGCGAGATCGCCCGTTGGCCTCACTGCCGAGCGAGTGAGGCCAGTAGCCACCAGCCCCGCGAGGGGTGCCACAGCCCCGCGACTGTCCCGTCGTGCATGCGTGCCACACGCAGCTGGTCACGCTGCCACGGCGGGATATCAGCCTCTTGCAGCAAGCGCTTGATATCGCGCCGCCCCCGCCCTGCCACTCGCAGCACATCTCCCGGCTGACGCGACGTGAAGGCAACATGCTCTTCCCCCCTCCCCAGCGCCCGCCATGCCTTGCACGCCTCAGCATCCCACTCAGAGGAAGGCGTCTCACCGGGTTGGCGACCACTTCTCCCGCAGCCGGTATCGCCTTGTCGATGACGCACACCCTGCTCAATAACGGTATCTGACACCTGCCACCACAGCTGGCCGCGCCACGCGCGCACGCTGACGGCATATTCGGCATTGGCCCAGTGCACCTCGGCCACCGAGTCGGGCGGCGTGGCGATCAACCGCTGCAGACTCATCAAGCGCCCGCGCGGTGGCACCGGCCAGCCGCGCGACTGGCATAGATGGCGCAGGACCAGCCGCTGGCGTGGCTCACTCAAGTCTGCCAGCTCCGCCAGTGACAGCCGCGTCTCTTGCTCCCGCCCCTGCGCCTGTCTCTGAGCTACGCGCTCCACGCCTGTCACCTGAACCTTCGCCAGCAGCTCGGCCGCCAGCTCATCAAGCAGTGACTGCTCTTCCTGCAACTGCTGCGCCGAACGCGCCAGGCTGGCCACGGCCTGCGGCCAGCGCGCCCGCAGTAGCGGCACGACACTGTGGCGCAGGTAGTTGCGATCGAACTGCTGATCGACATTGCTGGGGTCTTCGCACCAGTCGTGCCCGGCCTGCAAGCCCTGCTGGCTCGCCAATGTCTGGATTTCATGGCGTGGGATACCCAACAGCGGCCGTAGCAGTCGTGCCCGCTCATGGGCGGTCTGGCCCCGCCCGGGGGATGCCTCGTCCACGGCCAGCGCCCGCTCAGGCGGCATGGCCGCCAGCCCGCGCCCACCACTGCCACGCAGCGCGTTGAGTAGCAGCGTCTCGGCCTGATCATCCTGATGCTGCGCCAGCCACAGGCTATCCCCCGCCGCCAGGCAGGCGCTCAGTGCCGCCAACCGCCCTTCGCGCGCTGCCGCCTCCAGCCCTCGCGACTTGAGTGCCGCCTCGGCCAGCGCCAGACGACGCACGCTCAGCGGCAGCCCGAGACGCGAGGCCAGCCTGCGCGCCAGCTGCTCGAACGCATCGTTGGCCGCCTGCAGGCCATGATGCACATGCACCAGGCGCAGTCGCCGCGGGCAGCCCTGTACCGCCCTGGCAGCCAACCTCGCCAGCATCACCGAATCCAGCCCGCCCGAGAGCGCGATCCACACCGTGCGGCTGGCATCGCTGGCCTCGAGCGCCTCACGCACGGCGACGAGTGCGCGTGACTCCGCCATCTCGCTCAGCGGTTGAGCGCGCAGGCACACCGAATCCAGTGAAGAGGACAGAGACATGTCAGGCTCCTGTCGCGAAGCGGATGAAGGAAATGAGAGGAGGAAACGCCGGCCCTGAACGCAAGAACGCCCCCGGAAGAATCCGGAGGCGTCCTGGTCACACGGGCATGAGCCGATCGCGCATCACGCGAGAGGCGCCGGGATCATGCCGGGGCGCCGTAGCTCATCAGGCGCTGGTAACGACGCTCCAGCAGGGCATCGGTATCCAGAGCACCAAGACGCTCCAGACCTTCGCCCAGCGCAGCCTTGATGCTGTCGGCGGCGGACTGCGGGTTGCGGTGTGCGCCACCCAGCGGCTCCTTGATCAGGTTGTCGACGAAGCCCAGCTCCTTGAGGCGCGAGGCAGTGATGCCCATCGCATCAGCGGCATCGGCGGCACGCTCGGCACTCTTCCACAGGATGGAGGCGCAACCTTCCGGCGAGATGACCGAGTAGGTGGAGTATTGCAGCATGTTCAGCTCGTCACACACGCCGATCGCCAGTGCGCCGCCGGAACCACCCTCACCGATGACGGTGGAGATGATCGGCGTCTTCAGACGCGACATCACCGCCAGGTTGTAGGCGATGGCCTCGGACTGACCACGCTCCTCGGCACCGATACCCGGATAGGCACCCGGGGTGTCAATGAAGGTCAGGATCGGCATCTTGAAGCGTTCGGCCATCTCCATCAGACGGCAGGCCTTGCGGTAGCCTTCCGGACGCGGCATGCCGAAGTTGCGACGCACCTTTTCCTTCACGTCGCGACCTTTCTGGTGACCGATCACCATCACCGGCTTGTCATCGAGACGCGCGATACCGCCGACCAGCGCTTCGTCGTCCGCATAGTGACGGTCGCCGTGCAGCTCATCGAAGTCCGTGAACAGGTTCTCGAGATAGTCGAGGGTATACGGGCGCTGCGGGTGACGTGCAAGCTGAGATACCTGCCAGGCGCCGAGGTCCTTGAAGATGGACTCGGTGAGCTTGGTGCTCTTTTCCTGCAGGCGAGCGATCTCGTCAGACAGGTTGACCTGGGAGTCGTTACCGACCAGACGGAGTTCCTCGATCTTGGCCTGCAGCTCGGCGATCGGCTGTTCAAAGTCCAGATAATTGGGATTCATAAGGCGTTTCGTTCGTCGTCTCGGGCAGCCAGGAAAGCGAGTCGGCCGGGTCACTCCCCCTGAGCACACGCTCAGGCGATCTGTGGCTCGCGGCGGTCACAGTCGGCATGGAATTGGGTACGGAAAAGATGGACAGGCATTATCGCACCCTGTTCGACAGGTGCAAACCTTGCCCGCCTGTTAGGCATGGATTAACTCTGCGCCCACGCCGCTCATCTCGATGCTGAGCCTGCCCCGCCGCTTGGCGAGGCAGGCACCATCCTGTCGGCCAGCACCTCAATCACGGTACTTGAGGCGCACACCGCGCTGGCCTTCCACCTCACCCAGCTGGATCAACAACTCGTCACTGGGCGCAACGCGCCATTGCTCGCCCAGCTCCAGCCAGGCCTCCGCTGCCGCGTTGCGATAACGCAGGCGCATCGGCAGGCCTTCGCTGGCCAGGTGTGGCGTCAGCAAGGTGGTCAGCTGCTGAGTGAAGCGACCACCGATGTCCTCGGCGGCGATGCTCATCTCGACCGCCTCGCCGAAGCGCGCCCGTGCATCGATGATCGGCGTGACGTCCTTGCCACGCAGACGCAGGCCACCGGAATAGTCATCCTGGCTGACCTCGCCCTCGACGATCACCACACTGTCAGGCACCAGCTTGTTGCGCACCTGATCGTAGAGCTCACCGAACATCGAGGCCTCGATACGCCCGGTGCGGTCGTCCAGGGTCACGAAGGCCATGGTATCGCCCCGCTTGGACTTCATGGTGCGCATGGCGATCACCAGCCCGGCGATGCGCTGCGGCTCCCGCGACGGCTTGAGGTCACTGATGCGCGCATTGATGAAGCGCTTGAGCTCACCCTCGTACTCATCGATGGGATGGCCGGTCAGATAGAGCCCCAGCGTGTCCTTCTCGCCGGTGAGACGCTCCTTGTCGGTCCACTCGCGCGCCTTGCGATAGCCGGCGTAGACATCGGTTTCCGGCTCGCTGAAGGCATCGCCGAACATGTCGGTGATGCCGACATCATTGTTGGCGTGATTCTGGGAGGCGGCCTTGAGCGCATCCTCCACCGCCAGCATCAGCACCGCACGCGACGGGCCGATATTGTCCAGCGCGCCGGAGCGGATCAGCGCTTCCAGGGTGCGCTTGTTGATCTTCTTGGCATCGATGCGCTTGCAGAAGTCGAAGATGTCACTGAACGGGCCACCTTCGGCGCGCGCGCTGACGATGGCATCAATCGGGCCCTCGCCCACGCCGCGAATCGCGCCCAGGCCGTAGACGACGCGCCCTTCCAGGTCGACGGTGAACTTGTAGCCACCGAGGTTCACATCCGGCGGCGTGACCGTGAGGCCGATATGGCGGCACTCCTCGATCAGCGGCACCACCTTCTCGATGGTCTGCATCTCGGTCGAGATCACCGCAGCCATGAACGGCCCCGGATAGTGCGCCTTCAGCCAGCCCGTCTGATAGGAGACGAGGCCATAGGCCGCCGAGTGCGACTTGTTGAAACCGTAACCGGCAAATTTCTCCACCAGGTCGAAGATGTTGCCGGCCAGGTCCTTGTCGATGCCCTTGCCCGCACAGCCTTCCATGAAGCCGGCGCGCTGCTTGGCCATCTCTTCCGGCTTCTTCTTGCCCATCGCACGGCGCAGCATGTCGGCCTGGCCCAGCGTGTAGCCGGCCAGCACCTGCGCGATCTGCATGACCTGCTCCTGGTACAGGATGATGCCGTAGGTCGGCTCCAGTACCGGCTTGAGCAGCTCATGCTGGTAATCCGGGTGTGGATAAGACACTTCGGAACGACCGTGCTTGCGGTTGATGAAGTCATCCACCATGCCGGACTGCAGCGGGCCGGGACGGAACAGGGCCACCAGGGCGATCATGTCTTCCAGGCAATCGGGCTTGAGCTTCTTGATCAGCTCCTTCATGCCGCGGGATTCCAGCTGGAAGACGGCCGTCGTCTCCGCCTTCTGCAGCATGTCGAAGGTCTTGGCGTCATCCAGCGGAATGTCATCGATATCCAGCGGCGCCAGCCCTTCCCGCTCACGGATCTTGTCGACCATCTCGGTCGCCCAGTCGATGATGGTCAGGGTGCGCAGCCCCAGGAAGTCGAACTTGACCAGCCCGGCCTCCTCGACGTCGTTCTTGTCGAACTGGACCACCAGACCGCTGCCGTCTTCATCACACAGCAGCGGCGCGAAGTCGGTCAGCTTGGTCGGCGCGATCACCACGCCCCCGGCGTGCTTGCCGGTGCCGCGCGTGGTGCCCTCGAGCTTGAGCGCCATCTCCCAGATTTCCTGGGCTTCCTCGTCGTTGTCGATGAATTCCTTGAGCTGCGGCTCCTGCTCAATGGCCTTCTCCAGCGTCATGCCGACCTCGAAGGGAATCAGCTTGGAGAGCTTGTCGCCCAACGAGTACGGCTTGCCCTGGGCGCGCGCCACGTCACGTACCACGGCCTTGGCGGCCATGGTACCGAAGGTGACGATCTGCGAGACCGCGTTGCGCCCGTAGCGCTCGGCCACGTAATCGATCACGCGGTCACGCTTCTCCATGCAGAAATCGACGTCAAAGTCGGGCATGGAGACACGTTCCGGGTTCAGGAAGCGCTCGAACAGCAGGTCATATTCCAGTGGGTCCAGATCGGTGATCTTCTGGGCATAGGCCACCAGCGAGCCGGCACCGGAACCACGGCCGGGTCCTACCGGCACGCCGTTGTCCTTGCCCCACTGGATGAAGTCCATGACGATCAGGAAGTAACCGGGGAAGCCCATCTGCAGGATGATGTCGAGCTCGAAGTCCAACCGCGTGCGGTAGCGCTGCTCGATCTCGGCCCAGGCCTCGCTGTCGCGTGGATGCTTGTCGCGCGGATAGAGCTTCTCGAGGCGCTCCGTCAGACCATCATGCGAGACCTTGCGGAAGAACTGGTCCATCGTCATGCCTTCCGGCACCGGGAACTCGGGCAGGAAGTAGGTGCCCAGCTGCACGGTCACCGAGCAGCGCGCCGCGATCAGCACACTGTTCTCGAGCGCCTCGGGAATGTCGGAGAACAGCTCGCTCATCTCCTCGGCACTCTTAAGGTACTGCTCATCGCTGTAGCGGGTCTCGCGCCGCGGGTCATCCAGCGCCTTGCCTTCGCCGATGGAGACACGCGTCTCGTGGGCCCAGTAGTCCTCACGCTTGAGGAAGCGCACATCATTGGTAGCGACCACCGGCGTATCGGTGGCCTCGGCCAGCGCCACCGACAGGTGCAGACACTCTTCCTCGTACTGACGCTGGGTGCGGGTCAGCTCCAGATAGAAGCGATCCCCGAACACCGCCTTCCATTCACCGAGCAGCGCCCGGGCGCTGTCCTCGTGGTCCGACAGCAGATGACGGCCGATCTCGCCTTCACGGCCTCCGGACAGCACGATCAGGCCCTCGGCCTGCTCGAAGATCCACTCTTTCTCGAGGTAGGCGCGGTCCTGCTTCTGACCATCGGTCCAGCCGCGCGAGATCAGCTCGGTGAGGTTGCGATAGCCGGTGTCGTTCATCGCCAGCAGCGTGAGGCGATACGGGCGCGTGGCATCCTGGGGATTGATCAGCCACATGTCGGCACCGATGATCGGCTTGATGCCGGCAGCGCGCGCATTGGAGTAGAACTTGACCAGCCCGAACAGGTTGGCCTCGTCAGTCACCGCGACAGCCGGCTGGCCCGCCGCGGCGGTCGCCTTGATCAGCGGCTTGACGCCGGGCAGACCATCGACGAGGGAGAACTCGGTGTGAACGCGCAGGTGAACAAAGGGCGTGGTCATGGAATCGGCTCGTGAAGTCGGCGTGACGGTGAAGGATTCGATTGCGGCTGGTGCTGTCGGCGGCTGCGAGGCTGAAGGCTCGGGCTCGGGCTCGGGCTCGGGCTCGTGCTTCAAGGATAGCCTGTCAGCGCCATCGCCTGAAGGCATGGCATCTGAAGGCGCAGCATCTGGCCGAGCAGGCTCGACTGACGGGGATGCCGTGGTCTCACTGGCATCAGTCAGACCACGGCTGGCGGCTTTTTTGCCGTGGGCTGCTGGCTTGTCTCGCTTGCCTCGCTCAGCATCGCGCTCGTCTCTGACATCGGCTCTGTCTGAAGCTCTGTCTTCGGCGCTGCCGACGCGGCGCTCTCATCCAGTTCTGGCGTCGGCGTTTCTGGAATCGCTGCCTGCGGGGCCGGAAGCGCGATCAGCGCGTCCGACGGCACGGCCTGTGGCACGTGCCCCGACATGAACAGCCGCTTGACCGGCCCGAAGCTCTTGCGGTGCAGGGTGAGGATGCCATGTTCCTCGATGGCGGCCTGATGCTCGCGAGTCGGGTAGCCCTTGTGACGCGCGAAGCCGTAGACGGGGAAGCATGAATCCAGCGCTGCCATCTGGGCGTCGCGATGCACCTTGGCCAGAATCGAGGCCGCACCGATGGCAGCGTGGCGCAGATCGCCCTTCACCACCGCCATACCGGGAATCTCGTGCCCCGGCAGGCGGTTGCCATCCACCAGCAGGTATTCCGGGCGCACGCCCAGTGCATCGATGGCGCGGCGCATGGCCAGGTGCGTGGCCTGATAGATATTCAGCTCATCGATCTCGTCACTGGTGGCCTCGGCGATCGACCACGCCCAGGCACGAGCCCGAATCTGTTCGTAGAGCGCCAGACGCTTCTTCTCGCTGAGCTTCTTGGAGTCCGTGATGCCCTCGATGGGGTCATTCGGGTCCAGAATCACCGCTGCCGCCACCACCGGGCCGACCAGCGGCCCACGCCCGACCTCGTCGATACCGGCCAGCAACTGCCCCTGATAGGGAATCACCAGCGGCGGAAAATCATCGGCGGGTTTACGCTTGCGCGCAGAAGGCGTGGTGGTGTGACTGTCGGCAGAGTCGGTCATGATATCTCGAGGCGTAAGACAACAGGCAGAGCGCCAATGCGATCTGCCTGTCGAGGTGATTCAATCAAGGGTAGCGCAATGTCTGGCGGCGACACGCGAGATCAGCGTCCTGCCAGTTCACCGATGGCGATGGCGGCCGCGGCGCTGGCATCACAGGTCAGTTCACGATGCATGGCGGTGAAACGCTCACGCAGCTCTCGTTGGCGGGCGACGTCACCGGCGGCACGTGACAGCAATGGCGCAAGGCTTTCCTCGATGGACTCCGGCGTGGCGGCGTCCTGGATCAGCTCCGGCACCAGCGTCTCGCGGGCGATCAGATTGGGCAGGGAAATCCACTCTGTCTTGACCATATGCCGCGCGATGCGGTGCGTCATCGGCGCCATGCGATAGGCCACTACCATCGGGCGATGACACAGCAGACACTCGAGCGCCGCTGTGCCGGATGCCAGCAGCACCGCATCGGCGGCGGTCATCGCTTCACGCGATTGGCCATCCACCAGATGGATGCGACTGCGATCCAGCCCTTCGCGCTCCGCCATCAACGACTCGAGCTCGGTACGCCGCAGCGGCGTGGCCGCCGGGATCACCACCTCAAGGCCGGGATAACGCTGACAGAGACGCTCGATGGCGGCCAGGAAGGTCTCGCCGAGAAAGCGGATCTCGTTGGCGCGGGAACCCGGCAATACCGCCAGCAGCTGCACTTGCGGGTCGATCCCCAGCTGCTCACGGGCAGCAGCGCGATCATCCTCGAGCGGCAATTCATCGGCCAGTGGATGGCCGACGAAGGTCACCGGCACCTGATGCTCACGATAGAAGGCGGCCTCGAAGGGCAGGAAGGTCAGCATGCGGTCGACGGCGCGGCGAATGGTCTTCACGCGCCCCTGACGCCAGGCCCACACGGAGGGACTGACGTAGTGCGCGGTGATGATGCCCTGCTTGCGCAGGCGCAGCTCGAGCCCCAGATTGAAGTCCGGGGCATCGATGCCGATCATCACGTCGGGTTGCCACTCGAGGGCGTCGCGCAACAGATGGCGACGCACCTTGATCAGCGCCGGCAGATGCTTGAGCACCTCGACCAGCCCCATCACCGACAGCGTTTCCAGCGGATAGAGGCTGTCGAAGCCCTCGGCCTGCATGCGCGGCCCCCCGATGCCACGGAACTCGACATCGGGATAGCGCGCCTTGAGCGCGCGCATCAGGCTGGCACCGAGAATGTCACCGGAGAGCTCCCCGGCTACCAGGTAGATGCGCATGCTCAGCGAGTCAGACCGCGAGTGGACGCCTTGAGCGAGGCGATGAAGACATCGCGCTCGGCCAGCGGCGGCTCGGCTTCCAGCTGCTCGAGGGCTTGCGCCAGCGTCAGGCCCTGACGGAAGACCGTCTTGTAGGCCGTGTTCAGCGCGGAGATGGTCTCGCGGCTGAAGCCACGACGCTTGAGGCCGACACTGTTGAGGCCATGCGCTTCCGCCGGATGGCCATTGACCATCACGAAGGCCGCGATGTCCTTGGTGATGATGGAGCCACCACCCGCCATGGCATGTTCACCGATATGGCAGAACTGATGCACCGCCGACAGGCCACCCAGAATGACGTGGTTGCCGAGATGGACATGGCCACCCAGCGTCGCCTGATTGGCCATGATGCAGTCGTCACCGATGATGCAGTCATGGCCGACATGCGAGTAGGCCATGAACAGGTTGCGACTGCCGATACGCGTGAGGCTGGCATCCTGGACGGTGCCGCGATGCAGGGTCACGCCCTCGCGGATGACATTGTCATCCCCGATTTCCAGGCACGTCGGCTCACCGGCGTACTTCTTGTCCTGACAGTCCTCGCCCACTGACGCGAACTGGAAGATACGGTTGCGCTCACCGATGACGGTGGTGCCCTTGATGACGACATGCGGCCCCACCACCGTGCCAGCGCCGATCTCGACATCAGCCCCGATCACGCAAAAGGGGCCGACCTCGACATCATCGGCCAGGCGGGCGCCGGGATCGACAATGGCAGTAGGATGTATCAAGCGACCTTCCTCTCGGCACAGATGATTTCGGCCTCGCAGACCAGATCGCCGTCGACCTTGGCCTGACAGGCGAATTTCCAGATGCCACGCTTCTCGCGCAGCACGCGGGCGCTGATCTCGAGCTGGTCACCCGGCATCACCGGGCGCTTGAAGCGCACATTGTCGCTTCCGACGAGATAATAGATGTAGCCATCGGCGGGACGTTTGTCGACGGTCTTGAAACCGAGAATACCCGCCGCCTGAGCCATGGCTTCCACGATCAGAACGCCCGGCATGATCGGGTGCTCCGGGAAGTGACCATTGAAGAACGGCTCATTGATGCTGACGTTCTTGCGCGCGACGATGAACTCGCCAAGGGTCAGGTCCATGACACGATCGATCAGCAGGAAAGGATAGCGGTGCGGGAGATACTCACGGATCTCGTTGACGTCCATAACCATTGGCTTGCAACCTCTGAAATAACGAAATGCCTGCCGCTCGCGGGCAGGCATGTAATGACGGTCCGGACCGCCGTTCGGGCAATGGCGCGCATTATAGCGTCCTTGCGCGTGGCTGGCAGCCGCTCATTGCCCGACAGTGCGCCAAGCAGGTGCGAGACTCTGCTCTGGACAGGTACTACCCGGGCTTGCAGTACTACTTGTCCTTCAAACTCTTCTCGACCTGATTCAAGCGTCGCGCCAACTGATCCAACTGCTTGAAACGTACAGCATTTCTGCGCCACAGGCCGTTGTCCATCGCGCCGGTGCCGGAGGAATAGACGCCCGGTTTGGTGATGGAGTTGGTCACCAGGCTCATGCCGGTCACCTGCACGCCATCGGCGATTTCCAGGTGCCCCGCCAGACCCACGCCACCGCCCATCAGACAATAGCGCCCGACCTTGGTGGAGCCGGCGATGCCGACACAGCCCGCCAGCGCCGAGTGGTCACCGATCTGCACGTTGTGCGCGATCTGGACCTGGGAGTCGATCTTGACGTCATTGCCGATGATGGTGTCGCCGAGCGCGCCACGATCGATGCTGGTGCAGCTGCCGACTTCGACATCATCGCCGATCAACACGCCGCCGAGCTGGGCGATCTTGTGCCAGCCCTTGCCATCGTGGGCAAAGCCGAAGCCATCGGCGCCGATGACACAGCTGCTGTGGAGCACCGCACGGGCCCCGATCACCACGCCATGATAGAGCGTGACATTGGGATGCAGTAGACAGCCCTCGCCCAGCACGCTGTCAGCCCCGATCACGCAACCCGCCTGAATGCGCGTGTTGTCACCGATGCTGACACCCGGACCGATCACGACCTGCGGGCCGACCTCGACATTGGCCCCCAGGGTTGCGGTCTCGTCGATGACGGCACTGGTGTGCACGCTCGCCTGAGGCTCGACCGCCAGCGGGTCGAACAGACGCGACAGCTCAGCGTAGGCCAGATACGGATTGTCCAGCACGAGGGCATTGCCCTTGCACTCTTCAAGATGGCTTTCATGCAGCAGCACGGCAGTCGCGGCGGTTTCCCCGAGATACTTGAGGTAGGCGCGATTGGCGAGGAAGGCGATATCGCCGGGCTCAGCATCGACCAGCGTCGACAGGCCGGTGACCCGGACAGCCGGGTCACCGACGAGACGAGCGCCCAGCCGCTGAGCCAGATCCTCGAGAGTGTAAGAGAATTGTCGCTTTTTCATTCTGTCTCTGGGCGCTGGGCGCCTCTGGCTCGCATTCGCGTTGGCATGCTCGGATGCAACACATCCCGCACGCTTGCGCGCGCGGGATGCACTCAGTTGAGCGAGTTGAACACCTGAGTCACTTCATTGGTCAGGTCCATACCGTCCTTGCTGTAGACCGTCGCATTGCGATCGACCAGCAGCTCGATGCCATGCTTGTCGACGACCTGCTGGATGGCCTTGTCGAGCTTCGGCTTGGACTGCTTGAGGAAGGTCTGCTCCGCCTGTTGCTGCTGCTGCTGGACCTGGCCACGCAGCTGCTGGAACTGGCCACCCTTCTGGCGCAGCTGCTGCTGCACGGACTGACGCTCGGAATCGGACATCACGGCGCCATCCTTCTGCAGCTTGGCCTGCAGGGATTCCAGTTCCTTGGCGAGTGCCTTGGCCTGGTCCTGCTTGCCGGCCAGCTGATTCTTGAGCTGGTTCATGGAAATCTTGGCCGAGTCGGAACTCAACAGCGCCTGGCGCCAGTCGAGGACCGCGACTTCGGTGGCCTGTGCCAGCATCGGAGTCGCCATGGCGGCAAGGCCACCAGCCAGACACAGGGCGCGGGTCAATTTACGCATCACACAAACTCCTTGTAGGCCTGTTGTTCAGTCACTGATGACTCAGTGACTGACGGTGTGAGGACCGGCGACAGAACAGGGACAGCGCCGCCGGTGGTCGTGACGAAAGCCGCACCGGCCAAAGCGGGTGCGGCATCGTACGGCCTTAGAAGGTCTGGCCCAGCGAGAACTGGAAGATCTCGGTGTCATCGTCGTCATCGTCACCGATCGGCTGGGCAACACTGAAGGTCAACGGACCTACCGGCGTGATCCACGACAGGCCGATACCGGCACTGTAATTCAGCTCACCCAGGTCGACGCCGCTTTCACAGCTGCTGGTATCACTGGAGCTCACGTCGTAGCACGACGTCAGATAGGTGTTACCGGCATCGACGAAGAACGACGGCTGCACGGAGCGCTTGTCCTTGATGAAGGGCATCGGGAAGATCAGGTCCACCCCACCTTCGATCAGGATGTTGCCGCCGATGGTATCGTCGTCGCCATCGTTCTGCTCGGTGGTGGCCTGCCCCAGGGTATTGGAGCTATAGCCACGCACGCTGCCCAGACCGCCGGCATAGAAGTTCTTGAAGAACGGATAGGTATCGCCGGAGAACGAGTTGGCATAGCCCAGCTCGGTACGGAACTTGAGTGACCAGTCCTGACTCAGCTCGAAGAACTTGGATCCCTTGTAGCGGAGCTTGTAGTAATCCGCATCGGAGCCCGGCACCGCCACTTCCAGCGACAGCAACTGAGAGCTGCCCGCCGTGGGCAGGATGCCACGGTTGAGGTTGTTGCGAGACCAGCTGGCCGTCAGCTTGTAGAGGTTGAAGTCTTCGCCTTCATCCTCGATGAACTGGGTGACCTCCGCCGGGCTGTCATCGAAGTCCTTGACGCGCACGAACTCGTAACCGCCGCCGAAGTTCAGGCGTGACAGCTCGTTGATCGGGTAACCGAAGTTGATGCCACCGCCGAAGCTGTCGGTCGCGTAGCTGGCGACGTCGTCATCATCGTCGTAGTCCACCTTGCGGTAGAACATGTTGTAGCCGCGCGAGATGCCATCCAGCGTCCAGTACGGGTCGGTATAGCCGAAGCTGACGTTGGTGTAGTCATCCGACTTCTGGGCGTTGATGTTGACTTCGTTACCGGTGCCCAGGAAGTTCTTCTGCGACAGACCCACCCCGTAGATGACACCGTCTCCCTGGGAGAAACCGACCGACGCCGAGATCGAGCCTGACGGCTGCTCCTCGACGTTGTAGTTGACGTCCAGCTGGTCCGGCTCGCCGGCGACAGGGCGCGTGTCGACATCGACCTGCTTGAAGAAGCCGAGGCGCTCAAGCTTCTGCTTGGACTGCTTGATCTTGTCGGTGGAGGCCGGCGCACCTTCCAGCTGGGTCATCTCACGACGCAGCACTTCGTCTGCGGTAGTAGTGTTGCCCTTGAAGTTGATGCGACGCACGTAGGCGCGCTTGCCGGGGTCGACCGCGAAGGTCAGATCGACGGTGTCGCTCTCCTCGTTGACCTCCGGCACCGCATTGACCTTGGCGAAGGCGAAGCCGTCGGCACCCAGCGCCTGGCGCAGCGCCTCGCTGGAAGCGGTCACATCACGCTGGGAATAGAGGGCATCCGGGGCGAGCTTGACCAGATCGCGGGCACGCTCTTCCTTCATCTTCAGGTCACCGGCAAAGCCGATGTTGCCGATCTTGTACGGCTTGCCTTCATCGACGTTGATGGTGACGAAGATCTCGGACTTGTCCGGCGAGATGGACACCTGGGTCGAGCGCACCTGGAAGTTGACGTAACCGCGATCGAGATACCAGGACTTGAGGGTCTCGATATCGCCGGTCAGCTTCTCACGCGAATATTCATCATCGGAGAACCAGCCGAAGAACCAGCTCGGCTTGTCTTCCAGCTCCAGCTGTTCGCGCAGGGTCTCGTCATCGAAGGCATCGTTGCCGACGATGTTGATCTGATGAATCTTGGCGATCGCGCCTTCCTTGACGTCGATGTTGACCTGCACGCGGTTGCGCTCGAGCTCCTCGACAGAGGTCTCGATACGCGCGCTGTAGCGGCCCTGAGCCTGGTAGACACGCTCGAGCTCACGCTGCATCTCTTCCAGCGTGGAGCGCTGCAGAACCTGACCCTCGGCCAGCCCTGCTTCCTTGAGGCCCTTGCGCAGGTCTTCGTCGGGGATCTGCGAGTTGCCGTCAATCTCGATCTTGGAGATCGTCGGACGCTCGACCACATCGATGATCAGGACATCGCCATCACGCTTGAGGCGGATGTCGTCGAACAGGCCCGTATCGAACAGCTGACGCGCTGCCGAGGACAGGTCCTCTTCTTCCACATTCTGATCCGCGGAGACGGGGAAGGCGTTGAAGACGGTGCCCGCAGACACGCGCTGGAGGCCCTCTACCCGGATGTCCGAAATTTTAAAAGATGCGGCCAAGGCGCCCTGACTGGCCCCGAGCAGCGCAGCTGCCAATCCAATGGTCTTGAGTTTCATGCAGTCGCTTCGCTTCTCTGGATTCCGCCCGCTTGGGTGAACAGGCACCTTATACACAACCCCCTGCAACTGACAAGACAGCTGCGAGTGAGGATCGGCAATCGGGGCCGAAGTCGTGTGGGCATGATGACGGGAGTTGATCGCATTGACCAGCCCGTGCAATGAATTGACCCCCATGGGCATCGACAGTTCAGATTCGGTTCATCCTGCGGGAGCCATCACGTGCTGATGACTCCCCGAATCCATCACCAAAGACGCATGAGATCGAAATAGATGGCCATCAGCATGAGGGAGCCGACCAGCGCCATGCCGATCTTCAACCCTGCATCCTGGACCCCTTGCGAAAGTGGTTTGCCGCGCACGGCTTCCACCAGATAGAACAGCAGGTGACCGCCATCCAGCACCGGAATCGGCAGCAGGTTCAGGACACCCAGGCTGATGGAGAGATAGGCCATGAAGCCGAGGAAGGCCTCGAGGCCAGAGCGCGCCGTGTCGCCGGCGATACGCGCGATGGTGATCGGGCCAGACAGATTGGACGGTGCGATCAGACCGACCAGCATCTTGCGGATCGAATCCAGCGTCAGCACCGTCATCTCGCCGGTCTTGCCGACGGCCTGGCCGACGGCCGCCAGCGGCCCGAAGCTGAGCTCGCGCTGATACTGCTCGGGCCAGCTGACGTTCTCGACGCCGGCGCCGACCTGCCCCACCACACGCCCGTCATCGAGCGAATTGCTGGCAGGCGTCAGTGACAGCGTCTCTTCCTTGCCATCACGTGCCACCAGTACTGACAGCGTCTCGCCCGGCGCACCGCGCACGCGCTCGACGAAATCGATCCAGTCGACCACCAGGGTGCCATCGATGCTGACGATGCGGTCACCTGCCTGCAGACCTGCCGCCTGTGCGGCGCCACCGTCCAGCACACGCCCCAGCACCGCCGGCAACTGAGGACGCCAGGCCGTGATGCCCAGCGTCACCAGCGGACGCGGCGGATCCTGATCGACCAGGAAGCGTGTCACATCGAGGGACTGCTCGCGCGTGGCGCTGGCACCCTCGGCACGCGTGGTGAGCGTCAGGCTGTCATCACCGATCGCACCGATCAAGCGCAGGTTGACCTCATCCCACGAGGGAGTGGCCTGACCATTGATGGCGACGATCTCGGTCTTCGGCGCCAGGCCAGCGCGGCCGGCCGGCGAGTCCGGCGCCACGGCACCAACCATCGGCACCACCGTCGTGGTACCGGCGACGAACAATGCCCAATAGGCGACGATGGCCAGCAGGAAGTTGGCCAGCGGGCCCGCCGAGACGACGGCGATACGCTTCCAGACGGATTTGGTATTGAAGGCCAGATGACGCTCGGCCGGATCGACCGGCCCTTCGCGCTCATCCAGCATCTTGACGTAGCCACCCAGCGGGATGGCGGCGACCCCGTACTCGGTGCCGTGACGATCGGTCCACGACCAGAAGGGTTTGCCGAAGCCGATGGAGAAGCGCAGCACCTTGATGCCGCAACGACGCGCGACCCAGAAATGACCGTACTCATGGATGGTGATCAACACCCCCAACACGACGATCACGGCAAGAATATTCTGGATCACACCCATCACGCGCTCCTGGAGATTGGTGCCCGAGATGGGCAGCCTGCCTTGCCACGCTCACGAAGACAGTGACAAGACAGTGCAAGATAGGATTTCAGGGCCCGGCGAGGGCCAACTCGGCGGCGGCCAGCTCACGCGCCGCCGCGTCTTCGGCGAGAATCACCTCGAGGCCATCCACCGCCAGCGGCGGGCGTGCCTGCATGACAGCCTGTACCACTGTCGGGATACGATCGAAGGCCAGGCGACCCTCGAGGAAGGCAGCCACTGCCACCTCGTTGGCGGCATTCATCACTGCAGGCCAAGTGCCGCCCGCCGCGATGGCCTCTCGCGCCAGCCGCAGACACGGGAAGCGCGTCTCGTCGGCGGCACGGAAATCGAGACGCGCGACCTGAAACAGGTCCAGCGGCTCGACACCGGCATCGATACGCTCCGGCCACGCCAGCGCATAAGCGATCGGCGTGCGCATGTCAGGATTGCCCATCTGGGCCAGCACCGAGCCATCACTGTAGGCCGCCATCGAGTGAATCACGCTCTGGGGATGCACGACCACCTGAATGTCGTCCGGCCCGCAGGCGAACAGCCAGCAGGCCTCGATCAGCTCCAGGCCCTTGTTCATCAGGGTGGCGCTATCGACGGAAATCTTGCGCCCCATCGACCAGTTGGGATGCGCGCAGGCCTCGTCCGGCGTCACCGTCGCCAGCCGCTCGACGGGCCATTCGACATCATCGCGGAACGGGCCACCAGAGGCGGTCAGCAACAGCTTCTCGACGCCGATCGGCGCCAGACCATCACGATGCTGGGCCGGCAGGCACTGGAAGATGGCGTTGTGCTCGGAATCGATCGGCAGCAGGGTCGCCCCGTGCTGTTTCACCGCATCCATGAACAGCTGCCCGGCACACACCAGCGCTTCCTTGTTGGCCAGCAGCACGCGCTTGCCAGCCCGCACCGCAGCCAACGTCGGCAACAGGCCAGCCGCGCCGACGATGGCGGCCATCACGCTATCGACTTCAGGCGCCTCGCTGATGTCGACCAGCGCCTGCTCACCATGGCGCACCTCGATGGGCGTGCCCTGATAGCTCTCGACGCCCTCGAGTGCCTCACTGAGCCACGCAGCCGCCTCGGATGAGGCGATCACCGCCACCTGCGGGCGATGCGTCAGACACAGCTCCAGCAACGCCTCGTGACGCGTGGCAGCGCTGAGTGCATGCACCCGATAGCGCTCGGGATGGCGCGCGATCACATCCAGGGTGCTGGACCCGATGGAGCCGGTCGCGCCGAGGATGGTGATGCGCTGCAACGCAGACGCCTCAAGAGGAGTCTCGTGGCTCACGCTCACGTTCACATTCGTGCTCACGCACCACCTCCCAGCACCCACGGCAACAGCAGGGCAAACAACGGTACCGCCGCGGTCAGGCTGTCGATGCGATCCATCACGCCACCATGACCGGGCAGCAGATGGCTTGAATCCTTCATCTGACGCTGGCGCTTGAACATGCTCTCGAGCAGATCACCCAACACCGAGACAGCCGTCACGCCCAACGTGACCAGCAGCAGCGGCAGCCAGTCGGCCAGCCCCGCCAGCGCATAGCCGGTCGCCAGCAGGCCGGTGGCCACCAGGCCACCGTAGACGCCCTCCCAGGACTTGCCCGGACTGACGCGTGGCGCCAGCTTGCGCTTGCCGAAGCGCTTACCGGAGAAGTAGGCACCGATATCCGCCGCCCACACCATCAGCAGCACATACAGCAGCCACTCGCCGCCACTGGCCTTGAGCTGCACGAAACCGAACCAGGTCGGCAGCAGCGCCAGCACACCGACACCCAGCCGCACGCCGGTCGCCTGCCATTCCTGGCTGGCGGCCGGATAGCGCATCACCCAGCGCAGATTGACCAGCCATGCCAGTGCCGCCAGATACAGCGGCCAACGCGCAAGAGCGCCATCGACCTGCCAGACCAGCAGCATCAGCACGCTGAGCACCAACGGGAACAGGAGGCGTGCCATGCCGGCACGCACGCCAGACAGGTTGGACCACTCCCAGGCGGCCAGCGCGACGACAGCCCCGGTGAAGGTGGCAAAGGCGGCACCGTCGAGGCCGAACAGCCCCCACAGCGCCAGCGGCGCAAGAATGAGCGCGGTGATGATTCGTTGTCTGAGCACTAGAGCCCCTCGGCGTCGAGTTGTTCGCTGGTCATGCCATAACGACGCTGACGCAGGGCGTAGGCGCTGAGCGCTTCATCGAAGGCCGCCGCGTCGAAATCAGGCCACAGCACGGGCGAGAAATAGAACTCGGCATAGGCCAGCTGCCAGATCAGGAAGTTGGAGATACGCTGCTCACCGCTGGTGCGGATACACAGATCCACCTCCGGCAGTTCACTCAGGCACACTTCCGCCCCGAGGCGCGACTCGTCGATATCCGCTGCCTTGAGCTCGCCGCGCTCGACCTGCTCCGCCAGACGGCGGGCGGCCTCGGCGATATCCCAGCGGCCGCCATAGTTGGCGCAGATCACCACGTGCATGCCGCGATTGCCGCGCGTCATGTCTTCGGCGCTCTGGATATGCTTTTGAATCGAATTGGAAAAACGACTGCGCTCGCCGATGACCGAGAGTCGGATATCGTGGCGATGAAGCTTCTTGACCTCGCGCTTGAGCGCCAGCAGAAACAGCTCCATCAGCGCACTGACTTCATTGGCCGGACGCTTCCAGTTCTCACTGGAGAAGGCAAACAGGGTCAGCACTTCCACGCCCTGCTCGGCAGCGCGACGGATGGTACTGCGGACGGTTTCGGCACCGGCGCGATGGCCGCGTATGCCAGCCCAGCCGCGGGACTTCGCCCAGCGGTTGTTGCCGTCCATGATGATCGCCACATGGCGTGGCGTGGAGGGGGAATTCGGTGACGTCATGGGGTCTCGCTACGAGCACCGGATGCCGCCGGCAAACGCCGGCGGCAGACCCGATCAGACCTGCATCAGGTCGGTTTCCTTGTGCTCCAGAGCACTGTCGACTTCCGCCACATACTTGTCGGTCAGCTTCTGGATCTCGTCTTCTCCGCGACGTGCATCGTCTTCGGAGATGTCCTTGTCCTTGAGCAGGCTCTTGATGTCGCCATTGGCGTCACGACGCACATTGCGGAGCGCCACGCGGGCGTTTTCCGCTTCTGCACGCGCCTGCTTGGTGTAACCGCGACGCGTCTCTTCCGTCAGCATCGGCATCGGGACGCGAATCACGTCACCGGCGGTGGACGGGTTGAGACCCAGGTCAGAAGTCATGATGGCCTTCTCGACCTTCGGCACCATGGGCTTTTCCCACGGCACGACAGTCAGGGTGCGCGCATCTTCGGTGGTGATGTTGGCCACCTGATTCAGCGGTACCTGGCTACCATAGTAATCGACCGTCACGGCATCCAGGATGCTGGGATGCGCACGACCCGTACGGATCTTGCCGAAGGCGGCACCGAGGGACTCGATGGTCTTCTTCATGCGTGATTCGGCGTCTTTCTTGATGTCGTTGATCACAGTCTTACCCTCTATCAATCAGCGTGCCTTCCTTGCCACCCACCACCAGGTTGAGCAGCGCGCCTGCCTTGTTCATGTTGAACACCCGCACCGGCATGTCATGGTCACGTACCAGGCAGATGGCGGTCAAATCCATCACGCCAAGCTTCTGGTCCAGCGCATCATCGTAGCTGAGGCTGTCGTACTTCACGGCGTCCGGGAACTTGACCGGGTCCTTGTCGTAGACACCATCCACCTTGGTCGCCTTGATGACGGCATCCGCGTCGATCTCGATACCGCGCAGACAGGCAGCGGAATCGGTGGTGAAGAACGGGTTGCCGGTACCGGCGGAGAAGATGACCACATCGCCAGACGTCAGATAACGGATGGCGGTACGGCGATCATAATGTTCTACCACGCCACTCATCGGGATGGCAGACATCACGCGTGAACGGATGTTGGAGCGTTCCAGCGCATCACGCAGCGCCAGACCATTCATCACGGTCGCCAGCATGCCCATATGGTCACCGGTCACACGCTCCATGCCGACTTCCTGCAGGGCTGCGCCACGGAACAGGTTGCCGCCACCGATGACGATGCCGACCTGGACGCCGATGCCCACCAGCTGACCGATTTCCAGCGCCATGCGATCCAGCACCTTGGGGTCGATGCCGAAATCGCCATCGCCCATCAGGGCCTCACCGGAAAGCTTGAGCAGTATGCGCTTGTACTTGGCATTGCGTTCAGCGGAAATGGTGGCCATGCGAATCTCTCCTGATACTGACATACGGGGAACGGGGCGGCCCGAAGGCGGGGGCCAGATACACGATGGCGTGCGACTATGCGCACGCCATCATGAGAAGCGAAAACAGTCAGCCCTTACGCGCGGCTGGCCTGCTCACGGACTTCAGCTGCGAAGTCGACTTCTTCCTTCTCGATACCTTCACCGACTTCCATGCGCACGAAGGATACCACTTCACCACCGGCGGCCTTGACGAACTCGGCGACGGTCTGGTTCGGATCCTTGACGAACGGCTGTTCGGTCAGGCTGTTCTCGGCCAGGTACTTCTTCAGACGACCCTGGGACATCTTCTCGGCGATTTCCGCCGGCTTGCCTGCCATGTCCGGCTGGGCAAGGATGATGGCCTTTTCAGCGTCCATCTGTTCCTGCGGCATGTCGGACGGACGTGCACAGACCGGGTTGACGGCTGCGACGTGCATGGAGACGTCCTTGGCTGCTTCACTGGTACCGCCGTTCAGCAGGGTCAGTGCTGCGATGCGGCCGCCGTGGACGTAACCACCGACGACGCCGCCAGCCGGCGCTTCGACCAGCTCGGCACGACGAACGGAGATGTTCTCACCGATCTTCTGAACCAGCTGACCACGGGTGTCTTCCAGCTCGCCTTCCATCAGGGAAGCGATGTCGGTGTTCTTGGTAGCGAACACACGATCGGCGATCAGCTGGGTGAAGGCCTTGAAATTGTCATCACGAGCGACGAAGTCGGTCTCGGAGTTGATTTCGACCATCACGCCGTAGCTGGCGTCGTCGGCGACCTTGATGACGATGGCGCCTTCAGCGGCCACGCGGCCAGCTTTCTTGGCGGCCTTCAGGCCGGAGTTCTTGCGCAGGTTCTCGATCGCCAGCTCGATGTCGCCACCGGCTTCGGTAAGAGCCTTCTTGCATTCCATCATGCCGAGCGCAGTACGCTCACGCAGTTCCTTGACCATAGATGCGCTGATAGCTGCCATGGGATGAAACCTCTGTCGTGTCGACGTCTTTGAATACGGGAATTCGGTCACGACCGCTGAACGGTCGCAAATAAGGGGGCCGTGGCCCCCTCATTGCCTGACCTGACTGCCACCTGGCTAGGCCATGCCGCACTTAGTGTAGCGCAGCGTTTGTGACAGTCAGATCAAGCCGCCAGGATCACTCTGCTGCGTCTTCTTCAGAAGCAGTTTCGACGAACTCACCGGCCAGCTCTTCTTCCTTGTTCTTGCCACAGGCGCCTGCAATTGCCTGGACATAGATCTGGATGGCGCGGATGGAGTCATCGTTACCCGGGATGACGTAGTCCACGCCGTCCGGGTTGGAGTTGGTATCGACGACGCCGATGACCGGGATACCCAGCTTGTTGGCTTCGTTGATCGCGATGCGCTCGTGGTCAACGTCGATCACGAACATTGCGTCCGGCAGGCCGCCCATGTCCTTGATACCGCCGATGGAACGCTCGAGCTTCTCCTGCTCACGAGTGGCCATCAGGACTTCTTTCTTGGTCAGCTTCGCGAAGGTACCGTCTTCATGCATCTGCTCGATTTCACGCAGGCGCTTGATGGACTGACGGATGGTCTTGAAGTTGGTCAGCATGCCGCCCAACCAGCGATGGTTGACGTACGGCTGACCCGCCTTGCGAGCTTCTTCCTTGATGATCTTGCCGGCAGCGCGCTTGGTGCCCACGAACATGATCTTGTTGCCATTGGCAGCCATCTTCTCGACCACTGACACGGCTTCGTTCAGCGCCGGCAGGGTGTGCTCGAGGTTGATGATGTGGATCTTGTTGCGAGCGCCGAAGATGAACTTGGACATCTTCGGGTTCCAGTACTTGGTCTGGTGACCGAAGTGTGCGCCTGCCTTGAGCAGATCGCGCATGTTGACTTGCGCCATGTGAATATCTCCTGGATATCGGGTTGGGCCTCCACGTCCCCCATGGATCCGACCGCTTGCGCGGCACCCGGGACCATGTGACGGAACGTGTGTGGATTGGGGTTATGTACGTCAGTCCTTCAATCTCGCCTCGGCCAGGCGCCCGGAGGTAGCCGATCGAGGAGAATTTGCAGGAAAGCGCGCGGCTTTATACCATAGCTCGACCACGATATGAAGTCGCCACTGCCCGACGCGGCATGCGATGCGTCGCGCCATTCCCCCGTCACGCGCGGCCTGGCGGCGTTTCATCCCTCTTATCTCCTGCCTCGAGTCCTCATGAACATTCCCATCAAGACAGCTGAAGAAATCGACAAGATGCGCGTCGCCGGCCGTCTGGCGGCTGAAGTGCTGGAGCTGCTCGACGAGCATGTCCGTCCCGGCGTCACCACGGGCGAGCTCAACCGCATCGCGCACCATCACATCACCGAAGTTCAGGGCTGCATTCCGGCGCCGCTCAACTACCACGGCTTCCCGAAATCGATCTGCACCTCGATCAATCACGTGGTCTGTCACGGCATCCCCGATGACAACAAGAAGCTAAAGAAAGGCGACATCCTCAACATCGACATCACCGTGATCAAGGACGGCTATCACGGCGACACCTCGAAGATGTATATCGTCGGCGAGCCGAGCATCCAGGCCGAGCGTCTGTGCCGCGTCACCCAGGAATGCCTCTATAAAGGCATCGAGCTGGTACGTCCGGGCGTACGCCTGTCAGAAATCGGTCGCGCGATCCAGAAGCATGCCGAAGCGGCAGGCTACAGTGTCGTGCGTGACTTCTGCGGCCACGGCATCGGCGCCGGCTTCCATGAAGACCCGCAGGTGCTGCACTATGACGGCTACGAAGCCCGTGCCGACGCCGAGCTTCTGGAAGGCATGTGCCTGACCATCGAGCCGATGGTCAATGTCGGTGGCTACAAGGTGAAGGTCCTCAAGGACGACTGGACGGCCGTCACCAAGGACAAGAGCCTCTCGGCCCAGTGGGAGCACACCCTGCTGGTCACCGCCACCGGCGTCGAGGTACTGACACGTCGCACGGAAGAGGACCTCTCCTTCCTCGAGGGTTGATCAAGATGCTCCTGCACCACTATCACTTCGTCGAGCGTGAAGCGCTCTACGATGCCGTCACCTTCGACGGCGAGCTGGCCACGACGAAGACCCCCATCCCACTATTCAAGCGGGCTCTGGCACAGGTACAGGAGCGTCTCGAGGCTCGCTTCAAGGCGGGCGCCGACATCCGCGACCTCATCCATGGTCGTGCCCGCGCCATCGATCGCCTGCTGGCCATCGCCTGGCAGCGTCAGACCTGGCCGGATGACGGCATCGCCCTGCTCGCCGTGGGCGGCTACGGCCGCGGCGAGCTGCACCCGCATTCCGACATCGACCTGCTGCTGTTGCTGGAGCAGGACGACGACACGCCCTACCGTGAGGCGCTGTCCGACTTCATCACCTTCCTGTGGGACATCGGTCTCGAGATCGGCCAGTCCGTGCGCTCGCTGAGTGACTGCGAGCGTGAGGCACGCGCCGATGTCACCGTCATCACCAACCTGCTGGAATCCCGCGTCATCGCCGGCCCGCAGCGGCTGCGCGAGGCCATGCGTGAACGTCTGGCCACCGACCGTCTGTGGCCGGCCGAAGCCTTCTTCGAGGCCAAGTGGCAGGAGCAGATCGCCCGTCACCACAAGTTCGCCAACACCGAATATCACCTCGAACCCAACATCAAGTCATCGCCCGGCGGCCTGCGCGACATCCAGATGATCGGCTGGGTCGCCAAGCGTCACTTCGGGGTCGAGCGCTATGACAACCTGGTCGCGCTGGGTTTCATGAATGATGCCGAACTGCGCATTCTCAGCCAGGGCCAGGCCTTCCTGTGGCAGGTACGCTTCGCGCTGCACATGCTGGCCGGGCGCGCCGAGGACCGTCTACTGTTCGACCACCAGCGCACCATCGCCGAGCTGTTCGGCTTCCGCGACACGCCCGAACATCTGGCGGTCGAGCAGTTCATGAAGCGCTACTACCGCCACGTCACCGCCCTGGCGGGCCTCAACGACATGCTGCTGCAGCACTTCGACGAGGCCATCCTGCGCCACGATGAGCCGGTCAACATCGTGCCGCTCAATCCGCGCTTCGAGATCCGCAGCGGCTACATCAGCCTGCGCGAGGAAGGCGTGTTCCGCCGCCGTCCCGCCGCGTTGCTGGAGCTGTTCCTGCTGATGGCGCAGCACCCCGAGATCGAGGGCGTGCGCGCCGATACCATCCGCGCGCTGCGTGATCATCGCCACCAGATCGACGACGCCTTCCGCGACGACGTACGCCACCAGAGCCTGTTCATGGAGCTGATGCGCTGTGGCGGCAACGTGCCCCGCGTACTCAAGCGCATGGCGCGCTACGGCATTCTCGGCAAGTATCTGCCGGCCTTCGGGCGTGCCGTGGGACTGATGCAGCATGACCTCTTCCACGTCTACACCGTCGATGCGCATACCCTGCGCCTGCTCAAGGTCGCCCAGGAATTCCGCGCCCCCGATGCCGAGGAGGAATTCCCGGTCGCCGCGACCCTGATCCGCGAGCTGCCCAAGCTGGAGCTGCTGTGGATCGCCGGGCTCTATCACGACATCGGCAAGGGCCGTGGCGGTGACCACTCCGAGATCGGTGCCGTGGAAGTCGAGGACTTCGCGCGCCGTCATGACCTCAGCCCGCGCGACACCCGCACCCTGAGCTGGCTGGTGCGCCACCACCTGCTGATGTCGATGACCGCCCAGAAGCAGGACATCGCCGACCCCGAGATCATCACCCGCTTCGCCGAGATCGTCGGCGACGAGACGCACCTCGATTACCTCTACGTACTGACGGTGGCCGACATCAACGCCACCAACCCGTCGCTATGGAACGGCTGGCGTGCGGCCTTGCTGCGCCAGCTGCACATGGAGACACGCCGGGCGCTGCGTCGTGGCCTCGAGCATCCGCCGGAGCGCCATGAGTGGATCACCGAGACCCGTGAGGAGGCGCTGTCCCTGCTGGCTGGCATGGGCACTACCCGCACTGACGCCGAGGCGCTGTGGGCCAGCCTCGGCGACGACTACTTCGTGCGCTACGCGCCCAGCGAGGTGGCCTGGCACACCCAGGGCATCCTCGCGCGCCAGGCGGCACCGCAGCTCGACGAGCATGGCGAGCCGCTGCCGCTGGTGCTGACCAGCGCGCCCACCGAGGAGATGACCGAAGGCGGCACCAAGGTCTTCATCCACACGCGTTCGGTGGACAACCTGTTCGCGGCCACCGCCGCGGCGCTGGAGCAGCTGGGGCTCTCGATCCACGATGCGCGCATCGCCACCTCCAGTCACAACTGGACGCTCAACACCTTCATCCTGCTCGACGATGACGGCGAGCCGATCCGCGACGCCGCACGCCTGGCCGATATCCGCACCCATCTGGTCGAGGAGCTGGATGACCCGGATGACTACTCGGTGATCGTCAATCGCCACACGCCGCGCCAGCTCAAGCACTTCCGCATCGCGCCGCGCATCACGCTGAGTCAGGACTACACCAACGGCCGCAGCGTGCTGGAGGTGATCGCCTCGGACCGCCCGGGCCTGCTGGCGCGCATCGGCCGCGTGTTCATGGAGCACGAGATCGCCATCGATGCCGCCAAGATCGCCACCCTCGGCGAGCGCGTCGAGGATATCTTCTTCATCACCGACCGCGCCGGCGAGCCCATCACCGATCCCGAGCGCCAGACACGCCTGCGTGACGCCCTGACCGAAGTCCTCGAGGTCGGCGAGCGCGGCTGAGGCGCGTGACGGCACGTGACGAGAGTACAGAGGGAAAGCGCCGGCCGGCACCCCGCGATTGAGGGGACCGGCCGGCTTCCCTATAATCGCGAGTCGACCTGCATGGCAGTCCGGCGACTCGCGGACGCCTTCCTCCCTGCTCGGCCGGCAGCCTGGCTGCCACGGCCATCACCCATGGAACGTGCATGAACCCGGATCTCGACCAGCTCAAGCCCTACCCGTTTGAAACCCTGGCCAAGCTGCGCGAGGGCGTCGTGCCCAATCCCGCTCTGGACCCGATTGCACTGACCATCGGCGAGCCGCGTCACGCGCCGCCCGAGTTCGTGCTCGACACCCTGCGCGAGCACATCATGGGCGTGGCCAAGTATCCCGCCACCGGCGGTCTGGGGGAATTGCGCCAGGCGATTGCCGACTGGCTCGCGAAGCGCTTCTTGCTCAACGCCACGCCGGATATCGACCAGCAGGTCCTGCCGGTCACCGGCACCCGCGAGGCACTGTTCGCCTACATCCAGGCCTCGCTGGACAGCAGCCGTCCGGCGCGCGTGCTGGTGCCGAACCCCTTCTATCAGATCTACGAAGGCGCGACGCTGCTGGCCGGCGGTGAGGTCACCTACCTGCCCTGCCCTGCCGAGAATGGCTTCCGCCCCGACTACGCCGCGGTGCCGGCCGAGGTGTGGCGTGATACCCAGATCGTCTTCGTCTGCTCGCCGGGCAATCCCACCGGCGCCGTGACACCGCTGGCCGATTTCCAGCAGCTGATTCGCCTCGCCGACGAGCACGATTTCCTGATCGCCTCCGATGAGTGCTACTCGGAGCTGTATCTCGACGAAGCCACACCGCCGCCGGGACTGCTGCAAGCCTGTGCCGCCATGGGCCGCGATGACTATGCGCGCTGCGTGGTCTTCCACTCGCTGTCCAAGCGCTCCAACCTGCCGGGCCTGCGCTCAGGCTTCGTGGCCGGCGATGGCGAGGTGATCCGCCGCTTCCGTCACTACCGCACCTATCACGGCTGCGCGATGCCGCTGCATCACCAGTACGCTTCCATCGCTGCCTGGAATGATGAAACCCACGTGCTGGCCAATCGCGATGCCTACCGCGAGAAGTTTGCCGCCGTGACCGAGATCCTCGCACCGGTGATGGACTTCCCGACTCCGGAAGCCAGCTTCTATCTCTACCCGGCCGTGCCGGGCGGGGACGACGCCGCCTTCACCCGCGAGCTGCTGCGTGAAGAGGCGGTCGGCGTGCTGCCGGCAAGCTACATGGCGCGCGAGGTGGACGGCGTGAATCCGGGTGCCGGACGCATTCGTCTGGCACTGGTGGCCGAACTGGAACAGACCGTCGAAGCCGCCCGGCGCCTGCGTCGCTTCGTCGAACGCCTGCGCTGAGCGCCAGGCCCGCACGGGCTGACAGCAACCCAATACTGGATGACAGCCCCGCCCGGCGGGGCGGATTGGCTCAAGGAGACCGCCATGCACGTGCTCTACGGCATCAAGACCTGCGATACCTGCCGCAAGGCGCGCCGCGCCCTCAACGACCGGGGCGTGCCCTACCGCTGGCATGACCTGCGCGAGGATGGCCTCTCCGCCACTCTGCTGGAATCCTGGCTGGAGCAGACCGCCTGGAGCAGCCTGCTCAACAAACGCAGCACCAGCTGGCGCAACCTGAGCGATGAACAACGTGACAGCCTCGATGCCAACTCGGCACGTGCACTGATGCTGGAGCACCCGACCCTGATCAAGCGCCCTATCCTCGAACGCCATCCGGCCGAGGACGAGGTGGATCTGGTGATCGGCTATGACAAGGCGGTCTACGAACCGCAGGACTGAGTTACCTCTTACACCACTGGACACCCCGGAGATTGACACGATGTTGAGCCTTGCCCTCGGAATCGGCACCCAGAACACCACCGGCGACTGGCTGGAAGTCTACTATCCTGCCCCGCTGTTCAAGCCGACCGCTGCCGTTGCTGACGCCGCTCGCAAGGCACTGGACGCACCGGCTGGCACCACCGCCACCAGCTTCCTGCCGGAACACTGCGCCGCCCTGGCCAGCGCCCTGCGCGACGCCGGTGACAGCGCCCAGGCCGAACTGGCCGAGAGCCTGGCCGCCAGCCAGCGCCCGCTGGTCGCGATGTTCCTCGAGGAAGACGCTGCCCCGCAGAGCGTGCCGGAGGTCTACCTCAAGCTGCACTTGCTGTCTCACCGCATGGTGCGTCCGCACGGCATCGACCTGACCGGCATGTTCGGTCTGCTCAAGAATGTCGCCTGGACCAGCGAAGGCGCCATCGACATCGAGGAGCTGCCGGCGCGTCGCCTCAAGGCCCGTCTGGAAGGTCGCACCCTGTCCGTGGACTGCGTCGACAAGTTCCCGAAGATGACCGACTACGTGGTGCCGACCGGCATTCGTATCGCCGATACCGCGCGTGTGCGTCTGGGCGCCTACCTGGGCGAAGGCACCACCGTGATGCACGAAGGCTTCTGCAACTTCAATGCCGGCACCGAAGGCCCGGGCATGATCGAAGGCCGCATCTCCGCAGGCGTCTTCGTCGGCAAGGGTTCTGATCTGGGCGGCGGTTGCTCCACCATGGGCACCCTGTCCGGTGGCGGCAACATCGTCATCAAGGTCGGTGAAGGCTGCCTGATCGGCGCCAATGCCGGTATCGGCATCCCGCTGGGCGATCGCTGCACCGTGGAAGCTGGCCTCTACATCACCGCCGGCACCAAGGTCATGGTCTTCGACAACGAAGGCCAGGAAGTCGAGACCGTCGCGGCCCGTGAGCTGGCGAGCCAGGACGACCTGCTGCTGCGTCGCAACTCCGTCACCGGCCGTGTCGAGTGCCGCACCAACAAGAGCGCCATCGCGCTCAATGATGCCCTGCACGCCCATAACTGAGGCGCGTGACGATGGTCTGTCAGGGGCTGCACCTCTGACAGGCCGTCGTGGCATTTCCCGGCTCGGGCAGCAGTGTCCGGGCCGGCGTGAAGACACTTCGTCTCTCCTCCCGAATTTCGCGCTGTCGCTCCTTGCGATGACGCCTGCAGCGATGGCCCATGATGACTGATTCACACGCACCGCTTCCGCCACGCCCCGCCGATCTGTCTCCGACGCTGGAGCTGGCCTTCGATCTCATCTCACGCCCTTCGGTCACACCGGATGATCTGGACTGCCAGGCCCTGATGATCGACCGTCTCGAGGCACTTGGCTTCACGATCACCCGCCTGCCCTTCGGTGATGTGGAGAATTTCTGGGCAGTACGCGGTCATCATGGTCCGGTGCTGGCCTTCGCCGGCCACACCGACGTCGTGCCCACCGGCCCGGAAGCCAACTGGCAGTACCCGCCATTCTCACCGTGCATCGATGACGCCGGCTTCCTGTGTGGCCGCGGTGCCGCCGACATGAAGGGCTCGCTGGCGGCGATGCTGACCGCCACCGAGCGCTTCGTGACCGCCAACCCGGACCACGAAGGCCGCATCGCCTTCCTGATCACCTCCGACGAGGAAGGCCCGGCGGTCCACGGCACCCGTGCGGTGGTCGAGTATCTGCGCGAGCATCACGAGCGCCTCGACTACTGCATCGTCGGCGAGCCGTCCTCCACCGACTACGCCGGTGACGTGATCAAGAATGGCCGTCGCGGCTCGCTGGGTGCGGTCATGCACGTCAAGGGCATCCAGGGCCATGTGGCCTACCCGCATCTGGCGCGCAACCCGATCCACGATGCCGCCCCGGCGCTGGCCGCCCTGGCCGCCGAGCATTGGGACAACGGCAACGACTTCTTCCCGGCGACCAGCTTCCAGATCTCCAACATCCGTGGCGGTACCGGCGCGACCAACGTCATCCCCGGCGAGCTGGAAGTGGTATTCAACTTCCGCTATTCCACCGAGCTGACCGCCGATGACCTCAAGCGTCGCACCTACGAGATCCTCGAGAAGCACGGGCTGGACGTCGAGATCGAGTGGAACCTGAGCGGCGAGCCCTTCCTGACGCCGGAAGGCGCGCTGGTCGATGCCGCCGTGCACGGCGTGGAACGCGCGCTGGGATGCAAGCCGGTGCTGTCCACCTCAGGTGGCACCTCCGATGGTCGCTTCATCGCCACGCTCGGCACTCAAGTCGTCGAGCTGGGGCCGGTCAATGCGACCATCCACAAGATCGACGAACGCGTCATGGCCAGTGATCTGGACCGACTCTCCAGCGCCTACGAGCACATCCTGGAATACCTGTTTGTCCCCGCGACCCGAGAGACCACGGCATGAGCGACACCCCGCACAATGACGCCGATGAGCAATACCCGGACATCGAGATCTACCTCAAGCCCTTGAGTCTGGAAGCGCTGGGCGCCTGGCTGGGCGAGCAGTTCGGTCAGGTCGTCGTCTTCCAGCCGGCCGGCAAGCTGCAGCACCGTACACGCCTCACGCGTGATGGCGCCGAGATCGCGGTGCTGGTGGTCGAGAAGGTCGCCGATGGCTTCGCCAGCCTGTGGTTCGATAGCGCCAGTACTCCCTGGGCACGCGATGTCGACTGCGCACGCGCCGCCGCCAGGGCCCTGCAGGTCGAGACGCGCTGCTCGCTGGGCAGCTGGCAGCCCGGTGATGAGCCGGACCGCTTTTTCCGTGTCATGGCCGATGGCAGCGAAGAGGCGTTTACCTGGCCGGACAAGGGCTGAGTGACCCGCCTCTTCTGGTGAGACAGTCCATGAAACGACAACGCCCCGCAGGCTAGCCTGCGGGGCGTTGTCGTCTTTCACTGAGCGAGTCAGCGATCAGGTGATGACTGTCACGTCATCCGCCTGCAGGCCACGCTCATTGCTGATGACGTGGTAACGCACTTTCTGACCTTCGGCCAAGGTACGGTGGCCCTTGCCACGAATGGCACGGAAGTGAACGAAGACATCTTCACCACTTTCACGGGTCACGAAACCGTAGCCCTTGTTGACGTTGAACCACTTGACCTCGCCGATCTCACGATCGTCGTCCTCGACTTCAGCCAGTACCGCAGAGCGCGGAGACAGCACCGGAATGGCAAGCGTCGCGATCAACAGCAGGATGAACACGGCCGCGACGGCAGCCGCGTACGCCAGCTCGAAGCCCTCGACGCTAAGCGCCTGGCTCAGGGTGTCGGCCAGCTGGCCGCCGGTCAGGGTGATGAAGGCAGCAATCAGCAACGGTGCCGGCAGTGCCAGCAACAGGCTGATGATGAAGCAACGGAAGAACGTCTTGGAACTCATCAAGATAAACTCTCTAGGTAATGGGTGGAGGTGTAACGCGAGGGCAGAAATGAGTGCTTCGGATGATCCCTATCAGAATGTTCTGCCCTTGATCGCAATGGACAGCGCCTGACCGCACGACAGGATTGCAGCAGCCATCGTCAGTCGGGAAACTGCCTGAATGCAGCGCCTCACGGCGGTGCCCGTCACCGTCACTGATACACGCGAAGATGCCTGTGCATCGCTCTGGCGACGTCGTGGCTCGTGATGCAGGTAACTCCACATCAGTCGATGGAACCGGCCCTGTCAATGACGCGCGAAGCGCAGGCAATCGAAGGCCGTCAATGGGTGCGATATACGAAAAATAAGTCAATCGCACTGTCAACAGTCTATCACGCCTCTTCCTGATGCGTCTGAGGCAACTCAGTGACAATCCTTCAACACTTTGCGGTAATTCGACCACGATCCAGGCAACGACTGCAGCGACGATTCGGCGTGCCATCGCTCAGAAATCGTGGCATGGGTGATGCCATGAGTCCTCATCCATCAGCGACTGCCTCACCCTCTCCCCCCACTGCCCACGCGGACGATTCCCTCACCCTCTGGAGCCCAGATGCATGACAACCTCGACTGATCCCAACCTGGAAGCCCGACTCGAAACACTGGAATCGCGCCTCGCGCATCAGGATGACTGGCTCGAGACCCTCGATCGCACCGTCATCGCCCAACAGCGTCAGATAGAGACCCTCGAGCGCCTGACCGCGTTGATGGCCAGCCAGCTACGCACCCTGCGTGAGCAGCAAGGCGATGCAGACTCGACAGCACCTTTCAGTGCGCAGCCACACGACGAGCTGCCGCCCCATTACTGAGCCGCCAGCGGCACACAGCTCTCCCGGTGCAGACCGGCCAGGGCCTTGAACGCAAACCGGCCCCGCAGCGGGGCTGCGGGGCCGGTCAGGCAGTGCTGAATCAGAATTTCTCGACTCAGACAGTGTCGAATCAGAGACTCTCGACACAGATCGTGTCGAAATCGACAGGGCGACCTCAGGCGGTCAGGCCGTCCAGATAACGCTCGGCATCCAGCGCCGCCATGCAGCCGGTACCGGCAGAGGTGATCGCCTGGCGGTAGACGTGGTCCATCACATCGCCACAGGCATAGACGCCGGGGATGCTGGTCTGGGTAGCATTGCCTTCCAGGCCGGACTGGACCTTGAGATAGCCGCCCTGCATGTCGAGCTGGCCTTCGAACAGGCTGGTGTTCGGACGATGACCGATGGCGATGAACACGCCCATCGAGCTCAGCTCCTTGGTGGCGCCGCTCTCGACATGACGCAAACGCACGCCGGTGACACCGGAGTTGTCGCCCAGCACTTCGTCGAGGGTGTGGTGCCATTCGACCGCCATGTTGCCGTTCTCGACCTTGTCGAACAGCTTGTCCTGCAGGATCTTCTCGGCACGCAGGCTATCGCGACGGTGCACCAGCGTGACCTTGGAGGCGATGTTGGACAGATACAGCGCTTCCTCGACAGCGGTGTTGCCGCCACCGACCACCACGACTTCCTGATTGCGATAGAAGAAGCCATCGCAGGTCGCGCAGGCCGAGACGCCCTGGCCCATGAACTGCTGCTCACTCGGCAGGCCCAGGTACTGCGCGCTGGCGCCGGTGGCGATGATCAGGGCGTCACAGCTGTAGCTGCCGTTGTCGCCCTTGAGCAGGAACGGACGCTCGCCGAGGGTCACTTCGTTGATGTGATCGAACAGGACTTCGGTCTCGAAGCGCTCGGCGTGCCGACGCATGCGCTCCATCAGCTCCGGCCCCTGTACGCCGGCATCATCGCCCGGCCAGTTGTCGACGTCGGTGGTGGTGGTCAGCTGGCCACCCATCTGCATGCCGGTGATCAGCAGCGGCTTGAGATTGGCACGTGCAGCGTAGACGGCGGCGGTGTAGCCCGCCGGGCCGGAACCGAGAATGATCAGACGTTCGTGACGGACATTGCTCATGGATGACCTCAGTGACAGATGAAGGCGGAGGATTTCACCAACAGCAATGACGGCTGCTGGCGATCAATGTACTGAACGATACCGACAACGCTACGCACGGCGCATGCGATCGGCATGATTCAGGACACGGCATGATGATGCGGGCCTGCTGGCGCCCGTGCAGGCTTCCCGCTGAAGGCACTTGTCATCGCTGTACTCGCAGGCTCGCTGGGCTGATCGAGGCGAACAAGGACTGCGCAGAGTAGCGCAGACGCCGCCAGCTTTCAGCACCGGACTCAGACCGGCATCGCAGAAGCTTATGCTCAAGCACGACCACGCAGGATGGCGTTGCCCAGATGCGCGGAAGCCGCCGCCAGGGGCGACGGCTTCCGGTTCGCCTACCTCTCGAGACACTCATCAACGAAGGTTCGAAAGGCAGTCGCGGGATCAGTCAGCGCGAACGCGTGAGCTGATCTCGTCCAGGCAGCGACTTACAGGCTGCTGGAGTGGCCTGCCAGGTACTTGGCAACACCTTCAGCGGTGTCCTTCATACCTTCCTGACCTTCTTCCCAGCCTGCCGGGCAGACTTCGCCGTTGGTCTGGTGGAACTGCAGGGCCTTGACCATGCGGACCATCTCGTCGACGTTGCGGCCCAGCGGCAGGTTGTTGACGACCTGGTGCTGAACGACACCGTCTTCGTCGATCAGGAAGGAAGCGCGCAGAGCGACGCCAGCTTCCGGATGCTCGATGCCGTATGCCTGGGTGACTTCGTGCTTGACGTCAGCCACGATCGGGAAGCCGACTTCACCGATGCCGCCAGCGTCCGGAGAGGTCTTGCGCCATGCGTGGTGAGTGAACTGGGAATCGATGGACACACCGATGACTTCGACGCCGAGTTCCTTGAACTTCGCCAGACGGTTGTCGTGGGCGATGATTTCAGACGGGCAAACGAAGGTGAAGTCCAGCGGCCAGAAGAACAGCACGCGCAGCTTGCCGTTGGAATCAGACAGCTTGTAGTTGTCGACGATGGTACCGTCGCCCAGCACTGCTGCGGCTTCGAAATCCGGGGCCTGACGTCCGACCAATACGCTCATGGTGATCTCCTGAGGAATAATGATGATAAAGGCAGCGGGCCGCCTTTGTGATGAATCGCCACACAGACTAATCGCCACGTGTGGCAGATGCCAAATGTTTGCTGCAATCACCACCATAGAGATTGCCTATGGCAGCTCGATGACGCCAACAGCGGGTGTCGGGATCATAAGTGACCTTGGCTGCAGAATACAGCATCTACCGCGCCCTGCCCTGCAAGCCTGTCACTTTGCATCACTGACGCCTGCCGGCGCCGGTTCCAGCGCGCCGCGCAGGTGAGATACCGTCAGAAATGCCGTCACAGCACGTCGTCATCCTGGCCGATATCCAGGCCTTCGAGCTCTCCGCTGACCGGGTCGACCTGCTGGCGCACCTGGATCGGCTGACAGCAACGCTCGCAATCGATGATGTTGGTCAGACTGCCCTCGTCCAGATCCAGGAACACCGTGAAGGGCGTGTCGCAGTAGGGGCAGTTGATTTCCGCCTCATGCAGCGCCTCATTGACCGCCCCCTCCTGCTTGTCTTCCAGCAACTCATGGCCCGGCCATTCATCGGACTGCCCCGAGGAATGCTCCGCCAGCCACTGCTCGACCGCCGCATCCAGAACCTCATCATCTTCCAGCAGCTCGCCGGATTCGCTCGGCCTGCGACCTTGTTCGTTCATGACAGCCTCCGTTGTGCCTGATGGTGAACGCGACGGACGTTGCGGATCTCACCGCTTCGGATGCCAGCGTTTCGGATACCCTGCGCCGGATACCCCTGTCTCGGGTGTCTTGAGGGCACCATTCACGCCGCGAGAGTTTCGTGGCGGCAATCTCTATGGCAGCGAACGCGACGCAGGGTTCCTTGCTTCACACTATCCTCGATGATGGTGTGCGCTTGAATTCCTGTCACATGATGACCATAGCCTTATACAGGCAACCATCCGCGACCTGGCAGTCGCTCTCGCGACGCGTCGCATCCGGCCGAGGCACCTGACGCGCCTGTTGAACGACACTTCAGCAGTCTGGCCGGTGAAGACAACGACAAGGAGGAGAATCATGGGTTCCCAGCGCTCTCAGTCACTGGATTCGCTTGACACCCTCTCCGAGCTGGAAGTCGGAGACAAGCGCTATCACTACTACTCGCTCAAGAAGGCGGCCGACACGCTTGGCGACCTGACGCGACTGCCCTTCACGCTCAAGGTGCTGCTGGAGAACCAGCTGCGCTTCGAGGACGGTGAAACCGCGACCAAGGAAGACATCAAGGCGCTGGCCGACTGGCAGAAGACCGCTTCCAGCACCCACGAGATCGGCTATCGTCCGGCGCGCGTGCTGATGCAGGACTTCACCGGCGTGCCCGGCGTGGTCGATCTGGCCTCCATGCGTGACGCCGTCAAGAATCTTGGCGCCAACCCCGAGAAGGTCAATCCGCTGACCCCGGTGGATCTGGTCATCGACCACTCGGTGATGGTGGACCACTACGGTGACCCGAGCGCCTTCAAGGACAACGTGCGCATCGAGATGGAGCGCAACCGCGAGCGTTACGAGTTTCTGCGCTGGGGCCAGCAGGCCTTCGACAACTTCTCCGTCGTCCCGCCGGGCACCGGTATCTGCCACCAGGTGAACCTGGAGTATCTCGGCCGCGCCGTCTTCACCCGCGAGGAAGATGGCAAGACCTTCGCCTATCCCGACACCCTGGTCGGCACCGACTCCCACACCACCATGATCAATGGCCTCGGCGTACTCGGCTGGGGTGTCGGCGGTATCGAGGCGGAAGCCGCGATGCTCGGCCAACCGGTCTCGATGCTGATTCCGGAAGTGGTCGGCTTCAAGCTGACCGGCAAGCTCAATGAAGGCATCACCGCGACTGACCTGGTGCTGACCGTCACCCAGATGCTGAGAAGCCGTGGCGTGGTCGGCAAGTTCGTCGAGTTCTACGGTGACGGCCTGGATGACCTGCCGCTGGCCGACCGCGCGACCATCGCCAACATGGCCCCGGAGTATGGCGCTACCTGTGGCTTCTTCCCGCTGGATGACGAGACGCTCAACTACATGCGTCTGTCCGGTCGCTCCGATGAGCAGGTCGCACTGGTCGAGGCCTATGCCAAGGAGCAGGGCCTGTGGCGCGAGCCGGGTCACGAGCCGGTCTTCTCCGATACGCTCGAACTGGACATGACCGAGGTCGTCGCCTCCCTCGCCGGCCCCAAACGCCCGCAGGACCGCGTCGCCCTCACCGATATCAAGCAGACCTTCGAGAAGATTCTCGGCGATCAACTGGGCGAAGTGCCGGACATCGAAGACGGCAAATGGCTGTCCGAAGGTGGCCAAACCGCCGTCGATGTCGAACAGAGCTACGAGAAGGATACCGACTACAGCGAGCTGAATGGCGAGACCTTCCGTCTCGACCACGGTGATGTCGTGATTGCCGCCATCACCTCCTGCACCAACACCTCCAACCCCAGCGTGATGCTGGCGGCGGGTCTGGTGGCGCGCAAGGCACGTGAGAAGGGCCTGAGCAGCAAGCCGTGGGTCAAGACCTCTCTGGCACCGGGCTCCAAGGTTGTCACCGACTACCTGGCGACTGCCGGCGTGCAGGATGACCTCAACGAGCTGGGCTTCAACCTGGTCGGCTATGGCTGCACTACCTGTATCGGCAACTCCGGCCCGCTGCCGGACCCGGTCGAGGAAGCCATCAACTCGCGTGATCTGACGGTCGCCTCGGTACTGTCGGGCAACCGCAACTTCGAAGGTCGCGTGCATCCCAACGTGCGCACCAACTGGTTGGCGTCACCGCCCCTGGTGGTCGCCTATGCACTCGCCGGTACCGTGCGTGTCGATCTCTCCAAGGAGCCGCTGGGCAAGGACTCTGATGGCAATGACGTCTTCCTGAAGGACATCTGGCCGAGTCAGGCCGAGATCGCCGAGGCCGTCGAGCAGGTACGCACCGAGATGTACCGCAAGGAGTACGCCGAGGTCTTCGATGGTGACGAGACCTGGCAGGCCATCGAAGTGCCGGAGGCCGAGGTGTATGAGTGGAAGGACTCCACCTACATCCAGCATCCGCCGTTCTTCGAAGGCATGCAGCGCGAACCGGAAACCGTTCAGGATGTCGAGAACGCCCGCGTGCTGGCAATGCTCGGCGACTCGGTGACCACCGACCACATCTCACCGGCCGGTGCCATCAAGCCGGACAGCCCGGCGGGTCGCTACCTCAAGGAGAACGGCGTCGAGGTCAAGGACTTCAACTCCTACGGCTCACGTCGCGGCAATCACGAAGTGATGATGCGCGGCACCTTCGCCAACGTGCGTATCCGCAACGAGATGCTCGATGGCGTCGAGGGCGGCGAGACCCGCCACGTGCCGTCCGGCGAGCAGATGGCCATCTACGATGCCGCCATGAAGTACGCCGAGGAAGGCACGCCACTGGTGGTGGTCGCCGGCAAGGAGTATGGCACCGGCTCCTCACGTGACTGGGCCGCCAAGGGCACCCTGCTGCTGGGTGTGCGTGCGGTGATCGCCGAGTCCTACGAGCGTATCCACCGCTCCAACCTGATCGGCATGGGCGTGGTGCCGCTGCAGTTCCCCGAAGGCGAGAGCCGCCAGTCATTGGGGCTGACCGGTGATGAGGAAATCAGCATCAGCGGCCTGAATGACCTGACGGCCGGTGGCAAGGTCCAGGTCACCTTCAAGAGCGACAAGGGTGAGCAGAAGATCGAGGCGCTGTGCCGCATCGATACCGACAACGAGCTGGAGTACTACCGCCACGGCGGCATCCTCCACTACGTGCTGCGCGGCATGCTGTAACCCGCCAGCCGCTCACCGCAGCGCTGACTGCAATACAAAAGCCCCCGCAGGCATGGCCTGCGGGGGCTTCTTCATATGCACACTCTGTTTCAGGCAACCTGTTTCAGGCAATCTGCTTCATGCGCTCACTGACGGCGCAGGCACGATCAGAACGCCTTGCGACGGTAAGCGCGGTAACGCGGCTGCCAGAAGTTCTTCTCGATGTTGGCCTGGATGATCTCATCGCTGGAGGTCAGCGCCACGCCGTCGGCCTGAGCCTGACGTGCCACGTCGAAGGCGATCTGACGGCTGATGTCCTGGATGTCGCCCAGCGACGGCAGCAGCGCGCCCTCGCCCTTCAGGACGATGGGGGCGTTGTTGGCCAGCGCGTTGGCGGCGGCCATCAGCATGTTGTCGGTGATGCGCGAGGCGTTGGACGCCAGCACACCCAGACCGATGCCCGGGAAGATGTAGGCGTTGTTGCACTGGGCGATCGCGTGGGTGTGGCCATTGTGCTCGACCGGCGCGAACGGGCTGCCGGTGGCGACCAGCGCCTTGCCGTCGGTCCACTCGATGACTTCCGCCGGCGTCGCCTCGACGCGTGAGGTCGGGTTGGACAGCGGCATCACCAGCGGGCTCTCGCAACCGGCCTGCACGGCACGGATCACGTCTTCGCTGAACAGGCCACGCTGGCCGGATACACCGATCAGCACGCTAGGCTTGGCGGCCTTGACCACATCCAGCAGGCCGCGGTCGCCGAAGTCGGCCACGCTGTCGACGTCGTGAGCCAGACGGCTCTGGAAGTCGTAGAGGCCTTCCATGTCGCTGGTCAGCAGGCCGAAGCGATCGACCATGAAGACGCGCTTGCGGGCCTCGGCCTCGTCCATGCCTTCCTTGACCATCGCCACCACGATCATCTCGGCGATGCCACAACCGGCGCTGCCGGCACCCAGGAAGGTCACGCGCTGATCGGAGAGCTTCTCGCCCTTGGCCTTGCAGGCCGCCATCAGGGTCGCAACCACGACGGAGGCGGTGCCCTGGATGTCGTCATTGAAGCAGCACACTTCATCGCGGTAACGCTCGAGCAGCGGCATGGCGTTGGCCTGCGCGAAGTCCTCGAACTGGATCATGGCTTTCGGCCAGCGACGCTTCACGGCAGTGATGAACTCGGCCACGAAGGCGTTGTAGTCATCACCGGTGACACGCTCGTGACGCCAGCCCATGTAGCGCGGATCGTCCAGCAGCTTCTGGTTGTTGGTACCCAGGTCCAGCGAGATCGGCAGGGTGTAGGCCGGGCTGATGCCGCCACAGGCGGTGTACAGCGACAGCTTGCCGATGGGGATGCCCATGCCGCCGATGCCCTGATCGCCCAGCCCCAGGATACGCTCGCCATCGGTGACGACGATGACCTTGACGTTGTCCTTGGTCGCGGAGCGCAGGATGTCATCCATGTGCTCGCGGTCCGGGTAGGAGATGAACAGGCCGCGGTGGTTGCGGTAGATGTTGGAGAACTCCTCGCACGCCTGACCGACGGTCGGGGTGTAGATGATCGGCATCATCTCCTCGAGGTGTTCCTCGATCACACGGAAGAACAGGGTCTCGTTGTCGTCCTGCACCGAGCGCAACAGGATGTGCTTGTCGAGGTCGGTGGCGCACTGCTGATACTGGCTGTAGACGCGCGCGACCTGCTCTTCGATGCTCTCGACATTCTGCGGCAGCAGGCCCATCAGATTGAAGCTGACACGCTCCTCGAGGCTGAAGGCGCTGCCCTTGTTGAGCAGCGGCATCTCGAGCAGGCTCGGGCCGGCGTAGGGAACGTACAGGGCGCGCTTGGAAGTATCCGTCATGGCGAGACTCTTGAATCAGTGGGGACGACCTCACGCTCGGCAAGCTTCTGGCATGCCGGCAGACACGCGCAGCATGCCCGCTGAAGCACCGCAGAAGACCTGCTGGCAACCGGGCGTCCGAGGGACCTTTCGACGTGCAGTTTCCACGTGCGAACAAGGCATGATGATAGCACGCGCAGTGCTATCTCCGGCAGCCTGTGCAGGGTCGGCGTGCGTTGCGCAGACAAGGGTGCTGCATGACGAGAAACGCCCCGCTCATCCCCCTGACGGGGAAGGAGCGAGGCGTTCGCGGTCACGTGCTGAGAATGGCTCAGGCCAGATCGGCACGCGATGCCGGCTTGCGCGGCGCAAGCGCGAAGAACGGGCGCAGTTTCACACCCAGCATGTTGCCGGCGAAGGCCATCACCAGCCACAGCCAGCCATGCAGGCTGCCGGAGGAGATGCCACCGAAGTAGGCGCCGATGTTGCAGCCGAATGCCAGACGCGCACCGTAGCCCAGCAGCAGGCCACCCAGCACGGCAGCCACCAGCGAGCGCAGCGGAATGTTCCACTTCGGCGCGAACTTGCCGGCCAGCAACGCGGCCGCCAGCGCCCCTACAACAATGCCGATGTTCATCACCGTGGTGATGTCGGTGTAGAGCGGTGCCGCCAGAGCCTTGGCATTGCCCGCCGCCTGCCAGTAGCCCCAGTCACTGACATCGAAGCCCAGCGCGGTATAGGCCTTGGTGCCCCAAAGCGCGAAGGCCGAGGTGATGCCCCACGGGCGACCGGCCAGCGCCAGGGTGACGAAGTTGAGCAGCGCCAATGCCACTGCTCCCGCCAGCAGCGGCCAGGGGCCGCGCAGGAAGCGTGACAGACCACGCGGCTGGCTGTCGGTCTCGGCCGCCTTCTCGAGCTCACCGTGACGACGCTTCTCCAGCGTACGTGTCACCAGCACGATGATGGCGAACAGCACCAGGCTGACGATGATGCCCCCCAGCGCGCCGAAGCTGTCCACCAGCGAGACGGCGGGCAGCGACGGCAGGCTCTGCCACCAGCTGAAGTGCGCGGTGCCGATCACCGAGCCGACACAGAAGAAGATCAGGGTGATCACCATGCGCGCATTGCCGCCACCGACGGTGAACAGCGTGCCCGAGGCGCAACCACCGCCGAGCTGCATGCCGAGCCCGAACAGGAAGGCACCGACCACCACCGAGGTCCCCAACGGCGAGACGAAACCGGAGACCTCCTGCCCCCACAGGCTGCCCGAGGCCAGTACCGGGAAGAACAGCACCACGGCGATCGCCAGCATCAGCATCTGGGCACGCAGGCCGCGGCCGCGGCGCTCGGTGATGAACACTCGCCAGGCGGAGGTGAAGCCGAAGGCGGCGTGATAGAGCACCACGCCCAGCGCGCCGCCCACCAGCAACAGCAGGCCCTGGCGCCAGCCGGATACCAGCCCCAGCAGGATGGCAGCCACCACCAGCAAGCCTCCGGCCAGAATGGCCTTCGGGTTGATGGTCGTCGTGGGCCCGGCAGGCTCACTGGCCCTGCCCGGCATCGCTTGTTGACTCATGTCGCGTTCCCCTGTTTATCGATCATGTTTCATTCACCATATAAGGCAAGTCTACTCCGTCGCCTTATATCTGAGAATGAATTTTCAGCATTCCATTCATTCCAGTCAGGCATATGCCTGATGCTGCGTCCCGAGCGCTTACACCACGATTCTCTCCATTACACGCCAAGGGCACCACACACTCTCAGAAGGCCCCACACACTCCCAGAAAGCCCCATAACGAAAGCCCCCGTCATCCTGAAGATGACGGGGGCTGATCGAGCGATCACGGTCAAACGCTCACAAGCGGCTTCGCGTGGAGTTGTCTAGATGAAGTTGCCCAGACCGACTGCGCGACGCAGACGCTCCATCATCGGTGCGGCCTCTTCGCGGGCACGCTCGGCACCGCGCTTGAGGATCGCCTCGACATGCGCCGGGTCTTCCATCAGCTCGACATAACGCTCACGCGGCGCCTTGAGGTGGTCATTCAGGTATTCGAACAGCTGGTTCTTGGCGTCGCCCCAGCCGATGCCGGCCGCGTACTGCTCACGCATGGCGGCGACTTCCGCCTCGGTGGCGAAGGCTGAATAGATCTGGAACAGCGAACAGGTATCCGGGTCCTTCGGCTCGCCCGGCTCCAGCGAGTTGGTCTTGATCTTGCGCACGCTCTTGAGCAGCTGCTTCTCGGTGCCGAACAGCGGGATGGTGTTGTTGTAGCTCTTGGACATCTTGCGACCATCGAGACCCAGCAGCAGCTGGGATTTCTCGTCGGTCACCGCCTCGGGCATGGTGAAGTAGTTGCCCTTGAAGAGGTGATTGAAGCGCCCGGCCATGTCGCGCGCCATCTCGATATGCTGGATCTGGTCACGCCCCACCGGCACCTTGTGCGCATTGAACATCAGGATGTCCGCCGCCATCAGCACCGGATAGCTGAACAGACCCATGCTGATGCCGCGATCGAGATCCTCGATACCGCTCTCTTCATTCTCGGCCACGGCGCCCTTGTAGGCATGCGCGCGGTTCATCAAGCCCTTGGCGCACACGCAGTTGAGCAGCCACATCAGTTCCGGGATTTCCAGCACGTCCGACTGGCGATAGAAGATGGCGTTGTCGGTGTCCAGACCCAGTGCCAGCCAGGTAGCGGCGATCTCACGACGCGATTCCTGCACGCGCTTCGGGTCCTGACACTTGATCAGGGCGTGGAAGTCGGCGAGAAAGTAGAAGGACTGGACCGTCGGGTCCTGACTGGCCTCGATGGCAGGCTTGATGGCGCCGACATAATTGCCGAGATGAGGGGTGCCGGTGGTCGTGATGCCGGTAAGAACGCGGGTCTTGGTCATGGATGCACTTCTTGGGCGTCTGGGTCGGGAGGTCGTGCCGCGGGGCTGCACTCGCTCACAATGGATCACGACAGGTCGCGGCAGCACCGCTCGAATCCCTCGAACGCAGCCACCATGACCTGTCGCTATATGTCCCACATCTTACCCTGAGGCGTGCAGCCTTCGTAAGGGCCGGCGCGCCCGGCTCACTCCCTCGTCTCAATCCTTCACCAGTGCCTCGGCGAGCGCAGTGACCGGCATGTCGAAGGCCTCGCCGACTTCCGGCAGGATCAGTTGCCCCGCGTGCACATTGAGGCCCGCCGCAAAGTGGCTGTCCCGACTCAGCACCTCGCGATAGCCGCCATTGGCGAGGCGCACGATATACGGCAGCGTCGCGCTGGTCAGCGCCTGGGTCGAGGTACGCGCCACCGCGCCGGGCATGTTGGCCACGCAGTAATGCACGATGCCATCCACCACGTAGGTCGGCTCGGCGTGCGTAGTCGCCTGGCTGGTTTCGAAGCAACCGCCCTGATCGATGGCGACATCCACCAGCACGGCGCCGGGCGTCATCTTGCGCAGATGCTCGCGACGAATCAGCTTGGGGGCCGCCGCCCCGGGCACCAGCACGGCACCGATGATCAATGCCGAATGGCGCACCGCTTCCTCCAGCGCCTCGGAGGTCGAATAGACGGTACGAATCTGGCCCTGATAACGGTGATCCAGCGCCTCGAGACGCGCCAGTGAGGTATCGAGAATCACCACTTCGGCGCCCAGCCCCAGCGCCATGCGTGCCGCGTTCTCCCCCACCACGCCGCCGCCGATCACCGTGACCCGTGCCGGTGGCACACCGGGCACGCCGGGCAGCAGCACACCCATGCCACCCTGCGCCTTCTCCAGTGCATGCGCACCGGCCTGGATCGCCATGCGCCCGGCGACGCGACTCATGGGCGCCAGCAACGGCAGACCACCGGCGGTGTCGGTGATGGTCTCGTAGGCAATGGCCGTCACGCCACTCTCCAGCAGGCTCTCGGTCAGCTCACGGGCGGCGGCCAGATGCAGATAGGTGAACAGGGTCTGGCCGCGGGTGAGCCGCGCCACCTCGGCCGGCTGCGGCTCCTTGACCTTGAGTATCAGCTCGGCGTCGCGAAAGACCCGCTCGACGTCCGACTCGAGACGCGCGCCCACGCCCTGATATTCAGCATCGGGGTAGCCACTGCCCTCCCCGGCGCCAGACTCGACGATCACCTCATGGCCCTGGGCGATCAGCTCACGCACACCGGCAGGCGTGAGGGCGACGCGATACTCGTGGTTCTTGATTTCCTTCGGCACGGCAATCTGCATGGTGAACTCCTTGCACTGCTGGCGGAATGCACTGACGTCATCACGACGCCTGCTACAAGCACAGCAGACTCGTCAGCGTCTCGCCAATCAGATACCAGCAAGATTCACCAAAACACGCCAATGATGCAGTGGAATGCGACGAATCATCGCTGACTGGCAGTTTCCTCACTCACCAGCGCCGCCGAATAGCATTCACGATAGGCGCCGGGCATGCGTCGGGCACGCCCAGTCGAGAGCTCGATGCAGACAAAGCGCGTGCGCGCCTCCAGCAGCGTCTGGCCATCCGAGCACCGGCGCAGCTGGAAGCGACGCGTCAGACTCAGGCGACCATCGCAATCCACCAGCCAGGTCGCCAGCATCAGCGAATCGCCAAGTCGCGCACTGGCCAGATAGTCGATCTCGTGACGGTGGACCGCCATGCCGCGGTCCTGCTCACGGTAGTGCGCCAGGCCAAGCCCCAACGCTTCGGAGTGTGCCCAGCTGATGTCCTCCAGCCAGCGCACATACTCGGCATTGTTGACGTGACCATAACCATCCAGCGCCTTCTCCTTCACTCTGATCGGCAACAGAAACGGACGTGGCAGTGCCCAGCCGGGGGAATCTTGCGTCAACGGCGACGCGGCGCTCGCCTTCGGGGTGCCTTTGCTCATGCCACGAACTCCGGGTCCTCATCGCGCGGGCGCACCTGTGGTGCGGGCTGCTGCGGCGCGCTTGCACCACAGGCCCAGCACTCGCTGAAGCTGCCCTCGAGATGTTCGCCACAGGCACACTGCCAGTCCGGCAGGACCGGCGCGGCCTCGATACTCGCCAGCAGGCGGCGGGCATGCACAAGGTCATGCTCTGCCACCCACAGCTGGGGCTCGCAGTCGAGCACGGGCAACTCGCCCGCGGCCGAACCGAGCAGGCGATTGCGCAGCTCACAGGGGATGCCCTCGCTTTCCAGCAGGTTGCGCCAGTGATCGAGCAGCACGAGATTGTGATGAGATGTCAGTCGTCTATACATGCCATCAGACTACCAGAGTCCATGAGCCATGGACGATTAGCCAAAAGCGAGCTGTAGTCGATAGACAAGCCACAGACGACTCACAAGCCACAGACGACAACGCCGCCCCGAAGGGCGGCGTTGTCGTCGATGCCGGATGGCACAGCCATCAGTCCTGCTATCCGTCAGGCGTCATCAGTCACGATAGACGCGCACACCGAGGGCCTTGAGGTAGGACGTCTCGGGGATGGACGGGTGCACCGGGTGGTCGCTGGCCTGATGGCCCTGGAAGATAACCTGACCGTGGCGGTCCTGGTGACGCACGGCGCCGCGCACCACATCCATCAGGCGCTCCGGCGCCAGATGCATGGAGCAGGAGCCGGACATCAGCAGGCCGTCACGACCCAGCAGGCGCATGGCTTCACGGTTGAGGCGTGCATAGGCGCGCTCGCCGTTGGTGATGTCCTTGCGCTTGCGGATGAAGGCGGGCGGATCCGCGATGATGACGTCGAACTGCTCGCCTTCCGCACGCAGGGCCGAGAGGGCCTCGAAGACATCCGATTCCGCGATGGAGACGCGATCCTCGACACCATTGAGCACGGCGTTGTCAGAGACACGCTCGAGTGCCGCGCCGGAAGCATCGACACACAGCACTTCGCTGGCGCCATGCGCCGCCGCCTGCACACCCCAGCCACCGACGTAGCTGAACAGATCCAGCACGCGCTTGCCTTCGACCTGGCGGTTCAACCAGGCACGGTTGGCACGGTGGTCGTAGAACCAGCCGGTCTTCTGGCCGTCGAGCACCGGCGCCGTGAACTGGACGCCGTTCTCTTCCAGCAGCACGCTTTCCGGCAGCTCGCCGTAGACGACTTCGACGTTGCGCTCGAGCTGTTCCTGACGGCGACCGCTGGAATCGTTCTTGAACACGATGGCCGTCGGCTTGACGACCTTCAAGAGCGCATCGACGATCACTTCCGCCAGACGCTCCATGCCGAAGGTGTTGAGCTGACAGACCAGCACGTCGCCGAAGCGATCAACGATCAGCCCCGGCAGCAGGTCGCCTTCGCCGTGGACCAGACGATAGAACGGCTTGTCATAGAGACTCTCGCGCAGCGACAGCGCCTGGTTGAAGCGGTGCACCAGCAGCGAGCGATCCAGACGCTGTTCCGGGTTGCGCGACACAATGCGCGCGCAGATCAGCGAGTTCGGGTTGACGTAGGCAACACCCATCGCACGACCATTGCTGGCCTCGATGATGGCCTGGGCACCCGGCTCGAAGTTCTTGAGCGGCGTAGCGACGGTATCGACTTCATTGGAGTACAGCCACAGATGGCCGGCCTTGAGGCGGCGATCAGCATTCTTCTTCAGGCGCAGACGTTCAGTCACGGGAAATATCCAGAAAGCAGAGGAAGGGACAGGACGACGACAGGACGCGCCCGAACGGGCCTATTCTAGTCGTCATGGCGGCCCCGGTCACGGAGCCCCCGGTCAAGCAGTGGTCTGATGCGGCTCGCCGCTAGCGCTGACAATACGGGCAGAAGCAGCTGGCGCGCTGGCCCAGCACCAGACTCATGATCTCGTGGCCGCATTCGCGGCAGGGCTCGCCACCCCGCCCGTAGACGTTGAGGCTTTGCGCGAAATAGCCCGGCTTGCCATCTCCGCCGACGAAGTCACGCAGCGTGGTTCCGCCCTGGGCGATCGCCGCGGCCAACACGCTGCTGGCGGCGTTGGCGAGGCGCTCGCACTCCTCGCGCGTCACTTCACCGGCTGGGCGGCGCGGGTCGACACCGGCCATGAACAGCGCCTCGCTGGCGTAGATATTGCCCACGCCCACCACATTGGCGTTGTCCATCAGGAACGGCTTGATCGCCACGCGACGCTTGCGGGAGCGCGCAAAGAGATGCTCGCCACTGAAGGCATCAGACAACGGCTCCGGGCCGAGTCGCGCCAGGCGCGTATCGGCATGCGGGTCACCACGCACGAAGTCGACGAAGCCGAAGCGACGTGGATCGTGATAGCGCAGCACATGGCCATTGCCGAGCACGACATCGACATGATCATGCGTGCGTGGCGGCGTGCCGATGGGCACCAGTCTGAGACTACCGGACATGCCCAGGTGCCAGAGCAGATGGCCATCGGCGATCGGCAACAGCAGGTACTTGGCGCGACGCGCAAGCGTGCCGAAACGCTGACCCACCAGCCACTCGGCGAGCTCACCGGGCACGGGGGTGCGCAGACGCGGCTGACGCACGATCACCTCTGTGACCTCCTGGCCTTCGACCAGCGGCGCGATACCGCGACGGGTCGTCTCGACTTCCGGTAATTCGGGCATGTTCTCTCCTCGACTGACCGCCAGACGCACAACAGGGTGACGACAGAAGCCGCCACCCTGTTGCAGGATGCCCAGAACAGCGACATCCAGATACTCGAAAACCCGGTCAGGACCGGGTTTTCGAGGGTTCCGACAGCACGCTGGCGGGAGACAAGATCACTTGATCTTGGCTTCCTTGTACATCACGTGCTTGCGAACGACCGGATCGTACTTCTTGAATTCAAGCTTGTCCGGAGTGTTACGCTTGTTCTTGTCGGTGGTGTAGAAGTGGCCAGTACCGGCACTTGACACCAACTTGATCTTGTCACGCATTTTCAGTTTCCTTCCACAGTCGCATTCACCGAACGATCGGGCGTATTGCCCTCGGCTCGGTTGCCATTGCTACAGGGGCTGTCTTCTAGTGTTTAGAAGCGCTCGCCACGTGCAGTGAGGTCCTTGAGGACTTCGTCGATACCCTTCTTGTCGATGATGCGCATGCCCTTGGTAGAGACGCGCAGCTTGACGAAGCGCTGCTGGGATTCAACCCAAAAACGGTGGGTGTGCAGGTTCGGCAGGAACCGGCGACGAGTCTTGCGCTGGGAGTGAGAAACATTGTTACCAGTCACCGGGCGCTTGCCGGTAACCTGACATACTTTGGACATTGGAGCCTCCAACCGCTGCGTTGGCTAAGTTGTTCAAAACCTGTCGGGCAAACCGGAAGTGGCAGGCGCCGCCTCATGCCCTGATTTCAAAGTGTTTACGTCCGTTCCGGAAGACAAGCTTTCGGGTGCTGGAACGTGCAGGCGCAGCATTTTACCCGAAGAGGAACGTGAAAGCACGTCCTATACGGATTTTTTTCGCCAGCACGCCCATGCCCGACGTGTCACATCGGTACAGACGCTTCTCAGCCAAACGCTTCACTCAGCCAATGTCGGCCAGAGTGGTCGCGAATTCTGTGGTGGGTGATACGGGAGGCGCAACATTACCACAACCAGTGCCCTGGTTTGCAATCCCTGCGCATTTCGCACGCCTGCGGCGACCGCATCTGGGGGGGCTGTGCCGTCACCGGGCACTCAGCGCCTCAGCCTCCTCGACACCCTCGGCTAGAGCCAGCCACGCTCGGCAAACGAGACCACTTCGCCGTCTCCGACCACGAAGTGATCCAACACGCGAATATCGAAAAGCCCCAGCGCCTCCTCCAGGCGCTGCGTGATGCGCCGGTCGGCCTCACTGGGCTCCGCAACGCCAGAGGGATGGTTGTGGGCCAGAATCAGGGCGCCGGCATTGAGGGCCAGTGCCCGCTTGACCACTTCACGCGGATAGACGGCAGCGGCATCCAGCGTGCCGGTGAAGAGTGTCTCGAAGCGGATGACGCGATGCTGGCTGTCGAGAAACAGCGCGGCGAACACCTCATGCGGCAGGTCGCGCAGGTGCGAGGAAAGATAACGCCGCACCAGCAGAGGCGACGTCAGGGCGGCCCCGCGCATCAACAGGCTCTCCAGATGGCGACGCGACAGCTCCAGCGAAGCCTGCAGCTGCACATACTTGGCGTCACCCAGTCCGCGCGCCGCGCAGAAGTCCTGCTGGGTCGCCTCCAGCAATGGCCTGAGACCACCGAAGGTGTTCAGCAGGTCGCGCGCCAGATCCACCGCCGAGCGTCCTTTTATACCCACGCGCAGAAAGATGGCCAGCAGCTCGGCATCTGACAAGGCCCCTGCCCCTGACGACAACAGCTTCTCGCGCGGACGCTCTCCGACTGGCCACTCTCGAATCCCCATGCACTTTTCTCCCATTGCCTGCCGCCCCGGTGGCTGACAGTCCAAAGCATGAGAAGCGTGGTCAGATGCCGTCTCTTTCGCCATTGTGATCATCAACGCTTGCCGCCCTGAAGGCCTGCGTCTGGCACCGGCATGCCACTCGAGAAAGCCCCTACCCCATGAAGCGAGCGCTCGCATGGGCCATGGCGACACTCGGCGTCGCGAGCTAGCGGCGCTACGCAAGGTTGCATCACGGTGATATGGTAGAGGGCAAACGCGCGAGCGTAGCAATCGACGCATCAGGGACGCAGGACACACCATGCATTCACTCGCCGGACGGCGCATTCTGCTGGGCATCAGTGGCGGCATCGCGGCCTACAAGGCCGCTCTGATCACCCGCCTGTTGAAAAAGGCGGGCTGTGAAGTGCGCATCGCCATGACCGAAGGTGCTCAAGCCTTCATTACGCCGCTGACGTTGCAGGCGTTGTCGGGTCACCCGGTGCACACCTCCCTGCTGGACCCCGAGGCCGAGGCCGGCATGGGGCATATCGAACTGGCACGCTGGGCGGAGGTCATCCTGATCGCGCCTGCCACCGCCGATCTGATGGCCCGCCTGGTGCATGGTCATGCCGATGATCTGCTTACCACTCTGTGCCTGGCCAACAGTGCGCGCTGGGTGATGGCCCCGGCGATGAATCAGGCCATGTGGGCGCACCCCGCCACCCAGCGCAACGCCCGACAGCTCAGTGCCGATGGCTGGACGCTGCTCGGCCCGGCCAGCGGCGAACAGGCCTGTGGCGACGTGGGGGCGGGGCGCATGCTGGAGCCGGAAGAGATCGTCACGGCGCTGAGCGACCTCATGAGCCAGAGTGACCTCATGAACCAGAGTGACCCCCGCCTCCAGAGCAATGAAATGCTATTGCCGGCCGCAGGCCTGACGGTGACCATCACCGCCGGCCCGACCCGCGAGCCGCTGGACCCGGTGCGCTATCTGAGCAATCACAGCTCCGGCAAGATGGGCTATGCGCTGGCCACCGAGGCCGCGGCGCTGGGCGCCAGCGTGCGTTTGATCAGTGGTCCGGTAGCGCTGACGACACCGGCTGGCGTCGAGCGCATCGATGTCGAATCCGCACTGGACATGCAGGCCGCCGCCGAGGCAGCCGCCCGCGAGAGCGATCTGTTCATCGGCTGCGCGGCAGTCGCCGACTTCCGCCCGGCCACGGTCGCCGGCCACAAGCTCAAGAAGCAGTCGGGCGAGGAGGAGATGCAGGTCACGCTGATCCGCAATCCGGATATCATCGCCGGTATCGCCGCCCAGACGCAGGCCCGCCGCGCCGCCGGTCAGCGGGCACCACTGGTGATCGGCTTCGCCGCCGAGACCCGCGACGTGCTCCGCTATGCACGCGACAAGCTTGCGCGTAAACAGCTCGACATGATCGTCGCCAATGATGTGAGCACGCCGGGCCTTGGCTTCGGCAGCGACAACAATGCCGCCACCCTGCTGTGGCAGCCGCTCGATCAGAACCCGAATACGCAACACGAACAGGCCATCGTGGCCTGTCCCAAGACGGAGCTGGCGCGCGCCATATTGAAGCGCGCCCTGGCACTCCATCAGCACAGGGTCAGCCTCGACCCTGCCATCCAGACCGTTACACCGACTGTCACCGACGATCAGGAAGCACCTTAGATGACCCGCCCCCGGCTCGAACTCAAGATTCTCGACGAGCGCGTTCGCGATTACCCGCTGCCGCATCACGCCACTCCCGGCAGCGCCGGCATGGACCTGCGCGCACTGCTGGACGCGCCGCTGACATTGGCGCCGGGCGCCTGTGAGCTGGTGCGCACGGGGCTGGCGATCCATATCGCAGACCCTGCACTGGCCGGCATGATCCTGCCGCGCTCCGGCCTGGGGCACAAACACGGCATCGTGCTGGGCAATCTGGTCGGCCTGATCGACTCCGACTACCAGGGCGAACTGATGATCTCGGTCTGGAACCGCGGCAACAGCGAGTTCGTGCTGGAGCCCGGCGAGCGTCTGGCACAGTACGTGCTAGTCCCGGTGGTACAGGCGGAGCTGGTGGAAGTCTCTGAATTCGAGGCCAGCCAGCGCGGCGAAGGCGGCTTCGGCCACTCCGGTCGCCACTGATTGACCCGTCATGCCAGAGGGCGGCCGAGCGGCAAGCTCGCGCCGGCTGCCGGGCTTCCTATCAAAAGGAAGCCATGCAGGTTTCCACACTGTGCGTCATGCAGCGATAGCGTTCGAGACGCATGACGCCTCAAGCGACTTCACGATTGATTCAACCGACAGGGATGCACCATGAGTCAGGTACCCGCTTCAATTTTCCGCGCCTACGATATCCGTGGCATCGTGGATAAGACCCTCACCGAAGACGGCGTGCGCGCCATCGGCCAATCCATCGGCAGCGAAGCCGCGGCACGCGGTGAATCCACCGTCGTGGTCGCGCGTGACGGCCGTCTCTCCGGCCCGCGCCTGTCCAAGGCGCTGATCGCGGGCCTGCGCGATGCCGGCCGTGATGTCGTCGACATCGGCATGGTGCCGACACCGGTGCTCTACTATGCCACCAATATCCTGGAAGGCACCCGCTCCGGCGTGATGCTGACCGGCAGCCATAACCCGGCCAACTACAACGGTCTGAAGATCGTGCTGGCCGGTGAGACCCTGTCCGGTGACACCATTACCGATCTCTACCGTCGCCTGCAGGAAGGCGATCTGGCACAGGGCGAAGGCAGCCTGCGTGAAGAGGACGTGCGTGAACGCTATCTGGAACAGATCACCGGTGATGTGGTCGTCAAGCGTCCGCTCAAGGCCGTGGTCGATTGCGGCAACGGCGTGGCTGGCGAGCTGGGCCCGGAGCTGATCCGTCGCCTGGGCGTCGACACCGTGCCGCTGTTCGACGAGATCGACGGCAACTTCCCGAATCACCACCCGGATCCGGGCAAGCCGGAAAACCTGCAGGACCTGATCAAGACCATGCAGGAAACCGGCGCGGACATCGGTCTGGCCTTCGATGGTGACGGCGACCGCCTCGGCGTCGTGACGCCCAAGGGCGAGATCCTCTACCCGGACCGCCTGATGATGGCGCTGTCGGAAGACCTGATCGAACGCGTGCCGGGCGCGCGCATCATCTTCGACGTCAAGTGCACCGGCAATCTGGCGACCGTGATCGAGAAGGCCGGCGGCACGCCGGAAATGTGGCGCACCGGCCACTCCTTGATCAAGGCACGCATGAAGGAAACCGGCGCGGCACTGGCCGGCGAGATGAGCGGCCACATCTTCTTCAAGGAGCGCTGGTTCGGCTTCGATGACGGCATCTACGGCGCCGCGCGCCTGCTGGAAATCCTCGCCAAGCAGGATGTCGATGCCGACACCTTCTTCGCCCGTTTCCCGCAGGACCTCGGCACCCCCGAGATCAATGTGGAAGTGACCGACGAGAACAAGTTCGCTATCGTCGAGCGACTGGCCAGCGAAGGCGACTTCGGTAGCGACGGCGTCAAGACCACGCTGGACGGCATTCGTGTCGACTACGCCGATGGCTGGGGCCTGTGCCGCGCCTCCAACACCACGCCGATGCTGGTGCTGCGCTTCGAAGGCAAGTCAGAAGCCGCACTGGAGCGTATCAAGGACAGCTTCCGCGCCGCGCTGAAGCAGGCCGAGCCGAGCATCCAGGCACCGTTCTGATCCCGCACTCGCTCGCCATCGACAGGATGGCATGAGCCGCAACGGGGGCGGCGGTCTGCCGCTTGATAGCCGCCCTCGCCTTGCCAGGCACTACCGCCGCTCATCCGGGCGTGTCGGGTGCCTGAAGCAACCGATTTGCATGACAGCGCGCACCGCGCGTGCTGAAAGACCGTTTCGAGTGACAGTGTCCGGACTCTCTTTCCGGACCATTTTCTGTGGAGTGATACGCTGATGAGCCACGCCAACCGCGACCCGCATCAGGTGGTCGAGGTCCTGTCCGAAGCCCTGCCCTATATCCAGCAGTTCTCGGGCAAGACCGTGGTGGTCAAGTACGGCGGCAACGCCATGACCGAAGAAGCCTTGATCGACTCCTTCGCTCGCGACATGGTGTTGATGAAGGAAGTCGGCATCAATCCGGTGGTCGTGCATGGTGGCGGCCCGCAGATCGGCGCGCTGCTCGAGAAGCTGAACATCGAATCACGCTTCGTCGATGGCATGCGCGTCACGGATTCCGAGACCATGGACGTGGTCGAGATGGTGCTGGGCGGCCTGGTCAACAAGGGCATCGTCAACCTGATCAACCAGAGTGGCGGCAAGGCCATCGGCCTGACCGGCAAGGACAGTGGCCAGATTCGTGCCCGTCAGCTCAAGGTCAGCGGCCAGACGCCGGGCATGAATGCCTCTGAAATCATCGACATTGGTCATGTCGGTGAAGTCGAGCATGTCTCCACGGACCTGATCGAACTGCTGACACGCAACGATTTCATTCCCGTCATCGCGCCCATCGGGGTCGATGCCGAGGGTCGCAGCTACAATATCAATGCCGACCTGGTCGCCGGCAAGGTCGCCGAGGCACTGGGCGCGGAGAAATTGATGCTGCTGACCAACGTGGCTGGCCTGATGAACGCACAAGGCGAAGTCATGACCGGCCTGACCACCGAGGCGGTGGATGGCCTGATCGAGGATGGCACCATCTATGGTGGCATGCTGCCCAAGATCAGCTGTGCACTGGACGCCGTGAAGCAAGGCGTGCGCAGTGCTCACATCATCGATGGCCGCGTGCCACATGCGACCCTGCTGGAAATCTTCACCAATGCCGGGGTCGGCACGTTGATCAGCAACGCGGAAGCGGACACTGACAAGGCGTAAGGTGACAAGCCGGGGCTCGACCCCGGTGTTTCGCGCGAGGCAAGCGACATGCCTCAGGACACGGACCCGCCCGTAGCACACTGCTGCAGGCCGCGATAAACGACAAGATTCCATGACGCAGGCGAATCCAAAACAATCACGTCGCGAACAGATCCTCCAGGCACTCGCTCTGATGCTGGAAGAGGACAGCGGCAAACGCATCACGACTGCAGCACTGGCACGACAGGTCGGTGTCTCGGAGGCGGCGCTCTATCGCCACTTCCCCAGCAAGGCGCGCATGTTCGAAGGACTGATCGAATTCATCGAGAGCACGCTGTTCGAGCGTATCGCGCTGATCATTCAGGACAACGACACTGCGCATGCCCGGGTGCATCACATCCTGAGCCTGCTGCTGGGCTTTGCCGAGAAGAACCCGGGGCTGTGTCGCCTCCTCAACGGTGACGCCCTCACCGGCGAGACGGCACGCCTGCGCACGCGCATGGCGCAGCTGTTCGAGCGCCTCGAGACGCAGATCAAGCAGGTACTGCGCGAAGCCGAGCCTCGCGAAGGGCTGCGGCCGGCCATCACCGTCACGGCAGCAGCCAACCTGCTGCTGGCGTGTGCGGAAGGCCGCATCGGCCAGTACGTGCGCAGCGACTATCGCAAGCGCCCGACCGAGCACTGGGAAGACCAGTGGCAGCTGCTGAGCCGCGATCTGCTGCTGAGCAGTCAGGAGCGCATTGCCGTCTGAGGGTCTACCCCGCGCATATGAGCCGCCCCAGAAGAAACGCCCCGCCTGCAGTCATCGCAGGCGGGGCGTTTCTTCTGGGGCAGGCCATCTCATGTCGCGACCGGGCAAGATCGGACGACGCCTCAGGCGTTGACGCTGAAGCGCTCCAGTATGGCCTCGGCGGACATCGGCCGCGCCAGCAGGTAACCCTGATAGGTGTCGCAGCCCAGTTGCTTGAGTTCCTCGAACTGCATGTCCGTCTCGACCCCCTCGGCGACGATCTCGTGGCCCAACGAGTGCCCCAGGCTGATCACGGCGCCGACCAGCTGGATGGCCTGCTGATTGGGACAGCGGATACCGCCGTCAGAGCCGGCGACCGCATCCATCTTCATCACGAAGCTGCGGTCGACCTTGAGCACATCCAGCGGCAGGGATGACAGATAGGACAGCGACGAATAGCCCTGCCCGAAGTCATCCAGCGCCACACGCACGCCCAGCTCGCGCAGCGCGCCGAGCACGGCAAGCCCCCCTTCCATGTCCTGGATCAGCAGCGTCTCGGTCACCTCGACTTCCAGCCGCGTCGGCGACAGCTTCTGACTTTCCAGCACGCCGAAGACTTCGTTCTCGTAGCCCGAGGTCAGCTGGCGCGCCGACAGATTGACCGCCATGCGCGGCATGTGAAGGCCGGCGTCCTGCCAGCGCACCATCTGGGCACAGGCCTCCTCGAGCACGAACCGTCCGAGGCGGAAGATCAGGCCGGTCTCCTCGGCCAGCGGAATGAACTGGGCCGGCGAGATCATGCCCAGCTCCGGATGCTGCCAGCGCAGCAGCGCCTCGACACCCTGCAGCTCACCGTGGCTATCCAGCTGTGGCTGGTAATGCAGATAGAGCTGCTCGCTGCCGATGGCCTGACGCAGGTCCTGCTCCAGCGTCATGCGCGACGCGACATGCTTGTCCAGCGAGGACTCCCAGCGCAGCGCATGATCGCCGCGCGACTTGGCGTGATAGAGCGCCACATCGGCATTCAACATCAACGCCTGGGCATCGCCATTGGTCTCGGACAGCACATAGCCGGCCGTCAGACTGATGATCAGCGGGCGACCCAGAATCGTGAAGGGACGCTCGACCTTCTGCTGGATCTCCTCCACTACCTGCGCCGGATCATCATTGCCATGCGGCAGATAGAGGCCGAACTCATCGGCCCCCAGACGCGCCACCAGACCACCCGGCGGCAGCAGACGACGCAGACGCTCGCCGACCGCGACCAGCAGCTGGTCACCGGCTTCATGGCCCAGACCATCATTGACGGTCGAGAAACGGTCGATATCGGCGTAGATCATCAAGCCACCCGCCGCGACGCGTTCATCGGCCGCCGCCATGAAGGCCTTGCGGTTATAGAGCCCCGTCAGGGCATCATGGCGCGCCAGGAAATCGAGCTGACGCTCGGATTCCTTGTGCGCACTGATATCCAGCAGCAGGCCTTCCCAGTAGCGCACGCCATCCTCGCCCTCGATCATCACGCTGCGGTCCAGCACCCAACGCTCATGGTCGGCGATGATGCGGAAGACCTGCTCATGGCGCATCTGCGCGCACATCGCCCAATGACGGGCGGCGCTGACGGACTGACGGTCTTCCTGATGGATCAGCTCGGTCAGGGTGATGCCGGCGCCAACCAGTGATTCGGCCGAGCGTCCGAACAGCTCGGCCGAGCCATTGCTGATGAAGGTCAGCACTCCAGTGTTGACCTCGATGCGATACACCACGCCCGGCAGGTTATCCATCAACGTCACCAGGGTGCGAGAACGTGCCGTCATCGACTCGAGCGCGCCCTCCAGCTCATCGTGGCGCTCAGCGCGCTTGCGCTCGGCACGCGCCACCATGACCACCAGCACGACCAGGAAGATGCCGCCTAGCAACATCCCGAACCAGATACGATTCCACCACAGCCACCACAGGCTGGAGAGTGGCTGACTCACGACGCTGAACAGCTTGAGCGGTGCGATATAGCTGCCCGCCGCCATGCGCGGCTGGCCATCGAAGCCCGGCACATGATAACGGCGCACACCACGCTCGGAGATGTACTTGCCCATGTTGGCCATCGAGGACAGCGGCAGCTTGCCGGTCACGCCCAGCGCATGCTCCTGTGGGCTCGAGAACAGCAACAGGCCATTGGTGGAGAACAGACGCAGACGCTGCCCATCATCGGAATTCGGGTTGGCCAACAGGCTGCGTGACTCGGAGAAGTCCAGGCAGCCGATCAGCAGCCAGGACATGCCCTCTATATCCATGTGCCGATAGAACGGCAAGCCCGGCTGACCGGATGCCAGCGGCAGTGCGGAGCCGAACAGCAGGCTGCTGCGCCCGGGTAACGCCTGGGCTTCCGGCTGGGTCAGCTGCCAGCTGCAACTACGTCCCACGCCGATCTGACGCAGGCTGCTGCCACGGTAATCAGCAAACGGCACCACCATCAGCGAGACCAGTGAGGGATGACGGCCCAGTGCGCTATCCAGCGAGCCACGCCACTGCTCCTTGCCTTCGCTGCTCAACACGCGTTCCAGCACCATCATCTCGCGCGAGACATTGGCGATCAGCTGTTCGGTGGAGATATGCAGCTGGGTATCCAGCAGCTCCAGGCGACGCATTTCCTGTTCACGCACATCAAACCATTGGCTGGCCAGAAACAGGCCACCCAACACCACCATCAAGGCCGCATTGAGCCCAAAGATTCGCCACAGCGAATGTGTGCCATTGACGTGCGAGGAAGTCGGGTCCACGGGGTCACCAGTAGAAATGTTTCATGTCTTAGTGTGACAGAATGAAACATTGTGTTGCAGTGTTCAACCAATAACGACGGATTCCTCGGGATCCACTCTCCCTCAACGAAAATGCCCCGCCGGGAAATCCGGCGGGGCATTTTCACGTGACAGCGAGCCTGAAAATCGCGGGCTCATGTCATGGGGTCATCAAGCTCAGGCAGCGAAGCCTTCGCTCATGTCACCCATCGATTCACGCAGCTTCTTCATCGCGTTCTTCTCGAGCTGACGGATACGCTCGGCAGAGACGCCATAGATGTCAGCAAGCTCGTGCAGAGTCGACTTGTTGTCGCTCAGCCAACGCTGCTGGAGGATGTCGCGTGAGCGCTCATCCAGTGCCGCCAGCGCCTTGAGCAGACGACCGTGGGAGTCGTCTTCCAGGTCCTGCTGTTCCACCTGGGCAGCCGGATCGAGGCTGTGATCTTCCAGATAGTTGGCCGGCGCCTGATAGGCAGAGCTCTCATCGTCGCTGGGACCGGCGTCGAAGCCTGCATCGTGGGCAGAGAGACGGCTTTCCATCTCACGCACCACGGCAGGTTTGACGTCCAGATCGCCCGCGATGGCATCCACTTCATCGTTGTTCAACCAGGCAAGACGCTTCTTGGCGCCACGCAGGTTGAAGAACAACTTGCGCTGAGCCTTGGTGGTCGCGACCTTCACGATGCGCCAGTTGCGCAGCACGAACTCGTGAATCTCGGCCTTGATCCAGTGCACGGCAAAGGAAACGAGTCGTACACCCTGGTGAGGGTCAAAACGCTTGACGGCCTTCATCAGACCGACATTACCTTCCTGGATCAGGTCCGCCTGCTGCAAGCCATAGCCGCTGTAGCTGCGCGCGATATGCACGACGAAGCGCAGGTGCGACATGACGAGTCGACGGGCCGATTCCAGATGATTCTCTTCATGCAACCGCAGGGCCAGCTCATGCTCTTCTTCGGCAGTAAGCACAGCGATACGGTTCACCGACTGAATATAGCCGTTTAGATCTTGACCCGGTGACAGGTGGCCAAGTGGCTGAAGACTGGTGCTCATAGTGCAGATGTCTCCATGGTTGCCTAACACGCATGCAGGTAGTGAGACTGTGAAGGGTGCGACAGGTTCCCGTCAATAGCTGTACATGACGTGTACAATTGTCATGACGAGTAGCACTTCGTAACGCTGTCGGGTGTTCAGTGCGTTTAACCACCCGCCAGCCCCCTTCACTGACGCCCGACATGAATGTTGTCGGAACGTAACTGTTGACCTTCCTGGACAGAAATACTGGCTGAAAACCGCGAAAAATTATCGGAATCAGCGCGGAGAAATACTCGCTAGATGACGTCCGACCGCGATCCAGGCCCCTATCCAGCCCAATATTGTACTCGAAAACAGCAGCGTGGCACCCCCTGCAACGCCTAGTGCGGGCAACATATAGTTGCCGCCATAACTTTGTACAAGGGCCGTCACGGGGGCCGCCAGCCAGTTGCCGCCAAGCGCCAGGATTCCGCAGGCCAGCAGCCCTCCCCCCAGACCGTACCAGGCACCGCTGTAGAGGAACGGACGCCGCACGAAGGCGTGGGTCGCCCCGATCAGCGTCACGACCTCGATCTCCTGACGGCGACTCTCCACTGACAGGCGGATGGTATTGCCCACCACCAGCAACACGCCCAGCCCGAAGAGTAACGCGAGACCCAGCGTCACTTTCTGACCCAGCTCACCCAATTGGCGCAGCCGCTCGAGCCAGGCCAGATCCAGACGTGCGCTGGCGACACCCGGCTCGCCCTCGAGGCGCGTGGCCAGGGCACGAACGGATTCCGGCGTGGTGTCCAGCGGCGTGATGACGATGCTGGCCGGCAGGGGGTTGTCATCCAGCAGGCTCAGCGAGCGCTTGAGGTCCAGCGCCTGGGCGAATTCCTGCATGCCCTCGGCGGCGGTGATCAGGCGCACTCCCCCGACACCGGCGGCATCGCGCAGCGAGTCCGACAGCGTCAGCGCCTGACTCTCGTCGACCGACGTCTCGAGATAGAGGGTGAGCTGAGCGCTGTCATTGAGTTCATTGTCGAGCAGGCGCGCGCTGTCCAGTGCCAGCCACAGCGCCGCCGGCAACGTCAGCGCGATGGCGATGGCCAGCATGGTCAGCAGACTGGCGATGGGCGCGACCAGCAGGCGACGTGCGCTGTCGCGTGCCATGGCAGCGTGATGACGCAGCCAGCTGCGATAGCGGCTCTCGACCGAGACACGACTGGAGCGCGCACCCTTGCGCACCGCACGCTCGGCGGCCTCCGGTGATTCAGGTGCATTCGCGGCAGCCTTGCGCGAGCGCATCTCGGCGCGGGGCTGGCCACGCTCGCGTGAAGAAGAGGGAGACTCGTTGCGGGAACGCGGGGGACTCATCGGGCATCCTTGTCGGCGATCAGACGGCCATCGGACAGCTCCAGCGTGCGATGGTGCAGGCGGGCGATCAGCGCCAGATCGTGACTGGCAATCATCACCGTGGTACCGATGCGATTGAAGTCCTCGAACAGACGCATGATGTCGGCAGACAGTGCGGGGTCCAGATTGCCGGTCGGTTCATCTGCCAGCAGCAGCGCGGGCTTGTTGACCACGGCACGCGCGATGCCGACGCGCTGCTGCTCACCACCGGACAGCTCGATCGGCAGCGCCTTCTCACGATGCAAAAGGCCGACCTTGTCGAGCGCCGCTCGCACCCGCCGCGCCTGTTCACGCGGCGGGACACCCTGGATCATCAGCGGCAGGGCCACGTTGTGGAAGATGTTGCGGTCGGTCAGCAGCTGGTGGTCCTGGAAGACCACGCCGATCTGGCGGCGGTAATACGGCACCTGGGAGGTATGCAGCCGCCCGATATCATGCCCCGCCACCATGATGCGCCCGCGCGAGGGGCGCTCGAGGAGCATGATCAGCTTGAGCAACGAGCTCTTGCCGGCACCGGAATGGCCTGTCAGAAAGACCATCTCGCCACGCTCGACCCTGAAGTCGAGCCCGGCCAGTGCATCGAAGCGCCCTCCATAGCGCTTGCCGACATGCTCGAAGGCAATCATGCCTCGCGCGACTCGGCGTTGGCCTCTTCGCTTGCCTCATCGCCCGCACGTGCAAACAGGGCATTGACGAAGTCATCAGCCGCGAAGGGACGCAGGTCATCGACACCTTCCCCGACACCGATATAGCGGATCGGCAGATTGAGCTGCTTGGCCAGCGCGAAGATGATGCCGCCCTTGGCGGTCCCATCCAGCTTGGTCAGCGTCAGGCCGGTGATGTTGACCGCTTCATGGAAGGTGGAAGCCTGTGACAGCGCGTTCTGGCCCGTGCCGGCATCCAGCACCAGCATCACCTCGTGGGGCGCGGACACATCCAGCTTGGCCATCACGCGCTGCACCTTCTTGAGCTCTTCCATCAGGTGGCTCTTGTTGTGCAGGCGGCCCGCGGTATCGGCGATCAGGATATCGACGTTACGCGCCTTGGCGGCTTCCAGGGCGTCATAGATGACCGAGGCACTGTCGGCGCCGGTATGCTGAGCGATGACCGGCACCTTGTTGCGCTCGCCCCACACCTTGAGCTGCTCCACCGCCGCGGCGCGGAAGGTATCGCCCGCCGCCAGCATCACGCTGCGGCCCTGGCTCTGATAGCGCTTGGCCAGCTTGCCGATGGTGGTGGTCTTGCCGACACCGTTGACGCCGATCATCAGGATCACGAAGGGACCGCTGCCCTTGGCCGGCAGCTCCAGGTCCTTGGCGACCGGCGCCAGCATCACGCGCAGCTCTTCCTGCAGCGCTTCGTAGAGCGCCTGCGGCTCCTTCAATTCCTTGCGCGAGATGCGCGCGGTCAGGTTGTCGATGATCTCGGTGGTCGCCTCGATGCCCACGTCTGCCATCAGCAGCTGGGTCTCGAGGTCTTCCATCAGCTCATCATCGATCTGCTTCTTGCCGAGGAACAGGCTGGCGACGCCCTCGGTAAGATTGGCGCGTGTCTTGCCAAGGCCGGCCTTGATGCGCGCGAAGAAGCCACGACGCGGCTTTTCCCGTCCGTCGCGGGCCGTGTCACGCGCATCGTCGTCCTCGACCACGGCGTCTGCGCCAGCGGCGGCAGCCTCGGCGGCACGAACCTCTTCTTCCTGGCGAGCCTGTTCCAGCGCGGCCTGCTCTTCGGCCTCGATGGCGGCCAGCTGCGCGGCGGCCTGACGCTCTTCTTCCTCGCGAGCCGCGATACGTGCCTCTTCGGCACGCGCTTCACTGGCGGCTTCTTCCGCACGGGCCTGGGCGGCCTGTTCGGCTGCGATGCGCTCGGCCTCTGCCTGGGCGTCCTGCTCGGCAGCCAGACGCTCCGCCTCTTCGCGGGCGGCCTTTTCGGCGGCGGCGCGTTCTGCAGCGGCCTGCTCCTGGGCGATGCGCTCCGCTTCGTCTCGGGCGGCCTGTTCCTGAGCGGCCTGCTCCTGCGCTGCGCGTTCCTGCGCGATGCGCTCGGCTTCTGCCTTGGCGGCCTGGTCGGCAGCCGCCTGCTCAGAGGCGCGGCGCTCGGCTTCAGCTTCGGCCTTCTGTTCTTCGAGCTTCTGAGCCTCGGCCTGCTGCTCTTCGGCCTTCTGAGCCTCGGCCCGAGCCGCCTCTTCACCGGCAAGGCGCTCTGCCTCTACCTTCTCGGCCTCGAGACGCTTCGCCTCGAGCCGCGCTGCCTGCTCGGCATCGGCTTGCTCGTGGGGGGTGGCGTCTTGTGTCTGTTCAAGAGCCTGTTGCTCGAGGGCCTGCTGCTCGGAGGCTTTCTGCTCCTGAGCCTTGTGTTTCTTGCGCTTGAAAAAACCGAACATGGCGAGACAGTCCTGAACTCGTGAAAGTGGCGTCATCCTACCATCCCTTCGGGGCTGAAGGTACGCACCGCGCGGCATCCGGCGTCGCACATGCTAGACTCGCGGCATGAAAAAACGCGCATCCTCCCAAGGCCCCGCACGGGGCAAATCCAACGCGCCCTCGCGCGCTGACAAGCAGCACGGCAAGCAGAGCGGCAAGCGTGGCCAGCCCGCCGGTGGGCCAGGTCGCCTGCGCATCATCGGCGGGCGCTTCAAGCGCCGCCTGCTCAACGTGATCGATGCGCCGGGCCTGCGCCCGACGCCCGACCGCGTGCGTGAGACGCTCTACAACTGGCTGGGCTTTCATGTCGGCGGCGCCCGCGTGCTTGACCTCTATGCCGGCAGCGGCGCGCTGGGCCTCGAGGCGCTGTCCCGTGAGGCGGCGCATGTCACCTTCGTGGAACGCGACAGCCGCGTCGCGCGTGCGCTCGAGGCCAATCTTGCGACCCTCGCCAACGGCGACAGTCTGCCAACACAGGTGGTGACCGGCGATGTCCTGCACTGGCTCGAGACGGCCACTCCCGCAGCGGGCGGCATGGACCTGGTGCTGCTCGATCCGCCCTTCCGGCTCGAGCTGGCCGCCGCGAGCTGCGCACTGCTTGAATCACATGGCTGGCTGAGCGATGACGCCATGATCTATCTGGAAGTGGAATCCGGCCTCGACCCCGTGGTGCCCGCCAACTGGCAGCTGCACCGGGAAAGCCGTGCCGGCGACAGTCACGGCCGCCTGTATCGGCGCCTTGCGCCCGCCTGAGCCACCTTCCCACTTGTGTCGACTCAGGCGGCGTCGTAGTCTGCCTGCAGGCGGGTATCGCTGCGCCATCCGGCAAGGATTCCCGACATGGCCGATATTCATCGCACCAGCATTTACCGCATACCTTTACCGCCCTAAACGAACCCCCTCGGGCCACGACCGTGACTCGACAAGGAGATAGCATGAGCACCGAACTCTTTACCCAACTTGAGCAGAAAGTCGGCCAGGCCATCGACAGCATCGAGATGCTGAAGATGGAAGTCGAAGAGCTGAAGGAAGAGAACCAGCGCCTGACCGAAGCCAAGACAGGTCAGGGCGAAGAGCTGGAGCAACTGCGCCAGACCAATGCTCAACTGCAGGAAGAGCGTGACCAGTGGGCGAGCCGTCTGGAAGCGCTGGTCGCACGCTTCAGCGAGACCGAAAGCGAAACCCAGAGCGCCTGATGCCCCGCGCGTCCGCGCAGGGCCACGTGAACCTGCATTCTTGAACAATGCTCTTGAACAGGAGCACTTGAACGAGAGCTCATGAAAACGCCGCCGACAGGAGACTGTCGGCGGCGTTTTTGTATCGGCACCAGCACAAGGGAGATAGCCGGAGCCCAAGACAGAGGGGCCAGGATTACACCAACGGCAGCGACATGAGCCAGGCATCTTCTCGCCCGCCGTCCGCCAGCGGATAGTAGCCCTTGCGCACTCCATCTCGGGTGAACCCAGCCTTCGCATAGAGGGCTACGGCGGCAGCATTGCTGGCGCGCACCTCCAGCAGCAGACGCTCAAGCCCCGAGTCACGCTGCCAGCCACGCGCCTGCGCGATGGCGGCGGCCAAAAGGCGTGCACCTACCCCCTGCCCGCGCCGTGCTGCGTACACGGTGATCGCCTCGATCTCGGCCTCGAAGGGGCCGCGCGCCAGTACCACGAAGCCGATCAGCTCCGCGGTCGGCGTTTTACCGTCCGACGATTCGCAGGCCTGCCACCAGGCACCCAGCACGCAGCGCGCGTCATCGTTGAGCACATCGACCAGCTGTGACTGGCTCAGGCCGTGTGCCTGGCTGGCCTCGATAGCCTCAAGCGCCAGCAGGGTCGCTTGATCATCGGCCAGCTCACGGATCTTGAGGCGCCGGGCAGCTGACTCGCTCATGAGGCGTCCATCTGCGGCGATGCCGACTGCCACTCGCGTCCCCAGCGAATCAACAATGGCCAAAGTTTACGCTTGGCCTCACTGGAGCGCGCCAGCGCCGGCAATGCCGGCCCCTGCCAGACCGGCAGATTCAGCAGACTTGAGGTCGCCTCGCCGCGCTCGGAAGCGGTGATGCCAAGCACCTCGCGCAGCGTCTGGCTTGCCTCATCATTGCCGAAGATCAACAGCCGCTCCGGCTGCCAGCCGCGCCGCGCCGGACCACTCAGGAAGGCATGCAATCCTTCGCGAGCTTCTTCGAGTGGCGCATTGGCCTTGAGGTTGGGCAACAGCGGCCAGCGGAAGTGGCTGAAGGTGAGTCCTGATGCCGCCTCGATGCCGGCGGCACGCCACAGCGCCTTGAGCAAGGCTTCCCCTTCCAGATGTGGTGCCTCGTCACCGGGCAGCATGATCAACCAGCGCCCCCCCAGCGCCGCCAGCTGAACGCTGAAACGCAGTGGCGGCTTGTCTGCCGCTGGTGGCGTCACAGCCTCATCCGCTGTCGGTGCCTCGGCCGAGACCTGCGTCGGTGGCGTCCCCCACGGGGCGGTGCTGCTGGTCTCGGCAGCGCCGAGCGCCGGCGAGGCAGCCGCAGCGGGGGCTTCGACCGCCGCCGGCGCCATGCCCAGCAAGGCGCGCGCACTCGAGGCCGGAGAAGGCCCTGCCGGGCGTGGCGTCGCGCTGCCGGCCATGCCGCCAGCCTGAGCGGAGGAGGCATGACTGGCATTCTCCGCCTGGTGGGCAGCAGCCGGACGCGGCGCCTCATCGATCAGCGCGTGCAGGCGCGCCTGGGGTGCGACCGCCTCCACCGCTTGCGGCTCGGGCCAGTCACACGCCTGGGTGGGCAAGGCATTGGGCAGCTGATAGCGACCGACCCAGGCGGTCAGTCCCATCGCGTCCAGATATTGCAGGCGTTGCGGTTCAGGGGTCATGGTCAGTGCTTGCCGCCGCCCAGACAGTTGGGGGAATCCGGAATCTCGCCGCCGCGTGCCGCCCACTCCTGCGCGGTGTACAGGTGCAGCGCCAGTGCGTGCACCGGGCCATCCAGCTCTTCGCTGAGCAATGAATATAACTGCTGGTGACGTTTGACCCGCGACAGGCCGCTGAAGCGGTCGCTGACCAGGGTGACCTTGAAGTGGGTCTCGGAATTGGCCGGCACGCTATGCATATGGCTCTCGTTGACGACTTCGACCATCAACGGGTCAAGCGTCGCGAGCTTGGTGTCTATCTGGGTCTGGATGCTCATGCGCAATCTCCTTGAAGGGGGGAAGCCGCACGACGGACATGCGGAAAATAGAGGGTGACGATGCGATCGTCACAACGCAAATGGCCTCGGGCATTATGCCCGAGGCCATTGTAGCGCCTGTCGCCATCACTGACAGTCATTGCTGACGGCGCTTGCCGACAGCGCTTGCGGAAAGTGAGGCGACGGCAGCCATCATGTCGGAGAGTCAGTCAAGATCGGCCAGCAGCTCGTCATCGACTTCGCTGACTTCCAGCGGTGCCTCGTCGTCCAGGTCGACCGCCAGATAACTGTGCTCGACGGTCAGGAAGCGCTCGAAGAGCGCCTTGTCCATCGGCTCCGGCCAATGGCGGGTGTCTTCCTCCCAGGCGCGCAGCTCGCTTTCCAGCACGTCCAGCCAGCGCTCGGAGACGAAGCCATCCAGCGCCTCACGCGTGTCCATCTCGGGAATCAGGTAGACGGTGCTCTCCTGATTGACATCCTCCAGCGCCAGATCTTCGCCTCCCTCGCCTTCGGATTCCAGCGAGTTGATCCAGTCGACAAACGCCTGGGTCGGCTTGACGCTCAGGGCGGAACGGTTAAGCAGCTTCATTCTGCACTCTCCAGGACATTCAGGGACAATTCCGAGACAGGACACACCGTGGATGGCAGCGCCGCTCATGAAGCAGGCACGCGATGCGGGTGAGCCTCGAGGTGTCCAGCGCGCCACTCTGGCAGTGCCAGGGCGCCAGCAGACTGGACGCCGACCATTATGGCCGCTCGCGGGCAACAAAGCCAAGCGCCACCTTGCCTCATCAACCCCGAGCATGCCCCGCGAGGCACTTATCGTCAGTCATTCGTGTGAGGCAGAGACCACAACGCCCCCGATCAGAAATCGGAGGCGTTGTGGGTGCCCTCAGCGTGGCCCCTCACGATGGCGCATCACGCTGACGCATCTGAGGGGCTGGCGGCCTGCTGCTCAGCCCTGCTGCGGACGCATCGCCGGGAACAGCAGCACGTCGCGGATGGAGGCGCTGTCGGTCAGCAGCATCACCAGACGGTCGATGCCGATGCCTTCACCGGCGGTCGGCGGCATGCCGTATTCCAGCGCGCGCACGTAGTCGGCGTCGTAGAACATGGCTTCGTCATCACCGGCGTCCTTCTCGGCCACCTGAGCCTGGAAGCGCTCGGCCTGGTCCTCGGCGTCGTTGAGCTCCGAGAAGCCATTGGCGATCTCGCGGCCACCGACGAAGAACTCGAAGCGATCGGTCACGTGCGGGTTGGCATCGTTGCGACGCGCCAGCGGGCTGACTTCGGCCGGATATTCAGTGATGAAGGTCGGCTGGTCGAGACGGTGCTCGGCGACTTCCTCGAAGATCTCGGTCTCGAGCTTGCCCAGCCCCCAGATCGGCTTGACCTGGATACCGAGTCGCTCCGCCGTGGCGCGTGCGGCGTCGTAATCGGCCAGGTCGACCTCGGTGATGCCATCGCCGTACTTGATGATCGACTCGCGCATGGTCATCTGGATGAACGGCTGGCTCAGGTCGTACTCGCTACCCTGGCAGGTGATCTGCGTGGTGCCGAGCACTTCCTGGGCCGCGGTGCGGATCATGTCTTCGGTCAGCGCGATCAGGTCACGGTAGTCCGCGTAGGCCCAGTAGAACTCGAGCATGGTGAACTCGGGGTTGTGACGCGTCGACAGCCCTTCGTTGCGGAAGTTGCGGTTGATCTCGAACACGCGCTCGAAGCCACCCACCACCAGACGCTTGAGGTAAAGCTCCGGCGCGATGCGCAGGTACATTTCCATGTCCAGCGCATTGTGGTGCGTGATGAACGGACGTGCGGTCGCGCCACCCGGAATCTGCTGCAGCATCGGCGTCTCGACTTCCATGAAGCCGCGATCGCTGAGGAAACGACGAATGGAGGCGACGATGCCGGCACGCAGCGCGAAGGTGCGGCGTGACTGCTCGTTCATGATCAGGTCGACATAGCGCTGGCGATAGCGCATTTCCTGATCGGACAGACCATGGAACTTGTCCGGCAGCGGACGCAGGTTCTTGGTCATCAGCTGCGCGCTTTCGATCATGACGTACAGATCGCCCTTGCCGGATTTGTGCACCGGGCCACTGGCACCGACGATGTCACCGATGTCCCAGCTCTTGATGTCCTCGAGCAGCGCTTCCGGCAGGCCCTTCTTGTCGACGTAGAGCTGAATCTGGCCGGAGACTTCCTGCAGCACGATGAAGGGGCCACGTTTGCGCATGATACGCCCGGCGACGGCGGCCTTGCGGTCCAGCGTCTCCAGCTCGGCCTTGTCCTTCTCGCCCAGCTCTTCCATCAGGTCAGCGGCGAGGCTGTCACGACGGAAATCATTCGGGAAGGCACTCTTGCCTTCGGCGGCGGCCTGCTCGCGGCGGGCATTCAGCTTGGCGCGACGTTCGGCGATCAGGCGGTTCTCTTCCTGAGCCTGTTCGGCGGCCTGCTGCTCATCAATGGCGGGGGTCTGCTCTGTCGACATGGAGGGGCCTGTCTCGTGTCAAAGGGTCATGGCCTGGGCCACGACAGATCATGATCAGCCTGACGATTGTGACCATCAGGGCTGACCGCGATACGGGGATTCGTGGCCTCCGCCGGCGAGACCGGCGGAGGCGAATAGGCGCTGGGCCGCGAGGGGACTCGCGCTCAGAGCCCCATCTTGAGGCTGGCGACGATGAAGTCATCGAGGTCGCCGTCGAGCACCTTGTCACAGTTGCTCGACTGGACGCTGGTCCGCAGGTCCTTGATGCGCTGGTCATCGAGGACGTAGGAGCGGATCTGGCTGCCCCAGCCGATATCGGACTTGGAGTCCTCGAGTTCCTGCTTGGCGGCGTTGCGCTTCTGCATCTCGGCTTCGTAGATACGCGCCTTCAGCATCTTCATGGCGCGGTCACGGTTGGAGTGCTGGCTACGCTCGGTCTGGCAGGCCGCCACGATGCCTGTCGGCACGTGGGTGATACGTACCGCGGAATCGGTGGTGTTGACGTGCTGACCACCGGCGCCGGAGGAGCGATAGGTATCGGTGCGCAGGTCGGCCGGATTGATGTCAATCTCGATGTTGTCATCGATTTCCGGCGACACGAACACGGACGCGAACGAGGTGTGACGACGGCCGCCGGAGTCGAAGGGACTCTTGCGGACCAGACGGTGCACGCCCAGCTCGGTGCGCAGCCAACCGAAGGCGTAATCGCCCTCGACGTGGATGGTCGCGGACTTGATGCCGGCGACTTCACCGGCGCTCGCCTCGACGATCTCGGTCTTGAAACCGTGATGCTCGGCCCAGCGCAGGTACATGCGCAGCAACATGTTGCCCCAATCCTGCGCTTCGGTACCGCCGGAGCCTGCCTGGATGTCGAGGTAGGCGTTATTGGCGTCCATCTCACCCGAGAACATGCGACGGAACTCGAGCTTCTCGAGACTGGCCTTGAGCTGGTCCAGCTCGCGGACGACTTCGTCCACGGTGCCTTCGTCCTCTTCCTCGACCGCCATTTCCAGCAGGTCGGAGCAGTCGGACAGACCGTTGCTCATGTCGTCGAGGGTCTTGACGACCAGCTCCAGCGACGCACGTTCCTTGCCGAGCTTCTGCGCGTAGTCCGGGTCATTCCAGACATCCGGATTCTCGAGCTCGCGAGTGACTTCCTCTAGCCGATCCTGCTTTTCGGCATAGTCAAAGGTACCCCCTCAGGACTTCTGCCCTTTCGGACAGGTCCTTGATGAGGTTGGTGATCGGATTGATCTCTTGCATGGTCGTCCTGTCTTGAGGCGATGATGCGTGAATGGGTGCGCGGCGATCCTGTCGCAAGCGACGGGTTCCGCCACATGCCACCCGAAGGTGGATGTGCAGATCGACAGCGCGCAAAGCCCGATATTGTAGCCATTTCCCGGCGTGGCGACCATGCCCGGCCCATCATCCGTGGCCAGCTGGCAAGCAATGGCTCTCGGCTGTCAGGCATGCCGCCCCTCAGCGGGCAGGCGGCGAATACGACCAAAGTCATTCAAACGTCCGTCAGCCCCGAATGGCCCGATTTTCCACGCATTGCATGACGTTTATCGAATGCATGCATAAGCCATCCATTTTTTAACATGGACAGCGGGCAGCAAAAGATTCGATGGTAGAAGGCGACACTCGTATTACCCCTAACAACAATAGCGAGCCTCCCTATCATGGCACGACTGCACTCCCCCTCTCATACCCCGGTGCTCCCCAAACGCTTCGCGCTCAAACGCCTGGCAAGCTCCCTGCTGCTGGTCGGGAGCATCGCCGCGTCCCCGGGCGTGATGGCCGATACCCTCAAGCTGGCGATCATGGGGGAACCGGCCTCGCTGGACCCGCAGCAGATCTCCGGCACCTGGGAAAATGACGTGGTGGGCGATCTCTTCGAGGGGCTGGTCACCGAAGCCGCCGATGGCGAGCGCATCCCCGGCGCGGCCGAGTCATGGAACATCTCCGAGGACGGCAAGACCTACACCTTCACGCTGCGTCAGGACGGCAAGTGGTCCGACGGCGAGCCGGTGACCGCCGAGGACTTCGTGTTCGCGCTCAAGCGCATCATGACACCCGAGAATGCCTCGGATTACGCCTATATCCTGTATCCGATCAAGAATGCCAAGGCCATCAACAGCGGCGAGGCCGAGCCGGATACCCTCGGCGTGCGAGCCGTGGATGACCACACTCTCGAGATCACCCTCGAGCGCCCGACGCCCTACTTCCTGGACCAGCTCTCGCATTACACCGCCTACCCGCTGCCGAAACATGTGGTGGAGAAGTACGGCAAGGACTGGACCGACCCCGGCAAGATGGTCTCCAACGGCGCTTTCGAGCTGAGCGAGTGGCAGCCACAGACCCGCATCGTCGCGCTCAAGAATCCTGAATTCCACGATGCCAGGGAGGTCGCGCTGGATGAGGTGATCTACTACCCCATCGAGGAGCGCAACAGCGCCCTGAAGCGCTTCCGTGCCGGCGAGATCGACATCGCACGCGAATTCCCGACCCAGCAATACGGCTGGCTGAAGGACAACCTGCCGGACGCCACCCACGTCGCGCCCTACCTGGGCATCTACTACTACGTGCTCAACTCGCGCGATGGCCATGCCACGGCAGACCCGCGGGTGCGTGAGGCACTCAACCTCTCCATCCGCCGCAAGGTCATCACCGACAAGATTCTCGGTACCGGCGAAGTGCCGGCTTACAGCTTCGTACCCACCGGCGTGAACCACTACGACATCCAGGAGATGCCCTTCAAGGACATGTCGATGGATGAACGCATGCAGAAGGCAAGGTCTCTGATGGAGGACGCCGGTTACGGCCCGGACAACCCGCTGGAGCTGACCCTGCGCTACAACACCAGCGAAGACCACAAGAAGGTGGCCATTGCCGCCGCCGCGATGTGGAAACCGCTGGGCGTGAAGGTCAATCTGCTGAATGCCGAGGTCGCGGTGCACTACGAGGACATGCGCCAGGGCAAGTTCGATGTCGGTCGCGCCGGCTGGATCGGCGACTACAACGACGCCCAGAACTTCCTCAACCTGCTGGAAACCGGCGTGCCCAACAATTACGGCGCCTATTCCAACCAGGCGCTGGATGACGACATGCACAAGGCCGCCGATACGCTCGACATGGATGACCGAGAGGCCCTGATGCAGGACGCCGAGCGCAAGGCGCTGGATGACTATGCCGTGCTGCCGATCTACTACTACGTGTCGCGCAATCTGGTGAACCCCAAGCTCAGCGGCTGGCAGGACAATATCGAGGATACCCACCGCTCGCGCTGGGTCTCGTTCTCCGAGTGAGGCGAGCCCTGTGAGCCTCTGATCTGGCTCGCCGCTCTCCAGATCGTCATGGGTCCACGCTCGTGTCCGTCAGGGCAGGAGCGTGGCATCTGCCAAGGATGGCACCAGAAGATGACGTCGTGCCCCACGGGCGTGACAAGGAGTTCATGCATGTCCCCCACCTCACCGATGCAATGCGCGGCAAGCCTCGGCGCAGGCCTGCTGCTGTCCGTTCTTTCCCTCTCCCTTGGCGCTTCCGGTAGCGCCATGGCAGCACAAGCTACAAGCTCCATAAGCCCCGCAAGCCAGGACGAACAGATCCTGCGCATCGCCAATGGCGCCGAACCCGGCTCGCTGGACCCGCAGCAGACCAGCGGCACCTGGGAGACACGCATCGTGCGTGATCTGTTCGAGCCGCTGATCGCCTACTCCGCCGACGGCGAGCTGATTCCCGGGCTGGCAGAGCGCTGGGAGTCGTCCGCCGATGGACGGATCTGGACCTTCCATCTGCGCGAGGGGCTTGAGTGGTCAGACGGCACGCCGTTGACCGCCGCGGATGCGGTCTTTGCGCTGCGCCGCCTGCTGACACCGGCTACCGCGGCCCACAACGCCACCCTCTACTACCCGATCGTCAATGCCCGCGCAGTGAATACCGGCGCGCTGCCCTCGGATCAGCTCGGCGTGGCCGCGCCCGATGCGCAGACACTCACCATCACGCTCAGTCATCCGTCGGCAACACTGGAACAGACACTGGCGATGAGCGAAGCCGCCCCGCTGCCCCGCCACGTGATCGAGGCCAAGGGCGATGACTGGACACGTCCGGCCAACATGGTCACTTCCGGCGCCTTCGTGCTCAAGGAATGGACGCCACAGTCACATATCACCCTGACACCCAATGCACGCTATCACGGTGCTCAGAACGTCGCCCTCGGCGAGGTGGTCTATCTGCCCATCGAGGAGACGCATGCCGCACTCAATCGCTTCCGCGCGGGCGAGGTCGATCTCGCCTACGGGGTGCCCGCCAGCCATTTCGCATGGATTCAGGACAATCTGCCCGAGGCCCTGCATACCTACCCGATCCTCGGCGAGTATTTCTATGTCTTCAATCTTCGTGATGGCTCTCCGGTCGCCGACAAACGCATCCGTCGTGCGCTGAATCTGGCCACGCGTCGTGAGGTGATCACCGACAACATCCTCGGCATGGGCCAGATCCCCTCCTGGCATTTCGTGCCCGAGGCGTTGAGTGAACATCAGGGCGCGCGCTTCGACTTCGCCGACTGGTCGATGGACCGGCGCATGGCGAAGGCCCGCGAGCTGATGGCAGACGCGGGCTACGGGCCAGACCACCCGCTTGAGCTGACTCTGCGCTACAACACCCTGGAAGACCACAAGAAGATCGCCGTGGCGCTCGGCGCGATGTGGAAGCCGCTGGGCGTGCAAGTGACGCTGACCAATACCGAGGCTGCGGTGCATTACCGGGATCTGGCGCTGGGCGATTTCGAGGTCGGCCGTTACGGCATGATCGCGACCATCGCCGATGCCTACGACTTCCTGAACGCCTTCAGCAGCGACAACACCTCCAACGCACCCGGGCTCAGCTCACCGGCCTACGATGCGCTGATCGAGGCGGTGGCGCGCGAGGGCGATGACGATGCTCGCCGGCAACAACTGCACGATGCCGAGCAGTATCTGCTCGACCACGATGTGGTGCTGCCGCTCTACGACTACGTCACCTCCAGCCTCGTGACCCCCGCCATCAGCGGCTGGGCCCCCAACGCGCTGGACGTTCACCCGAGTCGCTATCTGCATATCGACACCTCGCACTGACCGATGACAGCCACCCATAACAACGACACACCCGGGCAGCGGCCCGAACGGAGCACTGGATGCTGAGCTACACCCTCAAACGGTTGCTGCAGGCGATTCCCACCCTGCTGATCGTGATCACCCTGTCGTTCTTCCTGATGCGGGTCGCCCCGGGCGGCCCCTTCGATGGCGAGCGCCGCCTGCCGCCGGAAATCGAGCAGAACCTGCGCGCGGCCTATCACCTGGATGAGCCATTGCCGATGCAGTATCTGCGCTATCTGGGCGATCTGGTGCAGGGCGATCTCGGTCCGTCCTTCAAGTACAAGGACTTCGATGTCAGCGAGCTGATCAGCCAGGGCTTCCCGGCCAGTCTGGAGCTGGGCATGTGGGCGATTCTGGCCGCGCTGCTGATCGGGGTGCCGCTGGGGGTGATCGCGGCCATCCGGCGCAATTCGACGGCAGATTACGTGGTGATGAGTACTGCGCTGGCGGGGATCGCGGTGCCCAACTTCGTGATCGCCCCGCTGCTGGCGCTGGTGTTCGGCGTGCTGCTCGGCTGGTTGCCGGCCGGCGGTTGGAACGGTGGCGCCTGGCAGAACCTGCTGCTGCCGGTGGTGGCACTCTCCATCCAGCAGATCGCCTACATCGCCCGCATGATGCGCGCCAGCATGATCGAGGTACTGGGCAGTCACTACATCCGCACCGCCCGCGCCAAGGGGCTGAGCGAGTGGAAGGTAATTCTGCGCCATGCCTTGCGACCGGCGATGCTGCCGGTGGTCTCCTACCTCGGCCCGGCCATCGCCGGGATCATCACCGGCTCGGTGGTGATCGAGCAGATCTTCGGCATTCCCGGCATCGGGCGCTATTTCGTGCAGGGTGCGCTCAATCGTGACTACACCCTGGTGATGGGCACGGTGGTCTTCTATGGCGCCTTGATCCTGCTGCTCAACCTGATCGTCGATCTGCTCTACAGCATGCTCGACCCGCAGATCCGCTACGACGACTGACCCGAGGCCCTGACATGTCACAGACAACTCCCGCCCCCCACGGCACCGGCGCTGCCAGTGCCTTCGACGGCCAGCCCCCTGCGGCACCGGCAGGCGACAGCCTGACCCGCGATGCCTGGCGTCGTCTCAAGCAGAACCGCGCCGCCATGTGCAGTCTGGTGGTGATGACCCTCGTCGTGCTGGCCTGCCTGATCGGCCCATGGCTGACGCCCTACGAACTCGACGAGGTCGACTGGAACGCCATCGGCACCGGCCCGGACCTGGCCTCCGGCCACATCTTCGGCACCGACGTCAACGGCCGTGACCTGCTGACCCGTACCCTCCATGGCGGCCAGATCTCGCTGTCGGTGGCGCTGGTCGCCACCTTCGTCAGCCTGGTGATCGGCGTGCTCTACGGCGCTGTCTCCGGCTACTTCGGCGGACGCACCGACAACCTGATGATGCGCTTCGTCGACATCATGTATTCGCTGCCGTTCATGTTCCTGGTGATCCTGCTGATGGTGGTGTTCGGTCGCAACATCTTCCTGATCTACGCCGCCATCGGTGCAGTGGAGTGGCTGGACATGTCGCGCATCGTGCGCGGCCAGGTGCTGGCACTCAAGAAGCGTGAATTCGTCGAGGCGGCGCATGCACTCGGCGTGCGCGATCTGCAGGTGGTCACCCGCCACCTGATCCCGAACGCGCTGGGCCCTGTGATCGTCTACGTCACGCTGACGGTGCCCAAGGTCATCCTGCTGGAGAGCTTCCTGTCATTCCTCGGGCTTGGCGTGCAGGAACCGCTGACCTCCTGGGGCGTGCTGATCTCCGAAGGCAAGGACATGATGGAGACCGCGCCCTGGATGCTGCTGGTGCCCTCGGCCTTCCTCGCCGCGACCCTGTTCTGCCTCAACTTCCTCGGCGATGGCCTGCGTGACGCCCTCGACCCCAAGACTCGCTGAACCGGAGCGCTGATCATGACCTCTTCACCTTCACCCTCCGGCACCGCCTCCAGCCTGCCGCCAGCGCGCAATGCCGCCGACCAGGCACGCGCCGACACCCTGACTCGCCTGGGGCTGGCCGCCGAGGCGCCGGGCACACCGCCGCTGATGGAAGTCGATGACCTCAAGGTCGACTTCCAGCTCCCGGACGGCGCGGTACCCGCCGTCAAGGGCGTCAGTTTCACCCTCAACAAGGGCGAGACGCTGGCGCTGGTCGGCGAGTCCGGTTCCGGCAAGTCGGTCACGTCCACCGCCATCCTGCGTCTGCTGCCGGAACTCGCCGAGATCAAGGGCGCCATCCGCCTGCGCGGCGAAGACCTGCTGAGTGCCTCGACGCGGCGCATGCGCGAGCTGCGCGGCAACCGCATCGCCACCGTCTTCCAGGAGCCGATGACCTCGCTCAACCCGCTGCATCGCATCGGACGGCAGATCATCGAGGTACTGGCACTGCATCGTGATCTCAAGGGCCGCGCGGCCCGTCACAAGGCGCTGGAGCTGCTCGAGCAGGTCGGCATTCCGGAGCCGGCGCGACGTATCGACAGCTACCCCCATGAGCTGTCCGGTGGTCAGCGTCAGCGCGTGATGATCGCCATCGCGCTGGCCTGCGAGCCGGACTTGCTGATCGCCGATGAGCCGACCACCGCGCTGGATGTCACGGTGCAGGCGCAGATCCTGCGGCTGCTCAAGTCGCTGCAGCAACGCTACGGCATGGCGATCCTGTTCATCACCCACGACCTGAGCATCGTGCGCCACTTCGCGGACCGCGTCTGCGTGATGCGCCACGGCGAGCTGCTGGAGACCGGCACCACCCACGAGGTCTTCGACAACCCGCAGCACGCCTACACCCGCATGCTGATCGATGCCGAACCGGCCGGCGAGAAGGCACCGGTGGCCGCGGATGCACCGGTACTGCTGTCGGCACGCGATGTGCGCGTCAGCTTCACCATCAAGCGTCCGCTGTTCGGCCCCAAGGTCGCCTTCGAGGCGGTGCGCGGCATCGATCTCGAGGTCCGTCGTGGCCAGACCATCGGCATCGTCGGCGAGTCCGGCTCCGGCAAGTCCACGCTGGGTCGTGCCCTGCTGCGTCTGCTCAAGAGCCAGGGCAACATCGACTTCGATGGCGTGGACATCGCCGCGCTGGACAAGTCCGGCATGCGGCCACTGCGCTCGCGCATGCAGGTCGTCTTCCAGGACCCCTTCGGCTCCCTGTCGCCGCGCCTGACCGTGGGCGAGATCATCAGCGAAGGCCTGCGCGTGCATCATCCGGAGCTCAATCGCGCCCAACGCGACGCACAGGTCTGTGAGGCACTCTGTGAGGTCAGCCTCGACCCCGGCATGCGCAATCGCTATCCGCATGAATTCTCCGGTGGCCAGCGCCAGCGTATCGCCATCGCGCGCGCCCTGGTGCTCAAGCCGGAATTCCTGCTGCTGGATGAGCCGACCTCGGCGCTGGATCGCTCGGTACAGGTCACGGTGATCGACCTGCTGCGCGACCTGCAGGCGCGTCATGGCCTGACCTACCTGTTCATCAGCCATGACCTGGCGGTCGTGCGTGCACTGTCAGACCACCTCATCGTGATGAAGGAAGGCGAGGTGGTGGAAAGCGGCAGTACCCACGCCATCTTCGAGGCACCCCGTGAGCGTTATACGCGTGAATTGATGCAGGCCGCCTTCGCCCCGGACCTGGGCCAGGCGCACCACTGACACCCTGAAAAGATGACATGCCTGATGGGCGCTGCGGCGCCCATCAAGACCCCGCTTTGCCTGAGAAAAGGCTCAGGCAAGGGCAGCCGAGTCGGTCACGCGAATCGACATTGGCTGCCAACCGGGTGCTTGCACCCGACCGAGGCCGGAGCAGGATGCTCCGGCATTCCCCACACCGATGGAAAGACATGCACAGGATGACGATGCAACCTACAACAACAGCCAGCATCCCCCTTCTCACTCACCCTCGTCTGCGTCACGCGATTGGCACAGCCCTGCTCGGCATGGGACTGCTGAGCATGAGCCCCATGGCTCAGGCCATCGAGGTCTACAAGACGGATACCGACCGCGTCGAGTTCAGTGGCCGCCTGGCGGCGTTTGCCGTGATCCAGGATGGCGCACACGATGAGGTCTACAACGGCGGCTCGCGGGTTCGCCTGATCCACGAGCATCAGTTCGAGCAGGGCTGGAGCTCCATCATCCGCGCCGAATGGGGCTTCGACCCCTGGTTCAAGGATGGCACCGATGCTCACTACAAGCGCATGCTCTACGCGGGAGCGGCACACGAGAAATGGGGCAGCTTCACGGTCGGCAAGCAGTATGGCCCCTGGTACGACATGGTGGCCGTCAACACCGACTGGTTCTGGATCAATGGTGGCGAGGCATCCGGTACCTTCGAAGGCCGCAGCGGAGATGGGGGTCTGCATGGCACGGGACGCCCGGACAACTCGCTGTACTGGAAGAAGGGTTTCGGGGAGTTCACCGTCGGCCTGCTCTACCAGCTCGGTCATGATGGCCAGCACAGCAACGAGACCTCGCTCTTCGAGGACGGCGTCTTCACCACCGAGACCGAGTACTCAGGCTATGAGCGCGACTACAGCTATGAAGCCGCGCTCAACTGGCATCCGAACGAGGACGTCACGGTGGGCGGGGTCTTCCACCATACGGAGCTGAGCGACTACGAGAGCGGCAACAGCGAGAACGGCGATGTCGATGCCTGGTTGCTCGGCGGTCACTGGTCGCCGGGCAACTGGTACATCGCGCTCGTCGGCGGGGAATATCGCAACCACATCGCCGGCAGCACCCTGGACTCCTCGAAAGCCTTCGTCGACAAGGCGCGCGGCGCGGAATTCGTGATCAACTACAAGTTCAAGGAGGTCATCTGGGGCGATGACAGCGTCGAGCTCTATGGCGGCCTGAACCACCTGGAAGACACCGACAGCGAAGCCCGCTACGCCTATCAGATTCTGGGCGCGGCCTGGCGGGTCAAGGACCTGACGCTGGCCACCGAGTATCGCTTCGACAACAGCCGCCAGTCAGACGGCAGCGAGTACAGCGCCGACCGCGACCAGCTGATGTTCCTGGCACGCTACGACTTCTGATCGTCATGTCAGACGCTGGTGACGGACCGCCGAAGCTCGCGCTGAGGCGATGGTCCCGCCCCTGCCGGATGGCCTCCGGCGGGGGCAACAAAAAACGCCCGGTCATGTGACCGGGCGTTTCTGTATGGGTTGTCCTGAGATCCGCTCAGCGTATCAGCCGCTTACCTACTCAGAAGCGATAGGTCGCGCCAAGACCGAAGCCATGCGCTTCATTCTCGTAATCGGCTTCATAGGTCCCACGGTTGGGCTCGCTCAGGCTGACGGTGGCCGTCTCTTCCCACAGGTAGGTGTAGGCCATGTCGATGGTCAGCTCCGGCATCGGCGTCCAGCCGGCCCCCAGCGAGAAGATGGTGCGATCCCCGGACGGGATACGCGCACTGCGATGCTCATCCACGGTCGGGCTGTCATCGAAGGCCATGCCGGTACGCAGCACCCACTGCGGATTGAGCTGATAGCTCAGACCGACCGCATACTGCCAGCTGTCCTCGTAGCCCTGCTCCTCGACGATGTCGTTCATGTTGTCGACTTCCACCGCGATCTCGTCGAAGCGGCTCCAGTGCACCCAGGTCACGCCCGCCATCAGCGTCCAGCGATCATCCAGCTTGTGCGTCACGGAGAAGTCGATGCTTTCCGGCAAGGTCACGTCCAGCGACGCATCCTGCTCGGTATTCGCAAAGCCCGCGCCAGTGAAGACATTGTTGTACTTGGCCTCGCCGTCCAGGCTGTAATCCACCTTGGAGCGATAGGACAGACCGAGACGGGTACTTTCCACCGGCTGGAAGATGACCCCGACGTTGTAGCCCCAGGCGGCATCGTCGCCCTTGATCTTGACCTTGCCATCCCCTGCGCCGACATCGACAGTATTCGACGTCAACTCACCCTTGATGCTGTTGTAGGTCACACCGGCACCGATGGCCCACTTGTCATTGATGCGATAGGAGATGGTCGGCTGGGCGGTGACCACCTCGACTTCACTGTAATTGGCGAAATAACGGCCACGGAAATCAGAGCCATAATCGGTGATCACACCAAAGGGCGCATAGACCCCGAAGCCCAGTGCTACCTGATCGTTAATCGGTTGCACGTAATAGAAGGAAGGCACTGCCGCCCCCGGCACCATGTCGCCATCATTTCCGCCAGAGACTGGCCGACCGAGTGCATCATTCGCGCTGGCGACATCAATATCGGTATTGACGTCCAGATAGGTCACCCCACCGGTGATCTGGGCGCGATCCAGGAAGGACATGCCGGCCGGGTTGCCGAAGACGGTGGAAGCATCATTGGCATTCGAGGCGCGCCCGGCGAAGGAGGTGCCCTGAGTACTGACGCTCTGCTCGTTCAGCTGGAAGGCCCCCGCGTGAACGCCACCGGCATAAGCCGTGGCAGCCGCTGCCAGCGCGACCCCGAGGGTGAGTTTGTTCATCTTGTTTTTCATTATGGATGGCGTCCCATTGCAGGTGGCTTGGAGAGCTGCATGTTGTTGTTATCGTTCGTTGATGCATAGCCCTGACACCTACGTTTTGGGCGAGTCGCTCGTTCAAGTCAAGGGCGAACGTTTGTTTGAATAGGGAGATTTCTAGTATCTGGGGAACTTTCATTCATGTCTGCACTGTCATCGTGTTGCTAACCCCATGTCCTGGCGATCATTTAGCGTCTGTTCGCCAGCGTTTAAAACATGGTGCGGCTCTCGCTTTCCTCTCTAGCCTATTGGTCGAACATCAGGTTTTTCGTATGTAGCGGGTCGCTTGACCTATGTGCTGCACATAGGTCTTACACTGAGGATCATTCACGGAACATTGGCTGCCGATAGACCTTCAGGGCAACCGAATGCTCTCTCCGCCACTCTTGATCACCAGGAGATGATGCAATGAAAGTCGCTGAACTGGCCCGCGCGGGAGGCGTTACCGCTGAAACCGTTCGCCATTACACGCGCCAAGGGCTGATCACGGCCCGACGTGATCCCGTCAACAACTACCAGCGCTTCGATGAGCAGGCGCTGGTACGTCTCAAGTTCATCAGTCAGGCACGCCAGTTGGGCTTCAGCCTTGCCGATATCAAGCAGATTCTGCAGCAGGCTGACCAGCATGACTCTCCCTGCCCCATGGTGAGAGACCTGCTCAAGGAACATCTGCCCCGAGTGCGTGAGCGCATCCGCGAGCTGGAAGCCCTGGCAGAGCGTATGGAGCATGCCATGGAGAGCTGGCAGGACATGCCGGACGGCGTGCCGGATGGCAACAGCGTGTGCTGCCTGATCGAGGGGCAATCGTTCCCGCCCCCCTCAGAAGAGAGCGGAACGTACACCCCTGACACCGGGAGGACCTCATGAGCCACGACCCCATTGCCACGATCAGCGTGATGAACACGGAAGGCATCAGCTGCCAGGGATGTGTCAGCCGAATCCGCAAGGCCTTGCTGGCACAGGATGATCAGGCCGAACTGGTCGGCGCCCCCCAAGCCCAGCTGCTGCTGATGCATACGCGCCTGGATGAGGAAGGGGTGGCGAAGGTGGCACAGGACAGCGGCTATCCGCTCACCCCGGCAGCACCGGCCACCCCTGCGAACCTCGAGATCAACGTCTACGGCATGCACTGCCAGAAATGCGTCGCCAAGCTGCGCAATGCCATTCAGCACTGGGATTCGTCCGCGACCGTCAGCGGTACGCCGGCAGACAACGTCCTGCAGGTCTCCAGCTGGCTGCCGGAAGCCTTGCTTGAACGTCTTGTCGTCGAGGCGGGCTATGCATTGGAACCTCCTGCCGAGGGCGACACATCAGCGGAGCTCACTGAGTCCGACGACACCACGGAGGATCACGCAACGGCGGCTCCATCGGCAGCAGAACCCTCTCCGGCCAGCCCGACGGATAGCGGAAGTCTGGAGCTATCGTTGTCCGGCATTACCTGTGCCAGCTGTGTCGCCACCATTCAGAAGACACTGGATGGCCTGGATGGCGTGGAACATGCCGAGGTCAACTTCGCTTCGCGCACGGCACAGGTCAAAAGCCAGCTTGCGACCACCGAGATCATCGCGGCCATCGAAGGCGTGGGGTATGGGGCAAGCGTAGTGAAAGACCCGGGCGCCAATGACGCGCAACAGCAGGAAGAGGCTGACCAGGAATATCGCTCTCGCATCCGTGACAGCGTGCTGTCACTGGGCATCGGTATCCCGCTGATGATCAGCATGTTCTTCCATCATCCCGGCTTCGAGGGGCTCGAACGCGGAGTGTGGCTCGCCATCGGCATGGCCGTGCTGGGAGTCCTGGCCACGGCAGGACGCAGCTTCTTCACTAGCGCCTGGAAGGCCTTCACGCATCACCAGGCCAACATGGACACGCTGGTGGCACTCGGTACCGGGGCGGCATGGCTCTATTCCATGGGCGTGCTGATCTTCCCCGAGACCGTGCCGCAGGCGGCGCGAGGCCTCTACTTCGAAGCCTCGACCATGATCATCGGCCTGATCAGTCTTGGTCAGGCGCTGGAAGTTCGCGCTCGCGGCCGTACTCAGCAGGCACTGCGTGCGCTGCTGGATCTGCAGACCCGTACCGCTCGGGTCATTCGCGAGGGCGAAGAGCGCGAGATCGATATCAATGAGGTCCGCAGCGGGGACCACGTGCGCATTCGCCCCGGTGAGCGCATCCCGGTGGATGGCAAGGTCACCGAGGGTCAGAGCCACATCGATGAATCGATGCTCAGCGGGGAGCCGTTGCCCGTGTCACGCGGTATCGGCGACGAGGTAGCGGCCGGCACGCTCAATACGCGTGGCAGTCTGGTCTTCGAGGTCGAGCGCATCGGCAGCGAGACACGACTGGGCCGCATCATCAGTCAGGTGCGTCAGGCACAGAATTCGCGCCCCCCGATCGGACGGCTGGCCGATACCATCTCCGGCGTATTCGTGCCCAGCGTGATGATCATCGCCATCGTCGCGGCGCTTCTCTGGTTCAACTTCGGGCCGGCGCCGACTGGCGTGCATATGCTGGTGGTCGCGACGGCGGTACTCGTCATCGCCTGCCCCTGTGCACTGGGTCTGGCGACGCCCATCTCGACCATGATCGGGGTCGGCAAGGCGGCAGAGCATGGTGTGCTGGTGCGCAGCGGTGAGGCATTGCAGACCGCCAGTCGCTTGACCGCACTGGTGGTCGACAAGACCGGCACCCTGACGCGCGGCAAGCCGGAAGTCACTGAAACGCATCTGGCCGCGGGGGAACGCGAGCAGGACATCCTGGATGCCGCCCATGCACTGGAGCGTGGCTCCGAGCACCCGCTGGCCGCGGCACTGCTGGCACATATCGAAGCCAGACGTCCCGAAGCCTCGCGCAGCAAGGCCTTCCATGACTACCAGACCATCAGCGGGCGCGGTATTCAGGCCCAGGACGATACAGGCCGCACATGGCGCATGGGCAACGCTGCCATGCTCGAGGATGCAGAGATCAGCCTTGCGCCTTTGAAGGATCAGATCACCTCCCTGGAGGACAATGCATGCACCTTGATCCTGATGGCACGTGACGCTGAATTGATCGCTGTCTTCGGGCTGTCAGACCCGCTGCGTGACGATAGCCGAGATGTCATCGCTCGCCTGCATGCCGTCGGTCTCAAGGTGATCATGCTGACCGGTGACAATCAGCACACGGCCGCTGCCGTGGCCCGCGAGACCGGGATCGACGACTATCGCGCCGGCGTCTCACCGGACGACAAGCACGATGAGATCGCCCGCCTGCAGCAGGAAGGCCATGTGGTGGGAATGGTCGGCGACGGCATCAATGATGCGCCGGCGCTGGCACTGGCCGATGTCGGCTTCGCGATGGGCGAAGGCACCGATGTCGCCATCGAGACCGCCGGTATCACGCTGATGCAGCCGTCGCTGGGCGGGGTCGCGGACGCGATCGCCATCAGTCAGGCCACGCTGCGCAACATCAAGCAGAACCTGGTGGGCGCCTTCGGCTACAACCTGATCGGCATTCCGATTGCGGCAGGCATTCTCTATCCCTTCACCGGCATGCTGTTGTCGCCGGTGATCGCCGGGCTGGCCATGTCACTGTCTTCCGTGACGGTCGTGACGAACGCCAACCGCCTGCGGGGGTTCACTCCCTCGGGGGCAGCTCGGTCACATACGGACAGCACAGGAAATTCTTCCACCATGCCACAAGGAGAGTCAGCATGATCTGCATACTCGTCAATCTGATAGGGCTTGGCCTGATCGCTGCCATCGTCTGGTGGTTCTGGCTGGCCAAGTCATGAACCACAGCTCTACCATTGATCCGTAGCGCCTTCATTTGATCAGTGAAGGCAACTCTAGACGCCCTGCCACACACTGTGTGGCAGGGCGTCTTCATGTCAGCCTCTAGCGGGTCCGATGTGTCTGCCAAAATCCTGTCGCTCTCCCGGGACAGCGCCATGCAACAGCGACCGTTGCCTCGCAAGACGGGACACTCTCACACCTCCAGAGGGTGTGGACAACTTGTCTTCCTGGTTGGTGCCCACCTATCCACACCCGCTCTCCCAGCGGTTCTGCATATCGTTGCGTCACTACCTCGGCAAAGCGTCTTCCCGCTTTACCTTACTCTGCCCACCTCGATGTCCAACGCAGACCGCCCCTGCAGCAAAGCTACAGGGGCGGTTCGGGATAGTTCGGGATAAGCGCCCGACGAGCTTTTCATGACGGTCGTGGGGCGGCCGTCCGCGACTCTTACAGGGAGAAACACCGTCCAGGCAGAGCTATCTCCTATCTCTCCCCTCTCACGCAATGCGTGCACCTCTCCGAGCACCACTTTTCCTGTGCGCAACTTTTCTCACCACAAAGAGAACCGCCCCTGCAGCAAGGCTGCAGGGGCGGTTCGGTATAAGTGCCTGACGATGACCTACTCTCACATGGAGAAACTCCACACTACCATCGGCGCTAAGCGGTTTCACTTCCGAGTTCGGCATGGGATCGGGTGGTTCACGCTCGCTATGGTCGTCAGGCGAAACGGTGGCATCTTGCGATGCCTGAGTCTCGAGGTTTGTGGCCTCGCGACTCGCAATATGAATCATGCTGACCGATATGTCTCGATCCTGTCGCAATCCCGGCGGTTTGCCTGCGCAAACCCCTTGGGTGTTATATGGTCAAGCCTCACGGGCAATTAGTACTGGTTAGCTCAACACATTGCTGTGCTTCCACACCCAGCCTATCAACCTTGTAGTCTTCAAGGGCCCTTCAGGAGGCGCAAGGCCTCAGGGAAGTCTCATCTTGAAGGGGGCTTCCCGCTTAGATGCTTTCAGCGGTTATCCCGTCCGAACGTAGCTACCGGGCAATGCCATTGGCATGACAACCCGAACACCAGAGGTTCGTCCACTCCGGTCCTCTCGTACTAGGAGCAGCTCTTCTCAAACTTCCGACGCCCACGGCAGATAGGGACCGAACTGTCTCACGACGTTCTAAACCCAGCTCGCGTACCACTTTAAATGGCGAACAGCCATACCCTTGGGACCGACTTCAGCCCCAGGATGTGATGAGCCGACATCGAGGTGCCAAACACCGCCGTCGATGTGAACTCTTGGGCGGTATCAGCCTGTTATCCCCGGAGTACCTTTTATCCGTTGAGCGATGGCCCTTCCATACAGAACCACCGGATCACTAGAACCTACTTTCGTACCTGCTCGACGTGTCTGTCTCGCAGTCAAGCACCCTTATGCTCTTGCACTCAATGCACGATTTCCAACCGTGCTGAGGGTACCTTCGTGCTCCTCCGTTACTCTTTAGGAGGAGACCGCCCCAGTCAAACTACCCACCATACACTGTCCTCGATCCGGATAACGGACCTGAGTTAGAACGCCAATGATATCAGGCTGGTATTTCAAGGTTGGCTCCACCGCATCTGGCGACGCGGTTTCAAAGCCTCCCAGCTATCCTACACAGACAACATCAGCATCCAGTGTAAAGCTATAGTAAAGGTTCACGGGGTCTTTCCGTCTAGCCGCGGGTACACAGCATCTTCACTGCGATTTCAATTTCACTGAGTCTCGGGTGGAGACAGCGTGGCCATCATTACGCCATTCGTGCAGGTCGGAACTTACCCGACAAGGAATTTCGCTACCTTAGGACCGTTATAGTTACGGCCGCCGTTTACCGGGGCTTCGATCAAGAGCTTCGCGTGAGCTAACCCCATCAATTAACCTTCCGGCACCGGGCAGGCGTCACACCCTATACGTCCGCTTGCGCGTTTGCAGAGTGCTGTGTTTTTAATAAACAGTTGCAGCCACCTGGTATCTTCGACCGGTAGGAGCTTACGGAGCAAGTCCTTCACTCGAACCGGTGCACCTTCTCCCGAAGTTACGGTGCCATTTTGCCTAGTTCCTTCACCCGAGTTCTCTCAAGCGCCTTGGTATTCTCTACCTGACCACCTGTGTCGGTTTGGGGTACGGTCGCATGTGATCTGAAGCTTAGAGGCTTTTCCTGGAAGCGTAGCATCGATGACTTCCTGACCGTGGTCAGTTCGTCTCGCATCTCGACCTCAGAGGAACCGGATTTGCCTGATTCCTCGGCCTACATGCTTTCACCAGGACAACCAACGCCTGGCTCACCTAGCCTTCTTCGTCCCCCCATCGCAACCACATCCGGTACGGGAATATTAACCCGTTTCCCATCGACTACGCGTTTCCGCCTCGCCTTAGGGGCCGACTCACTCTGCTCCGATTAACGTAGAACAGAAAACCTTGGTCTTCCGGCGGGGGAGTTTTTCACTCCCCTTATCGTTACTCATGTCAGCATTCGCACTCGTGATACCTCCAGCAGACTTCTCAATCCACCTTCATTGGCTTACACGACGCTCCTCTACCGCTCATCCAGAGGATGAACCCGTAGCTTCGGTACCTGATTTAGCCCCGTTATATCTTCCGCGCAGGCCGACTCGACTAGTGAGCTATTACGCTTTCTTTAAAGGATGGCTGCTTCTAAGCCAACCTCCTAGCTGTCTGAGCCTTCCCACATCGTTTCCCACTTAATCAGGATTTTGGGACCTTAGCTGACGGTCTGGGTTGTTTCCCTTTTCACAACGGACGTTAGCACCCGCTGTGTGTCTCCCACGCTGCACTCACTGGTATTCGGAGTTTGCCTCGGGTTGGTAAGTCGGGATGACCCCCTAGCCGAAACAGTGCTCTACCCCCAGCGGTGATACGTGAGGCGCTACCTAAATAGCTTTCGAGGAGAACCAGCTATCTCCGGGCTTGATTAGCCTTTCACTCCGATCCACAGCTCATCCCAGCATTTTTCAACATACTTGGGTTCGGGCCTCCAATTGATGTTACTCAATCTTCACCCTGGCCATGGATAGATCGCCCGGTTTCGGGTCTATACCCTGCGACTGGTCGCCCAGTTAAGACTCGGTTTCCCTACGCCTCCCCTATACGGTTAAGCTCGCCACAGAATATAAGTCGCTGACCCATTATACAAAAGGTACGCGGTCACACCACGAAGGTGCTCCCACTGCTTGTACGCATACGGTTTCAGGATCTATTTCACTCCCCTCGCCGGGGTTCTTTTCGCCTTTCCCTCACGGTACTGGTTCACTATCGGTCAGCCAGGAGTATTTAGCCTTGGAGGATGGTCCCCCCATGTTCAGTCAAGGTTTCTCGTGCCCCGACCTACTCGATTTCACGTGACTCAGACTTCGACTACGGGACTATCACCCTGTATCGTCAAGCTTCCCAGCTTGTTCGTCTGTCAGTTGTCACGCTTAAGGGCTGGTCCCCGTTCGCTCGCCGCTACTTGGGGAATCTCGGTTGATTTCTTTTCCTCCGGGTACTTAGATGTTTCAGTTCCCCGGGTTTGCCTCTATAGGTTATGTATTGGCCTATAGATACTCACCTGATGGTGAGTGGGTTTCCCCATTCGGAAATCGTTGGGTCGCAGGGTATTTGCCACCTCGCCAACGCTTATCGCAGGCTATCACGTCCTTCATCGCCTCTGGCTGCCAAGGCATCCACCGTATGCGCTTAATCGCTTGACCATATAACCCCAAGGGGTCTGTCAAGGATTACGATTTTGTCGGACCTCTCCGACATATCGTTTGATGGAGATGTGCTTGGCGCACATTCCATCGTCAGCATGATTCACATTGTTAAAGAGCGGCTGTTCAGAGAACAGTGAGAAGTCACACAACCTTCTCGAGGAAGGCGATATGCTTGTCACTGTGAACTGTCAGCGTTATCAGGTAGTAGAAGCTTGAACCGGAACTTGATGGTGGAGCCAAGCGGGATCGAACCGCTGACCTCCTGCGTGCAAGGCAGGCGCTCTCCCAGCTGAGCTATGGCCCCAAAGTCGGCAAAACCGTGTCGACAAAAGCACGAAGCTTTTGGTGGGTCTGGGCAGATTTGAACTGCCGACCTCACCCTTATCAGGGGTGCGCTCTAACCAACTGAGCTACAGACCCGACACTACTACTCGATAAACTAACTTGATCAGGTAATTCGTTGTGAGCACTTGCCGCGAGCGATAGACAGTGTCGATAAGGAGGTGATCCAGCCCCAGGTTCCCCTAGGGCTACCTTGTTACGACTTCACCCCAGTCATGAACCACACCGTGGTGATCGCCCTCCCGAAGGTTAGGCTAACCACTTCTGGTGCAGTCCACTCCCATGGTGTGACGGGCGGTGTGTACAAGGCCCGGGAACGTATTCACCGTGGCATTCTGATCCACGATTACTAGCGATTCCGACTTCATGGAGTCGAGTTGCAGACTCCAATCCGGACTGAGGCAAGCTTTATGGGATTGGCTCCACGTCGCCGTATTGCAACCCTTTGTACTTGCCATTGTAGCACGTGTGTAGCCCTACCCGTAAGGGCCATGATGACTTGACGTCGTCCCCACCTTCCTCCGGTTTGTCACCGGCAGTCTCCTTAGAGTTCCCGACATTACTCGCTGGCAAATAAGGATAGGGGTTGCGCTCGTTACGGGACTTAACCCAACATTTCACAACACGAGCTGACGACAGCCATGCAGCACCTGTCTCAGAGTTCCCGAAGGCACCAATCCATCTCTGGAAAGTCCTCTGGATGTCAAGGGTAGGTAAGGTTCTTCGCGTTGCATCGAATTAAACCACATGCTCCACCGCTTGTGCGGGCCCCCGTCAATTCATTTGAGTTTTAACCTTGCGGCCGTACTCCCCAGGCGGTCAACTTATTGCGTTAGCTGCGCCACTAAGTCCTCAAGGGACCCAACGGCTAGTTGACATCGTTTACGGCGTGGACTACCAGGGTATCTAATCCTGTTTGCTACCCACGCTTTCGCACCTCAGTGTCAGTGTCAGTCCAGAAGGCCGCCTTCGCCACTGGTATTCCTCCCGATCTCTACGCATTTCACCGCTACACCGGGAATTCTACCTTCCTCTCCTGCACTCTAGCCAAGCAGTTCCAGATGCCGTTCCCAGGTTGAGCCCGGGGCTTTCACACCTGGCTGACTTAGCCACCTACGCGCGCTTTACGCCCAGTAATTCCGATTAACGCTTGCACCCTCCGTATTACCGCGGCTGCTGGCACGGAGTTAGCCGGTGCTTCTTCTGCGAGTGATGTCTTTCCTCGGGAGTATTAATCCCAAGGCGTTCTTCCTCGCTGAAAGTGCTTTACAACCCGAAGGCCTTCTTCACACACGCGGCATGGCTGGATCAGGCTTTCGCCCATTGTCCAATATTCCCCACTGCTGCCTCCCGTAGGAGTCTGGGCCGTGTCTCAGTCCCAGTGTGGCTGATCATCCTCTCAGACCAGCTACGGATCGTCGCCTTGGTGAGCCATTACCTCACCAACAAGCTAATCCGACATGGGCTCATCCGATAGCGCAAGGTCCGAAGATCCCCTGCTTTCTCCCGTAGGACGTATGCGGTATTAGCCTGAGTTTCCCCAGGTTGTCCCCCACTATCGGGCAGATTCCCATGCATTACTCACCCGTCCGCCGCTCGACGCCTTCTAGCAAGCTAGAATCGTTTCCGCTCGACTTGCATGTGTTAAGCCTGCCGCCAGCGTTCAATCTGAGCCATGATCAAACTCTTCAGTTGAAAGCTTGATAGTCTGTTAAGCAGACCAAACTTGGTTCAGAGTCAAACTTCTCGTGAGAGGCTTGCTCCGATATTTGGTGACCTTGTCACCACTCATCGGCAAGCGCTCACACGAATTACCTGATCAAATTTTTAAAGAGCGTCGCTGTTAAGCGAGGAGGCATATTATACCCGGAACGCTTGAGAAGTCAAGCACTTGATGATGAGTCAATCGACTGCCTCTAAGCATCATCAAGCGGTGAGGAGCGTTGCTCGATCACCTGTTCCGTAAGGAGTGCGGCGTATTCTAGCGAATCGCCCGGGATTGTCAATCGATGATGTCGAAGCGAGCTTCAAGAAACATCAAGTAAAACAACCACCTGCAAACCTCTTTCACCGCTGGTAACGCCATGCGTCCCCGGCAGCGGATGCGTACTTTACGCAGGAATCGGTTTGATGGCAAGGGCTTTTTAGCCAGACATCCCTGTCAATTCAAACAAGCTCATGCAGGCACTGCGTGCTCCAGCATCAACTGCAGTGACTCTCTCCCCCGCCAGCGATTGCGTGACAGCTTGTAGGCACACTCCAGAGAGGCCCCCACGCCGAATGCCGGTGATTCTCCCGGCGACAGCGCACGGAACCAGATCGCCTTGAGGCGCGTACGCCCGAGCGAGAGTTCCAATGACAAGTGCGTGCCATCGGCGCCTACCGGCCTGAGACTCTCGACCAGGAAGCTGCCCTCGAAGAGAGGCGACTCAAACTCACGCCCGAAGGGCGCCAGACGCTCGAGCTCATCCAGCGTCTCCAGACTCAACTGCCCTTCCACCAACTCACCATCACTGAGAATCAAGGGATTGAGCGCCCTCTCCCCCAACTGCTCCGCGGCTGCCTGTTGCAGGGCACGAGTGAAGTTATCCTTTTCCGCCAGCGGCAAGCCCACCCCGGCGGCGCCGCGATGCCCACCGAAGCGCGGCAGACACTGCGGCGCGAGATCATGGGCGCGCTGCAGCGCATCCCGCAGGTGCAATCCTTCGATGGAGCGCCCGGAGCCCGTCAACATGCCGGGCACCGCGGCTGGTGTCAGCACGATGGTCGGTCGCCCGAACTGCTGCACAAGACGCGAAGCGACGATGCCCTGCACCCCGGGATGACCATCCTCCAGGTGGACCACGATCACCTGGTGCCCTTCCCGCAAGGAGGTGAGGGCCAGGGCACGTGCCGACTCCACCATCTCGGCTTCGATCGCCTTGCGTGACTGGTTGTCCTGATCGAGCACTTCCAGTGCACGCTGCGCCGCGTCGTCTTCACGCGCCAGCATGAAATGCAGCGCGGCGTAGGGATCATCCAGACGCGAGCGGGCGTTGATGCGCGGCCCCATCTGGAAGGCCAGCGTCTCGGCATTGAAGGGCACACTATCCGCCCCGAGCCGCTCTGCCATCGCGCGCCAGCAGGGCTCCTGCATGCGGTTGATCAACGTAAGGCCCAGATTGACCACCGCGCGGTTGATCGCACTTCCTCCCAGTGACACACAGTCCGCCACCGTTCCCAGCGCCACATAGGACAGCCACGGCGACAACTTGGGTGCGTCGCTCGGCAACCTACCCTGTTCAATCAAGATGTTGCGCGTCAAGGACATGGTCAGCCAGGCGACCATGCAACCGGCAATGGTCGCGTCGGGGTAGGCGCAGTCGTCTCGCGTCGGATTGACGGTCGCGTAGGCGGAAGCCGGCGGCCCTTCCTGAGGCAACGCGTGGTGATCCGTCACCACGACCTCTATCCCCGCCTCCTTGAGCAACGCCAGACGCGCCTCATCACTGGAGCCGCAATCCGCGGTCACGATCAATGACGGGCGCGGCGAGAGCGTCATGATGCGTTCAACCAATGGCAGACTGATGCCATAGCCATCATGGATGCGATGGCCGATCAGACTGTGCACGCGGTCGTAGGGCACATCGAACAGCTCGGTCAGCGTGCGTAGCATCACCACATGCGAGGTGATGCCATCCACGTCATAGTCGGTGAGGATGCCGATATGCTCCCCCTCGACAACGGCGCTCGCGATGCGCTCTGCCGCACGCCGGCCATCGGCCAGCCGTTCGGGATGCTCGATATGCCGGAGCGCCGGCGTGACCAGCGCCTCCAGAGGGGCCTTGCAGCTCTCCAGCGTCAGGCGCCCTGCCAGTACACGTGCCTGCAATTCGCTGAGCCCGGTCGCGATGCCCTGCTGATAGAGATGCTCGTCACGCGCGCGCGGCTGAATGACCCGCGCAATGCTGGCCGCAAGCGTGCGCTCGTCCGGACGACTCATGGGGTCTTGCGAGAATGGGGGCGACACGGGGGAAGTGACAGACATGAAGAGCTCCTGACAAACGACATGGCCGTCATCTCGGCAGCGGACTGCAGACATGACGGCCATGAAAAGATGACTGCCGATCACCCCGAGCGGGCCAACCGGCAGTTATTGCAATCACCCGCGGCGATTCTCGCGCACGAAGTCCTGCACTGCCGCCAATTCTGCCGGCAGTACGCTGTAACGCTCCTCGCGCTCCAGCAGGTCATGCAGATGCGGCGGAAGATCGACACCAGCAAAGCCGGCTCGCGCCACCGCTTCCGCGAACTTGGCCGGATGCGCCGTCGCCAACGTGATCATCGGCGTCGCGCTATCGGTACGGCAGACCTCTGCCGCGCGATAGCCAGTTGCCGTATGCGGATCGAGAATCTCGCCGGTGCGATGGTGCGCCTCACGGATGACCTCGAGGATCGTCTCATCATCGACACTGTGGCTGGAGAACAGCTCACGCAGCCTGGCCAGCGGGGCATCCGCCAGCGCTGCCGGTTCACGCGAGAAGTGCTCGAGCAGCTCACGGATCGCCTGACCATCGCGGCCATAGGCCTCAAACAGCAGACGTTCGAAGTTGGAGGACACCACGATATCCATCGACGGTGCCAGCGTCGCCTTCAGCTCCTGACGCGAGAAGTCATTGGAGGAGATGGTGCGATGCAGGATGTCGTTGGCGTTGGTGGCGATCACCAGCTGGCGCACCGGCAGCCCCATGCGTGAGGCCAGATAACCGGCAAAGATGTTGCCGAAGTTGGCCGACGGCACCGTGAAGCTGACCTGACGCGCCGGGGCGCCCAGCGCCACACCGGCGGCCACGTAGTAGACGGTCTGGGCCATGATACGCGCCCAGTTGATCGAGTTGACCGCGACCAGACGCGTGCCGTTCAGGAAGTCCTGGTCGGCGAAGCTGGCCTTCACCATCGCCTGAGCATCGTCGAAGTTGCCTTCGATGGCGATGTTGAAGACGTTGGGTGCCAGCACGGAGGTCATCTGGCGGCGCTGCACTTCGGAGACACGGTTGTGCGGATGCAGAATGAAGATATCCACATGATCGCAGGCACGGCAGCCTTCGATGGCGGCGGAACCGGTATCACCGGAAGTCGCGCCCATGATCACCGCGCGCTCGCCGCGCTTGGCGAGGAAGTGATCCAGCAGGCGACCCAGCAGCTGCAGCGCGACATCCTTGAAGGCCAGTGTCGGGCCGTGGAACAGCTCCAGCAGGTAATGGTTGCTGTCGAGCTGATTGAGCGGCACGACGGCATCGTGACTGAAGGTCGCGTAGGTCTCGCGCACGATGTCACGGAAGGTCTCGTCATCGATGGCGCCATCGACGAAGGGCTTCATGACACGGAAGGCGATTTCCGCGTAGGACTCACCGGCCATCGCCGTCAGTTCGTCGGCGCTGAACTGCGGCAGGGTTTCCGGCACGTACAGGCCACCATCGCTGGCAAGCCCCGTGAGAACCACATCTTCAAAACCGAGCGCCGGCGCCTGGCCGCGCGTGGAGATATAACGCATGTCGTGTCTTCCCGTGGCTCTTGCCACCGTTATGATTCTTGCTCTTCCGGCCTGCGCCGGCTGCCCAGCGGGGCAGTGCCATCACCGTCGATAGCCCCGCCCCGTTTGCCCGCGATCAGGCGTTGTCGTCGAGATCCTCGACACGAATGCGCACCACGGAACCGGCGACATCCACCAGCGCTTCCAGCTGACGAATCGCTTCGTTCATGTGCAGTTCGCGCGCACGGTGCGTGAGCAGAATGATCGGCACCAGCTCCCCTTCGGTGGCTTCCTTCTGGATGATCGCCTCGATGGAGATGCCCTGCTCGGAGAGGATCGACGCGACACGCGCCAGCACGCCCGGGCGGTCCACTGCGTGCAGACGCAGATAGCAGGCCGTCTCGATCTCTTCCATCGGCAGGATCGGCAGGGTGTCGCCGTGCTGATTGATCTCGGCGAAGGCCAGATACGGCACGCGGTAGCGGTGGTCGGTGGCGATATCGCGCGCCACGTCGAGCAGGTCCGCGACCACGGCAGAGGCCGTCGGCTCGGCACCGGCGCCGGCACCGTAGTAAAGAGTCGGACCGACAGCGTCGCCCATCACCTCGATGGCATTCTTGACGCCATGCACGTTGGCCAGCAGACGCTCCTTGGGAATCAGCGTCGGATGCACGCGCAGCTCGAGGCCCTTGGCCGTGGCGCGAGTGATGCCCAGATGCTTGATGATGTAACCCAGGTTATCGGCCTGCTCGATGTCCTCGGCCGTGATGCGCGAGATGCCTTCGGTGTAGGCCTTGTCGAACTGCAGCGGCACGCCGAAGGCGATCGAGGCCAGGATGGTCAACTTGTGCGCGGCATCGATGCCTTCGACATCGAAGGTCGGATCGGCTTCGGCATAGCCCAGCGCCTGTGCCTCGGCCAGCACGTCCTCGAAGCTGCGACCTTCATCACGCATCGCGCTGAGGATGAAGTTGCCGGTGCCGTTGATGATGCCGGCCAGCCACTGGATACGGTTGGCACCCAGGCCTTCACGCAGCGACTTGATGACGGGAATGCCACCGGCCACTGCGGCCTCGAAGGCCACCATCACGCCCTTCTCGGCCGCGGCACGGAAGATCTCGTTGCCGTGGACGGCGATCAGCGCCTTGTTGGCGGTCACGACATGCTTGCCATTGGCGATGGCTTCCATCACCAGCTGATAGGCGACATCGTAGCCGCCGATCAGCTCGACCAGCACGTCGATCTCGGGATTGCGCGCGACCTCGAAGATGTCATGCGTGCGGCTGACGCCGGTGATATCGCAGTCAGGATTGTCGCGTCGTGCGCCGACCTGTTCGACGATGATCGGGCGTCCAGCACGACGCGCAATCTCATCGGCATTGCGAATCAGCACGTTATAAGTGCCGCCGCCTACGGTCCCTAGACCACAGATTCCTACTTTCACCGGTTTCAACGTCGCTTTCCTCTCTTGTTACGGTATCCAGCCTTGAGGGCCGCGCCACTGTCAGCGACGGCCTTGCCGATCTCACGTCGGTCTATTATCCAGACATCCTGCACGTACGTCTGTCGTGACCACGGTAGCAAGGCAGGACGCCCTGTCAACGCGCAGTCTTGTCGCCTGTGGTTCATGTGATTCGTGTGGCTCAGTCATCGATGCCCAGCATGGTGGCAAGACGCTCCACCGGCAGGTAGCCCGGCACCATCTGGCCATCCGGCATCACGATGGCCGGGGTGCCCTGCACTCCCATGCGCGTGCCCAGCTGATACTGGCTTTGCACCGGCGCATCGCAGCTGGCCGCCTGCTTGGGCACTTCGCCTTCATTCTTGATCTGGTTCATCGCCTCGGTACGATTCTCGGCGCACCACACCTGCGCCAGTTCACGCGCGCCCTGCGAGCGCATGCCACCGCGCGGGAAGGCCAGATAGCGCACCTCGATGCCACGTGCATTGAGCTCCGGCACTTCCTGGTGCAGCTTGCGGCAGTACGGGCAGGTGGTATCGGTGAAGACACTGATCACCGCCTTGACCTCACCCGCGGGGCGGAAGATGACCATATCATCCTCACTCACCTCGGCCAGCAGCTTGAGGCGCTCGCCATTGGCCTTCTGCTCGCTGAGATTGACCAGCCCCTTGTCGCCATCATTGCGGTACATCTCACCCACGATCAGATGCTTGCCGTCGATATCGGTAAAGAAGCTCTCGCCACTGGTCAGGCGCACCTCATAAAGACCATCGATCGGGCTGGAGGCCAGTGATTCGACCGGCAGCGGCTGGCCATTGACGACGAGCTTGTCGCGCAGATCATCCAGCGCATCAGCCTGGGCCAATGGCGCCACAAGCGTCAGCATGGCGCCGGCGCTCAGGAGGCGGATCGCACGGGACAGGGCCTGCGGACGACGGAAAGACTTGCTCATCAAACACTCCTTGGCGTCCGCGCGCAGAGGGAAGGACACTCAGCCACGCGGATGATGTTCGGCATGCAGACGCTCCAGACGCGCCTGGGCCACATGGGTATAGATCTGGGTCGTGGAAAGATCACGATGTCCCAGCAACAGCTGCACGACACGCAGGTTGGCACCGTGATTGAGCAGGTGCGTGGCGAAGGCATGGCGCAGCGTATGCGGTGACAGAGGCTTGCTGATGGCCGCAGTCACGGCGTGACGCCGGATGCGATGCCAGAAGGTCTGTCGCGTCATGGCCTTGTCGTGCCGGCCGGGAAACAGTGCCGGACGCGTCTGGTCGGCCATCATCGCAGGTCGGCCAACGGACAGCCAGCGTGACAACCAGTCACAGGCCTCCTCGCCCAGCGGCACCAGCCGCTCACGATCGCCCTTGCCGGTGACACGCACGACGCCCTGGCGCAGATTGAGCGCATCGACACTCAGATTGACCAGTTCGCTGATACGCAGCCCCGCCCCATAGAGCACTTCGAGCATGGTGCGGTCGCGCAGCCCGATGGGCGTCTCGAGATCCGGCGCCTCCAGCAGGCGCTCGACCTCCTCCTCATCCAGCGTGCCCGGCAGGCTGGGAATCACGCGCGGCAGGCGCACCTCATGCAGCGGGTCCGCCTCGATCATGCCTTCGGCCAGTGCCCAGCGATAGAAGCGCCGCAATGCCGACAGCAGGCGCGCCGTGGAGCGCAGCGCATGCGACTCACGCCGCGAGTCACAGAAGGCCTGCACCTTCTGCGGTGCCACGCTCAGCAACGGCACCGCGTCAGCGTTCGTCTCCGACTGATCGACCAACCAGCGCCGCCAGGCCGCGAGATCACTGCGATAGGCGCCGAGCGTATTGTCACTGGCACCCCGCTCTAGCCACAACGTATCGAGAAAGGCCTCGACCAACGCATCGTCGTCCATCATTCCCGCTTCCCCATCCTGAATGACGCGCCATCCGCGCTCGCCGTGGCCGTCATGTACCGCGGCACCGAGCCTGCGTGAGCCTCGATTCTACCGTGATGCCCTGACGATGAAATGAATCTGCTGCAAGTCACACCGGATTTCCCTGATGCACAAACACGAAGACCCCGCCATGCATCGCATGGCGGGGTCTTCGTATGGCGGAGGAGCAAGTGGCAATTCGCTCCTCCGCAGTACTGCCGAGTTCTGCAGTCAGGGAATGCGGAGCGCTTAGCCCAGCTTTTCCTTGATGCGTGCAGACTTGCCGCTACGCTCACGGAGGTAGTACAGCTTGGCCTGACGGACGTCACCACGACGCTTGACGTCGATAGCGGCAACCTGCGGGCTGTAAGTCTGGAAGGTACGCTCGACGCCCACACCGTGGGAGATCTTGCGGACGGTGAAGGCGGAGTTCAGACCGCGGTTACGCTTGCCGATCACCACGCCTTCGAAGGCCTGCAGACGCTCGCGGGTACCTTCGACGACCTTGACCTGGACGACGATGGTGTCGCCCGGTGCAAAGGCCGGGATTTCCTTGGCCATCTGCTCGTTTTCGATCGCCTGGATCAGTTTATTCTTGCTGCTCATCGCTAGCTCCAAATTCGTTAGCATCAACCCTGAGGCTGATGTTCGTCATGACCCCGGCACCGCAAACGGCCTTGAACACGGGGATCGACCTTGTGTGTGACGCGCCACGGAACTCCCGCAAGATGACTCCGGGCCGTGCCGCACCTCCGCCACGGTGGCGGCCTTCTCCTGACAGCGAACCTTCGGTTCGCAGCGGTCAGGCCTTGCCTTTCCGGGCGTGCTGCGCGATGAACTCGTCGAGCAGCTTGCGCTCCTCACGAGTCAACGTGCGACTCTCCAGCAAATCCGGACGCCTGAGCCAGGTACGTCCCAGAGACTGCTGCAACCGCCAGCGCTTGATCAGGGCATGATTGCCACTGAGCAGAACATCCGGCACCCGCTTGCCGTCGATGACTTCAGGGCGGGTATAGTGCGGACAATCGAGCAGGCCATCGGTGAAGGAATCCTCCTCCGCGCTGGCTTCATGCCCGAGTACGCCCGGCACCAGGCGTGCCACCGTATCGATCAGGACCATGGCCGGCAGTTCCCCGCCAGACAGGACGTAATCGCCGATCGACCACTCCTCGTCGATCTCCTCTTCCACCACGCGCTCATCAATGCCTTCATAGCGTCCGGCCACCACGATCAGACGCTCTTGCGTCGCCAGTTCGCGGGCACCGGCCTGATCCAGCTTGCGGCCTTGCGGGGAGAGATAGATCACACGAGCGTTGTCACCGCCAGCGGCGCGGGCGTCACGAATGGCGCCACGCAGGGTCTCGACCTTCATCAACATGCCGGGACCACCGCCGTAGGGACGATCATCGACCGTACGGTGCCTGTCGGTGGCGTAGTCGCGAGGATTCCAGAAATCGACCTCGAGCAGGCCCTTGTCGACCGCTCGGCCGGTCACGCCACTGGCGGTAATCGCCGTGAACATTTCCGGAAACAGGCTCACTACACCAATCCACACAGGCGTCAGCTCTCTGTGCTTAACATCAGAATTCGGGATCCCAGTCGACGCTCATGCGCCCAGCAGTGAGATCCACATCGCGAACCACCTGATCGGGAAGGTACGGCACGAGCCGTTCCTTCTCATCGATGCTGTCGTCGTTAGGCTTTATCACCAGAACGTCGTTGGCACCGGTTTCCATCAGGGTGCTCACTTTCCCGAGGCGCTGGCCATCCAGCGTCACCACCTCGAGACCTTCCAGTTGATGCCAGTAGTACTCACCGACTTCCAGCTGCGGCAGGTGCTGCTTGGGCAGGAGAATCTCCGCCCCGGCCAGCTCCTGTGCTGCTTCGCGACTGTCGATACCTTCGAGCTGTGCCACCAGGCCCTTGCCATGGCGACGCGCCTGAGCGAGGCGGGCGGGAATCTGCTTCCCGTCCAGCTTCAGCATCCAGCCAGCGTAATCGAAGATGCCGTCAATCGGGCTGGTGTAGGAATACACCTTGAGCCAGCCTTTGACGCCATAGGGGCTGGTAAGCTTCCCCATTACCACGACATCATCGTCATGCGATGACGCTGCGGTCGGCTGCGGGTTGTTCGGTTGAGTAGGCATCCTGGAATCAAGCCTGCTGCTTGCCAGCTTCCTTGATCAGCTGAGCGACACGGTCAGAGACCTGTGCGCCCTGCTGCTGCCAGTGAGCGACGCGCTCGAGATCGACGCGCAGACGCTCTTCCTGGCCGCGAGCGACCGGGTTGAAGAAGCCGACGCGCTCGATGAAGCGGCCATCACGAGCTGTGCGGGAATCAGCCACAGCGAGGTGGTAGAAGGGACGCTTCTTGGCGCCACCACGTGCCAGACGAATGGTAACCATTGCGTAATCTGTCCTTCGTGTTGAAGTGAAAATCGTGCCACAGAACTCGTCTTCGCATGGAGGGTCCACACGAAGAGGCGACATTCTACGGAAATTGGCAAGCCTTGGAAACCTTTTTCCAAGGCCATACACACGCTCCGTGGCACGGGACGTGCCACGGAGCGCAATTCCTGGTGTCAGCGCCCATGTCTCATCAGCGCTGCATCGGGCATCGGGTCAGCAATCAGCGACGCGGGAAGCGTCCGCCGCCCATGCCGCCGGGGCCACCCATACCACCCATGCCACCCATACCACCGGGGCCGCCAGGACCACCGCCACCGCCCATCATGCCGGACATGCCACGCATCATCTTCTGCATGCCACCTTTCTTGCCGGCCTTCTTCATCATCTTGGCCATCTGCTTGTGCTGCTTGAGCAGACGGTTGAGATCAGGCACCTGAGTACCGGAACCCATGCAGATGCGGCGCTTGCGCGACCCATTGATGAGATCCGGGTTGCGACGTTCCTTGGGCGTCATGGAGTTGATCATCGCCTCGAGCTTGCCCAGCTCCTTCTCGCTGGCCTGGCTCTGGGCGACTTCCGCCAGCTGCCCCATGCCCGGCAGCTTGGACATCAGGCTACCCATGCCACCCATGTTCTTGAGCTGCTGCAACTGGTCACGGAAGTCCTCGAGATCGAAGCCTTCGCCTTTCTTGACCTTGCTGGCCAGCTGCTCGGCCTTGCTCTTGTCGACGGTGCGCTCGGCTTCCTCGATCAGCGACAGCATGTCGCCCATGCCGAGGATGCGCGAGGCGATACGATCCGGGTGGAAGGGCTCGAGGGCGTCGACCTTCTCCCCCATGCCCATGAACTTGATCGGCTTGCCGGTGATGTGACGCACGGACAGGGCCGCACCGCCACGCGCATCACCGTCGGCCTTGGTCAGCACGACACCGGTCAGCGGCAAGGCTTCGTGGAAGGCCTTGGCGGTGTTGGCGGCATCCTGACCGGTCATCGCATCGACGACGAACAGTGTCTCGTCGGGATTGACGCTGCGGTGCAGGGCGGCGATCTCGTCCATCATGTCGGCATCGACATGCAGACGACCGGCGGTATCGACCAGCACCACGTCGTGGAACTGGATGCGCGCGTGCTTCATCGCCGCCTCGGCGATGGCCACCGGCTGCTGGGAGGAGTCGGAGGGGAAGAAATCGACCCCGACTTCCTTGGCCAGCGTTTCCAGCTGGTCGATGGCGGCCGGACGATAGACGTCGGCCGAGACCACCAGCACCTTCTTCTTCTCGCGCTCGCGCAGGTAGCGTGCCAGCTTGGCGACGGTGGTCGTCTTGCCCGCACCCTGCAGGCCTGCCATCAGAATGACGGCCGGACTGCCCTTGAGCGTCAGGCCTTCATTGGCTTCGCCCATGATCGCTTCCAGCTCCTGCTGGACGATCTTGACGAACTGCTGGCCCGGCGACAGGCTCTTGGACACTTCCTGACCGACGGCACGTTCGCGCACTCGCTCGATGAAGGCCTTGACCACCGGCAGCGCGACATCGGCTTCAAGCAACGCCTTGCGCACTTCGCGCAGGGTGTCCTTGATGTTGTCTTCCGTCAGCTTGGCCTGGCCGGTAATCGACTTCAGCGTATGCGACAGGCGATCACTCAAACTTTGAAACATGGGCCTCTCCGGCTAGGGACGTCTGGGGTCCGCGCTGCGGGGACGAGGGCGTAAGCCACCTCGTGACCGGCGCACGGCATGACGCCCCAGCGCGTGAATGGTTATCCTGTCGCGCATTATACGCACAGGGCGGCCGTGTCTCCATGCATGCAAGGCTTGCAAGTCGCCATCCTGGTGATGACATGCCTGCAGGAGACAGTGCCGACAATCGTCATGCAATACGGAGTCTGTCGCCGCGCAGGCCTCATCGCCCGCGAGAACACGCGACAGGACACCGCGAGTGGATGCAATCCCGGCGGCGCATTCGGTATAGTCTCTGCAGATAGACAGTGCCTCAAGCGAGGCCTGATCTCCCGCTACCCTCCGGCACCTGGACAACAGCACATGCAGGCTCTGCCTTTTGCCTTTCTGGCCATCATCTTCTATCTCGGCGCCGGCCTCTGGCAGGGCCTTACCCTGACACGCCGCGTTCCGGCACGCACGCGTCTGGTGCGCAGTCTGGCGCTGATCGCCATCGCCTGCCATGCCGTGATCGTCTGGGTCACGCTCAACCACGGCGGCGCGCTGCACCTCGGACTGTTCGAGAGCGCGTCGCTGGTCAGCTGGGCCATCTGCCTGCTGCTGGTCGTCGCCAGCCTGTTCAAGCCGGTGATCGCCGGGGGCGCGGCGCTGTTCCCGGTCGCCGCCGCCTGCGTGCTCGGCGTGATGAACCTGCCGAGCGCCACCACCGAGAATCCGCTCTCCCCCGGTCTGGTCGCCCACATCTTCACCTCGGTAGCCGCATTGGCCTTCTTCAGCATCGCGGCCATGCAGGCCGGACTGCTGTCGCTGCAACAGCACGCGCTCAAGAAACGTCATACCCGCGGCATCGTCCAGGTGCTGCCGGCATTGACCAGCATGGAACGTGCGCTGTTCGAGCTGATCTGGGCCGGCATGATCCTGCTCAGCGTGTCGATCATCAGCGGCACCATCTATCTGGACAACATGTTCGCCCAGCATCTGGCGCACAAGACGGTGCTCAGCCTCGGCGCCTGGATCATCTTCGCCGTGCTGCTGTTCGGGCATCACGTACTGGGCTGGCGCGGCCAGCGTGCCGCCCGCTGGACACTGGGCGGCTGCCTGGTACTGGCGCTGGCCTTCTTCGGCACCAAGTTCGTGCTGCAAGTGGTATTTTCCCACTAAGCCCTGCCACCCCGACAGAGATCGCTCGCTGCGCCTGATGCATTGCAGCGAGCGTGTCAGTATCATGCGCCTAAATCCGCCACCGAGGACCCTTCACTCTTGAGCGACGACACCCCGTTGGGGCTGCTGTTCGGCCTACTGGTCATCCTGATCATCCTGTCTGCCTTCTTCTCGAGTTCCGAGACCGGCATGATGTCGATCAACCGCTACCGTCTCAGTCACCGCGCCAAGGGCGGTGAGCGCGGCGCCAAGCGTGTTACCCGCCTGCTTTCCCGCCCGGACCGCCTGATCGGCGTCATCCTGATCGGCAACAACTTCGTCAACAACCTGGCCGCCTCGCTGGCGACCATCATCGCGATCCATTACTTCGGTGATGTCTCGGGCCCGGCCGTCTCGACCGCCGTGCTGACCATCGTGGTGCTGATCTTTGCCGAAGTGACGCCCAAGACCATGGCCGCCGTGAATCCGGAACGCATCGCCTATCCGGCCTCGCTGGTGCTGGAACCGTTGCTCAAGCTGCTCTACCCGCTGGTCTGGCTGGTCAATGGCATCTCCAATGGCCTGCTGCGCCTGTTCGGCGTGCGCGATGTCAGCGGCGGCGCCGACAGCCTGACCCGCGACGAGCTGCGCACCGTGGTCCACGAAGCCGGCAGCATGATCCCGCGGCGCCACCAGGGCATGCTGCTGTCGATTCTCGATCTCGAGAACGTCACCGTCGATGACATCATGGTGCCGCGTCAGGAGATCTTCGGCATCGACCTGGACGATGATCTCGACATCATCCTCAGCCATATCCGCGCCAGTCAGCACACGCGGGTGCCGGTCTACAAGGGTGACATCAACAACATCATCGGTATCCTGCACCTGCGCAACGCGGCGCGTTTCCTGTCGCTGGACGAGGTCACCAAGGCCTCCATCATCCAGGAAGCCCGCGAGCCCTACTTCATCCCGGAATCCACGCCGCTGCATACCCAGCTGCTCAACTTCCAGAAGCAGAAGCGTCGCATCGGCATCGTGGTCGACGAGTATGGCGATGTGCAGGGGCTGGCGACGCTGGAGGACATCCTCGAGGAGATCGTCGGCGAGTTCACCACTGATGTCGCCGGTACGCATCAGGAGATCCACCCGCAGGACAACGGCAGCTACGTGATCGAGGGCACCGCCAACATCCGCGAGATCAACAAGGCCATCGGCTGGCAGCTGCCGACTGACGGTCCCAAGACGCTCAACGGCCTGATTCTGGAGCACCTGGAATCATTCCCCGATGCCCCGGCCAGTCTCGCCATCGGCACCACGCGCATCGAGATCCAGCAGGTGAAGGACAACCAGATCACCTCGGCACGCTGCTGGCAGGCGGCTCGCACCACGCGCAGCTGACGCGCCATGCGCGTTGCCACGCAGCACGGCACTCTCGACGACAGGCCCGCCAATTGGCGGGCCTGTCGCGTCTGGGGCACGCCAATTCGCCCAGGCACTCATTTGCAGGTGCTCATTTGCGGGTGCTCAGACGCAGCTGCTCAGGTGCAAGAACCAGCTGCAATACGGTGTTGCAGACCACGACACGCAAGCGGCCCGAACCCACGCTATGCTGTGCGCGTTCGCGCTGCCCGCCAGCGCCAGACGCCACGGACCTGCGCCAGAGCAGGCTGAATCACCGCTCCCCCTGCAATGCCCCACAACCTTCGAATGGCCCTCATGACTTCAGCTTCCGCCCCAACGGCGACTCCCGCCCTGCATCGACAACCTCACTTCACCGTGCTGCTGGCCCTGATGGTGGCGCTCGCCCCGCTATCGATGGATGCCTTCCTGCCCGCGATCCCCGCCATGGCCGCGGAATTCGGTGTCGATCACTCCCGCCTCGGCCTGACCATCACCTTCTTTCTGGCCGGCTACGCCTTCGGTCAGCTGAGTGGTGGCCCGTTGTCGGACAGCCTGGGACGTCGCCCGATCGCGCTGGGCGGCATCGTGCTGTTCTTGATCGCGAGTCTCGGCTGCGCCATGACGCATAGCCTGGAATGGCTGATGGTCTTCCGTGTCCTGCAGGGGATCGCGACCGGCATGACCGGCGGCGTCTCTCGCACCGTGGTGCGCGATGTCGCGACCGGCAAGGACGCCGCGCGCCTGATGACCAACGTCATGATGGTGCTGATGGCAGCACCGCTGGTCGCCCCCAGCCTCGGCGCCCTCATCCTGGCGCTGAGCACCTGGCAGATGGTCTTCATCGGCCTGGCCGTCTATGGCGTGATCGCCGGAGTCGCCATTCGCCAGTGGCTACCGGAGACCCTGCCTGCCAGCGAGCGTTCACCGCTCAGCCTGCGCGGCGCATTGGCCAGCTATCGCAGGGTGCTGACCACGCGCGGCGTGCCCGGGCACCTGATGCTGCTGCTGTGCGGCCCCGGCATCATGTTCACCTTCCTGACCAACGCGAGCTATCTCTATCAGGGCGTGCTGGGGCTGACCCCCGGTGAGTTCGCGCTGGCCTTCGGCGCCAATGTCGTCGCCATGCTGATCGGCAACCGTCTCAACCACTTCGGCCTCAAGCATCTGCGCACACGCAAGCTGGTTCAGATGGCGCTGTGCATGCAGGGGATCGGCATCACCTGGCTGATCTCGCTGGTCATCACCGACAACGTCCAGGTCGCCACACTAATTCCGGGCATCCTGTTCGTGCTGGGCGCCGGCGGCATGATCACGCCCAACGTGATGGCCGACTACCAGTCGCTGTTCACACGTGGCCACGGCGCTGCCAATGCCATCTCCGGCACGGTGCTGTATCTCGGCGGCGGCCTCTATGGCGCCCTGGCCAGCCTGTGGCTGAGCGGCGATGACATGCTGGCGGTGCCGCTGGTCATGTTGGGCGCCTGGACCATCGGCGTCTTCGGCTTCTGGGTCACGCGCCACACCGCGCCCTCCGAGCAGTCCAGCGACTGACGCGACGCCGCGCTCGACGCCAGTGACCATCCACTGGTCGCCAGAACGTGAAATGCCGCCCCTGCCTGACGATCGTGTCGGCATGGGCGGCATTTTCATGCAGCGCTGAAAAGAGTGAGAGACCAGCGGTTAACGGGAGCGCGCCAGGCGCGTCGCCTTGCGATGCAGATCACGCACGGCCTCTTCGAGCTCCACTGCCTTGGTGCCGGCAGGGTCGAAGGTACGCCCGACACACAGCTCTACCCGCCCGCGCAGGCGTCGCGGAAACTTGGCGAAGGCAGGCCCGCCGCCGTGGGAGAACCAGGACCCCCACAGACCACCCAGTGCCATCGGAATCACCGGCACCGGGTCACGCGCCAGAATCAGCTCCAGCCCGCGCCGGAAGCGCCCCACCTCACCGTCACGCGTCAGCTTGCCCTCGGGGAATATCATCACGACTTCTCCCTCGCGCAGCGCCTTGCCGACTTCCTCCAGCGAACGGCGCACCCCTGCCGGGTCCTTGCGTGAGGAATCCACCGGAATCGCCCCGGCGATGCGGAAGAACCATTTCAGCCACGGCGAGTGATAGATCTCGGCATCCATCAGGAAACGCAGCGGCCGCGGACTGGCCCCGCCCAGAATCAGCGCATCCATGAAGCTGACGTGATTGCACACCACCAGCGCTGCCCCTTCCGCCGGTATCCGCCAGCGACCCTTGAGATGCAGGCGATACATCAGGTGGATGAGGATGAAGATATTGAGGCGCAGGAAGGGCCGCGGGTCACGCAGCATGCAGACCACCGCGATCAGCCCGCTGATCAGGGACAGCAACAGCAGGAAGTCCGGAATATCGCGCCCCATCACGCCCAGCACCAGAATGCCGGCACCGGCCGACAGCACCATCAGCAGCGCATTGAGCACATTGTTGGCGGCGATCATGCGCGCGCGGTGATCTTCAGGACTGCGGATCTGCAGCAGGGTGTAAAGCGGCACGATATAGAGGCCGCCGCCGAAACCGATGACACCGAGATCCAGCCACATGCGCCAGAAACCGGCGATGCCCAGCAGCTCGATCAGCGGCGTGGCCATCTGTGCCTCGGCCAGCGCCGGGCGCAGGGCAAGGTCCAGCCCGCCAGCGAAGATGATCAGCGCGCCGAAGGGCACCAGCCCCGTCTCGAGACGCCCGCGCGAGACTCGCTCGCAGGCCAGCGATCCCAGCCCGATGCCGATGGCGAAGGCCGCCAGCAAGGCAGAGGTCGCCCCTTCGGCCCCATGCACGATATCGCGCGCATAGGCCGGCAACTGCGTCAGATAGCTGGCGCCGAGGAACCAGAAGGCACTGATGCCCAGCAGCGCCCAGCGTAGCCGGCGATTGCTCAGCCCTTCACGCATCACCGCGATGCTGCCGGAGAGCGGACGCCACGGCACGGGGCCGGGCGAAGCGGAGGGTGCCGACGGAATCCTGCCGGCCGCCATCACGCCAAGAAGGGACAGCGAGACCAGCGACGCGGAGAGCGCCCAGCGTGCCAGCTCGCCGCCCAGTGCCATCAAGGCCGCGGCGGCAAGGGTACCGACCAGGATGGCGAGGAAGGTGCCTAGCTCGACCCAGGCATTGCCGCTGACCAGCTCATCCGGCTTGAGGTGCTGGGGCAGGATGGCGTACTTGACCGGGCCGAAGAGTGCCGACTGGGTGCCCATCATGAACAGCAGCGCCAGCAGCAACTCCCAGGCTTCGAAGATCAAGGCGCCGGCCGCCACGCTCATGGTAGCCAGCTCCAGCCACTTGAGTCGCACGATCAGGCGCTGCTTGTCGAGGCGGTCAGCCAACAGGCCGCCCCAGGCGGAGAACAGCAGGAAAGGCAGGATGAACAGACCGGCCGCCAGGTTGTTGACGATACCGGTGTCCCAGCCCCGCTGCTCGATGACCACGAAGGTCATCAGCAGCAGCAAGGCGTTCTTGAACAGATTGTCATTGAAGGCCCCGAGGGCCTGGGTCCAGAAGAAGGGTGCGAAGCGGGGTCGCCGGAGCAGTTCTCGACTCATTTGCCAGCTTCCGTGGCATCCCCCGCACACGCAGCCTCGCTGCGTACCTTGAGCCCCGCCAACATGGTGTCCAGCAACTGATCGAGCAGCTCCGTCACTTCCAGTGGCTGCCCCTGCCAGAGGCCCAGACGCTCGTTCATGCCCAGCTGCACCAGACCGTGCACGCTACCCCACAGCGTGCGTGCCATGCGCTTGGCCTCGACGGACTCGACGCGTGGGGCGTACTCGACCAAAGCCACCTCCACGCGTTCGAACAGCCCTTCGATCATCGCGTTCTGACGCTGGTCCAGCTCCCCTTCCTGGGCGAGCGGGAAGTCGAACAGCAGCTGCCAGCGGTAAGGGTCGCGCTGGGCGAAACCCCAGTAGGCGCGCGCCAGGGCTTTGAGGCGCTCCGAAGGACTCGGCGTCTCCTGTCCGGCTATCGCATCGCGCAGCCTGTCCAGCGTCGCCAGATTGACGTGCTGGAGCAGGTTGCCGAAGCTGCCATAGAGCTTGAGCAGGGTGCTGGGCGCACAACCGACTTCGCGAGCCAGGTTGCGCAGAGACAGGGCGTGAACGGGCTGCGCTTTGAGCCATTCATCGCAGGTCTCCATTACCCGCGCATGCAGCGCTTCCGGTGCATGCTGACGTGGACGGGCCATCGAATTCCTCTGATGCTTGAGATGCGTTACCGCGTAGCGAATCTGACGCGGTGTGTGTTCGGACAGCACGGGTGGGCAAAGGGTTGCGACGCCTTGCGGGCATCTCTTGGAGCACCCCGTATCGGTCATTGAATCGAACAGTGTTTCCGTCCAGCATATCGAGACTGAGCACAAACGCAAGCACCACCAAGGTGTGGCATGCTGGCATCCGTGGCGTGCAGCGCGATCCACACCCCATCTCAGGCAGCAGCTGCCGCTGCATGTTCCCTTCGCCTCATCGCCTCAAAGGATTCCCGTGGCCGGTCGTCTGTATATCCCCCCCTACCCTGCTGACCTGCCCCCCGACGAACTGTTCGGGTCGCTGGCGACTCCCGCGCTCGAACGCCAGTTGCGCAGCGAACTGCTGGTCAGCGCCAATCGCGCCCCGCGCATGCCCGCCTCGATGCTGCGTCTGGAAGGCCCCCGCCTGCGACTGGTGCCTGCACTCTGGGGCCTGACACCCAGCTGGTTGGAGATCATGGATCACGCCCCCCACGTGGCACGTGCAGAGTCGCTGGAAACGCGACGCATGTTCCGCGAGTCGTTCATCAGCCAGCGGGCACTGATCCCCGTCGGCGGTGTCTATGTGTGGAAGGAACAACCGCGCATGAAGCAGCCGTTTCTGGTCACGCACCCGACCCGCGCACCGCTGTTGCTGGCCGCCCTGTGGACGCGTCACTTCAGCGCCCCCCTGATGGAGGGGCTGCCCCCCGAGGGTCGCGACAGCTTCGCGCTGATCAGTGTCGAGTGTGCCGGGGTCACGTCACGCCTGACCGATCGCATGCCCGCCGTGATCGCGCCGCATCAGGTACGCGACTGGCTGAATGCCGAGACGCCACTGGAGACGGTACGCAGCATGCTGACGCCGAATGCCAGCCTGGCCGCCTTTCCGGTCGCACGGCTCGTCAACGACCCCGAGCATCAGGAGTGGAGCGTCGCCCACCCCACCGGCCCGATGCTGACCTGAATCCGCCTGCGCCGACGGCACGTATCGAGGATGGCGGCACTGCATCGCTCTACCGCCTCACGCGCATGTTCGCCCAATGAGAACCATCACCGAGTCAGCGCCACCTGCCCGAGCAGCGGTGGCATGAATCAGGAGAGAAGATGTCACTGCCTTCAGGATTTCGCCCTCTTGCACTGAGCACGGCCATTGCCGCCATCATCATGAGTGGCCTGGCACCAGCCATCAGTCATGCCGATGCCCGCCCGGGTTCTGCACCCGCATCGTCCCTCGCGCCGGCTGCCAACTCAGCCTCAAGCGCGGTGCCCGCCAGAGCCGAGCAGACCAGCCCCGTCATCAAGAGCGAGAATGATCAGCGGCTCTATCGCAGCCTGACCCTCGACAACGGGCTCAAGGTCCTGCTGGTCAGTGATGCCAAGGCCGACAAGGCCGCCGCCGCCGTCGATGTCGAAGTCGGCAGCGCCCAGGATCCCGACGACGTCCCGGGGCTGGCGCACTTCCTGGAACACATGCTGTTCCTCGGCACCGATCGCTATCCGGATCCGGATGCCTACCAGGACTTCATCACCAAGCATGGCGGCCAGCACAACGCCTTCACCGCCAGCCAGGACACCAACTACTTCTTCGACATCGACCCGGATGCCTTCGAGGAGGCACTGCCGCGCTTTGCGCGCTTCTTCGTCGCCCCGCAGTTCAACGCCGACTACGTGGATCGCGAGCGCCATGCGGTCAATTCCGAGTATCAGGCACGCCTGCAGGACGATGGTCGGCGCATCTACGAGGCTGTCGAAGCGGCCCTCAACCCGGAACACCCCTTCAACCGCTTCAGTGTCGGCAGCCTCGAGACCCTCAAGGACACCGAGGCCGGTAGCCTGCGCCAGCGCCTGGTCGATTTCTATCAGGCTCACTACGGCGCCAATGTGATGCGCCTGTCACTGGTCGGGCCGCAGTCGCTGGAAACGCTCGAACAGCTGGCCCGTGACAACTTCAGTGATGTGCCCGACCGTGGACTGTCGCGCCCCGAGATCACCACGCCCCTGGCCAGCGGTGACGAGCTGCCGGCACGCCTCGAGGTCAAGGCGCTCAAGCAGGAGCGCAAGCTGTCGTTCATGTTCCCCATCGACGATCCGATCGCCCACTACCGCTCACAGCCGGTCAGCTACCTGGCCAACCTGATCGGCCATGAGGGCGAAGGCAGTCTGCTAGCGGTGCTCAAGGACAAGGGCTGGGCAGATGGCCTCTCGGCCGGCGGTGGCCTCAGTGATGGCGAGCATGCCCTGCTCAGCGTCGACATCAGCCTGACCCCGGAGGGCGCGCAGCATCAGACACAGATCCGTGCCGCGCTGTTCGATTACCTGGCCCTGATCCGCGCTGAGGGCATCAACGACTGGCGCTATACCGAGCAGGCGCAGCTGGGCGAGCAGAGCTTCCGCTTCCAGCAGCGCAGCTCGCCGGTCAATCTGGCCAGCAATCTGGCGATGATGATGACGCGCTACCCGATCGAGGACGTGCTGGCGGCGCCCTACCTGATGCATGACTTCGACCCGGACCTGATCCAGGACACCCTCGCTCGCCTGACCCCCGACAACCTGCTCGAGGTCTACTCCGGCCCGCAGGTGGAGGGGGATCAGCAGGGCGAGTGGTTCAAGGCGCCCTACACCCTGACGCGTCTGACGGCGGATGCCGCTGCTCAGACCGCCGGCGACGACACCCTGGCCAGCCAACTGGCGCTGCCCAGACCCAACCCCTATCTGGCCAAGGACTTCCGCGTACTCGACCTGCCCGACGCCATGCCGAGCCAGTTGATCGATGAGCCCGGTGCCGAGCTCTGGTATCAGGGCGATGCAAGCTTCGGCGTGCCGAAAGCTGAATGGCGCTTCGGCCTGCTCAATCCCGACGTCAGTCGCTCGGTGGAAGACCAGGCCATGAGTCAGGTGCTGGCGGCGTGGCTGAATGACAGCCTCAACGCACGTCTGTATCCGGCACGCCTGGCAGGGCAGGACGCGCTGGTCTACGCGCATGGGCGTGGCATCACGCTGCAGTTCAGTGGCTGGCGGGATGGCCAGCAGCCGGAAATGCGCGAAGTGCTCGATCAGCTGGTGAATGGCGAGATGGCCCCCGCCCCCCTGGAGCGCATCACGCAACGCCTGCGCCGCAGCCTGCAGAACCGCGTTCAGGCACCGCTCTACACGCGCCTGGGCCGCAGTCTCAGCGAAACGCTGGTCGGTCTGCCGAGCACCGCCGAGCAACAGCTGGCGGCTCTGGACAAGATCGACGCCCAGTCACTGGACAACTTCCGCAAGCGCTTCCTTGCCAAGCTGCACGTGCAGGCGATGGTGACCGGCAATCTGACCGCCGACCAGGCCCGCGAGACCGGCCAGCTGGTGATCAACGGGCTCGCGCCGCGCATCACGCGCGAGGCGGTGCCAGACCTGGAAGTGCGTCAGGTCACACAGCACACGGTGCTGCGCCCGGACAGCACACGCGGCGATGCCGGCGCCTTGCGCTACCTGCAGGGCAAGGACCGTACGCTGCAGACCCAGGCACGCATCGCGGTGCTGGGTCAGCTGCTTGAAGCGCCCTTCTACAGCCAGCTGCGCACCGAGGAGCAACTCGGCTATATCGTCTCCGCGCGCTATTCGCCCATGCTCGATGCGCCGGGGCTCAGCCTGCTGGTGCAGTCGCCGTCCAAGGACAGCAAGACGCTGTTTTCGCGCATGGATGCCTTCCTCACCCGCTTCGACAGCCGCGTGCAGTCGCTGGATGAGGCAGCGCTTGCCAGCTACCGTGACGCCGTCGTCGACAGCCTGACCCAGAAGCCACGCAAGCTGTCCGAGCTGGCAGCGCGCAACTGGAGCGAGCTGAGCTTCGGCTGGACAGGCTTTGACCGTCGCCAGCAACTGGTCGCGGCCGTCGAGCAGGTCAGCGCGCAGGATATCCGCGCCATCTGGCAGCAGCTGAATGACTCCAGCGCGCTGGAACTGGCCTTCGACCCTGGCACGCCCAGCGACTTCGAGCAGCGCCTCACGGAACTGGACCTGCCGCCGCTGCCCGAGGCACCGCGCGCCGAGACAGGCGCGACCCTGGCGGCACCCTCTGCCGAGGCCAGCGGCAATGCTCAGCATTGAGTCTCGACAGCCCGCCAGCGGCTTGACGGGCAAACAAAGCGCTGGCCCTCACCGGCCGGGCGCCTGAAACGACAAGACCCCGACGAGGTGCAGTTCAATCACCGCGTCGGGGTCTTGTTCCTTCATGCCTTGCCGGCAAGCACAGCGGGCCGGCTAGCCCCTCATCAGCCGAAGGCCTGTGGCGGCATGATGCCTTCCACGTACATCGCCAGTTCTTCGAGAATCTGCACGCGGTCCGGGTCCTGTTCGCTCTGGGCCAGCCGCTGGATCTCGCTGACGAAGCCCTTCACGGTCAGGCTCGCGACCTGCTCATCGTTCATGCGCTCCCAGCGCCACTGCTCCCAGCGTTCGCGCTCGGCGGAGTTGAGCGTGTAGCCGTAGCTGCGCGCACGATAGCGGAACAGCATCTCCTCGAGCCGACCATCCTGGAAGGCAAACGGCGTATCGTCCAGCGCCTCGGGATGGGTGGCGCGTACCCGCTCCATCTCCTTGCGGTCCGCGGGCGAGAAGAAGCCACCGGAGTAGAGCATCAGGTCCGGATCGGCCGGACCGGCCGGCGGCGCCTCGGCAAATACCTGCGCCACCTTCACGCCGACACCGGCGTTGTCCTTCAGCCACTTCCAGTGCACGCGACACTGGGCGGGGTCGATCTTGAAGCGGGCGGCGATCTCGCCGTACTCGCCCTCATGCGGCCCGGACACATCCTTGAGCGCATTGGCCGGCAGCAGTACCGGACTCTTGTTGAGATGGATGACCTTGAGCGGAATCCTCTCCTCGCCTTCCGCGAGGTCATCGGCACTGGCGAAGACACGGGCTCGGATCTCTTCCGGTGACAGCTCCATCAACGGCGCCGGGTCGACCGAGAGGTCATAGACGATCACGCCATTGGCATTCGAAGGATGCTCCGCCAGCGGTACCACCAGTGCGCCACAGGCCCGCGAGGCCGGATAGCGACGCGAGATGTGCAACATCGGCTTGCGTGCGCCGATATCCAGCAGACTGGCGACATGGCGCTTGTTGCGCAGCTTGAGCAGATAATCGAACAGCCGTGCATTGCGCGACTTGAGCAGGCGTGCCAGCGCGATGGTGGCGCGCACATCCACCAGCGCGTCATGCGCGCCGGCGTGCTCGATACCATTGGCCGCCGTCAGGTGCTCCAGACGGAAGCTGGGTGCACCATCTTCTCGCCTGGGCCATTCGATGCCTTCCGGGCGCAGGGCATGGAAGGCGCGCACAACATCGATCAGGTCCCAGCGCGAATTGCCGTTCTGCCACTCGCGTCCGTAGGGATCGAGGAAGTTGCGGTAGAACAGATGACGGCTGACTTCATCATCAAAGCGCAGGCTGTTGTAGCCCAGCGTGCAGGTCCCCGGCACGCTCATCTCGTCATTGATGCGCCCGGCGAACTCGGCCTCGGGAATGCCGCGACGCTCGGCCTGCTGCGGGGTGATGCCGGTGATCAGGCATGCCATCGGCTGGGGCAGGAAGTCATCGGCCGGCTTGCAATAGAGGGTCAGCGGCTCGCCGATCTCATTGAAGTCAGCATCGGTACGGATGGCCGCGAACTGCGAAGGACGGTCACGGCGCGGGTCGGCGCCGAAGGTCTCGTAGTCGTGCCACAGGAAGGTGGGCTCTGCCACAGGATGTCTCCACGCGGGCGGTCGAAAAATGAACGTGCCAGAGCACCGTCTCCAGCAAGGCTGGCACGGTGCTCTGGCAGGCAATGGACATGGGCTGGGTCGGGGCGTCGCAGACGGTGCACGCTCGGCAACGCCTCAGGTGGCAGGCACCCGACGCCCCGCGAACTCAGGCCTCGCCGGGGCGCGGCAGAGTGACGTTGAGTTCCAGCACCGAGCAGTCGTCTTCGCGGTCCAGCGAGATGTTGATGGCATCCTGGTCGACCTGCACATACTTGCGAATCACCTCGAGCAGCTCTCGCTCCAGCATCGGCATGTAATCCGGCTGGTCACGCTGGCTGCGCTGGTGCGCGACGATGATCTGCAGCCGCTCCTTGGCGACATTGGCGGTCTTCTTGCGCTCTCGCTTCAGAAAATCCAGTAATTTCACTTGCGCCCCCCTCCAAACATTCTGGCCAGCAGTCCGCGCTTCTCGACTTCATGGAAACGCAGCTGCACTTCCTCGCCCAACAGGCGGGACACGCAATCCACGTACGCCTGGCCGGCATCGCTCTTCTGGTCATGCGTGACCGGCACACCCTGGTTGGACGCGCGCAGCACGGCGTCGGACTCCGGAATCAGGCCGATCAGCGGGATCGACAGGATTTCCTGGATATCGGTCAGGTTGAGCATGTCACCGCCGGTGACGCGCGCCGGATGGTAACGGGTGATCAGCAGGTGTTCACGCACCGGGGTGTCGCCATTCTCGGCGCGACGCGTCTTGGAAGACAGCAGGCCGATGATGCGGTCGGAGTCACGTACCGAGCTGACTTCCGGGTTGGTCACCACCACGGCCTCGTCAGCGAAGTACATCGCCAGCTGGGCACCACGCTCGATACCGGCCGGCGAGTCACAGATGACGTAGTCGAACTCCTCGCGCAGCGCGTCGAGCACCTTCTCGACGCCTTCCAGCGTCAGCGCGTCCTTGTCACGGGTCTGGGAGGCCGGAAGGATGTGCAGGTTGTCGATGCGCTTGTCGCGGATCAGGGCCTGCTTGAGATTGGCTTCGCCCTGGATGACGTTGACCAGGTCATAGACCACACGGCGCTCGCAGCCCATGATCAGGTCCAGGTTACGCAGGCCCACATCGAAATCGATCACTACGGTCTTGTTGCCGCGCAAAGCCAGTCCGGTGGCAATGGCGGCGGCGCTGGTCGTCTTGCCGACTCCGCCCTTGCCTGACGTCACTACGATAATCTTGGCCAAAGGTATCTTCCTTGCTGAGAGTCCCTCGCCGAGCGAGGATCACCTGTAAATATTGGATATCGTTCAGAACACAGTGCTGGGGTCAGCCGAGTCGTGCGATACAGAGTTGATCGTGTTCAAGCACGACTTCGACATTGGCACCCAGCAGGCGATTGTCGATGTCATCGAGCCGCTTGTAGGTTCCGGCCACCGAGAGCAGCTCGGCGTGCAGTTCCTTGCAGTAGATGCTGGCATTGCGATCGCCATGGATACCGGCCAGCGCGCGGCCACGCAGAGCGCCATAGATATGCACGCTGCCGGCGGCCAGGATCTCGGCGCCGGCATTCACCGCACCGATGATGACCAGATCGCCCTCCGGTGCGCTGACCTGCTGGCCCGAGCGCACCGTACCGCGATACACCTTGCTGGCATGGGCTGGCTCCGCTTTCTCGGCCGCGCTGTCCGCGACTGTGTCGGCAGGCTCGGCGACCGGCTCAGCGGCCACCGGCGGCACGGACTCGAGGGAGCGCCCGCGATTCTCCTGCGGCGGGAACCACCCCAGCCCCAACGCCCAGGCGGACTGACGCACCGGGTCTCCACCGCCACGCACCGCGACCGGCAGCAGCTTGTGGCCACGGCAGACGGCACAGATGCGCTCCAGCGCCAGATGCGGCTCGTCGAGCTTCTCGACGCTCAGCACCACCGGCGTATGTTGAAAGAAGGCCGGCGACTGGCTGAGCTTGCTGGCCAGCTGAGCACGGATCTGCTCCGGATCACCGCTGACCAGCTCCATGACCGTCATCGGCAGCATGCCGCCCTTGAAGGTGAAGGCCTGAGGGGCCCTGTCCGTACTGAGACTCATGACCTGACTCCGGTTGCGTAATGAGTGTCGAAGCCCTCCGACACTCTTGATGATGCCCGTGCTGTTCACGGCATCCTCAAGGCGACCCTCGATGGGAAAGGCCACCTGAATAACATAGCTCGCCGTCGCACACGGCACAGCGACTGCTTGATAGGCGCCGAGCATGAATGACAGACACTGAATGGCATAGCGGTAACGTACAAAACTATGTGAGCGAACACAGTGCTGCAACTGATGATACGGCCAGCAGCAGGCACTGTCAGGTGTCGCGAGCCTACGACGTGGCTCACTTGCCGACCTGACACCCGCCGCCGGTCGCCCTGCACGCCGCCGCGCGCGTGCAATAAGGCACATCGATCGACATGCGATACCACACAACAGGGGGCTGTGACTGGTAAGATAGCGGGGTGACGAAATTCATGCGCCGTCACTCCGCCCACTCCGTCGTGCCCACCCGATTGCACCCGCCGAGTGTGCGGCCAATTGTTGCGCCCCTCTATTTTTTGCCTGGATAACCGCTCTCTCATGACCGGACTGCTCTCCCGCCTCACTGGCCGCCTGTTCACTCCTCGCTGGCAACACGCCAACCCTGCCATTCGCTCCGCTGCCACTGACCAGCTTGATCCGGAGATTCCAGACCAGCGCAAGATCCTGGAAACCCTGATTCTCGAAGATGATGCTCTGGAAGTCCGCCATGCCGCCCTGACGCGCATGCAATCTCCCGAGCGTCTGCTGCCACTGCTCGACCGCGCCGATGGCCTGGTACGCGAGCGCCTGATCGAACTCTTGAGCGGCGGCCAGGATGCGCCCTCTCTGTTGAGCCGTGAACAGCTGGTCGCGCGCCTGGACGATCGCGAGCTGCTGTCCGCCGTGGCGGCTCGCGGCGACAACCAGCAACTTCGCCTGACGGCACTGAGCCGTCTGGAAGATGAAGAGGCGCTGATCCACCAGGCCTGCCACAACACCATCGCTGCCGTGCGTCATGCCGCTGCCGCCCGCATCACCAGCCAGGCCGGTCTCGAGCGTCTGGTACGTGATGCCAAGCGTGATCGTCACGTGCAGCGTCAGGCGCGCGACACCCTCGCTCGGCGTCGTGCCGATGCCCAGCAGGCCGATGCGCTGGCCGCCAGCCGCGACAACCTGCTGCGCCAGATGGAAAAGCTGCCGCGTCAGGCATGGGAAGACAGCGTGCCCTCGCGTTACCGCTCGCTGCTGCGCGAGTGGGAGCGTCTGCCGGCCGCGGACTACGACATCCAGCAGCGCTTCGAAGAGGCACGTCAGCAGGCGCACAAGGTCATCAGCGACCATGAGGCCCGCGAGGAAGCCATTCGCGCCCATGAGCGTCTGAGCGCCAACCTCAATACGCACCTGGAAGAGATTCTCAGCGCCGTGGACCAGGCGAGGGAAGACCTCTACAGCCGCGACTGCGTCAATGATCACGACTTCGCCAGCCTGCAGGCCCAACGCCGCCTGCAGGGAGAGCGCTGGCGCGAGCTGACCGACCAGTTCTCGGCCCCGGCCGAACTGCTCGAACGTCAGCAGCGCCTGCAACAGCAGCTGCAGGATGCACTCGACGCCTGGCATCGCCATCAGCTGTGCCAGGGCGAGCTGGATGCCGCGCTGATCGACAATGACATCGACCAGCTGCGTCGCCTGGAAAGCGAAGTGGCCTGGCCTGCGGGTCTGCCGCAGACCGCCAGCCTGAGCGCTGTGCGTCAGGCGATCAGCGCGGCACAGCCGGAAGAGCCGACAGAGGCGGCGCAAGAGCAAGACGCGGTCGATGGCAGCCCTGCACCAGACGCCGAGTCGGCTGATGCCTCCCGCGAGGCCGACAGCACTGCGCGCAAGGCGAGCCTGGACCTGGAAGCGCTGGATGCCGAACTGGCACGCCTGGAAGCGGATCTCGATGCCGGCAAGCTCAAGCCGGCCAGCCGTCTGCATCGCTCGCTGCGCGATCGCACCGAAGGCCAGCTCGACAATGCCCGCCAGACACGCCTGCGCCAGTTGGGCGCACGTGTCGCGGAACTCCGTGACTGGCAGAACTTCGTCGCGGCGCCCAAGCGCGAGCAGCTGCTCGAGGCCATCACCACCCTGAGCGAGCGCGAAGACATCAGCGATGAGCAGCGTGACCGCCAGCATCAGCAGCTGATTCAGCAATGGCGTGAACTGGGTGATGCGGCCGCCAGCCGCGATGCTAGCCAGGCCTTCCGCACCGCCTCTGACGCCATCAAGCTGCGCCTGCGGGATTACCGTGAATCGCGCAAGCAGCTGCGTGAACACAATCTGGCCATGCGCGAAGCGCTCTGCGAGCAACTCGAATCGCTCAACGGCCACGCCATGGATGATGCCGACCCCGACTCCCTGCGCCAGATCCGTGATCGCGCCCGTGAGGAATGGCGGCGCCACACGCCGGTGCCCGCGGGCCCCGGTCGCCAGCTGTCGCATCGCTTCGGTGAGGCGCTGACCGCATTGCAGGGGCTGATCGACAGCCGTGCAGGCCAGATCGCCGCCGCCAAGCAGGCACTGGTCGACGCCGTCGAGACGCTGGCCAATGAGGACTCGCCGGCACGTGCCCGTGCCGAACAGGCCAAGGCACTGCAGAGTCGCTGGCGCGAGATGGGCCGCGCGCCCAAGGGCGAAGAACAACGTCTGTGGGCCGCCTTCCGCGCGGCGTGCGATCGTATCTTCGCCGCACGCGATCAGGACCGCGAAGACCGCGACAGCCGCGAGCAGGCCCGCCTGGATCAGTGGCAGGCGCTGATCGAGCGCCTCGACAACTGGGAGCCGGAGACGCTGGAAGACGCCGCACTGCTCGATGACGCCCTGAAGGAAGCCGACACCCTCGGCCCGCTTCCGCGTGGCAAGCGGGGCGACGGCATGCGTCGTCGCTGGACCGGCATTCTCAAGCGTCGCGAGCAGCGTCTGGATGAACTGCACGCCCTGCAATTGCGCGAGGAATGGCAGCAATGGCGTGATCTGCTCGAGCAGCACGCCGTGGCGGATGCCAGCGCGCGCAACGGCGACGTGCAGGATGTCGAGCTGCCGAACACCTCGGCCTTCGACGACAACAGCCGTCAGGCCAATGCGGCGCGCAACCAGATGCGCCAGGCCCTGCCGAGCAACTGCAGCGCTGCCAACGAGCGCCTGGCCGAGCTGCGTGTTCACCTGGCCATTCTGTTCGAGGCCCCGCTGGGCAGCGAAGATGAATCACGCCGCCTGACCGTGCAGGTCGCGCGCATCAACCAGCAGCTGGGTGAGCGCATGGAGCGTGAAGAAGAGCTGGATGAGGTGCTGGATGCGCTGCTCGCCAACGGTCCGCTGGACTGGGACGCCTGGCAGACCGAGCTGCCGCGCTTCGATGCGCTGTTCAATCACTGAGCCAGCACGCCTGAACCGTTGACGCCTGAGCGAGTAACGCAACGAAAAGCCCCCGCCTCTCTCGAGACGGGGGCTTTTTCATTCTCTCGTCAGGCGGGGCCGGGTGCCAACCCTGTTCTGGCTCGCGCTATCACAGAGCATCAGCCCATGAACTGACCGCCATTGATGTCCAGGTTGGCACCGGTGATGAAGCCGGATTTCTCGTCGGCCAGGAAGGCAACCGCGCGTGCGATCTCATCCGGCTGGCCGTAGCGCTTGACCGGGATGGTCTCGCGGATCGATTCACGGATCTCTTCGGGGATCTTCATGATCATGTCGGTGGCGATATAGCCCGGCGACAGAGTGTTGACGGTGATGCCCTTGGTCGCGGTTTCCTGCGCCAGGGCCATGGTCAGGCCATGCATGCCCGCCTTGGCGGCCGAGTAGTTGACCTGGCCGAACTGGCCCTTGCGGCCATTGATGGAGGAGATGTTCACGATGCGGCCGTACTTGTGCTCCAGCATGTCATTGATGACGGCACGGCAGGTATTGAAGACGCTGTCGAGGTTGCAGTTGATGACTTCGCGCCACTGCTCATAGCTCATCTTGCGCATGGAGGTATCACGCGTGATGCCGGCGCAGTTGACCAGTACCGCGATTGGACCGAAGCGCTCGCGGATTTCGTTGACGCCTGCCTGACAGGCTTCGAAGTTGTCCAGCTCGATGCCGGACAGTGCGATGTTCTCGAACCCGGCAGCGCGCTGTTCCGTCAGCCACCCCTCTGCCTTTTCCTTGTTCCTGTAACCCGCAATTACCTGATACCCCTGGTTCGCCAGCTCGCGGCAGATGGCGGAACCAATGCCACCGGTACCACCGGTAACCCATGCGACGGGTGCTGTTTGAGTCATCTTATTGTGTCTCCCTAATCCTGGAACGTCCTGTGTCCTTGGCTTGGGCACAGCTTGGCGAATCTGCGGACACCCCCGCCCTGAGAAAACGAGAATGCCTGCAACGACAACAATGACCCGCGTCTCTAACAGCCTGATGACAATCGTGCACTCTGTGACGCCTGCCATCCGCCTGCGCGAGGCGCGTCCTCCTCAGTATGGACAGGATGCAGCGGGAATGTATGTAGCAGATCTCTCACACAAGATGCCGATAATCGCTCGAGGCACGCAGACGGGTTGGTGACGACTCACCGGGCACGAGAAGTTTGCGCCAATTACGGGATAACGGTTGACGCAGCACTGTATATCCTTATACTACGCCCCACGTTGATGCGGGGTGGAGCAGTCTGGTAGCTCGTCGGGCTCATAACCCGAAGGTCATCGGTTCAAATCCGGTCCCCGCTACCACTGACAAATCGTTGCCTATCAGGCAATTGCTGGTCAGACACCAACGTGATGTTGCGGGATGGAGCAGTCTGGTAGCTCGTCGGGCTCATAACCCGAAGGTCATCGGTTCAAATCCGGTTCCCGCTACCAACCTCTGATGCGTCAGAGTTGGAGCAAAGGCAGTACCCAGTGTTGCGGGGTGGAGCAGTCTGGTAGCTCGTCGGGCTCATAACCCGAAGGTCATCGGTTCAAATCCGGTCCCCGCTACCAAGAATTCGAAAGGCCTGATGCCATGCATCAGGCCTTTTTCGTATGCGTGAAATTCCTGTGCGAGGATATCGCTGAGGCCAGCGCCCGGACCTCGCTTGTCCCTTTCTCAACGCCCATCACCTTCCCACTCATCACGTCAGCCCCAAGGGAGTGCCTGCATGCGTCACTGGCTGGTCAAGACCGAACCCGATGCCTTCTCGCTGGATGACCTGCGCCGCGAAACACCGGCGCTATGGGATGGCGTGCGCAACTATCAGGCGCGCAACTTCCTGCGCGAGATGCAGCTCGGTGATGTCGTGCTCATCCAGCACTCCAGCTGCAAGGTACCTGCAGTGGTCGGACTGGCTGTCGTCAGCGAACTCGCCCTGCCCGACCCGACGGCCAGTGACCCCGAGCACAAGGGCTTCGACCCACGTCAGGTGGCGGACATCGATGCCGACAAGCCTCCACGCTGGGTCGCCCCGCGTCTGAGCTACCTTCGCCCGCTGCGCAACTCCCTGCCCATCGCGCGCCTGAAGGCCCGGCCCGAGCTGGCGGACAGCCACCTGGTGCGCCGTGCACGCCTGTCCGTGATGCCGCTCAGCGAGAGCGAAGCTGCCTGCATCGCCAGCCTGGCCGGCGACACTCTGCTGCCATGAACCGACGCGCCCGGGGCGCGCACGTGAGGAAGTGTCCGGCAGCGCCTTGAACTCCACTGCGACGGGCCGCATCATCAGGCCAACCGGCTCGCGCGCGAGCCTTGAATCGCAGACAGAATTTCGGGGCATGCACCATGATCATCGATCCCAATACCGGCCAGCCATTGACCGGCAATGACACCACCGCCGCCCAGCCACAAGGGGTGGTCGGCGGCGGTGCCGCCAGTGCACCGCGCCAGGCAGAAGACGCCAACACCTACATCATCGATGTGGACATGAGCAATCTTCAGCAGGTACTGGAAGCCTCACAGCAAGTGCCGGTACTGCTGGATTGCTGGTCGCCGCAGAGTGAGCATTGCCTCGTCCTGACACCGATCCTCGAGAAGCTGGCACGTGAATATGCGGGTGGCTTCATCCTGGCCAAGCTGAACGCCGAGGAGCAGCAGGACATCGCCGCCCAGCTGGGCGTACGCTCGGTGCCGGACGTCAAGCTGGTCATCCAGGGCGGTCTGGCAGGCAACTTCACCGGCGCGCGTCCGGAAGCCGAGATTCGCCAGTTCCTCGAGCAGCACAAGGTCCAGCCGGCGGCAGGGGCAGGCCCCAGCCTTTCAGAGCAGGCAGCTACTGCGCTGGAAAGCGGCGACCTCGTCACCGCCAAGGCGCTGTATCAGCAACTGGCGCAGGAATCCCCCGACACACCGGAATACCGCATCCACCTCGCCTCGGTGCTGGTCGCCGAGGGCAATGGTGAAGAAGCCCGCCAGCTGCTGGACTCCCTCAAGCCGGAAGACCGTGACGGCGCCCAGGCGCGTGGCGTGCGTGCGCGCATCGACTTCATCGCCGAGGCTCCCTCTCCCGAAGAGGTGCAGGCGATGATCGAGCGGGACGACAGCGAAGCCCGCTACCAGCGCGCCATGCGTGACCTGGCGGATGGCCACTACGAACTGGCGCTGGATGCCCTGATCAGCCTGGTGAAGACCGACCGCCAGTACGGCGAGGATCTGGCACGCAAGACGCTGCTGCGTGTCTTCGATGCCCTCGGCGCCACCCATGAGCTGACCGTGCGCTTCCGCCGCCAACTGTTCGCTCTGATGTACTGATCGTGCTGATGAGCTGCTCGCACCGCTGACCGTCTTGATGAGCTGAACAGCCACGCAGACGACAAGGCCCCGCCTCCGGTAAAGGAAGCGGGGCCTTGTCATCGAGGGCCAGCCGTCGCGCCGATTCAAGGGCTAACGACGGCTCCAGCCCTTGAGAAGCGAGGGGCGAGCACGCGATTCGCGCACGCTGGGCGGAAAGTCCACCTCAAGCTCCTGGCCCGCAGAGGTCACGGCGTCTGGCGCAGACGGGGTGGCAGATGACGCCGCGGGTGCACGACAGCGGGAAGATGGCGGCGATGAACGCGCCAGGCGCAGGCTCCCGCCCTGACAACACCATTCACGACAGGCCGTCACGCCTGCATCCCTGCTTGCTGGCCGCCCCTGTCGCGGCGTCTCTGCCACCTCATGTCTCATCGTCGCATCTCCTGATGACAAGCCCCTCCCGATGAGCGGCCTGTCTTCAGAGTTGACGATAATGATTCTCAATTCAAGTTTGCAATGAGAGATAGCTGCCAACGAAACGCCCCAGGCTGACCCAGATCAACTCCGGCTCTCTTTAGCAACCTCAGCCTTTCTGCAGGCGCTCGTCCATCTGCTGCAGCGCCTGCTCCAGCTGCACGCGCGTGGTGGCGTAGTTCAAGCGCACGAAGCCCGGCCAGCCGAAATCTGCGCCATCCGACAGCGCGACATCGCATTCCTCGAGCAGGGTCTGCTGCGGAGACTCTCCAAGCCCTGCCTTGCGCATATCCAGCCAGGCCAGATAGGTGGCCTGCGGGCGCGACATGCTGACGCCGTCCCAGCGTGCCACATGGCTTTCCAGCAGATCGAGATTGTCACGCAGCACGCTCAGCAACTCCTGACGCCACGGCTCACCCTCGCGCCACGCCGCTTCGGTCGCGGCCATGCCCAGCACATTGGTATCGGGCATCAAGCCATTGGCGGCGCCGGTGAATCGTGCACGCAGCTTGGGATCGGTGATCACCGCGCAGGCGAACGTAAGCCCGGCGGTGTTGAAGGTCTTGGAGGGCGCCCACAGGGTCACGCAGCGCGCCGCCAGTCGCTCGCTCAGGCTGGCCAGCGGAATATGGCGGGCCGTCGGGTCCACGACCAGATCGGCATGCAGCTCATCGGAGACCACCAGCAGATCGTGACGCTCGACCAGCTCCGCCAGCGCCTCGAGCTCTTCCTCACGCCAGACGCGGCCGGTAGGATTGTGCGGGTGGCACCATAGCAGCAGCTCGGTCTCGGGCGTGATGGCCGCTTCCAGGGCCTCCAGATCCAGACGCCAGGGGCCGCCTTGCGTCTCGGGCTCAGCAAGCGGTGCCATCTGCGCCAGTCGCCCGGTCTTCTGGGCCACCTTGAGGAAGGGCGGGTAGATCGGGGTCGTCGTGACCACCCCCGCGCCGGGAGAGGTCAATGCCAGACTGGCCAGGTGCAAGGCCGGCACCACGCCCGGCAGCCAGACGATGGCGTCACGCGGCACCTCCCAGCCATAATGCTCGCGACTCCAGTCACACAGGCTGTCATCGAGGCTCTCCGACGGCTTGGCATAGCCGTAGACCGGATGTGCCACTCGCTCGGCCAGCGCTCGCGTCACGGCGGGCGGGGCGCTGAAGTCCATGTCGGCAATCCAGAGGGGCATGACGTCCGAGGCGTAGCGATCCCACTTCTGGGAGGGATACTGGCGTCGATCGAGCGGGGTGATGAAATCGAATGGCAAGATGATGTCTCCCTGTGGCGGGCAAATTTGGCAGGCAACGCGAGCAGTGCGCTCGACTCACGCCGCCCGAGGGCGGCAAGAAGAATACCTGTGGACCAACTACAGCATAAGGCTTTGTGCATGTCTGAAGACACCTTTTACCCACAGGCCCAGCGCGGGCTGCCCGGTCTGTTGCGCGCCTGGCTGACCCATGGCCGCGGCGACAGCGAGCGTCTCGCCGTGCTGCTGGCCGATACCGCGCGCGTTGCAAGTCTAGGCCAGCCCGCCAGCAATCCCGATGGCGAGACGCTGGAGCAGTGGGCCGCAGAGGGCGGTGCGCCGCTATGGGCACCCAAGGCAGCGCTGTTCCTGTTGATGCAGATGCCGGCACGCCCGGTGCCGCAGGGGCCGGAGGACGCCTGCGCCTGGGCCTATTGCTGGTTGCGCATGCGCGAACACGACAGTCCCACGGCCGCTCTGATGGCATTACCGGAACATCTGCGCCAGCCGCTGGCCTGGCCCATCGAAGCCGCCTGGCAAGACCTGACGCACCAGCGGCTCATCTAGCCGCGCTCGATTGTCGTGCGTCCGCAGCGCTGTTGGTGAGCAGCGCTGCGTTTCTCTCTCCTCTGCTCTCCTCCCTCACCGCCCTCTCCTCTGCACTGCTTTCCCTCCCCTGCTTCCCCCCTTACCCGCTCCCGCCCGTTCCTGCCCGCTCTGCAGTTTCTCTGCCCGCACCCTCCTTACGGCTCCTTCTCCTTGCGGCTCTTGCTCCTTGCCCCTGCGTCACTCCCGAGCCACATCCTCTTCACGCCCGCTCATCCCCTGCGACTGACAGCGACTCTGGCAGTGACCCTGCTGACGTCCTCAAAAGGCAGCTCGTCCCGCTCTCAGCATTGCTGACAGTCATGGGTAGCAATTTTCTCAGCGAATCTTCTCACCACCAGCTAATGGCGTAGTGGAAACCTGAAACTCGTCAACGCCTAACTGACGTCATTTCGTTTAATCATCGTTTTGTGAAGCGATACACCCGAAGGGATTTCTTGTGTGAGCGAGGAGTAAAGTTCTTTCAACCGCAACGAAACGGTAATTCAACAAGAATCCGCTGGCGCGACACGACGACCAGCAAGCTTCAGGAGAAGCTCAATGACCACCTCCCTGATTGTCGGACTGGATGGAACCCCGGGCGGCGACAGTGCCATTGCCTATGCCAAGCGCGTCGCCTCTCTGGTGGGCGCGGAAACCAGGATCATTCTCTGCTACGTGGTCGAATGGTCGCCCTACAGCTTCAACACGCCGGAGGAGAACGCCCAGCGTGCCAGCCGCCGCGAGAGCGAGATAAAGCTGGCCCGCGAGCGTGTGCTGACGCCTGCCATCAGCGAGCTGGAAAAGGAGGGCTATCAGGTCGAGGGGCGTGTTCGCCACGGCGATGCCGCCGAGATTCTCAGCCTGCTGGCGCGTGAGGTGAATGCCGAGCAGATCATCGTCGGCCGCAAGGGGGAAAGCGTCCGCTCACGCATCTTCGGCAGCGTGACCGCCCATCTGATTCAAGAGGCCTCGGTGCCCGTCACCATCGTTCCCTGAGACAGGCGCCTCCCGCACCAGCCGCCTGCAGAGATTCGCACCCGACAATAACGACAATTCGCTTTTCGAGGTTACCTCTCATGAGTCGATTCCGCTCCCTGGCCCCCTGGGCTGCCGCGATGGCAGCCCTCATGGCCGCTAGCTCCGCCCGTGCCGAAGGCATGGACCAGGCCATCAGTGACATCGTCGGACCGATCGTCAACCCGATCGTCTCGACCATCTTCTATTCCGTGCCGGTGGCCGGCACCCAGTTCCCGCTGATCGTCGGCTGGCTGATCATCGCGGCGGTCGTCTTCACGCTCTATTTCGGCTTCGTGCAGTTCCGCCTGTTCGGCCATGCCGTGCGCCTGGTCAAGGGTGACTACACCGACCCGAAGGATGAAGGCGAGGTATCCCACTTCCAGGCACTGGCCACGGCACTGTCCGGCACGGTTGGCCTGGGCAACATCGCCGGTGTCGCGGTCGCCGTCTCGCTGGGCGGCCCGGGCGCGACCTTCTGGATGATTCTGGCCGGTCTGCTCGGCATGGCCTCCAAGTTCTGTGAATGTACCCTTGGCGTGAAGTACCGCAACGTCAACGCGGATGGCTCCATCTCCGGCGGCCCGATGTACTACCTTTCCAAGGGCTTCGCGGAAAATGGCAAGGCGGGGCTGGGCAAGGTTCTGGCGGTGTTCTTCGCCATCTGCGCCATCGGCGGCTCCATCGGCGGCGGCAACATGTTCCAGGCCAACCAGTCCTATCAGCAGGCCGTCAACGTCACCGGCGGTGATGCCAGCTTCCTGGTCGGCTACGGCTGGCTGTTCGGTCTCGTGATGGCCGCCATCGTCGGCATGGTCATCATTGGTGGCATCAAGTCCATCGCACGTGTCACCGAGAAGCTGGTGCCGATGATGGCTGTCATCTATGTGATCGCGGCGATCATCATCCTCGGCTTCAACTTCAGCGCGATTCCGGCTGCCTTCGGCGCCATCATCGAAGGTGCCTTCGCACCGGTCGCGGTCGGCGGCGGTATCGTCGGCGTGCTGATCCAGGGCTTCAAGCGTGCTGCCTTCTCCAATGAAGCCGGTATCGGCTCCGCGGCCATCGCCCACTCTGCCGTCAAGACTTCCCAGCCGGCGACCGAAGGCATCGTCGCCCTGCTCGAACCCTTCATCGATACCGTCGTCATCTGCACCATGACCGCGCTGGTCATCGTCATCACCGGTGCCTACCAGGTCGAAGGCCTCGGCGGCGTCCAGCTGACCTCCTACGCCTTCGAGACCGCCTTCCCGTGGTTCCCGTATGTGCTGGCGCTGGCGGTGCTGATGTTCGCCTTCTCCACCATGCTGTCCTGGTCCTACTACGGCCTGAAGGCCTGGACCTACCTGTTCGGTGAGGGCAAGGGTGCCGAGATCGTCTACAAGCTGATCTTCCTCGCCTTCGTGGTCATCGGCTCCTCCATGAGCCTCGGCCCGGTCATCGACTTCTCCGACGCCATGATCTTCGCCATGTCCATCGCCAACATCATCGGCCTCTACTACCTGATGCCGGTCGTGAAGCGTGAGCTGGCCCAGTACCTGGCCAAGCTGAAGTCCGGCGAGATCGCACCGGTCGACAAGGAGGCCAAGCGCCAGAACGCGTGATCCCCATCACGCCCAGGCGGGTCTGACACAGCCGTCAGCCGCCGCATGACTCAAGGCCCCTGCCCATCGGCAGGGGCTTTTTCGTTGTCGATCGTGCAATTCCGTGCATTGGACGACTGAAACCACTCAAGTCGGATTGCCGCAACGCAGTGCAATGGGTAGGGTGTGGCGCTCACTGGCCACACTGGCCGGAACCCGTATCAATGAGGACGTCTCATGCTCGCTTCCATGCATGCCATGGTGCTGCGCAATCCCGGCCCGGATGCCGACTTCGTGGCGACCGAATGCCCGCTACCCACTCCCGGCCCCGGCCAGGTGCGCATTCGTGTCGCCGCCTCCAGCGTCAATCCACTCGATCTCAAGCTGGCCAGCGGCCAGGTGCCTCTCCTGCCGCCAGCACCCTGCGTGCTGCACGGCGACGTGGCCGGTGTGATCGATGCCGTCGGGGATGACGTGCTGACCTTCTCGCCCGGCGACGAGGTGCTCGGCTTTGCCGGCGGTGTCGCCGCTCATCCGGGCGCGCTGGCGGATTACATGCTCGCCGATGAACGCCTGATCACCCGCAAGCCGCGCCGCCTGAGCTTCATGGAAGCCGCCGCGTTGCCGGCAGTGTTCATCACCGCCTGGCAGGCACTGGTAGAGCGTGGCCGGCTGGAAGCGGGACAACGCGTGCTGATCCACGGCGGCGCCGGTGGCGTCGGCCATGTGGCATTGCAGATCGCCCGCTGCATCGGCGCGGAAGTCGCCACGACCGTCTCCACGGATGACAAGGCCCGGGCGGCACGCGACTGCGGCGCGGACCACGTCATTCGCTATCGCGAGGAAGCGGTGGCCGATTACGTGGCCCGACTGACGGGTGGCGAGGGCTTCGATCTGGTCTTCGATTGCGTGGGCGGCGACAACCTGGCCGCCAGCTTCGCAGCCAGCAAGCTGGGCGGGCGCATCGTGACCATCAATGCGCGCACCACGGTGGATCTCTCGCCGCTGCACGCTGGCAGCCGCAGTCTGGAAGTGCTGTCGATCCTGCTGCCGCTCAGCGCGGGCATCGGGCATGAACAGCAGCGCCAGGCGTTGGGCAAGCTGGTAGAACTGGTCGAGGAAGGCGAATTCAAGGTGCGTCTCGATGAGCGTCAGTTCGACTTCAGCGAGGTCGCCGAGGCCCATCGTCATCAGGCCTCCGGCAAGGCGGTGGGCAAGATCTCGCTGGTGCGTCGTCAATTCTGGGACGCCGCCCAATGAGTGCAGCGCTTCAGGGTGAGCTGGGCCTGCAACTGCTCAAGCTACTGATTTCGGTGGCGGTGGTGATCGGGCTGTCATTGGTCGCGGAGCGTCTCTCGACGCGCATGGCCGGGCTGCTGTCCGGCTATCCGCTCGGCACGGCCATCACGCTGGGCTTCATCGGCGTGGAGATCTCCCCCGAGTTTGCCGGCCAGAGCGCCGTCTATACTCTGGCCGGTTTCTCATCGACTCTCGCCCTCGGTGTCGGCTACTGGCTATGCGGCCGCGCCGAAGGGCTACGTGGCGTCATCAATGGCACCCTGGGCGGCCTGCTGGGCTGGCTGGCGGCCAGCGTGGCGCTGGCACAGTTCGAGTTCACCCGCGTCAGCGGCGTGATCGTGACGCTGATCGCCATCGTGCTGTGCATGCGCCTCTATCGCGGCGTACCGGAGAGTACGGCACGCAAGTCGCCCTTCTCCTGGGTCTCGCTGCTGGCGCGCGCCGGACTGGCCGCCGGCATCGTGTTCGGCATCACCGCGCTGGCCCACCTGCTACCGCCTTCATGGGCAGGCCTGGTCGCGGCCTTCCCGGTCACCATGTACCCGCTGCTGGTGATTCTGCATCTCACCCAGGGGCCAGTGGCCGTCGCCACCGTCATCAAGCACTATCCGGCCGGCCTCGGCTCGCTGCTGTGTTATGCACTGGTGGTCTCGCTCAGCTATCCCTCCATGGGAGTCGGTCTGGGGACCCTCCTCGGCTTTGTGGTCGCAACGGCGTGGCTGGGCGTGTTCACGCCGTTGCAACGTCGACTAGCCTCACGACGTACAGCCAGCGCCTGAGCTTCCTGATAGGCTGAAATGCCGCATGGATGCCCAGGAGCGATGACATGTACTTCAAGACGCTGGAACCGGCCTTCTTCGACACCGATGCCCTCGGGCACGTCAACAACACGCGCCTGCCGGCCTGGTTCGAGTGGGCGCGCAATGACCTGTTCCGCGTCTTCGTGCCGGACCTCGACCCGCGCAAGTGGCCGCTGATCATGGCGCGCATCGAGGTCGACTTCCTCGCCGAGCTGCAATATGGCCAGCCGGTGGAGATTCGCACTTGGCTGTCGCGCCTCGGCGGCAGCTCCTTCACCGTGACCCAGGAGGCCTGGCAGAACGGGGTGTGCGGTGCACGCGGGCATTGCGTGCTGGTGCAGTTCGATCATCATGCCAAGCAATCCTTGCCCATCGAGGGCGAGCTGCGCGCGACCCTGGTCAGCCATGTGCACGAACACACCGACAGCGCCGAACTGGATGTCCCGGCTCTGCGCGAGGCCGCCCGGGCACTCGGGACGCACAGCGCAGCCTCCGAGGGGAGCGTGCCGGCATGACACCCGCGCTCAAGCTGCTCAAGGGCAAGCCGCACCGCACACTCGAATATGCCCACGACCCGCGTGCACCCGCCTACGGGGAAGAAGCCGCCCGCACGCTGGGGCTTGAACCCGCTCAGGTCTTCAAGACCCTCGTCTGCCAGCTGGAAGGCGGCAATGCACGTCAGCCGCTGGTGGTCGCCGTGGTGCCGGTCAGCGGCACGCTCGACCTCAAAGCACTGGCACGCGCCTGTGGCGCCCGCAAGGCGGCGCTGGCCACGCATGAGGCCGCCGAGCGTGCCACCGGCTATGTGGTCGGCGGCATCAGTCCGCTGGGGCAGAAGAGGCGCCTGCCATTGTGGGTCGATGACAGCGCCGCGACACAGGCGGAAATCTTCATCAGCGGTGGCCGCCGAGGACTGGAGATAGCGCTCGCCCCCGCGTTACTGTGTGAGCTGGGCAATGGCCAGTTCGCGCCGCTGGCCCGTGACGACTGACGGCCACGGGCGTGACATCCAAGGGCAGGCACTTCCTGGCAGACCTTGCACGATGGACTCTCCATGACGACCACCCGCCCCAGCACCGCGTCAGCGAGGAGGCCCGATGGGCATTCGCTACAGCAAGTGGATCTACCCGGACATGACCGAGCTGCATGCGCAGGTCGAGGCGGCGCTGGAGCAATGGTTCAGTGAGCGCTTCGCCGACTACCCGCACATCAGCTTGCCGGGCCTTGACCCCTACGATTATGATGGCTGGTTCAATCGTCTGGCCCCGGAGCTGATGGCGCGCGGCAGTGACTACTGCGAGCGCGAGTGGCATGGCTATGTGCCAAGCCCCCAACAGCTCAACCAGGCGTTCTTCCGGGCCGTCTCCCGGTCCAACAAGTGTGTGCTGGAGCCTGACTGCAAGCATGGTGATTCTGACCAATCATAGTCCCGACGCGCGGGAGCTCGAGATCATCGAGCGCCAGCTCGGGCGCAAGCCGCGCGGCATCCAGGCCGTGGCCGCCACCGATGGCGAGGGCACCCCGCTGGTGCTGCGCATGCATTCGCTGGTGGATGGCAAGCCCTTCCCGACCCTCTACTGGCTGTGCGACGAACGCCTCAAGATCTCGCTGTCACGCATCGAGGCCGAAGGCGTCATCAAGGAACTGGAAGAGAGCCTCAAGACCGATGAGGACCTGCTGGCGCGCTATCGTGCCAGTCATGAAGCCTATGTCGCCGAACGCTGGAGCTTCATGAGCGAGGCCGAGCGCAGCGCCATCGAGTCCCAGGGCTTCGCCGAGCTGATGCGTGAACGTGGCGTCGGCGGCATCCGCGACTGGAATCAGGTGCGCTGCCTGCATACCCAGTACGCCCAGCATCTCGCCTACGCCGAGGGCAACGCCATCGGTCACTGGGTCGATGCCCATTACGACGTGCTGTCCGAGCTGCCCTGAGCCCTGACAACGATCGACCCGACGCCGTCGGCTTGAGTGCAGAAGACGAAGAAGCCCGCCAATTGGCGGGCTTCTTGCGTTGGGACGAGCGTCAGGCCTACAGCGAGTGCGCGAAGACCAGCGCGATGCACAGCGGGCAGATCAGGCGCACGTACCACGGCCAGATCTTCCAGAACAGGCTGGACTCGATGTCCGGCGCCCCGCTCTGGATTTCCTTGAGCAGCGCATGACGCGACATCGCCCAGCCGACCAGCAGGCACATCACCAGCGCGACCAGCGGCTGGCTGTACTGGGTAGTCAACATGATCACCAGACCGAACAGCACCCCGAAGTTGGCGGCGATGGTCAGGCTGATGGCCATGATGGTGGCCCCGACAGCCAGGGTAGCGGCACGCCGACCCAGCCAGCCACGCTCGACCACGAAGGACACCGGCACTTCCAGCATCGAGATGGACGAGGTGATGCCCGCCACGCTCATCAGCGCGAAGAATGCCACCATCAAGATGTCACCTGCCCCGCCCATCTGGCCGAACAGCGCCGGCAGCGTGTCGAACAGCAGGGTGTCCGAGCTCTTGAGCAGGCCGTCGGCATCGAAGATCTCGACGCCCAGATGACGCGCGGCATACATGGCCGGAATCACCAGCAGGCCGGCGAGGAAGGCGATGCCGACATCGATCAGCGTCACCAGCACGCCCAGACGCGGCAGGTTCTGCTCCGGCCCCAGATAGGAGCCGTAGATCAGCATCGCGCCCACGCCGAGCGACAGCGAGAAGAACGCCTGGCCCATCGCGCTCAGCATCAGATCGGCATCGAAGATGCGGTCCCACTGCGGCGTCAGGTAGACACTCAGGCCCTCATCGGCGCCCGGCAGAGTCAAAACGTAGCCGATCAATCCGACCAGCAGCATCAGCAACAGCGGCATCAGACGCGTGGACCATTTCTCGATCCCGCCGCGCACGCCACCGACCACGATTGCCATCGTCAGGGCGAGGAAGACCGCCGTCAGCGAGACATTGCGCGTGAAATCGAAGGTGGTCAGCCAACTGGACGCGGAGGCCATGCCCAGTGCATCAGCGACCGGCGCGGCGGTATACCCCAGCAACCAGCCCGCGACGATGGCATAGAAGGCCAGGATCAGGCTGGCGGTCAGCATGCCCACCCAGCCCGCCAGCGCGCCGAAGCGCTTGGTGATGCCTCGACCGAGACTCATGCTGGTGACGATGTTGGCCTGACCATGACGGCCGATGACCAGCTCGGCCATCAAGGCCGGCCATGCCAGCAGGAAGGCCAGCACCAGATACATCACCACGAAGGCCCCGCCTCCGTTGTTGGCCGTCTGGGACGGGAAGCCCCATACGTTGCCAAGTCCTACTGCCGAACCAGCGGCGGCCATCAAGAAGCCCAGCCGACTGGCAAAGCGTCCGCGCACCTGCGCCATCTGCCTCTCCTGCCTTGTTGTTCCGCGTCCGTCGAAGACGACGACGCGATGAGTTGGGGTGCATCCCGGTGCAAGCTCACGGGGCGCCAGCGCCCGCCAGCCGTCGCCTGCGGGGGCGGCAAGGGTAGCAGAGCAGGCCCGCGAATGCAGGCGTCAACGCCGAAAGTCAGCACGTGCCAGCGTTGGCCACGAGGCAATGCCGAGTTCCTCACCGGCGTCATAGCGTCGCCGCACAACTCGCGTAGGATAGGCAGGACATGACATCAAGGCACGGCAGCCAGCAGTGAGCGCCGCCGAGAAACATTCAGGAGAGCAACATGCATCGCATCTGTGTCTATCTGGGCTCCCGCGAGGGCGTCTCCCCACAGCATCGTCAACTGGCCGAAGCACTGGGCCGCGCCATCGCCGAGCGCGGCTGGGGGCTGGTCTATGGTGGCGCGCGCGCCGGGCTGATGGGCGCACTGGCAGATGCCGCGCTGGCGGCGGGTGGCGAGGTGATCGGGGTGATCCCGCAGGTGCTGGTCCGCAACGAGAAGGCGCATACCGGCCTCACGCGCTTGATCGAGGTGGCCGACATGCATGAGCGCAAGGCACAGATGGCCGCGCTGGCGGATGCCTTCGTGACGTTACCGGGCGGAATCGGCACCCTGGAGGAATTGTTCGAGACCTGGACCTGGCAGTACCTGCGCTTCCATGCCAAGCCGATCGCGGTGCTCGACAGCGACGGCTTCTACGCCCCCCTGCTCGAGTTTCTGGATCGCACCGTCGAGGCGGGCTTCCTCGATGCGGACACTCGCGCGCGCCTGATCAGCGAGCGCGAGATCACGCCCCTGCTGGAGCGTCTGGCGCCCGAGATGTAAGGCATGAGACGTAAGGCCTGACAGGCTGTCGCGTCACTCCCCTTCAAGCGCATGACGCCAGCGCCATGGGGAGTGACGATGCAAGCGACCATCTCAGCTCAGCGCGCTCTTTCAGCAGTGCACCGCCTCACCAACTGCCTCAACGGCGTCACCTGAGGCGACCTGTTGCTGAACGGGGCTACCGATATAGCGCGCCCGCTTGCTGGCGGTAACCTGCTCGACATCGACCATCACCAGGCCGTCGATGCAGTAACCGAAATCGGCGTCGACACTGAAATCGAGGAAGCGGGTGCCACCGGGCTCGGTGACCTCGACGTACTGCTTGTAGAGCGTCGGCACCGTCACGCCCATCGCATCCAGCTGGGCACGCAGGCGGCGGAAATCGCCATCGGCGTCCTGACCATCGAACAGCCGCTCCGCTTCATGGGCGCTGCTGCCCGGCACGCTCTGGGCGACCGGTGCCCGTGCGCGCGCCAGCCCCTCATCATCCCCGTAATAGTGACGGTAGTAGCTGACGATCAACGCCCTGGCGGCCTCCGGATAGCTGTTGGAGAGCGTGACCGGGCCGAACAGCCAGCGAATCTCGGGATGACAGCGCAGATAGGCGCCCAGCCCCTGCCACAGGTAATCGAGGCTGCGCCGCCCCCAGTAACGCGGCTGCACGAAGCTGCGCCCCAGTTCCAGACCGTCCTGCATGCGCTCGAACATCTCCGGCGTGAAGCGGAACAGGGTCGGACTGTAGAGCCCCTTCTCGCCATGTGCCGCCATGATCTTGCGCACCTCACCGATGCGGTAGGCACCGGCGATCTCGAGATCAGCGTCATCCCACAGCACCAGATGCCGGTAGTGGGCGTCATAGCGATCGATATCGCGTCGCTCGCCGGTGCCCTCGCCGACCCGCCGGAAACTGATCTCGCGCAACCGGCCGATCTCGCGCATCACGCTGGAACCGGGGAAGGCATCGAACAGATAGATCTTCTTGCCGTCGCGGGTCTCGCCCAGCAGTTCACAGGGCGTCAGTTCCTCACGCAGCGCCTGGCGCTCCTCCGGATGACCGATGGCCTTCTCGGTCACGAACAGGCCGCGCTTGCCACGACCGATGCGATACAAGTGCTTGCGCAGCAGGCGTGTCTTGGCATTGGTACTCAGGGCATCACTGTCGAGGCGCTCCAGCGGGATCAGCTCGCCGATGCGCAGCTTGAGCTGACGCTCGCGCTGACGAAACATCTCGTGCGCCAGCAGAGGCGTGCCGAAGCTGCGGTTGATCGACGACAGCGCATAGAAGAGCGTCGAGTTGCGACCGCTGACGTGGATAGGCAGCACCGGCGCGTTGGTCTTGCGTGCGAAATGCAGGAAGCCCGACAGCCACTTGCCATCACGCGGCCCGGTCGGGCCTGCACGCGAGACCTCGCCGGCGGGGAAGATGATCACGGCCTCTTCATTCATCAGCGCATCGCAGATCTGACCACTGCTCTTGCGGTAGCCACGGCGACTGAGGTTGTCCAGCGGCAGCAGCAAGGGTGCCAGCGGCTCGACCTTCATCAGGATGTCATTGGCGACGATCTTGACGTCGCGGCGCACCTCGCCGACCAGCTTGAGCAGCGCGAGGCCATCCAGTGATCCCAGCGGATGGTTGGCGACGATGACGACCCGCCCGTAGGCGGGGATGTTCTCACGCTCCCGCGAGGACACCGAGTAGCCGAAGGAGAAGTGATCGAGCACGCGGTCAATGAAGTCGAAGCCGCGCTGGTCCGAGTTCTCGCCGAGGAAGGCATTGATCTCACCCTCGTGGACCAGGCGCCGCAACAAGGCCAGCGCCGGACGACGGATCAAGGGATGGCGTCTGGCAAAGGCAGGGTACTTGGCAGCGATGACGCGGGCAGTATCGATCATGCTCTCTCCTTGGCCGCACGGAGTGCGGAACGCGATGTCTGGATCATGGGGCTTGATATCACGTCAGCATCACGCCACTTCATGACAGGTGCATCACAGTCCCCGTACAGTGAGATGACAGAGATCCGTCTGCGTACGACGCGGTCACAGCAAGGCAGCAGGTCTGCCCAGCCAAGGAGAGAGCGAATGTATGCGATAGCCGTCGAGAACGAGGCACTGGTCTGGCAGGAAACGGAGGCTCCCGAAGGCATCGCCTCGGACGAAGTGCGAATCCAGGTGGCCTGGGCCGGCGTCAATCGCGCTGACCTGATGCAGCGTGCGGGTCAGTATCCGCCGCCGGCCGGGGAAAGCGAGATTCTTGGCCTCGAGGTTAGCGGAACCATCCTCGAGGTCGGCCGCCACGTGGAGCGCTTCCAGGTGGGAGATCCGGTCTGCGCCTTGCTGGCCGGTGGCGGCTATGCCGAGGAGGTGGTGGTCAATGCCCTGCAGGTGTTGCCGGTGCCGGAGGGCTATAGCCTGAGAGACGCCGCCGCCCTGCCGGAGATGTTCGCCACCGCCTGGTTGAACCTGTTCATCGAGGGCAATCTCAAGCACAAGGAGCGCGTGCTGCTGCATGCCGGCGCCAGTGGCATCGGTACCACCGCCATCCAGCTATGCGGGCTGTTCGGACATCCTTGCTTCGTGACGGTCGGCAGCCAGGAGAAGCTCGACACCTGCCTGCGCCTCGGCGCGGATGCCGGCTGGAATCGCCACGATGGCAGCTTCGTCGAGGCCGTGAACGACTGGGGCGGCGCCGACATGATTCTCGACCCGGTGGGCGGCGGCTATCTGGCCGACAATCAGCAGGTGCTGAAACAGGATGGCCGCATGGTGCTGATCGGCCTGATGGGTGGGCGCATGGATGAGCTGGATCTGGGTCGCATGCTGATAAAGCGTCAGCGCCTGATCGGCTCGACCCTGCGTTCACGCTCCCCCGAGGGCAAGGGCATGGTGCTGGATGCGCTCTACGTGCATGTGTGGCCACGCCTGGCGCGGGGCGAGCTGCGCCCGCATATCGACAAGAGCTGGCCAATCCAGCAGGCCGATGCCGCGCATGCCTATGTGCAGGACAACGCCAGCACAGGCAAGGTGCTGCTGGCGGTGACCGGCGCCTGAGCCTCGTCATGGCACTGATGACATCAGCAGCATAAAAATCGGCAGCATGAAAAAAGCGGCAGCCCAGTGGGCTGCCGCTTTTTTGGCTTTATAGGCGCCATCTCGTGCTCGCTGCTCCGCTTGACGCCCCCCGCCTGACAGCAGTGACACTCATGCCGCCAGACGTAGGCCCCGAGGCATCTGGCGCAGGCTTACTCGCTGCGACCGATCGCCTGGGCCTTCTGCCAGGTGAGTTGCAGCAGACGGGCGTCGTCTCCGGCGCGATGACGCTGGATGCCGCCCTCGGCGATCACCGCTTCCTTGAGCTCCGCCCAGCAATTCAGCTGCTCCTCATCAAGCAGCCGTCTGAGCGCTTCGAGTCGAAAGCGCGGCAGCATGCCGGCATGATAGAACAACAGCGAGAGCCAGGTATTGTCGTAGCCCCAGCTGTCGCTGTAAGCGATTCCCGCCTCCCCCAGCTCATCATTGACCCACTGCGCCACCTCACGCACTGGTCGCCCTTCGCGTGCCAGCCGTGCCCGTGAGATGCCGTGCAACAGCTCCGCCTTCGGGTCCCAATGCACCCACTCATCAAGAGGCTGTATCAGGAAGGCGCAACTGCTGCCGTCGGCACGCGCCAGCCCGATCTCGATCGGATAGCTACCACGGCCAAAGCCGGAGGCTTCAATATCGAGCAGAATAGGCAGCGTCACACGAATCTCCCAAGGTATCTCAGGCAGACAGGGCCCGGGCGAGAAGAGGTTGAATGTCTTCAGGTTACGGGAATTGCCCCCTGCTTGGCGAGTCCTGAGCGCGACGCTGTCAACGCAGACATCAGGTCGATCTGCTCCATCACGCTCACATCACGTTCAGAGACACGCGCAGGAGGGCCGGAGACGACAACGCCCTCACGAAGAGGGCGTTATCAGTGGCAGCAAGGGCAGCACATCAGCTCAGTGCAGGTCTGCCTCACCACCCGTGCGGGCGTGGGCTTCCCACTGCTCGGCCTTGTGCGGGCAGACCGCCAGACCGAGGGAGCCTTCACGATAGGCACGCGCCAGACGCTGGGCTGCGAGAGCATGGCGGCACTCGGCGGCACGTGCGTACCAGGTCACGGCCTTGGCCGGATCGCTCTGATACTGGGCACAGCCATACTCATAGATACGCGCCGCCTGATACTGGGCATGCACGTCGCCGGCCTGCGCGGCCTTGATGACGAAACGCGCGCCCTTGGCCTTTTCCTGAGCGGAGTTGCCACGCTGGAACAGCATGTGCCCGTACAAAGACAACGCACCGGTGTGACCGGCATTGGCGCAGTGATTGAACAGACGCATGGTCAGACGATGCTTCTGCTGAGAGCCGGACAGCCAGGAGGCGTGGAACAGACGCTCCGCCAGGCGGTATTTCAGTCCAGTCATCAGGGTTGGGGCCTGCGGCATGACGAGTAACCTTGATACAGAATAAGAGGGGTGACGCCGTGTCCTGGCCCGATCCTGAGCCCGCGACGCTATTCTCCTTGCCAACACTGTCAGTTTGCCCTTGCGGGCGGCCTAGAAAGACTGCTCCCCTGACAGCGGGGCGCCAAGCATACTCGCGCAATCGGGGGGACTCAAGCCCGCCTTGTGGGTTTTTGTTACGCTGCTAATATGTGCGCCATCCTTGGGGTAAAGTACGCGCGCGAACCGCGCGCCACGCGCGTGCTGGAAGCACTCGTCCTGCCCGCTACATTGACACCTACCCGATAGGGGAATCCTGCATGCAACGTAGAGCTCTTGGCCGTACTGGCATCGACGTCAGTCTGCTATGCCTTGGCACCATGACCTTCGGCGAGCAGAACAGCGAAGCCGATGCCCACCAGCAGCTGGACCGCGCGCTCGACGCTGGCATCGACTTCATCGACACCGCCGAGATGTACCCGGTGCCCCCGAATGGCGAGACCCAGGGCCGTACCGAGGAATACATCGGCAGCTGGCTGGCGGCTCGCGGCAATCGTGATCAGGTCAAGATCGCCACCAAGGTCACCGGCCCGGGCATGGATTACCTGCGCGGTGGTTCACGCCTGACGCGTGAGCAGATCATCGCCGCCTGTGACGATAACCTGCGTCGCCTGGGCACCGATTACATCGACCTCTATCAGCTGCATTGGCCGGACCGCAAGACCAACTTCTTCGGCAAGCTGGGCTACCAGCCGACCGAAGATGAAGACATGACGCCGCTGGAAGAAAGCCTCTCCGCGCTTGGCGAACTGGTCACCGCGGGCAAGATTCGCGCCGTGGGTCTGTCCAATGAGACGCCGTGGGGCGTGATGCAGTGCCTCAATCTGGCCGAGCGCCTGAATCTGCCGCGCGTGGCCAGCGTCCAGAACCCGTACAACCTGGTCAACCGCAGCTTCGAAGTGGGCCTGGCCGAGTTCGCGCATCGCGAAGATGTCGGCCTGCTGGCCTACTCGCCGCTGGCCTTCGGCACCCTGTCCGGCAAGTATCTGGACGGCGCCCGTCCGGAAGGCGCTCGCCTGACGCTGTTCGAGCGTTTCCAGCGCTACAACGCCGAGCCGGCTCAGCACGTCATCGCCTGCTACGTGGACATCGCGCGTCGTCACGGCCTGAACCCGGCCCAGATGGCTCTCGCCTTCGTCAACACTCGCCCGTTCCTGACCAGCAACATCATCGGTGCCACGACGATGACCCAGCTGGAAAGCAACATCAAAAGCCTCGAGGTGGAGCTGAGCGAGGAAGTGCTGGCCGAGATCGAGATGATCCACAACACCGCACCCAACCCGTGCCCCTGAATCGCCACTGACCCGTAGCGAATACACACCCCCGACAGGCCGGTCATCATGACCGGCCTGCTCGTGACCAAGGACCCCTCATGAATCCCGCTGAATTGAGCATGATCCTCATGGCTGTCGCCGCCGGTGCCATGATGCCGATTCAAGCTGGCGTCAATTCCACGCTGGCCCTGCAGACCCACAGTTCGCTCATGGCTGCCATGGTCAGCTTCGTGGTCGGCTCGATCGCGCTGGTCGTCATCGTGCTGGCCATGCGCCTGCCCATGCCGGGCGTCGGCGCCCTCAAGGCAGCCCCCTGGTGGAGCTGGACCGGCGGTCTGCTGGGCGCCTTCTTCGTCGCGGCCAGCGTGATACTGGTGCCTAAGCTGGGTGCAGCCACCATGATGGCCACCTTCCTGGCGGGGCAGCTGACGGCCTCGGTGGTGCTGGACCACTTCGGCTGGGCGACCTTCCCGCAGCATGATCTTTCGCTGGGGCGCGTGGCAGGCGTGTTGCTGCTGTTCGCGGGGGTCTTCCTGATCCGCCGCTATTGATGCCTCTGGCGTCACGCAGTGCAATCTATGGCCCCGATAGTCCTGGCGGACTCGGGGCCATCTTGTCTGCCTGATATACTGAGACCTTTCCCTGCCAGGAGGTCTACATGCTGAGTGTGATTTCGCCCGCCAAATCGCTGGATTTCGACAACGCCCCCGTGACCTCCCGTCATAGCCAACCCGATTTTCTCGAGCAGGCTCAACCGCTGATCGACATCCTGCGCGAACAGTCGCCGCAGGACATCGCAAGCCTGATGAAGCTCTCCGACAAGCTGGCCGGCCTCAATGCCGCTCGCTTCCAGGAATGGCAGCCGCCCTTCACGCCGGATAACGCCAAACAGGCGGTGCTGGCCTTCCAGGGGGATGTCTATCAGGGCATGGCGGCGGATTCGTTCAGCGAGGAAGATTTTGAGCGCGCACAACACAAGCTGCGCATTCTCTCCGGCCTCTATGGGCTGCTGCGCCCGCTGGATCTCATCCAGCCGTACCGTCTCGAGATGGGCACGCGTCTGAGCAACCCGGCCGGCAAGGACCTCTACGCCTACTGGCGCAAGACGCTGACACCGGCACTGGAGCAGGCCGTGGAAGACAGTGGCACGCCGATTCTGGTCAACCTGGCCTCCAATGAATACTTCAAGGCCATCGATGCCAAGGCGTTCCGCCACCGCATCGTGACGCCGGTCTTCAAGGACGAGAAGAATGGCCAGTCCAAGATCATCAGCTTCTACGCCAAGCGTGCACGCGGCCTGATGAGCGCCTGGATGCTCAAGCACGATATCGAGACAGCCGAGGACCTCAAGGACTTCGACGTGGCCGGTTATCGCTTCTCCAATGCCGCCTCTGAAGGCGATACGCTGGTCTTCACGCGCAGTGAGGCCGACGCGGCACGCACCTGATACGTGACCGGTAAGTCACTTGACGCCTCATCCGCCCAGCCCCGGGAAATCCAGGTTTTCTGCAGCACGCGGTTTGAGGTAACGGCGATGAATATCGCCGAACAGGACGTGATCTGCACATCCAAGCCATTCATACGCCACCATCTCGGCACTGACGATACTGGCACCCGCGGCCTCGCAACGGGCCACTCCCAGCGCCGCCTCCCGCGGGCGGCGACTGGCGACGCCATCGGCAACCAGCGCCACTCGATAGCCTGCGCCACACAGAGACAGCACAGTCTGCATCACACAGACGTGCGCCTCGGCACCACATACCACCAACTGGTCGCAGCCACTCTGCTCCAATGCCTTGCGAAAGTCCTGCGCATCCAGCGCACTGAAACTGCGCTTGGTGAAGCAACGGGTGCGCTCGCTCAGCAGATGCGTCATCGGGGCACTTGTGCCCAACTTGTCGGGGCAGTGCTCGGTCAGCCAGACGGGAATTTCCAGCGCCTGAGCGATGCCTCCCAGCCAGACGGCGCTGTTGATGGCCTCTGTTCCGCCACTCAGAACCGGCATCAGGCGTGCCTGGAAATCGATCAGCAACAGCAATGAGCGCCTCGCCATCAGGTGTTGCGTCTTTTCGTCGTCCATTGGTCCTCCTACGACGATTCTAGGGCTAGAATGGGGCCTCCACTTACACGCTAGCGCATCCAAGGAGATCCCACATGCGCCATCTGTTCATCATGCTGATGGTCGGCTTGCTCGGCTTCGGTCTGAGCGTCGAACACGCAGAGGCCAAGCGCCTCGGCGGCGGCAAGAGTTTCGGTAGCTACTCACGATCCGCTGACAGCGGAAAATCCTCCAGCTCACTGTTTGGCAGCAACAAGGCCACCAGCAACAGCACTGCAGCGAAGTCCAAGCCCTCCAGCGGCTTGTCCAAGTTTGCCGGACCTCTGGCAGGCCTGTTGGCAGGCGGTCTGCTGGCATCGCTGTTCTTCGGCGGCGCCTTCGATGGTCTGCGCATGACAGACTTCCTGATCATCGCGGTGATCGCCTTCATCGCATTCAAGTTCCTCAGCGCGCGCAAGAAGGCCTCCATGGCGAGCGGTGGGCCGGCAGGTAGCGGTGGTGGTTCCTCTACACGCCACGATGACCAGCCGCGCAATGTGCAGGCGCGTGAAGCGCATCAGCCGCAAGGCGAGTCGCTGGCTCCGGCTGGTGGTATCGGGGCAGGCCTGACGGGCGGTGCCCCGACCAGCGAACCGGCCTGGTTCGACAAGGAGCAGTTCCTCGGCGGCGCCAAGGAACACTTCATGACTCTGCAGCGCGCCTGGGACAACAATGACCTGCCGCGCATTCAGGAGTACGTCACGCCAGAGCTCTACAACCTGCTGCGTGAAGAGCGCGCTCAGCAACCGGCCAACAACCGTACCGAGATCGTGCGTCTGTTTGCTGAACTGGGCAGCGTGCAGGAAATTGGCAAGCAGGCGGAAGCGACCGTTCTGTTCCACGGCGTGCTGGATGAAAATGGCGAGCAGAACGAGTTCAACGAGACCTGGCACCTGGTCCGTGAGCTGCGTGATGGCGCCGACTGGCACATCCAGGGTATCGAGCAGAACAGCTAAGACGTTCCTTGCTCACTGACGTGGCCTTCACTCCATGAAGGCCACGTCAGATGCAAAAGCGGCCGGATGATCACTCATCCGGCCGCTTTTTTGTGTCTCGCTGCAGAAGATCTACCAGGGCTTCACAACAGTTCGCCGAAGACCACCAAGGCTCCGCCTCGAATGACAGGCATAAAAAAACCGGCCACTGGGGAAGTGACCGGCGGATAGGCTGCTCGACTGCAAGGCAGGAGCGCCAGATCGCAAAAAGTCTGCTGATGGGATAGCACAGACAAGTTTCTAAGCAAGGGAACGTCGAAACTCACATACTCAGAGTCACCAATAGAGCTTTAGTTCAGCCTGATCGTAAAAAACATGAGCAACCCTGAGGTGCAGTACCCGCGACGCCTGATCAACTCCACCATCAGCCGGCTGTACCCTCGGTTTCAGCAAGGCTTGCCTACTCCCGGAAACTCCTCTGCTCGACAAGCCCTTGTGGATAATTCAGGTGCCACTCCCATATCCCGGTTGTCCACAGGCGTATCCCTACACGCCTCCCTTCCTCAGCAGGGCGCCTTGCGCCTCAATGCACTGCCACAGACAGCACCGCCTCTATAGCAAGGCGACAGGAGTGATTCGGGACAAGTGCCTGACGAGCTTTTCATGACTGCCCTTGATGCGGGCCTCCCATGAGATGGCCATCCATGGACTTTTTACGCGCCAATTTTTTCCTGCGCACAAAGAGAACCGCCCCTGCAGCTGGGCTACAGGGGCGGTTCGGGATAAGTGCCTGACGATGACCTACTCTCACATGGAGAAACTCCACACTACCATCGGCGCTAAGCGGTTTCACTTCCGAGTTCGGCATGGGATCGGGTGGTTCACGCTCGCTATGGTCGTCAGGCGAAACGGTGGCATCTTGCGATGCCTGAGTCTCGAGGCTTGTGGCCTCGCGACTCGCAATATGAATCATGCTGACCGATATGTCTCGATCCTGTCGTAATCCCGGCGGTTTGCCTGGGCAAACCCCTTGGGTGTTATATGGTCAAGCCTCACGGGCAATTAGTACTGGTTAGCTCAACACATTGCTGTGCTTCCACACCCAGCCTATCAACCTTGTAGTCTTCAAGGGCCCTTCAGGAGGCGCAAGGCCTCAGGGAAGTCTCATCTTGAAGGGGGCTTCCCGCTTAGATGCTTTCAGCGGTTATCCCGTCCGAACGTAGCTACCGGGCAATGCCATTGGCATGACAACCCGAACACCAGAGGTTCGTCCACTCCGGTCCTCTCGTACTAGGAGCAGCTCTTCTCAAACTTCCGACGCCCACGGCAGATAGGGACCGAACTGTCTCACGACGTTCTAAACCCAGCTCGCGTACCACTTTAAATGGCGAACAGCCATACCCTTGGGACCGACTTCAGCCCCAGGATGTGATGAGCCGACATCGAGGTGCCAAACACCGCCGTCGATGTGAACTCTTGGGCGGTATCAGCCTGTTATCCCCGGAGTACCTTTTATCCGTTGAGCGATGGCCCTTCCATACAGAACCACCGGATCACTAGAACCTACTTTCGTACCTGCTCGACGTGTCTGTCTCGCAGTCAAGCACCCTTATGCTCTTGCACTCAATGCACGATTTCCAACCGTGCTGAGGGTACCTTCGTGCTCCTCCGTTACTCTTTAGGAGGAGACCGCCCCAGTCAAACTACCCACCATACACTGTCCTCGATCCGGATAACGGACCTGAGTTAGAACGCCAATGATGTCAGGCTGGTATTTCAAGGTTGGCTCCACCGCATCTGGCGACGTGGTTTCAAAGCCTCCCAGCTATCCTACACAGACAACATCAGCATCCAGTGTAAAGCTATAGTAAAGGTTCACGGGGTCTTTCCGTCTAGCCGCGGGTACACAGCATCTTCACTGCGATTTCAATTTCACTGAGTCTCGGGTGGAGACAGCGTGGCCATCATTACGCCATTCGTGCAGGTCGGAACTTACCCGACAAGGAATTTCGCTACCTTAGGACCGTTATAGTTACGGCCGCCGTTTACCGGGGCTTCGATCAAGAGCTTCGCGTGAGCTAACCCCATCAATTAACCTTCCGGCACCGGGCAGGCGTCACACCCTATACGTCCGCTTGCGCGTTTGCAGAGTGCTGTGTTTTTAATAAACAGTTGCAGCCACCTGGTATCTTCGACCGGTAAGAGCTTACGGAGCAAGTCCTTCACTCGAACCGGTGCACCTTCTCCCGAAGTTACGGTGCCATTTTGCCTAGTTCCTTCACCCGAGTTCTCTCAAGCGCCTTGGTATTCTCTACCTGACCACCTGTGTCGGTTTGGGGTACGGTCGCATGTGATCTGAAGCTTAGAGGCTTTTCCTGGAAGCGTGGCATCGATGACTTCCTGACCGTGGTCAGTTCGTCTCGCATCTCGACCTCAGAGGAACCGGATTTGCCTGATTCCTCGGCCTACATGCTTTCACCAGGACAACCAACGCCTGGCTCACCTAGCCTTCTTCGTCCCCCCATCGCAACCACATCCGGTACGGGAATATTAACCCGTTTCCCATCGACTACGCGTTTCCGCCTCGCCTTAGGGGCCGACTCACTCTGCTCCGATTAACGTAGAACAGAAAACCTTGGTCTTCCGGCGGGGGAGTTTTTCACTCCCCTTATCGTTACTCATGTCAGCATTCGCACTCGTGATACCTCCAGCAGACTTCTCAATCCACCTTCATTGGCTTACACGACGCTCCTCTACCGCTCATCCAGAGGATGAACCCGTAGCTTCGGTACCTGATTTAGCCCCGTTATATCTTCCGCGCAGGCCGACTCGACTAGTGAGCTATTACGCTTTCTTTAAAGGATGGCTGCTTCTAAGCCAACCTCCTAGCTGTCTGAGCCTTCCCACATCGTTTCCCACTTAATCAGGATTTTGGGACCTTAGCTGACGGTCTGGGTTGTTTCCCTTTTCACAACGGACGTTAGCACCCGCTGTGTGTCTCCCACGCTGCACTCACTGGTATTCGGAGTTTGCCTCGGGTTGGTAAGTCGGGATGACCCCCTAGCCGAAACAGTGCTCTACCCCCAGCGGTGATACGTGAGGCGCTACCTAAATAGCTTTCGAGGAGAACCAGCTATCTCCGGGCTTGATTAGCCTTTCACTCCGATCCACAGCTCATCCCAGCATTTTTCAACATACTTGGGTTCGGGCCTCCAATTGATGTTACTCAATCTTCACCCTGGCCATGGATAGATCGCCCGGTTTCGGGTCTATACCCTGCGACTGGTCGCCCAGTTAAGACTCGGTTTCCCTACGCCTCCCCTATACGGTTAAGCTCGCCACAGAATATAAGTCGCTGACCCATTATACAAAAGGTACGCGGTCACACCACGAAGGTGCTCCCACTGCTTGTACGCATACGGTTTCAGGATCTATTTCACTCCCCTCGCCGGGGTTCTTTTCGCCTTTCCCTCACGGTACTGGTTCACTATCGGTCAGCCAGGAGTATTTAGCCTTGGAGGATGGTCCCCCCATGTTCAGTCAAGGTTTCTCGTGCCCCGACCTACTCGATTTCACGTGACTCAGACTTCGACTACGGGACTATCACCCTGTATCGTCAGGCTTCCCAGCCTGTTCGTCTGTCAGTTGTCACGCTTAAGGGCTGGTCCCCGTTCGCTCGCCGCTACTTGGGGAATCTCGGTTGATTTCTTTTCCTCCGGGTACTTAGATGTTTCAGTTCCCCGGGTTTGCCTCTATAGGTTATGTATTGGCCTATAGATACTCACCTGATGGTGAGTGGGTTTCCCCATTCGGAAATCGTTGGGTCGCAGGGTATTTGCCACCTCGCCAACGCTTATCGCAGGCTATCACGTCCTTCATCGCCTCTGGCTGCCAAGGCATCCACCGTATGCGCTTAATCGCTTGACCATATAACCCCAAGGGGTCTGTCAAGGATCACGAATCTGTCGGACCTCTCCGACATATCGTTTTGATGGAGATGTGCTTGGCGCACATTCCATCGTCAGCATGATTCACATTGTTAAAGAGCGGCTGTTCAGAGAACAGTGAGAAGCGCGCTCTGATGAGCACGCTTGCCACTGCCGGCTAAGCCAGCAATAAGATCAGGTAATTCGTTGTGAGCACTTGCCGCGAGCAGTAGACAGTGTCGATAAGGAGGTGATCCAGCCCCAGGTTCCCCTAGGGCTACCTTGTTACGACTTCACCCCAGTCATGAACCACACCGTGGTGATCGCCCTCCCGAAGGTTAGGCTAACCACTTCTGGTGCAGTCCACTCCCATGGTGTGACGGGCGGTGTGTACAAGGCCCGGGAACGTATTCACCGTGGCATTCTGATCCACGATTACTAGCGATTCCGACTTCATGGAGTCGAGTTGCAGACTCCAATCCGGACTGAGGCAAGCTTTATGGGATTGGCTCCACGTCGCCGTATTGCAACCCTTTGTACTTGCCATTGTAGCACGTGTGTAGCCCTACCCGTAAGGGCCATGATGACTTGACGTCGTCCCCACCTTCCTCCGGTTTGTCACCGGCAGTCTCCTTAGAGTTCCCGACATTACTCGCTGGCAAATAAGGATAGGGGTTGCGCTCGTTACGGGACTTAACCCAACATTTCACAACACGAGCTGACGACAGCCATGCAGCACCTGTCTCAGAGTTCCCGAAGGCACCAATCCATCTCTGGAAAGTCCTCTGGATGTCAAGGGTAGGTAAGGTTCTTCGCGTTGCATCGAATTAAACCACATGCTCCACCGCTTGTGCGGGCCCCCGTCAATTCATTTGAGTTTTAACCTTGCGGCCGTACTCCCCAGGCGGTCAACTTATTGCGTTAGCTGCGCCACTAAGTCCTCAAGGGACCCAACGGCTAGTTGACATCGTTTACGGCGTGGACTACCAGGGTATCTAATCCTGTTTGCTACCCACGCTTTCGCACCTCAGTGTCAGTGTCAGTCCAGAAGGCCGCCTTCGCCACTGGTATTCCTCCCGATCTCTACGCATTTCACCGCTACACCGGGAATTCTACCTTCCTCTCCTGCACTCTAGCCAAGCAGTTCCAGATGCCGTTCCCAGGTTGAGCCCGGGGCTTTCACACCTGGCTGACTTAGCCACCTACGCGCGCTTTACGCCCAGTAATTCCGATTAACGCTTGCACCCTCCGTATTACCGCGGCTGCTGGCACGGAGTTAGCCGGTGCTTCTTCTGCGAGTGATGTCTTTCCTCGGGAGTATTAATCCCAAGGCGTTCTTCCTCGCTGAAAGTGCTTTACAACCCGAAGGCCTTCTTCACACACGCGGCATGGCTGGATCAGGCTTTCGCCCATTGTCCAATATTCCCCACTGCTGCCTCCCGTAGGAGTCTGGGCCGTGTCTCAGTCCCAGTGTGGCTGATCATCCTCTCAGACCAGCTACGGATCGTCGCCTTGGTGAGCCATTACCTCACCAACAAGCTAATCCGACATGGGCTCATCCGATAGCGCAAGGTCCGAAGATCCCCTGCTTTCTCCCGTAGGACGTATGCGGTATTAGCCTGAGTTTCCCCAGGTTGTCCCCCACTATCGGGCAGATTCCCATGCATTACTCACCCGTCCGCCGCTCGACGCCTTCTAGCAAGCTAGAATCGTTTCCGCTCGACTTGCATGTGTTAAGCCTGCCGCCAGCGTTCAATCTGAGCCATGATCAAACTCTTCAGTTGAAAGCTTGATAGTCTGTTAAGCAGACCAAACTTGGTTCAGAGTCAAACTTCTCGTGAGAGGCTTGCTCCGATATTTGGTGACCTTGTCACCACTCATCGGCAAGCGCTCACACGAATTACCTGATCAAATTTTTAAAGAGCGTCGCTGTTAAGCGAGGAGGCATATTCTACCCGGAACGCTTGATAAGTCAAGCACTTGATGATGAGTCAATCGACTGCCTCTAAGCATCATCAAGCGGTGAGGAGCGTTGCCCGATCACCTGTTCCGTAAGGAGTGCGGCGTATTCTAGCGAATCACCCGGGATTGTCAATCGATGATGTCGAAGCGGACTTCAAAAACATCATGCAAAACAACCACCTGCAAACCTCTTTTACCGCTGGTAACGCCATGCGTCCCCGGCAGCGGATGCGTACTTTACGCACGAACCGCCGTGAGGGCAAGGGATTTTTCAAGAGAATGTTATTCTCGGGACATACGGGTGACATCTCTGCTCTGCCTTTCTCTTCTCTCCTCATTCTGCTTCTCTTTTCTTCTAGCCTTCGTCTCTCCTTTGCTTGCTGACACACCTCTTCCCCAGCCAGAAACGCATTCGGCCCCGCCAGGAATGACGGGGCCGAATATCGATCATCACATTGATGGCAGCTGACGCCTACTTGTTGCCACGCAGCTTGCGCCCCAGCGCCATGATCGGGCCACTGGCGACATAACAACCGAACAGGCCCAGCAGCATCACGGACGGCTCCAGTGAGATGACCACAAAGGCCAGCACGATGGCGAGCAGCGCGACGAAGGGCACCGGCCCCTTGAGGTCGATCTCCTTGAAGCTGTAATAACGGATGTTCGACACCATCAGGATACCGGCAGCCGCGACCACGAAGACCATCAGCGACTTAAAGGCGAAGGTCTCGGCGTCGAAGTTGTGCATGGTCCATACGCAGCCGGCCACGAGTGCCGCCGCGGCCGGGCTCGGCAAACCGATGAACCACTTCTTGTCGGTGGAGCCGATCTGGACATTGAAGCGCGCCAGACGCAGCGCAGCGCCTGCCACGTAGACGAAGGCGGCGATCCAGCCGATCTTGCCGACATCCTGCAGAATCCAGCTGAAGGTGACCAGTGCCGGCGCCACGCCGAAGGACAACATGTCCGCAAGGCTGTCGTACTCGGCACCGAAGGCGCTTTGGGTGTTGGTCAGGCGCGCCACACGACCGTCCAGGCCGTCGAGCACCATCGAGACGAAGATGGCGATGGAGGCGTTGGCAAACTCCCCGTTCAGCGCGCACACCACAGCGAAGAAACCGGAGAACAGTGCCGAGGTGGTGAACAGATTGGGCAGCAGATAGATGCCACGCCGACGAACGGGCTTACCGTCCTCGATGGCCTCTTCCACGACTTCGCTGTCGTCGGTGAATTCTTCCACTACCTTGTCCAGCACGGAACTGCTACGGCGGGTCGGTTCTTCGGGGGCTTCTTCTGCGCCGAGATGTCGATTTTCGTCAGTCATGGGATTCCTTGCATCATGCCTCGTCGTGGCAGGGTAATCACATTCTACACCTGCCAGTGAGCGCGAATAGTGGTGACACCCTAGCGGCCTCACCGTCGACTGTCACTTCCCTCTCCCATTCGATAGCGCTTATAGAGCAGCAACGCAAGCGGGGCGCCCTCCTGATGGAGAGCGCCCCGCTCATTTCACGCTAGATCCAGAACGAAGAATCAGTTGCGTGACTTGTCGACCAGCTGGTTGGCAGTGATCCACGGCATCATGCCGCGCAGCTTCTCACCAGTCTGCTCGATCGGATGCTCGGCGTTCTGGCGACGACGGGCCGTCATGGACGGGTAGTTGGTGTTGCCTTCCTGGATGAACATCTTGGCGTATTCACCGCTCTGGATGCGCTTGAGTGCATTGCGCATGGCGACACGGGACTGCTCGTTGATGACTTCGGTGCCGGTCACGTACTCGCCATACTCCGCATTGTTGGAGATGGAGTAGTTCATGTTGGCGATGCCGCCTTCGTACATCAGGTCGACGATCAGCTTGAGCTCGTGCAGACACTCGAAGTAGGCCATTTCCGGTGCGTAGCCCGCTTCGGTCAGGGTCTCGAAGCCCATCTTGACCAGCTCGACCGCGCCACCACACAGGACAGCCTGCTCACCGAACAGATCGGTTTCGGTCTCGTCCTTGAAGGTGGTCTCGATGATGCCGGTACGGCCGCCACCGACGCCTGCCGCGTAGGACAGCGCGATGTCCTTGGCCTGGCCAGTCGCATCCTGATGGATGGCGATCAGGTCCGGGATACCGCCGCCCTTCACGAACTCGGAACGCACGGTGTGACCCGGTGCCTTCGGCGCGATCATGATGACGTCGAGGTCAGCACGCGGCACGACCTGGTTGTAGTGGACGTTGAAGCCGTGAGCGAAGGCCAGGGTCGCACCCTGCTTCAGGTTCGGTTCCACCTGGTTCTCGTAGATGGCCTTCTGGTTCTCGTCCGGCGCCAGGATCATGACCAGGTCGGCCGCCTTGACCGCTTCCTCGACTTCAGCAACCTTCAGGCCAGCCGCTTCGGCCTTGGCCCAGCTGGAGGAAGAGCGACGCAGGGCTACGGTGACGTCGACGCCGGATTCCTTCAGGTTGTTCGCGTGGGCGTGGCCCTGGGAACCGTAACCGAGGATGACCACTTTCTTGCCCTGGATGAGGGAGAGGTCACAATCCTTGTCGTAATAGAGTTTCATCGTCATTGCTCCTGGCGGCTCACCCCGTCAGCGGGATGGCGTGAGATCTTGAAAGAGTGTCTGTTGTTCTTGCGCCCCTTCCCGCAAGGGAAAGGCTTGTGTCAGTGTCCAGCGCCGACGGCCATCTGTCTCGGCCGCTCTGCGTCCCCGGGAGGTCGTGCACCTTGGATCAAGGTCTGCCGTCCTCCTCCTGCGCGGCGATGAGTCCACCTTACCTGCACCTCGACATTGCGTAAAATGCTATATTTGCACCATCATATGCCATATAGCGCAACACAAGACATTTCCCTCTTCAGCACTCATCGACAGCGGACCCCGGCATGGACAATCGTCAACTCAAGCAATTCCTGACCCTCGCCGAAACGCTGCATTTCGGGCGCGCCAGCACTGCCTGCCACCTGAGCGCCTCTGCCCTGTCACGTGCCATTCGTGCCATGGAGGAGGAACTGGGCGTCAGTCTGTTCGAACGCGACAACCGCAGCGTCGCGCTGACGCCGGCAGGAGAACGCTTCCGTCGTCATGCTCGCGAATTACTGAGTCAATGGGATGACATTCGCCAGTCACTGCTGGAAGACAGCGATGAGCTGCGTGGCGAGCTATCCCTGTACTGCTCGGTGACCGCCAGCTACAGCTTCCTGTATGAGATTCTGGCCTCCTTCCGTGCCCGCCATCCGCATGTGGAGCTCAAGCTGCATACCGGTGACCCCGCCGTGGCATTGGAGCGCGTCTTGATGGGCCACGAGGACCTGGCGATCGCCGCGCGCCCCGATGTGCTGCCTTCACGTCTCGCCTTCACTGACTTCGCCGAGTCACCGCTGCGCTTCATTGCCCCGCGTCGTGATGGCCCCGGCCAGCAACTGGAAGGCATCGGCGAGGCGGACGATTCGGCGGCGGGCGACGACCACATCGACTGGACACGCGTGCCGATGATCCTGTCGGAGACCGGCCTGGCACGTGAGCGCTTCGATGCCTGGTGCCATGAGCGTGGCATCAAGCCGCGCCTGTATGCCCAGGTCGCCGGCAACGAGGCCATCGTCAGCATGGTGGGACTGGGCTTCGGGATCGGCGTGGTGCCACAGATCGTCCTCGACAATTCGCCGCTGGCCGATCAGGTGCGCATCCTCGATGTCGATCCGCCCCTGACTCCCTACAAGGTCGGTCTGTGCGTACAGGAGAAACGCCTGCGTCATCCGCTGGTGCGCGCGTTATGGGAGCAACTGCCCGGCTCGTCGCAGCGACCCGCTGACTGATGCCTGATAGCGATCAAACGAAAACGGCGCCCCGAGGGGCGCCGTTCTTGTCTTGCGATTCCACCACCGTCTTACAGGCTCAACACCTTCTCGCCGCGGGCGATGCCGGAGACACCGGTACGTGCCACTTCCAGCACGCCTACCGGCTGCATCGCCGCCAGGAAGGCATCCAGCTTGCCACCGTCACCGGTGATCTGGATGGTGTAGAGGCTCGGCGTGATGTCGACGATCTGGGCACGGAAGATGTCCGCCGTACGCTTGATCTCGTCACGCTGGGCGCCCAACGCCTTGACCTTGACCAGCATCAGCTCGCGCTCGATGTGGCTGCCCTCGGTGAGATCCACCAGCTTGACCACATCCACCAGCTTGTTGAGGTGCTTGGTGATCTGCTCGATGACGCGATCTTCACCGACCGTGGTGACGGTCAGACGGGACAGGGTCGCGTCTTCGGTCGGGGCCACGTTGAGGGTCTCGATGTTGAAGTTGCGCTGTGAAAACAGGCCGACGACCCGTGACAGCGCGCCCGGTTCGTTTTCCATCAGAATGGAGATGATATGGCGCATCAGGTCCGCTCCGTCTTCGTAAGCAGCATGTCACGCATGGAGCCGAGAGGCACCTGCATCGGATAGACGTGTTCACGCGGGTCGACATAGATGTCGAGGAACACCAGCTCGTCCTTGTTGCGGAAGGCTTCTTCCAGCGCAGGTTCGAGCTCCTCCACCGTGTGCACCTTGATGGCACGGAAGCCATAGGCGCCCGCCAGCTGCACGAAGTCAGGCAGCGACTCCATATAGGAATGCGAGTGACGGGACTTGTAGTTCAGGTCCTGCCACTGACGCACCATGCCCAGCGACTGGTTGTTGAGGTTGATGATCTTGACCCCGATCCCGTACTGCTTACAGGTCGAGAACTCCTGCATCATCATCTGGAAGCTGCCTTCCCCGGTGAACAGCACCACATCGTCATCCGGGTAGGACATCTTGATCCCCATGGCCGCCGGGAAGCCGAAGCCCATGGTGCCCAGACCACCGGAGGTGATCCAGCGGTTGGGGCGCTGGAACTTGTAGTACTGGGCGGCGAACATCTGGTGCTGACCGACATCGGTGGCGACGAAGGCTTCGCCACGCGTCGCGCGGTGCACGGCTTCCACCACCTGCTGCGGCTTGAGCGGCTCGCCCGGGGCGGACGGCTCATACAGCTTGCCTTCACGCTCGGCACGCCAGCCATCGATCTGGGACCACCAGGCCTCCAGTGCATCGGGATTGGCCAGCTCACGGCCCTGCACCAGGCTGATCATCTCGTTGATCACGGCATCGGCCGGACCGACGATCGGCACATCGGCGCGCACGGTCTTGGAGACCGAGCTCGGGTCGATGTCGACGTGGATGATCTTGGCCGTCGGGCAGAACTTCGAGGTGTTGTTGGTCACGCGGTCATCGAAGCGCGCACCGATGCAGATGATCAGATCGGTGTGGTGCATGGCATTGTTCGACTCGTAGGAGCCGTGCATGCCGGGCCAGCCCAGACACTGCCGATCGCCCTGCGGGTAGGCACCGATGCCCATCAGCGAGGTGGTGATCGGGAAGTTGAGGCGGCGTACCAGGTCAGTCAGCGCTTCGCTGGCACGCCCGGACACCACACCACCGCCGGTGAAGAACAGCGGGCGACGTGCCTTGAGCATCAGCTCGACGGCTTTCTTGATCTGGCCACTGTGGCCACGGGTGACCGGGCTATAGGAGCGCATGCGTACCTTCTTGGGGTAGCTGTACTCGTAACGCTCGGTCGGGGCGGTCATGTCCTTCGGGATGTCGATGACGACCGGCCCCGGGCGTCCGCTGGAGGCCAGATAGAAGGCCTTCTTGATGACTTCCGGAATCTCGCTCGGGTGCTTGATCGAGAAGCTGTGCTTCACGATCGGGCGAGTCACACCGACGATGTCGGTTTCCTGGAAGGCGTCTTCACCGATCAGGTGACTGGCGACCTGGCCACACAGCACGACCATGGGAATCGAGTCCATGTAGGCCGTGGCGATACCGGTCACGGCATTGGTCGCGCCGGGGCCTGAGGTGACCAGCACGACTCCGGGCTTGCCGGAAGCGCGTGCGTAGCCATCGGCGGCGTGGGTAGCAGCCTGTTCGTGGCGGACCAGAATGTGCTGGACCTTGTCCTGACGGAACAGGGCGTCATAGATGTGCAGCGCCGCTCCACCGGGATAGCCGTATATATATTCCACGCCCTCGTCGTGCAGGGCGCGGGCGATCATGTCAGCGCCGGAAAGCAATTCCACTTGGTTATTCTCCCCTGGAGGTCTCGAGTGCGTCCGGCGGCAATGCGCAAGCCGGATCGAGTGCGACCTGAATGTCGCTACCGCAGAAATTGCGGCACCTGATGCCAAACCCTGGCGTCTGCGGCCCGGTTAGGGCCTGCACTCTTGTCGCATCGGTTGGATGCGGTCGGGGCTGATGGCCGGTCGGTACGGTTGGCGTACCCGGACCGGCGTATCCTTTGACAGGCGGACAGCGACTCAGCGTCTGTCCTTCACGCGGCGCTTCGAGGGTCGCCCGAATGGCCGCGCCCGCAATCAGGAATGGTCAAGAGTCCAACAGCCGCAAGGGGCTGTCAACTCAACCTTACGCCAGTGTGCGCCGCCTGCGCCAAATGCCACACCGATAACAATGAATCAGGCCATAAGCGTGCGTGAAACCTCACCAATGGCAATAAATTCGCAATTTTCTGCTTCGTGAATTTCAGCCTGCCTCACCCCGGGTTGTCATTTTGCGCCCGGACGGCAGACACGAAAACGCCCCACCGCAAGCGGAAGACAGACTTCCGTCACGGTGGGGCGTCACTCACGGGTGCGCGATTCAGCGCGTGAAGGTCAGTTCTCCGCCCTCTTCGCCGACCTGGATCACGTCACCGGGCACGAATTCACCGCCCAGCAGCGCCTGGGCCAGCGGGTTCTCGATACGGCTCTGGATGGCGCGCTTGAGCGGACGCGCACCGTAGACCGGATCGAAGCCTGCCTTGGCCAGCAGCGCCATCGCGGCATCGGTGATCTCGAAGCCGAGATCGCGATCGGCCAGACGCGCCTTGAGCCGCTCGAGCTGAATGCCGGCGATGGAGGCGATCTGCGCCTGTCCCAAGGCGTGGAACACGACCACTTCATCGATGCGGTTGATCAGCTCCGGGCGGAAGTGATTGCCGACGACTTCCATGACTGCCGTCTTCATGTCGTCGTACTGGAAGGCCGCCTTGCGATCGACACTCTCTTGCGTGTCTTCCTCGTCCGCGAGCTCGCCATTGAGGCCACTCATGCGCTGGATCATTTCCGACCCCAGGTTGGAGGTCATCACGATCACGGTATTGCGGAAGTCGACGGTGCGCCCCTGGCCATCGGTCAGACGGCCATCTTCCAGCACCTGCAGCAGGATGTTGAAGACATCCGGATGCGCCTTCTCGACCTCGTCGAGCAGCAGCACGGAGTACGGCTTGCGGCGCACGGCCTCAGTCAGATAGCCGCCCTCTTCATAGCCGACATAGCCGGGAGGCGCGCCGATCAGGCGAGCCACGGAGTGCTTCTCCATGAACTCGGACATGTCGATGCGCACCATCGCCTCTTCGGTATCGAACAGGAAGTTGGCCAGCGACTTGCAGAGCTCCGTCTTGCCGACCCCGGTCGGGCCGAGGAACAGGAAGGAGCCGTTGGGACGGTTCGGGTCCGACAGCCCCGCGCGTGAGCGCCGCACCGCATTGGATACCGCGATCACCGCCTCGTCCTGGCCGATCACCTTCTCGTGCAGCGCCTCTTCCATGCGCAGCAGCTTGTCACGCTCGCCCTCGAGCATCTTGGCGACCGGAATACCGGTCCAGCGCGAGACGACCTCGGCAATTTCTTCCTCGGTGACATTGGAGCGCAGCAACACGTGGCCGGAGGTATCCGCCTCGCCTTCGCCGGCTTCGCTGATCTGCTTCTCGAGCCCCGGAATCACGCCGTACTGCAGTTCCGACATGCGGCTGAGGTCGCCGGCGCGACGCGCCTGCTCCAGATCGATACGAGCCTGTTCCAGCTCGGCCTTGAACTGGGCCGCGCCCTGGATGCTGGACTTCTCGGCCTTCCAGACTTCATCGAGGTCGGCGTATTCCCGCTCCAGCTCCGAGATCTGGTCCTCAAGCGCGCCGAGACGCTTGAGCGCCGCCTCATCGGTCTCCTTCTTGAGCGCCTCACGCTCCATCTTGAGCTGGATCAGGCGGCGGTCGAGACGGTCCATCTCCTCCGGCTTGGAATCCAGCTCCATGCGGATGCGTGACGCGGCTTCATCGATCAGGTCGATCGCCTTGTCCGGCAGCTGGCGGTCCGTGATGTAACGCGAGGACAGCCGTGCGGCGGCGATGATGGCGCTGTCGGTGATGTCGACACCGTGGTGCACCTCGTAGCGCTCCTTCAGGCCACGCAGGATGGCGATGGTGTCTTCCTCGCTGGGCTGATCCACCTGCACCTTCTGGAAGCGGCGCTCCAGCGCGGCATCCTTCTCGATGTACTGGCGATACTCGTCAAGCGTGGTGGCACCGACACAGTGCAGCTCGCCACGCGCCAGTGCCGGCTTGAGCATGTTGCCGGCATCCATCGCGCCTTCGGCCTTGCCCGCGCCGACCATGGTGTGCAGCTCGTCGATGAACAGGATGACCTGACCTTCTTCCTGCGCCAGCTCCTTGAGGACGGACTTGAGGCGCTCCTCGAACTCACCGCGGAACTTGGCCCCTGCCAGCAGCGAGCCCATGTCGAGAGATAGCACGCGCTTGTTCTTGAGGCCTTCCGGCACCTCGCCATTGACGATACGGCTGGCCAGCCCCTCGACAATGGCGGTCTTGCCGACGCCGGGCTCACCGATCAGCACCGGGTTGTTCTTGGTGCGACGCTGAAGGACCTGAATCGTGCGGCGAATTTCCTCGTCACGCCCGATCACCGGGTCGAGCTTGCCATCCCGCGCGCGCTCGGTGAGATCCAGCGTGTATTTGTTGAGCGCTTCACGATTGTTCTCGGCATCGGCGTCGCCCACGGCTTCGCCACCACGCAGTGCATCGATGGCGGAGGTCAGAGCGGGCTTCTTGATGCCCGATGAGGTGAACAGCTTGCCCAGATCACCACCCAGCTCCAGCGCGGCCAGTAGCGCGAGCTCGGAGGCGATGTATTGATCGCCGCGCTTCTGCGCTTCACGATCGGCCAGATTCAGAAGCTTGCCGAGTGCCTGCGAGGGCGCGACATTCCCGTCGAACTGGGACACGGTCGGCAGATCATCCAGCTGGCGCTTGAGGCCACTCATCAGGCTGGTGGCATCGCCGCCCGCCTTGTTGACCAGTGCCTTGAGACCGCCATCGCGGTCTTCCAGCAGTGCCAGCAGCAGATGCTGCGGGTGAATTTCATTATGGCCTCGCCCGACGGCGAGTGACTGGGCATCCGCCAGAGCGTTCTGCAGCTTGCTGGTGAGTTTGTCGATGCGCATGGTGCCTTCTCCTGAGAGTCATGGCGGTACTCCTTTTCTCAGGAGCTTCGCCTGTAACATTTCGTATCTGACTCTCAAGATGGGGGCTGGCGCACGGCTTTCAAGGCAGGATTCGCCGCGCTGCAGCATGGTGTGACATTTGCCTGATCCAGGTCAGATTCCCGCCGCCACGATGACGACCCGCCGGCCATCATCTTTGCCACATGCAGAAACGCCCCGCCAACCTGAGACATCAGGTCAACGGGGCGTTTGTGGGTACTGCATGTCGAGCTTGTGGAATGCGCTGACCCAATTCTCGATCAGCGATTCCTGATCAGCGCCTCAGCGCAGCCAGATCACTGTGGCGAGGCGTCCAGTCACCCCATCGTCACGCCGGTGTGAATAGAAGCGTGATTCCGAGGCGGTACAGAAGTGGCCGCCACTGACATGACCGACTCCGGCACGCTCGAGACGCAGGCGTGCCAGCTTGTAGAGATCCCCCATGTAGTGACCTAGCCGGTAGGGGCTGGCCTCGAAGGCATCATCGGCCTCGGGCAGATCCGCGATGAAGGCATCACGCACCTCGGGGCCTACCTCGAACTGGGCATTGGAGATCGCCGGGCCCAGCCAGGCCATCAGCTCGCCGGGGTCATCACCAAGATGCTCGATGGTGGCTTCCAGCACGCCTTCGACCAGCCCGCGCCAACCCGCATGCGCCACGCCGACACGCGTGCCCTGCCGATCACAGAACAGCACCGGCAGGCAGTCCGCCGTCATCACCACACAGGCCTGCCCGGTGCCGGTACTGATGCAGGCATCCGCCCGTGGCGGAGTATCTGGCCGGCCCTCGGCGTGGCAGACATCGAAGGCATCTACCACCTGAGTGCCGTGCACCTGGTCCAGCCACGCCAGCGGACGGCCGTCATCGACTTCCGCGGCGAGCAGCTCGCGCACCTGCGCCACCATCGCCGGGTCATCGCCGACATGCAGCGCCGGATTGAAGCCGGCATACGGCCCCTGACTGGGGCCGCTCTCACGCGTGGTCACGAAGGCCTGCACCGGGCTCGGCGCGGGCCAGTCCGGCAGTATCAGGGTCGGGCGTAGACTCTCGTCGTGCATAACCTCTCCTTGTGCGGCGTGTCGCGCGAGCCTGCCGCCTCAGCGAGCGATGTCTTCCTTGAGATAGTCGATCAACACCAGCATGTCGCCCGGCATCTCGGCGCGGAATTCGACTTCCTTGCCCGTGATCGGGTGGATGAAGGCGAGACGGCGGGCATGCAGTGCCTGACGCGGGAACTGACGCAGCAGCTCCTTGAGCGGGTCACTGGCCCCCGGCGGCAGCTTCAGACGCCCGCCGTAGACCGGGTCTCCGACCAGCGGATAGCGCTGGTGTGCCATGTGCACGCGAATCTGGTGGGTACGCCCGGTTTCCAGCTTGCAGCGGATATGGGTGTGCCCCCGGAAACGCTCGACCACGCGGAAGTGGGTGACCGCCGGCTTGCCACTGTGGGTGACGGCCTGACGCTTGCGGTCCTTGGGGTGACGCCCGATGGGCGCATCCACGGTGGCACCGGAGGTCAGCACGCCCGTGACGACGGCATCGTACTCGCGTGACACGGTACGGGCCTGCAGCTGCTCGACCAGGTCCGCCTGGGCGGTCAATGACTTGGCCACCACCATCAGTCCGCTGGTGTCCTTGTCGAGACGATGCACGATACCGGCACGCGGCATCATGGAATTGCCCGGGCAATGATGCAGGATGGCGTTGAGCAGCGTGCCATCGTGGTTACCCGCACCCGGGTGCACGACCATGCCGTGCTCCTTGTTGATGACCAGCACGTCGTCATCTTCATAGACGATCTCGAGCTCGATATCTTCCGGCTCGTGGCTGACTTCTTCTTCCAGCTCGGCGGTCAGGGCCAGACGTTCACCGCCATAGACCTTCTCGCGGGGTTTGACGGCGGCACCGTCGAGGGTCAGCGCACCGGTCTTGATCCAGTGCTTGAGACGCTCGCGGGAATAGTCGGAGAAGATCTCGGCGCAGGCCTGATCAAGGCGCATGCCAATCATCGCCTCCGGGATCCGCTCTTCGCGGTTGATGGTGTCTGCCATATTGCTCTCTGAGGCCGTTTCGCACGAAAGGGCCTTTGCTTTATAGTGAGTGCGGATCGGCGGATTCTAGCATGCCCGCCATGGATTGCCCGAGATGAGGAAACCGATGCGCGCCCTTCCCTTGACTGCCCTCGCCCTGGCCAGCACCTTGCTGGCTGGCTGTGCGTCCAACGAGCCGGCACCGGATCTTCAGGAGCAGGACCTGTATCGTCAGGCCCAGGTTTCCCTGGATACCAGCCGCTTCAACTCCGCTGTGCAACAACTTGAAGCCCTGGATACTCGCTTCCCGTTCGGCAGCTACGCCGAACAGTCGCAGCTGGAGCTGATCTACGCCTATTACCAGGTCGACAACTGGGAGGCGGCACGTGCCGCGGCCAGCCGGTTCATTCGCCTGCACCCCGATCACCCGCAGGTCGATTATGCCTACTACATGCGTGGACTGGCAGCGTACAGCGCGGGTCGTTTCAGCCTGGAATCCCTCGATCTGATCGATATTTCCAAGCGTGACCTGGGCGCGACACGCGATGCCTACGTCGACTTCGGTGAGCTGGTGCGTCGCTTCCCCAACAGCACCTACGCGGCAGATTCCCGTCAGCGCATCATCTATCTGCGCAACGTACTGGCGCGCGGCGAGCTGCAGACAGCCGATTTCTACCTGCGCAAGCAGGCCTATCTGGCTGCCGTGAAGCGTGGTGAGTGGGTCATTGAGCACTACCCTAACACTCCTGCCACCCGCGATGCGCTGGCCGTGATGGTCGAGGGCTATCTGGGCCTCGGTCTGCGTGACCGTGCCAGCGAGACGCTCAAGGTGCTGATCCAGAATGATCCGGACAACGAACGTCTGGATGGCCGTACCTTCGAGCCGCGTTACGTGAAGGCTGACGACCTGACGGTCTGACGACCGGCAGGCGTCACCATCGAAAAGCCCGTGATCATCGATCACGGGCTTTTTTCGTGCTGACAGCATGGCCAGAATCGTCGGATTCAGGCGCTTTCAGCGGCTTGCGCAAAGAATCCGCAATCCCTGACACCGGACATGAATCGCCTCAATCGCCGGCCACCCAGCCATTGACGATCGGGTAGCGACGATCACGCCCGAAGCCGCGTGGCGTGACGCGCACGCCCACCGGCGCCTGACGACGCTTGTACTCGGTGCGGTCGACCAGACGCACCACGCGATAGACATCCTCTTCCTCGAAGCCCGAGCGGATGATCGCCTCGGCGCTCATGTCACCCTCGATATAGTGGGTGAGAATCGCATCCAGGGTGTCGTAATCCGGTAGCGAATCACTGTCGAGCTGGTCTTCGGCGAGCTCGGCGGACGGCGGGCGCGTGATGACACGCTCCGGAATCGCCGGGCCCATGGTGTTGCGCCAGTTGGCGAGGCGGAACACCCAGCTCTTGTAGACATCCTTGAGCGCGTTGTAGCCGCCGACCATATCGCCGTAGAGCGTGGCGTAACCCACCGCCATCTCGCTCTTGTTGCCGGTGGTCAGCACCATCAGGCCCTTCTTGTTGGAGATGGCCATCAGCAGCACGCCACGACAGCGCGACTGCAGATTCTCCTCGGTGGTGTCGCGCTCGCTGCCGGCGAAGCTCTCCGCCAGGGTCTCGGTGAAGGCCTCGACCATCGGCGCGATGGGCATCACCTCGTAATTCACGCCCAGCAGCCTGGCCTGCTCGGCAGCGTCTTCCTTGGAGATGTCCGCGGTGTAGTGATACGGCATCATCACGGCATGCACGCGGTCGGCACCGAGGGCATCGACGGCAATCGCCAGCGACAGCCCGGAATCGATGCCGCCGGAAAGACCCAGTACCACGCCCTTGAAGCCACTCTTGTTGACGTAGTCACGCAGCCCGGTGACCAGCGCACAGTAGAGTGACTCTTCCGGCGACAGCAGCTCGGCGATCTCGCCGCTCTGCGGCACCCAGCTGCCACCTTCCTCCTTCAGGAACTGCACCGGCATCAGGCCGACATCCCACCACGGCGCCTGCACGCAGGTCTTGCCGTCGGCATCGATGGCGGCAGAGCCCCCATCGAAGACCAGCTCATCCTGACCACCGATCTGATTGACGTAGACCAGCGGGCAATTGACCTCGGCTGCCCGCTCGGCGAACAGCTGATTGCGCTCGGCCGGCTTCTCCAGATGATAGGGCGAGGCATTGAGACTGACGAGAATCTCGGCACCGGCATCCCGCGCCTGACGGATCGGTGCGCCGTCCCACAGGTCTTCACAGATGACGATGCCCAGACGGGCGCCACGGCACTCGACCACACACGGCTCGCTGCCCGGCGTGAAGTAGCGCTGCTCATCGAAGACCTGATAGTTGGGCAAGGCCTGCTTGGCATATTCGGCGACCCATTCACCGTCCTTGAGTACGCCAGCGAGGTTGTAGCGCTTGCCATCTCGCATGCCGGGATAGCCGACGATGACCATCACGCCCGGCGCGACCTTCTTCGCCATCTGCGCGCGTGCCTCTTCCAGGCGCGCTTCCATGGACTCGCGCAGCAGCAGGTCTTCCGGCGGGTAGCCGGTCAGACACAACTCGGGCAGTACTACGACATCGGCCTTGTGCTCAAGACTCGCTTCACGCACCGATTCGATGGCACGCGCAGTGTTGCCGGGAATATCACCGACCAGCGGGTCGAGCTGGGCCATCACCAGAGTCAGATCTTGCATGCGGTAAGGATCTCTCGATTGGCGGTTCGATAAGGGGCCAGTACACTGTGGCCAGACATCTGGCTCAGATCACTGAGCCGTGCACCGGCCCACCTGTCATCATGTTGGCCGCCATTGTCCCGCAAGGTCGCGCCGCTGGCAAAAGCCACGCGCGCCGCCTCATCTGGGAGTCATATAGGAATGAGCCTGTTGATCATCCGTCTGCTGGTTTTCGTCGCCCTGTTCTGGGCCGGCCTGCGCCTTTACCGCATGTATCGCCAATGGAAGCTGAGCCAGGACAGCCACAGTGACGGCCAGCCTGCCGAGCGCGAGGCTCAGAACATGGTGCGCTGCGCCTACTGCGATCTGCATCTGCCGGAAAATGACGCCATCCGCCATGAGGCGCTGCACTTCTGCTGCCAGGAACACCAGCAACACTTCCTCGATGAAGGACCGCGCAAATGATTCGCCACCGAGGCAAAGCGCTCGATGACGAAAGACGGCACACAATCACTCAGGCCCAGCGGGTCTCACCGGCATTTGACGCCGTATCCAGCGTGGCGATCTCGGCCAGCAGGGCCTCAGGCTGGTAGGGGGCGGGGTCGATGATCGGCGTACGGCCCAGCAACTGGTCCGCCAGCAGGCGGGTCGAGGCCGGCGCCAGTACCAAGCCATTGCGGTAGTGGCCCGCGTTGACGTGCAGATGGCGGCGCTCCGGCACGGCGCCGATGAACGGCGTGCCGGTCGGTGAACCCGGGCGCAGTCCCGCCCAGTGGTGCTCGACCTCACACTCGGCAAGCGCGGGGATGATCTCGCAGGCGCTCTTGATCAGTGACTCGCGAGCTTCCTCGGTGGTGGCCTTGTCGAAACCGACCTCTTCCAGCGTCGACCCCGCGACCACACGACCATCGGCACGCGGAATCACGTAGCGTCCATTCTTGAGCACCACGCGCTCCACCAGCCCCTTGGGTGCCTTGAACAGCACCATCTGACCGCGCACCGGACGTACCGGCAGCTCGAGCCCCGCTTCGCTCAGAATCTCACGACTCCAGGCACCACCGCAGACCACGACCTGCCCGGCAGACAACACCGAATTGGCGGTCTGTACGCCAATGGCGGTGTCGTCCTGCAGCAGAATGCCCTGCACCGCGACATTCTCCAGCAGGCGCACGCGCGGGTGAGCGTCGAGCGCGGCACGCAATGACTTGCCCAGACGCGGATTGCGGATGCTGCCCAGCGTCGGCATCCACAGCGCCGACTCGCAACCGGGCGCGACCGCCGGTGCCTTGTCATAGACGAAGCCGGCGTCCACGCGCGTCAGCGGCTTGGCATATTCACGGGACCAGGCCAGTGCCTGCTCGGCATCCTCGACATTCAGGTACAGCAGACCCTGCTGGCGATATTCGGGGTCGATGCCGGTGGACGCGATCAGACGCTCGGCCAGCGTAGGATAGAAGCCTTCCGACCAGGCAGACAGGCGCGAGATCGGCGCGCTATAACGCCACGGATACAACGGTGAGACGATACCACCGCCCGCCCATGACGCCTCACGCCCACACTGGCCTCGCTCGATCAGCGTGACCTCGGCACCGCCATCCGCCAGCTCCAGCGCGGTCAGCATGCCGATCACGCCACCGCCTACCACCACAAAGTCATTCACGCCTGTTCGCTCCTGCCATCAGCCCGGGAAAGGGGTCAAGAATACGCCGCCCGCAAGGCGGTGCAAGCGAGCCACATGCAATCCAGCATTGCGCCAAGTCTCCAGCATTGAGCAGCGTCTCCAGCATTGGCCATAGCCGAGGGCTTCGCGGCTACCAGCAATCGCCATCGCCGGTCGTGTCACGGACACCGGTATTGGTAAGAGTCAGCGCGGGGCAGTCGGTATCGGCACTCTGAGGCGCCACCGCGGTTGCGATGAGCGTGAAGCGGGTCGTCGTGGCGCCATCCTCCAGGCTCAGGGCGTAATAGCCTTCCGGCGACTCGGTGGCACGTCCCAGCCCTTCCTCATCACAATCACTGTCGCCGGCGATGCTGGTCGCGTAGCCGCCGCAACGCGCCATGTAACGCTCCTGGGCCTGGGCCAATGACATCAGTGCCGCCTGCCCATCGGCACGACGCGAGCGGATCACCTGATCCTGATAGCTCGGGTAGGCGATCGCCGCGAGGATGCCGACGATGACGATCACGATCATGATCTCCGTCAGGGTGAAGCCTGAGGCGTACCGACGCCGAGACAGACGCGAACGGGAAGAGAAAATACTGGCCATGAAGTGATTCCTTGAAGAACGTGAATGAAGGACTTGGGTGAAAGGCTAAGACGAAGGGCTTGAGTGAAAGACCAAGGCGCAAGACTCGGCTAAAAGGCTCCGGGCAAGCCTGCCTGAAGGAAGTACACCTTGCTGAAAGGCAAGGCGCCGCCACCCCGGGAAAGGCGTGGCGGCGCAGCATGTCATCCTTGCCTCATGACCGAGACGGGCTCAGCGCAGCTGATACCAGGAGACACGGCCGGTATCCGTCGAGCTGGATACGTTGAGATCGTAGGACGAGACACCGCCCTCCTCGCTGCCTAGCGAACTGGTACCCACGTAGACCGTATCGCCGACACTGACACTGGATGTCGGTGTGCCGCTCAACTTGACGCTGACGATGACATTGCCGACGGCGACGGTGTCATCAACGAGAGTGCCGACCAGGTCATCGGCGCTGAAGGCCTCATCCTGGTTGAAGTCGAAGATGGTCACATAGCTGCCCTGACTATCGTCATAGGTCGGCAGCCCTGTCTCGGTGTCCAGCGCGACCAGCCAGCCACCGCCGGTACTTTCACAGAAGTTGGTTCCGGTACTGGATGTGCTGGTGGAGAAGACCACCAGGTTGGAGAGCAGATTGGCCGGCTCGACCAGCTCTTCCTGCTCGGAGGCGTCCAGATCCAGATACCAGCCGAAGCGATCGCTGTCCTGATCTTCCAGCTGGCTGGGGTAATAGCTGAAGCTGTCGCCGCCAAGGGTCCGGCCTGTCAGCTCGCCGTTGGTGTAGCTGCCACTGACGAAAGTCCGCTCCTCGAGGTTGCTGCGCATCAAGCTGGTATGGCTGCCACCAGCATCCAGCACGGTATAGAGGCTCTGGGTGACCCAGGCCTCGTCCTCGGCATCAGCGTACATGTCCTGCCCTGTTCCGAAGGAGACCAGCAGATTGGGCGAGGTCATGGTCTGCGTGCCGCCGGAGTAGCGGCTGAGCGTCGGTTTGACCGTGATGGGCTGCAGCGCGGCCGTCGGACATTCGCCACCCGAAAGACTCGTGGCACAGGCCGTGAACAGACGCGTGACCGTCCACTTGCTGCTGTCATCATCACTGAGATCGAACTTCCACAGCCGTCCCTGCAGATCCCCACCATAGGCGAAATCGACGGTGCCATTGCTGTCGAGGTCCGCGACCTGCAGGTTTGCCAATCCGCCGGTCACTCCGCTGGGGGACAGCTTGGCGATCACGCCGCCGGCATTGACGCCATCAAGCTCCAGCGCGAACAACGTCGGCGCGGCGTTCTCATCGGCCGTTTCCAGCCCGTTGCCGACCAGCACCGCGCTGTCGCCGTTGTTCAGTGACACGATATGCGCGCTGCCGTAGACATGCCCCATGTCATCATCGTCGCTGGCACCGAATTCCCAGCGCACCACATCATCTTCGTCGAAGTCTTCGCCTGCCACGGCCTTGGTGACATTGAGCGCGAACAGGCCGCGCCCACCACCGGCGAGACCGGATACCAGCCACTCCTCACCATTCAGGCTGGCCAGACGCAGTTCACCGTCGACATAGTAGCGATGCTGATAGCCCGGGTCCGTCAGATACCCCAGCCCTGCGTCGTCCTCTTCGCTGTAAAGCAGTTCCGGAATATAGGCGAACTGCTCGTTGCCGGTCTTGAGGTCGAAAGCATGCAGCATGCCGTCGTTGGCCCCGACGAAGACACTGCCCTCTGTCGTTGAGTCGTCACGTGTCACGACGACAGGCGACGAGCCGATGATGTCGCCCAGCTGGACGCCAGTGCGATTGCGCAGGCCATCACCTTCGTATTCATCGCTGCCCCGCAGCCACTCGATCGCCGCCTCCACGTAGTCATCGGTGGAGTTGCCACCGACCTCCATGCGCGCGAGATCATTGCGCTGGCTGGAGCTCAGGCGGCCCGCGTTGTCGGGCGTGAACTCGACTCCGTTGCCGCCGGACATGGTAAAGACCGTACGCGATTCAAGGCCATCCTCATCCTCCAATGCCTCACTCAGCTGGGTGGCAGCACTCCAGACCTGGTCGTCGTCCTCGACATCCTTGCCCTCCTGAACCGACGAAGCCACCACATCTCCCGTCCAGGTCGAGGCGGAATAGCGGCTCTCGACCAGTCGGCTGTCCGTCTCGACACTGGCCGTCGTCAGGTTGGTGGAGAGACCACTGACACTGTTGCCTACCGCGACGATCTCGGAGGCGATTGCCGCCAGCGCCGAGACGAGGTCCGTCGGGCTGGAGGCATTGAAGTAGGAGCCGCCGCCATCGATGGCCGCCTGTTCCAGATCATCGATGGTGCTGGAGCTGCTCTCGATGACGCGATCCTTGTCATCCCAATCATTACTGGTCGACTCGACACCGAATGCCACCGTATAGGTCGTCATTACCTGCTTTTCATAGGTCCCGCTTCCAAGCTTCGGCAACAGATCATTATGGGCATAATAATAAGCAACATCCGCCAACGTGGCATAACCGCCATAATTGTAGTTATAACTTTCCCGCCAGGTCCGTCCGTCACCATTGGCATCGCCGATCTTGCTTTCAATGTTATTGGAGGCGGTAGAGTTCTCGGAATTCCAGAAACCATCCGTGATCAAAACAGTGAAGTTCTGCTGACACATGCCACCTTCATCTTCGGAAAGAATCGGTGTGGAGCCCAGGCTGGAGTAATTGTCACTGTAATATTCACCAGCGCGATAGAGTGCCTCACGCAAGGGCGTCGATACATAGGTGTTGCTTGAGCTGATTTCCGTTTTGACGATGGCATCCTTGATATCATCAAGATGATCGTTGCCACTGTCACTTGTCGTGACGACTGATACCAGATTACCCAGTACATTGGTGACATATTCTATGATCGAATCCAGAATATCATCGACCTTCACCTTGGTGGCCGTTTCAGAACCGGGGTTGATGGTAATGAAGCCGGTACGATATTCGATATCTGAAAGCAGCTCGAGCCCGGCAGCCTTGCCGACATTCAGGCGACTGCGATAATAAGTGAACCAGTTGGCATAGTTGACCTGCTCATCCGGGGTGAGATCCGAGACCTGGACTTCACTACTGTCACTACAATTGCTGCCAGTATAATAACGAAACTCGAGGTCCGGGTCCGTCAGGTCAACCAGATTGTCTTCATCATCGCCTTCATTGAAATCAATCCACGCCGCTGTCGGGTCCATGTCATCGTAGCGCTCGTCACCATTGCCCAATTTCCAGGGCAGATAAGTCTGATCCGGGTCATAGGCCTGGCTATTGGAATCGGCACAGAAGTATTTATTAGAAAGGTCTTGCGGCTTGAAGACATCTTCGCAGGTTGTCGTCGTTCTATTGTTCCTCCTGCCGTTCCCGTTGTTCGTCGTGGTGGTGCAAACTTCCTGCTCTGCATACAGCATGCTGTAACCCTGGTAGGAGCTACCACCATCAAAGGTGTCTTCCCAGGTCATCGAGCCCGAATCATCCAATACCAGCAGGACGTTGGGGGTAACGCCGACGCTCTGGGTGGTGGGCAACTGGAGTAGCGTGTCGCTGTCTGCCAGCACGGGCAAGGCGACCAGCAGTCCGCCTGACAGCAAGGCTGGCAGGTGAAGACGACGCAAGCCGCTGCGGCGGGGTGAGTGCTTCGATTTCATCGATAGATTCCCTTCAATCGGCCATCATGATTTCGCTTTGCACCACTGCCAGTGCACGCTTCTTGCTCTCAGGGTCACCTGCGCTCTCAAGACTCCAGCCGGCGGCCGTGATGCGGAAGGCATTCAACAACTTGCTGCTGCTCAGGTTATCGTCATTCAGAACGCCTTCCGTCGTCTCCCCGAGGTACTCGATGACATAGTTGCCGTTGTCAGCCGCATCACCGCTCAAGACACCCTCTCCCTCCCAGGCGTCTGCCTGCAGAGGATCGAAGCCCAGCTCCTCCCCCGCCGTCACGTCGTAGAAGCCGTCCCCGCCGAAATCATCCAGGGTCAGCTCCCCCTCGAGCAGACGACTCTCCGCCTGTTGCTGAAGACTTTCGGCCTCCGCATAGGCGTTGTCGTAGAACTGGGTATTCATCAACATGCGGGTCTGCAACTGGGTATCTTCATTGCCTGTCACCGCCATCACGCCCACCACGATCAGCATGATCAGCACGACCAGCAATGCCATGCCTTGCTGGCGCGGCGGCCGGGGAGAACTCAACTGGTTCATAGACCGATATTCCTCGGGCTCAGGGTGATATCGAAGGTGCGTTGCAACTCACCGTCCCCCTCTCCCTCGACATTGATCGTCGGCGGCGTCTTGAGGGTCAGACTGATGTGGATCCGTCTAACACTGCTCCAGTCGTTCGCGGCTTCCACTTCCGCCACGCTACGCTCCACGGCAAAGCGACTCGCGCTACCGCTGCCGGAGGCCGTATCGAAGGTCAGGTTGAACGCTTCGACGTATCGCGCCACTTCTTCGCCACAGCCTGCGGTCGGGTCACCATCGACATCCTCGCCGTTCAGACAGAGCCGAACGGGGGAATCGTCATCGGCCTGTGACAGCAACAGGTACCAACGCTGCAGTGGATAGACATACGCCTGGGTCTGTATGGTGCCGCCATAGCCGTGCTCGACGGCGCTCGACAGATCGAGCGAGTTGTTGCCATCGCCCGAGAGGCGTGCAATGTCGCCGCTCTCGCAGTCGCTGATCAGCACGACGCTGTCCGTTTCCAGCGTGCCGGAGGTGTAGTCCTCCAGGGTCAGCGAGGTATCGCCCTGGGCGACGCTCGCCCCGAGTTGCCAACCGCGTTGCGCCCCCAGCGCCGGTACCTGCAAGGCCAGACGGTCATAGGTGATCTCCGCCACCGTATCGGACTCGGCCGTCAGAGGAGAATCGGACAGCGCATGACTGCCGGTACCATCACTGACACTGCTCACCGACGCACAGCCGGAAAAACCGGCATTGCGCACCAATGGCTGCAGGCGACGCGTGACGTGGCGCGCAGATTCCTGCAGGTAAGAGACGGCAGACGTGGTGTTGAGGGTAGAACGCGAGGCCAAAAAGTATTCCAGCGCCATGGCGGAAATGAACAGCCCCAGCACCAGCGCCAGCATCAATTCGACCAGGCCGACGCCTTGCTGGGCACGCCGTGAGGGAATCGAGCGCGACGCCCGAGGCGAGCGCGATGCAAAGGCTCGCAGCGAGAGGAAGGCTTTCGACGACATCAGGGCACCACTCGTATCTGTAGGGTCTCGCTCAATGCCTGGGCATCGGCGTCCATGCTGTCTTCGTTCTGCCCGAGCTGCGCGGCGCCGCTCCAGCCGAGGGTCAGGGTGAGAAGGTCGCTACCACTACTGGCGATGGACCCGACCGGCGCGTTCAGACTGCTGTCCTCAAGCCTGTCCGCCCACACCGCCACGTCACGGGCGGCAAGCTCGGCAACACTGCAGGGGCACCCCCCCGGATTTCCTGCCCCCGCGGTGGAAAGACCATCATAGTCATCCACACCATCGGGGTTGGCCTGGATGCGCTCAGCCATGCTGACCAGGAGAATACGAGCTTCGGTGCGCGCATAACTCTCGTTGTTGGCCTGCAGGCTCTCCATCTGCATGAGCCCGAAACCCAGCAATGTCAGCCCCATCAACAGCAGCGCGATCAACGCCTCAAGCAGGCTGGTACCTTGCTGACCGTCGCTTGCGCGGGGCACGCCAAGCTCAGCAACTCTGGTCATCGCTGCCATAAGTCTCCGTCAATACTCGTCCGATGGGCGTCAATTCAAGCTGGCGATGACCCTGCCCGCCCGACTGGTCACAGATCAACAACCAGGTGGAATCAGAGGTCGCACCCTGATCATCGAAGGTCACGCCGGCAACACTCGCCTGCACGGTGATGGCGGCATCAAACACGCGCAACAGGTCATCGCCCAGCGACGCCCGTGCCTCGGCCTGACTGCCCTGCACCACCGCCCAGCCATTGCTCCAGCTGGTGGAATTCATGCAGGCATTACCCTGGGCATTCAGGGGGCAGAGCGTGATGTCGTTACCGCTGGCCACCGCCTCGCTACGCGCATAGTTGATGGAAGCCACGAGCGTCTCGGCCGTGCCGGTGACGGCGTTGCGCGCGACTACCCCTTGCCAAGCGGGCACGGCGATCGTAATGGTGATCACGAGAATGGCCAGCGTGATCATCAGTTCAATCAACGTGAAGCCTTGCTGGCGGCCCTGCCGACATCCATGCCGAAGTGCAGGAAAAAGCTGCATCGTCTTACCCCTGAAAGCCACGCAGGCCAAAGCACCCTGCAGGGCGTGAAATTGGGCAATTTAACGTCTATGAACCACAGATGGAATCATTATGTTACACAAGATTACCCATCATTCCGAAAACTCCCCATAATCACCGTTATTCCATATTTCTGGGCTGAGCCTCACCCACCAGACAAAAAAGCCCCGATCATCGTAGATCGAGGCTTCAGGCGCTTGCCATGCAATGTCGGTTGTCAGTGCCTACCAACAATCACTGCTGTCGGTATCTTCCGAGTCCTCAAGGACTGCCGCTCCCTTCACTCCCAACTCCGTGAGCGTAAAGGTGGCGCAGTCCTGATCATTGGCCTGACTGCCGGTGGCAGTGGCGGTCAGGGTATAGCTGTCTGCATCTCCTGCGACGACCAGGTTGTAGAAACCTTCCTCACTGACGGCATCTGCCTGTCCCAGCCCGATACCATCGCCGCCACCTCCGAGCGCATCTCCACAGCTGGTCGCCGCTGTCACGCTGGCCGTCGCGTATTCACCGCAGGTTGCCATGATGCGCTCCTGCGTCTGGGCAAGCGCCAGCAGTGCGGTGGTGGCGTCGGTACGACGTGAGCGCTCCACCTGATCCTGATAGCTGGGATAGGCGATCGCCGCCAGAATGCCGATGATGGCCACGGCTATCATGAGCTCCAGCAGACCGAAGCCGCCTTGTGCCCGAGCCCCCCCTGTTCGCCTGCTCATCAGCGCCCCCGACGCAGCAGCGTGATGTCGATGACCTGCTTCGGCTCACCACGTGGGTCGAAGCGCACCTCGACCTCCTGCCCCGGCGTGAGATGGAAGGCCTTCAGCTCGCGCCCATTGCGATTGAGTATCCGGCTATCCGGCTGAAGCACGAACCCCATGTCGTCGACGAGCAGCTGATCTCCCTCTCGCTCGTCGATGACGCCCGTGATGCTCTGCTCCATGACCAGCGGTATCGGGGTATCTTCCGCCAGAGCTCGGGCGCTCCAGCTCGTGAAGAGCAAGCCTGCCGCCAGCAACAGTCCACTACCAGCCAGCTTGAGTCGTGATGTCTTCATGGTCTCTCTCCTAGCGCAGCTGATACCAGGCACTACGGCCTTCCAGCCCATCGATCCCGAAGTCCATGGCCATTTCGACCACCTGATTGGTGCCACCCTGACCGACATACTGGGTATCACCCAGGAATTTCGGTGAGGTGGGCTCGCCTTCTGTCTTGATCGAGAGCACGACCTGATTGTTGACGTTGTCGCTCGCGTTGACCTCGCCATCCGCGTTGTAATCAAAGACCTGCTGCACATTGTTGTAACTGCGTACCGGTTGCAGGCCGTTGCGCAAGCTGAGGGCATTCAGCCAACCACTGGCCCCGCCAGTACAGGGGCCATTGGAGCCCGGGATGGTGGTATTGAAGACAATCAGATCACCGCGGACAGCCGGAATGGTCACCAGGCGCTCACCGGCGTCAGGCAGCTCCAGGTACCAACCGTACTGGATACCATTGTTGTTCTGATTGGAATAATCGACGCCTACCCCCGTGACCGTACGCGCGTCACTCACGCCACTGATATTGGAGAAGCTCTGCTTTTCCAGCTGGCCATGATGACGACGAGTCGAAGACCCGGTATGCAGCACGCTGTAGAAGGATTGCGTCGAGGTATCGACCGCATCCTGCAGGGTCAGCAATTGCCCGGTGCCCCAGTACACATTCAGGTACGGCGTATCGACGGTGCTGTTGAAGACACCGCTGCGTGCCACGGCTACCCGCGACGTGATGGGCTGACGGGAAGCTGCCGGGCAGGTCGATGACGTGCTGTTCAAGGCAACGGCACATGACTGGAACAGACGCGACATCTCGCTGCTGCCGATGTTGCTCAGCGAGAAGTCGCGCATGTCGAATACCCAGACATTGCCATGCAGATCGCCGGCATAGACCCAGTCGGTGATGCCATCGGCATCGATGTCAGCCAGCTCAGGACTCGACATGCCATTGCAGTCACTGCTGGCAGAGGTGCACGACCCACCGGCATTGCTGCCCTGTTGAGAATCCAGCAGCGCATAGTTGTCGGGATCTTCCAGGTCCACGATGAACAACTTTGCACGTCCGTCGCTGTCGGCGTTGTAGCCATTGCCGAAGATGGCATACCACTTGCCATCATCCAGGCGCGCTACCTGGATATCGCTGAAGGTATAGCCGAGGTCCTCGTGGGTGAATTCCCACTGCACGATATCGGCCGGCGAGGTGCCATTGGACTCCCCCAATGACTCGAAGCCTTCAGGATCAGTGATATCCAGCATGTAGACCGCCTTGCCACCAGCGCCCAGTCCACCCAACAGGACCGAGTGCCAACCGGGCGCATCCTCATCCCCCAGTTGAACATGCACGTCACGCGCAACTGGCGTGGCATCGACATAGTACTGGTGGACATAGTTCTGATCAGCGAGCTGGCGAATACCACGCCCGTTCTCGATGCTGAAGGCGGCGTACGGCATGTAGGCGAACTTCTCTTCACCGGTCTCCATGTCGATGGCGTGCAGCATGCCGTCGTTGGCACCGATGTAGATCATGTTCTGGCGATCCTCATACAGCGTCTTGAAGGAGCGGTACGAGGACACTTCCATGTCATTGCGATAGCTGGCCGAAGGCGGCCCGACGATCGCTGGGGAGGCGTGGACGATATCTCCGAGATAGTTGTCATCACGCTCGCGGAACAAGGTCCCTTCATAGGCATCATCACCCTTGAGATAGCCGATCAGGTTCTCGAGATCCGATGTTCTGACGCCAAGATTGGTGCCATCCAGCTTCAGGAAGGTACCGGTAGTGTCCAGGACGCGTCCCGTCAGCTGAGCCACGCCATTGGTGACGCCTCCGACCACTGAGCCGACTCCACCTAGAATGCCATCATCATCATCATCATCGTCGTCGTCGTCGTCATCGTCATCGTCATCGTCATCATCCCGAACGGTTCTACGCAGCGTTGCCAACAGAGTTTCTGACAGCAGGGTTTCATCGAGGAAACCCACGAGATCCAGTACCTGTTCGGCCTCCAGTGATCCGGCCTCCTCGATATCGAAGAAGAAGGCCTTCTCGTCAACTTCCGCGATTCCCGGGTTATAGGTAATTACCTTGCGACTGGAGCTACGGCTATCATCGTCACGCAACCACTCCGCGACGGACCAATCCGAGGTGGCGCTCAAGGTGCCATTGGTGCCGATCTTGCGTGCAACGACATCACCCGACCAATCAGCGGGGTCATAGATGGTCTGAATCACGTACGCGCCGCTGGTCTGCCCACCACTGCTGATGTCCAGGCTACCGGTACTGGCCGCGCGTCCTGCGATCGACTGAGCGATATTGTTCAACGCATCAATCAATGCCTGCGGATTGGCGGCGCTGAGATATTCACCACGCCCGTTCCAGGCCGCATGGCGCAGATCGTCGATGGTGGTATTGGCGTTGGCAACCGGCTGTGGCCAGGTAAAGGCAGATTCGAGATCAGCAGGGTTCTCGGACAGTGAGCCATCCACGCCGAACCCGACGGTGTAGGTCACCATGTGCTGAGCGGAATTTTCATCCACTCCCGGTATGGTCGGCACGCTGTCGATCAAGTCAGTCCGCAGGTCCTCGCGATAATATTTCATCGCGACATCGCCAAGCGTATCGGAATAGCTGTCACGGTGACTGGCACTGATGAAGTCGCCACTGCCACCGTCGACGTTGCCGACGCTGGGACTGGAGCCATTCCAGTAGCCATCGGTCATCATGATGGAATAGTTCTGCTGGCACATGCCGCCCTCATCCGCACTCAGAATGGGGGCCGAACGACCAGTGCTGGAGTAATACTCCCCGGCATTCTTGAGCGCGGTACGCAGAGGGGTGCCACCGGAGGGATAGGCGGTAAACAGCTCCTCCAGCAGGGCTTCACGTTCATCAGTATCCGTCATGTCCGCAACGTTGCGATTGTTGCGGCCCTGGATGGTGCGCAGCCCTACTCGGGACTCATTGGCGTTGATCACACCGGCCATGGCAGATTTGGCCACCAGCATGCGGTCGCGATAGTAGGTGAACCAGTTGGCGAAATTGACTTGCTGTGCCGCGGACAGATCTTCTACTTCAACGACATGATCTTCGTCCAGATACAGGCGCCCCGCACCATCCCGGTAGAGCCCGCATTCACCGTAGTCATAGTCCCCATCACCATTGTCGTCCCAGCGGACGTAGTAGGCGTCATCGCTCATCCTGGCCCAGCTGGTAGGCTCGTAGGGATCTTCACGGACATTCGACAGGCTCATGTTCTGATAGGCGATTCCCGCTCGATCAGCACCCGCCCAGGGGGTGTAGGTCAGCGCAGGATTGTAGGCCATGACATTGAAGCCCATACAGGCCCCGATCGCCCCGCCAAGATCCGTATAGGAAACGATACGATCATCGGCATCATGATTGTTTCTTACCGTAACAAGGCTCTTGGAATACACCCCTGTGTAACCCATCAGCGAGGAAGCCGGCTGGAGGCTCCAGTGTTCCACCCCCTTGTTGAGAGTATCTTCCCAGGCCATGCTGCCCGAATCATCCAGAATGAACAGGATATTGGGCTGGACCCCGGTCGCTTCCGTGACCGGGGCGCGGGCGATTTCCCCCGGGGCCGCCAGACAGGGCAAGGCGACAAGGCACAGGGCACCACTCAGCAGATAACGCATGTTCATGCTCCTCTCAGAAGTAAGGGCCCAGTTCCATCTCGCTTTGCACTACTGTCCAGGAGGCACCATTGCCGCCTCCTGTGCCCATCGCGTTGATACGGAAGGCATCCAGGCGCGTGCCCACCGCATTCACTTCGTTGCTGGCATTCAGCGGCGGCTCGCCGACCTTGCCCAGATACTCGATCACATAGGCCCCGATGACCGCGCCGGTATCACTGTCCAGCGTCTGGATACCGCTGGCTTGCCAATCCGCTTCCGAGAGCGGATTGATCGGCGGTGCATCCTCGGGTAGTGCCAGCATCAGGCCAGGCGAGTCATCAAAGCTGTTCAGGCTCCAGGTGCCATCCTCCAGGCTTTCCTGCAGCGCACGCTCACCGATGCTCAGGCTGGTTTCCGCGTTGTAATAGGACTGCTCGAAGTTTCGGCTGTTGACGGCCATGCGTGTCTGCAGCTGACTGTCCTCGACCCCTGTGACGGCCAGCAGACCGATCACGACCAGCATCACCAACACGATCAGCAAGGCGATGCCTTGCTGACGTGCTGGCCCCCGGGTGGCCGCGCAGACTCTGGACGGTGAAGACGATGCATTCATCAGCTGCCCCTCAGTTGAAGGTTGCGCGGTGTGAACGTGAGATTGAAGGTTCGCGTCAAACGGCCATCGTTATCCCCGCCCGGCACCACTCCCGGCAGGCTCTCGAGCGTCAGAGCGATCTCGATACGACGCACCTCATCCCAACGGCCTTCGCTGCGCACCGTGGCGGCCGGCACCTTGACGCGATCGACACTGCCATTGCCGGTGGTATCCAGGCTGAAACTGACATCGAATCCCTCGACGCCGGAAGCCAGCTCTTCGCGCGCGAAATTGGCATCGATACGGTCGAGATACAGTGAACGCACCGAAGAATCGTTGGCCTGGTCATCCAGCCGTAGCTCCCAGGCCTGTACCGGGTAGAGATAGGCATTCGAGGACTGAGAGCTGCCGTAGGAACGTGACAGGGTGTCGTTGGTTTCCACATTGCCCTGGGTAGTGCCCGACACCCTGAAGACATCGGTGCTGCTGCAATCACTGACCAGCGCATACTCGTTGGTCACGAAGGCATCTTCGCTACCATTGCGCACGGACAGAGGGCCGCCCAGTGACGTCATGCTGCTGGTCAGCGTGGTTTCATCGCCATCCTTGCTGGCAGCGACGAACGTCAGATTGAAATAGCTGAGGCCCCGCTGGGTACGCTGCTGACCACCGAAAGGCGCTGTGAGGTCGTGTGATGCATCCACTGAGCTGGCATTGGTGATATCGCGGCTATTGGCACAGCCTGCGTAGCCCACATTGCGCATCAGCGGCTGAAGCCGGAAGGACACGTAACGGGCCGATTCCTGCAGATAGGAAAGCGCCTCCTGGGTACTCACGGTGCTGCGTGAGGTCGAGAACATCTGCACCGCCATCGCCGTGATCAGCAGCCCCAGCACCAGGCTGATCATCAGCTCGACAAGCCCCACGCCCGCCTGGCGCTTCAAGCCATGAGAACGGGCGGTGTCGGGGGCCAAGCGTCGGCGGACCGATTCAGGGGAACAGCGATTCATGGCTCTACCTCAAAACGATAGGTCTGCTGGTCAACTCCCCCGCTGATGGGGTCACTCCACTGTACCTGGACACTCACATCATGAACGCCGATACCGGCGCCGCCGACAACACGCTCGTCGACTTCCACACTGCCGACGCCGCTGGTCAACGTGGAGCTGATGATGGCGTCACGCCAATCAATGATGTCCTGGTCCGCCAGCTCTGCGGGCACGCAATCCGAACTGCATCCATCCGCCGGCGCATCGGTGGTGTCGGCATCATCATATTGATCGATGGCCTCAAGATTGGCGCGGATACGCTCGGCCATGTCCAGCGACAGCAGTTGTGCCACGGTATTGCTGTAGCTGACGCGCTGATGCTGTAGCGTCTGAACTTGCAACAACCCCAGGCCCAGCAGGGAAACCCCCAGCAGCATGACCGCGACCAGCGCCTCGATCAGGCCGACGCCGCGCTGAGAGTGACGAGCGGAACGACGCCGTTGCAGGCGAGACAGCAATGTCTTCCTCAGCGCTCTCGGCTGCCGGGCTTGCTTGAGGGATGTGATCATCAGCGATGCTGTCATGAGCAGTCCCCTCCTGATTCAAGACGAACACGGCCTGAAGGCGCCACTACCACAGAGGTCGCATTGGATGCCGCACAGAACACCAGCGTACTGTTGCCACTAGTCAGCGTGCCGCGATCGTTATAGGTGATCCTGGAGGCACCACCCGACTGGGCAACCGCATTGCTGTCCTGATGGATCCACAGGCGGTCGTCGAGGGTGAAGTTGGAAGTACTCCCGACATAGACGACCCAGCCATTCGCCCAATCGTCGTCGCAAGTCGTGGGATCGGGGGTGGCAACACTCGGCGCATAGGGACAGACACTCACATCCACACCGCGCGTGGTGGCGGTGCTGCGCGCCATGCCGAGCGCATGGGTCAGGGCACGCACATCGGACTCCACCTGAGAGCGCTGCACCAGACCTTGCCAGGCCGGCACCGCCCAGGTCGCGATGATGGCAATGATCGCCACTGTCACGACCAGCTCGATCAGGGTGAAACCACGGGATTGGCGCATGAGAGGTACTTCTCCTTGCCGCTAGGGGTCGACCGGCCATGCCGGACTCGAGTCTGTCTTGTGGGGCCCACCATCACCAGCACCGGCCTCCTCCTTCGGCACCGGTATTCATGTCCTGATCCATCCACAGCACGCCGCAGTCATCATTGAGTTGTGCCCCTTGAGGCGTCGCCTGCAGGACGAAGGCCGAGGCAGACAGACTGCGATACGTGATCAGGTAGCGAAGATTGCCACCGCTGTCCTCTATACGGCTGACGCCATCCGTCGGCTGGTCATCATCCCCCACGGGTGCCTCGGAGAAATTCTGATAGTAGAAGCCATGCAGCTGTCTGGCCTGCTGCCCCAGCGCCTGCTGGGCATGGGAGCGCCAGCTGCGCTCCACATAACCCAGATAGGAGGGTATGGCGACCGCCGCCAGAATGCCGATGATCGCGACCACCATCATCATCTCGATCAAGGTGAAGCCCTGAGCCCGACGTCTGCCAGATGCCCCGCGCCCCGGTTTCGGCTCACGGCGTGCAACTGCACTGCTGACACCGGTGACCGACAACAGTCGCGGCATGGGGAATTCTCCAGAATACGAACCATACCTCTATTATGTATCATTTTGGTAACTGCGCATTACATTTTTTTTTCAATGCGTGCCAAATGGATCAACGATCTAGCTCAGAAATGCTGTCACTTATACAAGAAAATGCTGAATTGAATGGCAAATTGCGAATGGCGTGCACAAAAAAGCCGCGACGGGGTCGCGGCTTCTTCACTGGCAGAAACTTACAAGGCGTTACAGCTCGCGAATCTGATCCGAGGCGATCAAGCGCTCCTTGAGCTCCTTGGGCATGGAGAAGACGATGTTTTCCTCCTGACCCTCGAGCTCCTCGGGTGCCGAGGCTCCCAGCGCCATCAGACGATCGATCACACCCTGCACCAGCACTTCGGGTGCACTGGCCCCTGCGGTGATACCGATACTGCCGATACCCTCGAGCCAGGCGGCCTCGATCTGCTCGGCATCATCGATCAACCAGGCCGGGGTCTGCATGCGCTCGGCCAGTTCGCGCAGGCGATTGGAGTTGGAGCTGTTGGGGCTGCCGACCACCAGCACCACATCGCAGGCTTCCGCCAGCATGCGCACGGCGTCCTGACGATTCTGGGTCGCGTAGCAGATGTCATCCTTGCGCGGGCCCTGAATCGCCGGGAAGCGTTCGCGCAGCGCGTCGATCACCCGCGCCGTATCATCCATCGAGAGCGTGGTCTGGGTGACGAAGGCCAGCTGCTCCGGGTCCTTGACCTCCAGACGCGCCACATCGGACTCGTCTTCCACCAGATGGATGGTGCCACCCCTGGAAGTGTCATAGCGGCCCATGGTGCCCTCGACCTCCGGGTGGCCCTCATGACCGATCAGCACGCAATCCTGGCCCTTGCGCGCATAGCGCAGGACTTCCATGTGCACCTTGGTCACCAGCGGACAGGTGGCATCGAAGACCTTGAGGTTGCGACGCTCGGCCTCTTCCTGCACGGCACGCGAGACACCGTGCGCCGAGAAGATGACGATGACGTCATCCGGCACTTCGTGCAGTTCCTCGACGAAGATGGCGCCGCGCTCCTTGAGGGAGTCGACCACGAAACGGTTGTGCACCACCTCGTGACGCACGTAGATCGGCGGCCCGAACACGTCGAGCGCCCCGTTGACGATATCGATGGCGCGATCCACTCCGGCGCAGAAACCGCGCGGGTTGGCCAGCTTGATCTGCATGACAGGCTCCGCTTGATGGCGAGGTGCGTTCACGGGGAACGCACCTTTGAAAAGAAGACTCAGTGCGTGGTCGCGGGGGCGACTGACAGTACCTCGACCTCGAAGGTCAGAGTACGCCCGGCCAGTGGGTGATTGAAGTCGACCTTGACGTCACGCTCATCGATCTCGCGGATGATGCCCGGCAGCTCCGAACCCGACGGCTCAGCGAAGGACATCACCATGCCGACCTCGATCTCGTCATCGAAGCTCTTGCGTGCCACGGTCTGCACGTTCTGCGGATTGTGCTGACCAAAGGCATGCTCCGGCGTGATCGTGAAGCTGCCGGTCTCGCCCGCCGCCATGCCCATGATCGAACGCTCGAAGCCCGGCGGCAGATTGCCGTCACCCACCTGGAAGGTGGCCGGTGTCTTGTCGAAGGTGGAGTCCACCTCGGTGCCGTCTTCCAGACGCAGACGGAAATGGAGGCTGACCTCCATGTTATCGGCGATACGATGCTCGCTCATGCTGACCTCGCTTGTGGCGCTCATTCGGAGCGGCCACGGAAAGATTCAAGAATCAGTGCCACGGCTCCCAGGCTGATGGCGACGTCCGCCACATTGAAGGCCGGGAAGAAGGCATTGCCCCAGTGGAAGGACAGGAAGTCCACCACGAAGCCATGCACGACACGATCATAGAGATTGCCAAGCGCGCCCCCCAGCACCAGCGCGATGCCCAGCGCGGTGAAGGTCTCGTGACGCTTGAGGCGCGCAAGCCAGATGCTCAGGCCGATGGCTGCCACCACCGCGATGCCCGCAAACAACCAGCGCTGCCAGCCATCATGGCCGGCCAGAAAGCTGAACGCCGCGCCGGTGTTGTGGAGCAGCGTCAGATTGAAGATCGGCAGCACTTCGTTGGCCTGACCATAGACCAGCGAACTGCTGGCCAGCCACTTGGTGGCCAGGTCCAGCACCACGATCACCAGCGACAGCCACAGCCAGCGCAGCGGCGAGCGCATCGGCTCACTACCGGCCGAGGGGGTATTCGTCGCGGGGCCTTGTGAAGAAGACGTCATGTTACCTTCCTGTCGTGAAATGAGTCTGCGACCGGCAAGACACGAACGCCGGGCCAGAGCCCGGCGTTCGATATCAGCGCTCAGCGGGGGCTGAACGATCCCGCGGCCGCATCAGCGATCAAGCGAAGTGACGCGTCTCGCCTTCGCCGTCCGGCAGGTTGGTCACGCAGCGGCTGCACAGCGTCGGATGTTCCGGCAGGGTGCCGACTTCCGGACGGTGGTGCCAGCAACGCTCGCACTTGGCATTCTCGCTAACCTTGACCGCCACCTTGAGGCCGGATACGTCGGTCTCTTCTGCCGCGCCAGCCGCCTCGAGAGGCGCCAGGGTCACGCCGCTGGTCAGCATCACGAAGCGCAGCTCGTCGCCGAGACTTGCCAGCAGCGTATTGAGCTCGTCATTGACGTAAAGGGTGACTTCCGCCGCCAGGCCATTCTTGACCAGACCGGCGTTGCGCGCGCCTTCCAGCGTCTTGTTGACCGCCTGCTTGACGTGCAGCACCTGCTCCCAGAACTCACGCCCCATGGGGGCATCATCCGCCAGGGTGGTCAGGCCGGTGTAGGCCGTCTCGAGGAAGATGGTGTCCTTGCGCGGACCCGGGATGTTGGCGTAGATCTCTTCACCGGTGAAGGAGAGGATCGGCGCCATCCAGCGTGCCAGCGCCTCGATCACGTGATACAGCGCCGTCTGACAGCTACGGCGCGCACGCGAGTTCGGCTGCGTGGTGTACTGGCGGTCCTTGATGACATCCAGATAGAAGCCGCCCAGCTCACGCGAGCAGAAGGTCAGCACCTGCTGGTAGATGTCGAGGAAGCGATATTCCTCGTAGGCCAGCTCGACACGTGCCTGCAGCTGGGCGGCACGATCGACCACCCACTGGTCCAGCGCCAGCATGTCGTCGAAGGCCAGCGCATCACGCTCGGGCTCGAAGCCGTTCAGATTGGACAGCAGGAAGCGCGAGGTGTTGCGGATACGACGATAGGCATCGGCGGTCCGCTTGAGGATCTCGTCCGAGACGGCCATTTCGCCGGAATAGTCGTTGGAGGACACCCATAGACGCAGGATGTCAGCACCCAGCTTGTCCATCACCTGTTGCGGTGCGACCACGTTGCCGACGGACTTGGACATCTTGCGACCCTGCGCATCCACGGTGAAACCGTGAGTCAGCAGTGCCTTGTAGGGCGCGTGGCCATCGATGGCACAGCCGGTCAGCAGTGACGAGTGGAACCAGCCACGGTGCTGGTCGGAACCTTCCAGGTACAGGTCGGCACGCGGGCCTTGATCGTGACCATGCGGGTGCGAGCCACGCAGCACATGCCAGTGGGTCGTTCCGGAATCGAACCACACGTCCAGCGTGTCGGTGACCTTCTCGTAGTTCTCGGCCTCATCGCCCAGCAGCTCCTGGCTGTCGAGTGACCACCAGGCATCGATGCCGTGCTCGGCGACGCGATCCGCGACCGCTTCCATCAGCGCGACGCTGTCAGGGTGCAGTTCGCCAGTGGCGCGATGCAGGAACAGCGGAATCGGCACGCCCCAGTTGCGCTGACGCGAGATGCACCAGTCAGGGCGGTTGGCGATCATGCTCTTCAGGCGCGCCTGGCCCCAGGCCGGGATGAAGGTGGTGTCCTCGATGGCGGACAGCGCCTTGTCACGCAGGGTCACGCCATCGGTGCCGGCGATGTCCATGCCGACGAACCACTGGGCCGTGGCGCGATAGATGACCGGCGTCTTGTGGCGCCAGCAGTGCATGTAGCTGTGGGTGATCTTCTCGTGCGCCATCAGCGCGCCGAGTTCTTCCAGACGCGCGACGATGTTCGGATTGGCCTTCCAGATGAACTGACCACCGAATTCCGGCAGGTCCGGCACGTAGACACCGTTGCCCTGCACCGGGCTCTCGATCTCGTCGAAGCTCATGCCGTAACGACGGCAGGTGTGGAAGTCATCCTCGCCGTAGGCCGGCGCGGAGTGGACGATACCGGTACCGGCACCGGTCTCGACGTAGTCGGCCAGATAGACCGGCGACAGACGATCGTAGATCGGGTGGCGGAAGTTGAGATTCTCCAGTGCCGCGCCATTGACGGTCGCCAGCGTCTCGCCACTCAGCCCGAAGCGCGCCAGGCTGTCCTCGACCAGCTCCTCGGCGAGCACCAGCAGGCGCTCGCCGGTATCGACCAGCGAGTAGACAAAGTCCGGATGAACGTTGAGCGCCTGGTTGGCCGGGATGGTCCACGGAGTGGTGGTCCAGATCACGATCGCCACCGGCTTGCTCAGTGACTCGAGGCCGAAGGCCTTGGCCAGCGCCGCGCTGTCATCTGCCGCGAAGGCGACATCGATGGCATCAGAGGTCTTGTCGGCGTACTCGACTTCCGCCTCCGCCAGCGCAGAGCCGCAGTCGAAGCACCAGTTGACCGGCTTCAGGCCCTTGAAGACATAACCGCCCTTGACCATCTCGGCCAGCGCACGGATCTCGCCGGCTTCGTTGGCGAAGTCCATGGAGCGGTACGGGTTGCCCCAGTCACCGACGATGCCGAGACGGATGAACTCGTGCTTCTGACCTTCCACCTGCACGCCGGCGTATTCACGGCACAGGTGGCGGGCTTTCTCGGACTCGAGATGCTTGCCGTGGGTCGTCTCGACCTTGTGCTCGATGGGCAGACCATGACAGTCCCAGCCCGGCACGTACGGCGCGTCAAAGCCCGCCATCGTCTTGGACTTGACGATGATGTCCTTGAGAATCTTGTTGACGGCATGACCGATGTGAATATTGCCGTTGGCATAGGGAGGGCCATCGTGGAGCACGAAGCTCGGACGGCCCTTGCCTGCTTCACGCAGACGCGCATAGAGGTCAATCTCGTTCCAGCGCGCCAGTTGGTCCGGCTCACGCTTGGGGAGATTGCCGCGCATCGGGAAGTCGGTATCGGGCAGATTCAAAGTGTGCTTGTAGTCGCTCATAGCCTTTCGGGTCAGCCGTCGTGGGGGCGGGAAGCCTGGGCTTCCCGAGCTGTGGAATCAGACACCTCAGCAGTGCCGTGTAAGGGTGCCGTCGGCGCATCCGTCATCAATGCGCTCAGCGGACGGCTGGCCAGCGGCAGGTCAGCCATCGAGGTCATGCAATCGAGCAACGCCTGCTCGTCACCGGCAGGCGTCTCGCCCGCGGCCAGCGCGAAGAAGCGTCGCGCCAGGGCGATGTCGGCGTAGATGGCGGCCTTGAGGGCTTCCAGGCCATCGAAGCGCTGCTCACCGCGCAGGAAGGCGCAGAAGCTGACGCGCATCGGCTGGCCATAGAGGTCTTCCGCGAAGTCCAGTAGATGGACCTCTAGCACCGGCCGCGGCGTGCCGACCGTCGGGCGCCAGCCGATATTGGCCACCGCCGGGCAGTCGCGGCCATCGGCCAGATGCGCCATCACCGCATAGACGCCGGAGACCGCCAGCGGCGCATTCGGCAACGGCAGGTTGGCGGTCGGCACGCCCAGCGTGCGACCCAGCTGGCGGTCCGCGACCACGCGCCCCTGCCAGTGGTGGGCACGCCCCAGCAGTCTGGCGGCCAGCGCCATGTCGCCTGCGGCCAGCACCTCACGCACGCGGGTGCTGGACACACGCTCGTCGGCGATCTCGAAGGTGCGGGTATGCTCCACCGCAAAGCCTTCGGCGGCGCCGATGCGTTCCAGCAACGCGAAGTCTCCGGCGCGATCGCAGCCAAAGCGGAAGTCGTCACCGACCACCAGGTGACGCACACCGAGCCCATCGATCAGTACCTGCTCGATGAATTCACGTGCCGACAGCGAGCGCAGCGCCTCATTGAAGGGCAGACACAGTACGCGCTCGGCGCCATGACTGCCCAGCAGACGCACCTTGTCCGCCAGACGCGTCAGCCGCGGCGGCGCCTTGTCACCCGCGAAGAACTCACGCGGCTGCGGCTCGAACACCACCACCGTGGCGGGCAGACCATAGGCTGCCGCGCGCTCGCGAAGTTGCTCCAGAATCGCCTGGTGGCCGAGATGCACGCCATCGAAATTGCCGATGGTGGCCACACAGCCGCGACTGCCATCCTGCTTGCGCAGGCGGGCGAGATTGTGGAGTCCTCTGATCAAGTCCATGCGTGCATCACACAAGCCGCCGAAAGTGGTCGATTATAGCGAAGGGGCACGGCGCTGACAGCCACCGTAGCCCCGCCAGGGAGAAAACAGCTGGAACCGAGGGCACCAACCTGGGTGGTAGTGGTACCCGGGCAGCAGGCTCAGCTCTGCATGCGGAAATGGCGCGGGCGGACACCGCACAGCCCCAACCACGCCGCATAGGCCAGCACACCGCCGACGACCAGAGCTCCCATCATCGCACAGCGCTCCCACAGGCCCCAACCAAGCCAGGTGGTCCAGTCCGGCGACAGCCACATCAGGCCGCCGCCCATCAAAGCGCAACCGCCGATCAGGGTCAGCGAATAGCGTCCCCAGCCGGGCTGGAAGCGCAGCACGCCATCACGATACAGGCCGCGCGCCAGCAGGCCCGCATTGAGGAAGGCCGACAGCGCCGTGGCCAGCGCGAGCCCGGCATGCGCCAGCGGCACGATCAGCGCCAGATTGAAGGCCATGTTGGCGACCATCGCGATGATACCGATCTTGACCGGCGTTTTCGTGTCCTGACGCGCATAGAAGCCCGGCGCCAGCACCTTGATCAGCATGAAGGCCAACAGGCCGAAGCTGTAGGCACGCAGACTCTGGGCCGACATCACCACATCGTTGTCGGTCATCGCGCCGTAGTGGAACAGCGTGATCAGCAGGGGCTCGGCCAGCACGCCAAGCGCCAATGCCGCCGGCACACCAATCAACAGCACCGAGCGCAGCGCCCAGTCGAGCATCTTCTGGAAATGCTCCAGTGATTGCTCGGCGTGGCGCTTGGAGAGCGCCGGCAGAATCACCGTCCCGATGGCGATGCCGATGATGCCCAGCGGCAGCTCGACCAGACGGTCGGAGTAATAGAGCCACGACACGCTGCCGGTAACCAGAAACGAGGCCAGCACGGTATCCAGCAGCAGATTGATCTGCGAGACCGAGACACCGAACAGCGCCGGGGTCATCAGCCTGAGGATGCGGCGTACACCTTCATGGGCGAAATTCGGCCATGGTTTGGGCATCAGGCCAAGCCGCAGCAGGAATGGCACCTGGAACAACAACTGCACGCCACCTGCGATCAACACGCCCCAGGCCAGCGCCATGGCGGGTGTCTCGAAGCGCGGGGCCAGCAACAGCGCCGCGCCGATCAGGCTCAGGTTGAGCAGCACCGGCGTGATGGCCGGTACCGCAAAGCGATTCCAGGTATTGAGCACGCTGCCGGCGAAGGCGGTCAACGAGATCAGCAGCAGATACGGGAAGGTCAGGCGCAGCATGTCACCGGTCAGTGCCAGCTTGCCGGTATCATCACCGAACCCGGGTGCGAAGACCCACACCAGCCAGGGCGCACACAGCATCGCCAGCGCGGTGATCAACGCGAGTATGACACCAAGACTGCCGCTGACGGCGTCTAGCAACTCGCGGACCTCTTCCCGTGTCCGGCGGGTCGCATACTCCGACAGCACCGGAATGAAGGCCTGGTTGAAGGCACCCTCGGCAAACAGGCGGCGCATGAAGTTGGGGATCTTAAAGGCGACGAAGAAGGCATCCGCCCCGCTGCCGGCACCCAGCAGGGATGCGATGGTCACATCGCGCGCCAGCCCCAGCACGCGCGACAGCATCGTCATCACACTGACGATCAACCCGGAACGCAACAGGCCACCCCGCACCGGCAGGCTGTCGCCCGAGCGGGTCTCGCCCTGGGCACTCGCCTGTGAAGCGGACTGCGCGGCGGCCTTTGCCTTGCCGTCTTCTCCCCTGACTTCCTTTTCGCCTGCGGGCGACTCATCCTGCGGCTTGCTCACCCTGACACCCCTCTCGCTTCCCTGACCTGACACCGATGTCATCCACTCGACAGACAGACACAAAAAAACCGGCCGAAGCCGGTTTTTTCACACTCACACGTCTTAGACAGCCAGTGCCTTGACGCGAGTGTTCAGACGGCTCTTCAGACGAGCGGCCTTCTTCTTGGACAGAATGTCCTTGTCGGCGTAACGGTCGAGGACCTTCTGCGCGACATTGAAAGCGGCCATGGAAGCAGCGTGATCGCCAGTCTTGACGGTCTTCAGCACGTTCTTGATGCTGGTACGCACGGCGGAACGCTGTGCGGAGTTGTGCTGACGACGAACTTCAGCCTGACGAGCGCGCTTACGTGCTTGCTTGGAATTTGCCACTTTGATGCTCCTTATGAGTCCACCCGTAGGCGCGTACTCATGAACTTGAATTTGGAAGACGTTGTCGCACCGCGACAGCGAGTCCGATCATCTCTCGCCTTTCGACACTGATGTGAAGACTTTCGAGAAATCAGCGACTTGACGTGGAAGCCCCGCCAAACCTTCGCCATCGGGGCGGACCAGCACCCGACAGGACGGCAGAGTCTAGCATGACCCGAGCGCATATCGCCAGCCTGAGCTTGCCCCAGGTACAGAGCCAGGAAGCAAGCCTCATGGGCGCTACAGCACGATGAGGTTGTCGCGATGGATCAGTTCCGGCGCCTCGATATAGCCCAGCGTCGCCTCGATCTGATGGCTGGGCAGGCCGAGAATCCGCCCGGCGTCTTCGGCGCTGTAATTCACCAGCCCCTTGGCGATGCGCTGACCGGATTCATCGACGCACTGCACCAGATCACCGCGCTTGAAGGCGCCTTCGATCTTCCTGACGCCCACCGGCAACAGGCTGGAGCCACGCGTGGTCAATACATTGACGGCACCGGCATCCAGCGTCAGGGTGCCGCGCACCTGCAGCTGCCCCGCGATCCAGCGCTTGCGCGCCGCGATCGGTGCATGCTCTGGCAGCAGGAGCGTGCCGAAGCGCTCTCCGGAAGCCAGCCGGGTGATCACCTCGGGCTGACGACCGGAGGCGATCACCGTCAGCGCACCGCTACGTGCCGCCAGACGCGCCGCGCGCACCTTGGTCGCCATGCCGCCACGCCCGAGCACGCCACCGCCACCGGCCACCTTGACCAGAATCGGGTCATCGGCCTGGGCTTCCTCGATCAGGCTGGCCGCCGGGTCATGACGCGGGTCGGCATCATAGAGGCCTTCCTGATCGGTGAGCAGCAACAACGCATCGGCCTCGAGCAGGTTGGCGACCAGCGCACCGAGGGTGTCGTTGTCACCGAAGCGGATCTCGTCGGTGACCACGGTGTCGTTCTCGTTGATCACCGGCACCACCCGCAGGTCGACCAGGGTGCGCAGCGCCGAGCGTGCATTCAGGTAGCGCTTGCGATTGGAGAGGTCATCGTGGGTCAGCAGAATCTGCGCCGTGGTCAGGCCGTGACGATGGAAATGCTCTTCATAGCACTGGGTCAGGCCATTCTGACCGACCGCCGCTGCCGCCTGCAGCTCATGCACGCCGCTGGGGCGAGCCGACCAGCCCAGCCGCGACATGCCGACGGCGATCGCCCCGGAGGACACCACGATCACCTCGACACCCCGCGCGTGCAGTGCCGCGATCTGATCGACCCAGCGGCCGATGCCGGCATCATCCAGCCCGCGGCCGTCATCGGTCAGCAGCGCACTGCCGATCTTGACCACCACGCGTCGTGCATTGGCCAAGGCCTCGCGCCCCGTCTGACTGCCCAGTTCCGCCACTTCCGCCACCTTCTGCTCCGACACCGCGCTCTCTCCTGTCATGTAATCCCTCGCCCGGCAGGCCCTGCCTCCCTGCTTGCCATTGTCTGCTCCCGCCAGCCCGCTGTCATCACTCCTCGCCGGCCCCGACAACGAAAACGCCCCGCCGCGAGACCATGAGGCTCGGGGCGGGGCGTGAATCGCGAAGCGGGTCGCTCGTTACTCAGAGGCTGTCGCGCAGGACAGCCACCGAACGAACCGAGACCTCAGGGCGCGTATTCGACTTCGACGTCGTAATCGTCGTCATTGAAGTCGTCATCGTCCTCTTCTTCGTCATCCTTCTTGCGCTTGCGACGCGTCAGGCGCTCTTCAGCGCGCTCCAGCGACTCGTTCTCCATGCGCGCCAGCAGGGCGGCATGTGCCTCGGCAGCTTCCGGATCTTCCGCCAGCTGCAGGCGCTGCTCGCCCAGCCAGCGGTGAGCGGCCTGCACCAGCTCCTGAGTGCCGATACCGCTGGCCGCGGAGACGACGAACAGCTCGCCCTCCCAGCCCAGGCGCTCGACGAGGTCCTTGACCATCGCGTCGCGATCGTCCTCCGGCAGCAGGTCGATCTTGTTGATCACCAGCCAGCGCGGCAGCTCCGTCAATGCCGCGGAGAAGTTCTTGAGCTCCTTGAGGATCGCCTCGACCGCATAGGCCGGGTCGCTCTCGTCATAGGGCGCAATATCCACCACGTGCAGCAACAGACGCGTACGCGTCAGGTGCTTGAGGAAGCGCAGCCCCAGGCCAGCGCCGTCAGCAGCGCCTTCGATCAGGCCGGGAATATCGGCCATCACGAAGTGCTGGTGGCTACCGATCTTCACGACACCGAGGTTCGGCACCAGGGTGGTGAACGGATAGTTGGCGACCTTGGGCTTGGCAGCGGAAACGGCGCGGATCAGCGTCGACTTGCCGGCGTTCGGCATGCCGAGCAGACCGACATCTGCCATCACCTTCATCTCGAAGCGCAGGTTGCGACGCTCGCCCCAGGTTCCCTTGGAGGTCTGGCGCGGCGCGCGGTTGGTCGAGGACTTGAAGTGGATGTTACCCAGACCACGACGCCCACCCTGCGCGACCAGCAACAGCTGACCGATTTCCGTCACGTCACCGATGATCTCGAGGGTTTCCTCGTCGATCACGGTGGTGCCGACCGGCACCTTGACGATCAGGTCCTCGCCCGCCTTGCCTGCCATCTGACGGCCTTGACCGGCATCGCCGCTCTCCGCCTGATAGTAGCGCTGGAACTTGAAGTCGATCAGGGTATTGAGCGAGTCATCCCCGATCAGGTACACACTGCCGCCGTGCCCGCCGTCGCCCCCATCGGGACCACCGCGCGGCACGTATTTTTCACGGCGAAAACTCAGGCAACCATTGCCGCCACGTCCGGCCTCTACAATGATCGACGCTTCATCAAGGAACTGCATGCTGCTCTCTCCTGACGACGACCCGGGCCGTCATGCGACAAAAAAGCCCCGCCTGAGCGGGGCTTCCTTGCAGACTGCCATGCGACACCGGGGCATCGAGCAGTCTGCGTAAGCTGTCAGACGCTTCAGGCAGAAACGATGCTGACGAACTTGCGGTTCTTCGGACCCTTGGTCTCGAACTTCACGTGGCCGTCGGCCAGAGCGAAGAGAGTGTGGTCCTTGCCGATGCCAACGCCAGTACCAGCGTGGAAACGGGTGCCGCGCTGACGCACGATGATGTTGCCGGCGATAGCCGCTTGGCCACCGAACAGCTTCACACCAAGGCGCTTGGATTCAGAATCGCGACCGTTGCGGGTAGAGCCCGCCGCCTTCTTATGTGCCATTGGATAATTCTCCTATGGTGGGTAGCGCTGCAATTAAGCAGAGATACCAGTGATCTTGACTTCGGTGAACCACTGACGGTGGCCCGCACGACGCATGGAGTGCTTCCGGCGACGGAACTTGATGATGGTGACCTTGTCGCCACGGCCGTGAGACACGACCTCGGCAGAAACCTTGGCACCTTCAACCAGCGGAGCGCCGACCTTGATGTCGTCGCCTTCAGCGACCATCAGGACTTCGTCAAACTGGATAGCTTCGCCAGTCGCGACTTCAAGCTTCTCGAGCTTCAGGGTCTGGCCTTCCTGAACGCGGTACTGCTTGCCACCGCTCTTGATAACTGCGTACATGATTCTCTCCATCGGACTCATCAAGGGTGTGCTCTTGGGTGGCCTGCTGCGAGTGGCGCCCCTTCTGGAGCCATCTGACAGGGAGCGGGATGAGTCACGGCCGCGTATTATAGCGCCACGTGCCGCGACCGACAAGCAATGTCAAGGTTTACGCGACCAATCGGCCGCCAGCCACCGTCCTTGCGCGGGTGCACGCCTTGACGGCCATAGGGGTGCCCCATAGCATTACCGCCAAACGGCACGCCACGGCGGCCTCACCTCTCGCTACGGGCACGACGATCTCATGCAAGCCGACGCATCGACCCTTCACGCGGCAGTGGCAGATGACTTCGCCGCCGTCGACCGCACCATCCTCGCGCAGCTCGAGTCGCGCGTGCCGCTGGTCCAGACCATCGGTCAGTACATCATCCAGAGTGGTGGCAAACGCCTGCGCCCGGTGCTGGTGCTGCTGGCAGCCCGCGCACTGGGCTATCAAGGCGAGAAACACGTTCATCTGGCCGCGCTGATCGAATTCATGCATACCTCGACCCTGCTGCACGATGATGTCGTGGATGAATCCAGTCTGCGTCGCGGTCGCTCCACCGCCAATGACACCTGGGGCAATGCGCCTTCGGTGCTGGTCGGTGACTTCCTCTATTCGCGTTCCTTCCAGATGATGGTCGAGGTCGGCTCGATGGACGTGATGGCGATTCTCTCCGCCGCCACCTGCACCATCGCCGAAGGGGAAGTCCTGCAGCTGACCAATATCGGCAACGCCGACATCGATGAAGCCGCCTACTTCGAGACCATCCACGGCAAGACCGCCATGCTGTTCGAGGCGGCCGCGCATGCCGGCGCGATTCTGGCCAGGGAAACCGACGACAGCGTCACGCCTGCACAGGTCGGCGCACTGCAGAACTATGGCCGCTATCTGGGCCTCGCCTTCCAGCTGATCGATGATCTGCTCGACTATCAGGGCGATGCCGAGACCATGGGCAAGAACGTCGGTGATGACCTGGCCGAAGGCAAGCCGACCCTGCCGTTGATTCGCGCCATGCAGGTCGGAAGCCCGGCGCAGGCCAGTCTGGTGCGCGGCGCCATCGAGAAAGGTGGGCTGGAGCAGCTCGACGAGGTGCTGGAAGTCGTGCGCCTCACGGGTGGCCTCGACTATACCCGCAGCCGCGCACAGGAGATGGCCGACAACGCCCTGAACGAGCTCAAGGCGCTGCCGGAGAGCGAATTCCGCGACAGCCTCGAGCGCATCGCGCTATTGAGCGTCGGCCGCCAGGCCTGATCGCACTCGAGGCAGTCATCATCTCGACAGCCGAATTGCCCCTTGAGACTCAGATAAAACTTTTTGACCTCAAGGGCTTGCAAAGCAAAGCTGCCTGCGTATAATTCACCTCCGTCGAGACAAGCTCACGACGCATCGGAGTATAGCTCAGCTTGGTAGAGCGCTGCCTTCGGGAGGCAGAGGTCGTAGGTTCGAATCCTGCTACTCCGACCAGATATCTGAAAAAGCCGCTGATCACTGATCAGCGGCTTTTTTGATGCTGGAAGGTTTTCCTGCGGCTCATGCTGCCCAGTGACAAACTCCCCTCCAACGCCTTACATCCCTCAGGATGCCACATGCACACACTGCGCCTTGCCATGCTGTCCCTGCTGCTCACGTCCCTGCTCTCCGCCTGCGCCTCTACCCGTACCCAATGGGAGAAGCCCGGCACCAACAGCACGGAGGCTCACAACACCTGGGCCGGCTGCCAGTACGAACTTGGCCTGACTGACAAGTCAGACAACGAGAAACAGACGCTGCTGAAGTACTGCATGGAGCGTGAAGGCTACCGACTGCAGAGCTACTGAGTCGCTCACCTGCCTCAATCGGACATCCAGGTATCACTCGCCTTGCGGGCCCGCTCGCGACCAGCACGCTCTCGGTCGCGGCGGGCCTTTTGCTTGAGGTAGTAACTGCGCAGGGCAAGGCCGAGACCGAAGGCCAGCATCAAGGCGAACACCAGCCCCTGCCAAGGGCGGGCGGCATCGCCAAGCCAGGTTTCCAGCGCGACGATGGCGATCAGGCCGGTGGCCTGACTGGCAACGGCGATCGCACGGCTACGGTCATAATGATGTGACAGCATGAGGATATCCTTGGAGCGTCCTCGGCGGCAGAGCAATGCTCAGCGCGAGGCGTGGATGTCGAAGTCCGTCGATTATCGCATACTCGAGCCTCGCGCCTGCAGCGCGCTTGCCACATGCAGGCCGACAGGCATAGCTGCCCTGAACGCTTCCCCGGACACCGCCAAAGGATAACCGCATGGATGCCATCGCCCTGGGCCCTGCCCTGATTTCCGTCGAACGCCTCTATGCCTTCGTGGCAGCCCTGGTGATGCTGATCGAGTTCTCGCTGCTGATGCGTCTGCTGACACGCATGCACGCCAGGGGTACGTCCGCGCCCGCTCATGACTCTCGCCCGCTGAGCCCCTCGCACTGGTTCAATCGCATGCTGGTCAGCTGGGTGATCGGCGCACGCCTCACTCATGTCGCCCTGCACTGGGCAAGTTATCAGCAGGCACCGCTGGATATCCTCAAGCTGTGGCAACCGGGCTACCACCTGCTCGGCGGCATGCTGGTCGCGACCCTGGCCAGCCTGTGGCTGCTGCGCCAGCATGGCACGATTCGCCAGGTCATCGCGCTGGGCAGCCTGATCCTGGGGCTGACCGCCTTCCTCGGACTCAAGCAACTCGACCCGCTGGGCAACGACTCCGCCATCGACGCGATGCCTGCCATCACTCTCAATCATCTGGACCGCCGCCCCGTGGCGCTGAATGACATCCAGGACGAGCGCGTGATCGTCAATCTGTGGGCCACCTGGTGCCCGCCCTGCCGACGCGAGATGCCACTGCTGGCAGAGGCCGATCAGAGACCCGGCGTCACCGTGGTATTGGCCAATCAGGGCGAGCAGGCACTGGCGGTGACCCGCTTTCTGAACAGCGAGCAGCTGACGCTCGAGTACGCGCTGCTCGACCCCGCCATGCAACTGATGGCACTGGCCGAGGCGCCGGGACTGCCCGCGACCCTGGTCTTCGATGGCGACGGACAGCTGATCGAGCGTCATGTCGGCGAGCTGAGCCGCGCCCAGCTGGACACCCTGCTACCGGCGTCACAACCATAGTGCGACACGCCGCTGGCCTCGCTCGATGCGACAAAGACGCTCGCTGGAAGAAAAGGCGCTTAAGCCACGGCGTCTGATCCGGTAAGATACCGCGCCCCTGTATTCCCGATTCCCGTCTTTGTCCTACCCCGAGGCTTCATGAGCGACTTCATTCCCGGTCAGCGCTGGATCAGTGACGGCGAGGCTGATCTCGGCCTTGGCACCATCCTCAATGTCGACTTCCGCACCGTCACCGTGCTCTTTGCCGCCAGCGAAGAAACCCGCACCTACAGTCTGCGCGAAGCGCCCCTTACCCGGGTGGCCTTCGGCAATGGCGACCGCATCCAGTCCGACGATGGCGAATGGCTGATCGTCGATGACTTCAAGGAAGTGCGCGGCCAGATCGTCTACATCTGTGAGCGCGGCGGCGAGCATGCCGGCGAGCTCATCGAGCTTCCCGAAGCCCGCCTGAACGACAAGATGCAGTTCAATCAGGCACGTGACCGCCTGCTGACCGGCCAGGTCGACCGCAATGACTGGTTCGACCTGCGCTACCGCACCCTGCGTCACTTCCATCGTGTCGAGCAGAGCCCGGCGCTGGGACTGTCCGGCCCCAAGGTCGACCTGGTACCGCACCAGCTGTACATCGCCGATGAAGTCTCGCGCCGTCACGCGCCGCGCGTACTGCTGGCCGATGAAGTCGGCCTGGGCAAGACCATCGAAGCCGGCCTGATCCTGCATCGCCTGCTGCTCAGCGGTCGTGCGCGTCGCGCCCTGATTCTGGTACCGGCAAGCCTGACTCACCAGTGGCTGGTCGAAATGCTGCGCCGCTTCGCGCTGGAGGTCTCGCTGCTCGATGAGGAGCAGTGCAAGGCCTATGGCACGAGCAATCCCTTCGAAGGCAATCAGATCATCCTGGCAAGCCAGGACTGGCTGTTCGCCAACCCGTCGCGTCAGGTCCAGGCTGCCGCCTGCGACTGGGACATGCTGATCGTCGATGAGGCCCACCACCTCGACTGGAGCGAAGACAAGGTCGGCCCGGGCTACGCCTGTGTCGAGTCCCTCGCCCGTCAGACCGCCGGCGTGCTGCTGCTGACCGCCACGCCGGAGCAGATGGGGCTCGAAAGCCACTTCGCACGCCTGCGCCTGCTCGACCCGGAGCGCTATCACGACATCGAGCGCTTCAAGGCCGAAGAACAAGGCTATGTGGCCGTCGCCAGCGCCATCGACGCCCTGGAAGCGCTGCCCGCCGATCAGTCCGGTCTCGACAGCCTCGCCAGCGTGCTGGATGACAGCGACAGCCGCGCCCTGCTCGACACCCTGATGGACAGCGATGCCGACGATGCCCAGCGCGACAGCGCGCGTCGCCAGCTGCGTGACCAGCTGCTCGACCGCCACGGCACCGGCCGCGTGATGTTCCGCAACTCACGCACCCATGTCGAAGGCTTCCCCGAGCGTCGCCTGCATGTCCACGAGCTGGAACTGCCCTCCTCCTATCGTCGCGTGGTGCGCAAGCTGGAGCGTGACGAGGACTATCTCGATGACCTGCTGATCGAGACCGGCATGAACCACCCCGAGGTGGTGCTGTTCCTCGACGAGATGTATCGCGCCCTGCCCGATGACCGCATGAACGCGGAACCCTGGTGGCAGATCGACCCGCGCGTCATGTGGCTGCTGGAAACCCTGACCGACCTCGGCAACGAGAAGGCGCTGGTGATCTGTCATACCGCCGATACCGCGCGTGAGCTGTCCGAAGGCCTGCGCGTGCTGGGCGGCGTGCATGCGCCGGTCTTCCATGAGGGCATGAGCCTGGTCGAGCGTGACCGTGCCGCCGCGGCCTTCGCCTCCGAAGAGGAAGGCGTGCAGCTGCTGGTATGTTCGGAAATCGGCTCGGAAGGTCGCAACTTCCAGTTCTGTCACCACCTGGTGATGTTCGACCTGCCGGTACACCCGGACCAGCTCGAACAGCGCATCGGGCGTCTGGATCGCATCGGTCAGCAGTTCCCGATCGAGATCCACGTGCCGGTCTTCGAAGGCTCGCCGGGCGCCCAGCTGCTGCGCTGGTACCGCGATGGCATGGACGCCTTCAGCGCGCCGCACGGCATCGGCAGCGAGCTCTACGCCCAGTTCGGCGACGAGCTGGAAGAGGCCCTGCTCGACAGCGAAGAGATCGACAGCATCATCGAGCAGACCCGCGAGCGCTTCGATGCCCTGCAGGAAGAGCGTCAGTCCGGCCGCAACCGCCTGCTGGAACTCAATGCCTGCCGTCACGAGCGCGCCGAGAAAGTCATCGCCGCCATCGAGACGCTGGACAACGACAAGGCGCTGCCCGGCTATCTGGAGCGCGCTTTCGACATCTTCGGCATCGAGAGCCGGGACCTCGGCGATGGCATCACCTATCTGGCACCAGGCCCGCACATGCTCGACGGCCTGCCAGGGCTGGTGAAGGGCGAGGAAGGCTTCAGCGTCACCAGTGACCGCGCCACCGCGCTGTCACGCGAAGACGTGCAGCATCTGTCGTGGGAGCACCCGCTGGTCCGCGAGATGCTGGTCCGCATCCTGGACGGCTCGATGGGCAACACCGCGCTGGCGCTGCTCAAGCACCCGGCGATTCCCGGTGGCCGCCTGATGACGGAAGTGGTGTTCCGCACCCAGTCCACCGCGCCGCGCGGCCTGCGTCTGGGACGTTTCCTGCCGCCGACCGCCATCCGCGTCCTGTTGGATGAAACCGGCAGCAACCTGTCCGACAAGGTGTCCTTCGGTGGTCTGGCCAAGAACCTCAAGCCGGTCAAGAAGGCGGTCGCACGCGACCTGATCAAGCAGAGCCACGCCACGCTGCGCAAGCTGATGAGCGATGCCGAGCAGGAAGCCGAGCGCGAATTGCCGACCATCGTCGAGCAGGCCCAGCAACAGATGCGCGAGCAGCTCAGTGCCGAACTGGCGCGCCTGGAAGCCCTGGCCAGCCACAACCCGGCCGTGCGCGAGGAAGAGCTCGAAGCGCTGCGTCAGGAGCGTGCCGCGCTGGATGGCGCCATCGAGACCACCCGTCTACGTCTGGATAGCGTGCGTGTCATCGTCACCGTGGATGCTCACGAACGTTGATCCGTCCGCTGCAATGATGGCTGGCAGCGCTGAGCAACACGAGACTGCCAGCCACTGAACAGCATGCGCCCCACCTGCCATTGGCAAGTGGGGCGCATTTCGTTGTACGTCGTCGAAAGCGTTACTCTCTGCCCTGCTCCACCTCCCATCATCCCTTTCGTTTCATCCTATCGTTTCACTACTACAGAGCACCCCAATGGCGAGATCACATCCAGAGAGCGACGAGGCAGCGTCAGGGCAGAGCTGGCAGGGAGAGCGCCTGGCCGAGGAAGGCGAGCGTGTCGCAAGGGTGGGGCTATCGCTACTGGCGGCGGGCGATGACTGGTGGGCGATCGACAAGCCGGCCGAGCTGCCCTCCGTGCCGGGGCGTGATCCCTCGCGCTTCGACAGTGTCCATTCGCGCCTGTGCCAGCTGAGCGACGATACCCGCGCCGTGCACCGTCTGGACGTGGCGACCTCCGGGGTGCTGCTGGTGGCACGCAATGTCGAGGGCCAGCGGCGGCTGTCGCGGCTCTTCCAGTCGCGCGCCCTCGAGAAACGCTACCTGGCCGTGGTAGCAGGGCATCTCACGCCCGCCGAGGGCAGCATCGCCCTGCCGCTGCGCTGCGACTGGCCACGCCGACCGCGTCAGATCGTCGACTTCACGCATGGCAAGTCGGCACTGACGCATTATCGGGTCGAGCAGCGTCTGACGCTCGAGGGCCAGCGCCCGGATGGTACTCCTCAGACTCTCGCCGCCAGCCGAGTGCAGCTCACACCGCATACCGGCCGTTCGCATCAGCTGCGCCTGCATATGTTGGCACTCGGCCACCCGATCATCGGTGATGGCTTCTATGCGCGTGGGGCGGCACTCAATGCCAGTCCACGCCTGTTGCTGCATGCACAGCGGTTGGTGATTCCGCCAACCAGCGACAGCGATGCCCCACCACTGGTGCTGGAAGCGCCACTGCCCTTCTAGCACTGCCTTCCTGTCAAGGCTCACTTGCGTGACAGGATATCGGCGAAGGCCACGTCGAGGGTCGGGTAATCGAAGGTGAAGCCGGCAGCCAGCAGACGCGCCGGCACCATGCGGGCGCCCTCCAGCAGCAGGGTGCTCATTTCCCCCAGCCCCAGCTTTAGCGCCTTGGCCGGTAGCGGCAGGATCGCCGGACGCCCCAGACCCCGAGCCAGAGCGTGGGTGAAGCCCATGTTGGTGACCGGATGCGGCGCGCTGGCATTGAAGGCGCCGCTGAGACTGTCATCCGTCAACAGGCGCTCGATGATGCGAATCATGTCGTGGCAGTGGATCCACGGCATGTAATGGCGCCCATCGCCCAGCCGCCCCCCGAGCCCGAGCTTGAAGGGCGTCAGCAGCTTGGCCAGCGTGCCGCCATCGGCTTCCATCACCAGGCCTGTGCGGATGATGGCCAGTCGCACGCCGTATTCGGTGACGGGCATGGCGGCCGCTTCCCAGTCACGACACAGGCGATGGTTGAAATCATCATGGGGCGTCGCCTGTTCATCGATCTCGACATCGCCCGGCTCGCCCGCCTTGGGCTGTGCGCCGTAATAGCCCATCGCCGAACCGGACACCATCACCTGCGGCGGATGACCTTCGGCGGCCAGCTGCTGACACAGCATCACCAGATGTTCGGTGGTCTCCAGCCGCGAACGGCGCAGCTCACGCTTGTGATCCTCGCTCCAGCGCCGCCCGGCGATCGACTCCCCCGCCAGATTGACGATGCCCTCCGGCTGCCAATCCTTGAAGGCCAGCGACGAATCCGCCGCGACCACCGTCAGCCCAAGGTCGGCAAACTGGCGCTCAGCCCGCTCCGGGCGGCGCGATACGACCGCCAGCGAGTGACCCGCAGCGGCCAGTGACTGACATAGCGCCTGGCCGACGAACCCCGTTGCACCCGTTATCAATATTCGCATGTTGCCCTCCTCGGCGATGAAGCATCGAGTGTGCCGACTTCCGCCATAAATCTATACTTATATTGTACAATTATGCGCAAGAAGTTAACTTTAGCGTATCTGCTGTCGAGTCACATGACAGCCCGTACCCCCTGAACACCGCCCGCGCAGGAGTCGCCTCCAGATGCCAGTATCGTCCATCGCCATCATCGGTGCCGGTATCGCCGGATTGTCAGCCGCCAGCCGACTGGCCGCCCAAGGCCATGCGGTGACGATATTCGAGAAGGCACGCGGCCCCGGCGGACGCCTGGCCAGTCGCCGCACGAGCGAAGGCCCCATCGACATCGGCGCGCAATACTTCACGGCGCGTGATCCACGCTTCCAGTCCGCGCTCGAGCAGTGGCGGGCCGCAGGCGTCGTCGCGCCCTGGGGCGAGAGACTGTTGAGCCTCGGCAAGTCGGCGTCTGACGAGAGCCAATGGCAGCGGCTGCGCGATGATTCCACCCGCTACGTGGCCAGCCCGCGCATGAGCGCCCTGAGCCGCCACCTCAGTGAACAGCTGCCGGCCTACGCCAGCCTGCACAGCGAAACGCGCATCACGCGCCTGATCGCGAGCGAAGGCACAGGCTGGCGGCTCGAGGACAGTCACGGCAATCACCACGGCCCCTTCGATCACGTGGTGATCAGCGCACCGGCGCCGCAGGCACTCGCCCTGCTGAGCGCGTCCGGCACCGACGCCCAGGGGGCGGCGCTCTGCGAGGACTCGCTTGCTCCGGCCCTGAGTGAGGCGCTGACGCAGGTGGAGATGGCACCAACCTGGACACTGATGGCCACTCTGGAGACACCGCTTCCCGCGCTGGGGGGCGATACTGACTGGCAAGGGTTGCTGGTCAGTCGCGGTGATGATGGTCCGCTGCGCTGCGTGATGCGCCAGCATTCGCGCCCCGGCCGCCAGGCACCGACACGTGCCCGGGAAACCCTGAGCCTGCTGGCGACCGCCGGCTGGAGCCGAGCGAATCTCGAGAAGTCGCCGCAGGAAGTCGCGACCTTGCTGTGGCAGGCCTTCGAGACACTGCCGGAGCTCCGCGAGCTGGCGCCGGGCTGGAGCCAAGGCAAGGTCACCCTTGCGGCGCATCGCTGGCGCTACGCCCACCCGACCCGGACACTGCAGCAGACCTCAGCGGCAGCCGGCCACAATGGCTATGACCAGAAGGGCCATGTCCAGAACGGCCATGTCCACAATGTCTGCGGCCAGGGGACATCCGGGCTATGGCTGGCCGGAGACGCCTTGCGTGGCCCGCGTGTCGAGGACGCCTGGCTGTCAGGGCACGAGGTCGCCGAACAGCTGCTCAACACCCTCGCCGTCAGCTGATACGCTGCCTCGACCCCTCATCGCCCACAGGATAGCTGCATGACTACGTCCACAGATCACGACAACGCCTTGATTCTATTGGCCCATGGGTCACGTGACCCGCGCTGGCGCGAGCCCTTCGAGGCACTGGAAGCCACGCTGGCCTCCCGCCTCAAGCGTCCGACGCGCCTGGCCTATATGGAGCTGTGCGATCCGCTGCTGACCGACACCATCGAGGCCCTGGCAGCAGACGGGGCCGCACGTATCGACATCCTGCCACTGTTCTTCGCGGCCGGCCGTCATCTGCGCGAGGACGTGCCCGCCATGTTGGAAGACTCGCAGCGCCAGCACCCCGACTGCCCCATCAGCCTGCTCGACCCGGTGGGAGCACATCCGGCCTTTGTCGAGGCCTTGATCCAGATTGTGGAGCAACAGGACAACGCCTAGACGGCCGATTTCATGACGGGACCTTAGGCGTCGAAGGCGCTGTGATGCACCTTCAAAAACATGCGCACCGGGGATGCGACGCAGCTTGCCTCTTGTCAGGCTCTGGCGGCTGCGCCATCCTGATGCCCACATGTACAGCTAGTGCACAAGATGCATTGCCGGTATCCCACAGCGCCCCATGTGACGACACTTCAACTTTACCCTGTGTGTCGTCCACACCTGTGCTTCACCCGGGATGCCTCGTCACCGCCAGAGGTAACACCATTCATGACTGACAAGGCCACGGAAACTGCCAGTTCGCCGCTGTTTCCGATCCGCGAAGTCTCTCGCCTGACCGGCGTCAATTCGGTCACGCTGAGAGCCTGGGAACGCCGCTACGGACTGATCGAGCCCCGCCGGACGCCCAAGGGGCATCGCCTGTATGCCCGCGAGGACATCGAGCGGATCGAACACATCCTGCAGTGGCTCAACCGCGGAGTACCTGTCAGCCAGGTACGCGAGCTGCTCGACCAGCCGCAGCCGGAAAGCACGCCGATGCCGGACGAAGGCAGCTGGAGCGGCCAGCAGCAGCTGGCACTGGCCGCCATCGATGCCCAGGACGAGGCGCGCCTGGCCGAGCTGTACAACCAGAGTCTGGCGCTGTACCCGGTCAGCAGCGTGGTCGAGCGCCTGTGGCGTCCTCTGCTCGAGCAGCTTGAGGAGCGCGGCACCGCCACCTTCGGCACCCGCCTGGCCCAGTGCTTCTTCGAGAGCTTCCTGCGTTCGCGCATCGGCGCCCGGCTGGTGTTTGCCAATCAGGAGCGTCACGCCCCGCACATCACGCTGACGCGCCTGCCGGAGGAACCGGGCCTGAGCTGGCTGCTGCTGTTCGCGCTGGTCGCCAGTGACGCCGGCTATCACGTCAGTCTGCTGGATGGCCCACTGCCGCTGGCAGAGTTGCCGCTGGCCGCAGAGCGCCTGCAGGCGCAGGCCGTGGTACTGGTCGGCACCCAGGCCGAGCGCTCGGATGTCATGCGCCGCCAGCTGCCACGGGTCGCAGAACAATTGAGCGTGCCGCTGGCCATCGCTGGCCCGGCCGCCCAGATTCGCCAGCAGGAGCTGGTAGACGGGCCCATCGAAGGCCTGGGGGCCGACCCGATTCAGGCGGTCGCTCGCCTGAGGTCCTTGATGGCACGTTGATCGCAGGCTCCTGCTCGGCATTGGTTTCACTGATCGCCAAGGAGCCCCGATGTCATCTGACTCACCATCCGCCTCTTCCCCCGCCTCCGCACCAGCGGGGGCTCCCCTGCAGCTGGTCTGGCTGCGCAGTGACCTGCGCGTACACGACAACACTGCTCTCTCGCAGGCCGCCACACGCGGCCCGGTCGTGGCCGTCGTCGCCCCCTGCCTGGCGCAGTGGGTCGAGCATGGCCATGGCGCCAACAAGCTCGACTTCCTGTGCCGCGGCCTGCATGTCCTGCAACAGGCACTCGCCGGCTATCACATCCCGCTCAAGGTGCTCGACTGCGACACCTTCGCTGAGGTACCCGAGGCGCTGGCCGCGCTGTGCGATCAACTTGGCGCCCAGGCGCTGCACTTCAATGACGAATATGCCGTCAATGAGCGTGGGCGCGACAGGCGCGTGCGTGAGCGCCTTGCCGAGAGCGACGTCCGCCTGCATCGCTATACCGACATGCTGGCCTTCACGCCCGGCGAGCTGCTGACCGGCAAGGGCGATTACTACGGCGTCTTCACGCCCTTCTCCAAGCGCTGGCACAAGGAAGTCGATTCCCGTCGTCTGGCGCTGAATGAGGCGCCTGACGTGCAAGCCACGCCCCGCGATGCCAAGGGGCGAGAGATCCATGGCGACGCCATCCCGCCACTGCCCGAGACGCTCAAGGGTGAACCGGTGACAGCGCTGGACGCCGAGCTGTGGCCGGCCGGCGAAGAGGCCGCGCAGGAGCGTCTGGAGCGCTTCCTGACCTTCCGCGCGCGCCGCTACCATGAGCAGCGCGACATCCCCGCCACACGGGGCACCAGCGAGCTGTCGCCCTACCTGGCGCTGGGCATGATCTCGGCCCGCCAATGCTACGCCGCCGTGCTGGCAGAGAATGGCAGCCTCGCCGATGGCGATGTCGGCCTGACTACCTGGGTCAACGAGCTGATCTGGCGCGAGTTCTATCAGCACATCCTGGTCGGCTTCCCGCGCGTCAATCGCCACCGTCCCTTCCAGCGCCATACCGAAGCCCTGCAATGGCGCGATGACGACGCAGGCTTCGCCGCCTGGTGCGAGGGCCGTACCGGTTACCCCATCGTCGATGCCGCCATGCGTCAGCTGGTGCAGACCGGCTGGATGCACAATCGCCTGCGCATGGTGACGGCGATGTTCCTCACCAAGCATCTTCTGATCGACTGGCGGCGCGGCGAGGCCTTCTTCATGACCCATCTCGTCGATGGTGAGCTGGGCGCCAACAATGGTGGCTGGCAATGGGCAGCCTCCACCGGCACCGACGCCGCGCCCTACTTCCGCATCTTCAATCCGACCACCCAGGGCCAGCGCTTCGACAAGGATGGCGAGTTCATCGCGAGCATGGTGCCGGAACTGGCCGAGCTGCCGGCCAAGCGGCGCCACCAGCCCAGTGCGGATGACTGCCAGCAGACGGGCTACCCACGACCGATCGTCGACCACAAGGCCGCCCGCCAGCGGGCGCTGGATACCTTCAAGGCGCTGTCAAAAAGCGAATGACCCCTCAAGCGGCCTGCTGATCTTCAGCAGGCCGCTCTTGTCTCCCTCCCCTTCAGGAGCATTGCCATGCAATCGCTGCCCGACGAGATGAGCCCGGCCCTGACTCGGGTATGTCGTCTTTACGAAAAGCTGGACAAAACCTCTACAGAACTGCTCAAATCAGTCTACAGTGACGATATCGTCTTCCGCGACCCCCTGCATGAAGTCCGCGGCCTGACGGCACTCAACGCCTATTTCTCAGGGTTGTACATGAATGTCGCCGCCATCGACTTCGTCTTTCATCACCCGCTGGGGCCGATGCCAGCACAAGACGCCGGCCCTGCGGATGAAGGCAATGCGGATGAAGGCAATGAACAGGGACTTGCCTGGCTCAGCTGGACGATGACCTATCGCCATCCCCGTCTGAACGGGGGCAAGGACATCAGCGTGCAGGGCGCCTCACGCCTCGAGTTCCGAGACGGGAAGGTCAACCAGCACCGTGATTTCTTCGATGCCGGGCAGCTGCTCTACGAGCAGCTGCCCATACTGCGCAACGTGATCGGCCTGCTGAAGCGACGCATGGGTTGAACAGAGATAGCCATCGTCCCTTCAAGCTGACATCTGCGAAGGCAAGCCCAGCGTTATATGAGTCGTTATCGAAACAACATGCCAAGGAGAGGAGATGGCCAGTCATAGCTCTACCACCTCAAAGGCTCGCAAACGTATCTGGCTGACCGGCGCCAGCTCCGGCATCGGCGAAGGACTGGCGCGCCGGCTGCTGGCGGATGGCCACCGGGTCGCCCTGAGCGCGCGCTCCGCCGACAAGCTTGAGGCCATCGCAGCCGATGCCGCGCAAGGCCCCGGGGAGGCGCTGGTCGTGACGCTCGACCTCACCGACCGTGAGGCCATCCGCGCGGCGGCCAGTCAGATAGAGGCCAGCTTTGGTGGACTCGACCTTGCACTGCTCAACGCTGGCACCTGCGAATATCTGGATGCACGGGAATTCGAGGCAGATCTGGTCCATCGCGTGTTCGCGACCAACTTCCAGGCCGCCGTGGATGTGATCGAAAGCGCCTTGCCGCTGCTGCGCATGGCAGCGGCAGACGGCGGTGAGCGGCCGCAGCTGGCAGCGGTCTCCAGCGCTTCGGCCTACCTGCCGCTGCCTCGCGCGGAGGCGTATGGCGCTTCCAAGGCCGCGGTGAGCTACTTCCTGGAGTCGCTGCGGCTGGACCTCGACAGCCAGGGCATCGATGTCAGCGTGATTCACCCCGGCTTCGTCAAGACACCGCTGACCGAGCGCAATGACTTCCCGATGCCGATGCAGGTCACTGTCGATCAGGCGGTCGAGGCGATCGTGGCGGGACTCGCGCGTCATCGGCTCGACATACATTTCCCGCGACGCTTCACGCTGCTGGTCAAGTTGCTGGGCATCCTGCCCGCCCCCTTGCGACGCAGCATCGGTCTACGCATGACCCGCGACTGAGTGCGCGGCAGGCAGACCCGACGCGACCTGACCGCGCCGATTACCCGGCAACGCTTCTGCTCATGACGACATGGTTCGATCTTCTTCTGGAGTGGCATGAACACGACAACGACCTACGCGACAGCGCCTCTACCCCGCCAGCGCATTGCCGTCATCGGCAGCGGTATCAGCGGCATGTCAGCGGCCTATTACCTGAGTCGCAAGCATGAAGTGCATGTCTTCGAGTCAGCCGAGCGTCTGGGCGGCCACACTGCCACCATGGATGTGCAGGGCGCCGATGGCAGCGACTGGGCCATCGACACCGGCTTCATCGTCTTCAACGACCGCACCTACCCGCATTTCCAGCGCCTGCTGGAACGCCTCGGCGTGGCCTATCAGCCCACCGAGATGAGCTTCTCGGTGCACACCACCGCCGAGGACTTCGAGTACAACGGCCACACCCTGCTGTCGCTGTTCGCCCAGAAGCGCAATCTGCTGCGCCCGCGCTTCTATCGCCTGTTGCGCGACATCCTGCGCTTCAACAAGCAGGCTGCCGACGATCTGGACGACGGCAAGCTCGCCGAGGGCGCGACCCTGGGCAGCTACCTGGATGCCAATGGCTACTCGCAGGTCTTCCGTGAGCATTACCTGCTGCCGATGGGTGCGGCGATCTGGTCCGCCAGCATCGCGGATATCGCGCAGTTCCCGCTGCTGTTCTTCGTGCGCTTCTTCCGCCATCACGGCCTGCTGTCGGTCAATGATCGACCGCAGTGGTTCACGCTGGTCGGTGGCTCACGTACCTACATCGCGCCGCTGACCGAGGGCTACGCCGAGCGCATTCGCCTCAACAGCAAGATCACTCGTGTCCTGCGCGACGCCGACGGGGTGACGCTTGAGCATGCCGATGGCCGCCGTGATCGCTTCGACCAGGTGGTGATGGCCGGTCATGCGCCGCAGGCGTTGGCACTGCTCGGCGATGCCAGCGAGCTGGAACACGCGGTACTGGGAGCGATCACGACCCAGCGCAATGAGGTAGTGATGCATACCGACACCTCGCTGCTGCCCAGGCGCAAGGCAGCCTGGGCGAGCTGGAACTACCGCCTCGACGGACGCGACGACGCCCAGCGGGCCAGCGTCACCTATGACATGAACATCCTGCAGCGCCTTGATGAGCGCGAGCATTCGCCCCGTGAGACCTTCTGCATCACCCTCAATGACAGCGACGCGATTGATCCCGCTCGGGTGCTGGGGCGTTATGCCTATGACCATCCGCGCTTCACGCTGGCCGCCGAAGCCGCCAAGGCGCGCTTTGCGCAGATTTCCGGCGCACAAGCCAAGGCGGAGGGCCCGGTGGGCCGCACCCATTTCTGTGGTGCCTGGTGGCGCAATGGTTTCCATGAGGATGGCGTATGGAGCGCGCTGCGGGTCGCCGAGGCATTGGGTGCTCGCGAGGCAGACGATTGAGGGCGCCCGCCAGCCGCATCGGCTATGGCACGCTGCGCCACCGCCGCCACGCGCCGCGCCAGCATGCCTTTCGCTATCGTGTTGCCATGGCGTGGCTGGCACTGGATGAGCTGCCAACGCTGATGGCCGGCAAGCGCCTGGTGAGTGCCAGTCACGCCGCACCACTGGCCTTTCGCGACAGTGACCATCTACCGGCCGCGGTCCACGACATTGGCGATGGTCCACTCGAGGAACGGGTGCGCTCCGCCTGTCAGCGCGAGCTAGCCCGCAGTGGTGATCACGCGCCGCTGCCACAGGGACGCATCTTTCTGCTGACCCAGCTGCGTCACTTCGGCATCGGCTTCAACCCGATTCGCGTCTATTACCTCTATCACGTCTCCGGCCAGCTGGGCGCCGTGCTCGGAGAGGTAACCAATATCCCCTGGGGAGAGCGCGTGCTGTATGCCGCCCGTACGGACCCGCAGCGTCGCATGCAGGCGGCGCAGTTCGACAAGCGCATGCATGTCTCGCCCTTCATGCCGATGGGCATGCGCTATCACTGGCGCTTCAACGACCCCAGCGCAGATGAGCTGTTGCTGCACATGGAAAACCATCCCCTTACCGGAGATACGACGCGGATAGCACAGCATTCGCTGTTCGATGCCAGCCTGAGCCTGCACCTGGAACCGGCTACCCCGCGCGCCTTTCATCGCCTGCTGCTGCGTTTCCCCTGGATGACGCTCAAGACGGTCGCAGGCATACATTTCGAGGCGCTGCGTCTGGCGCTCAAGCGCGTGCCGATCTTCGACCATCCGCGCTCGCCGTCTTCATCATGAGGAACTCATCATGAGCCAATTCGAACCCGCCCCCCCCACGCTGGCCACGACCCGGGCACCGGCAGACCGCCTGACCCGGCTATTGCGGCCACGCCTGCTGCGCATGCTCGACAAGCTCGAGGGTGGCAGCCTGACGGTGCTCGAAGGGCGTGAGCGCCACGTGCTGGGTCAGGGCGGCGCGCGCAACGTCACGCTGCGTATCCATGACTCACGCGCGTGGCGGCGTATGGCACTGGGAGGCACCGTCGCGGCGGCGGAGGCCTACATGGATGGCCAGTGGGAGACGGATGATCTGGTCGGGCTGGTACGCCTGTTCGCCTACAATCTCGAACAGGTCAATGACTCGGTGGACAGCGGGACGTCACGCCTGTCCAAGTGGGCGTTGAGCGTCGCCTACGCGCTGGCACGCAATACGCTGGCGGGGTCGAAGCGCAATATCTCGGCGCATTACGATCTCGGCAATGATCTCTTCGAGCTGTTCCTCGATCGCGAGCACCGCATGTATTCCGCGGCGGTGTTCCCCTATCCCGAAGCCAGTCTGGAGGCGGCCTCGACCCACAAGCTGGAGAAGCTGTTCAACCTGCTGGAACTGGGGCCGCAGCATCACCTGCTGGAAATCGGCACCGGCTGGGGCGGGCTGGCGATCCATGCCGCAAGAACACGTGGCTGCCGCGTGACCACCACGACCATTTCCGATGAGCAGCACGCCTATACCAGGGCGCGTATCGCCGCGGAAGGGCTGGAGGATCGCATCACCCTGCTCAAGGAAGACTACCGGGCACTGGAAGGCCGCTTCGATCGCATCGTCTCGGTGGAGATGATCGAGGCGGTCGGCCATCAGTACCTGCCGACCTATCTGAAGACCCTCGAGCGCCTGCTCGAGCCGCAAGGCCTGATCGCGCTTCAGGCCATCACGATTCGTGATCAGCGCTTTGCGGCCGCCAGCCGCGAAATGGACTTCATCAAGCGCTACATCTTCCCTGGCGGCTTCCTGCCATCCCATGCGGCGATTCTCACCGCCATGCAGCAGGATACCCAGCTGAACCTGTTGCAGCTCGAGGATATCGGCCTGCACTACGCCGCCACGCTCAAGGCCTGGGGGCAGCGCTTCGAGGCGCGTCTCGGGGAGGTCTATGCACAGGGCTACGACGAGCGCTTCGTGCGCATGTGGCGTTACTACCTGGCGTACTGCGAGGGGGGCTTCCGCGAGCGCACCATCGGCACCTGTCAGCTGTTGCTGGGAGGGCCGGGGGCGCGTCCGATACAGGCGGGGCTCCAGGATTGGGACGCCTGAACATGCTGTCCGAGCGTCCTGGAGCACTGCTCAATGCCGGACTTTTCCAGCTCGGCTGGTTCTGCTGCGTGCTGGGTGGCTCGACAGTCGCCCTGCTGGCCACGCCGCTGATACTGGCCGCACATCTGGGGCTGATCGTGCCAACGGGTGAGCGCCTGCGCGAGCTGCGCTGGCTGGCGGCCTTCCTGGCGTTGGGGATGGTAGTGGATGGCAGCCTGTCACTGGCCGGCGGCTACACCATCACCTCGGACACGCCTGACTGGGCGCACTGGCTGCCCCTGCCTGTCTGGATGTGGTGTCTGTGGCCGCTGTTCGCCAGCACGATCCATCATGCGCTGCGCTGGTTGTGGCAGCGGCCCTGGCTGGCGGCGGCTGGCGGTGCCATCAGCGCGCCGCTGTCCTATTACGGCGGGGCGCAGCTCGCCAATGTGACCCTCGCCGACTGGCTGCTACCCGCCCAGGCATTGATCTGGGGCGGGCTGTGTCTGGGTATCGCACGCCTTCACGGGCCTGCCCAGCGCGCCTGAGAGCATCAGGCAGCCTTGATGGCCAGATTGCCGGCCTCGTAGCCGTTGAGTCGCTCGATGACCTCACCCGCGGGCGCCGGCCGCGAGAAGTAGAATCCCTGGATCCAGCCGCAGCCATTCGATACCAGGTATTCACGCTGCTCAGCGGTCTCGACACCTTCCGCGATCATCTCCATGCCCAGGCCCTTGGCCATCGCCAGCACCGCCATGGTGATGGCGGCATCCGCACGCTCGCCGGGCAGACTGCGGATGAAGGCGCGGTCCAGCTTGAGCTTGTCCACCGGCAGGTCCTTCAGATAGGCAAGTGACGAATAGCCGGTACCGAAGTCATCCACCGCGATCTGGTGGCCGCGAGCGCGTAGTGCCGCCAGGCGCCGTGAGACATCGCCGGCACGTTCATCCAGCAATACCGATTCCGTCAGCTCCAGCCCGATGGAGCTGGCAGGTACGTCATACTCCATCAACAGGCCCGCCAGCGAGGCCTCAAAACCACCCTGGATCAGCTGCAAGGCCGAGACATTGACCCAGATGCACAGGCGATGACCGCCACGCCGCCAGCTGGCCTGCTGCTGTACTGCCTCGCGCAGCACCCAGTTGCCCAGGCGCAACATCAGGCCATGGCGCTCGGCCAGCGGCACGAACTCAGCCGGTGAGATGGCACCCCGCAGCGGATGCTTCCAGCGCAACAGCGCCTCGACACTCGCGACCTTGCCGGTGCTGGCGTCGTGCTGACATTGATAGTGCAGCTGCAATTGCCCCTGGCTTTCGATGGCGATCCGCAGGTCATTCGCCAGCCCCAGTTGCAGGTCACCACCAGCATCCAGTGCGGGCTGGAAGCGCATGTCGGTATTACGGCCATGTCGCTTGGCGGCATACAGGGCGCTTTCCAGGCGCTGCATCAGCACATCGGCGTCAGCGCCATCATCCGGAGCGCGGCAGCTGCCGATCGACAGCGCAAGGTGCAGCGCCTGATCGCCGATCTCGAAGGGCTTGGTCAGCACCTGGCGCAGCTCATCCACCCAGGCGGTGTGCTCGCCCCCTGCCGTTGAGCGCAGAATGACGAACTCGTCGCCACCGATGCGCCCTACCACGCCGCCACGCGCCAGCGCCGTCAGTCGCTGGGAGAACTGCTGCAACAGGCGATCCCCCCCTTCCGCGCCCAGGGCATCATTGATGCTTTTGAGCGCATCGATATCGATCAACGCCAGGTCCATCGCTTCCCCGGCGCGCAGGCCATTGAGGCGACTGACCAGCAGGTCGCCCAGCCGGCGACGGTTGGGCAGGCCCGTCAGGGCATCTTCCAGCCCCAGACGCTGCAAGTCCTGCTCGCGCGCCTTGTGGCGGGTGATATCGGTAAAGAGAGCGACATGGAAGACATCTCCCCCCTGCTCGATACGGCGTGCCCGCAGCCACTCGGGGTATTCATCTCCCTGCTTGCGCCGATTCCAGACCTCGCCCTCCCAGTGGCCATTGACCTCGAGCGCCTGGCGATAACGGGCGTGAAACTCCTCGTCATGACGCCCGGAAGAGAGCAGGGAAGGGTTGCGACCAATGATCTCTTCCGGTGCGTAACCGGTGATATGACTGAAGGCGGCATTCACGGCCAGCACCCGATTGTGGCGATCACTGATCACCAGACCATCACTGCTCAGGTGCACGGCGGCTTCCAGCAGCTGACGATGCAGCAGCTGGCGCCGACGCTGGCGCGCGATGTCCAGCCCCGCCAGAACGGCAGGCAGCAACGCGGCGACACGCAGCTCGAGCCCCGGCAACCAAGGCAGCGCTGTCAAGGCAACGAGCGCCCCGATGATCAGGGGCCGATTGAAGTGGGCTTGCGGCCACATAAGCAGCTCTCGGTGGAAGGGGGCATCGGGGGGTGATCCTGCATTTGCAGGAGCGGGCCACTCTCGGCACGGCTCCAGTGGATTGCGATCGATGCCGGCAAAGGGGATCCCGCGCGAATCACACACTAGCTCCTATCGACCACTTTCGCCCCAGCTGTAGGACTTATTTGCACCCGCCCTTGCTGCCCTTTAGTCTGGCCCCCACGTGCATTCAGGGGTGCCAGCCATTAGACTAGCCCCATTCAGGCGCTCAGGTGCCTCGTACGGCATTACCATCCCGCTACTCGGAATGACTCAGTGACCAAGCAACACTCCTTTACTCGCGACGAGCTGCTGGCCTGTGGCCAGGGCGAACTCTTCGGCCCGGGCAATGCGCAACTGCCTGCTCCCAACATGCTGATGCTGGATCGCATCACTCACATCAGTGAGGAAGGCGGTAGCCACGGCAAGGGTCAGCTGATTGCTGAGCTGGATATCTCTCCGGACCTGTGGTTCTTCGACTGCCACTTCCCGGGTGATCCGGTGATGCCGGGCTGCCTGGGCCTCGATGCCATGTGGCAGCTGGTGGGCTTCCACCTCGGCTGGCTCGGCAATCCGGGCCGTGGCCGCGCGCTGGGCTGCGGCGAGGTCAAATTCTCTGGCCAGGTGCTGCCGACCGCCAAGAAAGTGACCTACACCATCAACATCAAGCGAGTCATCACTCGCAAGCTGATCCTCGGCATCGCCGATGGTACAGTGACAGTTGACGGTCGCGACATCTATCAGGCCAACGACCTGCGCGTCGGTCTGTTCACCTCCACTGCGAACTTCTGAACGGGAGGCTCCCATGCGTAGAGTGGTAGTCACCGGGCTGGGCATTGTTTCCTGCCTGGGCAATGATCGCCAGCAGGTCCTGGAATCGCTCCGCGAAGGACGTTCTGGTATCCGCCGCAAAGAGGAATACGCCGAGCTGGGCTTCCGTAGCCATGTGGCCGGCGTTGTCGACATCAAACTCGAAGACCACATCGATCGCAAGCAATTGCGCTTCATGGGGGATGCTGCGGCCTATGCCTACATCTCCATGGCGCAGGCGATTGCCGATTCCGGTCTCACCGAAGAGCAGGTTTCCCACGAGCGTACCGGCCTGATCGCCGGTTCCGGTGGCGCTTCCTCCGCGAACCAGGTCGAGGCCGCAGACGTGATGCGCGCCAAGGGCCTGCGTCGCGTCGGTCCCTACCGCGTCACTCGCACCATGGGCTCGACCGTCTCTGCCTGTCTGGCCACGCCGTTCAAGATCAAGGGCATCAACTACTCGATTTCCTCGGCCTGTGCCACGTCTGCCCACTGCATCGGTAGCGCCGTGGAACAGATCCAGCTGAACAAGCAGGACATCGTGTTTGCCGGTGGCGGTGAAGAAGAGCACTGGACCCTGTCCTGCCTGTTCGATGCCATGGGCGCCCTGTCCACCAGCTACAACGACACGCCGGAAACCGCATCGCGTCCGTACGACAAGACGCGTGATGGCTTCGTCATCGCTGGCGGCGGCGGCATGCTGGTGCTCGAGGAACTGGAACACGCCAAGGCACGCGGTGCGAAGATCTACGCCGAAGTGACCGGCTATGGCGCGACCTCCGATGGTCACGACATGGTGGCACCGTCCGGCGAAGGTGCAGCACGCTGCATGCGCCAGGCGATGGCGACCGTGAATGGCGATATCGACTACATCAACACCCACGGCACCTCGACGCCGGTGGGCGATGTGGCCGAGCTCAAGGCCATCCAGGAAGTCTTCGGTGCCGCCAGCCCGGCAATGAGCTCGACCAAGTCGCTGACGGGTCACTCTCTGGGCGCTACAGGTGTGCAGGAAGCCATCTACTCCATGCTGATGATGGAGAACGACTTCATTGCCGCGTCTGCCAATGTCAGTGAGCTGGATGACCGCGCCGAAGGCCTCGACATCGTCACGACCCGTCGTGATGGCGTCAAGATCGACCGTGTGCTGTCCAACAGCTTCGGCTTCGGTGGCACCAACGCCTGCTTGATTCTGGAACGTTTCCAGGACTGATTCAGCACGCGTTCAGCAGACATGCATTCTGCAGATACGCGCTGGTGTGAGACACGAAAAGGCCGCCCTTCAGGGCGGCCTTTTTGCTGGCTGTCCGGTGCTTGCTGGAGCACCGGATGCATCAGATGAACAACAGGGAAAGCGTCAGAAAGTCAGGCACCGACACTATCGGCCGCCGCTTCCTCTTCCAGCGGCGGACGCTGGACGCTGGAGATTTCCTGCAGCTTGGCCTCGACCCAGGCCTCGACGTCGGCGATCACCGCATCCGGCTTGCGCCCTGCCGTCTCGATGGCCGGGCCATAGGCGACATGGATGGTGCCCGGGCGCTTGATCCAGCTGTCGTTGGGCCAGATCTCACCGGCATTGTGCGCCACCGGCACCACCGGCACGCCGGCACGGCAGGCAATCGCGGCGCCGGACTTGTTGAACTTCTTGCGGGTCCCCGGCGCGATGCGCGTGCCTTCCGGGAAGATCAGCACGGTAAAGCCGTCCTTGAGGCGCTGGGTGCCCACTGACAGCACCTGCTTGAGCGCCTTGGCCGGCTGGGTGCGATCCAGCGGAATCGGTTCCAGCAGCTTCAGCCCCCAGCCGAAGACCGGAATCTTCAGCAGCTCCTGCTTGAGTACGGTGCATAGCGGGCGCTTGGCCACCTGCAGATAGATGGTTTCCCACTCGCTCTGGTGGTTGGCCAGCAGCACGCAGGCCCCCTTCGGCAAGGTGTCACGCCCGCTCACCTGCACCTTCACGCCGCAGGTCAGGCGGAACCACCACAGCACGATATGGTTGTAGCTATGCAGGACACGGTAGCGCGCCTGTAGCGGAAGGCAGGCCGCCAGCGGCACCAGCACCACGGCGCTGAGCAGCAACGCCATGAAATAACCTACATAAAACAGCACGCTACGCAGCGCATTCACAGGCACAGTCTCCACAGGTCAGATCGAATCAGGGCGAGATGAGCCGGAGGCGCGCTGCGCGATCCAGTCATCCATCAGGCGGGATAGTTCGAGGCGCCACGGCTTCTGATGCACACCGAAGGTGTCCAGCACGCGACGGCAGTTGAGCACACGCCGCAGCGGCGTACCGGCGTTGAGGGTCAGCGCCTTGAGCGGGCCTGCGGCCACCGTCTCGCCCAGCCCCTCGAGGCGGGTGATCAACTGGGTGCGCACGACACTGACGAAGGCGTAGGTGCTGATGGGCTCGGTGCCGGCCAGATGATAGGCCCCCCAGGCATCCGCACCGCAGCGCTGTTGCTGAAGCATGCCGATCAACGCCATCGCCACGGCATCGACACTGGTCGGGCACAGTATGACGTCCTCGGCGGCACGCACCTCCTCCCCCGCCAGCAGGCGCTCGATCAACGTCGGCAACCAGGCATCACGCCCTTCCGGACCGAACAGCGGGCCCAGGCGCACGATCAGGTGATTGGGCAGCTCGGCACGGATGCGATCACCGGTCGCGATGACGCGGCGCAGCGCCGTATCGATCGGCGAGGGCACCTCGTCCTCGTCGAGCAAGCCTTCGCCGCCCTGCTCGAACATCTGATCTGCCACGCACCATACCAGCGGTGTACCGGTCTCGATGCAGGCGGCCAGCACTTGCTCCACCGCCTCGGCATGCGCCATCACCTCGGCAGGTGCGGAATCGGCCGGACGTGCGAACGGCGGCACGATGACGACATCCGCCTGGCTGGCACGGATGTCATCGGCATCGATACGGTCTGACTCGACGGCATTGAGCTCCAGGTCAGCGCGCGTACCGGCCGCACGGATAAGACCCAGGCCAAGACAATGCCCGGCATCTAGCAGCAAGAGTTTCACAGGCAGGCTCCAGCAAACAGGCGCATCGCCGCAAGAGGCGACGATGCAAAGATGTCATTCTATCAACCTTGCAGACTGGCTGCAGGCCCGTTATTGCGTGGAGTGATGGGGATCAGCGGGGCGCCGATCGGGTGAGGACGGCCGATGCCGTAGCCTTGCACGAAGTCGACACCGATCAACTCGAGGGCGGGAATCAGCTCAAGACGCTCGACATATTCCGCCACCGTGATGATGCCCATCTGGGCACAGATGCCACAGATGGCGGAGACGATGGCGGCGTCAAGGCTATCGCGTGTCAGGTTGCGCACGAAGGCGCCGTCGATCTTGAGCTGATTGACCGGCAGCTCCTTGAGATAGGCAAAGGACGACATGCCGCTGCCAAAGTCGTCCAGGGCGAAGCTGCAGCCGAGCCGGCGCATGCTATAGATGAACTCGCGCGCCTGGGCCAGATTGCTGATGGCCGCCGTCTCGGTGATCTCGAAGCACAGCCGCTGTGGCATGACGGAGCTTTGCGTGACCAGCGACGCCAGCTGATCGCGCATGCGCAGATCGCCCATGCTCTGGCCGGAGAGATTGATCGCCAGCACGGCGTCCGACTCGATGCGACCGTCATCAGACTCAAGAACCTGCAGCGCCTGGGTGACGACCCAGATATCAATCTCGGGCATCAGGCCGAATCGCTCCGCCGTCGCCATGAAGTGCGCCGGGGCCAGGTGCTCGCCCGAGTCGTTGACGTAGCGCAGCAGCACCTCGTAGTAGGGCTTGCTGGTGGCATCACTCAGCGAGCGGATCGGCTGGATGTAAAGCGTGAAGCGATCATTCTCCAGCGCCTCGTGCAGCAGCGGCAGCCACTGCACCTCGCGCTGGGCGCGCTCGAACCCAGCATCTCCGTCATGGTAGGCATGCACCTGATTGCGCCCGCTCTGCTTGGCCATGTAGCAGGCCCCATCCGCCTGACGCAGGACCTCGGAGGCCTGGACACCACTTTCAACCGGCGCGACCCCGATACTGACGCCCAACTGGAATGGCCGTCCCTCATCGTAGTAACGATAGGCACTGACGGCCGCGCACAGCGCTTCGGCACGCTCGATGGCCTGCTCGCGAGAGCAGCGATAGAGCAACACGGCGAACTCATCGCCCCCCAGGCGCGCCAGCACATCCGTTTCCCGCACATGTGCTCGCATCAGCGCGGAGAGCTCGCGCAATACGGTGTCTCCGGCCGCGTGGCCGCAGGTGTCATTGACCACCTTGAAGAAGTCGAGGTCCAGGTACAGCAGCTGATGAAAACCGCCATCGGCCAACGCCTCGGTGAGAGAGTCATCGAAGGCGGTGCGATTGTGCAGCCCTGTCAGGCTGTCGTGATGTGCCTGGAAGTTGAGGCGCCGAATCATGGCCTGGCGATAGCTGATGTCGCGGAAGACCAGTACCGCCCCCTCGACATCCCCACTGCGACGGCGCACGGGCGAGGCCTTGAGCTCAACGGCACATTCACTGCCATCGCGTGCCACCAGTAGCGTCTGGCTGGACATGTGGACCACTTCGCCGCGCTGCAAGACCCCTTCCAGCTGGTTGGCAACGGACTGCAACGTACCTTCATGGCGCAGCTGCAAGATACGCGTCCAGGGGCGCCCGCGGGCCAGCGACGGGTCCCAGCCACACAATTCGGCAGCGATGGGGTTGATGTGCTGGATGTGGCCCTCGCGATCGAGGCTGATCACTCCCTCATCGATGGAATCCAGCATGACCGCCACCTGATCGCGCTCATGACGCAGCTCTCGGGTCCGATACTCCAGCAGACCATCCAGACGCGAACGGTAATGACGGCTGCGACGCATGCGCTGTTCGGCACTGATGGCCAGGAGTGCCAGCCCCAGTACAGCCAGGGTCGCGATCGCGATGGCCAGGGCCAGCCACAGATTCTGCCCGGAGTTCATGCCCGCCCCAGCGGGGGAGATGATGGGCGTGGTCAACGGCATCATCTCCATCGCCGCCATGCCGATGTAATGCATGCCGGCGATGGCAAGCCCCATCGCGCCGGCCGCCAAGGCCTGATAAGTGCGATTGGGGCGACGCTGGCGCAAGAAGAAGCCTCCCAGCCACAGGGCCGCCGTCGCGGCCACCACCGCCACCACGATGGACACCGCGAACAGCAGCGGGTCATAGCGGTAGGGCATGTTCATCTGCATCGCCGCCATGCCGGTGTAGTGCATCGTGGCGATGCCACCGCCCATGATGGCCCCGCTCGTCATCAACAACATCGGCGTCAGACGTGGCAGCGTATTCACCCAGAGCGCCAGCCCCGAGGCCAGCATCGCGATCAGCACCGACAACGCCGTCAGACCGGGCGCATAGGTGACCGAAGCCTGACTTTCATATGCCAGCATGCCGATGAAATGCATGGCCCAGATACCCAGCCCCATCGCCACGGCTCCGCCCACCAGCCAACCCAGGCTGGTGGCGCGCGAAGGGGCCAGCGCGACCTGACGAATCAGCTGCAGCGCTGCATGTGAAGCCAGCACGGCGACCACGATTGACAGGGCGACCAGTGGATAGGAATAACTGCCATGCATGAATAACCTCGATCATCAGGGGCATGCCACAGTCGGCAAGGATAGGGGCGGAAATCCGACAACGGCGTCATGTCGCCAGCACCCTCTCTGGAGTACCACGACAGGCTTCTCAGGCCATGGATTGCCACCCGACAACCTTGGCAGCCCAGCGGCGAGATAACAAAAGAATACGGACACGAAGCGTTATTGCACAACGCTCGTTTGCAACGCATGTATGACTCGCGCCCAATCACCCTTACGCGCGGCACAAGCCACTGGATGTCGCGCTCGAAATCATTTTTCAATATCAGCGATAACTCATTAAAAAACAGTTGTTTATATAAACAGAATCAAGAAAACCTCATGGTTAATTCAAAAAAAAGCCCTCGCTGAACGAGGGCCTTTTCATCGTCATCGCTTGCGCGTTCTATCGGCGCACAGGCGAAAAACTTTATTCAGAACGGGATTTCATCATCGAAATCATCGAAGCTGCCTGCGGGCGGCGCACCGAAATTGTTGTTCTGGGAGTTGTTCTGCTGGGCAGGCTGCTGGCCACCGAAGTTGTTGCCCTGCTGGGGTGCCGGCTGCTGACCACCGAACTGACCGCCTTGCTGAGGGGCCGGCTGCTGACCACCGAACTGGCCACCTTGCTGCGGAGCCGGCTGCTGAGCACCGAACTGGCCACCTTGCTGGGGAGCTGCGGCCGGTTGCTGGCCGCCCTGCTGAGGCGCCTGCTGCGGGCGACCGCCAGCGAAGTTGCCGCCGCCACCTTCCCCACGCGTATCCAGCATCTGCATGTCGTTGGCCACGATTTCCGTGCTGTAACGGTCATTGCCGTTCTGATCCTGCCACTTGCGCGTCTGCAGGCGGCCTTCAATATACAGGCGGGAGCCTTTCTTGACGTATTGCTGGGCCACTTCAGCCAGCTTGTTGAACATCACCACACGGTGCCATTCGGTACGTTCCTGACGCTGACCGCTCTGGCGATCGTTCCAGGTGTCCGTCGTCGCGAGGTTCAGGTTGCACACCGCACTACCGGACGGGGTGAAGCGAACTTCCGGGTCTTGACCGAGATTACCGATCAGAATGACCTTGTTTACGCCACGAGCCATGAAGATTACTCCTGCAAATAGACCAGTGCGCCATGGGCACCGGAGAAGGTATCAAGTGCATCGGCAATGTATTGCCGATGTCAGGGTTCAGCTGGCAGGCACTTCCGCGCCTGCCGGAGTTTCGTCATCACGCTGGCGAGTGAATCGGGCCAGCGCCTTGTCATCCAGTGTATCGCGTGTGACCTTGAGATAAGCGACCCGTTCCTCACGCACCACGAGCGCCTCTTCCACGCCGACGATGGCCAGCAGGCGTGTCTGCAGCTCGACGGCCGACAATTGCGAGGCCTCGGGGGACAGGCCGATCACTTCACTGCCCAGATGTCGCGGCGGTTGCATGCCCCACACCACGGCCAGCCACAGAATGGCGACCAGTCCCATGGCGAAGAACACTCCACTCAGACCGAAATGCCCGGTCAGCCAGCCACCCCCGACACCACCCACGAAGGCACCCAGGAATTGACTGGTGGAATAGACCCCCATCGCCGTGCCCTTGGCACCGGCCGGGGCCAGTTTGGAGATCATCGACGGCAAGGTCGCCTCAAGCAGGTTGAAGGCGACGAAGAACAGCCACAGCAGGCCGAGGAACATCGCCAGCCCCGCATGCTCGATGCCATCGACTCCCAGCAGCAGCAAGCTTGTCGCGATGGTCGCGACGGCCCCCAGGAAGACAGGCTTCATGCGCCGATACTTCTCGGCCACGATGACCAGCGGCAGCATGGCGACAAAGGCCAGCCCCATCAATGGCAGGTAGATCCAGCCGTGATGTGCAGGAGCGATGCCGAAATTGACCAGCTGCTGGGGGATGGCCACGAAGCAGGCGGTCAGGATCATGTGCAGCGCAAAGATCGACACATCCATGCGCAACAATGCGGAATTCGCGAGGATACCCTTGAGCTGGCGCCTATCAAGCCCCACATCCTGATGTTGACGCCTGGGCGCAGCTGGCACCAGTTTCCAGAGCACGAACAGGCTCGCGACGGCCATCACGGCGGTCAACCAGAAGACCCCCGACAGGCCGAAGGCGTCTGCGGCCAATGGCCCTGCGACCATCGCCAGCGCAAAGGCGACCCCGATCGACATGCCGATGGAGGCCATCGCCATGGTGCGAACCTCCTCCCGGGTCTGATCGGCCAGCAGTGCCATGATCGCCCCCGCCACGGCGCCGCTGCCTTGCAGACAGCGCCCGAGGATGATCATCTCGATGCTGTTGGCCGTCGCCGCGACCAGCGAGCCCAGAATGAACAACCCGAGCCCGAAGCCGATCACGGCCTTGCGCCCCAGCCGGTCTGACAGCCAGCCGAACGGAATCTGCAGCAATGCCTGGGTCAGCCCGTAGCCACCCAGCGCCACACCGACCAGAGTCGGCGTCGCACCGGCCAGGTCACGGGTATAGAGCGCCAGTACCGGCAACACCATGAACAGCCCCAGCATGCGAGTCGCATAGAGGCTGGCTAGGCCGACGATGGCGCGGCGTTCCGGCGCGAGCAGTCGAGAGGTTTTCATGGGCGGCGGCGGGCTCCGGAGCATGACAGTCAAGAAGAGGGAGGCCGACCACGTGGGTCGCCGAGATGTGACGTCCAAGGGTGGTCGCCCACCAATGGACTGCATATTCTAAGGCCCGCTTGGCGGCTTTGAAAGCATGCAGCCTTTGCCGGGTGTTTCACCCGCGCCTTATAATCGTTGCTTTTATCGACGCAGCCCGAGGTGGCAATGGACAGGATTCAGGTGAGGGGTGCGCGCACCCACAACCTCAAGAACATCGATGTCGAACTGCCGCGTGACAAGCTGATCGTGGTGACCGGACTTTCCGGTTCCGGCAAGTCATCACTTGCCTTTGACACTCTCTACGCCGAGGGGCAGCGGCGCTACGTCGAATCACTGTCCACCTACGCACGTCAGTTCCTGTCGATGATGGAAAAGCCGGACATCGACCATATTGAAGGTCTGTCGCCGGCGATTTCCATCGAACAGAAATCGACCTCGCACAACCCGCGCTCCACCGTCGGCACCATTACCGAGATCTATGACTATCTGCGCCTGCTGTATGCCCGCGCCGGTACGCCACGCTGTCCGGATCACGGCATCGATCTGGAAGCCCAGACCATCTCGCAGATGGTCGATCAGGCCCTCGCCCTGCCGGAAGGCAGCAAGCTGATGCTGCTGGCTCCAGTTGTCAGCGGTCGCAAGGGGGAGCATCTACAGCTGCTCTCCGAGCTGCGCGCCCAAGGCTTCGTACGGGCTCGCATCGACGGTGTGATCGTCGAGCTGGATGACCTCAAGCCGCTGGAGAAGAACAAGAAGCATGACATCGACGTCGTCGTCGATCGCTTCAAGGTGCGCGAAGACCTCAAGCAGCGCCTGGCCGAATCCTTCGAGACCGCGCTGAATCTGGCCGACGGTAGCGCTCGCCTGCACTTCATGGATGGCGAACAGGAAGACTTGGTCTTCTCTTCGCGCTTCGCCTGTCCGGTGTGTGGCTATGCGCTGGCCGAGCTGGAACCGCGCCTGTTCTCCTTCAACAACCCGGCCGGCGCCTGCCCGACCTGTGACGGCCTGGGCGTGAAGCAGTATTTCGATCCCGAGAAACTGATCAGCCACCCTGAACTGTCACTGGCCGAAGGCGTCATCAAGGGCTGGGACCGTCGCAGCGTCTACTACTTTAGCCAGCTGCAGGCCGTTGCCGAGCATTATGGTTTTGCGCTGGAGGCGGCCTGGGAGTCGCTCAGCGATGAAGCGCGTGACGCCGTGCTCAATGGCAGTGGCCGCGAGGACATCACCTTCAGCTACGTGAATGACCGTGGCCGCAAGGTGACCCGCGAGCACCCCTTCGAGGGCGTGCTGCCCAACATGGAGCGCCGTTACCGCGAGACCGAATCCAACATGGTGCGCGAGGACCTCGCCCGCTATCTGGCGGTCCAGCCGTGCCCGAGCTGCGACGGCTCACGTCTGCGCCGTGAAGCACGCAACGTCTATGTCGATGACCGCACACTCTCCGAGGTCGTGCGTCAGCCGATCGGTGAGGCATGGGAAGAATTCGGCAAGCTGAGCCTGCCGGGACGCAAGGGCGAGATCGCCGCCAAGATCGTGCATGAGATTCAGGCGCGCCTCGAATTTCTCGTCAATGTCGGCCTCGACTATCTGACCCTGGAGCGCAGCGCCGACACCCTGTCCGGCGGTGAGGCGCAGCGTATCCGTCTCGCCAGCCAGATCGGTGCCGGCCTGGTCGGGGTGATGTACATCCTCGATGAGCCGTCCATCGGCCTGCATCAGCGTGACAATGATCGCCTGCTCAAGACGCTGATCCATCTGCGCGACCTGGGCAACACCGTGATCGTGGTCGAGCATGATGAGGACGCGATTCGCGCCGCCGACCACGTGCTGGATATCGGCCCGGGCGCCGGCGTGCATGGTGGCGAGATCGTCGCCCAGGGCACGCCGGAGCAGATCGAGGCGACGCCTGGCTCATTGACCGGGCAATACCTGAGCGGCGAGCGCGAGATCGCCGTGCCGCCCTACCGCCTTCCGGCCAACCCTGACAAGGTGCTGCGCCTGACCGGTGCCACCGGCAACAACCTGCAGGATGTGACGCTGACGCTGCCGACAGGCCTGCTGACGTGCATCACCGGGGTCTCGGGCTCAGGCAAGTCGACGCTGATCAATGCCACCCTGATGCCGCTGGCGGCGCGTGAGCTCAATCGGGCCACCACCCTGACGCCTGCGCCCTATGGCACCATCGAAGGGCTGGATCTGTTCGACAAGATGGTGGATATCGACCAGAGCCCCATCGGACGGACGCCGCGCTCCAACCCGGCGACCTATACCGGCATCTTCACGCCGATTCGCGAGCTGTTCTCCGGCACCCAGGAAGCACGTGCCCGCGGCTACAAACCGGGCCGCTTCAGCTTCAACGTCAAGGGCGGCCGCTGTGAGGCCTGTCAGGGCGATGGTCTGATCAAGGTCGAGATGCACTTCCTGCCCGACATGTACGTGCCCTGCGATGTCTGCAAGGGCAAGCGCTATAACCGCGAGACGCTGGAAGTGCAGTACAAGGGCAAGAACATCCACGAAGTGCTGGAGATGACCATCGAGGAGGCGCTGGAGTTCTTCTCGCCGGTGCCGGCCATTGCCCGCCGTCTGCAGACACTGATGGATGTCGGCCTCTCCTACGTCCGCCTCGGCCAGAGTGCGACCACGCTGTCCGGTGGTGAAGCCCAGCGCGTCAAGCTGGCGCGCGAGCTGGCCAAGCGCGATACCGGCAAGACGCTCTATATCCTCGATGAGCCGACCACCGGCCTGCACTTCGAGGATATTCGCCAGCTGCTGGTCGTGTTGCACCGTCTGCGCGATCACGGCAACACCGTGGTCGTGATCGAGCACAACCTGGATGTGATCAAGACCGCCGACTGGCTCATCGACCTTGGTCCGGAAGGTGGCTCAGGCGGCGGCCAGATCATCGCCGAAGGCACGCCGGAGCAACTGGCCACGCAGGAGATCTCGCACACCGGTCGCTTCCTGGCCCCGATGCTGGAGCGCCAGAAAGCCACCAGAGCCACCAGAGCCACCGCGAGCAGCAAGAAGAAGGCCGAGACCAGCAGCTAGGCGCCGGCTTGGGCCCCTTAAGCTCCTCTGATTCACCTCGCCCCAGCACACTCTCGACACACCCGGGGCGAGGTGAACCTTTCGGCAAATGATACGCCCGTGTCACCCGACCAACTGCCAGGCATAAAAAAAGGCCAACCCGTGAGGGTTGGCCTTTTCTTGTGGACGAAGCAAGCCGAAGCTTACTCTTCGCCCGCTGCCTCGGAGGCAACCGGACGATCGACCAGCTCGACGAATGCCATCGGGGCATTGTCACCGGCGCGATAGCCGCACTTCAGGATGCGCAGGTAACCGCCCGGACGGGAGGTGTAGCGCGGGCCGAGCTCATTGAAGAGCTTGCCGACCGCTTCCTTGGAGCGCGTGCGAGAGAACGCCAAACGGCGGTTCGCAACGGTGTCCTGCTTGGCCAGGGTGATCAGCGGCTCGATATGACGACGCAGTTCCTTGGCTTTCGGCAGGGTAGTCTTGATGACTTCGTGCTCTACCAGAGAGATGCACATGTTCTTGAACATGGCTTCACGGTGAGAGCTGGTACGGTTCAGGTGACGACCACTCTTACGATGACGCATGGTTGTGATTCCTTACCAGTCTGGGGCTTGAGCCGACCGGGCTTCCTTAAGCGGAAGCCTTGTCGTCCTTCAGGCTTGCGGGCGGCCAGTTTTCCAACCGCATGCCGAGGGACAGACCACGCGCGGACAGCACGTCCTTGATTTCATTCAAGGACTTCTTGCCGAGATTCGGGGTCTTCAGCAGCTCAACTTCGGTGCGCTGAATGAGATCACCGATGTAATAGATATTCTCGGCCTTGAGACAGTTCGCACTGCGAACAGTCAGCTCAAGATCGTCTACGGGACGGAGAAGGATCGGATCGATTTGATCTTCCTCTTCTTCGACTTCCTGTTCCTTGTCTGCTTCCAGATCAACGAAGGCGGCCAGCTGCTCCTGCAGGATAGTTGCGGAGCGGCGGATCGCTTCTTCCGGATCCAGTGTGCCGTCGGTTTCCAGGTCGATCACCAGCTTGTCGAGGTTGGTGCGCTGTTCAACACGCGCAGCCTCGACGGCATAGGAGACCCGACGAACCGGGGTAAAGGTCGCATCCAGCTGGAGGCGGCCAATGGCACGTGATTCGTCATCAGCAGAGATACGAGCATCTGCCGCTTCGTAGCCGCGGCCACGAGCGATCTTGAGCTGCATCTTCAGCTCGCCACCATCATTGAGGTGAGCGATGACGTGATCCGGATTCACGATTTCGAGATCGTGGTCGCCAGCGATGTCGCCAGCAGTCACGATACCCGGGCCCTTCTTGTTCAGCGCCAGCACAGCTTCGTCGCGACCATGCATCTTGATGGCCACGTCCTTGAGGTTCAGCAGGATTTCGATTACATCCTCCTGCACCCCTTCAATGGCGCTGTACTCGTGCAGAACGCCTTCGATCTCAGCTTCCACGACGGCACAGCCGGGCATGGAAGAAAGCAGGATGCGACGCAGAGCATTCCCCAGGGTGTGGCCGAAACCACGCTCGAAGGGTTCGAGGACGATTCGCGCGTGATGGGCGCTGACTTCCTCGACCTTGATATCGCGAGGACGGAGAAACTCTGTCACTGAGCGCTGCATAAGAACACCTTTAAGGCTGCCAAACGGATAATCTGGGTACTCCAGCCGGGCCGACGAATCGGCCCGGCGTTACATTACTTGGAGTACAGCTCGACGATCAGGTTTTCGTTGATATCGGCAGACAGGTCGCCACGCTCGGGGACAGCCTTGAAAGTGCCTTCCATCTTCTTGGAGTCGACGTCGACCCAGGAGACATCACCGCGGTTGGCAGCGAGTGCCAGAGACTGCTGGATGCGAGCCTGGTTCTTGGCCTTCTCACGAACGGTGACCACATCGCCAGCCTTCACTTTGAAGGAAGCAACGTTGACGGTACGGCCGTTCACGGCGATCGCCTTGTGGCTGACCAGCTGACGTGCCTCGGAACGCGTGGAGCCGAAGCCCATGCGGTAGACGACGTTGTCGAGACGAGTCTCAAGGAGCTGGAGCAGAACCTCACCGGTCGCACCCTTGAGGCGAGCGGCTTCTTTGTAGTAGTTGCGGAATTGCTTTTCCAGCACGCCGTACATGCGACGTACCTTCTGCTTTTCACGCAGCTGCAGGCCGTAGTCTGAAAGACGCTGACGGCGCTGGCCATGAACACCCGGGGGTTGTTCGGATTTGCACTTCTTCTCGAACGGAGTCACGCCACTCTTCAGGAAGAGGTCGGTGCCTTCACGACGAGACAGTTTGCACTTCGGTCCAATATAACGAGCCATGAGTCTGTCTCCTTAAACGCGGCGTTTCTTCGGCGGACGGCACCCATTATGCGGGATGGGGGTCACGTCGGTGATGCTTTGCACGCGGAAGCCTGCGGCATTGAGAGCACGCACGGCGGACTCACGACCCGGACCCGGGCCCTTGACCAGCACGTCGACGTTCTTCACACCATATTCGGCTGCAGCGGTCGCTGCACGTTCACTTGCGACTTGCGCAGCGAACGGGGTGCTCTTGCGAGAACCACGAAAACCCGAACCACCGGCAGTTGCCCAGGAAAGAGCATTGCCCTGGCGGTCTGTGATCGTCACGATAGTGTTGTTAAAAGAGGCGTGGATATGCGCGATGGCATCCACTACCTGCTTTTTAACCTTCTTGCGCTTACTCGGGTTAGCCATTAGATGTTTCCTGTCTAAACGCCAGTTCGTTTACTTGCGAATCGGTTTACGCGGACCTTTGCGTGTACGTGCGTTGGTCTTGGTGCGCTGACCGCGCAACGGAAGACCACGACGATGGCGCAGGCCACGATAGCAACCGAGGTCCATGAGACGCTTGATGTTCAGCGTGATCTCACGACGCAGGTCGCCTTCGACGGTGTACTTACCCACCTCGGCACGAACCAGGTCCAGTTGTTCAACAGACAGATCAGCGATCTTGACGCTCGGTTCTAAACCGAGAGCGGCGCAGATCTGCTGTGCACGCGTACGGCCAATCCCGAAGATATAAGTCAGCGAGATCGCCGCGTGCTTGTTGTCCGGGATATTGACGCCAGCAATACGGGCCATCAGTTTTCTCCGAAAGGTTAGCGGCGGATTTTACATCCACAAAGGGCGCAATAGCATACCCCTTGATCCCATTGGGAACAAGGGGGTATGCCAGCACCCGAGCTTGTATTCAGCTAAGCGGGTCGAGGGAATTAACCCTGACGCTGCTTGTGGCGGGGCTCAGTGCAGATGACCCGCACTGCGCCACGACGCCGAATGATCTTGCAGTTACGGCAAATTTTCTTGACGGAAGCTCGAACTTTCATCGTTCTCTCCAGTTTGCTAACAGGGGCTGCGCAATCAGCGCATCATGCCACCGCTGCCATAGCCTTTGAGGTTGGCCTTCTTCATCACCGACGCATACTGATTCGACATCAGATGCGACTGCACCTGGGCCATGAAGTCCATGACCACCACGACCACGATGAGCAGAGAGGTGCCGCCGAAATAGAACGGAACCTGCCATGCAACAACGAGGAATTGAGGCATCAGGGAGACTAGGGTGATGTAGAGGGCGCCGAACAGCGTCAGGCGAGTCATCACCTTATCGATGTAACGGGCGGTCTGTTCGCCTGGGCGAATACCCGGCAGAAACGCTCCTGACTTCTTGAGGTTGTCAGCAACATCCTTCGGATTGAAGACCAGCGCCGTGTAGAAGAAGCAGAAGAATACTACAGCGGCAGCGAAAAGCAAGATATACAGTGGCTGACCCGGCCCGAGAGCCTGAGATGCCGTCTGCAACCATTGCATGCTTTCACTCTGGCCAAACCATTGACCCATCGACGCAGGGAACAGCAGGATGCTTGACGCGAAGATCGGCGGGATGACCCCGGCCATGTTGACCTTCATCGGCAAGTAGCTGCTCTGACCTGCATACATCTTGTTGCCAACCTGACGGCGCGGATAGTTCACCGTGATGCGGCGTTGGCCGCGCTCGATGAACACCACGAAGGCAACGGTAATGACTGCGAGCAGCGTCAGCGCCAGCAGCGGAAGCACATTCCAGGCACCATCATTGCGCGCCAGTTCGAAAGACTGGCCGATGGCACTCGGCAGCCCGGCGACAATACCAGCAAAGATGATCAGTGAGATCCCGTTGCCGATACCCTTCTCGGTGATCTGCTCTCCCAGCCACATCAGGAATACTGCACCAGCCACGAACGTACTCACGGCGGTGAAGTAGAAGCTGAAGTCAGCGGAATAGGCGACACCGTTTCCGACCAGTCCGACTGCCATGCCGATCGATTGGACCAGGGCCAGTACTACCGTGCCGTAGCGCGTGTACTGGCTGATCTTGCGACGGCCGGCCTCGCCTTCCTTTTTCAACTGCTCAAGCTGAGGCGAGACCACCGTCAGGAGCTGCATGATGATCGACGCGGATATGTAGGGCATGATGCCCAGCGCGAAGATACTCATTCGCTCCAGTGCACCACCGGAGAACATGTTGAACATGCTCAGGATGGTGCCCTGGTTTTCCCTGAACAAGGCAGCAAGCTGGTCAGGATTGATACCGGGAACGGGGATGTGTGCACCGATTCGGTACACCACGATGGCGATGAACACGAAGCGCAAACGCGCCCAGAGTTCGCTCAACCCACTTCCCTGCATCGCCGGTACGTTTCCTGACTTAGCCATTTAGTCCTCTACCTTGCCACCGGCAGCTTCGATCGCAGCACGGGCACCCTTGGTGACCTTAATGCCGCGAACCGTGACTGCCTTGTCCAGTTCGCCGGAGAGCATGACCTTCGCGAACTTCGTGGAATCACGAAGCACGTTGGCCTTCTTCAGCGTTTCGAGGTCGACGATCTCGCCGTCTACCAGTGCCAGTTCGCTCAGGCGCACTTCTTCGGAAATCAGAGACTTCGCGGAAGTGAAACCAAACTTCGGCAGGCGACGCTGCATAGGCATCTGACCGCCTTCGAAGCCCGGCTTGACGCTGCCACCGGAACGGGACTTCTGGCCCTTGTGGCCACGACCGCCGGTCTTACCAAGACCGGAGCCGATACCACGACCGACACGCTTTGCAGCGTGCTTGGAGCCCGGGGCCGGACTCAGGGTATTCAATTTCATGGATTACTCTCCCTCAACACGGACAAGGTAGTGAACCTTGTTGATCATGCCGCGTACCGCGGGGGTGTCTTCCAGCTCGACAGTGTGACCGATGCGGCGCAGGCCAAGACCTTTCATAGTGGCCTTGTGCTTTTCGAGGACGCCGATGGTGCTGCGGATCTGGGTTACCGTGATCTTAGCTGCCATGGTGCCTTACCCCGCAATCTTGTCGACAGACAGGCCACGCTTGGCGGCGATGTCTTCCGGAGATTTCATGGCAGCGAGACCGTTGATGGTCGCGCGCACCACGTTGACCGGATTGGTGGAACCGTAGCACTTGGCCAGGACGTCATGGACGCCTGCCAGTTCGAGCACGGAACGCATCGCACCGCCGGCAATGATGCCGGTACCTTCGGACGCTGGCTGCATGTAGATCTTGGATGCGCCGTGACGAGCCTTCACCGGGTACTGCAGGGTGTGGCCCTTCAGGTCAACCTTGATCATGTTGCGACGAGCTTGGTCCATTGCCTTCTGGATCGCGACCGGCACTTCACGCGCCTTGCCACGGCCGAAGCCAACACGACCATTGCCGTCACCAACGACAGTCAGAGCGGTGAAACCGAAGATACGGCCGCCCTTGACTACCTTGGCGACGCGGTTGATCTGCACGAGCTTCTCTTGCAGGTCACCGCCCTTCTGTTCGATATTCGCCATCGTAAAACCCTTTAGAATTCCAGGCCGCCTTCACGTGCGGCATCGGCCAGGGCCTTCACGCGACCGTGGTACTTGTACCCGGAGCGATCGAAAGCCACTTGCTTGATACCCGCTTCCTTCGCGCGCTCGGCAATCAGAGCACCCACCTTGGCGGCGGAGTCCGAGTTACCGGTAGAACCTTCGCGCAGGCTCTTGTCGAGCGTGGATGCGGTGGCCAGGACCTGGCCGCCATCCGGCGAGATGATCTGCGCGTAGATGTGACGCGGGGTGCGGTTCACGCACAGGCGAAACACGCCCAGCTCGCGGATTTTCGCACGAGCGCGGCGGGCACGACGGAGACGAGATTCTTTCTTCGCGTTCATAACCCTGCCTTACTTCTTCTTGGCTTCTTTACGACGGACGACTTCGTCGCTGTACCGAATACCTTTGCCCTTGTAGGGCTCCGGCGGACGGAATGCGCGAATCTCTGCGGCGACCTGACCCAAAGCCTGCTTGTCAGCAGACGTGAGGACGATCTGAGTGTTCTTCGGCGTTTCAGCCGTAACACTTGCCGGCAGTTCATAGTCGACCGGGTGTGAGAAGCCCAGTGTCAGGTTGATTGTCTGGCCTTTGGCCTGGGCACGATAACCCACACCATTGATTTCCAGAGACTTGGTGAAGCCTTCGGAAACACCAGACACCATGTTGTTGACCAGAGCACGAGTGGTACCAACCATTGCCCAGTTCTTGGCGGTCTCGGACGGAGCGAAGGTCATCTGACCTTCTTCCATAGAGATGACCACGTCCTGGTGGACGGTCAGTTCCAGCTGGCCTTTGCTGCCCTTCACGGTCAGCTTGTCGCCGTCGAGCTTTGCCTCGACGCCGTTCGGCAATTTAACCGGATACTTGGCTACGCGGGACATTCCAAACTCCTAGAATACGGTGCAGAGGACTTCGCCGCCGACACCAGCTTGACGGGCCGCACGATCGGTCATCACGCCCCGGGAGGTGGAAACGATCGCAATACCCAGGCCATCTGCGACTTTCGGAAGCTCACCCTTGCCTTTGTACTGGCGCAGGGACGGCTTGGAAATACGCTTGATGCTCTCGATAACCGACTTGCCTTCGAAGTACTTGAGGGTCACGGTCAGTTCCGGCTTGGCGCCTTCTGCGACGGCAAACTCGGAAATATAACCCTCTTCCTTCAATACGCGGGCCACTTCAACCTTGAGCTTGGAAGACGGCATGGTAACCGTCTCCTTGGTGGCCATCTGCGCATTGCGGATACGAGTGAACATATCCGCCAGAGTGTCTTGCATGCTCATTTACGTTGCGCTCCTGAATTCTTGCAGTGGTGTTACCAGCTGGACTTGGTCAGACCAGGCACGTCACCACGCATAGCGGCTTCACGCAGCTTGTTGCGGCTCAGGCCGAACTTGTTGTAGTAGCCGTGCGGACGGCCAGTGATACGGCAGCGGTTACGCTGACGGACCGGGCTGGCATCACGCGGCAGCTGCTGCAGCTTCAGCTGTGCGTCGAAGCGCTCTTCTTCAGAAGCGTTGACGTCGTTGATGATGGTCTTCAGTGCGTCGCGTTTGGCGGCGTACTTAGCGACCAGCTTGGTGCGCTTGAGCTCGCGCTCAACCATGCTTTTCTTTGCCATGATCCACCCTTATTTCTTGAACGGGAAGTTCAGCGCGCCCAGCAACGCACGACCTTCATCATCGGTGTTGGCGCTAGTGGTGATGGTGATGTCCAGACCACGAATCCGGTCGATCTTATCATACTCGATCTCCGGGAAGATGATCTGCTCACGCACACCCATGGAGTAGTTTCCACGGCCATCGAAGGACTTCGGGTTCAGACCACGGAAGTCACGAACGCGCGGGATAGCCACGTTCACGAGACGGTCCAGGAAGTCCCACATACGATCGCTGCGCAGGGTCACCTTAACACCGATCGGCCATCCTTCGCGGACCTTGAAGCCAGCGATGGACTTGCGTGCCTTGGTGACGATGGGCTTCTGACCAGAAAGCATCTGGAGATCGGCAAACGCGTTGTCGATCAGCTTCTTGTCAGCGGTGGCTTCACCGATACCCATGTTCAGGGTCACCTTGGTGATGCGGGGAACCTGCATCACATTGGCGTAGCCGAACTGCTCTTTAAGCTGGGCGGCCACTTCGTTCTGATAACGTTCTTTCAAGTTCGCCATGTTGTACCCGACTCGCGTTAGGCGTCGATCAGCTTCTGAGTCGACTTAAAGATGCGTACCTTAGTACCGTCTTCCTGTACCTGGATTCCGACACGATCCGCCTTGCCGGTCTCCTGGTTGAAGATGGCCACGTTGGACGCGTGAATCGGAGCCTCGCGCTCGACGATACCCCCCTGGGTGCCCAGCATCGGGTTGGGCTTGGTGTGACGCTTGATCATATTCACACCGGACACGAGCAGACGCTCACCTTTCAGCACCTTGCTGATGGTACCGCGCTTGCCCTTGTCCTTCCCGGCGATGACGATGACTTCATCGTCACGTTTGATCTTTTGCATATCCGCTTCCGCTCCTTACAGCACTTCGGGCGCCAGGGAAATGATCTTCATGAACTTCTCACTGCGAAGTTCACGGGTAACCGGGCCGAAGATACGGGTACCGATCGGCTGTTCGTTGGTGTTGTTCAACAGAACGGCCGCATTACCGTCGAAGCGGATCACGGAACCGTCATTACGACGGACACCGGCTTTGGTACGAACGACCACTGCCTTCATGACCTGGCCTTTCTTGACCTTGCCACGCGGGATAGCTTCTTTGACGGTGACCTTGATGATGTCTCCAACACGAGCGTAACGGCGGTGTGAACCACCCAGCACCTTGATGCATTGCACCCGGCGCGCGCCACTGTTGTCGGCGACATCCAGCATTGTCTGAGTCTGAATCATCGGTTTTCTCCAAACCTAATCTGACTGCCTGGTGGGAACTGGCCTAGGGATCAACCCTTGGCCTGTTCAACCACCTCGACCAGGGTCCAGGCTTTCTTCTTGGACAGCGGACGAGTCTCGGCGATAGAGACGGTGTCACCGATCCGAGCCTGATTCGCCTCATCATGGGCGTGCAGCTTGGTGGAGCGTCTCAGGTACTTGCCATAGATCGGGTGACGCTCACGGCGCTCGACCATGACAACGATGGATTTTTCCATCTTGTCACTCACCACCTTGCCGGTGAGTGTGCGTGCTTTAGTTTCTTCGGCCATTTTACTCACCTGACTTCTGGTTGAGCACAGTCTTAACCTGAGCAATTTGGCGACGAGTCTGCTTGAGCAGGTGAACCTGGCTCAGCTGGCCTGTTGCCTTCTGCATGCGCAGATTGAATTGCTCACGCAGCAGTTCGAACAACTGCTCCTGGAGCGCCTCGACTGACTTTTCACGGAGTTCTTGGGCTTTCATCACATCACCGTCCGCTTAACAAAGGTGGTGGAGATCGGCATCTTCATAGCGGCCAGGCTAAATGCTTCACGGGCCAGCTCTTCGGATACACCTTCGATCTCGTAGAGGACCTTGCCGGGCTGGATCTGAGCGACCCAGTACTCGACAGAACCCTTACCTTTACCCATACGAACTTCCAACGGCTTGTTGGAGATCGGCTTGTCTGGGAAGACACGGATCCAGATCTTACCGCCACGCTTGACGTGACGGGTGATGGCACGACGGCCAGCTTCGATCTGACGAGCGGTGATACGACCACGGCCGGTGGCTTTCAGGCCAAACTCACCAAAGCTTACCTTGCTTCCGCGATGCGCCAGGCCACGGTTGCGACCTTTCTGCATCTTGCGGAATTTCATACGCTTGGGCTGTAACATCGATTACCCCCTTACTTGCCTTTCTTCTTGGGTGCGGACGCGGGCTGCTTCGCCTTGGCTCGCACCTCTTCGATGCCACCGAGGATCTCGCCTTTGAAGATCCAGACCTTGACACCAATGATGCCGTAGGTGGTGTGAGCTTCGAAGGTGGAGTAATCAATGTCAGCACGCAGGGTGTGAAGCGGAACGCGGCCTTCGCGGTACCATTCGGTACGGGCGATTTCGGCACCGCCGAGACGACCAGAGAGCTGAATCTTGATGCCCTTGGCGCCCAGACGCATTGCGTTCTGCACAGCACGCTTCATCGCACGACGGAACATGACACGACGCTCGAGCTGACCTGCCACATTGGCAGCAACCAGCTTGGCATCGAGTTCCGGCTTGCGAATCTCCTCGATGTTGATGTGGACGGGAACGCCCATCATCTCGGAAACTTCACGACGAAGGCGGTCGACATCTTCACCTTTCTTACCGATCACGATACCCGGACGGGCGGTGTGAATGGTAATACGGGCGTTGTTTGCCGGACGCTCGATGCTGATGCGGCTCACGGAAGCGCTTTTCAGACGCTCTTCCAGGAATCCACGCACCTGCAGATCGTTGTTCAGTTTGTCGGCATAGGTAGCGCCTTCGGCGTACCAGACAGAGGTATGATCCTTGACAATACCCAGTCGGAAACCTGTCGGATTAACTTTCTGACCCATTGGTCGTCTCCTACTTCTCGGCTACCTTGACGGTGATATGACAAGTGCGCTTCAAGATACGATCCGCACGGCCTTTGGCACGTGGCTGGATGCGCTTGAGCGTCATGCCCTCGTCGACACAGATAGTCGAGACGCGAAGCTCGTCAATGTCCATGCCGTTGTTTTCTTCCGCATTCGCGATCGCGGACTGCAGAACCTTGCGAACAATCTTCGCGGCCTTCTTCGGTGAGAAAGCGAGCAGATTCAGCGCCTCGGCGACCGGCTTACCGCGCACCTGGTCAGCCACCAAACGGGCCTTCTGGGCGGATAAACGAGCGCCGCGCAGCTTAGCAGCTACTTCCATCTCTTAAATCCTCTCTGGCTTACCGTTTGGCTTTTTTATCTGCAGCGTGCCCGCGGTATGTGCGGGTGGCAGCAAACTCGCCGAGCTTGTGACCGACCATTTCCTCAGAAACGAGAACCGGGACATGCTGGCGACCGTTATGGACGGCAATGGTGAGCCCGACCATGTTCGGCAGGATCATGGAACGACGCGACCAAGTCTTGATCGGTTTGCGGTCGTTCTTTTCCACTGCTGTCTCAACCTTCTTCAGCAGATGAAGGTCAATAAAAGGACCTTTCTTCAGTGAACGTGGCACAGCCGTTACCCCTCAATATCTGTTACTTGGCCTTGCGGCGACGGACGATAAGCTTATCGGTGCGCTTGTTCTTGCGAGTCTTGTGACCCTTGGTCGGGACGCCCCACGGGCTGACCGGGTGACGGCCACCAGAGGTACGACCTTCACCACCACCATGCGGGTGATCGACCGGGTTCATCGCGACACCGCGAACAGTCGGGCGCACGCCTCTCCAACGCTTAGCACCGGCCTTGCCCAGTTGACGGAGGCTGTGCTCGGAGTTGCCCACTTCGCCGAGAGTTGCACGGCATTCGGACAGCACCTTACGCATCTCGCCAGAGCGCAGACGCAGCGTGGTGTAGTTACCGTCACGTGCCACGACCTGGGCACTGGTACCTGCACTACGAGCGATCTGGGCGCCCTTGCCTGGCTTCAGCTCTACACAGTGAACGGTGGAACCCACCGGAACATTGCGCAGCGGCAGAGCGTTGCCTTTCTTGATCGGTGCGTTAACACCAGACTCGAGACGATCGCCAGCAGAGACACCTTTCGGTGCAATGATGTAGCGACGTTCGCCGTCAAGGTACTTCACCAGCGCGATGTTCGCGCTACGGTTCGGATCGTACTCCAGACGCTCAACGATGGCCGGAATGCCATCCTTGTTGCGCTTGAAATCGACCAGACGGTAATGGTGACGATGACCACCGCCGATGTGGCGAGTAGTGATGCGACCATTATTGTTACGACCACCGGACTTTGACTGCTTTTCAAGCAGCGGAGCGTACGCGCGACCTTTGAAAAGTTCGTCATTGACGACCTTTACCAGGTGGCGGCGACCGGCGGAGGTAGGTTTTGTCTTAACAATTGCCATGTTCCGTACTCCTGCCTTACTCGGCGCCAGAGAAGTCTTCGATGGTCTCGCCGGCGGCCAGAGTTACATAGGCCTTGCGATAACCAGCGCGACGACCAACACCGCGAGCGGTGCGCTTGGTCTTGCCTTTCATGTTCAGAACCTGAACACGATCGACTTTCTTACCAAACAGCGCTTCGACGGCTTTCTTGATTTCGGGCTTTGTCGCGTCGCTGGCAACCTTGAACACGTACTGGTTGTTCTCGGCAGCGACCGCGGCCTTCTCGGTCATGTGAGGACCAAGCAGGACCTTGAATACGCGTTCCTGATTCATCCCAGGTTCTCCTCGAACTTGCGCAGGGCAGCGACAGTCATCAGTACCTTGTCGTAACCGACGAGGCTGACCGGGTCAGCGCCAGCGACATTGACGACGTCAACATACGGGATGTTGCGCGCGGCCAGGTACAGGTTGACGTCCTGCTCTTCAGTGACGATCAGCGCTTTCTCAAGGCCCAGTTCCTGGAGCTTGGCGATCAGCAGCTTGGTCTTCGGAGCTTCGACGCTGATAGCGTCGACCGCGACCAGGCGATCCTGACGGACCAGCTCGGACAGGATGGAACGCATGGCAGCGCGATACATCTTGCGGTTGACCTTGTGCGAGTGGTCCTGAGGACGCGCTGCAAAGGTCACACCGCCAGAACGCCACAGCGGGGAACGGATGGTACCGGCACGTGCACGACCAGTACCTTTCTGACGCCACGGCTTCTTGCCACCGCCGGACACGTCAGAACGGGTCTTCTGAGCCACGGTACCTTGACGTGCACCAGCCAGATAGGCGGTGACGACCTGGTGAACCAGAGCCTCGTTGAAGTCCTTACCAAAGGTGGCATCGGAGACGTCTACTGCGCCGCCTGCACCTGCAAGATTAAGATTCATCGGTTAATTCCCCTCAGCGAGCTTTCACAGCGGAACGCACGATCACTTCGCCGCCCGGAGCACCTGGAACGGCACCCTTGACCAGCAGAAGATTGCGTTCAGCGTCGACGCGGACCACTTCCAGGCTCTGGACGGTGGAACGGACGTTGCCCATCTGGCCAGCCATCTTCTTACCTTTGAAGACGCGGCCCGGGGTCTGACAGTTACCGATGGAACCCGGCGCGCGGTGCGACAGTGAGTTACCGTGGGTAGCGTCTTGGGTGCGGAAGTTCCAGCGCTTAACTGCGCCCTGGAAACCTTTACCCTTGGAGGTGCCGGTCACGTCAATCTTTTGACCAGCTTCAAAGAGGGATACGGTGAGTTCGCCGCCCACTGCAGGAGCTTCGTCGCCTTCGTTCAGGCGGAATTCCATCAGGGTACGGCCAGCCTCAACACCCGCCTTGGCATACTGACCAGCAGTTGCCTTGGTGAGGTGCTTGGCTTTACGAGAGCCAGTTGTCACCTGAATAGCATTGTAGCCGTCAGTCTCGAGAGACTTGATGGTCACGATGCGGTTCGGCTCAACTTCAATCACGGTAACCGGCACAGAGGCGCCAGCTTCGGTGAAGACACGGGTCATCCCGGCCTTCTTACCGACTAAACCGATAGACATGTTCAGTCTCCTTTAGTGTACGGGGCTGTCACCCGCTATGGCTGCCCTTTCCAGAGCATTCCACTAGCACATTGTATGACGCCATCCCGGCGTGGCGGCTGCTGCTCTATCAGTGAGAGCGCTGGGCCGCAGTGACTAGTGAGGTATCAGTCAACCTTGATCTGGACGTCCACACCGGCAGCCAGGTCAAGCTTCATCAGCGCGTCGACAGTCTTCTCTGTCGGCTCGACGATGTCGAGAACGCGCTTGTGGGTACGAATCTCATACTGGTCACGCGCGTCCTTGTTGACGTGCGGAGAGACCAGGATGGTGTAACGCTCGCGACGGGTCGGCAGCGGGATCGGGCCACGAACCTGAGCACCGGTACGCTTTGCAGTTTCAACGATCTCTGCAGAGGACTGGTCGATCAGACGGTGGTCGAATGCTTTCAACCGGATGCGAATCTTCTGGTTTTGCATTGCCCAAAACTCCAATGGATGTCGACGGCGTAGGCCGTCACCCACGCATTCAAAGGATGCGCATTATAGGCAGACTGACATCAGGTGTCAAACATGCGAGAAAAGGGGGCCCATCAGGGCCCCCTTCTGTGTCAGGTAAGGAGAACCTTACTCGACGATTTTGGCCACGACGCCAGCGCCGACGGTACGACCGCCTTCACGGATAGCGAAACGCAGACCATCTTCCATGGCGATCGGAGCGATCAGAGACACGACCATCTGGACGTTGTCGCCCGGCATGACCATCTCGACGCCTTCCGGCAGCTCACAGGTACCAGTGATGTCAGTGGTACGGAAGTAGAACTGCGGACGATAGCCTTTGAAGAACGGAGTGTGACGACCGCCTTCTTCCTTGGACAGGACGTAGACTTCGGCTTCGAACTTGGTGTGCGGCTTGATGGAGCCCGGCTTGGCCAGAACCTGGCCACGCTCGACGTCATCACGCTTCGTGCCGCGCAGCAGGGCGCCGACGTTTTCGCCAGCACGACCTTCGTCCAGCAGCTTGCGGAACATCTCGACACCGGTAACGGTAGTCTTGGTGGTGTCACGCACGCCGATGATCTCGATCTCTTCGCCAGTCTTGACCAGACCACGCTCGATACGGCCAGTGACGACGGTACCGCGGCCAGAGATGGAGAAGACGTCTTCGATCGGCATCAGGAACGGCTGGTCGATAGCACGCTCCGGCTCCGGGATGTACGCATCCAGGGCCTTGATCAGGTTGGCAACGGCGGTAGTACCCATGCCGTTGTCGTCCTTGCCTTCCAGAGCCATCAGGGCAGAGCCGATGATGATCGGAGTGTCGTCGCCCGGGAAGTCGTACTCGCTCAGGAGTTCACGAACTTCCATCTCGACCAGCTCGAGCAGCTCTTCGTCATCGACCATGTCAGCCTTGTTCAGGAAGACAACGATGAACGGAACGCCGACCTGACGGGACAGCAGGATGTGCTCGCGAGTCTGCGGCATGGGGCCGTCAGCAGCGGAACAGACCAGGATAGCGCCGTCCATCTGGGCAGCACCGGTGATCATGTTCTTGACGTAGTCGGCGTGACCCGGGCAGTCGACGTGCGCGTAGTGGCGCTCTTCGGACTGGTATTCCACGTGAGCGGTGGAGATGGTGATACCACGCTCACGCTCTTCCGGGGCATTATCGATGGAGTCAAACGCACGCGCGTCACCACCGAAGACTTCTGCAGAGACGCGAGTCAGAGCCGCAGTCAGAGTGGTCTTGCCGTGATCGACGTGACCAATGGTGCCGACGTTGACGTGCGGCTTCGAACGCTCAAATTTTTCCTTAGCCACTGCTATAACCTCTTTCGTTAGCTAATCGGTTACTTCTGATTGATGACGGCTTCGACGATGCTGTTCGGTGCTTCGTCGTATTTCGCAAACTCCATGGAGTAGCTTGCGCGGCCCTGGGTCTGTGAGCGCAGGTCGGTCGCATAACCGAACATCTCACCCAGCGGCACCAGTGCATTGATGATCTTGCCAGTGGAAGAATCATCCATGCCCTGAACGAGGCCACGACGACGGTTCAGGTCGCCCATGACGTCACCCATGAAATCTTCAGGCGTGACGACTTCGACTTTCATGAGCGGCTCAAGCAGCACTGCACCCGCTTTCGGGGCACCGGCCTTGATCGCCATGGAAGAGGCGACCTTGAACGCAGTCTCGTTGGAGTCGACGTCGTGGTAGGAACCATCGAACAGCGTGACCTTGACGTCGATCATCGGATAACCGGCGATGACACCATTCTTGAGCTGCTCAGCGGCGCCCTTCTCGACGGCCGGCACGTATTCCTTCGGAACCGCACCACCGACGATCTCGGACTCGAACTTGAAGGTCATTTCTTCGTCTTCGCCCTTGTCCTCTGCAGTGAGAGGCTCAATGCGCAGCCAGACGTGACCGAACTGACCACGACCGCCAGACTGACGAACGAACTTGCCTTCCTGCTCGACCTTGGTACGGATGGTCTCACGGTAAGCCACCTGCGGCTTGCCGATGTTCGCCTCGACATTGAACTCACGACGCATGCGGTCGACGAGGATGTCCAGGTGAAGCTCACCCATACCGGAGATGATGGTCTGACCGGACTCTTCGTCGGTCTCGACGCGGAAGGACGGATCTTCCTGGGCCAGCTTGCCCAGTGCAACACCCATCTTTTCCTGGTCTGCCTTGGACTTCGGCTCGACGGCGACGGAGATGACCGGCTCAGGGAATTCCATGCGCTCAAGCACGATCTTGTGATCCGGGTCACACAGGGTGTCACCGGTGGTCACGTCTTTCAGACCGATACATGCGGCGATATCGCCAGCATAGACTTCCTTGATCTCCTCACGAGAGTTGGAGTGCATCTGGACGATACGACCGACACGCTCCTTCTTGCTCTTGACGGAGTTGAAGACGCCATCACCAGACTTCAGCACGCCCGAGTAGACGCGAATGAAGGTCAGGGTACCAACGAACGGATCGGTCGCGATCTTGAACGCCAGCGCCGCGAACGGAGCCTTGTCGTCAGCTTCGCGGGTCTCGATGGTACCGTCCTTGTCGTCAAGCTCACCTTCGATGGCCTTGACTTCAAGCGGAGACGGCATGTATTCGATGACCGCATCCAGAACCGCCTGGACACCCTTGTTCTTGAAGGCAGAACCACAGGTCACGAGGCAGATTTCGTTGGCCAGGGTACGCTGACGCAGCGCAGCCTTGACTTCTTCCTCGGACAGCTCGCCTTCTTCAAGGTACTTGTCCATCAGCTCTTCGGACGCTTCAGCAGCAGACTCGAGCATGTGTTCACGCCATTCGGCAGCTGTGTCTTGCAGCTCGGCCGGAATGTCGATCAGCTCGTAGTTCATGCCGTGATTGTCTTCGTCCCAGACGATGGCCTTCATCTTGATCAGGTCGATGACGCCCTTGAACTCGTCTTCCGCACCCCAGTTGATCTGGATCGGGACGGCGTTCGCGCCCAGGCGCTTGCGCACCTGCTCGACGACCATGAAGAAGTCCGCGCCAGCGCGGTCCATCTTGTTGACGAAGATCATGCGCGGAACTTCGTAACGGTTGGCCTGGCGCCAGACAGTCTCTGTCTGCGGCTGGACACCGGAAGAACCACACAGCACCACGACCGCGCCATCGAGAACACGCAGTGAACGCTCGACTTCAACAGTGAAGTCAACGTGCCCCGGAGTATCGATGATGTTGATACGGTGCTCGTCGAACTGCTTGTTCATGCCCTGCCAGAAGCAGGTGGTCGCCGCAGAGGTGATCGTGATGCCACGTTCCTGCTCCTGCTCCATCCAGTCCATGGTGGCAGCACCATCGTGGACTTCGCCGACCTTGTGAGACAGGCCGGTATAGAACAGGACGCGCTCGGTAGTGGTAGTCTTACCGGCGTCGACGTGGGCACAGATACCGATATTGCGGTAACGCTTAAGTGGAGTCTTGCGTGCCACGGTGAGTATCCCCGTTGTTTAGAAGCGGTAGTGGGAGAAGGCCTTGTTGGCTTCTGCCATGCGGTGCACGTCTTCACGCTTCTTCACAGCAGAACCCTTGCCTTCAGCGGCATCCAGGATCTCGCCAGAGAGGCGCTGCACCATGGTCTTTTCGCCGCGCTTGCGCGCAGCGTCCACCAGCCAACGCATGGCCAGTGCCTGACGACGGGAAGGACGAACTTCAACCGGCACCTGGTAGGTTGCACCACCAACACGACGGGACTTCACCTCGACCATCGGCTGGATGGCTTCCAGCGCCTTGTCGAAGAGGTCCAGCGGCTCGTCATTGGAGCGTTCGGCAACACGATCGAGAGCACCGTAAACGATGCGCTCAGCTGCAGACTTCTTGCCGCTGATCATCAGGTGGTTCATGAACTTGGCCAGGCGCTCGCTTCCGAACTTCGGATCCGGCAGGATTTCGCGCTTAGCTGCTACACGTCTTCTAGGCATGATAAGCCCTCAGTAGAAGGGTCCTTCAGGTAAACCCGGGACGCCTCGCGTTGGACGCGACGCCCGACCTTACTCTTATCAGACCGATATTAAACTTTGAATTACGCCTTCGGACGCTTGGCGCCGTACTTGGAACGGCCCTGCTTACGGTTCTGCACGCCAGAGGTATCCAGTGCACCACGAACGGTGTGGTAACGGACACCCGGCAAATCCTTCACACGACCGCCACGGATCAGAACAACAGAGTGTTCCTGAAGGTTGTGACCTTCACCGCCGATGTAGGAAGTGACTTCGAAGCCGTTGGTCAGGCGAACACGGCAAACCTTACGGAGTGCGGAGTTCGGCTTCTTCGGGGTAGTAGTGTATACACGGGTACACACGCCACGCTTCTGCGGACATGCCTGCAGCGCAGGGACGTCGCTCTTGGACGCCTGACGCTTGCGCGGCTTGCGCACGAGCTGGTTAACGGTTGCCATTTGCTTGCTCCAATGGGTTGTACTGCCTTCCAACAACAGGGCAGGATGCACCTGCCCTACTGTTAAAGGCTGCATATTCTAGGGCTTGGGCCACAAGGGCGTCAACCCCGCCGTCAGAGACGGCGGGGCGCAAGACCTCAGAGGTCGTCGTCGTCCGCGTCGAGGGCAGTGAGCTGAGCGCCCAATTCCTGCTCGACGTCCTGTGCCGACGGGGCCGGTGCGAGCGGCAGGCCATCGCGACGGCGGCGACGCTCGTCGTGATAGGCCAGGCCAGTACCCGCCGGAATCAGGCGACCGACCACGACGTTCTCCTTCAGACCACGGAGATAATCGCGCTTGCCGGTGACAGATGCCTCGGTCAGAACTCGCGTGGTTTCCTGGAAGGATGCCGCGGAGATGAACGATTCAGTTGCCAGGCTCGCCTTGGTGATACCGAGCAGGATGCGATCGAACTTGGCCGGGAACTTGCCGTCGGCCTCGAGACGCATGTTTTCTTCGACGACGCGGGCGTATTCCACCTGGTCGCCTGTGATGAAGGTGGAATCACCAGAATCGGTGATCTCGACCTTGCGCAGCATCTGACGCACGATGACTTCGATGTGCTTGTCGTTGATGCCGACACCCTGGAGGCGATAGACCTCCTGGACTTCGGTGGTGATGTACTTGGTCATTTCCGCAACGCCGAGCAGACGCAGGATATCGTGCGGGTTGCTCGGGCCATCGGAGATGACTTCACCCTTCTCGACCGTTTCACCTTCGAAGACGCTGATCTGGCGCCATTTCGGGATCAACAGCTCGAACGGATCACCTTCCACCGGCGTGATGGTCAGACGACGCTTGCCCTTGGTTTCCTTGCCGAAGGTCACGGTGCCGGAGATCTCGGCCAGAATGGCCGGCTCTTTCGGACGACGTGCTTCGAAGAGGTCGGCAACGCGCGGCAGACCACCGGTGATGTCCTTGTTACCGGACGCTTCCATCGGGATACGTGCGATGACGTCACCCACGCCGACGGCCGCGCCATTCTCGGCGGACACCACGGCATTGCCCGGCAGCAGGTACTGGACCGGCGTGTTGGAGCCCGGCAGTGTCACGTGCTTGCCGTTACCGTCTACCAGCATGATCATCGGACGCTTGTCACGGGCCGCGGACGGACGTGAAGCGCTTTCGATGACCTCGATGGAGGACAGGCCGGTCATTTCGTCAGTGGTACGGTTGATGGTCTGGCCATCTTCCATGTCCGTGAACTGCACCTGACCCGCGACTTCCGCGACGATCGGGTGAGTGTGCGGATCCCACTTGGCGACGGACTGACCAGAGGCCACCGGATCGCCGTCACGTACGGACAGTTCAGCACCGTACGGGAGCTTGTAGAATTCGCGCTCACGGCCGTGGTCATCCGCCACTGCCAGTGCGCTGGAACGCGAGACGACAATCAGCTTGCCATCGGCACGTTCGACCGACTTGATGTTGTGCAGACGCACGCTGCCGCCATGCTTGACCTGGACACTGTCCACGGCGGAGGCACGCGAAGCGGCACCACCGATGTGGAAGGTACGCATGGTCAGCTGGGTACCCGGCTCACCGATGGACTGTGCCGCGATGACACCGATGGCTTCACCGACGTTGACCTGATGGCCACGCGCCAGGTCACGACCGTAACAGGCCGAGCAGACACCGTGCACGGTTTCACACCCGATGGTGGTGCGCACGATGATCTCATCGACACCCATGGTATCGAGCTGTGCACACCAGGCTTCGTCGAGCAGCGTGCCGCGTGCGATCAGAACCTCATCGGAGACCGGATCGATCACGTCCTGCGCCACGACACGACCCAGCACACGCTGGGACAGCGGGACGATGATGTCGCCGCCTTCGATGACCGGGTGCAGAATCAGACCTTCCTGAGTGCCGCAATCCGCTTCGGTGATGACCAGATCCTGGGCAACATCGACCAGACGACGGGTCAGGTAACCGGAGTTGGCGGTCTTCAGTGCCGTATCCGCCAGACCCTTACGGGCACCGTGCGTGGAGATGAAGTACTGGAGTACGTTCAGACCTTCACGGAAGTTGGCGGTGATCGGCGTCTCGATGATCGAGCCATCCGGCTTGGCCATCAGGCCACGCATACCAGCCAGCTGACGAATCTGTGCGGCGGAACCACGCGCACCGGAGTCGGCCATGATGAAGACGCTGTTGAAGGAGTCCTGCTCCATCGGCTTGCCGTCTTCGTCATTGACCACTTCGCCTTTCCAGTTGACGACGGTCTCTTTCGAGATACCTGCCATCATCTCCTTGGCGACACGGTCGTTGGCACGCGCCCAGATATCGATGACCTTGTTGTACTTCTCGCCCGCGGTCACGAGACCGGAGGAGAACTGGTCTTCGATCTCTTTCACTTCGTCTTCGGCCGCGTCGATGATGACCTTCTTCGCGTCCGGGATGACGAAGTCGTTGACGCCGATGGAGGCGCCGGACCAGGTCGCGAGACGGAAGCCGGTGTACATCAGCTGGTCAGCGAAGATGACGGTGTCCTTCAGACCGACACGACGGTACGCCTCGTTGATCAGACCGGAGATGGCTTTCTTCTTCATCACCTGGTTGATCAGCTCGAACGGCATGCCCTTCGGCAGAATGCGGAACAGCAGTGCGCGACCGATGGTGGTGTCGTGCAGGGACGTCTTCTCGTACAGCTCGCCGGACTCTTCGTCCTTGAGTGTCTCGGTCAGACGGACCTTGACCATCGCGTGCAGGTGAGCGCTGTGAGTGCCGAAGGCACGCTCGACTTCACCCAGGTTCGCGAAGGCCATGCCCTCACCCTTGGCACCGATCTTCTCGCGGGTCATGTAGTACAGACCCAGCACGACGTCCTGGGACGGCACGATGATCGGCTCGCCGTTGGCCGGCGACAGCACGTTGTTGGTCGACATCATCAACGCACGCGCTTCCAGCTGGGCTTCCAGCGTCAGCGGTACGTGGACAGCCATCTGGTCACCATCAAAGTCGGCGTTGTACGCAGCGCAGACCAGCGGGTGCAGTTGGATGGCCTTGCCTTCGATCAGCAGCGGCTCGAACGCCTGGATACCCAGACGGTGCAGAGTCGGGGCACGGTTCAGCAGCACCGGGTGCTCGCGGATGACGTCGGCGAGGAAATCCCAGACTTCCGGGGCTTCGCGCTCGACCATCTTCTTGGCGGCCTTGATGGTGCTGGCGTGACCGGAGGCCTGCAGCTTGGCGTAGATGAACGGCTTGAACAGCTCAAGCGCCATCTTCTTCGGCAGACCACACTGGTGCAGACGCAGGGTCGGGCCGACGGTGATGACGGAACGACCGGAGTAGTCGACACGCTTGCCCAGCAGGTTCTGACGGAAACGACCCTGCTTGCCCTTGATCATGTCGGCCAGCGACTTCAGCGGACGCTTGTTGGAACCGGTGATGGCGCGACCGCGACGACCGTTGTCGAGCAGTGCGTCCACGGATTCCTGCAGCATGCGCTTCTCGTTGCGCACGATGATGTCCGGCGCATTGAGGTCGAGCAGACGCTTGAGGCGGTTGTTGCGGTTGATCACACGACGATACAGATCGTTCAGATCCGAGGTCGCGAAGCGGCCGCCGTCCAGCGGTACCAGCGGACGCAGGTCCGGCGGCAGCACTGGCAGCACTTCCATGATCATCCAGCCCGGCTTGTTGCCGGAATAGTAGAAGGCTTCCAGCAGCTTGAGGCGCTTGGACAGCTTCTTAATCTTGGTCTCGGAGTTGGTCTGCGGAATCTCTTCACGCAGGCGCTCGACCTCTTCTTCCAGCTCGATGTCCTCGAGCAGCGCCTTGATGGCTTCGGCACCCATGCGGGCGTCGAAATCATCACCGAATTCTTCCAGCGCTTCGAAGTACTGCTCATCGTTGAGCAGATGACCCTTCTCGAGAGTCGTCATGCCCGGATCGATGACCACGAAGCTTTCGAAGTACAGCACGCGCTCGATATCACGCAGGGTCATGTCGAGCAGCATGCCGATACGGGACGGCAGAGACTTCAGGAACCAGATATGCGCGACCGGGCTCGCCAGTTCGATGTGAGCCATACGCTCACGACGCACTGCCGCCTTGGTCACTTCAACGCCACACTTCTCACAGATGATGCCGCGATGCTTCATCCGCTTGTACTTGCCACACAGGCACTCGTAGTCCTTCACCGGGCCAAAGATCTTGGCACAGAAAAGACCATCACGTTCCGGCTTGAATGTCCGGTAATTGATGGTTTCAGGCTTCTTCACTTCACCAAAAGACCACGAGCGAATCATGTCCGGAGACGCCAGGGTAATCTTGATGGCGTCGAATTCTTCGGACTGCGCCTGCGATTTGAGAACTTTCACCAAATCTTTCATGGGTCGCTCCGTTGCGGAGTTGTCATGGGCAAAGCCTGGCTGCTGACACCAGGCTTTGCGGACCGTCAATACTTGTGGCTTTTCGGCGTCAGCCTTCCAGCTCCATGTCGATACCCAGCGAGCGGATTTCCTTCACCAGCACGTTGAAGGATTCGGGCATGCCCGCCTGCATGGTGTGATCGCCATCTACGATGCTCTTGTACATCTTGGTACGGCCTTCCACGTCATCGGACTTGACCGTGAGCATCTCCTGGAGGGTGTAGGCAGCGCCGTACGCCTCGAGGGCCCAGACCTCCATCTCACCGAAGCGCTGACCACCAAACTGCGCCTTACCACCCAGCGGCTGCTGCGTGACGAGGGAGTAGGAGCCGGTCGAACGCGCATGCATCTTGTCATCCACCAGGTGGTTGAGCTTGAGCATGTACATGTAACCGACGGTCACCTTGCGATCGAACTTCTCGCCGGTGCGGCCATCGTAGAGGTCCATCTGTCCGGAATCAGGGATACCGGCCAGCGTGAGCAACTGCTTGATCTCGTGTTCCTTGGCGCCATCGAAGACCGGCGTTGCCATCGGCACGCCCTTCTTCAGGTTGTGCGCCATGGTGATGATTTCATCATCGCTGAGCACGGAGAGGTCTTCCTGGCGACCGCCGACGGTGTTGTACACCTTGTCGAGGAATTCGCGGATCTGCTTGACCTGCTCGGCACGCTCTTCGCGCAGCATGTGTTCGATCTTCACGCCCAGACCACGCGCGGCCATGCCGAGGTGGGTCTCGAGGATCTGACCGACGTTCATGCGCGACGGAACACCCAGCGGGTTCAGCACGACGTCAACCGACTCGCCATTGCCATCGAACGGCATGTCTTCCACCGGCATGATCGCGGAGATGACACCCTTGTTACCGTGACGACCGGCCATCTTGTCGCCCGGCTGGATACGACGCTTCACGGCAACGTAGACCTTGACGATCTTGAGCACGCCCGGTGCCAGATCATCACCCTGGGTGAGCTTGCGCTTCTTGTCTTCGAAGCGCTCGTCCATCTCGCGACGACGGATCTCGAGCTGCTCATCGGCCTGGGCCAGCAGTTCATTGAGAGACTCATCCTGCAGACGCAGCTTGAACCACTCCTGGCGCGGCAGTGCTTCCAGGTAGTCATCGGTCAGCACGTCGCCCTTCTTGAGCTTCGGACCACCGTTGACGGCCTGACCGACCAGGTTGCGCTGCATACGCTCGAAGGTCGCCTCTTCCGCGATGCGGTAGGTTTCCTGCAGATCCTTGCGGACCTCGGCCAGCTGCATCTGCTCGATGGAGAGCGCACGCTGATCCTTCTCGACGCCGTCACGGGTGAAGACCTGAACGTCGATGACGGTGGCCTTCATGCCAGTCGGGGCACGCAGAGAGGTGTCCTTCACGTCGGACGCCTTCTCGCCGAAGATGGCACGCAGCAGCTTCTCTTCCGGCGTCAGCTGGGTCTCGCCCTTCGGCGTGACCTTGCCGACCAGGATGTCGCCCGGGTTCAGCTCGGCACCGATGTAGACGACACCGGACTCATCCAGCTTGGAGAGTGCGGATTCGCCGACATTCGGGATATCGGAAGTGATTTCTTCCGGCCCGAGCTTGGTGTCACGCGCGACACAGGTCAGTTCCTGGATGTGGATGGTGGTGAAGCGATCTTCCTGCACCACACGCTCCGAGAACAGGATGGAATCCTCGAAGTTGAAGCCGTTCCAGGGCATGAACGCCAGACGCATGTTCTGACCCAGGGCCAGATCACCCATGTCGACGGACGGGCCGTCGGCCAGGATGTCGCCGATGGCGACTTCGTCGCCAGGACGCACGATCGGGCGCTGGTTCTGACAGGTGTTCTGGTTCGAACGCACGTACTTGGTCAGGTTGTAGATATCAACGCCGGCTTCACCGCCGATGATCTCTTCTTCCCGAACACGTACGACGATGCGCTTGGCATCGACGGAATCGATGACACCGCCACGACGTGCCACGGCGCAGACGCCGGAGTCACGCGCCACGAAGCGCTCCATGCCGGTACCGACCAGCGGCTTGTCAGCCTTCAGAGTCGGAACGGCCTGACGCTGCATGTTCGCACCCATCAAGGCGCGGTTGGCATCATCGTGCTCGAGGAACGGGATCAGTGCGGCAGCGACAGAAACGACCTGACGCGGAGACACGTCCATCATGGTGACCTTTTCCGGCGCCATGAAGGTGGTCTCGCCACGGTGACGAACCTGAACCAGGTCGTCGACCAGACGGCCGTTCTCGTCGACGGTCGCGGAGGCCTGGGCGATGATGAAATCGCCTTCCTCGATCGCGGACAGATCGACGACATCGTCGGTGACCTGACAATCCACGACCTTGCGGTACGGCGTCTCGAGGAAGCCATAGCTGTTGGTCTTGGAGTAGGTCGCCAGCGAGTTGATCAGACCGATGTTCGGGCCTTCCGGCGTCTCGATCGGGCACAGACGGCCGTAGTGCGTGGCGTGAACGTCACGAACTTCGAAGCCGGCGCGCTCACGGGTCAGACCACCCGGGCCAAGCGCGGAGACACGGCGCTTGTGCGTCACTTCGGACAGCGGGTTGTTCTGATCCATGAACTGGGAGAGCTGGCTGGAACCGAAGAATTCCTTCACCGCTGCCGCAACCGGCTTGGCGTTGATGAGATCCTGCGGCATCAGGCCTTCGCTCTCGGCCATGGAGAGACGCTCCTTGACCGCACGCTCGACGCGGACCAGACCGACACGGAACTGGTTTTCCGCCATTTCGCCCACAGAGCGAATACGACGGTTGCCCAGGTGGTCGATGTCATCGACATCGCCATTGCCGTTACGGATGCTGATCAGCTCCTTCATGACGGTCAGGATATCGTCCTGATCGAGCACGCCGCTGCCGGTATCGCTTTCGCGACGCAGGCGACGGTTGAACTTCATGCGGCCCACGCCCGACAGGTCGTAGCGGTCTTCGCTGAAGAACAGGTTCTGGAACAGTGACTCTGCCGCATCCTTGGTGGGCGGCTCGCCCGGACGCATCATGCGGTAGATCTCGACCAATGCCTCGAGCTGGTTACGCGTGGTATCCAGCTTCAGGGTATCGGACACGAACGGACCGCAATCCAGGTCGTTGGTGTAGATGACTTCGAACTGGGTGATCTTGGCCTGAGCCATCTTCTCCAGCAGTTCCGGAGTGATCTCGCTGTTGCTTTCGCAGACCAGCTCACCAGTGGCCGGATCGATCTGATCCTTGGCCAGCACCTTGCCGTACAGGTAGTCCATCGGCACTTCGAGACGCTCGAGGCCGGAGGCTTCCATCTGACGGACGTGCTTCTGTGTAATACGACGACCTTCCTCCACGATCACGCTACCGTCGGCATCCTTGATGTCGAAGGCGGCGGTCTCGCCACGCAGACGTGCCGGCACCAGCTCAACGGAGAAGCCGCTGCGCTCGATGTGGTACATCGTGGTGTCGAAGAACGTACCGAGAATCTCTTCGCTGGTCATGCCCATGGCACGCAGCAGAACGGAAGCCGGCAGCTTGCGACGACGGTCGATACGGACGTAGACGTTGTCCTTCGGATCAAACTCGAAGTCCAACCAGGAACCGCGGTAAGGAATCACACGTGCGGAGTACAGCAGCTTGCCGGACGAGTGGCTCTTGCCCTTGTCGTGGTCGAAGAACACACCCGGTGAGCGATGCAGCTGTGACACGATGACACGTTCGGTACCATTGATGACGAAGGTACCGTTCTCTGTCATCAGGGGGATTTCCCCCATGTAGACTTCCTGCTCCTTGATGTCCTTGATCGCCTTGTTCGACGATTCCTTGTCATAGATCATCAGGCGCACTTTCACGCGCAGCGGTGCAGAGTAAGTGACTCCGCGCAGCTGACATTCCTTGACGTCGAACGCCGGCGTACCGAAGCGGTAGCTGACATACTCGAGCGCTGCGTTGCCAGAGAAGCTGGCAATCGGGAACACGGACTTGAAGGCAGCGTGAAGGCCGACTTCCAGGCGCTGTTCTGGCGCCCTGTCCTGCTGGAGAAAGTCGTGGTAGGAATCAAGCTGGATGGCCAGCAGGTAAGGCACATCCATCACTTGGGGCAGTTTGCCAAAATCCTTGCGGATGCGTTTTTTCTCAGTGTATGAGTAAGCCATCTGTATTCCCCAGCTTGTTCACCTTGGGTGACCGATGCGTGGTCGGCTCATACCTGATGGCGCGGCGATGTCCATCAGGCGCGGACGGCAAGCCTCCCTTGCGGGCTGGCTCGCCGTCATAATTCGTCTTGCAACAGAAAAAGGCTGGTGGCGGAGTCCGCCACCAGCCAGGAAGCTTACGCAGCGTGCGCAGCCTGGAACACGAGTTACTTGAGTTCCACGGACGCGCCAGCTTCTTCCAGCTTCTTCTTAGCTGCTTCTGCGTCTTCCTTGCTCACGCCTTCTTTCAGGGTGGCCGGAGCGCCGTCAACAGCTGCCTTGGCTTCTTTCAGGCCCAGGCCAGTCAGTTCACGAACAGCCTTGATGACGTTGACTTTCTTGTCACCAGCAGCAGTCAGAACGATGTCGAACTCGGTCTGTTCTTCAGCGGCTTCACCAGCAGCGGCCGGGCCAGCGACGACGGCGGCAGCGGCGGAAACGCCGAACTTCTCTTCCATTGCTTCGATCAGCTCAGCCACTTCCATGACGGTCATGTCAGCGACGGCGTTGATGATGTCTTCTTTGGTCAGTGCCATTTTAGCAATCCTAAACTTTGCGGAGCAAAGATGCTCGGTCAAACGGAAATCGATTCAGGCTGCACGAGACAGCCAGGAGGTCAAAGCGCTGCTTACGCGGCGGCTTCGGCTTCCTTCTGATCGCGCAGTGCTGCGATAGTACGGACCAGCTTGCCTGCAGAAGCTTCCTTCATGACAGACAGCAGCTTGGACAGTGCTTCATCGCGGGTCGGCAGAGATGCCAGACGGTCGATATTCGCCGCCGGGATGAACTCGCCTTCGTAGGCCAGTGCCTTGACTTCGAATGCCTCGACCTTCTTGGCAAATTCCTTGAACAGACGAGCGCCAGCGCCCGGGTGTTCCATGGAGAATGCAAGCAGGGTCGGGCCGACGAAGGACTCGTTCAGCACCTCATAAGAGGTACCGGACAGCGCACGGCGAGCCAGGGTGTTGCGAACAACACGCAGCTGGACGCCCGCTTCGCGGCACTGCTTGCGCAATTCGGTCATTGCGCCAACAGTTACACCACGAGAGTCGGCAGCGACTACGGAGAGAGCACCCTTGGCGGTTTCGCTGACCTCAGCAACAATTGCCTTCTTGTCTTCGAGACCTAAAGCCACGGTGTTGACTCCATTTCGTGCCGGGGAACGAATTCCCCAGTGGTTTACCATCTCTCTCACCTAAACTGCGCGGGAGAGTCTTGGAGGATGGCTGCCACCAGCGAGGCTGGGACACCATCTGCGCAGGCTGCGCGCGATGCAGGCATCACGTCGCGATTAAGCCAGCCCTGCCACCGAAGCGACAAGGCTGGCACCTGCGGTCTTTGACGGCGCCCCGCGGCTGAGCACGGGGACCGCAAAGTGAAACATTCTGTGACTGCCTTACGCGTACTTGGCGTGATCGACGGTCAGACCCGGGCCCATGGTGCTGGACAGGGTGATCTTCTTCAGGTAGATACCTTTGGAAGTGCTCGGCTTCAGCTTCTTCACTTCGGCGACCAGGGCGTCGATGTTACCCTGAATCGCGTCTGCACTGAAGTCGATCTTGCCGATACCGGCGTGAATGATGCCGTTCTTGTCAGTACGGAAACGCACCTGACCTGCCTTGGCATTCTTCACGGCAGTCGCGACGTCCGGCGTCACGGTACCGACTTTCGGGTTCGGCATCAGGCCGCGCGGGCCGAGGATCTGACCCAGCTGACCGACGACGCGCATGGCGTCCGGAGAAGCGATGACGACGTCGAAGTCCATCACGCCTTTCTTGACCTGCTCAGCAAGATCGTCCATGCCGACGACGTCTGCACCGGCTTCCTTCGCTGCTTCAGCGTTGGCGCCCTGGGTGAAGACAGCGACACGCACGTCGTTACCGGTGCCGTTCGGCATGACGGTAGCGCCGCGAACGACCTGGTCGGATTTACGCGGATCGACACCCAGGTTCAGAGAGACTTCAACAGTCTCCTTGAACTTGACGGTGGACAGCTCGGACAGCAGGGCGACAGCTTCTTCGACGCTGTAGACCTTGCCGGATTCGACTTTTGCGTTGATCGCCTGGGCGCGCTTTGAAATCTTGGCCATGATCAAAGACCCTCCACGTTCAGGCCCATGCTACGGGCAGTACCGGCGATGGTGCGAACAGCAGCGTCCAGATTGGAAGCTGTCAGATCCGGTTCCTTGGTGGTCGCGATCTCTTCGAGCTGAGCGCGAGTCACGGTACCGACCTTCTTCTTGTTCGGCTCGCCAGAACCGGACTTCAGGCCAGCAGCCTTCAGCAGCAGGACGGCGGCAGGCGGCGTCTTGGTGACGAAGGTGAAGCTGCGGTCGGAATACACGGTGATGACCACAGGAGTCGGGAGGCCCGGCTCGACGTTCTGGGTAGCGGCGTTGAACGCTTTACAGAACTCCATGATGTTGACACCGTGCTGACCGAGGGCAGGACCCACGGGCGGGCTCGGGTTAGCTTTACCGGCTGCAACCTGCAGCTTGATGTAAGCCTGTACTTTCTTGGCCATGATAGGACTCCAGTATGGGTGGTAGCGCCTTGCGGCTCCCCGTAAAACCGGGCCGCCTCAGGCGACCCGTCGTGTTGCCGTGATGCTCGTATTCAAACAGGTGAGATGATGATCCTGAGATCAGTCCTTCTCGACCTGGGAGAACTCGAGCTCCACCGGCGTAGCACGTCCGAAGATCAGCACGCTGACCTGCAGACGGCTCTTTTCGTAATTCACTTCTTCGACTACACCATTGAAGTCCGCGAACGGACCATCAGTGACACGCACCGTCTCACCCGGCTCGAAGAGAGTCTTCGGACGCGGCTTGTCGGTGCCATCCTGAACGCGACGCAGCATGGCGTCGGCTTCTTTCTGGGTAATCGCTGCCGGCTTCTCCGGGGTTCCGCCAATGAACCCCATGACGCGCGGGGTTTCATTCACCAGGTGCCAGGACTGATCATTCATGTCCATCTCGACCAGCACGTAGCCCGGGTAGAACTTGCGCTCGCTCTTGCGGCGCTTGCCGTCACGCATTTCGACGATTTCTTCGACCGGCACGAGAATCTCACCGAAGTGATCTTCCATGGCGTAAAGCTTCACACGCTCGTTGAGCGAACGCATGACCTGCTTTTCGAAACCGGAATAGGCGTGTATGACATACCAACGCTTGGACATGGAAACTCCGTTAACTGACGATGCCGGACATCAGCCAGCCGAGGGTGGTATCGATGAGCCATAGCAACAGGCCCACGATAAGCACGGCACCCAGCACGATGGCAGTTGTCTGGACAGTTTCCTGTCGGGTCGGCCAAACGACGCGCTGGATCTCGCGGCGCGCACTACTTGCCAGCTCGACAACATCACGGCCCTTGTTGGTCGTGATCGCCAGAGCAGCCGCTGCAACACCAAGCACGACGACGCCAAGCACGCGATAAAGCAGCGCTTGGTCAGCAAAATAGGCGTTGCCAGCAACAGCCAGCACAAGAAGAATGACAACGACCGACCACTTGAACCCGTCGTGGCGCGCTTCCTGCACCTCGGCGTTCTGTTTCATCAAAGAGACTCCTCAAGGGTGCAGCGATCGCTAGAATCGAGAATCGGTAAGAAGTCGAATACCATCCTGGGGAAGGATGGCAGGCCAGGAGGGAATCGAACCCCCAACCTGCGGTTTTGGAGACCGCTGCTCTGCCAATTGAGCTACTGGCCTGTAACACTTGCGTGTTCCAGAGACTAAAAACAAGGCTGAATGAACAGCGGGCGCCATCATAGCTGAGACAACCCAAACTGACAAGCCTTATCTTTGACCGCGACCTGGGAGGTCGTCGGAAACGAAAAAGACGAGCCAAACTGCGACTCGCCTTTCCGTTGTATGGAGCTCGTGGGCGGATTTGAACCGCCGACCTCACCCTTACCAAGGGTGTGCTCTACCCCTGAGCTACACGAGCAAAACCTTTGCGCAATCTCGACTGACGAGATGAACTGGAGCGGGCAGCGGGAATCGAACCCGCGTCATCAGCTTGGAAGGCTGAGGTTCTACCATTAAACTATGCCCGCTTTCCAACTCTTGCTGCCCTGATGCACATGGCATCATAAGCGAATCTGGTGGTGGGGGAAGGATTCGAACCTTCGAAGCTTTCGCGGCAGATTTACAGTCTGCTCCCTTTGGCCACTCGGGAACCCCACCATCTGTGACGACGAATCTTACGCCGCTTGGGATACGCTGTCAAGTGCTTGATTTTATTCTACTTCAAGCGCTTGAGGGAATGTATCGCCTCAGAACGGGACGTAGTATGTCAAAGCATCTGGGTGAGCGCAAGCCCTGAGCGAAGTTTTTCTAGATCAGGCACTCGCGGCTGGTCGGGCGCACCCGACAGGCGCCCTGCCCGCTCGGCAGCGGTCAAGGGATACAGCGCCTCCAGGCCGGCGTACACCATGTCCGGCCACAGCGCATGTGGCACCCGCAGACCGCGCGCCACTACCCGCGCGTCACCGCCGGTCAGCAGTAGCGGCAAGGCAACCCCTTCACGATCGCAGACCTCGGCATAGAGACGATTGACCGCACTGACGGCCGCCATGTAGATGCCATGGTTGACAGCCTCTACCGTATTGCGGCCCGGCGCGAGCAGCGTATCCACCTCGGTATCCGGGTCGATGGCCACATTGCGTGTGCCCAGCTTGAGGCTTTCCTTCATAAGACGCAGCCCCGGGAGAATATAGCCCCCAAGATGCTTGCCACCCGGCAGCACGAAATCCACCGTGATCGCGCTGCCGCAATCAACGCTGCAACAGCCCCCGGTGAGATGATGGCCTGCGAGTGCGCCCAACCAGCGGTCGACGCCGAGGCGTTGCGGCTCTTCATAGCCACAGGTAACGCCCAGCGCCTCCCGCGTCGAGTGCGCGACATGCACGACGCCGACCTGCTTGCGCAGCAACTCCACCGTCTCATCCAGCACCTGCTTGCGCGCCACGCTGGAGATACGCACGGCCGTGACGACATCCAGATCAGGAATGTCCGCGCCCGGCCGCCACTCCTCTCGCGTCCAGACGGCGCCGCGCGAGCGGATCTCGCTGGAAACGGTGTCCTTGAGACGCCATTTCGACAAGGTGTTGCCGATATCAAGATCCAGAATCATGAGACGGCGCGCAGACTGATCTCGCCACCGGCGAGAGTGATGGTTTCGCCATTCATGCGCACCTCGAGATTTCCATTGATATCGACACCTTCTGCCACGGCCTCTTCTCGCCGGTCTCCACGCAGAATCACTACATCACGTCCCTTGAAGGCATTGCGCTCATTCCAGCGTGCCTGCCATCCGGCAAAGCCCTGCGACTCGAACTCGGGCAACAGCGCCAGCAACGACTCCATCAGGCGCGCGGCATAGCGATTGCGTGAAGCACCGGGAATGATGTCTCGTACCGCAGCCACCGGCTGGGTGATCGCCTCGCGTCGGGATGCCGGCAATTCGATGTTCATGCCGATGCCGATGACGACATCACAGGGACCGGACACATCCCCCGTCACCTCGACCAGGATGCCGGCGATCTTGGGTTGATCCTTCTGGATCTGCAACAGGACATCGTTGGGCCACTTGAGGCGCGCAGGCAGGCCATCGGCCTCGAGCACCTCCGCCACTGCCACACCGATCGCCAGACTCAGGCCCTCAAGCGATGCGGCACCTGATTCGAAGCGCCAGCCAAGCGAGAAAACCAGGCTGCGCCCCCAGGGGGTCTCCCACTCACGCCCACGACGGCCACGCCCAGCCGACTGCACCTCAGCCAGACAGACCTCGGCATGGCCGGCTCCCTGACGAAAGCGCTCGCGGATGAAGGTATTGGTCGAGTCCACCGACTCCTCGACGAACAGGCGCGTCAGGTGTTTGCGAGTCTCGCGCGGCAGCGCCTCGATGATCTGTTGACCATCGAGCAACTCGATGGGATTGGCCAGTCGATAGCCAAGCCCCTTGATGGCTTCCAGCGGAATGTCGAGCGCCTCAAGTTTCTTGAGCTGCTTCCAGACCGCCGTACGCGACACCCCGAGCTCTTCGCCCAGGGCCTCTCCGGAGTGGTAGCCACCATCTCCAAGCAGACGAATGAGATCACGGATGGTCATGCGGAGGCCTATCCCTGTGCAAAAGCGCACATTCTATCGGATTCATGGGCTTGCGAGCCAAGAACAACGACCAAAGATAACGCTCTTTTCGTCAATTCCGCTCCCCGGCACGCATTCCCGCCCCCGCCAGACGATTGAACAAGGCGGAAAGCAGCATCAGGACACTGCCCAGTCCCAGCCATGAACCTACTCGCCACAGCCCCTCAAGGGTGGCGGTATCCCATACCCCCACCTTGATCACGGTGAGGATCAGAATGCCCTGTCCGATGCGCTGCCAGTGCTGCTGCCCCACCTTGGCACCACTCACGACCAAGGCCGCCGCGACGACCAGCATCAGCACGCTGTAGGCATATAGCTCCGCCTGCTCGATGCCCTGCCATAGCCCCAGCTCAGCGCCATGCCAGCAATGCCGCAAGTTGAGCGCCAACCATAATCCGGCTGACAGCAGACCGAGCACTTCGCTTAGCCCGCGCATTCGTAAGCGTGTCGCGGCGCTTCCCATATCCGATGCATGCATGGATGTCATGCGCCAGAGCATTGCGGCCCCGAGTGCAGGCAGGCCGTATGCCGGCAGAAGCCAATTGACCAGCGGCCAGCTCCCGACATCCCCCGGGTGCCAGAGCGGATTGAAGATACCCAGCACGCCGACACTCCAGAGGATCACGGCCGCTCCACCGACCACCCGTGCCAGCACGCGATACAGCTGTGTCCCTGCCCGCGCCTCAGCGTCGCCTCCACGAGCACGCCAAGCGTAGCTTGCCGCCACCCCGGCCAGCGCCAATACCTGCAGGGAAAGCTCCGCCAGGGTGAGGCTGCCCTCGAAGGGCTGTCCACCGGTCAACACATAGCGGATTTCCATCACCACCGTCGCGACGGCAAGCTGGACAACGGCACCTTCCAGCCAACGCTGTGTCCGCGGGCAGTGGCGCATGCCGAGACTGGTCATGGCAACACAGGCCAATACCGGCAGCAGTATCTGCAGCGGCCAGTGCGCGATATCGGCATAGTCGTCATGCGCCATGCCATATATCAAGCGAGTCACGACACCCCACGCCAGCCAGCGTGACAGCTCAGCAAACACGGAGCGCGCCGCGGTATGCCCCTCGCGATACCAGCGCCATTCACAAGCGGTCAAACCCAACAGCTGCAGCGCCAGCGCCAGGGTCAGCGATGGCCCCTCCAGCACTGCCACCAAAGCGAGCAATATCCCGGCCTGCGCCGGCAGCCACAGTCCTGCGGCAAGCTGAGCGCCTTCACGCGTCTGGAAACGCATGGCACCTGCCCAGCACACCAACCCCCAGACCATCGGCGGCAGCCCTGTATTGATCAGCCTCCCTGCATCGCTCGCCTCGGTCGCCCATGGCATGACGTCCTGCCAGAGGGCCAGGGCCCACGCCAACAGCGGCACCATGGTCGCCAATGCCCACCAACAGGCTGCAAGCGACCTCTGTGCTCCTTCACCTGCATCATGACGTGGTCGCCAACTCGCCAGCGACAACAGACCGACACTCAAAATCAACGGGCTGAACATCACGCTGCTCGATAGCGGTGCCGTCAAAGCAAGCCCCCACACCAGCAACCAGAGTCCGTTACCAGCAACCACCATCGACCACAGCACCGCATGGCGGCGACTGGACCAGGCAATCACCAGCATCGGCATGAGGCTAGCCAGCCACCCCCGATGCCACAGGGACATACCGGAACCGGCCATGTCGGAAGGCGCCACCTGTGAGTCAAAGGACACACCAAGCACGAGACTCCCCAGCCAGGGCAGCCAGAGCCCCAGCACGACACTCAACGAGACAAGGCCCCCGGCGAGCCAGTGCCGACGCAGGTCAGGAGATGCGCGCCAAGGCAACCAGGTCGCAAGTGAGGCCTGAGCCTGTCGCTCATCCTTTTCTGCGGCGCCAGTGGATGACTCCCACGCCTCCTCCCACAGGTACCCCAACGCCAGCACAGCCAGCCAGGCCCCACCCACCCAGGGCAACAGCCCCACCAGCAATGTCGCGCCAGAAGAGATACCGAAGGGCATCAACAACCACCACCAGGTGAGCGCTCCCACCAGGCCGCCCCAATACAGCCAGCTCACCGCAACCTGGCGGTAGAGCACACGACACGCTGCCGCGATCACACCCGCATACCCCAGCAACAGCAAGGTCGAGGCTTCCTGCCATTGCTGCTGAATGGGCAGCGCCAAGGGCAGAGCATATCCGCCCAACATGCCCAATGCTGCCAGCCACGGCCCATGATGCCGCGCTCGCTCCAGCATCCACAGGCTCAAGGCTGCCAGCAGTACGAAGGTGACCGGCATGGACACCAGCGAAAGCAGAAAGTGACCAGCCAGCAGGCTCGCCGCGAGTACCAGACTGCCGGCACCGCTGACGGCACCGGTCAGACTCGATGACTGGGACGTACGAAGCCTCAGCCACTCGGCCAATACCGTCATGCTCAGGCCGAACCCGAGTCCCAGCGCCAGCCGTACCCCCGGCCCCAGCAAGCCCTGCTCAAGGGAGTACCCAACGAGCAGGATGCCGGCCATCACCAGAGACAAGGCACCCACAAGAATCATCCAATGTTCCCGAAGGACCGTCAGCAGACGTGACATGCCCCCCGGTAGCACCTCTGATGCCTTGCTTGCAGCGTCTGCGCCCTGCCCCTTCTCGCTTGAACGACTGGAGGCAGCTCCATGCAACAAGCGCTGAAGTAGCCGGTAGGACAGAGAGTGGTCGCCACTGGATAATGCAGTGGTCCGCAAGTCGCTGATCGATGGCGTTGCACCGGATGCTGTCAGCCCCTCCCGGGGCGGCACTTCGCCAGACGATTTGTCCACACCCCCTTCTCGCAAGGGGGTGTGCATAACCGGAGCGCCATGGGCAGGAAGTTCGTGAGCAAGCCTGGCCTCCATGTCGCGCAGTCGCTGCTCCAGCGCCTTGATGCGCAGCATGCTGAGCCACCCCATCAAGGAACCGCCCAGTACCAGCAACGCCATCATGACGCCCACCAACATCAGCTCATCCATCGTCCAGCCCGTCATCGAAGAGTCGTGCTCAGAGAGTACGGCATTTTGCCTGGCACCTCATGCTGTCAGTCTCTCAGCACCGTATTTGCACATTGAACGCAAAAAGCCCGACTCCTGGGGGAGCCGGGCTTTCTCAATTGATCCTGGGTGCTCTGAGAGCACTGCTCTCAGCTCAAGCTCACTCCACTCAGCATTCTTCGCTCAGTGCAGCTTCTGTCTCGTACATGACTCTCTCCGTACACGGCTTTTTCTGAGTACCACTTTTCCTGCACACAACTTTTCCTGGGCACAAAGAGAACCGCCCCTGCAGCTGGGCTACAGGGGCGGTTCGGGATAAGTGCCTGACGATGACCTACTCTCACATGGAGAAACTCCACACTACCATCGGCGCTAAGCGGTTTCACTTCCGAGTTCGGCATGGGATCGGGTGGTTCACGCTCGCTATGGTCGTCAGGCGAAACGGTGGCATCTTGCGATGCCTGAGTCTCGAGGCTTTTGGCCTCGCGACTCGCAATATGAATCATGCTGACCGATATGTCTCGATCCTGTCGCAATCCCGGCGGTTTGCCTGGGCAAACCCCTTGGGTGTTATATGGTCAAGCCTCACGGGCAATTAGTACTGGTTAGCTCAACACATTGCTGTGCTTCCACACCCAGCCTATCAACCTTGTAGTCTTCAAGGGCCCTTCAGGAGGCGCAAGGCCTCAGGGAAGTCTCATCTTGAAGGGGGCTTCCCGCTTAGATGCTTTCAGCGGTTATCCCGTCCGAACGTAGCTACCGGGCAATGCCATTGGCATGACAACCCGAACACCAGAGGTTCGTCCACTCCGGTCCTCTCGTACTAGGAGCAGCTCTTCTCAAACTTCCGACGCCCACGGCAGATAGGGACCGAACTGTCTCACGACGTTCTAAACCCAGCTCGCGTACCACTTTAAATGGCGAACAGCCATACCCTTGGGACCGACTTCAGCCCCAGGATGTGATGAGCCGACATCGAGGTGCCAAACACCGCCGTCGATGTGAACTCTTGGGCGGTATCAGCCTGTTATCCCCGGAGTACCTTTTATCCGTTGAGCGATGGCCCTTCCATACAGAACCACCGGATCACTAGAACCTACTTTCGTACCTGCTCGACGTGTCTGTCTCGCAGTCAAGCACCCTTATGCTCTTGCACTCAATGCACGATTTCCAACCGTGCTGAGGGTACCTTCGTGCTCCTCCGTTACTCTTTAGGAGGAGACCGCCCCAGTCAAACTACCCACCATACACTGTCCTCGATCCGGATAACGGACCTGAGTTAGAACGCCAATGATGTCAGGCTGGTATTTCAAGGTTGGCTCCACCGCATCTGGCGACGTGGTTTCAAAGCCTCCCAGCTATCCTACACAGACAACATCAGCATCCAGTGTAAAGCTATAGTAAAGGTTCACGGGGTCTTTCCGTCTAGCCGCGGGTACACAGCATCTTCACTGCGATTTCAATTTCACTGAGTCTCGGGTGGAGACAGCGTGGCCATCATTACGCCATTCGTGCAGGTCGGAACTTACCCGACAAGGAATTTCGCTACCTTAGGACCGTTATAGTTACGGCCGCCGTTTACCGGGGCTTCGATCAAGAGCTTCGCGTGAGCTAACCCCATCAATTAACCTTCCGGCACCGGGCAGGCGTCACACCCTATACGTCCGCTTGCGCGTTTGCAGAGTGCTGTGTTTTTAATAAACAGTTGCAGCCACCTGGTATCTTCGACCGGTAAGAGCTTACGGAGCAAGTCCTTCACTCGAACCGGTGCACCTTCTCCCGAAGTTACGGTGCCATTTTGCCTAGTTCCTTCACCCGAGTTCTCTCAAGCGCCTTGGTATTCTCTACCTGACCACCTGTGTCGGTTTGGGGTACGGTCGCATGTGATCTGAAGCTTAGAGGCTTTTCCTGGAAGCGTGGCATCGATGACTTCCTGACCGTGGTCAGTTCGTCTCGCATCTCGACCTCAGAGGAACCGGATTTGCCTGATTCCTCGGCCTACATGCTTTCACCAGGACAACCAACGCCTGGCTCACCTAGCCTTCTTCGTCCCCCATCGCAACCACATCCGGTACGGGAATATTAACCCGTTTCCCATCGACTACGCGTTTCCGCCTCGCCTTAGGGGCCGACTCACTCTGCTCCGATTAACGTAGAACAGAAAACCTTGGTCTTCCGGCGGGGGAGTTTTTCACTCCCCTTATCGTTACTCATGTCAGCATTCGCACTCGTGATACCTCCAGCAGACTTCTCAATCCACCTTCATTGGCTTACACGACGCTCCTCTACCGCTCATCCATAAGGATGAACCCGTAGCTTCGGTACCTGATTTAGCCCCGTTATATCTTCCGCGCAGGCCGACTCGACTAGTGAGCTATTACGCTTTCTTTAAAGGATGGCTGCTTCTAAGCCAACCTCCTAGCTGTCTGAGCCTTCCCACATCGTTTCCCACTTAATCAGGATTTTGGGACCTTAGCTGACGGTCTGGGTTGTTTCCCTTTTCACAACGGACGTTAGCACCCGCTGTGTGTCTCCCACGCTGCACTCACTGGTATTCGGAGTTTGCCTCGGGTTGGTAAGTCGGGATGACCCCCTAGCCGAAACAGTGCTCTACCCCCAGCGGTGATACGTGAGGCGCTACCTAAATAGCTTTCGAGGAGAACCAGCTATCTCCGGGCTTGATTAGCCTTTCACTCCGATCCACAGCTCATCCCAGCATTTTTCAACATACTTGGGTTCGGGCCTCCAATTGATGTTACTCAATCTTCACCCTGGCCATGGATAGATCGCCCGGTTTCGGGTCTATACCCTGCGACTGGTCGCCCAGTTAAGACTCGGTTTCCCTACGCCTCCCCTATACGGTTAAGCTCGCCACAGAATATAAGTCGCTGACCCATTATACAAAAGGTACGCGGTCACACCACGAAGGTGCTCCCACTGCTTGTACGCATACGGTTTCAGGATCTATTTCACTCCCCTCGCCGGGGTTCTTTTCGCCTTTCCCTCACGGTACTGGTTCACTATCGGTCAGCCAGGAGTATTTAGCCTTGGAGGATGGTCCCCCCATGTTCAGTCAAGGTTTCTCGTGCCCCGACCTACTCGATTTCACGTGACTCAGACTTCGACTACGGGACTATCACCCTGTATCGTCAGGCTTCCCAGCCTGTTCGTCTGTCAGTTGTCACGCTTAAGGGCTGGTCCCCGTTCGCTCGCCGCTACTTGGGGAATCTCGGTTGATTTCTTTTCCTCCGGGTACTTAGATGTTTCAGTTCCCCGGGTTTGCCTCTATAGGTTATGTATTGGCCTATAGATACTCACCTGATGGTGAGTGGGTTTCCCCATTCGGAAATCGTTGGGTCGCAGGGTATTTGCCACCTCGCCAACGCTTATCGCAGGCTATCACGTCCTTCATCGCCTCTGGCTGCCAAGGCATCCACCGTATGCGCTTAATCGCTTGACCATATAACCCCAAGGGGTCTGTCAAGGATCACGAATCTGTCGGACCTCTCCGACATATCGTTTTGATGGAGATGTGCTTGGCGCACATTCCATCGTCAGCATGATTCACATTGTTAAAGAGCGGCTGTTCAGAGAACAGTGAGAAGCGCGCTCTGATGAGCACGCTTGCCACTGCCGGCTAAGCCAGCAATAAGATCAGGTAATTCGTTGTGAGCACTTGCCGCGAGCAGTAGACAGTGTCGATAAGGAGGTGATCCAGCCCCAGGTTCCCCTAGGGCTACCTTGTTACGACTTCACCCCAGTCATGAACCACACCGTGGTGATCGCCCTCCCGAAGGTTAGGCTAACCACTTCTGGTGCAGTCCACTCCCATGGTGTGACGGGCGGTGTGTACAAGGCCCGGGAACGTATTCACCGTGGCATTCTGATCCACGATTACTAGCGATTCCGACTTCATGGAGTCGAGTTGCAGACTCCAATCCGGACTGAGGCAAGCTTTATGGGATTGGCTCCACGTCGCCGTATTGCAACCCTTTGTACTTGCCATTGTAGCACGTGTGTAGCCCTACCCGTAAGGGCCATGATGACTTGACGTCGTCCCCACCTTCCTCCGGTTTGTCACCGGCAGTCTCCTTAGAGTTCCCGACATTACTCGCTGGCAAATAAGGATAGGGGTTGCGCTCGTTACGGGACTTAACCCAACATTTCACAACACGAGCTGACGACAGCCATGCAGCACCTGTCTCAGAGTTCCCGAAGGCACCAATCCATCTCTGGAAAGTCCTCTGGATGTCAAGGGTAGGTAAGGTTCTTCGCGTTGCATCGAATTAAACCACATGCTCCACCGCTTGTGCGGGCCCCCGTCAATTCATTTGAGTTTTAACCTTGCGGCCGTACTCCCCAGGCGGTCAACTTATTGCGTTAGCTGCGCCACTAAGTCCTCAAGGGACCCAACGGCTAGTTGACATCGTTTACGGCGTGGACTACCAGGGTATCTAATCCTGTTTGCTACCCACGCTTTCGCACCTCAGTGTCAGTGTCAGTCCAGAAGGCCGCCTTCGCCACTGGTATTCCTCCCGATCTCTACGCATTTCACCGCTACACCGGGAATTCTACCTTCCTCTCCTGCACTCTAGCCAAGCAGTTCCAGATGCCGTTCCCAGGTTGAGCCCGGGGCTTTCACACCTGGCTGACTTAGCCACCTACGCGCGCTTTACGCCCAGTAATTCCGATTAACGCTTGCACCCTCCGTATTACCGCGGCTGCTGGCACGGAGTTAGCCGGTGCTTCTTCTGCGAGTGATGTCTTTCCTCGGGAGTATTAATCCCAAGGCGTTCTTCCTCGCTGAAAGTGCTTTACAACCCGAAGGCCTTCTTCACACACGCGGCATGGCTGGATCAGGCTTTCGCCCATTGTCCAATATTCCCCACTGCTGCCTCCCGTAGGAGTCTGGGCCGTGTCTCAGTCCCAGTGTGGCTGATCATCCTCTCAGACCAGCTACGGATCGTCGCCTTGGTGAGCCATTACCTCACCAACAAGCTAATCCGACATGGGCTCATCCGATAGCGCAAGGTCCGAAGATCCCCTGCTTTCTCCCGTAGGACGTATGCGGTATTAGCCTGAGTTTCCCCAGGTTGTCCCCCACTATCGGGCAGATTCCCATGCATTACTCACCCGTCCGCCGCTCGACGCCTTCTAGCAAGCTAGAATCGTTTCCGCTCGACTTGCATGTGTTAAGCCTGCCGCCAGCGTTCAATCTGAGCCATGATCAAACTCTTCAGTTGAAAGCTTGATAGTCTGTTAAGCAGACCAAACTTGGTTCAGAGTCAAACTTCTCGTGAGAGGCTTGCTCCGATATTTGGTGACCTTGTCACCACTCATCGGCAAGCGCTCACACGAATTACCTGATCAAATTTTTAAAGAGCGTCGCTGTTAAGCGAGGAGGCATATTCTACCCGGAACGCTTGAGAAGTCAAGCACTTGATGATGAGTCAGTCGACTGCCTCTAAGCATCATCAAGCGGTGAGGAGCGTTGCCCGATCACCTGTTCCGTAAGGAGTGCGGCGTATTCTAGCGAATCGCCCGGGATTGTCAATTGATGATTTCGAAGCGGGCTTCAAGAAACATCAAGAAAAACAACCACCTGCAAACCTCTTTCACCGCTGGTAACGCCATGCGTCCCCGGCAGCGGATGCGTACTTTACGCACGAACCGGCGTGAGGGCAAGGGCTTTTTGAAGATCAGGTCAGATTTTGTCTTCACGCCCCTGGCTCTGGCACCTGGAGCACTCCAGCCAGGCGATCTCTGGCAAAAACCCTCGTCTCGCCCCCCCTTTTCTTCACCTGGCGGCACATGAAAAAACACAGCCTTGCGCACAAAATACATCCTGAATGACATCGCTCCCAGTCTAGACATGATGGAAATGGGTATAAGTATTACGCCCCTTGTCGCTGAGAGATCAATGCGAGGTACTTCAAGCCGCACAAAAACGCCCCCACAGCAAAAGCTGCAGGGGCGATTCTTGGCAAAGCTTGGGATAAAGACTTTCTTAATGCGCAGCCTTGGAAAGCTTATCTCTCGCTCACAGCCATTTCGCATCCAGGACCCTCTGCGCACAACTTTTCCTGCGCACAAAGAGAACCGCCCCTGCAGCAAGGCTACAGGGGCGGTTCGGGATAAGTGCCTGACGATGACCTACTCTCACATGGAGAAACTCCACACTACCATCGGCGCTAAGCGGTTTCACTTCCGAGTTCGGCATGGGATCGGGTGGTTCACGCTCGCTATGGTCGTCAGGCGAAACGGTGGCACCTTGCGGTGCCTGAGTCTCGAGGCTTGTGGCCTCGCGACTCGCAATATGAATCATGCTGACCGATATGTCTCGATCCTGTCGCAATCCCGGCGGTTTGCCTGGGCAAACCCCTTGGGTGTTATATGGTCAAGCCTCACGGGCAATTAGTACTGGTTAGCTCAACACATTGCTGTGCTTCCACACCCAGCCTATCAACCTTGTAGTCTTCAAGGGCCCTTCAGGAGGCGCAAGGCCTCAGGGAAGTCTCATCTTGAAGGGGGCTTCCCGCTTAGATGCTTTCAGCGGTTATCCCGTCCGAACGTAGCTACCGGGCAATGCCATTGGCATGACAACCCGAACACCAGAGGTTCGTCCACTCCGGTCCTCTCGTACTAGGAGCAGCTCTTCTCAAACTTCCGACGCCCACGGCAGATAGGGACCGAACTGTCTCACGACGTTCTAAACCCAGCTCGCGTACCACTTTAAATGGCGAACAGCCATACCCTTGGGACCGACTTCAGCCCCAGGATGTGATGAGCCGACATCGAGGTGCCAAACACCGCCGTCGATGTGAACTCTTGGGCGGTATCAGCCTGTTATCCCCGGAGTACCTTTTATCCGTTGAGCGATGGCCCTTCCATACAGAACCACCGGATCACTAGAACCTACTTTCGTACCTGCTCGACGTGTCTGTCTCGCAGTCAAGCACCCTTATGCTCTTGCACTCAATGCACGATTTCCAACCGTGCTGAGGGTACCTTCGTGCTCCTCCGTTACTCTTTAGGAGGAGACCGCCCCAGTCAAACTACCCACCATACACTGTCCTCGATCCGGATAACGGACCTGAGTTAGAACGCCAATGATGTCAGGCTGGTATTTCAAGGTTGGCTCCACCGCATCTGGCGACGTGGTTTCAAAGCCTCCCAGCTATCCTACACAGACAACATCAGCATCCAGTGTAAAGCTATAGTAAAGGTTCACGGGGTCTTTCCGTCTAGCCGCGGGTACACAGCATCTTCACTGCGATTTCAATTTCACTGAGTCTCGGGTGGAGACAGCGTGGCCATCATTACGCCATTCGTGCAGGTCGGAACTTACCCGACAAGGAATTTCGCTACCTTAGGACCGTTATAGTTACGGCCGCCGTTTACCGGGGCTTCGATCAAGAGCTTCGCGTGAGCTAACCCCATCAATTAACCTTCCGGCACCGGGCAGGCGTCACACCCTATACGTCCGCTTGCGCGTTTGCAGAGTGCTGTGTTTTTAATAAACAGTTGCAGCCACCTGGTATCTTCGACCGGTAAGAGCTTACGGAGCAAGTCCTTCACTCGAACCGGTGCACCTTCTCCCGAAGTTACGGTGCCATTTTGCCTAGTTCCTTCACCCGAGTTCTCTCAAGCGCCTTGGTATTCTCTACCTGACCACCTGTGTCGGTTTGGGGTACGGTCGCATGTGATCTGAAGCTTAGAGGCTTTTCCTGGAAGCGTGGCATCGATGACTTCCTGACCGTGGTCAGTTCGTCTCGCATCTCGACCTCAGAGGAACCGGATTTGCCTGATTCCTCGGCCTACATGCTTTCACCAGGACAACCAACGCCTGGCTCACCTAGCCTTCTTCGTCCCCCATCGCAACCACATCCGGTACGGGAATATTAACCCGTTTCCCATCGACTACGCGTTTCCGCCTCGCCTTAGGGGCCGACTCACTCTGCTCCGATTAACGTAGAACAGAAAACCTTGGTCTTCCGGCGGGGGAGTTTTTCACTCCCCTTATCGTTACTCATGTCAGCATTCGCACTCGTGATACCTCCAGCAGACTTCTCAATCCACCTTCATTGGCTTACACGACGCTCCTCTACCGCTCATCCAGAGGATGAACCCGTAGCTTCGGTACCTGATTTAGCCCCGTTATATCTTCCGCGCAGGCCGACTCGACTAGTGAGCTATTACGCTTTCTTTAAAGGATGGCTGCTTCTAAGCCAACCTCCTAGCTGTCTGAGCCTTCCCACATCGTTTCCCACTTAATCAGGATTTTGGGACCTTAGCTGACGGTCTGGGTTGTTTCCCTTTTCACAACGGACGTTAGCACCCGCTGTGTGTCTCCCACGCTGCACTCACTGGTATTCGGAGTTTGCCTCGGGTTGGTAAGTCGGGATGACCCCCTAGCCGAAACAGTGCTCTACCCCAGCGGTGATACGTGAGGCGCTACCTAAATAGCTTTCGAGGAGAACCAGCTATCTCCGGGCTTGATTAGCCTTTCACTCCGATCCACAGCTCATCCCAGCATTTTTCAACATACTTGGGTTCGGGCCTCCAATTGATGTTACTCAATCTTCACCCTGGCCATGGATAGATCGCCCGGTTTCGGGTCTATACCCTGCGACTGGTCGCCCAGTTAAGACTCGGTTTCCCTACGCCTCCCCTATACGGTTAAGCTCGCCACAGAATATAAGTCGCTGACCCATTATACAAAAGGTACGCGGTCACACCACGAAGGTGCTCCCACTGCTTGTACGCATACGGTTTCAGGATCTATTTCACTCCCCTCGCCGGGGTTCTTTTCGCCTTTCCCTCACGGTACTGGTTCACTATCGGTCAGCCAGGAGTATTTAGCCTTGGAGGATGGTCCCCCCATGTTCAGTCAAGGTTTCTCGTGCCCCGACCTACTCGATTTCACGTGACTCAGACTTCGACTACGGGACTATCACCCTGTATCGTCAGGCTTCCCAGCCTGTTCGTCTGTCAGTTGTCACGCTTAAGGGCTGGTCCCCGTTCGCTCGCCGCTACTTGGGGAATCTCGGTTGATTTCTTTTCCTCCGGGTACTTAGATGTTTCAGTTCCCCGGGTTTGCCTCTATAGGTTATGTATTGGCCTATAGATACTCACCTGATGGTGAGTGGGTTTCCCCATTCGGAAATCGTTGGGTCGCAGGGTATTTGCCACCTCGCCAACGCTTATCGCAGGCTATCACGTCCTTCATCGCCTCTGGCTGCCAAGGCATCCACCGTATGCGCTTAATCGCTTGACCATATAACCCCAAGGGGTCTGTCAAGGATCACGAATCTGTCGGACCTCTCCGACATATCGTTTTGATGGAGATGTGCTTGGCGCACATTCCATCGTCAGCATGATTCACATTGTTAAAGAGCGGCTGTTCAGAGAACAGTGAGAAGCGCGCTCTGATGAGCACGCTTGCCACTGCCGGCTAAGCCAGCAATAAGATCAGGTAATTCGTTGTGAGCACTTGCCGCGAGCAGTAGACAGTGTCGATAAGGAGGTGATCCAGCCCCAGGTTCCCCTAGGGCTACCTTGTTACGACTTCACCCCAGTCATGAACCACACCGTGGTGATCGCCCTCCCGAAGGTTAGGCTAACCACTTCTGGTGCAGTCCACTCCCATGGTGTGACGGGCGGTGTGTACAAGGCCCGGGAACGTATTCACCGTGGCATTCTGATCCACGATTACTAGCGATTCCGACTTCATGGAGTCGAGTTGCAGACTCCAATCCGGACTGAGGCAAGCTTTATGGGATTGGCTCCACGTCGCCGTATTGCAACCCTTTGTACTTGCCATTGTAGCACGTGTGTAGCCCTACCCGTAAGGGCCATGATGACTTGACGTCGTCCCCACCTTCCTCCGGTTTGTCACCGGCAGTCTCCTTAGAGTTCCCGACATTACTCGCTGGCAAATAAGGATAGGGGTTGCGCTCGTTACGGGACTTAACCCAACATTTCACAACACGAGCTGACGACAGCCATGCAGCACCTGTCTCAGAGTTCCCGAAGGCACCAATCCATCTCTGGAAAGTCCTCTGGATGTCAAGGGTAGGTAAGGTTCTTCGCGTTGCATCGAATTAAACCACATGCTCCACCGCTTGTGCGGGCCCCCGTCAATTCATTTGAGTTTTAACCTTGCGGCCGTACTCCCCAGGCGGTCAACTTATTGCGTTAGCTGCGCCACTAAGTCCTCAAGGGACCCAACGGCTAGTTGACATCGTTTACGGCGTGGACTACCAGGGTATCTAATCCTGTTTGCTACCCACGCTTTCGCACCTCAGTGTCAGTGTCAGTCCAGAAGGCCGCCTTCGCCACTGGTATTCCTCCCGATCTCTACGCATTTCACCGCTACACCGGGAATTCTACCTTCCTCTCCTGCACTCTAGCCAAGCAGTTCCAGATGCCGTTCCCAGGTTGAGCCCGGGGCTTTCACACCTGGCTGACTTAGCCACCTACGCGCGCTTTACGCCCAGTAATTCCGATTAACGCTTGCACCCTCCGTATTACCGCGGCTGCTGGCACGGAGTTAGCCGGTGCTTCTTCTGCGAGTGATGTCTTTCCTCGGGAGTATTAATCCCAAGGCGTTCTTCCTCGCTGAAAGTGCTTTACAACCCGAAGGCCTTCTTCACACACGCGGCATGGCTGGATCAGGCTTTCGCCCATTGTCCAATATTCCCCACTGCTGCCTCCCGTAGGAGTCTGGGCCGTGTCTCAGTCCCAGTGTGGCTGATCATCCTCTCAGACCAGCTACGGATCGTCGCCTTGGTGAGCCATTACCTCACCAACAAGCTAATCCGACATGGGCTCATCCGATAGCGCAAGGTCCGAAGATCCCCTGCTTTCTCCCGTAGGACGTATGCGGTATTAGCCTGAGTTTCCCCAGGTTGTCCCCCACTATCGGGCAGATTCCCATGCATTACTCACCCGTCCGCCGCTCGACGCCTTCTAGCAAGCTAGAATCGTTTCCGCTCGACTTGCATGTGTTAAGCCTGCCGCCAGCGTTCAATCTGAGCCATGATCAAACTCTTCAGTTGAAAGCTTGATAGTCTGTTAAGCAGACCAAGCTTGGTTCAGAGTCAAACTTCTCGTGAGAGGCTTGCTCCGATATTTGGTGACCTTGTCACCACTCATCGGCAAGCGCTCACACGAATTACCTGATCAAATTTTTAAAGAGCATCGCTGTGAAGCGAGGAGGCATATTCTACCCAGAACGCTTGAGAAGTCAAGCACTTGATGATGAGTCAGTCGACTGCCTCTAAGCATCATCCAGCGGTGAGGAGCGTTGCTCGATCACCTGTTCCGTAAGGAGTGCGGCGTATTCTAGCGAATCGCCCGGGATTGTCAATCGATGATTTCGAAGCGGGCTTCAAAAACATCAAGCAAAACAATCACCTGCAAACCTCTTTCACCGCTGGTAACGCCATGCGTCTCCGGCAGCGGATGCGTACTTTACGCAGGAACCAGGCTGAGCACAAGGGCTTTTTCAAGAGATTGTCATCACGCTGTCACGGAGCGTCACACTCTCTCTTCTCCCTATCCTCTATCCTTGCCTAGGTGCCGAGGCACGATCCACCAGGCCAAGAATCGACTGATAACTGAGCCCGGAGTGCTCACTCAGCCCTATCTCGCAGGTCCGCGAGTTGGATACCCCGTAGTCGCAGTCGGCCACTACCTCCTTCAACCCCTTCAATGCCGAGGCATTGAGTTCCGGTGTACTGAAGCCCTTGTCTCCCGCGAAACCGCAGCAGGTGATCTCCTCCGGCACGACGATCTCGGTCGCGCACTGCCGCGCCAGTGCCACGAACTGCTCCGCCAGCCCCATGCGCACACTGGAACAGGTGACATGCACCGCGACTTTCGCCTTGAGCGGTGTGATCGAGAGATAGGGCAATAGATAGTCGAGGACCAGCTGCACCGGCTCGACCAGCGTCAGCGATACCTCGAGATGCTCGCGCGCATACGCCTGAGCCTGTGCCAGACATGGACTGGTATCACAGAAGATCGGCAGACGTCCGCCATCGCTCGCTTCGACCAGCGCGGCTGCCAGCTCGGCGGCCTTGGCATTCCCGGCCTCGAACTGCCCCTTGGACTGGAAGGCCATACCACAGCACAGAGCCTCCACTCCCTTGGGCAGCACTACCTCAAAGCCGGCCTTGTCCATCAAGGCCAGCGCCATCTCGGTGGCGCTGCGCGGATCGATGTCGTCAGTCGCGACCCCGAAGACACGCGTAGCGCAGGACGGGAAATAGACGACATGTCCATTGGGCGCTGCACTGCGACCCAGGGGTTGTGCTAGATGCTTGAGATACGGGCGTGGCGCGGCCGCCGGCATGCTGGGAATCCATTGCTGCACCCTGTCACCGGAGACCTTGCGAGCAGCCTGAGTCAGGCGCCGCATGTTGCGCGTACCGACCACGCCATGCAGCCCATCCGCCAGCCTGAGCACGCCACGCATGCCACTGGTGACACGTGTGAAGTGCTCGCCGGCCCAATGTGCCACCTTCATCTTGCCTGGATGATCGGCACCGGCGTTCTCCTCATGACGCAGCCCCCGGATCAGTTCCCCGGTATTGATGCCGACCGGGCACTGGGTCGCGCACAGGCCATCCCCCGCACAGGTCTCCATGCCCTGATAGGCGTATTCCTTCCTGAGCACTGCCAGTTGGTCGCGCTGTGCATCATTCGGTGCCTCGAGCGCAGTCAGACGTGCGATCTCCCGCCGGATGACGATGCGCTGGCGCGGTGTCAGGCTCAGATTCTTCGACGGGCAGACCGATTCACAGAATCCGCACTCGATACAGCGATCGACCAGCGGGTCTGCCGCCGGCAATGGCTTGAGGTTTTCCAGATGCAGACGAGAATTGCGTGTCAGGATGACTTCCGGATTGAGCAGATTGTCCGGATCAAAAGCCGCCTTGATACGCCACATCAGGGCATAGGCATCCTTGCCCCACTCAAGCTCTACATAAGGCGCCATGTTGCGTCCGGTACCATGCTCGGCCTTGAGCGAGCCACCATATTCCTGCCCCACCAGCTGTGCGACGTCATCCATCAGCGCTTGATAGCGCTCGACCTCCCCCTCTCCTTCGAAACCCTGCGGGAAAACGAAGTGCAGATTGCCCTCCAGCGCGTGGCCAAACAAAATCGCCTGGGAGTAACCATGCCTCCGGAAGACCTCCGTCAGGGCGCCGACGCCTTCCGCCAGCCGCTCGATGGGGAAGGCGACATCCTCGATGATCACGGTGGTCCCCAGGTCACGCACCGCGCCGACCGCCGGAAACAATCCCTTGCGGATCTTCCAGTACAGCGCATAACGCTGCGCATCCTGGGTGAAGGACCACGCCTCACAGGTCTCGATGCCTTCCAGCACGCGAGCGACATCGGCCATGCGCGCCTCCAACTCCTGCTGATGCGCGCCACGCACATCCACCAGCAGTGCGACCGCCGCTTCTGGCAGAGTGCGCAACACGTCCGGCATGCCCGGTGCGTCCTCGACGGAGCGCAGCGCCGCGCGGTCCATCAGCTCCACCGCCGCGACCGGCGCCGTCTTCAGCAGCATGGTGGCACGACAGGCTGCATCGATGTTCGGGTAGTACACCAGCGCCGCCGCCTTGTGTGGCTCCTCGATCACGGTGCGATAGGTGATGGAGGCAATGAAGCCCAGCGTGCCTTCCGAACCGATCATCAGATGCTTGAGGATCTCGAGACCATCGGCATAGTCGACCAGTGCATTGAGGCTGTAGCCGGTGGTGTTCTTGAGCCGATACTTGTGACGGATGCGCTCGGCCAGCGCCTGATCGTCGCGCGCACGGGCCGCCATACGCTCCAGCTCCGCCAGCAGAGCGGCATGACTGGTACGAAAGGCCTGCACGCTTTCCGGCGAGGCCGTATCCAGGCAGGTGCCATCGGCGAGAATGACGCGAAGGTCCTCCACGGTGCGATAACTGTTGTGTGCGGTACCACAGCACATGCCGGAGGCATTGTTGGCCGCGATGCCGCCGATCATGCAGCTGTTGATGGAGGCCGGGTCCGGACCGATCTTGCGCCCGAAGGGGGCAAGCAACTGATTGGCACGCGCCCCGATCACCCCCGGTTGCAGGCGGATGCGACTGCCCTGCTCCAGCACCTGTGCCCCACGCCACTCACCGCCCAGCTGGATGAGCACCGAATCCGTCAGCGCCTGACCGGACAATGACGTCCCTGCCGCGCGGAAGGTCACCGGCAACTTGCGCACCCGGCACTCGCGCAACACATGCCCCAGCTCCTGCTCGTCATGCACCCGCACCACCAGCTGCGGCACCAGCCGATAGAAGCTGGCATCCGTGCCGTAGGCCAGGGTGCGCAGCGGATCATGGATCAGACGCTCACCGGGAATGTGCTGCTCCAGCGCCGCGCGCAGGGCGTCATAGGCAGCAGCATGCGCCCGAGGCGAGGCGCCCCCATCCCTCGCAGGATGAGTCGTGGTGTCAGGAGCAGTATCAGCGGCGGCAGTCATGGCCAGTCTCGTCTTTTATCAGTCAGGATGTCTTTCAGGCTATCAGGCAACGGCCAGCCTGCTCAGTGCAGAAGCGGATCACTCATGCCCAGCAAGTGGAACGCCAGCAACCCCAGCATGCCGGAGGCCAATAGATAGTAGGCGGTCGGAATCGCCGTCATGCGAAGGGTACGGCCCTCACGCCCCAGCAAACCGACGGTCGCCGAGGCCGCCACGACGTTATGGATGGCGATCATGTTGCCGGCCGCAGCCCCGACCGCCTGCAGCGCCACCATCAGCGCACCGGACAGCCCGAGCTGGGCGGCGACATTGAACTGGAACTGGGACAGCATCATGTTGGAGACCGTATTGGAGCCGGCGATGAAAGCGCCGAGCGCGCCGATGCCCGAGGCGAACAACGGATATGCCTGGCCGAGGCTGTCGGCCACCACATCCGCCATCACCACCGGCATGGACGCCAGATCATTCAGGTTGACGCCGGAGTTGATCAGGATGCGCACCATCGGAATGGTGAACACCAGCACGAAGCCGGCGCCGATCAGCGTGCGCCAGGATTCGCTGGCCGCCGCCACCAGCTGGCGTGTCTGCATGCGATGCAGCACCAAGGTGACCAGCGCCACGAAGACCATGATGCCGCCCGGCAGATAGAGCGGCTGAATCGCGCCGGAGATACCGCTGGCCCCCAGCAGGTCAGTGGCACTGAATTGCACGCTGACCAGCCAGCCCTTGAAGTCACTCGATACGCGTGAGGCGACCAGCAGCAGCGCGATCAGCCCATAGGGCAACCACGCCAGCCATAGAGGCAGCGGCTTGCTGCCTGCCGCGGCGGCCTCGACGTCATCACGCTCCAGCGTCAGGTCGCCCAGCCAATGCTTGGGCCACTCGGCCTCGGGCGGAAAGTCCCAGCTGTCCTTCGGCAGCAGGAAGCCGGCACGCGCCGCCGGTACCACGAGAATCAACCCGACCAGAGCCCCGATCAGTGACGGGAATTCCGGGCCGAGGAAGATGCCCGCCGCCACATAGGGCAGCGTGAAGCACAGGCCGGCGAACAGCGCGAACGGGGTGATCGACAGCCCCTCGCTCCAGCTTTTCTTCGCGCCGAAGAAGCGCGTCATCATCACGGTCATGAACAGCGGCATCATCAGGCCGACGATGCCATGCACGATGGCGACCTCCGAGGTGATCAACTGCATGAAGGCCTCCCAGCTGGAATGGTTCGCCAGCAGCTGCTCACCGAGATTGGCCTTGTCGAGGCCCGCATTCACGCCGATCACGATCGGCGTGCCCACCGCCCCGAATGATACCGGCGTCGACTGGATCATCATGCCCACCATCACCGCCCCCAACGCCGGGAAGCCGATGGCGACCAGCAACGGCGCCGCGATGGCCGCAGGCGTCCCGAAGCCGGAAGCGCCCTCGATGAAGCTGCCGAACAGCCAGGCGATGATGATGGCCTGTACGCGACGGTCGGGACTGACGGTGGTGAAGGCGCCGCGGATCACCGCAATCGCCCCGGAATGCTTGAGTGTATTGAGCAGGAAGATGGCGCCGAAGATGATCCACAGCACCGAGACGGTCACCATCAGCCCCTGCAGCGTGGAGGCCAGAATGCGCGTCAGCGACATCTGCCACACGAAATAGCCGATGGCAGCGGTGACGAGAAAGACCAATGGCATGGCGCGACGCGCGGGCCATTGCAGACCGACGAGCAGGATGCCCGCCAGCAGGATAGGGGTGAAGGCCAGCAAGGCCAGCAGTGGCTCGGACATGACGGAAACTCCGCAGGCGAATTGTTGTGATTGTTGTCTGGCACGGCAGTGAAGGACTCGGGGGTTGGCGCACCCTTTAGGTCAGGCCTTCCGATAAATTGGTCATACCAATTTACCTTGCTGTGCTTCGGCATAATCTAGGCGTCGCCTTGAAAGGGGTCAAACATCATGTAGTGCAAGGTATCTAGACATTGGTCAAAGCAGCTTCATTGCGTAAAATTGGTCTTACCAATTGCTGAGAACACCAATCTCCCACGCAAGGCGTGGTTATCACACATATTGGTAAGACCAATGTCGGCTGTGGTGTGGAATGCCCACGGGCCACACTGATCATCGGCAGCGCCGCAAGCGCCCCTCTCTTGCATGCCGCACACCGGCATTCCAGCGTTCGGCGCCGCCTTTCACCTTTGCCGCAAGGACACTTCCATGCGTTACGCCCCCGTCCGCCAGCCTCGCATCGCCGATGTACTCACCGAGCGCCTCGAAAGCATGATCATCGAAGGCAGCCTGAAACCCGGCGAGCGCCTGCCACCGGAGCGCACCCTGGCCGAGCAGTTCGAGGTCTCGCGCCCCTCCGTGCGGGAGGCCATCCAGAAGCTGGCCGCGCGCGGACTGCTGACCTCACGCCAGGGCGGCGGCACCTATGTCTCTGAAGAGCTGGCGCGCGCCTGGTCGGATCCGCTCAGCGCGCTGCTGGGTCGCCACGGCGAGTTCAACCTCGATCTGCTGGAGTTTCGTGATGCGCTGGAAGGCATCAGCGCCTACTACGCCGCCATGCGCTCCACACCTGCCGACAAGGCAATGCTGCGCCAGCGCTTCGAGGAGCTGGAGAAGAGCTTCGAGGGACGTGACCCGGAGCGCGAGGCCGGTGCCGATGCCGCCTTCCACCTCGCCATCGCCGAGGCCGCGCACAATGTGGTGCTGCTGCACTCGATGCGCAGCCTGTTCCAGTTGCTGGAGAAGAGCATCGTGGCCAATCTGCGCCACCTGTTCGAGAAGCCGGAATCACGCCCGCGCCTGATTCAGCAGCACCGCAGCCTGTTCGAGGCGATCATGGAAGGCCGCGCCGAAGATGCACGCAACGCCGCCCATGAGCATCTGGTATTCGTCGAGGATTCGCTGCTGGAACTGGAACGCGCCGAGACTCGTGCCCAGCGCGCCTTGCGCCGTGCCCAGGCGGCGCCGGATGGCTCATGACGCTCAGTCATGACGCTCTGGCTGAATATGAAGCTCCGGATATGCAGTGCTTGAGATGAGGGCCTGAACATGAAGGCTTGCCGATGAAGGACACGCGCCTGCCCCAGCTGTGGCGCCTCGTACTGGCGGTCGTGCTACCGCTGGGATTGATGCTGTGCGTGTGGCAGGCGGTCTCGATGGCGCGCAGCCAGGGTCTGGAACGCCTGGGGCATGAGGCAGACAACGAACTGCGCCTGACCGCCGCCAGTCTGCGTGGCCAGCTGAATCGCCACGCCTATCTGCCCAGGCTGGTGGCAGAAAATGATCAGCTGCGCGACTTTCTCGATCACCCAGAAGACCCCAGCGCGGAAGTGGCGCTCAATCAGCGCCTGGACCGCATGCGTGAGCTGGCCGGTATCTCGGACCTCTATCTGGTCGATGACACCGGCACCACCATCGCCGCCAGCAACTGGCGATCCGCCAACACCTTCATCGGTCAGAACTACCGCTTCCGCCCCTACTGGCAAGACGCCATCAATGGCGGCGAGGGGCGCTTCTATGGCTTGGGCACCAGCTCCGGTGAGCGCGGTTATTTCTTCAGCGCTGCCGTCACCAGCCCCCAGGGACGACGTGGCGTGGCCGTGGTCAAGGTGCAGATAGAGGCGCTGGAGGCGGCGTGGCTCGACCAGAATGCCGACATCATGGTCACTGATCCGCATGGCGTGATCTTCATCGCCAGTCAGGCGCAGCGGGTACTGCGCACGCTGGAGCCACTCAGCGAGGAGACACGCAACCGGCTGCTCGACACCCAGCGCTATGCCAATCAGCGCCTGCGCCCGCTGCGCCTGCATCATCGCGAGGCGCTGCCGGAGCTGCTGGACTCGCCCCTTGAGTCGCGCCGCGACACGACCTCCATCGAACTGTTGCAGCTGACACCGGGGGATCTCTGGCAGCACGCCTGGTTGAGCCTGTCCCGGCCACTGCCGGATATCGGCTGGCGCCTGCATGTGCTCAAGCCACTGGCACCGCTGCGCAGCGGTATCTGGCAAGCGGCCGGGCTCGCGGCCGGTGGCTATGCCTTGCTGTGTCTGCTGGCAGGGCTGGGCTGGCAGCGACTGCGTATCCTGCGTGAGCGTCGCCTGTTCGCCGAACGCGAGCGCCACAATCTCGCCGCAGGCCAGAAGCGGGTGCGCGGCATCATCGATCGCACTCAGGCTGGCCTGTGCATCCTCGATGAGCAGGCCCGGCTGGTGTATCTCAATCCGACGGCCATCGCGCTGTTCGGCTCGCCCTTGAGTGCCGATGCCTCACCGGACGACACGCGCCAGCCCAGCGCCCGCGAAGGGCGTGATCTGCGCGAACTCTTCCTGCCGGCCGAGCGCCACCTGCTGGACCACCTGACCCAGGCCCGCTCCGTCGGACCGCTGGAAGTGCACGGCCTGCGCGAGGGTGTCGCGGTGCCACTGGAGCTTTCCTGCTCACCACTACCCAGCCCCAATGGTCCGCGCTGGCTGGTCACGGTATTCGATGTCAGCGAACGCCGTGCCCAGGCCGAACAGCTCGCCCAGGCACGTGATGCCTTCGAGCAACGGGTGGTCGAGCGTACCCGCGACCTCGCCGCCAGCAACACGCGCCTGAGTGCCGAAGTCGAGGAGCGCACCCGCGCCGAACGCGAGCTGCGCGAGACGCGTGATGAATTGATCCAGACTGCCAAGCTGGCGGTACTGGGGGAACTGGCCGCCGGTATCAATCACGAGCTCAACCAGCCGCTGGCCGCCATCCGCGCCTATGCCGAGAATGCCAGCGCCTTTCTCGCCCGCGCCCAGACCACCCAGGTCGAGAGCAACCTGCGTCAGATCACCGAGCTGACCCAGCGCATGGGCGAGATCAGCGCACAGCTGCGTCAATTCTCACGCAAGAGCGGTGACCGCCTTGAAGCCATCGATCTCACCACCAGCCTCGACTACGCCCTGCGTCTGCTGCATGCACGCTGTGAGGCATTCGGCGTGACGATCACCCGCACTACGAGCCCGGAGCTGGCTCAGGTGCGCGCCGAACCCGTGAGGCTGGAGCAGGTATTGGTCAACCTGATCGGCAATGCACTGGATGCGCTTGCCGACATGCCCCCGGAGCGCACACAGCCCCCCAGCATCCAGCTCAACCTGCATGAGCAAGCGGGCAGCGCAGGCAATCAGGTCGTGCTGGAAGTCCACGACAACGGCCCCGGCCTCGAGCCATCGCAACTGGTGCGCGTGTTCGAACCCTTCTATACCCAGCGCGCCGACGGCCAGGGGCTCGGGCTGGGGCTATCGATCAGCGCGCGTATCGTCGCCGACCTCGGCGGCGCCCTCGAGGCGCATCCCTCGCCGCTGGGTGGCGCGCTGTTCCGGCTGACGCTGCCGGCACTCTCGATGCCCTCACTTGCGACGACCTCACAACCCCCGATGCCACCCACCGCCAACCATTCCCAGGAGCCGTCATGAGCGACGTCACGAATACCGACATGCAGGTGCTGGTGGTGGATGACGAACCGCATCTGCGCGACAGCCTGAGCCAAAGCCTGATGCTGGCCGATTACCGCACTCGCCCGCTGGCCAGTGCCGAGCAGGCACTGGCGATCCTGCGCGCCGAAGCGCCCTTCGAGGGTGTGGTGATCACGGACATTCGCATGCCGGGCATGGATGGCCTGAGCCTGCTGCACGCGGCGCATGCCGTGGATGACGAGCTGCCGGTGATCGTGATGACCGGGCATGGCGACATCGATACCGCCGTCGCGGCCATGCAGGCCGGCGCCTGGGATTTCATCGAGAAACCCTTCGATCGCGAGCGCATGCTCGATGGCGTGCGGCGTGCAGTGGCCGCCCGCCGGCTGGCGCTGGAGAACCGCTCGCTGCGCGAACAGCTGGATACCCAGCGCAACAGCGCCGGCCCCAGACTGGTGGGCAGCAGTGACATCATGCAGCGCCTGGATGCCCAGGTATCACGCCTGGCGGCGGTCGATGCCGATACCCTGCTGTATGGCGAGACCGGTGCCGGCAAGGACCGTGTCGCCCGCTGTCTGCACGAGCGCAGCGCCCGCGCCAGCAAGCCCTTCGTGGCGCTCAACTGTGGCGGCATGCCGGAGACGTTGATCGAGTCGGAACTGTTCGGCCATGAGAAAGGTGCCTTCACCGGTGCCAGCGAGCGCCGCATCGGCAAGCTGGAACACGCCGATGGCGGCACCCTGTTTCTCGATGAGATCGAATCGATGCCGATGTCGTTGCAGATCAAGCTGTTGCGGGTGCTGCAGGAGCGCAGCATCGAGCGACTCGGCAGCAATACACCACGCCCCATCGATATCCGCGTCATCGCCGCCACCAAACGGGATCTGCGCGAAGCGGCCAGCGCCGGCGAGTTTCGCGAGGACCTCTACTACCGCCTGAACGTGGTCACGTTATTCCTGCCGCCACTGCGCGAGCATGCCGAGGATATTCTTCAGCTGTTCCGGCACTTCGCGATTCTGGCCAGTGAACGCACCAGTCTGGAAGTCCCGCCGCTGGATGCCACCACCCTGCAGGCACTGCTGGCGCATGACTGGCCGGGCAACGTGCGTGAACTGAGAAACTGTGCGGAACGCCATGTGCTGCTGGGCGGGCTGGAGGGCAACATCGGCGACAGCATGGCGGAAGGGCGACCGCTCACCGCGGGCACGAGTGGCCCGGCCGTGAACTGCACGGGAGCATCAGGAGTGGCGGACAGAGAGGACATCACCACCGGCATGGGCGGGCGGGATGCGTCAGGAGCATCGAGGGAATCAGGCGAGCTGGGGGAACTGGAGCACGACGTGAAGGCAGCCACGCAGGCGCAATCGCTGCCGCAGCGCATGGAGGCCTTCGAGGCCGCGCTGATTCGCGAAGCCCTGGCGGCCAGCAAAGGTCAGGTGGTGATGGCCTGCGAACGGCTGGGGCTGCCGCGCAAGACGCTCTACGACAAGCTCAAGAAGCACGGCCTCAGCGCCGAGCCCTATCGTCGTTGAGGCATCGTGCCTGATGCATCACAGCCAAGACATCACACCAAGGCATCGCAACGGAGATTCGCGCCGGCCTCCAGCCAGACGGCATCAGGCGCCGGCCATCAGCCGTGACAGGCCTGCACCGAACACGGACAGCGGCCCCTGCAGATGCATGATGTCCACCAGCACTGACAATGGCGGCAGCCAGGGGGTCATGGCGGCGATCACCGCCACCATCGCCAGCGAGTTGCCCGGCTCACGATAATCGAACAGCTTGAAGGCGGTGCCGAAGCTGCGCTTCAGGCGTGCCCCGACCATGTCGACGCTGTACATCTCGTCAAGCAGCAGGTGAATCATGGCACCGAACAACAGGGCCGCGCCCTGCCACCAGGCCTGCTCTTCACTCTGACCCAGCACATGCAGGCTGGCGGCCGTCACGCCCAGCGAGCACAGCAGTGACGCAAGCAGCGAGTGCCAGATACCGCGATGGACGGTGAAGCGCTTGAAGATGGCGCTGGCCACATAGCGCACGCCCAGATAGGTGGCGCCACCCGCCATCATCAACGGCCCCGCCAGCAGGCGGTCCTGCAGCAGCAGCACGCAGGCCATGGTCGCCAATACCGCAAACAGCGTGAACAGGATACGGATGGCACGCGAGTTGTCGGAGTCGATATCCGGCAGGATACCGCCGAAGGTGGTCAGGCTTGCCAGCGGAACTCCCTCCGCCAGCGACCACAGGCCGCCCTGCCAGCCCGCCGCCGCGACGATGCCGCCAGCAAAGGCCGCTACGGTGATATGGGTACGAAAATTGGCCATGAAATACGGGTCGCGAGCCCTCGACGATGTCACTGGACCAGACGCCACACGCAGGCACTGGATATACGTCCAGATTATGACGCAAGCATTTCATGAAAAACAATGGCTTGTCCTGGTTTGTGCGCGCCACTGCCACACCTGGCTTCTGGATCTTGTGAAAAACCGACCCTGGCTTGCGGAAAATCCGACCCTGAAACGACCACTCCCCCGCCGGCCTGTGCCAACGGGGGAGTGATTGTTGCTGCGTCTACCGCTCTTCGCGAAGAAGATTCAGTCGACGTAGTCTTCGGCCAGATGCTGATCCTTCAGCTTGACGTAGTTCACCGCCGAATAGGTAAAGAACTCACGCTCACTATCCTTGATGGGGCGCAGTGCCTTGGCCGGGTTGCCGGCATACACATGCCCGCCCTCGAGACGCTTGCCCGGCGGCACCAGCGCACCCGCCGCGATGATGACTTCATCTTCCACCACCACGCCGTCCATCACGATGGCGCCCATGCCGACCAGCACGCGGTCGTGGATGGTGCAGCCATGCAACACGGCCTTGTGACCGATGGTGACATCATCGCCGATTTCCAGCGGATAACCGCCCGGATTGAAGTCACTGGCGTGGGTGATATGCAGTACCGCGCCATCCTGCACGCTGGTGCGCGCGCCGATGCGGATACGGTGCATGTCGCCGCGTATCACCGCCAGCGGCCATACCGAGCTGTCATCCCCGAGGGCGACATCACCCAGCACCACACTGGCCGGATCGATGAAAACCCGCTCGCCCAGTCGCGGCGTCAGGCCCTTGAAGGATCTAATGCTCATGCCTTACCTCCTGAATTAGGCAACCAGCCTACTGCGCCAAACACCGGGATGCCAATAGCGCAACGGCCTGACTCGCGTTGCGGTGTTTTCGACACCCTGTCACGACGACCCGCTATCAGGCTCGACATGCCCCGCGCATCGCGCCACGCCGTGCGCCCACTCAACGACAGATTCACGCACCGATAACGCAAGCGGGCTTACTTGAAGAAGCTCCAGCCCAGCACGACGACGACCAGCGGAATCGAGATCCAGCGCAGCACCCAACGCCAAGTGCGGAAGAAGCCACGCGATGTCCCCAGGCCTGCCAGCGCACGATTCTGCGGCATCACCCAGGCCGCGAAGATGGCGATCAGCAGTCCGCCGATCGGCAGGAAGAAGTCCGGCGGAATCGTCGTCACTGCATCGAAGACATTCATCTCGCCCAGCACGTGCACATCCTTGAGGCTCGAGAAGGACAGCACCGACAACAGCCCCATCGCCCACACCGAGACACCGACCACCAGTGCCGCGTGGCGACGCTTGAGCCCCCACCCCTCCAGCACCTCGACGATGGGCTCGGCGATGTTGATCGAGCTGGTCCAGGTCGCCAGCAGCAGCAGCAGGAAGAACAGCGCCAGCAGCACGCTGCCGCCCGGCAGATTGGCGAAGGCGATCGGCAGGCTGACGAACATCAGGCCGGGGCCGGAGGCCGGGTCCATGCCCTGGCTGAAGACCGCCGCGAAGATGGCGATACCCGCCAGCAGTGCCACGCCGATATCCAGTGCCGCCACGGCGATCGCAGCCGTCGGCAGACTCTGGCGCTCCGGCATGTAGGCGCCGTAGGCCATCAGGGCACAGGCGCCGACCGCCAGCGTGAAGAAGGCGTGTCCCATGGCATTGAGTATCACGTCCAGCGTGATGGCACTCGGGTTGGGCATGAACAGCCAGCTCAACGCCGGGCCGAAGCCGGGCGTGCTGATGCTGTAACCCGCCAGCGCCAGCAACAGCACGTAAAGCAGCGGCATCATCAGGTTGTTGAGGCGCTCGAGTCCGGAAGAGATGCCGGCGGCGACCACGCTCATCGTCATCAGCATGAAGACGGTGTGGTTGAAGGTCATCGTCACCGGGTCTTCCAGGAAGGCAGCAAAGGAAGCGCCGATCTCCGGTGGGCTCATGCCGCTGAAGTCACCCTTCAGCGAATCGACCAGATACTCGATCGACCAGCCCGATACCACCGAATAGAACGACAGGATGAAGAACATGGTGATGGCGCCGAACAGTCCCAGCCAGCGCCAGTGCGGGGTCCGACCGCCGCTGACGGCCAGATGGGCGAGAGCCTGCATCGGCCCGCGACGTCCGGCGCGCCCGATCATGATCTCGGCCATCATCACCGGCAGCCCCAGCAACAGCACGAAACCGATATACAGCAGCAGAAACGCGGAACCGCCGTTCTCGCCGGTCATGTAGGGGAAGCGCCAGATGTTGCCCAGCCCTACGGCGGCGCCGGTCACGGCCAGAATGAAGGCTCGGCGACTGCCCCAGCGTTCGGTGGTTTCGCTCATGTCTGCTCTCGTGGTCTCGGTACGGGGGAAGGATACGGGCCCCACTCAGGGGCCAAGGCCAGCAAGATAGCAGCCGTACCGGCCTCGGCCAATGCGACATGCGCGTGGCAGCGCCCGCCTATCGAGGCGATAGATTGAATAACACGCGCCGAGGCCTCACATTCTAGGTATCCCCGCGGCAGCGGTGACGCCGTTTTCACGGCGCTATTGATGCGCAAGTTCTTCTTTATCGCTCACCGCTGCCGCCCACCCGAATGACGCGAGGTACATGATGTCGATCAATCCCCTGCTGGAACGCAACACACTGCCCCCCTTCGACACCCTCAAGGCCGAGCACGTCGAGGATGCAATCAGCGAACTGCTGGAGCACAACCAGCAGGAGATCGAGCGCCTGATCGAGGCCACCCGCGACGACACGCGCTGGGACAACTTCGCCGCGCCGCTGGAAGCGTTGGGTGATCGCCTGAGCCAGGCCTGGTCGCCGGTCTCGCACCTCAACTCGACCATGAACTCGCCCAAGCTGCGCGAGGCCTACCAGGCCTGTCTCGCCAAGCTGTCGGCCTATTCCACCTGGGTGGGCCAGAACAGCGACCTGGCCGCGGCCTATCAGCGCCTCGCGGACAGCGATGAGTTCGCCACCCTCGATGAAGCCCAACAGAAGGCGATCACCAATAGCCTGCGCGACTTCCGTCTCGCCGGTGTCGATCTGCCGCAAGACAAGAAGCAGCGCTATGGCGAAATCCAGGCGCGCCTGTCCGAACTCTCCAATACCTTCTCCAACCATGTGCTGGACGCCACCCAGGCCTGGCACAAGGATGTCGGCGAAGAGGCGCTGGCAGGCGTGCCGGAAAGCGGCCTTGAAGCGCTCAAGGCCAATGCCGAAGCCAAGGGCCTGGAAGGCTATCGCATCACCCTGGACTTCCCGAGCTTCTTCCCGGTGCTCAGCTATGCCGACAACCGCGAGCTGCGTGAGGAGGTCTACACCGCCTTCGTCACCCGTGCCTCGGAGAAGGGCCCCAACGCCGGTGAGTTCGACAATGGCCCGGTGATCGAGGAGATTCTGGCACTGCGTCAGGAGCTGGCCGCGCTGATCGGCTTCGACGACTACGCCTCGCTGTCACTGGCGACCAAGATGGCTGACTCGCCGGCGCAGGTCATCGCCTTCCTGGATGACCTCGCCACCCGCGCCGTGCCGCAGGCGCGTGAAGAGTTCAACGAGCTGTCCGCCTACGCTGCCGAGAGCCTTGGCATCGAGAACCTGCAGCCGTGGGATGTCGGCTATGCCAGCGAGAAGCTGCGCGAGTCGCGCTACGCGATCAATCAGGAACAGCTACGCCCCTACTTCCCGGCGCCACAGGCCATCGACGGGCTGTTCGAAGTCGTCAATCGCCTCTACGGCATCACCTTCAAGCAGCGTGACGTGCCGGTATGGCACGAGGACGTCAGCTACTACGAGGTGATCGAGAATGACACCCCGATCGCCGGCTTCTATCTCGATCTCTACGCGCGCGAAGGCAAGCGAGGCGGTGCCTGGATGGATGAGTGCCGCGTCCGTCGTCGCCGCGAGGATGGCAGCCTGCAGTTGCCGGTCGCCTACCTGACCTGCAACTTCACCCGCCCGGTGGGCGATCGCCCGGCGCTGCTGACCCACGATGAAGTGGTCACGCTGTTCCATGAATTCGGTCATGGTCTGCATCACATGCTGACGCGTCAGGAAGTTGCCGAAGTCTCCGGCATCAATGGCGTGGCATGGGACGCCGTCGAACTGCCCAGCCAATTCATGGAGAACTTCTGCTACGAGCGTGAAGGACTGGATCTGATCGCACGTCACGTGGACACCGGCGAGCGCCTGCCCGATGACATGCTCGAGCGTCTGCAGGCAGCCCGCAACTTCCAGGCGGCGATGACCATGGTCCGCCAGCTGGAGTTCTCGCTGTTCGACTTCCGCCTGCATCACGAGCTCGACAAGCCCTCCGCCAGCGATGTGCAGGGTCTGCTCGACGAGGTGCGCAGCAAGGTCGCCGTGGTGCCGGCGGTCGAGTTCAACCGCTTCCAGAATGGCTTCAGCCATATCTTCGCCGGCGGATACGCCGCGGGTTACTACAGCTACAAGTGGGCCGAGGTGCTGTCGGCAGACGCCTTCAGTGCCTTCGAGGAAAGCGCGGTCTTCGATACCGCCACCGGCCAACGCTTCCGTGACGAGGTACTGGCACGCGGTGGCTCGCGTGACGCCGCCGAGCTGTTCCGCGCCTTCCGTGGCCGTGACCCGCAGGTCGATGCCCTGCTGCGCCACTCCGGCATCGGTGCCCAGGCGGCCTGATCTCGCCCCGTCTCGTGATGGCGCAAGCCTGACCACGAGCTGCTGGCCATGCGCCCCTGACCTTTATCGGTCGGGGGCGTATCATATGGCGCATCATCCGCCCGAGGCGGGATTGCCAGACCTACCCTGACCCTGACTGGAGGCACCATGTCTACCATCAAGCGCTTCATCGCCGGTGCCGTCTGCCCGCGCTGCGGAGCAATGGACCGCCTGCGCACCTGGGAGCAGAACGAGACCCGCTACCGTGACTGCGTGTCCTGCGACTTCTTCGAACAGCAGGCCATCGAGGAGCCGCCGACCCTCGCCGAGATTTCCACGCGCGTGAGCGACCCCCGCGAGACGCCGGCGAGCGATGAGGTTCAGCCGGTGCGCATTCTGGACCCGAGCAAGCTGCACTGACATCTGCTGTAGCGCTGCGATATGAAAAAGCCCCGCCGGTTGGCGGGGCTTTTTCATGTCATCTCGACTGGGTATTCCATCGATTGACCACAGGTCAGTCGACCACCGTTCAGTCAACCACACCGCAGGCGACGCGCGAGCCGCCACCGCCCAGTGATGGCGTATCGGTGTAGTTGTCACCCCCGGAATGGATCATCAGCGCATGGCCGCTGAGATCGCTTTCCTTGAGGCGCGGCGCCAGCACCGGCAGCGAGATCTTGCCATCGGCGTCGACGGTCAGTGCCGGAAGATCCCCCAGGTGGCCATCCCCGTAGGGGCCCTGGTGGGTGCCGGTCTCTTCTGGGTCAAAGTGGCTACCTGCCGCGGCCGCAGCGACGGTCTCGCCATCCTTCTCGGCCGGTTCGCAGCTGGCATTGGCATGCAGGTGGAAACCGTGGATGCCGCTCTCGAGCCCCTCGAGCTTCGGCGTCAGCAACAGACCATCATCGGTATCCTCGGCCATGACACTGCCGACGGACTCACCGACGCCATCACTGCTGACGCGATGCATTTCCACCTCGGTGGCGGCCTGGGCGACGCCGCCGAACAACCAGGCGCCGAGCGCCACCGTCGCGGCGGTCTTGAGGGGCTTTCTGGAAGAGGTCGTAAAGGATGCCGTGTGCTGTGTCTCGTGATTCATGAGCAATCTCTCCATCACTGAGGCCGGCGTCACTGCCGACGCCTTGAGTGGCTTGCGGGCCGCTGTCACCAGCAGCTACCCGTAAGACCTCAGGGCGAGCGACGTCACATTCAATGCCGCTCTTCCAATTCCTTGCCGCGCACGCGCGGCGCGCGTGACTCAACGAGAAGCGATGCCCAGATTTTCCAGCACCTTGAGACACGGCTCGGCCTGATTGAGGGTATAGAAGTGCAGGCCCGGCGCGCCGCCATCCAGCAGACGTTGACTCATGCGCGAGATCACCTCGGTGCCGAAGGCCTGGAGGCTATCGCTGTCATCGCCATAGCTCTCGAGCTGCCGGCGGAGCCAGCGCGGGATGTCCGCACCGCAGGAATCGGAGAAGCGCGCCAGCCTGGTGTAGTTGGTGATCGGCATGATCCCCGGGATGATCGGCTGCTCGATACCGAGGGCACGCGCACGCTCCACGAAATGGAAGTAGGCGTCGGCGGTGAAGAAGTACTGGGTAATGGCGATATCGGCACCGGCCTGCATCTTGCGCGCGAAATTCGCGAGATCGCTGTGGTAATTGTCGGCCTGCGGATGACACTCCGGGTAGGCCGCCACCGCGATCTCGAAGTGATCGCCGGTCTCCTCGCGCACGAACTCGACCAGCTCATTGGCGTAACGCAGCTCGCTGCGCGAGCCCATCCCGGAGGGCAGGTCCCCGCGCAACGCCACCATGCGCTTGACGCCCTGCTCACGATATTGCGCCAGGATCTCACGCAGCTCACCGCGGTCACTGCCGACACACGACAGATGCGGCGCGGTACAGATGCCGCTGGCGCTGACCGACTGTACGGTGTTGAAGGTGCGTTCACGCGTCGAGCCGCCCGCGCCATAGGTGACGGAGAAGAACTCCGGCTCCAGCGCCGCCAGCTGATCGCGTACCCCCTTGAGCTTTTCACGCCCGGCCTCGGTATTCGGCGGGAAGAATTCGAAGCTGATTCCTGACGGATGTTCGCTTGCACTCATGGGGCGGCCCTCGTGGTCGTCGTGTCCGGCATTGATGTCGTTATCGCCGCACACTTCGCGGTGTGCGTGCAGCAATACACGTCCGGCGCGTCACGCCACCGCCCTTGCACTGCATGACGAGCATTCTGACCGCCGCCGCCGACCCCGGCCAATGAAAGGTTTTCGCCACAACTTCAATGCCATTCATATAAGAAAGTGCGTGTTTATAACCATTGCTGACAGCGTCGTCCTGCCCCTCAGTCCTGCCCCTCACCAGCCGCGCAACCACGCGAGCCAAAGCCTGATGCGAGACCCAAAGCCTGATGAAGGAAAGGCGCAATGAGTGACATTCATGGGATGACGCTGATAGGGGCCACACGGCATGATGAGCCAAAAGGACAATGACGCTTCACAAGGAACCGTGATGGACCACATCGATCTGCAGCAACCGCTCTGGATGCTGATCACCTTCGTCGCCCTCGGTGCCCTCTGTGCACGCCGCCTCGCGATCGACCCGCGCCCCATCGCCACCTTGCTGATCTATGTGATCGCGCCGCTGACCTTCTTCCGCGGGCTGGTGCTCGGCGCGCCATCGCCGAGTGATCTGGGCCTGACGCTGGGGCTGTTCTCGCTGGCCAGCAGCATCTGTCTGCTGGTGCGCCCGCTGGCCGCGAAGTTCTTCCCGCCGCAGGAAGCCGCCCTGCTCGCCTTCTCCTCCGGTACCGGCAATACCGGCTACTTCGGCCTGCCGGTCGCGATGCTGTTGCTGCCGCCGGAAGGTGTGACCCAGTACCTGTTCTGCCTGCTCGGCATCACGCTGTATGAGTTCACCCTGGGCTTCTACGTGAGTGCGCGCGGGCAGTTCTCGATGCGCCAGAGTCTGGTGAAGATCGTGCGTCTGCCGCTGATCTATGCCTTTCTGGCCGCCCTGCTGGTGGGGACGCTGGGGCTCGAGGTGCCAGGGGCGGTGATGGAGGGACTCGACTACTTCAAGTACAGCTATACGGTATTGGGCATGATGATCATCGGCATGACGCTGGGCGGTGTCAGCCTGCGCGAGGTCGACGCGCGCTTCATCCTGGCCGCGACCGCCCTGCGTTTCGTGATGTGGCCGCTGCTGAGTCTTGGCAGCGTGATGCTGCTGGGCAGCCTGTTCGCCCTCGACCCGGTGCTGGCCCGGGTATTGCTGCTGCTGGGCGTGGTGCCGATGGCTGCCAATGTGGTGGTACTGGCCATCGAGTTGAATATCCAGCCGGCCAAGGGCGCGATCGCCGTGATGCTGACCACGCTGGCGGCGCCGCTGATCATCCCGCTATACCTGTCATGGATGCTGGCGATCAGCGGCCTGGGATGAGGCTCAGGCGCCGACCATCCCGGGCGTGACGGCGTCAGGCGACGCGGCCGGCGCCTGACGCGGCATCAGATGGCGCGGCGCCGTCTCGATGATCTGCCCCTGCCAGTCGATCAGGTGCAGCGCGCCTTCGGCATCTTCCGCCAGCGCGGTGCAGTGCTCGACCCAGTCACCGTCGTTGCAGTAGAGCACGCCTTCCTCGACCCTAAAGCCCGCCTGGTGGATGTGTCCTCCGACATAGCCGTCCAGGCCTTCAAGACGCGCTTGGCGCATGGCGGCTTCCTCGAACTGGGCCACATAGCGCTGGGCGGTGCCGCTACGCCGCTTGAGCGCGCTGGCCAGCGACCAGTACGGCAGCCCGAACATGCCACGCGCGCGATTGCACCAGCGATTGAGCGACAGGATGAAGCCGTGCATGCCATCGCCCAGCTTGAGCAGCCACGGTGCGATGCGCACATGGGTGTCGAATTCATCGCCGTGGGAGACCAGCAGGCGACGACCACTGCTGGTGGTATGGATCGCACGCCGCTCGATGCTCACGTTGTGCAGCTTCAGACCACACAGGCGACGGAAGGCGGCATCATGATTGCCGGGAATGTAGATGACCTCGCAGCCGCTGCGCGCCAGACGCAGCACCCGCGCCACCAGCGCCTGCTGGTCCTTGTCGAGCACTGCACGCTTGCGCATCGCCAGCAGGTCGACGATATCGCCGACCAGATACAGGCGTTCGGGACGCACGCGGCGCAGCAGCCTTGCAAGCAGCGCCGCCTGGCAGTCCGGGGTTCCCAGATGCACATCGGAGATGAACAGCGTGCGAACCTGACCGAGAGCGTCGGGAGCAGGCGGCATTTCAGCACGGGGAGCCGATTGCAAAGCGGTCATGTCAGTCACCTCCGGGTTGCCAGGCAAAATCGACAGGCGAGGCCCAGATGGCCCCTGTCGTTGCCCAGCAAGACTGAGGGGAGGCGATGACATACCCGTAACAGCGACATGAAAAAGCGATGACAGCCTTTGCCATCAATCACTTGCCGCATGGCAGAAGGAAAGATCGCGGGCTTTCTCACGCCTGAGGATCGTTGGCCCCCGCCATGGCTCGCCGCCGAGCGCGCTTCTGACGATACATGCGGTCATCCGCGATATGGATCAGATCATCGACATCCACATCGCCCTGCAATACCGGGTCGTGGGTGACGCGGCCGATGCTGACCTCGACCGGGAAGGATATTTGCTGCTGCAGGCGTTGTTCCTGAAGATGGCGCATCAGCTGGGTCGTCGCCTGCTGGCTGGCCATATCACAGGCACCGGGCATCACGACCAGAAATTCATCGCCGCCCAGGCGGCATGCCAGCCCGTCTTCACCGGCCGCCAGGCCGACACTCCGGGCCACCAGCTGAATCAGGCGATCACCCTCGGCGTGCCCGAAACTGTCGTTGACGTGCTTCAGGCGGTCGACATCCACGAACAGGATCGACATGCATTGCCGGGTGCTCGTGCTCTCGGCCAGCATCCGCTCGAGAAAATCGAAGCCGAAACGGCGATTGGGCAGCCCCGTCAGCAGATCGTGATTGGCACGGTATTCCAGCTCATGCTGCTGCGTGAGCAGCTGCTGATTCATGTGGCTGAGCTCGGCGTTGCGCACCTCCAGTGCCCGGCGCAGCTTGACGGTACGCAGGAAGGTGGAGCTGCGGGCGTGCGCCAGCGCCGGCGCCATGATCATCGTCGCGATCATGTAGGCACCTCCCGCGCCGGCAAGGTCCTTGAGCGAGAGCGGGCTCAGCCATAGAAAGAGCGGCAGATAGCCCAGTATCAACGGCAGACTGCTGACCAGCTGGTACCGCCAGCCCCACACCAGCCACGCCGGCATGGCGATCAGCATGGAGGTCGAGAAGCTCAGGTTCCACAGCGATAGCGTGATGGCATCCTGGATCATCGTCGCGCCGAAGCAGAAATACAGATTGGCGCAGACGGCGCCGAGCAATGCGATATCGTCGGGCCGACGTGGCTGGCGACGCAGTAGCGTCACACACAGCACACAGACACCGAGAAGCAGGAAGCGCCCGAGCCACAGGGTCGGCCAGGCGTCAGGGACCTGGAAGTAATCGAACAGCAGAAAGCACGCCAGACCCGCCATCGCGAACAGCACGAAGGTATGATTGAGTCGCGCCCGATAATGGCGAGACTCCTCATCCTCCATCTCACTGCATGGCATGAGGTGATCATGGAACGACACGGCACGTCCTCTCGGAAAGCTGGGGCATGGCCTCATGCTACACCTGCCGCCAGCCTCCCCCTATCCCGACGGCTCGCGTCCCGCCAACGCTACTGCCACGTGTCCTGGCGGCGAGATGCACTCAGGGCCCGATACCGGGAAGGTACGGGCCCTGAGCGTCTCGACGTGACTCGCGCCTTTCGCCTGCGGTCAGACGACCTTGCCGCGTGAACCAGCAGGCACATAGATGCGCGCGGAAGCGGCATCTCCCAGCCAATATCCCGAGAAGATGCCATACAGCCCTGCCGCCATCAGGCCGCCGATGAATAGCGTGAAGTGGGTGATGTCACCCAGCGGCAGGAAGCTGATGACCAGCGTCACCGCCGAGGAGGCCAGCAGCGCCTTGACCGCCGCGACATTGACGCCCTTCTCGAAGAAATATTCGCCCTGCGCGCTGTCGGTGAACAACGCTCGGGTGTTGATGCCGCCCTTGTTGACCAGATAGTGATCGAACAGGATCACGCCATACACCGGGCCGATGGCCGCGGCGAGAATGCCCACGGTGTACTGGATGATTTCCGGATTGTTGAACAGATTCCACGGCGTGATGAAGATGGAGCCGACGGCGGCCAGCATGCCGCCCATGCGCCAGCTGATGCGGGACGGGGCCACATTGGAGAAGTCGAACGCCGGTGACACGAAGTTGGCCACGATGTTGATACCGATGGTCGCCAGCACCAGGGTCAGGATACCCAGCGCTGCCGCGACGCCATTGTCGATGCGGGCGACGGTCTCCATCGGGTCATGCAGCATCTCGCCGAAGATGGGCTGGGTGCCGGACACCACCACCACGGTGATGACGGCAAACAGCAGGAAGTTGACCGGCAGGCCCCAGAAATTGCCGCGCTTTACATCACCGGGAGTAGCGCAGTAGCGCGAGAAGTCTCCGAAGTTGAGCGTCGGCCCGGCGAAGTAGCCCGCCACCAGAGCCGCGGCGATCACCATCTGCCACAGGGCGTCGCTGCCCGAGAGCGTCTTGCTGCCCAGGGTGAAGCTGATGTTGTCCCAGCCGGCCTGCCAGACGATCCAGCCCGCCAGCGCGAACATCACCACATAGACCGCTGGCCCGGCGAAATCGATGAAGCGGCGCACCGCATTCATGCCCCACCAGAACACCAGTGCCTGCAGCACCCACATGAACAGGAAGCAGTACCAGCCCAGCTGCGAGAGCCCGAACAACTGGGTCTCGGTCAACCCTTCCAGTGACGGCACGTAGCGCAGCAGCACCAGCATCAGGGCATGCGCCGCCAGATACGTCTGGATGCCGTACCACACCACCGCGATCAGCCCGCGGATGATCGCCGGGATATTGGCGCCATAGATGCCGAAGGACTGACGGCATACTACCGGGAAGGGCACCCCCGTCTGCTGGCTGGGCCGCGAGATCAGATTGGCGAACACCTGCACCACCAGAATGCCGACCAGCATCGAGACAAGAATCTGCCAGCTGGCCAGCCCCAGAGTGAACAGGCTGGCGGCGAAGACGTAGCCACCGACACTGTGCACATCGGACATCCAGAACGAGAAGATGTTGTACCAGTTCCAGTTCTGCTCGCAGGGGGCGAGGTCCTCGTTGATGAGCCGCTTGCTCGCGTTGCTCAGATCAGGGGGAGTCTGGGGTGTCATTGTTGTCTCCAGAGGGGCTTGTGGGCCATCGGCCAGTCACGAGGCGTCATGCCTCGCCATGCCCTCCCCTTATCAACAAGCGTGCCAGTGAAACACTTGTTGCGGATTTTCAATCTTCCAGCGTTTTCTTCAAGGCCCTCTCCGCATGACGTCCCTGCCAGCAACGTCATGTGCGTGGCGACTCCTGAGACATCGGGCACCATCAACTTCCGCTGTATTAGCCATATGCACCACAGAAGTGCACTGACGATGAAACCAACGTTGCGGCAGTGGGTATCACTGGACTGGCACGGATGCTGCTCGCGTATTGTCCACTCTGCTCGAACGTCTCACCCAACCCTGCCAGCCGAGCCCATCACAGGAGACACGCGCCATGTTGCGCCTCAAGGTCATCAATCCCAACACCAGCCAGACGATGAGCCAGCAGATGGCGCACTCGCTGCAACGACAGCTCGCGGATGACGTCCGGCTCGAGGTACTGACCGCCGAGCATGGCGCTCCCAGCATCGAGACGGCCGTCGAGGAAGCCATGGCGGTGGTCGCGCTGCTGAATCTGATCGCCCGTGATCGTGAGGGCCTGCTGGACACGCCCCCCGCCGATGGCTATCTGCTGGCCTGCTTCGGTGACCCCGGCCTGGAGGCTGCACGTGAGTTGAGCCCCGTCCCGGTGATCGGCATCGCCCAGGCCGCCATGCACATGGCCACGCTGGCGGCTCCCTCCTTTGCCATCGTCACCAGCATGACCAGCACGCTGCCGATGTCCGAGCAGCTGCTGGAGCGCTATGCGATGCGTCCGCTGTGCAAGGCCCTGCTGGCCTGTGACGTCCCGGTACTGGCGCTTTCAGAGGCGCGCACTCCCCCGCAGGCGCTGCTTGAGAGCTGTGAGCAGGCCAAGGCCAGCGGTGCCGGCAGCATCGTGCTGGGCTGCGCCGCGATGGGCCCGCTGCGCGACGCCATCGCTCGGGATATCGGTCTGCCGGTGGTCGACCCGCTGCTTGCGGGACGGGACCTGCTGCTGACATTGATGCGCCAGCCCGCCGTCACCCGCGCGGCACCGGGCGGCGAGGCCAAGCCGCTCAGCGGCGTCTTTGCCCGGGGGCTGGCCGCCCTTTGACCTGCCATTGCGATGCCCTTGGCTTGCCTCTCGCGACAGCAACGAAAACGCCCCCTCACCGCTGTCAGTGAGGGGGCGTTTCTCTTGGCAGGCCCTGACTCAATGCTGGTCGTTCGACTCCTGCGAATGACGGCGATCACCGACCACTGCCGTCACCAGCTTGCCGATGCTCAACCCCTGCACGAGGATCGAGAACAGCACGATGATGTAGGTGGTGACCACCAGCGGCTCGCGGAAGTCACCCTCGGGAATCGCCAGCGCCAGCGCCACCGAGATGCCGCCGCGCAGGCCACCCCAGGTGAGCACGCGTGTGGTACCGGCACGGAAGGTATACCAGCGCCGCAAGAGGCTCAGCGGCAGGCCGATCAGCGCCAGACGCGAGAGCAGGATGACCGCCACCAGCGCCAGGGCGATGCCGATCGAGGTCAGGGTGATCGGCATCAGCACCAGCTCGAGACCGATCAGCACGAACAACACCGCGTTGAGAATCTCGTCGACCAGTTCCCAGAAGCCGTCCAGATAGCGGCGGGTGTTGTCGGACATGGCGCCATCACGCGCCATGTTGCCGATGATCAGCCCCGCCACCACCATCGCGATGGGCCCCGAGACGTGCAGCGCCGAGGCCAGCGCGTAGCCGCCCAGCACCAGCGCCAAGCTCAGCATCACCTCGACCTGATACTGGTCGATACTGCGCATCAGCTGATAGACCAGCGCCCCCAGTGCCAGCCCGAGCAGAATGCCGCCGCCGGCTTCCTCGAGGAACAGGAGCCCCATGTGGCCGAGCTCGACCTCACCGCTGCCGGCCGAGGCCGCGCTCAGCAGCGCGGTGAACAGCACCACCGCCACGCCATCATTGAACAGAGACTCGCCGACGATGCGGATCTCCATGTCGGCAGGCGCGCCGGCGCTGCGCATGATGCCGAGCACGGCGATCGGGTCGGTGGGCGAGATCAGCGCACCGAACACCAGGCAATACAGATAGGGCACCTCGATGCCGGCCCACTGGAACAGCCACCAGGCGGCGGAGCCGATCACCAGCGTCGAGATCAGCACGCCCAGCGTGGCCAGCAGGCCGATGGAGCGCCGATAGGCCTTCAGACGCGAGAGATCCACGTGCAGCGCGCCGGCGAACAGCAGGAAGGACAGCATGCCGTCCATCAGCAGGCTGTTGAAGTTGATGCGCCCCAGCCAGTCTTCCGCGGTATCGGCCACGACGGTGGTCACCGCGAAGTGATCGAGCCCGATCACGCCCAGCGACAGCACCAGGCCGATGGCCATCACGCCGATGGTCGGCGGCAGACGCAGGACGCGATGATTGAACCACATGCACACGGCAGTGATGGTGATGAACAGTGCAGCGAGATTGAGCATCCGAAAACGGTCCTTTGCAGTGGCGCCGATACCCCTGATGGCATGACGTCCTTGTCATTCTTTCCGGTTCTTCTGTGTCGTGAGCGGCCGCGTGGCTGTCTGAACTGAGCGTGACTGTCCAGAGCGGCTCATGGCTACCAGAGCGGAGCGCGGCTACCAGAGATCGCCGTGGCGTTCACGGTGGCAGAGATAGAGACGCAGCTCGAACTCACGTTGATGATACTCCGGCTGCATGTGACAGCAGAGCCGGTAGAACGCCTTGTCGTGGGCCTTCTCGCGCAGATGCGCCAGCTCATGGACCACGATCATGTTGAGCAGTGGCTCCGGCAGGCGCCGGAACAGCGATGAGATGCGAATCTCATGCTTGGCCTTGAGCTTGTTGCCCTGCACCCGCGACACGAAAGTGTGCAGCCCCAGGGCGTTATCGATGACGTGAATCCGGTCGTCGTAGATCACCTTGCTGATCGGCGCCGAGCTACGCAGATACCGATTCTTCAGGGCCATGGTGTAGTCATGCAGCGCCCGCGCGCCCTGCAGCTGATGAGGCTCGGGATACTTGCCGAGAAAGAAGGCTGCCGTCTTGCCGGATTCCAGCAGCTCACTCGCCTGCTGTTGAATCTCGGAGCCGTAGCCCTTGAGATAGCGTAGATCAGCCACTGGGCCTCTCTCCTGTTGCTGTCCGGCAAAGGGTCAGGCCTAGGTGTCAGTCGGGCTCGCACTGCTCACGCTTCACCAGAGACAAGAAAACCCGCCGAGGCGGGTTTTCTTGTCATGACACCGGGCGGCGAGGGGCGAGACATCCGCCACCTGCCAGGCCTGTCGAACTGGCGGATTTACAGGCCAGCGGCAGCCTTGAGGCCAGCGGCACGATCGGTCTTTTCCCACGGGAAGGCGGTGAAGGTTTCAGTCTTCTGCTCGCCGGTCACGTCGGTCCAGCTGTAGCTGTGCTCGAACGGCTCACGACCGAAGTGGCCGTAGGCAGCGGTCAGCTGATACATCGGGTGCGCCAGGTCCAGCATGGTGGTGATGGCGTACGGACGCAGGTCGAAGTGCTCGCGCACCAGCTCGACGATCTTGGCATCGCTGATCTTGCCGGTGCCGAAGGTGTTGATCGAGACGGAGGTCGGCTCGGCGACACCGATGGCGTAGGAGACCTGGATCTCGCACTTGTCGGCCAGGCCGCTGGCGACGACGTTCTTGGCCACGTAGCGACCGGCATAGGCGGCGCTGCGGTCGACCTTGGACGGGTCCTTGCCGGAGAAGGCACCACCACCGTGACGGGCCATGCCGCCGTAGGTGTCGACGATGATCTTGCGACCCGTCAGACCACAGTCACCCACCGGGCCACCGATGACGAAGTTGCCGGTCGGGTTGATGTGGTATTCGGTGGTCTCGGACAGCCACTCGGCCGGCAGCACCTGCTCGATGATCTCGCGCTTGACCATCGCGCGCAGGTCTTCCTGGGACACTTCCGGGTCATGCTGGGTGGACAGCACGACGGCTTCGACGGCGACCGGCTTGCCGGCTTCGTCGTAGCGGAAGGTGACCTGGCTCTTCGCATCCGGACGCAGCCACGGCAGCATGCCGTTCTTGCGCAGTTCCGCCTGACGCTCCACCAGACGGTGAGCGTAGTGGATCGGCGCCGGCATGAAGGAATCGGTCTCGTTGGTGGCGTAGCCGAACATCAGGCCCTGGTCGCCCGCACCCTGATCTTCCGGCTTGGTGCGATCGACGCCCTGGGCGATATCGACGCTCTGCTTGCCGATCAGGTTCAGGACACCACAGGTCTCGCCGTCGAAGCCGACGTCGGAAGAGGTATAGCCGATATCGGTGATGACACGACGTACCAGCTCCTCGAGATCCACCCACGCGCTGGTGGAGATCTCACCGGCCACGATGGCAACGCCTGTCTTGACGAGCGTTTCGCACGCAACGCGTGCCTGCTTGTCGCGCGCGATGATGGCATCGAGCACGGCGTCGGAAATCTGGTCGGCAATCTTGTCCGGATGCCCTTCGGACACGGACTCGGATGTGAAGAGTGAGTATTCGCTCATTGGTCCTCGACCCTCTTTTCGGATGCGGGGATGATTCGGCCACTGACGGCAGACTGCGTTGACGACCGAGTAGAAACACGCTTGCGGCGCACGATGAAGCTCAACACGGGCGGTTGAACCTCGGGGGGGCGAGTTTACACGCCACTTATGTGAGTTCCTAGCGTATTGGGGCCCGTGGGGCCGTCCAATCGAGACCTTTTTGCGACAAGCGCTGCACACAGGGTAATAAGCCGTTGCCACCTTTGGACGAGCGCACATCCCGGATGCGATTTGCCGCGCCCTGTCATCTCGGTGACAATACCCGCCCGGAGATCACGCTCGGACGCGAGTCCGCGCGTACAAGGTTCACGCGACGCACTGTCCTTTCCGGCGCACTGTTTCAGGCGCACAGTCCTGAAGGAGACCCAGGCAGCAGCATGCCCTGGTTCTCGGGATGCACTGGGCGTCCGGCGCAGCACGCCGTGATTCATTGCCCCACTCTTGACGCCCGCAGGCGAGGAGCTACTGCATGCCTTCCCGTTTTGACCTGGCCAACGCCATCCGTGCACTTTCCATGGACGCCGTTCAGAAGGCCAAGTCCGGCCACCCCGGCGCCCCCATGGGCATGGCCGACATCGCTGAAGTGCTCTGGAACGACCACCTCAAGCACAACCCGGCCAACCCGAACTGGGCCGATCGCGACCGCTTCGTGCTGTCCAACGGCCACGGCTCCATGCTGCTCTACTCCCTGCTGCACCTCACGGGCTATCAGCTGAGCCTTGAAGATCTGCAGAACTTCCGCCAGCTGCATTCCAAGACCGCCGGTCACCCGGAATACGGTTATGCGCCGGGCATCGAGACCACCACCGGCCCGCTGGGCCAGGGTCTGGCCAATGCCGTGGGCATGGCGATCGCCGAGAAGACACTGGCGGCGCAGTTCAACCGTCCGGGTCACACCGTCGTCGACCACACCACCTGGTGCTTCCTGGGCGATGGCTGCCTGATGGAAGGCATCTCCCACGAGGTCGGCTCGCTGGCCGGTACCCTGGGTCTGGGCAAGCTGATCGCCCTGTATGACGACAACGGCATCTCCATCGATGGCGAAGTCGAGGGCTGGTTCACCGATGACACCGCCAAGCGTTTCGAGTCCTACGGCTGGCACGTCGTCTCCAACGTCGACGGCCACAAGCCGGAAGAGATCAACGCCGCCATCGCGCTGGCCAAGAGCCACGACGACAAGCCGAGCCTGATCATCTGCAAGACCGTGATCGGCTTCGGCTCCCCGAACAAGGAAGGCACCGAGTCCTGCCACGGCGCGCCGCTGGGTGATGACGAAGTCGCTGCCACCCGCGAGAAGCTGGGCTGGACCCACGCACCCTTCCACGTTCCGGAAGACATCTATCAGGGCTGGGACGCCAGCGAGCGCGGCGCCAAGCTCGAGAGCGACTGGGATGCACGCTTCGCCCGTTACGCCGAAGCACACCCGGAACTGGCCGCCGAGTTCACCCGTCGCCTGGAAGGCAAGCTGCCGCACGCCCTGACCAGCGAGAAGATGATCGAGGATGCCCAGGCCGCCGGCGACAGTCCGGCCTCGCGCAAGGCGTCCTTCGAGTGTCTGAACCAGCTCGGCCCGCAGCTGCCGGAACTGCTCGGCGGCAGCGCCGACCTCGCCCCGTCCAACCTGACCTTCTGGAAGGGCGCCCAGGCGATCACCCGCGAAGACTTCAGCGGCAACTACCTGCACTACGGTGTGCGTGAGTTCGGCATGGGCGCGATCATGAACGGCGCCGGTCTGCACGGCGGCTTCATCCCGTACGGCGCGACCTTCCTGATCTTCATGGAATACATGCGCAACGCCGTTCGCATGGCCGCCCTGATGGGTCAGCAGGCCGTCTACGTCTTCACCCACGACTCCATCGGTCTGGGCGAAGATGGCCCGACGCACCAGCCGATCGAACAGCTGACCAGCCTGCGCACCACGCCGAACCTGTCCACCTGGCGTCCGGCGGATGCCGTGGAAACCGCGGCGGCGTGGGATGCGGCCATCAAGCGTCACTCCGGCCCGACCGCGCTGATCCTGTCGCGTCAGAACCTGCCGCATCAGAACCGTGACAAGGCCCAGCTGGCCAATATCAGCCGTGGCGGTTACGTGCTGAAGGACGCCGCCAACGGCCAGCCGGAAGTGATCCTGATCGCCACCGGCTCCGAAGTCGGTCTGGCGATGGACGCTGCTGCCGAGCTGGAAGCCGCCGGTCGCGCCGTGCGTGTCGTGTCCATGCCGGCCACCGACCTGTTCGATGCCCAGGACGCGGACTACCGCGAATCCGTGCTGCCGTCTTCCGTCACCGCGCGCGTGGCGATCGAAGCCGGTCACCGTGACTACTGGTTCAAGTATGTCGGCCTGAACGGCGACATCATCGGCATGGAGACCTTCGGGGAATCCGCGCCGGCTGGCGACCTGTTCAAGCACTTCGGCTTCACGGTCGAGAACGTGGTCGAACGCGCCAACACGCTGCTGGGCTGATCACCGCCTGACCCACCCCGTCGATGACGGAGTGGGATGCAGATCGACGCCGCCGCCTCCCGCTGGGAGCGGCGGCGTTTTCGTCTGTGCGACACTCGAGCAGCCCTCCACCGTCACCGGCTGTCGCCTGTAGTCGACGCGGCTCATGCGAGTCGCGCTTAGATGACACGATTCATCCTGCATGAGCGGTCATTCTCCGGCGATCCAGCCCTCGACAGACAACGCGGATGGCGACTACACAACCCCTCCAGTTGAGTAGTGTGACTACGTATCCTTAGACGAAAAAAACCAGAAATCAGGCGCTTGCGCGCCTTTTGCTCCCTCCGCCCAGCAAAGCGATGCGCTACCATGGACCCCCTGAAAAACACTCGGAACACGACATCCTTGAACCACCAGCCGCCTCTGCACACCGCCGACGCTCCTCAGGGAGACAAGGCATCCCGACGCCAGGGAGACGCTCCCCTGCGAGTGGCCATCAATGGCTACGGACGCATCGGTCAGTGTGTGCTGAGAGCGCTGGTAGAACGTGAAGCACGCGGTGAGGCACTGCCGTTGGAGGTGGTGGCGATCAACGAGCTGTCAGATCTGGACACCATCACCTATCTGACCCGCTACGACACCACCCACGGCCGCTTCCCCGGCACGGTGGAACAACGTGACGGCCAGCTGGTCGTCAACGGGCATGCGATCAGCATCCTGTCCGAGGCCAATCCAGATTGCCTGCCCTGGCGGGCATTGGGGATTGATCTGGTACTGGAGTGCTCAGGCAGCTTCAAGGACCGCGCCACCGCCGAGCGTCATCTGGCGGCAGGCGCCGGACGCCTGCTGTTCTCGCAGCCCGGCGATACCGACGCCGATGTCGATGCCACCATCGTGTGCGGCATCAACCAGTCGGCGCTGGCTCCCGCAGGGCCGGAAGTGAGCAGCGGAATGCGCATCGTCTCGGCGGCGTCGTGCACCACCAATTGCCTGATTCCGATTTTGACGGTGCTGGAACAGGCCTTCGGACTGGAGCGCGGCGTCACCACCACGGTGCACTCGGCGATGAACGACCAGCCGGTGATCGACGCCTACCACCAGACGGACCTGCGCCTGACACGCTCGGCGATGAGTTCGATCGTGCCGGTGGACACCGGGCTGGCCAAGGGCATCAACCGCCTGATGCCGCATCTGGAAGGACGCTTCGAATGTCTGCACCTGCGGGTGCCGACCATCAACGTGTCCTGCATGGACATGTCCATCGAGGTGAAACGTGATGTGACGGCGAGCGAGGTCAATGACCTGCTGCGCGAGGCCTGCGCACAACGCCTGCAGGGCCTGATGGGATTGAGCGAGGAGCCGACGGCTTCCATCGACTTCAACCACGATCCGCGCTCGGGTATCGTGGATGCGACCCAGACCCGTGTTGCCGGCGGCCGGCTGATCAAGATGCTGTGCTGGTTCGACAACGAATGGGGCTTTGCCAATCGCATGCTGGACGTCGCCACCCATTGGCACGCCTGCGAGATGACAACGCCTCTGGCGAGGGAAGCTCTCTCCACCGATTCACGACCAAGGAACCCGTCATGAACGTGCAAACGATGACCGCCCTCGACCTGTCCGGAAAGCGTGTGCTGATCCGCGAAGATCTCAACGTGCCGATCCGCGACGGTCAGGTGACCAGCGACGCGCGCATCCGTGCCAGCCTGCCGACCATCAAGGCGGCACGTGACGCCGGCGCACGCGTGATGCTGATGAGTCATCTGGGCCGCCCCACCGAGGGTGAGCCGGAAGACCAGTTCTCGCTGGCACCGGTCGCGGCACATCTGGGCGAGCTGCTGGGCAGCCCGGTGCGCCTGATCAATGACTACCTCGACACGGCACCGGATGTCGCCGAAGGCGAGGTCGTGCTGCTGGAGAACGTGCGCTTCAACAAGGGCGAGAAGAAGGACGAGGAATCCCTGTCCCGCGCCTATGCCGCGCTGTGCGATGTCTACGTGATGGATGCCTTCGGCACCGCGCACCGTGCCCAGGCCTCGACCCATGGCGTGGCACGCTTCGCGCCGGACGCCTGCGCCGGCCCGCTGCTGGCCGCCGAGCTGGAAGCCCTCGAGAAGGCACTCGCCGCACCGCGTGCACCGATGGTCGCCATCGTCGGTGGCTCCAAGGTTTCCACCAAGCTCGACGTGCTCAAGGCGCTGTCCGACAAGTGCCACCAGCTGATCGTCGGTGGCGGCATCGCCAACACCTTCATCGCGGCGGCCGGTTACAACGTCGGCAAGTCCCTCTACGAGGCTGACCTGCTCGATACCGCTCGCGCGCTGATGGACAAGGTCGAGATTCCGCTGCCGACCGACGTCGTCGTCGCCACCGAGTTCTCCGACAAGGCCGAAGCCGTCGTGCGCGCCGTCGCCGACGTCCAGGACGACGAGATGATCCTTGATATCGGTCCGGAGACCGCCTCGCGCTTCGGTGCACTGCTCAAGGACGCCGGCACCATTCTGTGGAACGGCCCGGTCGGCGTGTTCGAGATCGAACAGTTCGCCAACGGCACCGAGCAGCTGGCGATGGCCATCGCCGAGAGCGACGCCTTCTCCATCGCCGGCGGTGGCGACACCCTGGCGGCCATCGACAAGTACGACGTCGAGTCGCGCGTCTCCTACATTTCTACCGGTGGCGGCGCCTTCCTCGAATACGTGGAAGGCAAGGTACTGCCGGCCGTTGCGGCATTGGAAGCCGCAGCAAGCTGAACCCGCCTGTGTCCTCACTGGCGCAGGCTTAGAGTCACGGCCACAAGGTCGCTCCCCGTCAGCTGACGGGGGGCACCCGACGCTTCTCCACTCGATTCCTCAAAAAGACAGGTGATGTCATGGCATTGATCAGCATGCGCCAGATGTTGGACCACGCAGCCGAGTACGGATACGGCATCCCGGCGTTCAACGTCAACAACCTCGAGCAGATGCGCGCCATCATGGAAGCCGCCGATCACACCGATTCTCCGGTGATCGTCCAGGCCTCCGCCGGCGCACGCAAATACGCGGGCGCGCCGTTCCTTCGCCACCTCATCCTGGCTGCGGTGGAAGAATTCCCGCATATCCCGGTGGTCATGCACCAGGATCACGGCACCTCGCCGGCAGTCTGCCAGCGCTCCATCCAGCTGGGCTTCAGCTCGGTGATGATGGACGGCTCGCTGGGCGAAGACGGCAAGACCCCGACCAGCTACGAATACAATGTCGATGTGACCCGTCGCACCGTCGAGATGGCCCATGCCTGTGGCGTGTCCGTCGAAGGCGAGCTGGGTTGCCTCGGCTCGTTGGAAACCGGCATGGCCGGTGAAGAAGACGGCATCGGTGCCGAAGGCAAGCTGGACCACGACCAGATGCTGACCGACCCGGAAGAAGCCGCCGACTTCGTCAAGAAGACCCACGTCGATGCCCTGGCCATCGCCATCGGCACCTCCCATGGCGCCTACAAGTTCACCAAGCCGCCGACGGGTGACACCCTGTCCATCCAGCGCATCAAGGAGATCCACGCCCGCATCCCCGAGACTCACCTGGTGATGCATGGCTCTTCCTCCGTGCCGCAGGACTGGCTGGAAATCATCAACGAATACGGCGGCAAGATTCCGGAGACCTACGGCGTGCCGGTCGACGAGATCGTCGAAGGCATCAAGCACGGCGTGCGCAAGATCAACGTCGACACCGATCTGCGTCTGGCCTCTACCGGTTCCATCCGTCGCTTCATGGCGCAGAACCCGTCTGAATTCGACCCGCGCAAGTACCTGAAGGAATCCGTGAAGGCGATGCGCGACATCTGCATCGCCCGCTACGAAGCCTTCGGTGCCGCCGGCCATGGCAGCAAGATCGACCCGATCAACCTCGAAGCGATGTTCGAGCGTTACCACCGTGGCGAGCTGGACCCGAAGATCAACTGATCGGACGGCACACGCCAAGGTCTCCCTGCCTGCCCACACGCAGCAGGCAGGAAATGAAGAGAAAGGCGACCCTTCGGGGGTCGCCTTTTTTATGCGCCTCAGGGTGCCAGCCTCTCGCGCACGCAGGTATCCTTTCGAGATTCCATCTGGCATTGATCATTCATCACCGTATCGCAGGAGACATCATGGCCTCGCTCAAGGATCAACTGTCCGGGCTTGTCTATTCCACCGAACATGGCGCAACCTGCCCTGAGTGTCGGCGTGCCGAAGCCGAGTGCGAATGTGCCGACCTCGCCGAGCGTGAACGCCTGGCAAGCCTCGATGGCGTGGTGCGCATCCGTCGCGAGACCAGCGGTCGCAAGGGCAAGGGAGTGACCACCGTGAGCGGGATTCCGCTCGCCGAGAAGGAACTCAAGGCCCTGGCCAAGACTCTCAAGCAGCGGTGCGGCACTGGCGGCAGCCTCAAGGATGGCATCGTGGAGATCCAGGGCGATCATCGCGAGACGCTCAAGGCTGAACTCACGCGGATGGGCTATACCGTCAAGCTGGCCGGTGGCTGAACGCCTGCTGCCCGCACCATTGCCTTCCATCTCGCTGCACAAGGGATTCCCATGCTGAACTTCATCACGCCACGCCGACCTTCGGCTCACGCGCTCTCGCTCTCTGGCCTGCTGCTGGCCACGCTCGGGCTGGGTGGCTGCATGACCGGCCCGGACTTCACGCAGCTGGAGGCGCGCGTGGTGCCACAGCAGGCCTTCACGGCACCGGCGGATGCGATGCTGGAAGTGCGCCTGGTGGATGTCTCCCGCGCCGACACCGAGGCCGGACTGATTGCCAGTACCCGCTATGGCGGCCTGCGTGAAGGGCCTTTCCCAGTCAGCCTGCAGTACGATCGCAACGCCATCGAGGAAGGCCATCGCTACGCGCTGCAAGCCGATGTGCGCAGCGATGGACGCCTGTATTGGATCAATGACAGCGCAGTGCCGGTGCTGGGTGACGCCAGCACCTCGCAGGGTGAGGTCGAGATCCCGCTCACGCCGCTGCCGCGGGCACTGGGGCATTGATCATGCACCGGGCTCCTGAGCTGCTCACGCCCATCTCTCCGGGGCAATGGCTCATAGCCCATAGATAGGACACTCCAATGGATTGGCTGGAATACCTGTTACCTGTCTTCTTCCTTACCCCACTGGGTGCCATCGCGCTGGTGGTGCTGGGCATGCGTGGTCTGCATGAGCGGCGCATCCAGTCGCCACTGACCCGCCGCCAGCTGCGTGAACCGGGCCAGAGCCTGCGTGACCGTCTCGATGATGCCTTCCAGGCGCTGTTTCTCGACGGGGCACTCGGGCCGCTCATCACCTTGAGTCCGCTGGTCTACGGCATGGGGCGCATGGTGTTCAGCGAAGAGCAGAACTGGCTCGAGTGGGCAGGCTATGGCCTCGCCTGTGCGCTGTTCGTGCTGATCTTCGCGCTGCGCCTGACGCGGCACTTCCAGCGTATCCGCAAGCTCAAGCTGGGGCTGGCCTGCGAGCTGTCCATCGGTCAGGAGCTCGACCAGCTCATCCGCCCCGAACAGCTGACCAGCATGGTCTATCACGACGTGCCTGCCGACGGCTTCCACATCGATCATCTGGTGGTCACCCCCGCCGGTGCCTACGCCATTCGCACCAAGGCGCGCTCGCGGCCGCTGGATGCACTGGGCGCACTCAAGGATGAGGTCAAGCTCAAGGATGGTCGCCTGTACTTCCCGGGCTATCGCGAGCGCAAGCCGCTGCGCGAGACACGTACCGCGCGCGACTGGACCGCGGCCTGGCTGAAGCGCGAATGTGGCGTCGACGTGCCGGTGCAAGGGCTGCTGGCACTGCCCGGCTGGCAGATCGTGCGCGAAGGTGCCCAGCGCGAGAACGACCCCGAGGTCGTCAATGGCGAGGGCCTGGCCGATTGGCTGAGCACCCATTGCATGGCTCCCGAAGATGGCTGCCCGACCCTGGATGACGCCCTCAAGCAGCGCATCAATGAGGCGATTCTCGACCGCGTTCAGGCCGAGCGCCTCGCCACCAGTTGATCCTCCGCCATGCTTCACTCCCTCGGAGCATGGCAGCGCCGGACAAAGGCTTGCCAAGGCGACCCGCCCGTCGTTAAATACGCGCCGGTCCAGCCTTGGCAACCTTAGCGCGCTATCGCAATGATGGCGCTATTGGCGACATATCCCGCATGAAACTCATCACCTTCGACGCTTTTCGTACCCTCGGCATTCCCGGTGTTCGTTATATCAAGCCGGAGCGCATGCTGGATCACCTCGACGAGATCCGCGCCGCCGATATCCTGCTGTTTCCCGAATACTGGCAGATCACCACCCTGGTCTACGGCCTCGGCAAACGCATCTTCCCCAGCCTGCCCAGCTACGCGATCGGCCATGACAAGGTCGAGCAGACACGCGTCTTTCAGGCCATCTGCCCGGACAATGTGCCGCCGACCGAGATTCGTGGCGCCAGCCGTCAGGCTATCGACGATATCGAGGCGCGCTTCGGCTACCCGCTGATCGTCAAGGAAGTCAAAAGCTCGATGGGTGTCGGCGTGAAACTGATCCAGTCGCGCGGCGAGCTGGAAGCGCATGCAGCGGAGCATCCAGTGCTGTATGCCCAGCCGCGCCTGGAGATCGACCGCGATCTGCGCATCGTGGTGGTGGGTGGCGAAGTCATCACCGCCTACTGGCGTGTCACGCCGCTGGGTGGCTATCGCTCCAATGTCAGCCAGGGCGGCGAGACGGCCTATGACAACATCCCGGAGCCCGCCATCGAGCTGGCGCTGCACCTGGCCGAGGCATTGGGTGTCGATCATGCCGGCTTCGATATCGCGATGGTTGATGGCTATCCCGTCGTGTTCGAGTTCAATCGCCTGTTCGGCAATCAGGGCATTCAGGACAGTTCACGGCGTATCGGTGCCGCCATCAGTCGCTATCTGGCCCTCGACAATGACGACAAGGACCCGACGACGCCGCTACTGACACCACGCCGCATGCGCCGCGCGACACTCAAGGAAACCGCCTGACATCTTGTGGGCGCGTCATCATGTTGCGCCCCTGCCTGCCCTGAACGACAAGACGCCGCCCAATGGGCGGCGTCTTGTCGTCTGGTACTGACCATTCAACTGGCCAGCCGGTTTATCTCCTCACAGGCGTGAGGGACGGCTATGCGGGTCGCCTTCGATATGATCCTTGGGCGGGTCCTGCCGCGGCTTGCCTGCTGCCGGCACGTCCTCGTCGGGTATTTCCCAAGTGCCTTCTTCGGTCCAGGGGTCGTCTGCCGGGAACTCCTCGATGTTGATTTCCTTGACCGTGTAATCGGGCTGGTAGCGCAGGTCATAGTGCGCGGCACGCACGATGGAGATGCACAGCATCAAGGCCACTGCCAATAGCGGCACACCCCCGATGATGGAGGCCGTCTGCAGGGTCTCCAGCCCGCCGATGAACATCAGCACGATGGGCATGAACGACAGGGCGAAGGCCCAGAACAGGCGGTTCCAGCGCATCGGCTCTTCGTCAACTTCCTTCTGGACCACAGCGGCCAGAATGTAGGAGATGGAGTCGAAGGTGGTCGCGGTGAAGATCAGCGCCAGCAGCGTGAAGGCGAAGATCACCACATAGTCCAGCGGCAGGGTGTGCAGCATCGCGAAGATGGCCGCGGTCGGGCTCTGGTCATTGAGGATGGTGACCACGTCCAGCTCACCGGACAGCTGCAGGTAGAGGCCGTAGTTGCCCATCACCATGAAGAACAGGAAGCAGCCCATGGTGCCGAAGAACATCGAACCGGCGACCATGGCGCGGATGGTGCGGCCCCGCGAGATACGCGCGATGAACAGCCCCACGCTGGGCGCGAACACCAGCCACCAGGCCCAGTAGAAGATGGTCCAGTCCTGCGGGAAGTGCGTGTCCTCGAAGCCCTTGAACTCGGCGAACGGCTCAAGCCAGGTGGCCATGTGGATCAGGTTGCTCATCACGCGGCCCAGCGCATCCAGACCGGTGTTGGCCATGAACAGGGTCGGCCCCGCGATGAAGATGAACAGCAACAGGCCGACCGCCAGCCAGAAGTTGATGTCTGACAGCAGCTTGATGCCCTTCTTGAGCCCCACGTAGGCGCTGTAGCCGAACAGGGCGGTACACACCAGCAGCACCACGATCTGCGTGGTCAGCGACTTGGGCACCCCGAACAGCTCGTGCACCCCCTCGTTGATCATCGGTGCCGCCAGACCCAGCGTGGTCGCACCGCCGCCCAGCATACCGAAGATGAAGCTGATATCGATCAGCTTGCCCAGCCAGCCATGCGCCAGCTTTTCGCCCAGCACCGGCATCAGCGCTTCGGAAATCTTCAGGACGCTGTGATGACGCACATAGTAGAAGTAGGCGATCGGCACGGCAGGAATCAGGTAGATCGCCCATGCCAGCGGTCCCCAGTGGAAGATGCCATAGGCCGCGGCCCATTCCGCAGCTTCCGGCGTCCGGCCTTCCACATGGAACGGGGGCGACTGGTAGTAGTAGACCCACTCGATCATCGACCAGTACAGGATGGAGGCCCCGATACCGGCACAGAACAGCATCGCCGCCCACGACACGATGGAGAATTCGGGCTTCTCCTCGGCATCACCGAGCTTTATCTGACCGATGTCGCTGAAGATGATGTAGATCATGAAGCCGCCGGCCCCCACGCCGAGCAGCAGATAGAGCACGCCGAGCTTGCTGGTGACGAAGTTCTTGGCCGCCGATACCCACATCGCGCCTTGCTCGGGGAAGATGACCAGCGGCAGCGTCACTGCCAACAGCAGAAAGATCGAGCCGAAGAAAGTCGGCTTGTCGATCATGTCGAAGGGCTTTTCAGACCGATCCCCCTCCGTTCTGGCGGATACCTTTCGGGTTTCCTTGCTCATATATAAGCCTCACTTATCGTTATTGCCATACATGATAACAGCTTATCATGAGTGATTGCGATACACGCATCTCCACTGCGTACAATCCTAGTACAACGATCCAAGCGCTTACGTAAAGATAATTTAACGCAAGCAAGTCATTTATTAGCGCATGGCAGTCCTTGGCGTTGAGGCCAAGGGAGGAACAGGAAGCACAACGACAGGGCTGAGAGCGACAGGCAAATCAGCAGGGAAGACACAGCCAGAACAGGCAGCGCAGAGGTGGGCAGCCACAGAGGGGTAAGACGCAGGGAAGGCGCAGCAAGGCAGCAGATGTCAGACCGGACAGCAGGCATCCACCAGGGAACGGCACTGCTGCCGTCTCCTGGTGGAAGTAATCAGACTTGAGATGATCGAGCTGATGGCGCCTCGCTCTCAGTCGCCGCGCAGGCGCCCGCCCATCTCCTGGGCGAGGTCCACCGCGAAGTGGTCCGTCATGCCGCCGATGAAGTCGAGCATGCGCCGATAGCTGCGGTAGAGATCCCAGTCCTTGGTCGGTGTGTTCTCGCCGATCAATGCCAGCACACGTTGATGCTTGAAGCTGGAACGCCCCTTGGTATGCAGCTCATGCGCAGCGCCGATGAAGGCCTCGAGCAGAATCCCCAGCGTGGTGTAGGCGCCGATCTCCAGCTTGGCCTTGCGCTCGTTGCGGAAGATCTTCTGGCGCGCCAGATTCTTGGCTTCTCGCACGCCCCAGCCGAGGTCGGGGTGGCACAGGTCGAGCAGGTCTTCACTGAGCGTGCCGGCCAGCAGTTCCGCCTCGCGCTGCACGAAAGCCTCAGCGACATCATTGACGGCACGCTCCATCGCCGCGCCTCTCAACGCCGCCACCTTGCGCCGCTGGGAGGTGCCGCGGGCGACCATCTCCTGATATTCGCGTGGCTCACCCCCGCTGATGCCGGTGAGAATCTCGAACACTTCCTCGAACTGCAGGATGCCCATCTCGAGGCCATCTTCCAGGTCCAGCAGTGCATAGCAGATGTCATCGGCGGCCTCGACCAGCCACGCCAGCGGGTGACGGCACCAGCGGCCATCGGCTCGCGCCAGCAACCCGCAACGCTCGGCGACCTGATCCAACAGCACGCGCTCGCTCTGATAGCAGCCGAACTTGCCGCCGGCCGTGGCGTGCTCCACCGTCCACGGGTACTTGAGCAGCGTGCCCAGCGTCGCTGCCGTCAGGCGCATGCCGCCATGGAACTGGTTGTATTCGATCTGGGTGACGATACGAAAGCCCTGGGCATTGCCTTCGTAGGTGAGCAGGTCCTCGCGCTCGGCATCGCTCAGCCCGGCCAGCCGACCGTGATCACTGGCGGCCTCGGCGGCGAACCAGTCGCGGATGGCGTACTCCCCGGCGTGCCCGAAAGGCGGGTTGCCGATGTCATGCCCCAGGCAGCCGGTCTGGACGATGACGCCGAGATCCGACGGCGTGATCCAGTCGGGCAACTGCTCCTTGAGCTTCTCGCCGACCATCATGCCCAGCGAGCGGCCGACGCAGCCGACTTCCAGCGAGTGGGTCAGACGCGTGTGGATGTGGTCATTGTCGGTCAGCGGGTGGACCTGGGTCTTGCGCCCCAGGCGACGGAAGGAACCCGCGAACACGATGCGGTCGTGGTCCTTGTGGAAGGGAGTCCGCCCCATCTCCCGCGATACGGTGCCCGGTGCGTCATGCAGGCGACTCGGTTCCAGCAGTCGCTCCCAGCTCATCGATGACATCAGGCAACTCCTTGGCAGGCGCCGTGTACTGGCGCCGGCGAGCAGATAACAGGTGAATGACGCGCATAAAAAAAGAGAACAGGGATTGTGGCACCCTGCTCTCTTTCTCTCCAGACCGCTCAGGCTGTCCTCAGTCCTCGGTCCTCAGTCCTCGGCCAGCGCCGGCAGCAGCACCTTGAGCTTGCGGGTCAAGGTGTTGCGCCCCCAGCCCAGCAGCTCGGCGGCTTCACCCTTGCGACCACCGGTATGCTTGAGGGCCGTCTCGATCAGGATGCGCTCGAAATCGGGCACCGCCTCTTCCAGCAGATGGGTGTGGCCGGCGGCGAGTGCGCGGTCCGCCCACTCGCGGAAGGCACCACGCCAATCGCCGGAGGCCGCCTCGGTGCCGCTGGCATCGCGCAGCTCCGGCGGCAGGTCCTCGATCATCACTTCACGTCCCGAGGCCATCACCGTCAGCCAGCGACAGGTGTTCTCGAGCTGGCGCACGTTGCCCGGCCAGTCGAAGCGCGTCAGGTGTTTCTCCGCGGCCTCCGTCAGCACCTTTGGCTCGGTCGACAGTTCACGCGCGGCCTCGCCCAGGAAGTGGCTCATCAGGCGCGGAATGTCTTCGCGACGCTCCGACAGGCGCGGTAGGTGCACGCGAATCACGTTGAGGCGGTGGAAGAGATCCTCACGGAAACGCCCATCCTCGACCAGCTTTTCCAGGTGCTGGTGCGTCGCGGCGATGATGCGCACGTCGACCTTGACCGGCGTGATGCCACCGACACGATAGAACTCGCCATCGGCCAGTACGCGCAGCAGACGGGTCTGGGTCTCGGCGGGCATGTCACCGATCTCATCGAGGAACAGCGTGCCGCCATCGGCCTGCTCGAAGCGCCCGCGGCGCAGCGCCGTGGCGCCGGTGAAGGCGCCCTTCTCGTGGCCGAACAGCTCCGATTCCATCAGGTCCTTGGGAATCGCGGCCATGTTGAGCGCGATGAACGGCTTGGCGGCACGTGGCGAGTGCTGATGCAGCGCCTGGGCCACACGCTCCTTGCCGGTACCGGACTCACCGTTGATCAAGACGGTGATATGCGACTGAGACAGGCGGCCGATGGCGCGAAAGACTTCCTGCATCGCCGGCGCTTCGCCGATGATTTCCTTGGTCAGCCCTTCCGGCACGGCGGCGGGCGCCTTGGACTCACGGGCATGTGCCACGGCGCGCCGTACCAGCGCCAGCGCCTCATCGACATCGAACGGCTTGGGCAGATATTCGAAGGCGCCACCCTGATAGGAGGCCACGGCGCTGTCGAGGTCGGAGTGCGCCGTCATCACGATGACGGGCAGGTCCGGGTACTTCTCGCGCACGCGCGCCATCAGATCGAGGCCATCGGTTCCGGGCATGCGGATATCGGTGATCAGGACATCCGGGCACTGACGCATGATGCTGGCTTCGGCCTGATCGGCCCGCTCGAAGGTTTCCACCTCGAGGTCGGGTTGTGCCAGAGCGCGCTCCAGCACCCAGCGAATGGCACGGTCGTCATCGACGATACAGACGCGGGCAGTCTCGCTCATGTGTGATCTCCAGAAGTGCCGGCTAGCGGAATGAGTAATCGGAATTCGGTATGGCCGGGGCGCGAGTCACACTCGATCAGCCCCTGATGCTGGTGCAGGATGCCCTGGGCGATCGACAGCCCGAGCCCTGAGCCTTCGGCGCGCCCCGAGACCATCGGGTAGAACAGCGTCTCGCGCAGGCTCTCCGGAATGCCGGGACCGTTGTCGATGATCGCCAGCTCGCAGACCAGCCGGTGGCGCTCGTGGCCCAGCGTGAACTGACGACGAGCACGGGTCCGCAGCGTGATCTCGTAGGGGGCGGCATCGGGCTGCGGTGAATCGGGCTGTGGCTGCTCATTGAGGGCCTGGGTGGCGTTGCGCGCGATGTTGAGCACCGCCTGGATCAGCTGGCCTTCGTCGCCGATCACCTCCGGCAGGCTCGGGTCATAGTCAGCGCTCAAGGTGATGGCGCTGCCTTCCGCCTGCAGCAAGGCCCGCACCCGCTCGGTCACCGCATGCACATTGACCGGCGCCTGCAGCGGCGGCCGGTTCGGCCCGAGCATGCGATCGACCAGATCACGCAGACGGTCCACCTCCTCGATGATGATGCGCGTGAACTCCACCATCTGCGGTTCGGGCAGGTCACGTTCGAGCAGCTGGGCGGCGCCACGAATGCCGCCAAGCGGATTCTTGACCTCATGCGCGAGACCACGCGTCAGCACCTTGACCGCCTCCTGGCGGGCGATCAGCGCTTCTTCGCGCGAGATCTGCATCAGGCGGTCACGCGGCTCTATCTCGACCAGCAGTTCATTGGCGCTGATGGGCGTCGCGGTGAAATCCACCGTCAGCGCTTCATTGGCCGCGTTGATGATCTCGGCCTCACGCTGGGTGTAGGGGTGCTGTTCCTCCAGCGCCTTGCGCAGCACATTGATCAGGGTGTCATCCAGCCCGGTCATGTTGTCGGGCGTACTGCCCTTCACGCGCACCAGACTCACCGCCAGCAGCGTCTCCGCGGCGGGATTCATCCAGACCATCTGCAGCTGTGAGTCCAGCACCACCACGGCAGTGTTCAGGTGTTCGAGCAGTCGTTGATGCATGGGTTTGTTCGCCATCTGCAATACGTCTCCCTGTTCTGCAATAACCGCGCCAGTCTGGTGCAGGCACCGAGAACACGGCGTCCGATGCTGTGCAACCATTTCTGGCCCCTCATATTGGCACCAAAATGGTGCAGACGAAAAATCGTGCTCGAGCTCGCGTTGCCTCATTCCGCCACCAGATGGCCCGATATCGACTGGCCCAGACACGAAAAAGCCGCCCGAAGGCGGCCTGTCAGCGAAGGAGAAACGCACGAAGAACGCAGGCCGCCCTTACGCTGCTAGCCTCCGCCTGCATTGGCAGGATTGTTGGGGTTGCGAGGCAGATTGACGCTGGCGCGCTGCACATAGACCACCTTCGGCTCACTGGTCTGGCGTACGCGACCGGTGGAATCCAGCAACTCCGCCTGGATGACATGCTTGCCACGCTCCAGCGCCGGCACCATGAAGACAGTGCTGTGCATGGCGGATTGAGACGGCGCGCCGTCCACGGTCACGCGCACCTTGTCTTCCGGGCGCAGCTTGGGCTCGATCCCCAGGCGTACCGCCAGATTGCCCGCCTGCCCGGTCTGCAGCGTTTCCTCGTTGGACGGGCTCTGGATGGTGAAGGTGGTATAGCCACGGAAGGCCACATCCACCGCAGGTGCCCGGGTGCGGGTGCTCTCGCTGGATGAGGCAGTACTCACGCGCGACGGCGTGCTGCGCCGCGGCGGCAGGGATTCCGTCGACGGCACCACGCTGAGCGGCGTCAGCTGCACCTTGCTGCCGCCCGCAGGCTGATCACTGAAGACCACGTTGCCGTTGGCATCGACGTGACGATAGACCTGGGCCGCCTGAATATCGAACGACAGGCTCGACAGCATCAGCGTCGCTGCCAGCAACAGGCACTGCAGTGGCTCGGGGCGCGCTGCTGGCAGTACACGCGAGTCAGTCGCGGGGTTCGCGACGCGCAAGGAGGATACGAAGGGCCACATCCGAAGATTCCTGAAGAGAGTCATGGGAGGCCAGAAGCCGCAGGCAGCTCCAGCGGGTTGGGTCTATCGGCAGGCGTCCTGCTGCCTGAAGACAAGGCTAACAAGTTACAAAGCTTACCGCGTTGATGCCAGCATTTGGGGCCTTCGACAAGATGCCTGTGTGCATTGACTGTCACGCAAGGCTACCACCGCGCCCTGCATATCTGTCAGCAGCATGGCCGATCTCAGGGAAAAGGATCAGGGGCAGAGCAAAGGATCAGAGCACTGAGATAGAACGAAACAGGGCCATATTGAAAAACAGGGCCACAACGAAAAACAGGGCCACACCTGTCGGTATGGCCCTGCTGTCGTCATCGTCGTGGGCTTGCCTTCACCTGGAAGGCACCTCCGTCAGATGACGTGGCTAGCGAATGGCTGCCTCAACCTCTGCAGCGCTTGGACGCTGCTGTACTTAGACGCTGTAATACATGTCGAATTCGAGCGGGTGAGTCGCCATGCGCAGGCGCTGGACGTCTTCGCCCTTCAGCTCGAGGTAGGCATCGATCATGTCGTCGGTGAAGACGCCACCCTGGGTCAGGAACTCACGATCGCCGTCCAGTGCGGTCAGGGCCTGTTCGAGGCTCTCGGCCACGGTCGGGATGGACTTGGCTTCCTCGGCCGGCAGGTCGTAGAGGTTCTTGTCCATCGCGTCGCCCGGGTGGATCTTGTTCTTGATACCGTCGATACCGGCCATCAGCATCGCGGAGAACGCCAGGTACGGGTTGGCCGTCGGATCCGGGAAACGCGCCTCGACACGCTTGCCTTTCGGGCTGGCGGTGTACGGGATACGGATGGAAGCGGAACGGTTGCGGGCAGAGTAGGCCAGCATGACCGGCGCTTCGAAGCCCGGCACCAGACGCTTGTAGGAGTTGGTGGACGCATTGGTGAAGGCGTTCAGGGCACGAGCGTGCTTGATGATGCCGCCAATGTAGTAGAGGGCCATTTCGGACAGACCCGCGTACTCGTCACCGGCGAACTGGTTGTCGCCATCCTTCCAGAAGGACTGGTGAACGTGCATGCCGGAACCGTTGTCACCGACCAGCGGCTTGGGCATGAAGGTCGCGGACTTGCCGTAGGCGTGAGCCACGTTGTGGATCACGTACTTGAGTTCCTGAACCTCATCGGCCTTCTTGACCAGGGTGTTGAACTTGACACCGATCTCGTTCTGGCCGGCGTTCGCCACTTCGTGGTGGTGAACTTCGACTTCCTGACCGATGGCTTCCAGGGTGTTGCACATGGCAGCACGGATATCGTGGAAGCTGTCGATCGGCGGGACCGGGAAGTAGCCGCCCTTCAGACGCGGACGGTGACCCAGGTTGCCGCCTTCCGGCGTGGAATCGGTCGCCCAGGCACCTTCTTCGGAAGAGATCTTGAACATGGAACCGTTCATCTCGTTCTTCCAGTGCACTTCATCGAAGATGAAGAATTCCGGCTCCGGGCCGAAGAAGGCGGTGTCGCCCAGACCGGTGGACTTCAGGTATTCCTCGGCGCGCTTGGCGACGGAGCGCGGGTCGCGCTCATAGCCCTGCATGGTGGCCGGCTCGATGACGTCGCAGCGCAGCACCAGGGTGGTGTCTTCGGTGAACGGGTCGAGGAAGGCAGTACCGTCGTCCGGCATCAGGATCATGTCGGATTCGTTGATGCCCTTCCAACCTTCGATGGAGGAACCATCGAACATCTGGCCGTTCTCGAAGAATTCCTCATCCACTGAACGCGCCGGGATGGAGACGTGCTGCTCCTTGCCCTTGGTGTCGGTGAAGCGCAGATCAACCCACTTGACTTCGTGTTCTTCAATCAGGGCAAGTGTCTTCTCAGCCATGGTAATTCTCCGATGGAGCCGGCGGCTCTGGTTACAGTTGGTGTCAGCGTTGTCTGGGGTTATTGCTCTATTTTGTAAGCCTTTTCTCTCATGGTCGGCGTCGTTATGCCAGCCATCAGACAGGATGCTCTAACAATGCAGCGAGCGTGCCAGAATGGCGCACGCCTCATCGGCCATTTCAGTAAGCTCATGAATATGTTGAAAAAAAACATCACCATCTTCATGCATCAAGCGCAAAAAACCGACCAAAGATGAGCCGACAAGGTGCAAAAATTCTTGTCGCGCAGTGCAGATTCATCATTTGAGTGCACCAAAAAACGCCATTGCTCTACATTGGTGCAAAATGCTGAACGCGCGGTATTTCTCCACTCCCACTCGATGATCACGTCAGCATCACATTGCGGTCATTTCTTCCTTTCCTCCTCGCGTTTGCCTCAATCCACAAGTTTTTTTCGTCCGCGACAAGGAGGCGGAAAAGACTTGAGAGACAATCATTTGGGCACTTCAGGCCAGTTGAAGGCACTCGCTGACTCGCCTCGTGAATGCACGATGCTGGCAGGAGGCATGCCATGCCCCCTATAATGCGCCCCAAATCACAAGCGCCCGGTACGCGAGCGCCCATTTTCCGCACAGGTTCCCGTCGTGATCGAGAAACTTCGCAACATAGCCATCATCGCCCACGTTGACCACGGTAAAACTACCCTGGTCGACAAGCTCCTGAGTCAGTCCGGCACCCTGGACCGCAAGGCCGAGGGTCAGGAACGCATCATGGATTCCAACGACCAGGAAAAAGAGCGCGGCATCACCATCCTCGCGAAGAACACCGCGATCCAGTGGAACGATTACCACATCAACATCGTGGACACCCCCGGGCACGCTGACTTCGGTGGCGAAGTCGAGCGCGTGATGTCCATGGTCGATTCCGTGCTGCTGCTGGTCGATGCCGTCGATGGCCCGATGCCGCAGACTCGCTTCGTGACCCAGAAGGCATTCGCCCAGGGCCTGAAGCCGATCGTCGTCGTCAACAAGATCGACCGTCCGGGCTCTCGTCCTGACTGGGTCGTTGACCAGATCTTCGATCTGTTCGACAACCTGGGCGCGACTGACGAGCAGCTCGACTTCCCGATCATCTACTGCTCTGCCCTCAACGGCATTGCCGGTATGGATCCGGAAGACCTGAAAGACACCATGGACCCGATGTTCCAGTCCATCGTCGACATCGTCGAGCCGCCGAAGGTCGAGCTGGACGGCCCGTTCCAGATGCAGATCTCCGCACTGGACTACAACAGCTACGTCGGCGTCATCGGTCTGGGTCGCATCAAGCGTGGCGCTGTCAGCCCGGGTCAGCAGGTTTCCATCATCACCAAGGAAGGCGCTGTCCGTAAGGGCAAGATCGGCCAGGTCATGACTCACATGGGTCTGGACCGCGTGCAGACCGACAAGGCGACTGCCGGCGACATCGTCTGCATCACCGGTATCGAGAACCTCGCGATCTCCGACACCATCTGCGACACCGCCACTGTCGAGGCGCTGCCGCCGCTGACCGTCGATGAGCCGACCGTCTCCATGACCTTCCAGGTCAATGACTCTCCGTTCGCCGGTCAGGACGGCAAGTTCGTCACCAGCCGCAACATCCGTGAGCGTCTGGACCAGGAACTGATCCACAACGTCGCACTGCGCGTCGAACAGGGCGAGACGCCGGAGAAATTCGTCGTCTCCGGTCGCGGTGAGCTTCACCTCTCCGTTCTGATCGAATCCATGCGTCGTGAAGGCTTCGAGCTGGCCGTGGGCCGTCCGGAAGTCATCATCAAGGAAATCGACGGCAAGAAGCAGGAGCCGTACGAAGAAGTCATCATCGACTGTGAAGAGCAGCACCAGGGCTCCATCATGGAAGAGCTGGGCTACCGCAAGGGCGAGCTGACCAACATGAACCCGGATGGCAAGGGTCGTGTGCGTCTGGACTTCATCATCCCGTCTCGCGGTCTGATCGGCTTCCGTGGTCAGTTCCTGACCCTGACCTCCGGTACCGGCATCCTGACCAGCCGCTTCGATCACTACGGTGACCTGAAGGAAGGCGCAGGCGTCGAGCGTCGCAACGGTGTCATGATCTCCATGGTGCCGGGCAAGGCACTGTCCTACGCCCTGTACACTCTGCAGGAGCGCGGCAAGCTGATCATCGGTCACGGTACCGAAGTCTATGAAGGCATGCTGGTCGGTATCCACAACCGCGCCAATGACCTGGTCGTCAACCCGACCAAGGCCAAGAAGCTCGATAACATGCGTTCTACCGGCAACGATGAAAACATCGTGCTGACGCCGCCGATTCGCTTCACCCTGGAACAGGCGATCGAGTTCCTGGATTCCGATGAGCTGGTGGAAGTCACTCCGCTGCACATCCGTATCCGCAAGAAGTACCTGAAAGAGAACGAGCGCAAGCGCGCCAGCAAGTAAGCTGGCCCAGCCTGCCCCCTGCCTGATGGCTGGGGGCATCGTGCTCAAACGCAAAAGACCCGCCAACTCGGCGGGTCTTTTGCGTTTGAGCACTTTTCGCTGTTGCCGCAAAGGGCAGCATGACCATCTCTCTAATACTTATGCATGTCATTGCAGGAAGTGCGTCGCTATTAGGGCTCGCAGAATAAGGGAACTTTGCGCGATACCTTGGCCTGAGGCATCTCTAACACTTAAATGAGAGTTATATGACGCATATTCGTGTTGCGCATAAAGCGTCTTCATCCAGAGCATGCCACTCGCGGCCAACGCCCCTGCGCAACCTAATGTCTTGATCCGTTGATAGCGCGCAATCACACGACACCGAGCGAGGATAAATCGTCGAATTCTAATGATGCGTCGCGTTTGAACGACGCAAAAACGAGACGTCGATGCGCAGTCACTAGGGTCAACGCAACGGAGCAGGTATCTTCTGCCGGAGCTTTCTTTATGCATATCCTGCAGTTAACGAAGACTTGTTCGCCACACGCCACCCGGAGCAGGGTCCTCTTACCGATCCTCGTGAGCACTCGCCATGTGTCGCCATTGCCAAGCCAGGTGTGTGCAATGCGTCACGAATACGCTCCAGAAGACCCGTTTGAAAGGATTCAGCAATGAGCATCAAGCAACGCCTCGAAGTCCTGCCATGGGACACGCTGGCGCGTTACCGCCTGATCGAGATCATCGCCTTGTGGGAGGGGCGAGTCACTTCGCGTCATCTGGGCAACGCCTTCGGTATCGCCAGACAGCAAGCCTCGCGCGTCATGAAGACCTACCGCGAGACGGTCGCCGAGAACAATCTCGAGTATGACCCCGTCATCAAGGGCTACCGTCCGTCGGCAAATTTCTGCCCCATGCTGACGCGGGGCGAAGTCGATGAATACCTGCAATTGCTGGGCAATCACGACAATCTGAATCCGCATTTCACCGGGTTGGGGCTAGGTCAGGCAAACACCGAGGCCCTGCGCCTGCCGTCACGCAGCGCCAGCCCGCCGGTGGTCAGAGCCTTGATCGAAGCCGCCAGTCAGGGCGCGCGTCTCGAGGTGACCTACGCCTCTCTCAACTCTCCCCAGGGGGAGGAACGCATCCTGTGTCCGCATACGCTGGTCTACGCCGCTGGCCGCTGGCATGTGCGCGCTTTCTGCGAGAAGAACCGGGCTTTTCGCGACTTCGTGCTGTCTCGATTCCGCGCGGTGCCGGAGCTATTCGGTGAAGCCCTCGAGGGCAGCCAGCGCGAATGTGATGAAGGCTGGGAGACGCGAGTCACCTTGAAGCTGGGCGCCGACCCGCGCCTGACACCCGCCGAACGCGGCCTGATTGAACAGGACCACGGCATGGTGGATGGCGAGCTGCACCTGCCGACACGCGGCGCTCTGGTGCAATACGTCCTGCGCGAGCTGGGCATCAATCCGGACCATCTGGAAGAGTCTCCGCGCGCCCAGCAGCTGGTCGTGCTCAATCGCGACGAGATCACTGACTGGCTGTTCGTCAGCTCCAGCGCCTGACGCGGGAGTGAGTGGGCCTCCCCCTGCTCTCTCCCGGCTCTTCCAGTGCCCACCCCCTGTCCAGTCAATGCCCTCGCACTGACCACAAGTTGCCTGAATGGGCTATCCATCGTCGAGCGAAGTTTATATGATGACTTCTGCACACAGTCCTTCGCCCTTCCCGGCGGAGGACTGTTTTTTTGGTGTCCAGCAAGGCCTTGCTCGCAAGGGGCTGACACCACGACTGACAGGAGGTCTCATGGCCACACTTCCCTCGATCATCATCAATCGCCTGGACGCCGAACGCCTCGAGCGCCTGATTGATCGCGTTGCCGCCACCGACCGTCAGGTGGCAGAACAGCTTGAGGACGAGCTGGAGCGCGCCGAGGTCGTCGAGCCTCACGAGGTGCCCGCCGATATCGTCAGCATGAACAGCCGCGTGGAGTTCACGGACCTGACCCGCCAGCAGACTCTGGTGCGCACGCTGGTCTATCCGCATGCATTGCCCGGCCAGCAGGATGGCCTGTCGGTGCTGGCGCCACTGGGAGCTGCCCTGCTCGGCCTCAAGGTCGGCAGTCTCATCGAGTGGCGGCTGCCGGATGGCAGCCTGCATGAGGTACGTATCGAGGCGCTGCATTACCAGCCGGAAAGTGCCGGCGACCTGCACCGCTGACAGCGCCTAGCGCATCAGCAGACGGCGAATCAGACCATGGATGGCGCGCGCTGTCGGTCCGTCCGCATAGGGCGGGTACATCAGCCGCGCGCCATTCATGCGACCCTTGGCGAAGATTCCCTTGGCCTTGCTGAGTGTCTGGAAACCTTCCTTGCCATGATAATGGCCCATTCCGGACGGCCCGATGCCGCCGAACGGCATGTCATCCTGCGCCACATGCAGCAGGGTGTCGTTCAGGCACATTCCGCCCGCATGCGTGCCTTCGGTGACACGCTGCTGTTCGTGCTTGTCGTGGCCGAAGTAATACAGTGCCAGTGGCCGGGGCCGGGCGTTCACATAGGCCATCGCGACGGATAGCGCATCCGCCGCTGCATCCAGCAACTTGCCCTTCTCGCTCGTCTCGCTATCCGCCTCATCCGCTGCCCCCGCGACCGCCAGGCCGACGATCGGCAGCAGCGGGCCGAAGATTTCCTCCTGCATCACGCGCATCTCATCGGTCACATCGAGCAACGCCAGCGGCGGCATCAGACGCTTCTCGACCAGCGCCGGGTCATTCCAGTCGGGGCTGTCGACCAGAGGCCTGAGCGTCGCGCCCTTCGCCAGGGCGTCCTCGAGCACCTCTCGCAAGCGCTGGTACTGACGCTGATTGATGATGCGCGAATAGTCCTGCGTCTCGCAGAAGCGAGGATAGAAGCGCTGGAAGGCCTCGCCCAGCGCCGTGACCAGCAGCGGGACCTGGTCGTCACTGCACAGCACGTAGTCCGGCGCGACGCAGGTCTGGCCGGCGTTCATGCCCTTGCCGAAGGCCAGCCGCCCCGCCGCTTCACGACGCTGCGCCTCATCCGCCATCAGCTCACGCGACATGATCACCGGCGACTTGCCACCCAGTTCCAGCGTCACGGGGGTCAGGTTGTCCGCCGCGGCACGCATCACATGCTTGCCGACCGCCGTGCTGCCGGTGAACAGCAGGTGGTCGAAGGGCAAGGCCGAGAAGGCCGCCGCCACATCGGCCTCACCCGTCACGACGGCCACCTGCACCTCATCGAAGGCATCGAGCAGCATCACACGCAGCGCCTCGGCGGTCTCGGGGGTGAACTCGCTCATCTTGATCATCACCCGATTGCCGGCACTCAGTGCGCTGATCAAGGGGCCGATCGCCAGATAGAGAGGATAGTTCCAGGGCACGATGATGCCGACCACGCCCAGCGGCTGATAGACGACACGCGCAGAGGCCGGCTGGAAGGCGGCGCTGACATGACGCTTCGAGGGCTTCATCCAGCCCTTCAGATGACGGCGTGCATGACGAATGCCTTCATAGCTCGGTACCAGTTCGGCCAGACGCGTCTCATGGGCGCTGCGGTGGCCGAAATCGGCGCTGATCGCCGTGATCAAGGCCTCCTCGTGTGACTTGAGCGCATCACGCAGTGAGGTCAGCCAGGCCAGGCGCTCGTTGGCGCTGGGCATCGGCGCGTGGGCGAAGGCTGCTCGCTGAGCATCCAGCAACTCACGCATGCGAGCCATCTCGGCCTCTCCCTCGTGGTCTGATGAGGCAGTCGCGGCGCCTGAGGTGGCAGGCAGGTCGTCAACAGCACGGGGGTCTACAGGGGAAGCAGGCGTCATGAGGACATCCAGTGAGGGCCGGCGAAGCCAGCAGCGAAGGCAGACAGCCACGAGTATGGCGTGCCAAGCGACAGCGGCCGGCGCGAGAAGAATCGCCAGCGTGGCTCATCCCGTTTTAGAACACTCGTTTGATGGCGTCAAAGAAAGTCGCCTGTGCCGCTGCCGCGCGCCGCAATGCAAAAAGCCCCCGCACCGTGAGGTACGAGGGCTTTTCGGGTGTCGACCGGCAATGGCGCCGGTGACGGAAATTCGTTGGCGCGCCCAGCAGGATTTGAACCTGCGACCCCTGCCTTCGGAGGGCAGTACTCTATCCAGCTGAGCTATGGGCGCGCATGCCAAGGTTGCAGTGAACCGAGGCGCGCTTATGGTAACGTCTTGATTCTACGATGTCGAGATATCCCGCCAGCCACGCGGTTGCTGCGCCTCCGGCGAGCGCTATACTGGCTCGGTACACAGCCCCAAAAGGTGCACGCCATGCAAGCTCGCCGGCCAGCCGCTTTTCCCCACAAGCGCTCTTCCCTGTCACTTTCATTGAGCGCGATGCTGTTCAGCGTGCTAGTCAGCGCGTCCGCACAGTCCGCAGACAACTCCCGCGAGGCGATTGCCGAGCGACTCAAGCCGGTGGGCGAGCTATGCGTAAAAGGTGATGCCTGCGCCGGTGATGGCTCAGCAGCGAGCTCGCAGCCGGCGGAGAGCGGCGCTGGCGGGCAAGCCAATGCCGCCAGCGCGATAGACGGCGAGAAGGTCTACGGTGGTATCTGCATGGCCTGTCACACCACTGGCGCCGCCGGTGCCCCGCGTCTGGGCGAGGCCAGCGACTGGGAAGGCCGCCTCGCCAAGGGCGACGAGACGCTCTACACCCACGCCATCGAAGGCTTCAATGCCATGCCGGCCAAGGGCGGCAATCCGGGCCTGTCGGACGATGAAGTCAAAGCCGCCGTGGACTACCTGGTCGACTCGGTACGCTGAGTCTCGCTGAACAGCGCTAGCCCAGCGATGAACGCTAGCCCAACAGGGAGCGCAGACCCGCGATGGCATCTCGCCCGCGGGCGACCTTCTTCTCCTGATCCTGCGGCTTGTCGGCCCGCCCTTCCCACTCGAGGTCTTCCGGCGGCAGCTCGTCCAGGAAACGGCTCGGCACGCAGTCCATCATCTCGCCGTAGGTCTTGCGCTGGCGCGCCAGTGTCAGCACCAGCGTGCGCCGAGCACGGGTGATGCCCACGTAGGCGAGGCGGCGCTCCTCCTCCACCGTGTCCATCTCGATGGAGTTGCGGTGCGGCAGCAGGTCTTCCTCCAGCCCCAGCACGTAGACATGCGGAAACTCCAGGCCCTTGGAGGCATGCAGCGTCAGCAGCTGCACGCGGTCCGAGTCATCTTCCTCGGCCTGCTGCTCGAGAATGTCGCGCAACACCAGACGTGAGATGGCCGCCGCGACATCGCCAGTCTCGGTATCGCCGATCATCGCCTCGCTGCCTTCCAGCTCCTCCACCTCTTCCTGCGGATTGCCGCTGATCGACTTCTCGAGCTGATCGACCAGAATCCAGACGTTGGCCATGCGCCGCTCGGCGATCTTGGGCGCACTGGCGTTCTGGTACAGCCAGCCTTCGTAATCCACCTCGCGGAACAGCTCACGGATGGCGCTGATCGACTGGCCGGCATCCATCTCGCGGCGCACGCGGTCCAGCGTATGGGTGAAGCGGCCGAGGCGTTCCAGCGCACGCTCGCTGAGCTGCTCGCGCAGGCCCATCTCGCTGCAGGCGGCGTAGAGCGATACACCACGCCCGGTGGCGTAGTTGGCCAGCTTCTCCAGCGTGCCCGGCCCGACTTCCCGCCGCGGCACGTTGACGATACGCAGGAAGGCGTTGTCGTCCGCCGGATTGATCAGCAGACGCAGGTAGGCCATCGCGTCCTTGATCTCGTTGCGCCCGAAGAAGGAGGTGCCGCCGGAGAGCTTGTAGGGGATCTGGTAGTGCTGCAGCTTCAGTTCCAGCAGGCGCGCCTGGAAGTTGCCGCGATAGAGCACCGCGAAGTCACGCCATTCGGCGCCTTCCTTGATGCGCCGCGTGAGGATCTCGCCCGCCACGCGCTCGGCCTCGGCCTCTTCGTTGCGATTCATGATGATGCGGATCGGGTCGCCATCGCCCATCTGCGACCACAGTGTCTTGTCGTAGACGTGAGGGTTGTTGGCGATCAGGGTGTTCGCCGCGCGCAGGATGATGCCGGTGGAGCGATAGTTCTGCTCCAGCTTGATCAGGTTCAGGCGCGGGAAGTCCTCGCCGAGAGTGACGAGATTCTCGGGGCGCGCGCCGCGCCAGGCGTAGATCGACTGGTCATCATCGCCCACCACCGTGAAGGTCTGGCGCTCCTGCATCAGCATCTTCACCAGCAGGTACTGGCTGATGTTGGTGTCCTGATACTCATCGACCAGCATGTAGTGGATGCGCCGCTGCCAGCGCGCCAGCACCTCGGGGTGATCACGGAACAGCACCACGGGCAGCAGGATCAGGTCATCGAAGTCGACCGCGTTGTAGGCCTTGAGGTGCCGGTTGTAGGCCTCGTAGATCACCGCGGCGTACTGGGCGTCTTCATCCTCGGCATGCGACAGCGCCGCCCCGGGCAGGATCAGATCATTCTTCCAGGTGGAGATCTGACTCTGCACCGCGTTGATCTGCTCGGCGTCGGTGTCGGCTTCCTTGTGCATCAGCTCCTTGATCAACACCTTGGCGTCATCGGTGTCGAACAGCGAGAAGCCCGGCTTGTAGCCCAGCGTCTTCAGCTCGCCGCGGATGATGGTCAGGCCGAGGGTGTGGAAGGTCGAGACGATCAGCCCGTGGCCCTCGCGACCCTTGAGCATCTTGCCGACACGCTCCTTCATCTCGCGCGCCGCCTTGTTGGTGAAGGTCACGGCGGCGATGTTGCGTGCCTTCATGCCGCATTCCTGCACCAGATAGGCGATCTTGGTCGTGATCACGCTGGTCTTGCCTGATCCGGCACCGGCCAGTACCAGACAGGGGCCATCGATGGCGCGCACGGCTTCCTGCTGGCGGGGGTTGAGCTTGGCGAGGCGATCACGGATCTCGGTCATCACGGTGTCCTGCTGGGCGAGGGGAAGTGGGTCATCTCAAACGCTATGCGTCAGATCAATCGAGCTGCACGGCGCCGGCGAAATCCAGCTGACGCCAGCTTTCATAGGCGACCACGGCGACGGCATTCGACAGGTTCATGCTGCGGCTGTCGGCCAGCATTGGCAGGCGCAACACCTGCTCGCGGGGCAGACTGTCGAGCATCGCCTGTGGCAGACCGCGTGTCTCGGGGCCGAACACCAGCGCATCACCGGCCTGGAAACTGGCCTCATGCGGCGCGGTGCGGCCACGCGTCGAAAGCGCGAAGATGCGTGCAGGCTTCACGGTTGCGACGAAGTCATCGAGGCTGGCATGACGCTGCACACGCGCCCACTCATGATAATCGAGACCGGCGCGGCGCAGGCGCTTGTCATCCAGCTCGAACCCCAACGGCTCGATCAGATGCAGGCGGTAACCGGTATTGGCACACAGCCGGATGATATTGCCGGTATTGGGCGGAATCTCGGGCTGATAGAGCACGATATCGAGCATGAGCAGACTCGCGGCAGAAGGCGACAACAGGGGGCTGGCCGGCGATGCTCACCTGGCATGCTCACCTGGCCATGACAACGCAAAGCGGGCCCCGAAGGGCCCGCCATCTTACCGCAATGCGTGGCTCACGCGGAGCACGCGTTGCCGAGAACCATGCTCAGAACTGCAGACGCATGCCGACCAGCGGGCCGGAATCCAGCGTGCGTTCGTCACGGTTCTCGAAGTCGGCCTTCACCTTGCGGTAGCCGACATAGCCTTCGACGTTGTCGATGACCTGATACCGTGCGCGCAGGCCGTATTCATAGCTGTGCTCGAGGTCGTTGCTGGTCGCGACGTCCGGGGTCACGTAGCCGTAGCCACCCAGCGAGACGCGCGGTGCGCCCGGCAGGTAGTAGTAGCCGTAGCCGCCGAGGCCCAGACCGCCGCCGTCACCGTGGTCGGTGTCGTACTGGCTCCAGCGTGCGCCGAGGCCCACGTCGTATTCGCTGGTGCGCTCGGTGCCCAGCAGCTGGACGTGGCCGGCAGTGACGTCGTCGTGGTCATCGCTGGACAGGATACCGCCGCCGAGCTGGACGCCATTGCTGATCTCGCCATTGATTTCGCCCTGAACGGCTTCAGTATTCAGGTTGAGGTCAGCGTTGCCGGCCATGGCCGGGGCGGACAGACTGGCCGCGAGGATGGCTGCCGAAAGGCCGAGAATGTTACGGTGAGCTGTCATGTATGCACCTCTGTACGTGACTGGGAAGGTAATGCTGCGCGGGTCATGAACGCTCTCAGGCGCCCTGGAGACCGTATTGCGCACGGTAGTCGCGAATCGCGACCGCATGCCCAGACAGTTCCTGCTGTGCGTATTGTTCCAGATATTCGAGCACCTGGTCGAGCGTCACGATACTGACCACGGGCATGGAGAAACGTGCCTCCACTTCCTGAATGGCGCTGTTCGCCTTCAGGCCTCCCTGACCATCGGGAGCGCGCTCCTGACGGTCCAGTGCGATCACGACGCCCGCAGCCTTGGCACTCTCGGCGTGGATGATCTCCATCACTTCGCCGATGGCGGTGCCGGCGGTGATGACATCATCGATGATCATCACGCGGCCTTCGAGGGGCGCGCCGACCAACGAGCCCCCTTCACCGTGGGTCTTGGCTTCCTTGCGATTGAAGGTAAACGGCATGTCACGATCATGATGATCCGCCAGCGCCACGGCCGTCACGGCGCCCAGCGGGATACCCTTGTACGCCGGGCCGAACAGCACATCGGCTTCCAGGCCTGATTCGACGATGGCACGCGCGTAAAAGCGTCCCAGACGTGCCAGGGCCTGTCCGGAGCGGAATAGACCAGCATTGAAGAAGTAGGGGCTCACCCGCCCGGACTTGAGCGTAAACTCGCCAAACCGCAGCACGTCCTGCTCGATGGCAAACTCAATGAACTCCCGCTGGTAGTCCTGCATCCGATATCACCTTTGAATTCGTTAGCCATTTACCAAATCGTCTAAAGCTCGGGTATCATACAGGCGCGACGAACCAGGGACCACGTATGAAAATCGCTACAGTTAACGTCAATGGTATTCGAGAAGCGGTCAGCCGCGGCTTCCTCGACTGGCTTGCCAGTCAGGACGCCGACGTCGTCTGCATCCAGAACCTCAAGGCCAAGAGCTTCGAGCTCGACGACAGCATCCTCTACCCGGAAGGGTACGAAGGCTACTTCCTGGACGCCGAAAAAGACGGCTTCTCAGGGGTTGGCCTCTATTGCCGCCAGATTCCCAAGGCCATCATGTATGGACTGGGCTTCGAGCAGTGCGATAACGAAGGCCGCTACCTGCAGGCCGATTACGACCGCTTCAGCATCTGCTCTTTCCTGATGCCTGACGGCAGTGATCCGGCTGCCAAGGGCGCCTTCATGGAGCAGTACCAGGAATACCTCAGCAAGCTGCGCCGCAAGCGTCGTGATTACATGATCTGCGGCACCTGGCATGTGGCCCACAAGACTGTCGACCTCGCCAACTGGTCCGACAATCAGATGACCCCGGGCTTCAAGCCGGAAGAGCGTGCATGGATGGATCAGGTCTTCGGCCCGATCGGCTTCATCGACGCCTTCCGCGAAGTCAATCGCGATGCCGACCAGTACTCCTGGTGGCCAGCGCTGGACAGTGACCAGCCGCGCGCCCGTCAGGAAGGCTGGCGCCTCGACTATCAGGTCATCGACCCGAACCTGCGTCGTCATATCAAGGACGCCTGGATCGACACCGATGCCACCTTCAGCGAGTTCGCACCGGTCATCGTCGAGTACGACCTCGAGCTGTGATGCACGCTGTCACCCCTTGAGCGTTCGGCCTCGGGCCACCCTGCCAGTCGCATGATGTGCCTTCGGGCACTGACGAAAACGCCCCCATCGCGCAAGCGGTGGGGGCGTTTTCTGTCTGGCGTCAAGCGCTCATGACGCAGCGCTCATGACATGGCACTCATGACACAGCGGCCGTGCCGCAGGGCTCAGGCGTCGGCCGGCATGCCGAGTGCGGCGCGCTGCGCGGCGAATAGCTGCTCACCGGTACGCTCGGCGAGATCCAGCAGGGCATTGAGCTCGGCACGATCGAAGGCCGCGCCTTCTGCGGTGCCCTGCACCTCGATCAGCCCCTTGCCTTCGGCCATCACGACATTCATGTCAGTATCGGCCTTGCTGTCTTCCGGATAGTCGAGATCGGTGACCGGCACGCCCTTGTAGATGCCGACCGACACGGCGCTGACCAGACTCACCAGCGGGTCGGTCTTGATCTTGCGCTCACGCTGCAGGCCCTGCAGCGCGTCGACCAGCGCCACACAGCCACCGGTGATCGCCGCGGTACGCGTGCCGCCATCGGCCTGCAGCACATCGCAATCGATGGTGATGGTGTATTCGCCCAGCTTCTTGAGGTCCACCGCGGCGCGCAGTGCACGGCCGATCAGCCGCTGGATCTCCACCGTGCGGCCACCCTGCTTGCCACGCGCCGCTTCACGATCATTACGGGTATGGGTCGCCCGCGGCAGCATGCCGTACTCGGCGGTCAGCCAGCCCTTGCCGGAACCGCGCAGCCAGCGCGGCACGCCCGCCACGACAGAGGCGGTGCACAGCACGCGGGTCTCCCCGAACTCCACCAGCACCGAACCCTCGGCGTGACGAGTGAACTCACGGGTCAGGCGGATCTCGCGCGGCTGCTCCGGGGTACGGCCACTGGGACGGGTCACGTTGGCTTCGCTCATGGGGATTCCTTGTTGCAGTATTCGGGAGGCCAGAGTCTACACGCCGCAGCCACGGGCGACGACCTTCGCGCCGCGCGGGCCGGTCCTGCCCCTGATCACTGGGCGCTCAAGAGCGGCACGCGTACACTTCAGGCTATCAGCGCGGTCGCTCTTGCGCCGCCTCTCTCTCGACAGCCAACCGACAAGGAGCATGTCATGGTCCACAGCATGACCGCCTTCAGCCGCCAGACCTACGAAGCCGACTACGGCACCCTGACGCTGGAGCTGCGCTCGGTCAATCAGCGCTATCTCGAACCGCACTTCCGCCTGCCCGACAGCCTGCGCGAACTGGAAAGCGCCTTCCGCGAAGGCCTGCGCAAACGCCTCAATCGCGGCAAGGTCGAACTCTCGCTGCGCTTTGACGCCGAAGCCGGTGCCGACAGCCTCGCCGTCGATGCCAGACGCCTGGGCGAACTCAGCCGCGTGCTCGCCGAAGTCGGCCAGCACTGCCCGGACGCCCCTCAGCCCTCACGCCTCGCCCTGCTCGACTACCCCGGTGTGCTGGTGCGCGAAGGCGCCGATCAGGAGCGTATCAAGGCCGATGCCCTCCGCCTGTTCAAGCGCGCACTGGACGAGCACATCGAAGGCCGCGCCCGCGAAGGCGAACGCCTCGCCGAGCTGATCAGCGCACGCCTCGATGGCGTCGACACCCACGTCGCCGAAGTCCGCCGCCTGATGCCGGACATCCTCGCCCGTCAGCGCGAAACCCTGCTCGCCCGCCTCGAAGAAGTCCGCGCCACCCTCGACCCGCAACGCCTGGAAGCCGAACTGACCCTGATGGCCCAGAAGGCCGACGTCGACGAAGAGCTCGACCGCCTCGACACCCACGTCGGCGAAGTCCGTCGTCAGCTCACCCAGAAAGGCCCCATTGGCCGCCGCCTCGACTTCCTGATGCAGGAACTCAACCGCGAAGCCAACACCCTCTCCTCCAAATCCGTCGTCGCCGACACCACGCGCTGCGCCGTCGAGCTCAAGGTGCTGATCGAACAGATGCGTGAGCAGATTCAGAATATCGAGTGATATCCCGCCAAAGGAGTTAGCCGGATGAGCAGACCCGAACCATGGAGTGGTGAAGAAGTCACAGCGATTGTCGAAACGTACAAGAAGATGCTGGTTGCAGAACTGTGTGGCCAGCATTACGTGAAAACAGACCACAATCGTGAGCTTGCCGAGAAATTAAATAATCGCTCAAAGGCTTCTATCGAATTTAAGCATCAAAACATCAGTGCCGTACTACGAGATGCTGACTGCCCCTATATCAATGGCTACAAGCCGATGAGCAATTATCAGGGCATGCTGGTCGATGTTGTTGAGCGCCACCTACTTCGTACTGAGCTATTCGATCAGGCAGCACGCAATGCAGCAGACCGGCCAGTCATTGATGCGCCGGCCCCAAAAGATACTTCCATTATTGTCACACCGCCGGAGTCTAAAACACCTCAGACCAGCGTGCAGGAATCCAAACAGCGTTACGTGACGCCCACGCCGGTTAAGCGCGACTACTTGGCGCGAGAAGCCCGCAACCATGCTCTAGGGAGTGCTGGCGAGCGCTTTGTGGTGGCCTTTGAAAAGATGCGCCTCAGAAAAGAAGGCCACACATCGCTGGCCGAGAAGGTCGAGCATGTGGCGGAAACCCAGGGCGATGGATTGGGCTATGACGTCCTGTCTTTTGATGCGGATGGACGAGAGCGCTGGATCGAGGTGAAGACGACGGCATTCGCCAAAGAGTGCGCTTTTTTCATCACGCCAAATGAACTCAAATGCTCGCAAGCCAATCCTGAGCACTACCATCTTTTCCGCATCTTTAGCTTCTTAACCCAACCCAACATGTACTGCTTGAGGGGGGATCTTTACCCGCAATTGACGCTCAATCCGCAAAGCTATCGCGCACATCTACTGTGAATGGCTGGCTCCCGTGTCCTAGCAATTGAAACTCAGCCCCACAGCCACAATCTTGTCTGCATCCCTCGACTGAGGGCTTTTCCGCTCAAGGAGTCAGGCATGTCTATCGAACAAGTGCTGTACCGTGCAGAAGCCACTACCACTGGGGGTCGTGAGGGCAAGTCGCGTTCTTCCGATGGTGCGCTGGATGTCACCCTGAGCACACCGAAGGAGCTGGGCGGTGGTGGCGGTGAAGGTACCAACCCGGAGCAGCTGTTCGCGGCGGGGTATTCTGCCTGCTTCATCGGTGCCATGAAGCACGTGGCCAGCACTGATGGCGTGAAGTTGCCGGAAGGCCTGGAGATCACCGGCAAGGTCGGTATCGGCCAGATTCCGGCCGGTTTCGGTATCGAGGTGGCGCTGGATATCAGCCTGCCGGGCATGGACAAGTCCGAGGCGGATGCACTGGTCGAGAAGGCGCACCAGGTGTGCCCTTACTCCAACGCGACGCGTGGCAACATCGATGTGACGCTGAACGTCAGCGTCTGATCACTGACGACTGATAGCCAGACACGAAAACGCCGCCCCTCGGGGCGGCGTTTTTGATGGTGCGACGCGCTCATTGCGCTTGAGCGTGCGAGCCGATCAGACGCCCTGCTCGCGCGCCATGCGGCGGGCAATCAGCGGAGCGTTCCACAGGCTGGGCAGCAGAATCAGCGACACTGGCACGGCGGTGACGACGATGAAGGATTGCAGCGCGTTGATGCCGCCATCGCCCATCGAGATCAGCAGCGCCGCGACCACGCCCATCATCAGGCTCCAGAACACGCGCACGCCGCGCGGCGGGTTGTCATGGCCGCTCATCACCATCGAGACCGCGTAGGTCATCGAATCCCCGGTCGTGGCGACGAACAGCGTGGTCAGCACCAGGAACAACACCGAGATGGTGAAGCCGAACGGCAGCTGCTGGGTGATGGCGATCAGTGCTGCCGGCAGGTTGAAGCCGGTGAACGGGCCAGAGACGCTGCCCGGATTGCTCAGCTCGAACGCCAGTCCACTGCCACCGATGATGGTGAACCACAGGCAGGTGACCAGTGGCGAAATGACCGCGATCAACAGCACCATCTGACGCAGGGTGCGGCCACGCGAGATACGCGCGACGAACATCGCCATCAGCGGACCATAGCCGATGAACCAGCCCCAGAAGAACAGCGTCCAGCCATTCAGCCAGCCATCGTCAGCCCGGAAGGTGGACATGGCGACGAAATCACCGACGTAGCGCACCAGGCCCTGCGGGAAGGCTTCGAGCAGGAAGCCGGTCGGGCCCATGATCAGGATGAACAGCAACAGCGCGCCGCCGAGCAGGACGTTGGTGCTGCTCAGGAACTGGATACCACGGGTCACGCCGCTGACGGCGGATAGGGTGTAGATGACGGTCAGCACGAGCAGCAGCGTGAGCTGGGTCGCGTAGGTATCGGGAATGCCGAACAGCGCATTGAGCCCATAGCTGACCTGCAGACCGAGGAAGCCGATGGGGCCGACGGTTCCAGCCACCACTGCCAGCACGCAACAGGCATCGACCAGTGCACCGATGGGGCCACGCATGACGCGGTCGCCGAACAGCGGATAGAGCAGCGTGCGCGGTTTGAGCGGCAGGCCCTTCTCGTAGTGCAGGTACATGAAGATGATGCCGGTCAGGCTGCCGAGCATCGCCCAGGCCAGAAAGCCCCAGTGCATGAAGCTCTGCGCCAGCGCGTTGTAGGCGGCATCGGCATTGCCCGTCGGGGCGTCCGCGCCGAACACCGGCGGCGGTGAGGTGAAGTGAGCGATCGGCTCTGCCGCTGCCCAGAAGACACCACCCCCAGCCAGCAACGTGCACAGGATGATGGCCATCCAGCGCAGCGTCGAGATATCCGGCGCCGCCAGTCCGCCCATGCGCACCCGCCCGGTACGGCCGATGGTCAGCACGATGGCGATGACGAAGGTCGCCAGCATCAGCGCTTGCCAATAGGCACCGAAGTATTGGGTCGAGACACCGAAGGCACTCTGGATGAGCGCGGAGACAGCCTCGAGATCCACCAGTGCGGCGATGGCGAACAATGCCAATACGCCACCACTGATGATGAAGACGGGCCAGTCGATACCTTGCGGGGTGTGGGCGGGTTCAGCGGGGGGATTTACCGGTGTGGCGGAGCCGGACGAAACAGTCCGGGAAGAATCCGTCATTAGTCAGCCTCTGGGCATGATCTGAGTGACGGTGCAGTGTATCAGCCGTAAAACGCTGAACTATGACACAAGACGTTGTTTTTACACCTATGTAACGCGACGTATCACCAAGCCTACAGCCGTTTTACATCCGGGCATCGGTGATAACAACTCATGACCTCCCTCGGCTGCCCTCTTTGGGCCATGTCAGACTGATCCGTGCATGGCGACACGAAAAGGCCGCCCGAGTGGGCGGCCTTTTTCAAGTCCAGGCACAGCCAGTTACAGCCCTTGCTCACGCGCCATCTGCCGCGCGATACGTGGGGCATTCCACAGGCTGGGCAACAGCACCAGCGAGACAGGCACCGCGGTCACCACGATGAAGGATTGCAGCGCATTGATGCCGCCATTGCCCATCGAGATCAGGATGGCTGCCACGACACCCATGATCAGGCTCCAGAACACACGCACGCTGCGTGGCGGATTGTCGTGTCCGCTCATCACCATCGAGATGGCGTAGGTCATCGAATCCCCGGTCGTGGCCACGAACAGCGCCGAGAGGATCAGGAACAGCACCGACATGATGAAGCCGAACGGTAGCTGCTGGGTGATGGCGATCAAGGCCGCCGACAGGTTGAAGCCGGTGAACGGCCCCGAGACACTGCCCGGATTCGCCAGTTCGAAGGCCAGGCCGCTGCCGCCAAGAATGGTGAACCAGACACAGGTCGCGAGCGGCGACAGGATGGTGATCAGCAGCACCATCTGACGCAGCGTACGTCCCCGTGAGATACGCGCGACCAACATCGCCATCAGCGGGCCGAAGCCGATGAACCAGCCCCAGAAGAACAGCGTCCAGCTATCCAGCCAGCCACTGTCGCCGCGGAAGACCGCCATCGGCACGATGTTGTCCAGGTAGTCGACCATGCCCAGCGGGAAGGCCTTGAGCAGGAATTCGGTCGGCCCGAAGAGCACGATGAAGAACAGCATCGCCCCGCCGATCAGCACATTGGCACTGCTCAGGAACTGGATGCCGCGCATCACGCCACTGACGGCAGAAAGGGTGTAGACGAGAGTCAGGATGGCCAGCAGCACCAGTTGCGTCGCGTAGGTATCGGGAATGCCGAACAGCGCATTGAGCCCATAACTGACCTGGATACCCAGGAAACCCACCGGCCCCACGGTGCCCGCGATGACGGCCAGTACGCAGCAGGCATCGACCAGCGCGCCGATCGGCCCATGCATCACACGCTCGCCGAGCAACGGATAGAGCAAGGTGCGCGGCTTGAGCGGCAGGCCCTTCTCATAGTGCAGGTGCATGAAGACGACACCCGTCAGGCTGCCCAGCACTGCCCAGCCAAGAAAGCCCCAGTGCATGAAGCTCTGCGCCAGCGCATTGTAGGCCGCATCGAGATTGCCGACCGGCGCATCCGGCCCGAAGACGGGCGGCGGCGAGGCGAAGTGCGCGATGGGCTCTGCGGCGGCCCAGAACACACCACCACCGGCCAGCAGGGTACACAGAATGGTCGCCATCCAGCGCGGTGTGGAGATGTCAGGCGTCGCCAACCCGCCCAGTACCACGCGCCCCGTGCGCCCGAAGGTCATGCCGACGGCGACGAGGAAGGTCACGATCATCAAGCCCTGCCAATAGGCACCGAAGTAGGTGGTCGAGAAGTCGAAGGCATGATTGATCAGGGCCGACACGCCGTCCAGGTCGATGAGCGCGGCGGCGACGAACAGCGCCATCACGCCTCCACTGAGGAGGAAGACCGGCCAATCCAGACTGCGGGAGCTGTTGAGCGCGGTAAGTTCGGAATCAGGAAGTGAAGCTGCTTTATCAGAAGAGGATGCGGTGTGATCAGCAACAGATGCGGCGTGATCGGAAAGGGGAGCTGCTTGGGTTGCGGAGCCGGACAAGGCAGTCCGGGTGGTATCCGTCATTAGTCAGCCTCGGGGCATGATCTGAGTGACGGGGCAGTCTAACAGGTGGGAAAGCGCCGAATATGCCACAAGTGATTGTTTTTACACCCATGTAACGCGACGTATCATCAAGCCAACAGCCTCATTACATGCCTGCCACCCCGTAACCACCAGCGTGAGGCTCGCCGCGGGATCGCGCAGCTGCGAGGATGGAGTCTCACGGTGGCCCACCCTGCCGGTCGCCTTCGATCCACTGCCGCTCGCGGCCCCTGCAACGAACGCAAGCCATGACCTCGCCCCGCCGCCGCGACTTCACCCCCGCGATGAAGCGTCGCAATCAGCATCTGCTCAAGGACGTGACCTGTACCCAGAGCGCACCGCTCAATGTCGCCTTCATTCTGTTGGAGCATTTCTCGATGCCCGCCTTCACCAGCGCCCTCGATGTGCTGGTCACGGCCAATCTGCTTAGAGACGTTCCCTTCTATCGCATTCACACCTTCGGGGTGACGGCGGGCAGCGTACGCAGTGATCTGGGCATCGACATCATGGCCAGCGCCGGGCTCGAGTCGCTGGGGCAGGCGCAGATCGACATGATCATCGTGTGCGGCGGCTACCGGGTGCAGCTGGACGAGATTTCCTTGCTGAGCGAGGTCTTGCGCCGAGCCGACCACCAGGGCTGTCGCCTCGGCAGTCTGTGGAACGGCAGCTACTTCCTGGCGGCCGCCGGCGTGATGGCGGGCCATCGCTGCACCATCCATCCCGAGAATGCGGCGCTGTTCAGCGAGTCATTCCCCCAGCTGGAGCTGTCACGTGCCCCGCTGGTGGTGGAAGCGGCACGCTTCAGCTGCACCAATGCCGGAAGCGCTCTGAACATGATGCTGGAAGCCATGCGCCAGCGTCACGGCGATGACCTGGCGCGCAGTGTCGAGGAAATCCTCGCCTGCGAGCGCCCCGCGACGCCCAGCCCCTGGCACCCGGACCAGACGCTGCCCGCGCCGGACAGCCAGCACCCGGAGGCGCTGCGCACCATTCTCGAGCTGATGAGCAACAATCTCGAGGAGCCTTTGAGCATGAGTGAGATCTCGCATTGCGTGACGCTGTCACGCCGCCAGATCGAGCGCCTGTTCACCCGCCATCTGGATACCACGCCCTCGCGCTACTATCTGGAGCTGCGCCTGACCCGTGCACGCCAGCTGCTGACACAGGGCAACGCCAGCATCACCGAGGTCACCGTGGCCTGTGGTTTCGTCAGCACTACCCACTTCAGCCATTGCTTCCGCGATTACTTCGGCATGTCGCCGACGCGCGCACGTCAGCAGCGCTGACGGTACCCCGCCGCTGACTTGCCGGCGCCGCTTCTCAGACGGCCCTGAACAAACGGCCCACTACAGACTGTCCTCCACAGACATGCCGCCACGGACGTTCCGCCACGGAAACGCAAGACGCCGCCCCGAAGGGCGGCGTCTTGCGTTGCGGCTTGTGCTCACGGGGCTTTCTTATCTCACTTGTCTGGCCTCGCGTTCACAACCTCGCTTCAGGCCCACATCAGGCAGAAGCCGTCTGCAGCTCGCGGCGCTCATGCCGCTGTCCGAGCAGGAAGACGATCAAGCCCGCGATGGCCATCGCAACCCCGACCAGGCCGATGGAGGAATGCGACGGACCATAGGCGAAGGCCATGCCACCACACCAGGCGCCCAGTGCATTGGCGATGTTGAAGGCCGCATGATTGAGCGTCGCTGCCATGGTCTGGGCGTCTTCCGCCACATCCATCAGGCGCATCTGCAGCGCCGGTGCCAGACCGATGCCGGTACCGACCAGCCCGACGAACAGGATACCGCTCCAGACACCATCGGCGGCGAAGTAGAAGCCGCCCTGCACCAGCGCGCTCCAGATCAGCACGGCAGGAATGGTGCGCATCAGGTCGATGTCCGCGGCACGGCTACCGATCAGGTTGCCGATGATGGTACCCACCCCGAAGACGGCCAGCACCATCGGCACCAGATTCTGGGACAGCCCGGCCTGGACATTGAGCGTCTCCACCGCATAGCTGTAGACACTGAACATGCCGCCGAAACCGATGCAGGCGATACCGAGGGTATAGAGCACCCGCGGCTTGATCAGCGCTGCCAGCTCAGTCAGCGGGGTCGCGTCCTGATTGCCGGCCTGATAGGGCACGAAGCCACGCACCAGCAGCGCCGTGGCCAGCGCCAGCAGGCCGACGACGAGGAAGGCGGAATGCCAACCGAACAGGCTACCGAACCAGGTCGCCGCTGGCGCCCCGATCAGAATCGCCACCGTCAGGCCCATCATCACGCGGCCGACGGCCCGCCCGCGCTCGCCGGCGGGGGCAGCATCCGCCGCCACCAGGGCCGCGACGCCCAGATAGACACCATGTGGCAGGCCGGCGATGAAGCGCAGCGCGGCAAAGCTGGTCAGCGACGGTGCGAGCAGGCTGGCCACGTTGCTGACCGCGAACAGCAGCATCAGACCGATCAGCAGCCCGCGACGCGGCAGGCGTGCACCCAGCGCCGAGATCAGGGGCGCGCCGACCACCACGCCCATCGCATAGGCACTGATGGCGTAGCCGACCTGTTGGGATGACACATTGAAGTCCGCCGCGATGTTGGGCATCAGACCCATGATCACGAATTCGGTCGTGCCGATGGCAAAGGCACCGAGCGCCAGCGCCAGTTCGGCGATGCGCGGATGGCGCGCAACGGGGGAGGCAGACATGTCCGGGTCTCCTGAAACTTGAAAAGGGGGTATCACCCGTGGCCGTACTCAGCCGTGGCGCCACAATCAGGGGCAGGCCACGGCTGACATTGCCCGCGCATGGCTGGCGCTACGCAGGGCAAAAGACCGCGCGCCATTCATCATCAGCCGGAAGGCGGGAATGAATGGCGCGCGGGACAGGTAACGGGTGATGCGCTCGTGCGCGGCCTCTCTGGCGGAGGCCTGCGGCACGTCTGGCGCTGCTCTATCGACTTATGTACGCGTCTGGCAAGTGGCGAGGCGCGATGGAAATCACGGGAGTGCGCGAGCTCAGGCCAGCATGGCGAGGCGGCGGCAAACCGTGTGTCCCTTCAAGCCCAAAGGCCGGCGCGAGAACTGACCGACGCTTGAGTGATAACTTAAATATACGACCATTGTTGCAGATAACGCCACGCCAACCCAGCCACTTCGCGACGACAACTGTGATGCCCGAGCTGCAACATTGCATCACGGGGCTGTCATGCGCGCGTGCAGCCCAAGCGGGGTGGATTATGCGATAATGCCGCGATTCAGCGACAGCAAGCGGATCACTTCCATGTCTTCGACTTCTTCAGCATCTTCCTCGGCGGCCAGCAACGCACGTGGCACGCTCTACATCATTTCCGCGCCGTCCGGCGCCGGCAAGACCACCCTGGTCAAGGCACTGCTGGAGCGCATGGACGGTATCGGCGTGTCCGTCTCGCACACCACCCGCGGCCAGCGCCCGGGCGAGCAGGATGCCGTCAACTACCACTTCGTGGATGTCGATCACTTCAAGACCATGATCGAGCAGGGCGACTTCTTCGAGCACGCCCAGGTCTTCGACAACTTCTATGGCACCTCGCGTCCGGCGGTCGAAGCTCGCCTGAGCAAGGGCGAGGACGTCATCCTCGAGATCGACTGGCAAGGTGCCCAGCAAGTGCGCACCCAAGTGCCGGAGGCCGTCTCCATCTTCATCCTGCCGCCGTCGCGTGAAGCGCTGCTCGAGCGTCTGTCCGGTCGCGGTACCGATGGCGAGGACGTGATCGCGCGTCGCATGCGCGATGCGGTCAGCGAGATGTCCCACTATGACGAATACGACCTGATCGTCATCAATGATGACTTCGAGCAGGCCCTCGACGAGCTGTGCGGACTCGTCAATGCCCAGCGTGCGCGTCTGCCGCGCGTGCAGCATCGCCACGCGGCACTGCTCGACTCCCTGCTGGCCGACTGATGACGGCGGCGGGAATCCCGCTGCTCGGTCAGACGCTCAGTCAGCCGCGCGGCCAGCCGTTCTGACAGCAGTTCGGACAGCCTGACAGTCGGGCAGGACTTGCCGGCTTTCGTCCTGATCATGCGCGCTGTGGTCGCGTACGCCGCCGACAGACGCGCCAGGCGAAGGAGTTGATCGCGCCTGACTTGTCATGTCACGACGGCGTCGAGTAGACTCGATTCCCTTTCAGAATCATTGGCCGCTGAGCCGTCTCGCCCCTGGCGGGCCGGCTCAGCGGCATTGTGCTTGCGTCGTGTGCGAGATACTGTCAGATGATCAGGGTAAGTGACCCCTAGCGGTCGCGGCACTCTGCGCTGATTACACGCCGACAGCGAACCCCGAATATCCCGCTATTGATAGGTGCACCGCCATGGCTCGCGTAACCGTAGAAGATTGCCTCGAGAACGTCGACAACCGCTTCCAGCTGGTGATGATCTCCACTCGTCGTGCCCGTCAGCTGTCACGCGGCAGCCGCAACGCCCAACTGCCGTGGGAAAACGACAAGCCCACCGTCCTCGCCCTGCGCGAAGTGGCGGCCGGTCTGGTCGGTCGTGACATCCTGAACGAGCCGGTCGAAGCTCCGATCCAGCGCAAGCCGGTAATGCCGCAGATCGAAGACTGAGCCCACGCTCAACCTGCCGACTGCATGTGTGCTTCCGCACCTCTGCCACTCCCGCCCTCGCGGCCGGAGCACGGGGTGCGGGCCCGGAATCACTCTGAGCCAAGGCCGCTGAATGTTCACGATCGATGACCTGGCAGACCGCCTGGGCGGTTATCTTCCCGAGGAAGAGATCCGTCAGGTTAGGCGCGCCTTCTATTACGCCGAGCAGGCCCACGATGGCCAGCGCCGGCGTTCCGGTGAGCCCTATGTGACCCACCCGCTGGCGGTGGCGAACATTCTCGCCAACATGCACATGGACCATCAGAGCCTGATGGCCGCCATGCTGCACGATGTCATCGAAGACACCAGCGTGACCTTCGAGGCACTGGCAGGCCAGTTCGGCGAACCCGTCGCCCTGCTGGTGGATGGCGTCTCGAAGCTGACCCAGATCACCTTCGAGGACAAGGCCGTCGCCCAGGCCGAGAACTTCCAGAAGATGGTGCTGGCGATGTCCCAGGACATCCGCGTCATCATCGTCAAGCTGGCCGACCGTCTCCACAACATGCGTACCCTCGGCGCCCTGCGCCCAGAGAAGAAGCGTCGCATCGCCCGTGAGACGCTCGAGATCTACGCCCGCGTCGCCAACCGCCTCGGTATCAACACCATTCGCGTCGAGCTGGAAGACCTCTCCTTCCAGGCGCTGCACCCGATGCGTTCCGAACGCATCAAGCGTGCCGTCACCGCCGCGCGTGGCAATCGTCGCACCCTGATGCGCGAGATCCAGGCCAGTCTGCAGAACGCGCTGGAGCGCGATCAGCTGCCCGGCTCGGTGATCGGTCGTCAGAAGCATCTGCTGTCCATCTATCGCAAGATGCGTGACCAGCAGAAGCCCTTCAATGAATTGATGGACGTGTTCGGCTTCCGCATCATCACCGATGACGTGGACAGCTGCTATCGCATCCTCGGCGTGGTGCACAATCTCTACAAGCCGGTGCCGGGTCGCTTCAAGGATTACATCGCGATCCCCAAGGCCAACGGCTACCAGAGTCTGCACACCACGCTGTTCGGCATGAACGGCATGCCCATCGAGGTACAGATCCGTACCCGCGAGATGGAAGCGATGGCCAACAACGGCATCGCGGCGCACTGGCTCTACAAGGCCGGCCAGACCGACCGTCCCATCGGCGCCGGCAGCCATGCGCGTGCCCGCGAATGGGTACGGGGTCTGCTCGAGATGCAGCGCCATGCCGGCAACTCGCTCGAGTTCATCGAGCACGTCAAGAACGATCTCTTCCCCGACGATACCTACGTGTTCACCCCCAAGGGCGACATCATGGAATTGCCGCGCGGCGCGACGGCGGTCGATTTTGCCTATGCGGTGCACACCGATGTCGGCAACAGCTGTATCGCCTGCCGCATCGATCGTCATCTGGCGCCGCTGTCCTCGCCGCTGGAGAGTGGCCAGACCGTCGAAGTCATCACTGCGCCGGGCGCCAAGCCCAATCTGGCGTGGCTCAACTTCGTCACCACGGCCAAGGCGCGCTCTGCCGTGCGTCATTACCTCAAGCATCAGCAGCGCAGCGAATCCGTGACCCTGGGCCAGCGCCTGCTCAACAAGGCGCTCGCCGGCCTGGATTCTTCCCTCGAGCAGCTGCCGTCCAAGCGTCTCGATACGCTGGCTGCGGAGCTGGAACTGGAAGGCGGGCGTGATGATCTGCTCGAGTCCATCGGGCTCGGCACCCGCGCCGCCTACAGCGTGGCCCAGAGCCTTCTGAGCGACACGACCAGCGCCATGACTCAGCAGCCCAAGTTCTCGGCCAAGGACGGCAACGTCCAGGCGGAGAACAGCGGCAACAGCCCGATGCAGGTCAGCGGTGGCAACAGCATGGTCACCAGCTACGCGCGCTGCTGTCACCCGCTGCCCGGCGAGCCGATCATGGGTCATCTGTCGGCCGGCAAGGGCCTGGTGGTCCATCGCCAGGAATGCAGCAACATCACCGAACTGGCCAGCGATCCGGAACGCGTCTTCCCGCTGACCTGGGCCGATCAGGTCGAAGGCGACTTCACGGTGGCGCTGCGTATCGAGGCACAGACCCAGCGCGGCCTGATCGCCGAACTCGCCGAGCTTGTCACCGATGCCGAAGCCAATATCGAGCGCATCGGCATCGAGGAACGCGACGCCCATCTGGCCATCGTCAATCTGACGCTGGCCGTGCGTGACCGCATTCATCTGGCGCGCATCATCAAGCGCATGCGCAACCTGTTGCACGTGGAGCGAATCACCCGCGTCCTCAGCTGATCTACCGTACTGGCCGCGTCGTCCGCCACTGGCGGGCGGCGCGGTTTTTGTTTTCAAGGCTGCCGCAGAGCGGCCATCGGACACGTTCTTCTTGAACACCCGTGTCGCGGCCAGGGCCATGCATGTCAACTCGACGGTAGGTCAGCTCGAGGCAATGCAGGATCTTGACCGCGACCGAACTCGCCATGGATGGCGAGACCCTATAACCACAATCGTAACCCGCTGCTGAAGGCCGCCACCGCACAACACTCGCAACCGGCAAGGCTTGAGCGCAGTCACAAGGAGCATGTCATGAGCAATCGCGCGATCATCAACACCGACAAGGCCCCTGCTGCCATCGGTCCGTATTCCCAGGCGATCAAGGCGGGCAACACCGTCTATCTGTCCGGCCAGATTCCGCTGGACCCGCAGACGATGGAAGTCGTCGAGGGCGGTATCGAGGCGCAGGCGCGTCAGGTCTTCACCAACCTGAATGCCGTGTGCGAAGAAGCCGCCGGCAGCCTGGGCGACATCGTCAAGCTCAACCTCTACCTGACCGATCTGGACGACTTCGCGCGCGTCAACGCGGTGATGGAAGAGTTCTTCACCGCGCCCTTCCCGGCGCGTGCCGCGGTCGGCGTCAAGGCGCTGCCCAAGGGCGTGGCCTTCGAAGCCGAAGGCGTGATGGTCATCGGTGACTGAGTACCCGCTCACTGACGATGGCAGGTCACCCGAGAGGAGTGACTGACGCAGAGACGACAGTGCCCGCCCCGGGAATCCGGGGCGGGCACTGTCAGTTATCGGTCAATGCTTGATCAACCTTCAACTTATCCACACCCGGTCAAACGGCTCGAGGCGCAACCGCATGTGGACAAGTGAAAGATCAGCGGCCCGACAATTCGCTCTTCGGCACCGTCACGCCGTGCTCCTTGAGCACCTCGGCATAGCCCTCGCGAAAGGTCGGGTAACGGAAGGTGTAGCCGCTCTCGAGCAACAGGGCGTTGCCGCAGCGCTTGCTGGAACGACGCCGCAGCGGTGACTGGATCACCTCGGTGGACTCGACCTTGAGCTGACGCGCCAGCCAGGCCATCACTTCGTGCAGCGGTGCGCCGTCACAGTCGGTGGCCAGATAGATCGGCTCGACCGGCTTGCCCTCGAGGCTCAGCGCGATCAGGTGCGCCAACACGCCCGCACAGTCGTCACGGTGGATGCGGTTGGAGTAGAGTGGCGGGTTGCTGGCGGCGATGCGACCATCACGCGCCTGGCGGATCAGCATGTCGCGGCCCGGCCCGTAGATGCCGGAGAAGCGCACCACGGTGCCGTTGAGCGAGGAATCGAGCAGAGCCTGCTCGCCTTCGCGCATCAACTGGCCCGAGAAGCTGGTGGCATCGGTGGGCGACTGCTCGTCGACTTCCTCGCCATCCTTCTGGGCGTAGACGGAGGTCGAGGACACGAACAGCACGCGGGTCGGCGGATTGGCGCGCGACTCGAGCTCCGTCACCAGCGCCCGAATGCCGTCGACGTAAGCGGCACGATAGGCCTCTTCGTCAAAACGGTCGGCGCTCAGCACATGTACCACCGTGTCGGCATCTGGCAAGCTGGCCAGTGCACCTTCGGCAGTGATGTCCAACGCCAGCGTCTCGATGCCGAGATCCGCAAGCCTGGACACATCGCGCCTGACACCAATGACGTGCTGACCGGCCTTGAGCAGTTCGCGCGCCAGCGCGCTGCCAACGTCGCCACAACCGAGGATGAGACTCGTCTTCTTCACCTTTGCCGTGCTCCTTGGTAAAACGAATCGGTACCCACCGCATCCCAGGATGCCAGTTCCGGGCAGGAATCATGACTCTAACAGAACTCCGCTACATCGTAACCTTGGCCCAGGAGCGTCATTTCGGACGCGCCGCAGAGCGCTGCTTCGTCTCGCAGCCCACCCTGTCGGTGGCCGTCAAGAAGCTTGAGGAAGAGCTGGGAGTCGCACTGTTCGAGCGTTCCAAGTCCACCGTACAGGTCACACCGCTCGGCGAGAAGATCGTTCAGCAGGCCCAGCGCGTGCTGGAGCAGTCCAGCGTGATCAAGGAACTGGCCAATTCCGGCAAGGACCAGCTCTCCAGCCCCCTGCGCATCGGCGCCATCTATACCATTGGACCGTATCTTTTCCCGCACCTGGTGCCGGAACTGACGCGGCGTGCGCCGAAGATGCCGCTCTACATCGAGGAAGGCATGACCGGCGACCTGCGTCGCAAGCTGCGTAATGGCGAGCTGGACGTGATCATCGTCGCGCTGCCGTTCACCGAGACCGACGTGCTGACCAAGATCCTCTACGAAGAGCCCTTCGAAGTCCTGCTGCCGGCCGGCCACTCCCTGCTCGAGCAGGACAGCATCGCCAAGGAGCAGTTGATCAACGAGCGTCTGCTGATGCTCGGCGAGGGCCACTGCTTCCGTGATCAGATTCTCGAGGCCTGCCCGGCCATCGGCAATCAGATCAACAACCCCGAAAATACGCTGATCGCCGAAGGCGGCTCGCTGGAAACCATCCGCCACATGGTCGCCTCCGGTCTCGGCATCACCGTGCTGCCCTACTCGGCGACCGGTACCGGTCACTACGAGAGCGGCGTGCTCGAGACGCGTCCCTTCAAGGACCCGGCCCCCAGCCGCAGCGTGGCGCTGGCATGGCGTGCCAGCTTCCCGCGCCCCAAGGCCATCGACGTGATCAGTCAGGCGATCGCCGAGTGCTCCAATCGTGCGCGCCAGAGCAATGAGAACGGCATGCAGGGTTCCGCTTCCCAGAGCCACGAACCGGCATGAGCAGGGCGGGCACGGAAGCCTCATCTGCCGGGCCCGCCAGCGCCGGTGTCTTCGCCACCGGCGCGCTGGCCCAACCGCTGGACAGCCTGAGCGGCGTCGGCCCCGCGCTGAGCGAGAAGCTGTCGCGCCTCGGACTGGAACGCGTCGCAGACCTGCTGTTCCATCTGCCGCTGCGCTATCAGGACCGGACCCGCGTCACGCCCATCGGCACGCTCAAGAGCGGCATGGAGGCGGTGGTGGAAGGCGAGGTGACGGCCTGCGACATCGTCAAGGGCCGCCGCCGCAGTCTGCTGGTACGCCTGCGCGACGGCAGCGGCATCCTCAGTCTGCGCTTCTTCCACTTCTCTCCTGCCCAGCAGCAGCAATTCCAGCGTGGCCATAGCGTGCGCTGCTTCGGCGAGGCACGCGCCGGGGCCACCGGTCTCGAGATCTACCATCCGGAATACCGCCTGCTCGGCCAGGGCGCCGCGCCGGTGGAAGACCACCTCACGCCTATCTATCCGGCCACCGAAGGCCTCAATCAGGCGCGCCTGCGCGCCCTGATCGCCCAGGCGCTCAAGCAGCTCGAGGAAACACCCCACGAACTGCCGGACCTGATTCCCGAGGCGCTGCGCACACGCTTTCGCCTGCCCGGCGTGATCGAGTGTCTGCGCTTTCTGCATGAACCGCCCCCCGATGCCCCCGTCGATCAGATGAGCGATGGCGTGCATCCCAGTCAGCGGCGTCTCGCCCAGGAAGAGCTGCTCGCCCATCAGTTGAGCCTGCGTCAGGTGCGCGCGCGTATCCAGCAGGACGGCGCGCCCTCATTGAGCGCCAGCGGTGGCCTGAGCACGCGCTTTCTTGCCCAGTTGCCCTTCTCGCTGACCGGTGCCCAGCGCCGCGTGCTGGATGACGTGCGCCGTGATCTGGCGCGCGAGGTCCCGATGCTGCGTCTGGTACAGGGCGACGTGGGCTCGGGCAAGACGATAGTGGCGGCAATGGCGGCGCTGATCGCCATCGGCGGCGGCTGTCAGGCGGCCTTGATGGCGCCCACCGAGATTCTCGCCGAGCAGCACTACCGCAACTTCCGCGAATGGCTGGAGCCGCTGGGCATCGAGGTGGCGTGGCTGGCCGGCAAGCTCAAGGGCAAGGCGCGGCTGGATGCCAAGGCCGCCATCGCCGATGGCCGCGCACGCATGGTAGTCGGCACGCATGCACTGTTTCAGGCCGATGTGACCTTCCAGCGCCTGGGGCTGGCGATCGTCGATGAGCAGCACCGTTTCGGCGTGCATCAGCGCCTCGCATTGCGGGCGAAGGGGGAAGCCGGTGGCCTGACACCGCACCAGCTGATCATGACCGCGACGCCGATTCCGCGCACCCTGGCGATGAGCGCCTACGCCGATCTCGACCTGTCGGTGATCGACGAGCTGCCGCCGGGACGCACCCCGGTGCAGACCGTCGCGGTGGCCGACCCGCGCCGGCCCGAGGTGGTCGAGCGCATCCGCGCCGCCTGCTCCGAGGGTCGTCAGGCCTATTGGGTGTGTACGCTGATCGAGGAATCCGAGGTGATGACCTGTCAGGCCGCCGAGGTGACGCGTGACGAGCTGACCGAGGCACTGCCGGAGCTGTCCATCGGACTGGTCCATGGCCGCATGAAGGCGGCGGAGAAGGCCGAGGTGATGGCAGCATTCAAGGACGGCGAGCATGATCTGCTGGTGGCGACCACGGTGATCGAGGTCGGGGTCGATGTGCCGAATGCCAGCCTGATGGTGATCGACAATCCCGAGCGTCTCGGCCTGTCGCAGCTGCACCAGCTGCGTGGCCGTGTCGGGCGCGGCAGCACCGAGAGCTTCTGTGTGCTGCTCTATCATCCGCCGCTGTCGCAACACTCCAAGCAGCGCCTGGCGGTGATGCGCGAGACCACCGATGGCTTCAGGATCGCCGAGAAGGATCTGGAACTACGCGGACCCGGTGAAGTGCTGGGCACGCGTCAGACGGGGCTGGCGGGGATGAAGATCGCCGATCTCGAGCGCGACAGTGACCTGATCGCCCCGACCACCACGCTGGCCGATGCCATCCTCAGCGAGGCCCCGCAGGCCGCGGAGCCCCTGATCCGCCGCTGGCTGGGCGAGGCGGCCGGGCAATACGGCGCCGTCTGAGCGCCATCTCCCTCCCGCTACGCGCCAGCGACTCAGCTGGCGCGGCTGGCCTTGATCAGCTGGGTGCCGGCGCTTTCCAGCGGCTGCAACAGCCGCAGCACCAGAATCAGCTGTGACAGCGCCAGACGCCCGGTGGTGGATTCGACCTGCTCGACCTCGGCTTCCAGTGCCGCGATCTCATCGTCGCTGTCCAGCGTGACGGCGACCTCGCCGCCCGCTTCCAACTGTTCCCCCAGTGCCGTCAGCTGTTGACTCAGGCGCTCGCCATGGCGCAGCAGCGTCTCGATGCCGCTGCTGGCCGAGGCGGTCGATTCCAGTTCGCCACGATGCGCTGCCAGTGCCGAGAGATAACCGAGCACGGTATGCGCGTGGAGCAGGAAGCCGAAGCCCGGCTCGACATCGCGACGGAAGTGGCCGGGTTCCTTGCGGGCCGTGGCCAGCAGATTGGAGAAAGCCGCATCGGCGTTATGGGCATTGCGGCGTGCCAGGCGGTAGGCCAGATCATCGCGCTTGCCGTGACGGTACTGGGACAGCACCTCGCCCAGATAGCGACCGCTGGTCTTGAGACTGACGCCGGCCTGTCGGTAGAGCTTGCGGCCCTGCCAGTCCGGCAGGATCAACACCACCGAAAGCCCCGCCAGCAGGCCGCCGACCAGCGTATCGAACAGGCGCGGCCAGATGAGATCGAAGCCATCGCCGACCTGATTGAAGCACGCCAGCACCATCAGCGTGATGGCGGCCGTGGCCAGGGTATAGCGCGAGCCACGGGTAGCGAAGAACAGCACCCCCGCGACCACGGCGATACCGGCCTGGATCGTGGGCGCCGGGAACAGACTGATCAGCGCCCAGCCGGCAACCAGACCGATCAGCGTGCCCAGAATCCGCTGCGCCAGCGTGCGGCGCGTATCGCCGTAGCTGGGACGGCACACGAACAGCCCGGTCAGCAGAATCCAGTAGCCCTGGGTCGGGTGCACCGCCAGCAGCACGCCATAGCCGGCCACCAGCGTCGCGGTCAGACGCAGCGCATGACGGAAGATCGGCGAGCGTGGCGTCAGGTGACTACGGATACGCTCGAACATGTCGCGCGTGCCGTGGGGCGAGCGGTCCAGCAGGCTGTTGTCGCTTTCATTGCTGACGGCTTCGAGATCATTCAGGCGCGCGATCTGGCCTTCGATCAGGCGCAGGTTGCTGGCGAGGGCTTCCAGCGCCTGCATCAGATGGTGCCACTCGGGCCGCTGCTGTTGCTTGAGATAGACGAGCGAGGCATTGAGGTCTTCCAGCGCCTGCTGGCTGTCACTGGCATCGAAGGGCTGGCGCATCAACAGCGCCTTGCCGAGCCCGCGACAGGCGCGCCCCTGCTGCTCCAGCAGGCGCTGACAGCGAAACAGGATGTCGTGATGGAAGAAGGCGTCGGTGAGCTGGCCGTAGGGGTAATGGCTGGAGCTGGCGCGCTCATGGAGGTCCTGGGCGATGAAGTAGAGCCGCAGATAGCGGTCAAGCTTGGTGGTATCGCGCCGCCCGGCGAGTCGCCGGAAGACCATCTCCTTGGTCTGATTGAGCGCCACCACCACGCGGCCGTTCTGCTCGGCCAGCGCCAGACGCCGGGCGGACTGGTCGACATTGCGCAGCGGCTCGAACAGCTGCGCCTTGAGAATCAGGTAGCGCCCCAGCTCACGGTAGAGCGTCGCCATGCTGTGCTTGAGCGGCTGGCGCGAGAACAGCGCGCACCACACGACCGAGAGCAGGCCATACCAGGTCGCGCCCACCACCAGCAGCAGCGGCTGCACCAGATTGATGCCCAGCCCCGGCTCCCGCAGCCATTCGGGCAGGCTGCGCTCCAGCACCGCGATCTGACCATCACCATGCTGCTGCTCGAGACTGATCATGGTGTAGACGGCCAGAATCAACGAGGCGCGCGCGATGGCGCCGTAGCGGGCATCGATGGCGCCCAGCATCGGCATCGCGAAGGTGGCCAGCGCCAGCCCGATCACGAAGGGCAGCGGCATGCCGAACAACAGCTCCACCGAGACGGCGGCGATGCTGAAGCAGGCCAGCGTCATGCCCAGCGCGCGCAGTCGGCCGCGCCAGTGATCATCGGTTTCCGCCAGCCCCGAGGCGATCACGCCCAGAAACAGCGGAATCACCACCGCCATCTCGTCGAGCCAGAACCCCACCGCCATCACGCCACCCAGCGCGATCAACATGCGTAGCGAATAGCTGAAGGCATCCAGCGTCCACAGACGACGCAGGGAGTGCATGAGGGAGTCCAAGAGAGAGCGTGTCATGAAGTGTTCCGTGACCAGAGCGCAGGGCAGCGCATTAGACTTTAGATTTATATCGCTAGCATAACACCCCGTTCTGCCGTGTCCGAGAGCCATGGCGCATGCAAGCGTTGGCAGGCGCGTCGAATGTCGAATCGCCGCGACGTGCCACTCTGAAGAATCCTGACCTCATTGGCTTTCATGGAGAATACCGATGCATCCTCTTATCGAACGCGTCACTGGCTCCCTCGGGCTGTCACCGGAAATCGCCGAGCAGGCGGTCGGCATGGTTCTCAAGTTCGTGCGTGAGCAGGGGCCGGATGGCCCGGCCGCTTCACTGCTGGGCGCCATTCCGGGAGCGGAAGGCCTGATCGGCAGCGCAGGCGAGGAAGCCGCCGAGTCCGGTGGCGGTGGCCTCATGGGCGGCCTGATGGGCGCCGTCAGCGCCTTCACCGGCGGCAGCGGTGGCGGTGCGCTGGAACTGGGCCAGAAACTGATGGGGCTGGACCTGAACATGGACCAGGCGCGTGGCGTGGCTGATGAGACGCTGAGCTATGCTCGCGAAGAAGCCGGCGATGGCGTGGTCGATCAGGTGCTCGAAGGCATTCCGGGCCTCAAGCAGCTGCTGTGACGCCCCCCAAGAGAGCCTCGCGACAAAAGAAAGGCTCGCGACAAACGAAAGCCTCGTGGCAAAAAGGTTCATCGCAAAAAAGAACGCCCCGCTGAGAGAATCAGCGGGGCGTCTTTCGTTCATGCAGGCACGACACAGGACCATTCAGCGAATGCGCTTGAGCAATGACTGCAAGCGGTTGAGCTGGGCCGAATCGCCGACCAGACGCACACGCTGGTCCATCAGGCCTTGCAGGAAGGCACGCGGCGAGGGCTTGAGCAGAAAGGCCACCGCACTGTCGCTATCGGCGAAGCGCAGCTCAAGCTCGGTATCCACCGGCAGGCCACTGCCGGTGGTGACGCCCGCGTGGGACATGCGGTAGTGACGCGCGATGCTCATGTCTTCGGTCGCGACGCCCCAGTCCAGCGGGCGCTTTTCCAGCTCGGCACGAAATTCGGGGTCGCGCTTGAAGGCCCGCTTGAGCAGCAGACCCAGCACCCACAGCAATATCTTGAGCTTCATGGTGTCATTCCTTGAATCGCGAAGCGTCGTTCACGCAGGCCATATGAAAATGCCACCGGCCCCGCAGGGCGGAACCGATGGCATCAGCATGACAGCCGACAGGGCTTTTGATGACGACGATTGAAAGCCATGGCGACAGCCACCCCGGGTCTGCGCTGAAGCACGAGCCGAGGTTACTTGGTCACTGCATCCTTCAACGACTTGCCGGGTTTGAAGGCAACGGTCTTGCTGGCCGGGATGGTCAGCGGCTTGCCTGTCTGAGGGTTCTTGCCGGTACGCGCCGCACGCTGGCGCACGGTGAATGACCCGAAACCGATCAGTGAGACGTCATTGCCTTTGGCCACGGTATGAGTGATCTCATCGAGAATCACGTTCAGTACCTGACTGGCCTTGTCCTTGGATAGATCCGCACGCTCGGCGATGGCCGCAGCGAGTTCTGGCTTGCGCATGAAAAGCCCTCCTGGTTTGGCATTCTGCACGGGCGGCCAAGCCGCCGTTTCCATTGTTGTTCTTGCACTTGCTAGCGGTGGCGTATGGCGGCGACGCGATCCGCTCCCGGCAAGCTTTGCCGTATCAACCTGTCGATGGCAGCAATCTGTCAGACGACGCACGCTGAGCAGCATGTCTGACGGAGCATTCACTATCGTGCCTGACCGCGCTGGCAGCAAGGGATTTACGACCATCGATCATGGCATCGCCTAGCCTAGCAACGGCGGCGCCTGCCGCGCTAGCTCGACTTTCCTGCGAACGGCGGCGCCTGTCAACGCATATCCAATCAAGCGTTCGTTCATATCTAGTGCACGCGCTTCGAGGTCATCGCCTTCACCGGTGATTTCCCAGCGCGCCACGGCCGAACGCGGCGGATAGGCCACCACCGGCAAGACCGGTGTCTTGACCAGTACCGGCCACGCCCTCCAGTCGAGCACGCTCGGCTCGCCACACAGGTTGGCCGCCAGGGTGCGCGCAGCCATCTGCAGCGGCTGGACGTACATGGCATTGACGCCCTCGACGCTGGCGCAATCGCCCAGTGCCCAGATATGCGGCTGAGAGGTGGCCAGGTGGCGGTCGACACGGATGCCGTCACCACCTGCACTCAGGCCCGCGGCCTGCGCCAGACGAATGCGCGGTGCCAGGCCGGTGGCCAGCAGAACCACGGAGCCCGTCAGGCGACGACCACTCTGCAGGCGCACTTCGACCGGCGCAGCCTGGCGTTCGGCCTCCTCGCCCGAGCTGGCGGCGATGGTCTCGACCATCTCGCCCTGGCGACGCGTCACGCCGAGTCCATCCAGCGCCGCCCCCAGACGCTGCCCCAGCGCTTGCGGCAGCAATCCGTCCAGCGGAGTATCCTCCGGCGCGACCAGCGTGACGCGGTGGCCGGCGGCCGTCAGATCATTGGCGTATTCACAGCCGACCAGCCCGGCACCGACAATCACCACGTGCCCGTCTTCCCCGCGCTCGCGGGCCTTCGCCAGCGTCGCGCAGAAGGCCGCATAGTCGTCGAGATCATTGATGCTCTGCACCCGCGAAGCCACTTCCGCAGCGACGGAGAAGGGACGACGCGGCGCGGCACCGAGTGCCAGCACCAGCTCGTCATAGGCCAGACACTCCTCGCCCAGCCAGAGCTGGCGGGCATCACCATCGATGGCAGTGACGCGTTGATGGGTACGCAGCTCGGCATTCAGCTCGTCCGCCAGCGCCACCGGTGCCTGACGCGACAGGTCGGTGGCCGACATCTTCTTGGCGAAGGCGGTGGACAGCATGGGCTTGGCGTAATCGTGGCCGCTGTCCTGGCTGATGAGGATCAGCCGGCTGTCCTTGTCACGCGCACGCAGCGCGCGCGCCAGAGCAATGCCCGCCATGCCGGTACCAATGATGACAAGGGTGCGAGGGTCGCGCATGGCACCATCTCCTGAGATCGATCCGAGAGAAGCGCTGATGAAAGAGCGCCAGCAGCGTCAGTCATGAACGCCAAAGAATGCGCCCAGCATACCAGCCCACCAGCAGTGCCGGCATGCCTGAGCGGGAGGCCTTGTCGCCCTGCCATGCTAGACTCGCCATTTCGTCATCCTGACAGGGAATTCACCGTGGTCCGATGCCCAGCAGGCGAGCCTCATCGCGCAGCGCTCACGTCACTGACCTCCACCTGTGAGGCGCCTCATTCGTCAGCCAAGTCCCTGTGCCAGCCTGCGACTCGCTGGCCCTCATCCACGCGCGCCGCGCCCGCTGCTTCAGCAGCGGTGCGCCGTCATTGGCAGCCGGCTGCCGCGCTGCAGGGGGTCATGCCGGGCGGCTGGTGGGCGTGGCTCTCATCGACGGACTCGCTGACCCAGCGTCTTGCCAGCGCCATGCAGCAGCAGGATGAACGCAATGACCAGCCCATTCAGGGCGTGCGCGTGCGCCTGCTGCTGCAGGACACCGGCCCCGCACGCCTGGATGAAGCGCGCCTGTTGGGCATCGGCCCACGTCGGCATGTCTGGCGGCGTGAAGTGGCGCTCTGTCATGGCGATACGCCATGGGTGATCGCACGTTCGCTGGCGGCGCTGGACCTGGCTCACGGTCATCGCCTCTCGACGCTGGGCGAGCGCTCGCTGGGCCATTGGCTGTTTCGCCAGCCGGACCTGACCCGCAGCGCCATCGATGTCAGCCGCGCCCCGCTGGTGCTTTCGAGCCGCAGACCGCTGGCCCGAACCACCAGCCTGTGGATGCGCCGCTCGATGTTCTCGCATGGTCGCTTCAAGGTGCTGGTGCAGGAGGGCTTCACCCCAGCCTTCCAGCACGCGCTGCAGCTGGCCTGAGTCTTGCGGCCGACCGGCCTCGCTTCCCTCTCTTTCCTTGCCCACTACCACCCGCCCAGGAGCCCCGATGACCGCGTCATCCACTTCCGCCGCTTCGCGTCCTTCCAGACTGGCCGACTACCTCGCCCTGACACGGCTGGATCGCCCCATCGGCACCTGGCTGCTGATGTGGCCGACTCTATGGGCGCTGTGGCTGGCGGCAGATGGCATTCCCGAGCGCACGACCCTGCTGATATTCATCGCCGGGGTCTATCTGATGCGCGCCGCCGGCTGCGTCATCAACGACTACGCCGACCGCCATTGGGACAAGCATGTCGAGCGCACGCGTGACCGGCCGCTGACCTCGGGTCGCATTTCGGAGCGCGAGGCGCTGACGCTGTTCGGGGGGCTGGTCGCGGCCGCCTTCGTGCTGGTGTGCTTCACCAACCTGACCACGGTACTGCTGTCGATCGTCGCCGTGCTGCTGGCGGCCAGCTACCCGTTCATGAAGCGCTTCCACCATCTGCCCCAGGTGGTGCTGGGCGCCGCCTTCGGCTGGGCGATTCCGATGGCCTTCGCCGCGACGCTGGAGGAAGTGCCGACCTACGGCTGGTGGCTGTTCGCGGCCAATCTGATGTGGACGGTGGCCTACGATACCGCCTATGCAATGGTCGATCGCAACGACGACCTCAAGGTAGGCATCAAGTCCACCGCCGTGCTGTTCGGGCGTGCCGACAAGCTGATGATCGGCCTTCTGCAGCTGGGCATGCTGGCGGTGTTGATCGGCATCGGCCTGCACCTGGCGCTGGGTATCTTCTACTGGCTGGGGCTGGCTGCCGCCGCTGTCACCTTCGTCTGGCAGCAACGTCTGATCCGTGAGCGTGAGCGTTCACCCTGCTTCCAGGCCTTCCTCAACAATCATTGGACGGGTCTGCTGATCTTCGCCGGTATCGCCCTGGCGACCTGGCCGATGAGCTGACGTCTGCATGAACATCAGTTTTATTTGATTTAAAGCGACCCCTGCCCCCGGTTACTCCCCAGCCCACGGTTCATGCCGGCCGCCCACCCTTCAGAGGCGGCTGGCAGGCTTGCGTGCAAGCTGCCATGCTGGCAGTTGTCATCTCGTTGTCATATAAGCGGGTTGTAATCGTCATCGACTTGTCATTCTGGCGCGTGCGCCGACTGCTGCATGGGATCTAGCGATGAGCTCCAAGACCGTACTGATTGTCGACGATGAATCCTCGATTCGCGAGATGATCGCCGTTGCCCTCGAAATGGCGGATTACCGCGTACTGGAGGCAGACAATGCCCAGGACGCCCACGCCATCGTCGTCGATGAAAAGCCCGATCTGCTGTTGCTGGATTGGATGATGCCGGGCACCAGTGGCCTGGAGCTCGCGCGGCGTCTCAAGCGAGACGAGACTACCTCGGAGTTGCCGATCATCCTGTTGACCGCCAAGGGCGAGGAAGACAACAAGATTCAAGGCCTGGAAGCCGGCGCCGATGACTACATCACCAAGCCCTTCTCGCCGCGCGAGCTGGTCGCCCGTCTCAAGGCCGTGCTGCGTCGCACCACGCCCAAGGGAGTCGAGGAGGCGGTGGAAGTCGAAGGCCTGATGCTCGACCCGGCCAGCCACCGCGTCACCGCCCACGGCAACTCGCTGGATGTCGGCCCGACCGAATATCGCCTGCTGCAGTTCTTCATGACGCATCAGGAGCGTGCCTACACGCGCAGCCAGCTGCTCGACCAGGTATGGGGCGGTAACGTCTATGTCGAGGAGCGCACCGTGGACGTGCACATCCGCCGCCTGCGCAAGGCGCTGGGCACAGGCCATCAGCATCTGATCCAGACCGTCCGCGGCACCGGTTACCGCTTCAGCGCTCAGGCCTGAGGAATTCATGCGCTATTGGACCAACGAGCTATGGCGCCTCGGCTACCTTGCCGGTGGCTTCGGCCTGATCGGTGGCCTGCTGGGCCATCTTGGCTGGGGCCTGGCGCTGGGGCTTTCGCTGTATCTGTTCGTCCATCTCAAGCATTTGAAGAGCCTCTACACCTGGCTGATCACCAATCCCCATGAAGAGCCACCGCCCGGCGATGGCGTCTGGGGAGACCTGCTCGATCGTCTTTACCGCTACCAGAAGGGCCAGCGTCAGGCTCAGGAGCGACTGCGCAGCATCCTCAACCGTATCCAGGAATCCTCAGAGGCCATGCGCGACGGCCTGGTGATGCTGGACAACCACGGTGACATGGAATGGTGGAACAGCGCGGCCGAGCAGCTGGTCGGTCTCAAGGCCAGCCACGACCGCGGCCAGCACATCACCAATTACCTGCGTGACCCCGTCTTCATCGACTACTTCAATCGGCTGGCCTATCGCGAGCCGTTGACACTCCAGTCACCGCTGTCTGACAACCTGACGCTGCAGATCTCCATCACCCTGTTCGGTGACAACGAGCGTCTGGTCATGCTGCGTGACGTCACCCGCCTCTATCGTCTTGAAGAGATGCGCCGCGACTTCGTGGCCAATGTCTCCCATGAACTGCGCACGCCGCTGACCGTGCTGGCCGGCTATCTCGAGACCTATTCCGATTACGCCGATGACCTGCCCCCACGCTGGCAGCGTGGGCTTGGTCAGATGCAGAGCCAGACCGACCGCATGCAGCACCTGGTCGAGGACCTGCTGACCCTGTCACGCCTGGAAACCGACGAACTGTCCGACAACGGTCGCTGCATCGACATGAGTGCCCTGCTCGCCCATATCCGCGACGATGCTGAAGGCCTGTCCCAGGGACGCCACACCTTCACCATCGAGGCCGATACCAGCCTGTCTCTGCGCGGTGAGGAGCAGGAGCTGCGCAGCGCGATCTCGAATCTGGTCTTCAATGCGGTGCGCTACACCCCCGAAGACTGCCATATCACCCTGCGCTGGAAGGCGGATGACCAGGGTCTGCTGGTCGAGGTGGAAGATGACGGGGATGGCATCGACCCGGTCCACCTGCCGCGCCTGACCGAGCGCTTCTATCGCATCGACAAGGGCCGCAGCACCGCCACGGGAGGCACCGGCCTCGGACTTGCCATCGTCAAGCATGTGCTGATTCGCCATCAGGGCCATCTGGAGATCGACAGCCACCCCGGTGAGGGCGCGCGCTTCCGCTGTCACTTCCCCGGCGAGCGCGCCTGCCAGGCGAGCGCTTCCCAAGCCAGCAGTGCGCTAGCCCAGTGATGGCCTGAATCAGTCCCTGAGCGGACGCCAGCCCAATGCAGAACGCCCCGCAGCCACCTCGAAAGGAGGCGATTGCGGGGCGTTTCCTTTGGTCCGCCAGACGACGCTGCGGCGACCTCGACGACAAGCCAGTACAGCGACAAGCCAGTTCAGCGATGAACCAGCTGCGACAGGCTGTCTCAGCGACGCGGTGCCGGCAACTGACGGTAGTGGCTCTGCCACATCAACACCGCCCCGGCGACGGCGCCCGGAATGAACAGCAGATTGGCCAGCGGCACCAGCGTCATGACGAACACCGCGGCACCGAAGGTCAACGAGGGCCACCAGCGCGCCTTGAGGCGCTGCTTCATGTCACCGAAGCTGACCTGATGGTTGTCCATCGGGTAGTCGAGATACTGGATCGACATGCTCCAGGCCGAGAACAGCCCCCACAACAGCGGCGAGAGCAGGTTCAGGCCCGGGATGAAGCCGATGATGAACAGCGCGATCATGCGCGGGATGAAGTAGCCCAGCTTGGCCATTTCACGCCCCAGCGAGTCGACACCGATCTTCATCAGGCCACGGTCATCATCGATCAGGGTGCCATCCAGACGATGCTCGACCTTCTCGGCCAGAATGCCGTAGAAGGGCGCGGCAATCAGGTTGGTCACCAGGCTGAAGGTGAAGAACACCACCAGCAACAGACTCACTACCAGCACCGGCCAGATCAACCAGCTGAGCCAGTCCAGCCACGCCGGTACCTTGAGCATCCAGTAATCGATCCAGCCACCGAACTGGTTGAACAACACCCACAGCGTGATGCTGTAGAGCACCAGGTTGATCGCCAGCGGTACGAATACGAAGCGGCGCAGCCCGGGGGTATAGACCATGCGGGTCCCGCGGACCAGCGCCGATACGGCATCAATCATGCGACGTCCTCGTCATCTCAAAAGAACCGGCCAGCCAGCGGGCTGACCGGAGCCACACCCTAGCACTCCCGCCTGCGCGGCGCAGCTGTCGGCCGACTGACACCGCTCGCGCTCCCACGACGCAATCGCCCCGCGGCCTGCCGGTGGGCAGGTGCGGGGCGAAAGAGGCGAAAGAGGCGACACAGGGGCAGGGAAGCGTGTCAGCTCACTTCTTGTCCAGGTCCTGCGGCTTGAGGTCATGGGTATCGGTGTGACGCACGTCCACGCCCTTGACCAGGAAGATGACGTACTCGGCCAGGTTGTCGGCGTGGTCCCCGATACGTTCCAGCGCACGCAGAATCCACATCACGTTGAGCACCGGCGTGATCTGGCGCGCGTCTTCCATCATGAAGGTCATCAGCGAGCGCATGGCGCTCTGATATTCCAGATCCACCGAGGCATCTTCACGCAGCACCTTGAGCGCCAGGTCGGTATCGAAGCGCGCGAAGGCCGTCAGGGAGTCACGCACCATGCTGCGCACGTGCTGACTGAGATGACGCACTTCGACCATGCCGCGCGGACTCTGGCCATTCTCGACCAGCGAGATGGCGTTGCGTGCGATCTTGCTCGATTCATCACCGATACGCTCGAGATCGGAGGTGGCGCGGATGACGGCCAGCACCAGGCGCAGGTCGGAGGCCGCCGGCTGACGGCGGGCCAGCACCCGAGTGCACTCGTCATCGATCTTGAGCTGCATGTCATTGACAGCCTTGTCGTTGTCGCGCACCCGCGTGGCGGTTTCACTGTCGCCTTCCAGCAATGCCGTGACGGCATCCTGCAGCTGCTTCTCTACCAGTCCGCCCATGGCCAGCAGATGTGTCTTCAGTGCATCCAGCTCGTGATTGAACTGCTCTGAGATATGCTTGCCGTGCGAATCGCTGGTGATATCCATTTCCCTCTCCCGGAAAGTCGCCCACCGAGTCAGGGGGCGTGACATGAATGACGTGACAAGTATGGCCCACTGCTGACTGACACAGCGGGCTCCCCCTCAGCATGCCGACACTTGATTGCAGTAATGTTTCACCCATGGCGCGAAAGCGGTATCTGGCCGCCATCGTCAGCAATATCAGGGCGAAAAGGCTACCTGGCTGCACATTCGCGCATGAGAACGCTAACCGAAACGCCCCGTGATGTAGTCTTCCGTCTGACGGCGCCGCGGATTGGTGAACAGCTGGTCGGTCGGGGCGAATTCCACCAGCCGGCCCTCGTGCAGGAAGGCGGTATCGTCTGACACCCGCGCGGCCTGCTGCATGTTGTGCGTGACGATGATCAGCGTCAGGCGCGAGCGCAGCGAACGGATCAGTTCCTCGATCTTGAGGGTCGAGATGGGGTCCAGCGCCGAGGCCGGTTCATCCAGCAGCAGCACCTCCGGCTCGACCGCCAGTGTCCGCGCGATCACCAGCCGCTGTTGCTGGCCCCCCGAGAGCCCCAGCGCGCTGTCGTGCAGGCGGTCCTTCACTTCTTCCCACAGCGCCGCGGAGCGCAGGCAGGCTTCGACCTTGTCATCGAGGTGGCGCTTGTCATTCTCGCCGACCAGCCGCAGTCCGAAGGCCACGTTCTCGTAGACCGACATCGGAAAGGGATTGGGCGTCTGGAAGACCATGCCGATCCGGCGGCGCAGCATCGGCACGTCCACGCCGCGCGCATGAATGTCCTCGCCCTCGAGCAGTACCTTGCCGGAAAGACGTGACTGTTCGTCGAGATCGGTCATGCGATTGAAGGTACGCAACAGACTCGACTTGCCGCAGCCGGAAGGGCCGATGAAGGCCGTCACGCGCTTGCGTGCGATCTGCAGGCTGACATCCTCCAGTGCGCGGCGTGTCTGGTTCTCCTTGCCGACACGTGCCTGATAATCGAGGCTCAGGTGACGGGTTTCCAGGCAGATGTCCTCAGCCGGCCGCGCAGGCGTCTCCTCAAGAAACAACTGGGGCTTGGGCTGTTCAGAGTCACGCCTCATTCGGTGGCTCCCTTGTAGCGTTGTGCCAGCATGTGCCGCAGGCGAATGGCACTCAGATTGAGGCATAGAATCACGACCACCAACACCAGCGCGGTCGCGTAGACCAGTGGCCGACTGCTGAAGGCATCGCTGCTCTGGAAGGCCAGATCATAGACCTGATGCCCCAGATGCATGAATTTCCGGTCCAGATGCAACCATGGAAAGCTGTCATCCAGTGGCAGATCCGGGGCCAGCTTGACCACCCCGACCAGCATCAGCGGCGCGACTTCACCCGCCGCACGCGCCACGGCCAGAATCAGCCCCGTCATCAGCGCCGGCGAGGCGGCCGGAATCACCACGCGCTTTAGCGTTTCCAGGCGTGTCGCCCCCAGCGCCAGCGCGCCTTCGCGCAGACGACGCGGCACGCGCGCCAACCCCTCTTCCGTAGCGACGATCACCACCGGCAAGGTCAGCAGGGCCAGCGTCAGCGAGGCCCACAGAATGCCGCCGGTCCCGAAGGTCGGCGTCGGCAGCCGCTCGGAGTAGAACAGCTCGTCAATTCCGGCGCCCAGCCCATAGACGAAGAAACCGAGACCGAATACGCCATAGACGATGGAGGGCACCCCGGCCAGGTTGCGCAGCGCGATGCGCGTCAGGCGCGTCAGGCGTCCCTGGTGGGCCACCTCGTGCAGATAGAGCGCCGCCATCACGCCGAAGGGCATCACCATGATCGACATCAGCACCACCATCAGCACAGTGCCGAAGATGGCGGGCCAGACGCCACCGAAGCCCTCGGTGGGCGCGCCGGCCACGAAGTCGCGGAAACGCTTGAGCGTCATCATCAGCCGGCCGCTGAAGCCCATCGCATTGGGTCGCCAGGCATTGCGGATATCATCGAGCGCGATGCGGCCTTCGTAGCCGCCATTGCCGCCCAGCAGCAACTGACCACCCGCCAGCGCATCACGCAGGGCACTCAGCTGACCTTCACGCTCGATGAAGGCGCTGCGTACCTCCACCAACTCCTCCTGCATCTCCTGTTCGAGCTCAGCGTCCTCTTGAGTCTGCGCCGCGTCGCCGTCAGCAATGGCGCTGCGCCGTGATTCGAGAGACTGCTGCAGCGCCTGATAGCGACTGCTCAAGGCTTCACTGTCCAGGCGCAGCGCCTGCAACTGGCGGCGCTCGCTCTCGATCATCTTCAGGCGCGCAAACAGCGGTTCGGCGTCCTCGGACAAGGGCCGGGCAGGCCCGTCGTCGACATCAGGCGTGTGGTCCATCTCCCCTGTCATCGGGTCACTCAGCGCCCGTGGCATGCCGTAGAGAGTGCGCCCATCGCGCATTTCCAGCATCAGCGCCTGGCTTGGGAAGGCCATCCTGTCGAGCAGCGTCTCCGGCAGCCACTGCCAGCTGGCCGCGGCCCCGTCACGCGAGGATGTCTGCAGCAACCACCATTGCTGGCGAGCGTCATCTCCCTCGCCCGAGGCGACACGGCGCATCTCCTCGTGCATCAGCTCGCCGAGCAGATGGCGATTGTCGGCCGCCGGCTCACCCCGCGTGGTGGTCAGGGCCGTAGGGCTCTGGCCAGGCTGTGCCGTCAGCTCCACCTCGACCAGCCGGGAGGGCCAGAAGTGACTGAAGGAGCCCACCACCAGCAGGCTGAGCAGACCCAGCACCAGCACCAGCGAGACACTGACCGCCATGGCATTCAGCCAGCCCCACGGGCCGCCGTCGCGCCAGTAGCGCTGCAGACGTCCGACCAGCGGCTCGCGCGGGCGCAGCAAGGAGGAGCTGGCACGCTTGGTGTCAGGATGACTCATCCCCAGCTCCCCTGATTGGGCGGCGTGAAGCGCTGTCGCAGCACTTCCGCCAGCGTATTGACCACGAAGGTGAAGACGAACAATGCCAGGGCAGCGAGGAACAGCAAGCGGTAGTGACTGCTGCCGACCTCAGCCTCCGGCAGCTCGATGGCCAGGGTCGCGGCCAGTGAGCGCAGGCCCTCGAACAGGCTGGCATCCACCAGCGGCGTATTGCCGGCCACCATCAGCACGATCATCGTCTCACCGACGGCGCGCCCCATGCCGATCATCATCGCCGAGAACAGCCCGACGGCGGCGGCAGGCAGGATGACGCGGCGCAGACTCTGCCATGGCGTCGCGCCAAGCGCCGCGGAGCCGGCGGCCAGACCGCGCGGCACCGACGAGAGGGCATCCTCGCTGAGCGTGAACAGGGTCGGCATCACCGCCAGTCCCAGCGCCATGCCGGTCACCAGGGTATTGCGCTGGGCATAGTCGATACCGTAGTGGCTGAACAGCCACTGACGGAGGTCGCCGTCGAACCACCACTGCTCGACCTGGCCGGCGATGGTCACATCCAGCCACAGCAGCACGAACAGCAGCGGCAACAGCCCGAAGGCCGCCATGTTTTCCGGCAGCAGATTGCGCCATACGCGCGGCGACAGGGTCCACAGGAAGCCGGCCACCATGGTGCCCACTGGAATCAGGATCAGCCCCAGCAACACCGCCATCAGCTCACGCTCGACGAAGGGCGCGACCACCAGGGCGGCGATGAAGCCGATCACCACGGTCGGCAGCGCCTCCATCATCTCCAGCAGCGGCTTGATACGGGAACGCTGGCGCGGTGCCATGAAGCAGGCGACATGGATGGCACAACCCAGCCCCAACGGCACGGCAAACAGCAGCCCGACCAGTGCCGCCTTGAGCGTGCCCCACATGATGGGCACCAGCGACAGACGGGGTTCGTGGGTGCCGGTGCTCTCCAGCTGCCAGATCCACTCCGGCGCAGCGCGCCCCTCATACCAGACCTTGCCGAAGATGGCGTCGAGCCCGACGGCCTGATGCGGGTCGTGTATCGCAAGCCCCGTATAGGCCTTGCCGAGCCCCTCCAGCGGTGCGTCCTGTGCGAGCTGACCGGGCAGCCTTGCCTCCCGGGGCGCCGATGCCAGCAAGCGGCGATCATCATTGCCGAATTCCAGCGCCACGCCTGCCGCGACCCGAGAGGCATCCAGCCAGTCCAGCACCTGACGGCGGCGCTCGCTGGTGGCCAGATAGAGGCCGAGGCGACCGTTGGCGTCCAGCGCGGCAAAGCCGAGGCTGTGATGGGCGGCAGCCATCGTCACCACCGGCGCCGACAGACCACTGTCAAAGACACCGGCCTTGACCAGCGGCTGCGCGTGCGCCGGCAACAGATAATGGGTCAGGCCACCGGCGGCGTCCCCGACGATCAGGCTTCTGCCGCCGCGCAGGACACTGAGCGCGGTGATCGCTGGCGATGACGCAGAGGCCACAGCGTGATGTGCCAGCTTGCGCGCCAGCGGCCTGGTTCCGGTGGAGGCCTCACTCAGTTGCCACTGGGTGAAGCCATCGCGGTCAGCGGTGACCAGCAGACCTCCCTTTAGCGAAGACAGCCTGGCCGCGCCCGGCAACCACTGTTGCTGCCACTCGGAGTGCGGAGTCTGGCTTGCTGCATCGTCATCCAGCTCGCCTGCGGAGGCGTGTGGAGATGACAAGGCCAGACGCGCCAGCCACAGGCCATCGCCATCCTCGGACGGAATGCGCAGCCACAGCTGGTCACGGCTGAGCACCAGGCTTGCCTGGCGGCGCTCAAGCCCTGCGGGAACCTCGATGGCACTGCCGCGCAGGCGCACGCCAGCGGCGGACTGCTGAACCACCTGCAGGCGATCATCCGCGAGCCAGACACCCGCCAGCGGCGAGGTGCGCGAATCCGCCGTCGAATCATCACTGGCCAGCACGGGAGGCAGCCCGTCACGCTCGGCAAGCCGCATGTCAGGCAAGGCGCTCAGCCAGTCAGGATCGGATAGCCAGTCAGGGTCGCTTAGCCAGTCAGGATCGGTCTGCGCGGCAGGCATCTGCTGGTCGCTCACTTGCTGTTCGAGCGCCTGCTGAGGAAGCGACGTGACGCTGGCGGGCTTGAGCAGCGGCCACGACACGCTGACCAGATAGGCCAGCATCACGACGACGATGACCATCACGCCCAGCCCGGCCGCTGTCAGCCACAGACTGGCAAGACGGTCATGCCGCAGGCGACGACGTTGCATTCGGGAGGCATCAACTGCCGACATGAAATATCACCACGAAAGGATTCGCGCCCTGGAGTGTCGACTCCGCAGACGCATGAAGCGGGTATGGCACCGAGATTATGTCCAAGTGATGACAGAGAGATGACAAAGGCGAATCAAAGGGCATCCACATCCTAAAGCCCCAATTGCTGACGCCAGTGCAGCAGCTGCTTTTCCGGCAGCGGCACATAGCCACCGCGCAGGATGGCCTGCTGGCCCTGGCGCGACATGATCAATGACAGGAAGGCCTGCTCCAGCGCCGGGAGCGGCTCATCCGGTACGCGATTGACGTAGATGTACAGCGCACGGGTCAGCGGATAGCGGCCATCACGAATGCTGGCCCGGCTCGGGAAGACAGCGTGGCCACCCGCCTCACGGCTGACGGACAGCTGCTTCACCAACGGCGAAGAAGTGCTGAAGCTGGCATAGCCGATGCCATTGGGCGAGGAGCCCACCGCACCGATGATGGAGGCAGAGCCCGGCTGTTCACTGACATCGAGACGGAAGTCACCACCGCACAGCGCGACACGGCGGAAGGCGCCGTAGGTGCCCGAGGTGGCACTGCGCCCGAAGCGCGTGATCTGACGGTCATTCCACTCATCACTCAGCCCGAGCTGGCCCCAGCGATTGGCCGCCTGGCCACCACAGTTGTGCGTGGCGGAGAAGATGGCATCCAGCTGCGCGATGCTGATCTCCTCCAGTGGATTGCTGCGATGCACGATGATGCCCATTGCATCCAGCGCCACGGGCACACCCAGCGGCGGATAGCCGAATTCACGCGTGAAGTCCTGACGCTCCTGGTCGCTCATCGGGCGCGACATCAGGCCGATGCGGGTAGTGCCGGCGATCAATGCCGGCGGTGCCGTCGAGGAACCCGCGGCCTGCAGCTGCACGCGCACCCCCGGATGATAGCGGCGCAGCTGGGCAGCCCATCGCGTCACCAGCACCGACAGGGTATCGGAGCCCACCGCCGTCAGGTTGCCCACCACCCCGGACGCCGGGCGATATTCGGGCACCTTGTCAGCCAGTGCCGGAGCCGAGAGCGTCGAGAGCCCCAGCAGGCAGGCAAGCGACATCAGCCGCAGCGACGGCAGCCCTGAGCGCAGGCAGATAGCGCATGAGGAGGGCACACGTGAGGAGGACACGGATGATCCGCGACGCGACGCGAACACGGCGCGAAAGCCTGAACGGACAAGCGACCCGACGGAAACTGACATGGCGACTTCCCACCAGAGAATGAACGAGATGACGATGAGACACGGAGCTGACCACGGCTTGCCGCACCCGTGGTGACGGGCAGGCGACGGTGGAACAAGGCGGCCCGTGCAGCATGGCGAAAGACAGCGAGTATCCGTCATTGCTTCGTTGAGGAACGATTCCCCATGCTGCAGCGCAAAAAATCTCCTGACAGCTCCATGTCAGTGAGGACAGTGCTTTGTCCGCCGGAGTAGGATACAGGAGATGATGAAGCCGCTGCGGCTCATCCGCCATGGTCTGCGTCGCGCTGATGCTATCGATGGCACCCGGTGACTTTCCTCGGCCATTGCCGAAGTGTCCTGTACAAGGAAGCACCCTGTGCAAGGCAGCGCCCTGCGCCAAAAGACGCACCTTTTTCAGATGGAAGGGTGCAGAAATGAAATGACCATTTTATAACAACAAGATAGCGAGTCATGACATGCAAGCTCTGGATGATATCCCGACGCCGAACGGCACACTGACGCTCAAATTGATCGCCCAGCGCCAGGACACCAATCTCTATGGCGACATCAGCGGCGGCTGGCTGATGCACCGCATGGACGAGGCCTGTGAGCTGGCCGCCGGGCGCGTCGCCCACGGGCGTACTGCCACCGTGGCCGTCGAGGGCCTCGATTTCCTGTCGCCGGTGCGTATCGGCTCGGTGGTCAATATCTTCACTCAGGTGGCCGAGGTCGGGCGCAGTTCGATCAGGCTCTCCGTCGAGGTCTGGATCCGCCCGCCGCAGGAGCGCAATCAACATGCGCTGACCAAGGTGACCGAAGCCTGCTACGTGATGGTGGCACTCGATGACAATGGCCGCATCCGTGCCGTACCGGAGCAGGCAAGCACCGCCATCATCGAGGAGCAGGACTGATCTTGAGCAAGACTGATTTTGAGCAAGACTGATTTTGAGCAAGACTGAGCCAGGCGCCTCGCCTCTCTTCCTGTCAGCCACACGCCAAGAAAAAGCCGCCCTCAGGGGCGGCTTTTTCGTCAACAATCAGTCACGCGCTCAGACAGTCCGAAAGAGACTCGCTCAGGCTTCGCCCAGCACCCGACCACGCGCATCCAGATAGGCTTGCTCACCGATGCGCGACCAGGGCGCGACCCGCTGCTGGAAGGCGCGGTAGGACTCATAGACGCGCCTGGCGTCCTCGTCCTTGGCGATGAACTCGTCCAGCACCTCGTTGGAGGCATCGAACAGTGCCGCATAGACGTCCTCGGGGAATTCACGCAGCTCCACACCGTGCTCCTCGACCAGCGAGGTCAGCGCGGTGGCGTTGCGCAGCGCGAATTCATCCACCATGGCGTGATTGGCGATTCTGGCCGCCTGGATCACCACCTGCTGCAGGTCTTCCGGCAGCGCCTGCCAGGCCTCGAGGTTGACGGTACCTTCGAGGATGGCGGAGGGCTCGTTCCAGGCCGGGGAGTAGTAATACTTGGCCACCTGATGCAGGCCGAATGCCAGATCATTGTAGGGGCCGACCCAGTCGGTGGCATCGATCACGCCGGTTTCCATCGCGGTGAAGATCTCGCTGCCCGGCAGATTGACCGCGCTGGCGCCGATGCGATTCATCACTTCGCCCGCCAGCCCCGGCAGACGAATCTTCAGACCCTTCATGTCCGCGAGACTGTTCACTTCCTTGTTGAACCAGCCGGCCATCTGGGTACCGGTGTTGCCCACCGCCAGCGGCTTGAGGTTGTGACGCGCGTAGATTTCGTCCCACAGCTTCATGCCATCACCGTGATACAGCCAGGCGTTGGTCTCGGTGGTATTCATGCCGAAGGGCACCGCGGTGAAGAACTGGGCCGCAGGCACCTTGCCCTTCCAGTAGTAGGAGGCCGAGTGGCCCATCTGGGCGGTGCCGGAGGACACGGCATCGAAGACTTCCAGCGCCGGCACCATCTCGCCGGCGCCATAGACCTTGACCTGCAGACGGCCACCGGAGAGCTGACCGATCAGACTGGCGAATTCATTGGCGCCGGTACCCAGCGCGGGGAAGTTCTTCGGCCAGGAGGTGACCATCTTCCAGTGGATGGTCTCGCCCTCGGCGGCATTGGCGGTGGACACGAAAGGCGCGGCGGCGAGACCGGCAGCACCGGCCCCCAGAGCAGAGAGAAAACGGCGGCGTTGCATGGGACGTTCCTTGTTCGAGTTGTGGGCAATGCATGACGCTGCATCGAGACAGCAGACTATCTGCCACTATGCCGCGACCCATGGATGGCCCACAACTGCACCAAGGCCGTAATGGCGCACGAATACCGCGCCCCCTGTGCCGCTTTTCACTTCTTGCCAGCGCCCCCTGTGCCGCTTTTCGCTTCTTGCCAGCGCCCGCTGTCAGCGCCTCATGTCTGCGTCTGCCATCAATGCAGGATCAGCTCAGCACTTCCAGCTTGGCAAAGCCCAGCACCAGCCACTTGTCGCCTTCGCCCTCGAAGCTGATCTGGACACGCGCGCGCTCGCCCTGGCCTTCGGCGTTGATGACCACGCCCTCGCCGAACAGCGGATGCCGTACCAGGCTGCCGAGCGAGAGTGCCGGCATGTCGCCATTGGCTTCGACACTCTCCTGACGCGGGCCGGAAGGACGACGATTCGGCGTGGCACGCTGGGTCGAGACCGGACGCGAGACCTGGCCACGCAGACGCACTTCTTCCATCAGCTCTTCCGGCAATTCACGCAGGAAGCGCGACGGCCGCTGGAAGGTCTCCTTGCCGTGCATGCGCCGCAGCTCGGCGTAGGTCAGGTAGAGGCGCTGCATGGCGCGGGTGACACCGACATAGCACAGGCGGCGCTCTTCCTCGAGACGCCCCGGCTCCTCCAGCGACATCTTGTGCGGGAACAGCCCCTCCTCGACCCCGGCGACGAATACCACCGGGAACTCAAGCCCCTTGGCGGAGTGCAGCGTCATCATCTGCACGCATTCCTCGCCTTCGGCGGCTTCGTGATCACCGGCGTCCAGCGCGGCTTCGGCGAGGAAGGGCTCCAGCGCCTCGGCGCCTTCGCTGGGGGCTTCCGGGTCCATGCGCTCGCCCTGACTGAAGGCGCGACAGGCGTTGACCAGCTCCGAGAGGTTCTCGAGGCGCGCCTGGCCCTTCTCGCCCTTCTCGGCGGCGTGATGCTCACGCAGGCCGGAGACGTGGATGACGTGCTCGACCAGCTCATGCAGCGCCATGCCGGCGGTGTCATTGTCGAGACCATCGATGATGTCGGCGAAAGCACGCACGGCGGTGGCGGCGCGCCCCTTGAGAGCACCGTCGGAGACCGCATCGCTCATCGCCTGCCACATGGTCAGATTGCCATAGCGCGCGCGCTCGCGCAGTTGCTCGACGGTACGCATGCCGATGCCGCGTGCCGGCACGTTGATCACGCGCTCCAGGGCGGCATCGTCCTCGCGGTTGTTCATCAAACGCAGATAGGCGAGCGCATTCTTGATCTCGAGACGCTCGTAGAAGCGCTGGCCACCATAGATGCGATACGGCATGCCCTGACGGATCAGCGTCTCCTCCAGCACGCGTGACTGGGCGTTGGAGCGATACAGGATCGCGATCTCGTCGCGGCTGTAACCATGCTCGTTGACCAGTTCGCGGATGGTGTCGGCGATGTAGCGCGACTCGTCAATGTCATTGAAGCCGGCATAGACACGAATGCGCTCACCGCGACCGCTGTCGGTCCACAGCTCCTTGCCCATGCGCCCGCCGTTGTGGCTGATCAGGGCGTTGGCGGCCTCCAGAATGGCACTGGAGGAGCGGTAGTTCTGCTCCAGACGCACCACGCGGGTGTTGGCGAACTCCTCGGTGAAGCGCTGGATGTTCTCGACCCGCGCGCCACGCCAGCCATAGATGGACTGGTCATCATCGCCGACCACGGTCATGCACTCACGATCACCAGCCAGCAGCTTCAACCAGGCGTACTGCAGGGTGTTGGTATCCTGGAACTCGTCGACCAGCAAGTGGGCGAAGCGCTCGCGGTAATGCGCCAGCAGATGCGGCGTGTCGCGCAGCAGCTCCAGCGAGCGCAGCAGCAGCTCGCCGAAATCGACCAGCCCGCCGCGTTCACAGGCGAGCTGATAGAGCTCGTACATCTCGACCATCTTGCCCATGTAGGCATCGCCATGGGTCTGCACCTGATGGGCGCGCAGACCTTCCTCCTTGCAGCCGGCGATGAAGTACTGGACCTGCTTGGGCGGCCAGCGCTCGTCATCGACGTTGTGCTCCTTGAGCAGCCGCTTGACCATGCGCAGCTGGTCATCGCTGTCGATGATCTGGAAGTGCTCGGGCAGGCGCGCCTCCTGCCAGTGGGTGCGCAGTAGACGGTGACTGATGGAGTGGAAGGTGCCGACCCACATGTGGCGCAGGCTGCTGCCATTGAGCGCCTCGAGACGCGTGCGCATCTCTCGCGAGGCCTTGTTGGTGAAGGTCACCGACAGGATGGCGTAGGGCGAGAACTGGTATTGGTCCATCAACCAGGCGATGCGGTGAACCAGCACACGGGTCTTGCCGGAGCCGGCGCCCGCCAGTACCAGCATGTTGCCCGGCGGCGCGGACACGGCCTCACGCTGATGCGTGTTGAGGTGATCGAGGAGGGGCGATTCAGACATGCAGGGCTCACCACAGGGCAGAGGAGTCGAGGAGCGGAGCAGCGTGAGATTCGCTGCCCCTGTTCAGGCATCCACCTTATCACAGCGGCCTGCCCTGCTCTTCCCCGCGCCGGTCTTCCTGGCACATGCGCTCCCCGCACTTGCCTTCAAGGCAGATGCCAACAGGGGCGGTGCTCAGTGGGTATCGAAGTCGTGGTCGTCGATGCGCAGGGTGGCAAGGCTCTTCTTGACCGCCTCCAGCTGCTCCTTGAGCTTGGGTCCGCGTGCCTTGGCGACACCGACCGCCAGCGTATCGACGATCACCAGGTGCGCGATACGCGAGCTCATCGGGGTGTAGATCTCGGTGTCTTCGTGCACATCGATATGCAGCGGCAGCGTGACTTCATCCGCCAGTGGCGAGCCACTCGGGCACAGCCCGATGACGGTCGCGCCGGCATCACGCGCCAGACGCACGCTGGCGATCAGTGCCTTGGTGCGGCCGGTCTGGGAGATGGCCACCACCACGTCGCGCGGCCCCAGCGTCACCGCTGACATGTTCTGCATATGCGGGTCGGTGTAGGCGGCGGTGGAGATCTGCAGGCGGAAGAACTTGTGCTGGGCATCGTGAGCCACGGCGCCCGAGGCACCATAGCCGTAGAACTCGACCCGGCTGGCGGAGGCCAGCGAGTGGATGGCGCGCGCGACGGCTTCGGCGTCCAGGCGGTCACGCACTGACAGCAGGGTGCCGATGGTGGAATCGAACAGCGAGTGCGAGAACTCGGCCACGCTGTCGGAGTCATTCATGGAGAACTGGGCGAACTGGGTGCCGGTGGCGAGGCGTTGCGCCAGCTGCAGCTTGAAATCCTGGAAGCCGGCAAAGCCCATTGCCCGACAGAAACGCACGACCGTCGGCTCACTGACCGATGACTCGCTGGCCAGATCGACGATCCGCATGTGAATCACTTCCTCCGGATGGCGAAGGACATAGCGTGCGACCTTTTGTTCAGAGCGGCGGAAATTCTCCATCCGGCTCCTCAGGTCGTCGAAGATGGCATGGCTCACGGCACACTCCTTGCAGACTTCATGGGCATGCCTGAGCTTACGTCATCCCCCCAGGGGTGTCGCCTGCACAGGCAGGCTATAGTCACAATTTTGTCAAGTGAGCTATAGTAAAACGGTGTGGCGCCAGTGAAAGCCCACATCCTTTGGATGCCATGGAGGTCGAATCATGCGTAATTCAGAGCAGGTAGATACGCTCAAGAAAGAGCTTCTCGATATTTTCATGACTCTCGGTGCCGACGAACATCAGGCCCGCAAGAAACAAAGCGCAGTCCGCCATCTCCGCGCCCGTCGTGGAATAGAATTGCACAACGAAATCAAGCGCCTAAGCGAGGATTTAAGCGACATCGAAGTGCTGGAAATGGATACTGAAAGCGATATCGACACCCACTGATTCCAGGCGGGGAGGCGATACGCTCCCCGCCGATCCGTGATGTTTTCACGCTCTGATCCGCCAGGGTTCAGGCTCCATGCGACACCTTCCACCATCTCTTTCGAGCATGGTCATCCCCCCTTCGCCCGCAATTTCAGCATCTTCCCCCCCTGACGGGTGTGCCTTCTGCGCTGTCATGCATGGGGTTCTGCTCATCAATCCCGAGATATTCGTTTTTTCTCACCTCATTTCTTGCCCCACTGCTCTTCTTTCGTTTGTCACATTTCTCCTCTGTCGCGTGCCATCATCATCCTTGACGCACCATTTCAGTGCGTATCCGCCGCCATGCGCCTCTCAATACCTGCGACCGGGCTCACCCCTGATGGCGACTTTTCCTCTCGCAAAGGATGATTCTTCTACGTCAAACGAATGACAGACGACGGCCACGCTGCGCTGTGCTACCCAGCCATGACGCCTGCTAGGCAAGCACGCGGCAGGGTTGAGATTCTTAAAGCTCAGCAACAGAAAAGGCCCGCCGGATGGCAGGCCTTTTCTGTTGCTTGCCATGACATGCCTGAGGCATGCCATGGCAAGTGTTTCACGAGATCTCACGAGACCTACAGGCTGGACGCGAACACCACGACCACACCGATCGGGGCGATATAGCGCGCCACGAAGCTCCACAGCGAGAAGGCCGAGTCGCTCATGTTGAGCTGGCTGCGCACCTCGTCACGGCCCATGAACCAGCCGACGAAGACGATGGTCGCCAGACCGGTCAGCGGCAGCATCAGCTTGCTGGTCGCGTAGTCGAGCAGGTCGAAGATGGTCATGCCCTCGAACTTGGCGAACATGCCCAGCGGCGCCACATCACTCCACAGGTTGAAGGACAGGATGGTGGCGATGCCCAGCAGCCAGGTGGCGATACCCGCAACCCAGGCCGAGCCGACGCGTGACATCGGCGTCTTCTCTTCCAGCCATTCGACGATGGGCTCCAGCAGCGAGATGCCCGAGGTCCAGGCCGCGAAGACCAGCAACACGAAGAACACCACGCCGAAGACTTCACCACCCGGCATGTGGCCGAAGGCCAGCGGCAGGGTCTGGAAGATCAGGCCCGGCCCCGCGGCGGCGTCGAGGCCGTTGGAGAACACCACCGGGAAGATGGCCAGACCGGCCAGCAGGGCGATGACGGTATCCAGCACCACCACGACCAGCGCGGTACGCCCGATGTTGACGTCATCGGAGAGGTAGGAGCCGTAGGCCATCATGATGCCCATGCCCAGTGACAGGGTGAAGAAGGCATGCCCCATGGCCGCCAGCACGCCATCCTTGTCGAGCTTGGAGAAGTCCGGCGTCAGCAGCCAGGCGGCCGCATCAGCGAAGCCATCGGTGGTGGCGGCGTAGCCGACCAGCACGATCAACATCACCGCCAGCAGCGGCATCAGAATCTTGGCGGCACGCTCCAGGCCACCGGCGACCCCGCCGGCCACGACCAGGATCACCATCAGCATGAAGGCACTGTGCCAGGCCAGCAGTGTAGTCGGATCCCCCAGCAGACCGCCGAACAGGCTACCGGCCGTGTCAGAGGTCAGGGTTTCGAAACTGCCACTGGCCGCGTCGGCGATGAAGGCCAGCGCCCAGCCGCCGATGACGCTGTAGAAGGACAGGATCAGGTAGGCCCCGAGCACGCCGGCCACCCCGATCAAGACCCAGGCGGGACTGCGTTTGAGCCGCGCACTGATGTGGCTCATGGTCGAGATGGGGTTCTTCTGCCCCAGGCGACCCAGCAGCCATTCCGACATCAGAATCGGCAGACCGATCAGCAGTATGCAGATCAGATAGACGAGGACGAAGGCACCGCCGCCGCTCTCACCTGTCATGTAGGGGAATTTCCAGATATTGCCCAGACCGACGGAAGATCCGACGGCAGCCAGGGTAAAGGCCAGGCGAGAAGACCACTGTGCGTGGGAATGCGGTTTGGATGACATGTGAATCCCTGATTCGTCGCGAGGGTGCCAGTCGCTGGTAGCGACTTCGGGCACCTTGTTGTGCTTGTTGCATCATGCTGCCAATGCGGACGGATCATCCGTGGCCAACACGATGGCGTCGCAGGATCACTGCTGTGGTGCTCCCGGCATTCACGCTGACCGGGTAGGTCGTGGGGAATGACAGGCAAGTGCCGATAGGCACGCCGGAATGGGCAGACTGCCCATCTCCGGTAAATATCGCCGCGGTAACGGCAACATGTGGCTAAAGCTACTCGATTGAGGGGCCATCTGCCAGCAAGCCACCATCAGACCATGGCCTCACAGGAGAAACCTCGCGGCCAGATGGAGCGTCAGAACAGGCTGCCCTGCCCCTCTCCCGGAAAGGCCCCGATCAAGGGCCGGTCCAGTTTCGCCAGCACCTGATTGGCCAGCAGGCGTGCCAGCGCGGGTGCTGCCTTGTTGTCCGGTGTATGCACGAAGAGGAACGGGCTTTTCCCCTGACTTATCCACAAGAAAAGCCGCTCTACCCAGGGAGCGAACAGTGCCCGGTTGGTAGCTTCATCGTAATGACCGATGAAACGCACCACGGGATGTTGTCCGCTGGAGAACACATGCAATGGGCGGTGAGGCTTTTCCGAGCGCGCCACCGCAAGGCCCGGATGTGCGGTGGTAGGGCCACTGAAGAGTGGACGCACATCCAGCATCACGCGATCGACTGCGTGAGTTATCAACAAGCGATTCAACTGTCGTTCCGCCTCACCCTTGGCAAAGAATACCGGGTCGCGGGGCTCTACCGACCAGGCAAGCTCTTCTCCCTTCACCGACTGCAGGAATTGCTCGAGGCGTGGCAGGACGTCCGCCCCGAGGTCACGCGGCAGCTGAATCATGATCGGGCCGAGGCGGCCCTTTATCGGTGCCAGGCAATCGAGAAACTCCGCCAGCTCCTGCTCGATGCCCTGCAGACGCAATTCATGAGTCAGTCGGCCCGGCAACTTGAAGCAGAAGCGAAAATTGGCCGGCGCCTGACGTGCCCAGCTGGCGATGGCAGCAGGTGTGGGTTGGGCATAGAAGCTGGTATTGCCCTCGACGCTATCGAAGACCCGGGCGTAATCCGCCAGATGTTCCCGCGGGCCGCTGCCCGGCAACAGGCTGCCGCGCCAGTCGTCATTGGCCCACATCGCGAGCCCGAGATGAAGATGCCCCGCCGAGTGCGAGGCATCTGACGGTGCGGAGGCTGCATGAAAATGGTGCATGAGGAGGCCAGAACTAGAGGAATATAAGGGTCAAAGAGCCAACAAGCCGAAGAATATCGCCTGCCAGAGCGACGTAAGCACAATAAAAACTGTCATCACGGCGTGCTATGGTCCGCATCCTGCATGACACGTCAGCAGGCGGTCCACCTACCGCCCTGACTCCACTTCCTGCCAGCCACAAGCCACGCCGGAAGACACTATTGTTGACTGCCCATACCCCGGAGCCTGTCATGACCGCTTTCCAACGACTCATTCTGCGCGCCAGCGGCAGCCGCTCACGCGCGGCAAATGCCATCACCCTGCGCAGCCTGATCACGCTCATCGAGGGCTGCCTGCTGGTGGCGCTCGGCGTACGCCTGCTGCAGGCCGGTGGCCTGATGGTCAGTGGCACCGCCGGCATGTCATTGCTGGGTGCCGACCTCACAGCACTGAGTTTCGGCAGCCTGTTCTTCCTGATCAACCTGCCCTTCTACGGCCTGGCCTGGAAACAGCTGGGGCTGAATTTCACCCTGCGCACGCTGGGCTGCGTCAGCCTGCTCTCCGTGCTGTCCGATGTGCTGGCGGTCAGCTTGCCGCTGGGCGCCGTCAGCCTGCCAGTCGCGGCGATTGCCGCAGGCCTGTTGATCGGCCTGGGCATCACGCTGCTGTTTCGCGAGAACGCCTCGCTGGGCGGCCTGAACATTCTGGCGCTGCATCTGGAACGACGTTTCGGCATCCATGCGGGTCGCACCACCTTCGCCTTCGACCTGCTGCTGATCGCGATCGCCGCGCTGGTCTATCCCTGGCCACAGGTCATCTGCTCGGCGCTGGCATTCGCGACACTGTCCTTCGTGCTGGGCCGCTATCATCGCCGCACGCCCCAGACCACACAATCTACCTCACCGGCGCATGACAAGCAGGTGCAGACGGCTCACTAGCGGCGACCGCGCCCGCCATTGGAGCCGCCGCCCTTGTACGAGGTGCCCTTGCCAGCCGGGCTGTTTTTCCCCGAACTCGTGTTGCCGTAACTCTTGCTGCTGCCACCCTTGTTGGCAGAAGTCTTGCTGTTGGTCGCGCCACGCTCATTGCGGCCATCGCTGGCATTGCCACGCGTGCGCGGCTTGAGGCCGCTGGCGAGCTTGCCGGCGCCTCCCGCACTCTTGCTGGCATTCTTGTTGGCATTCCTGCTGCCACTTCTGCCGTCGCTTCTGCCTTCCTGATTGCCACGCCCCGTGGTGCGCTCGTCTGAACGCTCGCGACGCCCCGCACCCTCTTGCTTGGCTCCAGCCTGCTGAGCGCCTGAACGCTGGCCCGGATGGCGTTGATCAGCATCGCGCTGACGTGTGTCGCGTTTATCAGGGCTGCGCTGGCCGGATCCGTTCTTGCCACCTTCCTGGCGCCGAGTCCCGCTACGCCGGCCAGCGTCCGTATCCTGGGCGGCGCGCTGATGGCGCGCGGCCGTCGCATGCTGGGAAGGAGGCGGTGCCGCCGCCAGGCGCGAGGCTTCCTCAGTGCCGCTGGAGCCCTCGATCATCTGCTGGATATCCGCCATCTCGCGTTGGGTGAGATAGCGCCATTCGCCGACTCCCAGCCCGTCCAGGCTGACATTCATGATACGCACCCGCTTGAGCTTGAAGACCTCATAGCCAAGTGCCTCACACATGCGACGGATCTGACGGTTGAGGCCCTGGGTCAGGATGATGCGGAACACATAGGTCGAGATCTGCTCGATGCGACACGGCTGCGTGATGGTGTCGAGAATCGGCACGCCAGCGGCCATGCGCTTGAGGAAGTCGCCGTTGATCGGCTTGTCGACCCGCACCACGTATTCCTTCTCGTGGGCATTGCCGGCACGCAGGATCTTGTTGACGATATCGCCGTCACTGGTCAGGAAGATCAGGCCATCGGAGGGCTTGTCGAGGCGGCCGATCGGGAAGATCCGCTTCGGATGACCGATGTAATCGATGATGTTGCCGTCGACATGACGCTCGGTGGTGCAGGTGATGCCCACCGGTTTGTTGAAGGCCAGGTAGACCGCTTCCTGCTTGGCTTTCAATGGCTTGCCATTGACCAGCACCTCATCGCCCGGCGCGACCTTGGTGCCCATTTCGGGCACGACACCATTGATGGTCACTCGTCCTTCAGCGATGTAGCGGTCCGCCTCACGCCGCGAGCAGAAGCCCGTTTCGCTGATGAACTTGTTGAGGCGGGTAAGCGATGCGTCGCGATCAGTCATGGCAGGTCACGTGCGTGCGCCGGGCGATGAACGCGCAGCGGACGGAAGGGGATAAGAAGGCAGGCGCACAGGATACCAAAAACGGCAGCCCTGAGGCTGCCGTTGGCGTAATGAGACTGAGCTCATCCAGTGCTGCGCCAGACACGACGCAGCAGTCTTGCATCGAAAATCACTCGACCGTGACACTCTTGGCCAGGTTGCGCGGCTGATCGACATCGGTGCCCTTGAGCACGGCGACGTGATAGGACAGCAGCTGCAGCGGCAGGGTGTAGAGGATCGGCGCCAGCACCTCGCTGACATGCGGCATGCGCAGCACGCGCACGCCTTCGCTCTCTTCAAGGCTGATGTTCTCGTCAGCGAACACGTAAAGCTCGCCGCCACGCGCGCGCACTTCCTGCAGGTTCGACTTGAGCTTCTCGAGCAGCTCGTCGTTCGGCGCCACCGCCACTACCGGCATGTCGGCATCCACCAGTGCCAGCGGGCCGTGTTTCAGCTCGCCCGCCGGATAGGCTTCGGCGTGGATGTAGGAGATTTCCTTTAGCTTGAGCGCGCCTTCCAGTGCGATGGGGAACTGGGTGCCACGTCCGAGGAACAGGGCATTGTGCTTGTCAGCGAAGGCCTCGGAGAGACGCTCGATCTCGCTGTCCATGGCCAGCGCCTTGGTGACCAGCGACGGCAGCTGACGCAGCTCGCGCACCACTTCGGCTTCACCGGCCTCATCACCGCCACGCACACGACGCAGCGACAGTGTCAGCAGCATCAGGCCGACCAGCTGGGTGGTGAAGGCCTTGGTGGAGGCGACGCCGATTTCCGGGCCGGCCATGGTCATCAGGCTGAGGTCTGATTCCCGCACCAGCGAGCTGCCCGGGACGTTGCAGATCGCCAGGCTGCCGAGGAAGCCACCCAATGACTGGGCATAGCGCAGCGCGGACAGCGTATCGGCGGTCTCGCCGGACTGGGACAGAGTGACGAACAGGGTGCCATCGGCGACCACCACCGGACGGTAGCGGAACTCGGAGGCGACCTCGACCGCCGCCGGAATACCGGCCAGACGCTCGATCCAGTAACGCGCGACCATGCCGGCGTGGTAGCTGGTACCACAGGCGACGATCTGCACCTGCTTGACCTGACGGAAGAGGTTTTCCGCCTCGCTGCCGAAGCTGCGCACCAGCACGTGATCACCGTTCAGGCGGCCTTCCAGCGTGGCGGCCAGCACACGCGACTGCTCGTGGATTTCCTTGAGCATGAAGTGACGGTAATCGCCCTTGGAAGCGGCATCCTGCGCGTGCTCGAAGGTCTGGACCGGACGCTCGTTGGCCTCGGTGACCAGACGCTCGCCCTGCTCGAAGATCTCGATCTGCTCGGCGGTCATGCGCACCAGATCGCCTTCCTTCAGGTAGATGAAGCGATCGGTGACCTGCAGCAGCGCCAGCTGATCGGAGGCCAGGAAGTGCTCGTCGATCCCGACACCGATCACCAGCGGGCTGCCCTGACGCGCGCCGATCAGCACGTCCGGCTGGGCACGATGCACCACGCCCAGCGCGAAGGCGCCATCGAGCAGCGCCACGGCCTTCTGCACCGCGGTCAGCAGGTCCTGACTCAGGGTGTATTCACGCGCCAGCAGGTGAGCGACCACCTCGGTGTCCGTCTCGGAGGTGAAGACGTAGCCCTGACCTTCCAGCTCGCGCTTGAGGGTCTCATAGTTCTCGATGATGCCGTTGTGGACCACGGCCAGGCTGTCGCCGGACTGGTGCGGGTGGGCATTGGCTTCGCTCGGCGCGCCATGGGTGGCCCAGCGGGTGTGTGCGATGCCGACACGGCCCTTGAGCGGGGCTTCCTCGAGGCGGCTCTGCAGCGCCCCGACCTTGCCCAGCGCACGCACGCGATTCAGGCGGCCTTCTTCGGAGAGGACGGCCATGCCCGCGCTGTCATAACCACGGTATTCGAGGCGGTGCAGGCCCTCGAGCAGGATGTTCTGGACGTTACGACTGGCGACGGCGCCGACGATGCCACACATGAGCGATCTCCTTATGCAGTTGCTGGCTCGATGAGCGGGGCGATCAACACCTCGACGCCATGAGCACGAATCTGGTCACGCGCAGCATCAGGCAACGCGTCATCGGTTATCAGGGTACTGACGCTGGACCAGGCCAGCTCCAGGTTGGGAATGCGGCGGCCCAGCTTGTGGGATTCCGCCATCACCACCACTTCACGCGACACCTCGGCCATCACGCGCGACAGGCCGATCAGCTCGTTGAAGGTGGTGGTGCCACGCTCGAGATCGAGACCATCCGCGCCGAGAAATACCTGATCAAAGTCATAGCTGCGCAGTACCTGCTCCGCCACCTGACCCTGGAAGGAATCGGAGTGCGGGTCCCAGGTGCCGCCGGTCATCAGCAGCACCGGCTCGTTTTCCAGCTCGCGGATGGCATTGGCCACGCTCAGCGAGTTGGTCATCACGATCAGGTCATCCCGCCCCTTGAGCTCAGGGATCAACACCACCGTGGTGGTGCCGCTGTCGATGATGATGCGCTGGTGCGCGCGGATACGGCTCGCGGCGAGGCGGGCGATGGCCTGCTTGGCGGCGCTGACCGGCTCGTCATGCACCAGCAGCTCACGCGGCATGGCCACGGCACCGCCATAGCGTCTGAGCAGCAGGCCACTCTTCTCGAGGAAGGCCAGGTCCTTGCGGATGGTGACCTCCGAGGTGGCAAGCTCCCGCGCCAGTGCCTCGACACTGACCTCACCGTCACGCGCCAGCTGATCAAGGATCTGGTGACGCCGTTGTGGTGTCAGTCGCTTTGACATCGGGGACCCCCATAAAGTTTCGAACCGAAAGATAAGAGAGATAAATCGAAACATCAAGTGAAAGACGATAGGGGATGAGACGATTCACTCCCGGCAGGCCGTCCAGCACAATCTGCCGTGACGAAAAACGGGGAGACACCTGTCGGTGACTCCCCGTCTGTGATGCTCATCCCCCTCAAGGGCAGGCATCGCTACCACTGCTGCCGATCACTTCTTGGTCGGACGCGGCCATTCCGGCTTGTCGATACGCTTGCCACGCGCCACGCTCAGCGCGCCCTCGGCGACATCGCGGCTCAAGGTAGAGCCGGCGCCCACGGTGGCACCGGCACCGATCTTGAGCGGTGCCACCAGCGCCGAGTTGGAGCCGATGAAGGCATTGGCGCCGATTTCGGTGCGGAACTTGTTGGCACCATCGTAGTTGCAGGTGATGGTGCCGGCGCCGACATTGACCGCCTCACCGAGGGTCGCGTCGCCGACATAGCTCAGGTGATTGATCTTGGCATTCACGCCAACCTGGGCATTCTTGGTCTCGACGAAGTTGCCGATGCGTGCGCCACGCGCCAGTTCGGTGCCCGGACGCAGACGCGCGAACGGGCCGACGTTGTTGTCACCTTCCAGCACGGCGCCGTCGATGACGCTGTGCGGCGCGATGTTGGCGCCGGCCCCGATGGTGGCATTGCGGATCACGCAGTGGGCGCCGATGACCACATCATCCGCCAGGGTGACGTCGCCTTCGAAGATGCAGCCCACATCGATGCTGATGTCAGTGCCGATGGTCAGATTGCCGCGCACGTCGATGCGTGACGGATCGGCCAGGCTGGCACCTTCGGTCATCAGGCGGTTAGCCTCACGACGCTGGAAGGCACGCTCGAGATCGGCCAGCTGCAGGCGGTTGTTGACGCCCTGCACTTCCTCGACCGCCGCCGGCTGGGCGGTGGCGATGTTGACGCCTTCGCTGGCCGCCATGGCGATGATGTCGGTCAGGTAGTACTCGCCCTGGGCATTGTCGGCGGACAGCGCCGGCAGCCAGCGCTTGAGCTGGGCACCGGTGGTGGCGAGGATACCGGTGTTGCCTTCCTGGATGGCCAGCTGCTCCGGCGTGGCATCCTTGTGCTCGACGATGGCGCTGACGCGACCCTCGGCGTCACGCACGATACGGCCATAGCCTGTCGGGTCTTCCAGGATCACCGTCAGCAGGCCCAGGGTCTGCTCACTGACTTCGGACAGCAGCGCCTCGAGGGTCTCACGACGAATCAGCGGCACATCGCCATACAGGATCAGCACCTTGCCATCACCGATGGCGTCCAGTGACTGGGCCACGGCATGGCCGGTGCCCTTCTGCTCTGCCTGCACCGCGAAGCTGGCACCGGTATCGGCCAGCTGCTGCTGCACACGCTCGCCACCATGACCGATGACGACATTCAGATGCGCACCGTCCAGGCCTGCAGCGGTGTCAACCACATGACGCACCATCGCCTTGCCTGCCAGCGGGTGCAGCACCTTCGGCAATTTGGAACGCATCCGGGTGCCCTGGCCTGCGGCAAGAATGACGACGTCGGTACGCTCTGCGCTGCTCATCGGTGAACTCCTGTAGAAAGCGGGTCTTCATACCTGAAGCCCTAAAATAGTGGCGCCATGATAGCAGCTGATCCGTGACCTGCCAGTGACGAGGTTTACCCACGGGACTGTCGCCGAGAACAGACCCGAGAAAGTATCAGTGCTCCCGCAAGGGCTCTCAGCCAAGCGGCTCAGCGCTCAAGGTGCTGACGGATGAGCACGCTCAACCTTGAATCGCGCCAGGCTACCCCAGCGGCAAGACTGTCCATTCCCGGGTGATGAGCACAAAAAAAGGCGACCCGAAGGTCGCCTCTTTCCTGTCACTGGCCGTCATGGCCCAGTGCATCTCAGCGCGTGTGACGACGCATCTGCTGCACGGTGCGCAGCTTGGCCATCGCCTCGGCCAGTTCGGCCGTGGCGCGTGAGTATTCCAGTTCGGAAGCCTGTTCGTTCATGGCCTTCAAGGCCACTTCCTTGGCTTCCTGGGCTGCTGCCTCATCCAGATCGTCGGCACGTACTGCGGTGTCGGCGAGGACTGAAACGAGGTTCGGCTGCACTTCGAGGAATCCGCCACTGACGTAGTAGATTTCCTCGGCCCCACCCTGACGCTGAACGCGAATCGGGCCGGGTTGCAGCTCGGTCAGCAGCGGAGCGTGACCCGGCATGATGCCGAGGTCACCTTCGCTGCCGGCAGCCACGAGACGCTCGACCAGGCCGGAAAAGATGCCTTTCTCAGCGCTGACGATGTCGCAATGGACGCTCATAGCCATACCTGTTTCCTCATGCCTGAACAGGGAAATTACATGCCCTTGGCTTTCTCGACAGCTTCGTCGATGGTGCCGACCATGTAGAACGCCTGCTCCGGCAGTGCGTCATATTCGCCGTCCAGGATACCCTGGAAGCCGCGGATGGTGTCCTTGAGGGACACGTACTTGCCCGGCGCGCCGGTGAAGATTTCCGCAACGAAGAACGGCTGTGACAGGAAGCGCTGGATCTTGCGCGCACGTGCCACGGTCTGCTTGTCTTCGTCAGACAGCTCGTCCATCCCGAGGATGGCGATGATGTCTTTCAGCTCCTTGTAGCGCTGCAACACACCCTGAACGTTACGGGCAGTGTTGTAGTGCTCTTCGCCAACGACCAGCGGGTCGAGCTGACGAGAGGTGGAGTCGAGCGGGTCGACGGCCGGATAGATACCCAGCTCGGCAATCTGACGGGACAGTACGACAGTCGCGTCAAGGTGCGAGAAGGTGGTCGCCGGAGACGGATCGGTCAAGTCATCCGCGGGGACGTAGACGGCCTGCACGGAAGTGATCGAGCCAGTCTTGGTAGAAGTGATGCGTTCCTGCAGGACGCCCATCTCTTCCGCCAGAGTCGGCTGATAACCTACCGCGGACGGCATACGACCCAGCAGTGCGGACACTTCGGTCCCCGCCAGGGTGTAACGATAGATGTTGTCGACGAACAGCAGAACGTCACGACCTTCGTCACGGAACTTCTCGGCGATGGTCAGGCCGGTCAGTGCCACGCGCAGACGGTTACCCGGCGGCTCGTTCATCTGGCCATAGACCAGGGCAACCTTGTCGAGAACGTTGGATTCCTTCATTTCGTGGAAGAAATCGTTACCTTCACGAGTACGCTCACCCACGCCCGCGAACACGGAATAACCGCTGTGCTCGGTGGCGATGTTGCGGATCAGCTCCATCATGTTGACGGTCTTGCCGACACCGGCGCCGCCGAACAGACCGACCTTGCCGCCCTTGGCGAACGGGCAGACCAGGTCGATGACCTTGATGCCGGTTTCCAGAAGCTCGTTGGACGCTGCCTGTTCCGCGAAGCTCGGGGCTGCACGGTGGATCGGCATGTGCTCTTCAGCACCCACGTCGCCAGCTTCGTCGATCGGCTGACCCAGCACGTTCATGATGCGACCCAGAGTCGCCGTGCCGACCGGCACGGAGATCGGAGCACCGGTGCTCTCAACTGCGAGACTGCGCTTGAGGCCTTCGGTCGAACCCATTGCGATAGTACGGACCACGCCGTCGCCCAGCTGCTGCTGGACTTCGAGTACGGTCTCGCTATCGGCGACGTTCAGGGCGTCGTAGACCTTGGGCACTGCGTCCCGCGGAAACTCGACGTCAATCACCGCGCCGATGATTTGTACGATACGTCCGCTCATTCCTGGTTCCTCTTAAACCTGCGATTGAAACCTGCTTGCCTGTTGCCACGCTGTCATCAGACGGCGGCGGCACCGGATACGATCTCGGAGATTTCCTGAGTGATCGCTGCCTGGCGGGCCTTGTTGTAGACCAGCTGAAGGTCGTCGATCAGGTCGCCGGCGTTATCGGTCGCACTCTTCATTGCGATCATTCGCGCTGCCTGTTCGCAGGCGATGTTCTCGACCACGGCCTGGTAGACCTGGGCCTCGACATAGCGCTTGAGCAGCTTGTCGAGCAACGAGACGGCATCCGGCTCATACAGGTAGTCCCATGTAGTGGGACCGGTTTCTTCGTCATTCAGATCAGCTTCGAGAGGAAGCAGCTGACGCACGACCGGCTTCTGCGTCATGGTGTTGACGAACTCGTTGAACACCACATACAGACGGTCGAGGCTGCCCTCGTCGAATGCGTCCAGCATGGCCTTGACGCTACCGATCAGATCCTGGGTACCCGGGGAATCCCCGAGACCGGACTTGGCGGCAAGCAGGTTGCCACCGTAGTTGCGGAAGAAGGTACCGGCCTTGGAGCCGAGGGCACAGAAGTCCACCTCGACACCCTGGTCGCGCCAGCTCTTCGCATGCTTGGTGACAGCCTTGAACAGATTGGCGTTCAGGCCACCACACAGGCCGCGATCACTGGAGACCACGATATAACCGACACGCTTCACATCGCGTTCCATCAGATACGGATGGCGATATTCCGGGTTGGCCCGGGCGATGTGTCCTACAACCTTGCGGATCTGATGAGCATAAGGCTGGCTGGCCGCCATGCGATCCTGCGCTTTACGCATCTTGGACGCAGCCACCATTTCCATGGCGCTGGTGATCTTTTGCGTATTTTTGATGCTCCCGATCTGGGAGCGAATCTCTTTTGCAGCTGCCATAGCGATCTGCCTTATTCATGCCACCCGAAGGGAAACGACATGGCCCGGACTGGCCGGGCCATGCCACTTACCAGCTTTGAGTCGCCTTGAACTTCTCGACGCCAGCCTTGAGACCATTCTTGATCTCGTCATCGTAGCCGCCGGACTGATTGATCTTGTCCAGAAGATCCGCGTGCTCGGAGCGCATGAAGTCCAGCAGCGCCTTCTCGAAGCCCAGCACCTTGGCGACTTCGACGTCGTCCAGGTAGCCTTCGTTGGCCGCGAACAGCGAGATCGCCATGTCGGCCACGGACATCGGAGAGTACTGCTTCTGCTTCATCAGCTCGGTGACGCGCTGACCATGCTCGAGCTGCTTGCGGGTCGCTTCGTCCAGATCGGAGGCGAACTGGGAGAAAGCTGCCAGCTCACGGTACTGAGCCAGTGCCAGACGCACACCACCACCCAACTTCTTGATGATCTTGGTCTGAGCAGCACCACCGACACGGGAAACAGACAGACCCGCGTTGATGGACGGACGGATACCGGAGTTGAACAGGCTGGTCTCGAGGAAGATCTGACCGTCGGTGATGGAGATCACGTTGGTCGGAACGAACGCAGACACGTCGCCACCCTGGGTCTCGATGATCGGCAGCGCAGTCAGGGAACCGGTCTTGCCTTTCACTTCACCCTTGGTGAACTGCTCGACATAATCGGCGTTGACGCGTGCGGAACGCTCAAGCAGACGGGAGTGGAGATAGAAGACGTCACCCGGGTAGGCTTCACGGCCCGGCGGACGCTTGAGCAGCAGGGAGATCTGACGATACGCCCATGCCTGCTTGGTCAGATCGTCATAAACGATCATCGCGTCTTCACCGCGGTCGCGGAAGTACTCACCCATGGTGCAACCGGCGTACGGTGCCAGGAACAGCATGGCAGCCGGGTCGGAAGCGCCAGCAGCGACGATGATGGTGTGTTCCATCGCGCCGTGCTCTTCGAGCTTGCGCACGACGTTGGCAATGGTGGACTGCTTCTGGCCGACGGCGACGTAGACGCAGGTAATGCCCTTGCCCTTCTGATTGATGATGGCATCAATCGCGATGGCAGACTTACCAATCTGACGGTCACCGATGATCAGCTCGCGCTGACCACGGCCGATCGGCACCATGGCATCGATGGACTTCAGACCTGTCTGCACCGGCTGGTCGACCGGCTCACGGGCGATGACGCCCGGAGCGACCTTCTCAACCGCGTCAGTCAGCTTGGCGTCGATCGGGCCTTTGCCGTCAATCGGGTTACCCAGCGCGTCGACCACACGGCCGACCATTTCCGGGCCTACCGGCACTTCGAGGATACGACCGGTGCACTGCGCGGTCATGCCCTCTTCGAGCTGGAGGTAGTCACCCAGAACGACAGCACCGACGCTGTCGCGCTCGAGGTTGAGCGCCATACCAAAGACGCCACCCGGGAATTCAATCATCTCACCGAACATGACGTCTGCGAGGCCGTGGATCTGCACGATGCCGTCGGAGACGCTGACGATGGTGCCCTGATTACGGGCTTCGGATGCGACGTCAAGCTTTTCGATACGCTGCTTGATGATGTCGCTGATCTCGGAAGGATTCAGTTGCTGCATGCCATGTCCCTCGGACTCAGGAGTTCAGTGCTTCGGAAAGCCGGGCCAGCTTGCCGCGCACGGAGCCGTCAATGACGGTATCTCCGGCACGGATGATGACGCCGCCGAGCAGCGTACTATCCACCTGAGTGGTAATGGAGATGTCGCGGTTCAGACGCTTGCGCAGGGCAGTGGCGAGCTTTTCTTCCTGCTCACTCTCCAGTGCAAAGGCAGACACCAGGGTCACCTCGACACGCTGTTCCTGCTCGGCCTTCTGGGCCTCGAACAATTCGGCCACGGAGGGCAGGGCCGCGAGGCGGTCCTGCTCACCGAGAGTCCGGATGAAGTTGCGGGCGCTGTCATCCAGCGCCTCACCGCACACGTCCAGGAAGGTGCCAACCTTGTGCTCGGTGGAGAGCTTGGGGTTGTCGAGCACCGCCTTGACGTTTGCGTCGACAGCGACGAGCGCCGCTGTCGACAACATGCCGGACCAGGCCTCTAGCGCCTGCTGGCCGCGTGCAAACTCGAACGCCGCCTTGGCGTACGGGCGAGCCGCGGTGGAGGTAGACGTTTCAGCCATGGAATCAGTCTCCTCAGAGCTCGGCAGCGAGCTTGTCAATCAGCTCGCGGTGCTTGGCTTCGTCGATGGAGGATTCCAGGATGCGCTCGGCGCCGATCACTGCAAGAGCAGCGACCTGGCCACGGAGCTCGTCCTTGGCCTGGTTGATCTCCTGGGAGATTTCGGCACGGGCCTGCGCAACGAGACGCTCGCCTTCCGCACGTGCAGTTTCACGTGCTTCCTCGATCATCTGGTTGGAGCGCTTATGGGTCTGCTCAATGATGCGTGCTGCTTCATCCTTGCTTTCCCGCAGAGTCTCGGTGGCTTTTTCCTGCGCCAGTTCGAGGTCACGGGTAGCACGGCTGGCAGCATCCAGACCATCTGCAATCTTCTTCTGACGTTCTGCCAGAGCTTGTGTGACCGGCGGCCAGACATACTTCATGCAGAAATAAACGAAGACCGCAAAGGCGATGGCCTGACCAATCAGGGTTAAGTTCAGATTCACGCCAGCACCTCTCGCTTCACGATTGTTGGGTCAAAAACACGGTAGGCCGAAGGCCAGCCGATGTTTAACCGACAAACGGGTTGGCGAAGGTGAAGAACAGCGCGATACCAACACCGATCATGGTCACGGCATCCAGCAGACCAGCGACGATGAACATCTTGACCTGCAGCTGCGGGATCATTTCCGGCTGACGCGCTGCGCCTTCCAGGAACTTGCCACCGAGGATACCGAAACCGATGGCGGTGCCCAGGGCGCCCAGGCCGATCAGCAGGGAGACGGCGATAGCGGTCATGCCAAGAACTTGTGCTTCCATTGTGGAACTCCAGTTTTAGTCAAGTTTAAGTCAAGGGTTGAGGGTGTGAGCAGAGCTCGGAAATCTTGCCCCACGCCACGGATGGCGTGGGGCGAATTGCATCAGTGGTCTTCGCTGGCCATGCTCAGGTAGACGATGGTCAGCATCATGAAGATGAATGCCTGCAGGGTGATGACCAGGATATGGAAGACCGCCCACGGGAAGTGCAGGGGCAGCTGCCAGATACCGACCAGCGAGATCAGGATGAAGATCAGCTCGCCTGCATACATGTTACCGAACAGACGCAGCGCCAGAGAGATCGGCTTGGCGATCAGCGTCACGAACTCAAGCAGGAAGTTGACCGGGATCAGCGCGATCTGTGCCAGCTTGTTCGGGGTGTTGAACGGGTGCAGCGTCAGTTCGGCCAGGAAGCCCTTGAGGCCCTTGACGCGAATGGAATAGAAGATGATCAGCGCGAACACGGACAGTGACATGCCCAGCGTGGCATTGATGTCAGTGGACGGCACCACCTTGAAGAACACGTGAGCCGGATCGGCGCCGAACATCTCACCGACCTTGGCAGCAACGCCAGGCAGCCAGTCGACGGGGATCAAGTCCATCAGGTTCATCAGGAAGATCCAGCAGAAGATCGTCAGTGACAGCGGCGCGATCAGGCGTGAACGACCGTGGAAGGTCTCACGCACAGACTGATCGACGAACTCGACCATCAATTCGACGAAGTTCTGCAGACCGCTGGGAACGCCAGTGGTGGCGGACTTGGCGACCTTGCGGAACAGGCACAGGAAGATCAGGCCCAGACCGATGGACCAGCCCATGGTATCCAGGTGGATGGCCCAGAATCCCATGTCGGCCGCTTCCTGAGCGCTGTGCGCCAGTGACCATCCGTGTTCCGGGTGGTTGCCGTACGTCAGATTCTGCAGGTGGTGCTGAATATATTCGGAGGGACTCGGGTTGGTGCCTGCCATGACTCTGCCTCAGGTTCGTGTGTACGGTGTTCGCTTCACCAGCCAGGGGCCCAGCCAGTGAACCGCCATTGCCGCCACGTAAGCGCAAAAAAATAAAGCGGGGTTTGAGGGCGGCACTGCAATGAAGAAGAACGCAAACAATACGGCCGTCAAACCGAACTTACCGGCCTCGGCCTGATAGAAGGCCTTGACCATTGCCTGGGCGTAGCGTGCACCGGTCACACGCAGTGAACGCCAGGCGAAAAACAGATTGGGCAGCAGGCAGACCAGCCCACCACACAGCGCGGAAAGCGCCGCACCACTGCCTTTCATCACCCCCGCCAGCAAGACGGCAATCACGATGACCAGCGCCTGGCCCCAGAGCAATCGAGCCACCTGAGGGCGTTGTAGAGCAGCGGGTGTCGTCTTGTGCATCTTGGACCTGTGTCTCGCAATGATGGCCTTCGCCATTTCTGGCGCTGCGCTGGACACAGCCCGGGAGCAAACTCGCCGGATTATAGGGGAGCGCTTCACCGCCATCAACCAAACGACAAGCTAAATTCCTTGATCTTTCGCAAGCTTACGACCAAAGCCTCACTATCTTGCGGGAAACCGATGACAGTTTGCTTACGTTGACAGTCGCTTGCGATGCGAGCGACACAGGGTTGCATGAATCACAACCTGACGTCAGCAACATCCTTCAATATCTTGAATGTCAGATGCATTTCGCGCCCCTGCGACAATGGGTCACAGGGGCGCGAAAGAGGATCGTGATCCGTCACGCGGAAAATTGCCGCCCGGGGAGGTGTGACGCGCGGTCAGCCCTCCCCTGCTTGCCTACTAGTGGATATGGCCGAGAATGCCGTCCAGCTCATCCAGACTGGTGTAGGAGATGGTGACCTTGCCCTTGCCACTCTTGCCGTGCCGAATATTGACGGCAGCACCCAGTTGTTCCGAGAGGCGCGTTTCCAGGCGCTGGATATCGGCGTCCGGTCGCGCCGGTGCCGGCTTGGGCTGCTCACCCTTCTGCACGCTTTTCACCAGCGCTTCGGTCTGGCGCACGGTCAGCTCGCGCTCGACCACTTCATGGGCCAGCTTGCGCTGACGTGCCGGGGTCAGACCGATCAGGGCACGCGCGTGCCCCATGTCGAGCTCACCGCGCTCCAGCAGGGTCTGCACTTCCTGTTCCAGCGTCAGCAGTCGCAGCAGGTTGGTGACCTGGGCGCGTGAACGCCCGACGGCGTCGCCCACCTGCTGCTGGGTCAGCTCGAATTCCTCAAGCAGGCGCTTGAGCGCCAGCGCTTCCTCGACCGGATTGAGGTTCTCGCGCTGGATGTTCTCGATCAATGCCAGCGCGAGCGCGATCTCATCGCTGATGCCTTCGCGGACGACAGCGGGGATGGTATCCAGCTCCGCCAGCTGCGAGGCACGCCAGCGGCGCTCGCCAGCGATGATCTCGTAGCGCCCCTCCCCCACCGGACGCACCACGATGGGCTGCATCACGCCCTGAGCCCGGATGGAATCCGCCAGCTCCTCGAGCGCTTCCGGCTGAATGTCACGCCGTGGCTGATACTTGCCACGCTGCAGCTGCCCGAGCGGCAGGCGCTCGAGACGCTCGCTGGGCAATTCCGCCGTGGCAGCGGCCGGATTCGCGGCCAGCGCGGCATCCGGTGACGCATCGATGGCATCGCCATCGACAGCTTCTATATCGGCTTCGACATGGCGGCGGCGGTTTCCGGCGCCAATCAGGGCATCCAGGCCCCTTCCCAGGGCACGCTTACGCGTCATGGACCTTCCTCGGTGAAGTTACAGCGAGAGACGACGAATCAATTCCTTGGCGAGCACCCGATAGGCCTGGCTGCCACGCGACAGACGCGCATACTTGGTCACCGGCAGACCGTGGCTCGGCGCTTCCGCCACCCGCACGTTGCGCGGAATGGTCGCCTTGATCAGGGTATCGCCAAAGTAATCGGAAAGTTGCTTGCTGACATCGCGGGTCAGACTGTTGCGAGCGTCGTACATGGTACGCACGATCCCGAACACGTCGAGGGCCGGATTCACGTTGCCTTGAATCTGCTCGACGGTATCGAGCAACGCTGACAGCCCTTCCAGTGCATAGAACTCGCACTGCAGCGGGATCAGCACGCCGTGGGCGGCAGTCAGGGCATTGACGGTCAACATGTTGAGCGAGGGCGGGCAGTCGATCAGCACCACGTCATATTCCGCGGCGATCGGCGCCAGAGCTTCCGTGAGGCGGCGCTCACGCCCCTCGACACCGAGAAGATCGACCTCGGCGGCGGTAAGGTCGCCATTGCCGGGCAACAGGGCGTAGCCGGCATCGGGACAATCGAGAATCACGTCACTGGCACGCAGCTCGCCCAGCAGCACATCCAGCACGCTGCCTTCGAGGTCGTGCTTGTCGATGCCGCTGCCCATGGTGGCATGGCCCTGCGGGTCGAGATCGATCAGCAGAACGCGGCGATCGAGTGCCGCCAGCGACGCCGCCAGATTGACGGCAGTGGTGGTCTTGCCGACGCCACCCTTCTGGTTGGTCAGCGCGATGATCTTGGTCACGAGCGACTTCCTTGGTTCCTTGAGAAGCGGGGCCATTGGCACCAGCCGCATGCTCACGAGGACAGATCAATGATCTGCCCTCGTGAAAACATCAGGCTGCCTGCCTTTTGCGCCCGGCACAATCCCTGCGCACGCCTTGAGGCGCTTTATCAGTCGCGCTTGAGGCGCAGAAGGTGACGCTCCCCTTCCTCGCCGGGCACTTCCAGCACCAATGTCTCGACCAGCGAGACACCCATCGGCAGGCGGGCAATCTCATCACTGGGGATGCGCCCTTTCATGGCCAGCCATTCGCCGCCCTCGGCGAGCACGGCCGCTGACAGATTGACGAAGGCATCGGTATCGGCGAAGGCACGCGAGATGATCTGTTCGAACGGCGCACCATCATAGGCTTCGATACGTACCTGGGTCGGGCTCAGATTCTTGAGGCCCAGCTCATGGCCGGCCTGAATCTGGAAGCGCACCTTCTTGCCATTGGAATCCAACGGCACGACGGCGATATCGGGACGCATGATCGCGATCACGATGCTGGGCAGGCCCGGACCGGCGCCGACATCCAGAAGGCGTGGCCCACGGATATAAGGCAGCACACTGAGGCTGTCGAGAAGATGGCGAGTCACCATCGCCTCCGGCTCCCGTACCGCGGTGAGGTTATAGGCGCGATTCCACTTGTGCAACAGCACCAGCAACGTCATCAGCTGGGCGTGCTGTTCCTCGCTCAGCGCCACTCCCATGGCGCTGGCACCGCGACTGAGCAGTTGAGCGCAACGTTCACGCTGTGTCTCGTTGAGCGTCTGGCTCATTGCGCGGCTCCCGTGTCAGCCGTTGCGGCATCTGCGGGTATCTCCGCCTTGATCAGCTGACGCTTCTTCAAGTGGATCAACAGGATAGAGACAGCTGCCGGCGTGACACCGGAAATGCGGCCGGCCTGAGCCAGCGTCGCCGGGCGCGCTTCGTTGAGCTTCTGCTTGATCTCGTTGGACAGACCATCGACGGAATCATAGTCGAGGCTGGTCGGCAGTTCGGTGTGCTCGTGACGACGCAGGCGGTCGATCTCCTCCTGCTGACGCTGGATATAGCCTGCGTACTTGGCAGTGATCTGCACCTGTTCGGCGATGCGCCAGTCGTCGACCCCTTCCCCTTTCAGGCCTGCCACATCCGGATACTCGAGCTCCGGACGCTTGAGCAGCTCCATCAGGCTGGCTTCACGCTTGAGCGGCGAGCTGAGCTTGTCGCTCAACGGGGCCAGCTCCGGGCTCTTCGGCGTCAGCCAGGTGCTCTCGAGACGCGCGGTCTCGCGGGCGATGGCTTCACGCTTGCGATCGAAGGCTTCCCAGCGGGCGTCATCGATCAGGCCCAGTTCGCGGCCCTTGGCGGTCAGACGCAGATCGGCATTGTCCTCACGCAGCAGCAGGCGATATTCGGCGCGCGAGGTGAACATGCGGTACGGCTCGCGCGTGCCGAGGGTGATCAGGTCATCGACCATCACACCGGTGTAGGCCTCGTCACGCAGCGGATGCCAGGACTCGTCGTCAGTGGCGCGCAAGGCGGCATTGACGCCCGCCAGCAGCCCCTGGGCACCGGCTTCTTCATAGCCGGTGGTGCCGTTGATCTGACCGGCGAAGTAGAGGTTCTTGATGAAACGCGTCTCCAGGGAATGATGCAGGTCCTGGGGATTGAAGAAATCGTACTCGATGGCGTAGCCGGGGCGCGTGATGTGCGCGTTCTCCATGCCACGGATCGAGCGCACCACCTCGAGCTGCGTATCGAAGGGCAGCGAGGTGGAGATGCCGTTGGGATACAGCTCATGGGTATTCAGGCCTTCCGGCTCGATGAAGACCTGATGGCTGTTCTTGTCGGCGAAGCGATGCACCTTGTCCTCGATGGACGGGCAGTAACGCGGCCCGATGCCATCGATGACGCCGGAGTACATCGGCGAGCGGTCGAGATTGGCGAAGATGATCTCGTGGGTGCGCTCGTTGGTGTGCGTGATGTAGCAGTTGACCTGCTCCGGCTGCATCTCACGGCTGCCCATGTAGGACATCACCGGACGCGGCGTGTCGCCCGGCTGGGCTTCCATCTTGCTGAAGTCGACGCTCTTGGCATCGATGCGCGGCGGGGTGCCGGTCTTGAGGCGATCGACCCGGAACGGCAGTTCACGCAGACGCGATGCCAGGCCATTGGCGGGTGGATCACCGGCACGGCCACCGGCATGGTTGTCCAGGCCGATGTGGATCACGCCACCGAGGAAGGTCCCGGTCGCCAGCACCACCGTGGTGGCGTGGAAGCGGATTCCGGTCTGGGTGACGACACCCCGCACGGTCTCGCCTTCGACGATCAGGTCTTCCGCCCCCTGCTGGAACAGCGTCAGGTTCGGCTGGTTTTCCAGCACGTTGCGGATCGCGGCCTTGTACAGCGCTCGGTCGGCCTGTGCGCGAGTGGCACGTACTGCCGGCCCCTTGCGGGCATTCAGGGTACGGAACTGGATACCCGCCATGTCGGTGGCCAGGCCCATGGCACCGCCCAGCGCATCGATCTCCTTGACCAGATGGCTCTTGCCGATCCCGCCGATGGCGGGATTGCAGGACATCTGGCCCAGCGTCTCGATGTTATGGGTCAGCAGCAGGGTCTGACGGCCCATGCGGGCAGCAGCCAGTGCGGCTTCCGTACCGGCATGACCGCCGCCGATGACGATCACGTCAAAGCGGTTCGGGTAATCCACGTTGGCACCTCGGGGTATCACGAAACTTGGGTGAAGCGCTGCTCGCTGGTTGGCGAAGCAGGCAAATCGGCCAGGCAGGGCGATGAATCGATGCCTGGATGAATCAAGGACTGCCAGACGGCATGGCGAATGATGTCCGTCGCCGAAGGCATGTGCTCGACCGGTGAGGGAGCTTGCAAGCCAGCAGGATGACGTCCGGGCCGCACAGTATAAACCGCCTGTGGGTAAGCGTCAGGAGTTTTCCACAGCGCCTTGCCCTGGCAGGCCATGAGCGAATGCCCGGGTTGTTTCTTCTGGAGCATCAATCCACGCCGCGGCGATTCACGAGTCTTGCGGATACGACGCGTCGATTTTCCGGCGAGGGATGCGCTACCCAGGCAGCCGTTCGTTATCCCGAACACTTTGGATTCGGCGAGTTCACGTCAGGTCGATCGTGAGGTCTCGGTCCGTCCTTCGGGTTTCCGGATAACAAGATTATATAAAGAAAAGAAAAAGGGGTTCTGTTGATGTTGTAACTACTGTTGTGGACAAAATCAGTGGGAAATCGACTTTATCTGTTACAAATCAAACGCTTACGATGTTGATATAGTTGGGGAGAAAATGCGGAGTACCTGAGGACGCCACCGGTCGCTTCCTGTGGATGAAATGCGCCCTTGTCCACAGCCCCGATTATCCCCTGATTCATACCGAGCTGGTACCCGACTTTTCTGCCCTGCTGTGCACAAGTGGCGTTGTTACCCACAACCCCTAGTGCTGCATGGCCTGACGGCAAGAAGGCCGCGGATAATGCCGGAAAATGTCCACAGAGGCAAATGTCGATTTCCTGCGCTGCCCAAGGCTGTAGACAGTCATGGGATAAGTGGTGTGTGAACGGCTACAGCCCTCGCCAATGGTGCCAATGACGCGACGCACCCCAGCCTGTGGATACTTTTTCGCTTGTTTTGCCCGTGTCGGCCGCTGAGACTGCCTGAACGCTGCCTCAGCGACTGACGGTGCACGCTATCCTCGTGTGGTTTTCCGGCTAGGCCCCTGATTTATCCCTGTTTTTCACACGCTAAAGCGCCGTCTCAGTGAGGATTGCCAGGCGAAGACAGCATCCTTCGTTCGAGCGCCAAGGCGTGTTTGCGTGACCTGGCAAGGGGGTGGACGGGGCCAGAAAAATTCGTTTTTTTCTTCTCGAAATGCCGACAGATGGCATGAAGGGAGAAGATTTTTCATCGTTTGGCGCTCTGCAGGGCTCGCTAGCCTCTCTGGGGACAAAAAAATGCCCCGACCTGACGGTCGGGGCATGGCCACTGCACGCATGGCAGCGGGTGGGGCATCACGTGCTCAACGCTTGTCTGACCAGTGGCTCAGCGAGCCTTGTGGAAGGTGCTCAGTGGGACAGTACGCGGGCCAGGAAGCTCTGGGTACGTGGATGTTGCGGCGTATCGAAGACCTGCTCTGGCGTACCCTCCTCGACGATGCTGCCCTGATGGATGAACACCACCCGGTCTGCCACTTCACGGGCAAAACTCATCTCATGGGTGACGATCATCATCGTCATGCCTTCGCGGGCCAGCTTGCGCATGACATCGAGCACCTCGCCGATCATTTCCGGGTCCAGTGCCGAGGTGGGCTCATCGAACAGCATCAGGCGGGGTTCCATCGCCAGTGAGCGGGCAATGGCCACGCGTTGCTGCTGGCCACCGGAGAGCTGCCCCGGGTATTTGTCGGCCTGCTCGAGGATATTGACCCGCTCGAGCAGCGTGTCGGCTTGCTGCTCGGCCGCCGGTCGCGAGGTGCCTCGGACCTTGATGGGGGCCAGGCTGACGTTGTCACGCACGCTCATGTGCGGGAAGAGGTTGAACTGCTGGAAGACCATGCCGACTTCGGTGCGTATCGCCTTGAGCGCCCTGTGACTCTTGCCATGGGGGATCAGCGAGTGCCCATCCACCTCGATGTTGCCGTCCTGAAACTCCTCCAGGCCGTTCACGCAGCGAATCAGTGTCGACTTGCCGGAGCCACTGGCCCCGATGATCACCACCACCTCCCCCTGGGCGACCTCGAGCTCGATGTCCTTGAGGACATGCAGGCTGCCGAAATGCTTGTTGAGCTTGTGCATCTTCACGATGGCAGTCATGGGGCACTCCGAACCGGCGCTGCATGCCGGAAGGTCGTCAGAGGAATGAGATCAGGCACTAGGAGAAATGGCGCTGCTTTATCCGTCGCGAGTGGGGGGGTGAGAGACATCATTGGCCCACCAACCCGCGGCGCTCGAGCATCCGCAAGCCAAATGACAGGCTGAGGGTGATCACCAGATACAGCAGCGCGACCATGAAGTAGGTTTCCAGCGCATTGAAGGTCGTGGCGATGTAGATCTGACCCTGGCGGACCAGCTCACCGACGCCGATCACCGAGAACAATGAGGTGTCCTTGATCGAGACGATGCCCTGGTTGCCGAGTGCTGGAATCATGCGGCGCAGCGCCTGGGGCCAGATGACATAGCGGAAGGTCTGCGGGGTGGAAAGGCCGAGTGACAGCCCGGCTTCCCGCTGGCCTCGGGCGATGGACTGCACGCCACCGCGCACGATTTCCGAGATATAGGCCGCCGAGTTCAAGGCGATCGCGGCGATGCCGGCGGTCAGGGCATCGATGGGGCCGCCGATGATCTGTGGCAGGCCATAGAAGATGAAGAGCACCTGTACGAGTACCGGGGTGCCACGGAAGATCTCGATATAGGCGGTGGCGACCCAGCGCAGGATCCGGCTGGGAGACAGGCTCAGCAGTCCGAACAGGATGCCGAGCACGAAGCCGATGGCGAGGCCACCGAAGGAAATGGCGAGGGTCCAGGGAATGCCCTCGAGCAGGTAGGGCACCGAATTGAGTGCGGCCTGCCAATCAAACTGGAACTGAACGTCCACGGGGGGCTCCTTGGCACGAACCTCTCACGCGCCGCTGCGTGCGCCGGAGGTTCGAAACGACCGACATTCCGGCAGGCTGTCGCTGCCGAAATGTCGTGATGATGATCTGCACTACGCTCTGTACTATGTTCTGCACTACGCGACGTGGGGCGTCCGAGGCGAATCGAAAGCGGTTTACTGGCTATCGCCGGGCATGGCGCCGAACCACTTCTGGTAGATCTCGGCATAGCTGCCGTCGGACTTCATCTCGGCCAGCGCCTTGTTGGCGGCTTCGGTCCACTCGCTGCCTTCGGTGAAGGCGATGCCGTATTGCTGGCCTTCATAGAGCGGCCCCACCGTCTTGACGCGTCCATCGCCCTTGGTCTTGGCGAAGTAGCCGACGTTGGGGGCATCGTAGAAGACGGCATCGACGCTGCCGGACATCAGGGCCATGTACATGTCGGCGCTGCCCGGATAAGGCGTGATGGTGGAGTCACCGAGGTTGGCGGTGAGGTAGTCATAACTGGTGGAGCCGATCTTGGTGCCGATCTTCTTGCCTTCCAGGCCCTCGATATCCTCGATGTCGCCGTTGTTGGCCGCGGTCAGAATCTGCAGACCGGAGTCATAGTAGGGATCAGTGAAGTCGACGATCTTCTCGCGCGCCTCGGTGATGGTGATGCCGGCGATGGCGACATCGACACTACCGGTCTGCACGGCCGGGATGATGCCATTGAAGTCCATGGTCTTGAGGTCGATATCGAAGCCGGCGCGCTCGCCGATGGCATTGAGGATGTCGATATCGAAGCCGACCATCTCGCCGCTTTCCTGGTCGAGCATCTCGAAGGGCACGAAGCTCGGGTCGGTCGCCGCCTTGAGGGTGACGGCATGGGCAGCGCTGGCCATGAAGGTGGCGGCCGCGAGGCCAGAGAGGGAGGCCAGCAGGTGAGATCTGCGCATTTTACATTCCTCTTTATATTTAGATTTTAGGATGTATAGCGTTTTTAGATTGACGAGCACACCGGACCCCGTCAAGTCTCCCGCCGCTGCCATGCGGCGAATGGAAGCTCGCAAGCCACTGAGATGACGAAAAAAATCGCCCCCTACCGGGTACCGGTAGGGGGCGATCAGGCGTCAGCAAGGCGTCAATGTCATGCGCGGGCCTGTCAGGCCCACGTTCAGGCCCTCACTGATCAGACCATGAAGGAAGACCCGCAGCCGCAGGTGCTGGTGGCATTGGGGTTCTGGATCATGAAGCGGGCGCCTGCCAGACCTTCCTCATAGTCGATCGTCGAGCCGACCAGATACTGATAGGACAGCGGGTCGATCACGATGGCGGCGTCGCCCAGCTCGACCACGGTGTCGTCATCGGCCAGATCAGTGGCGATATCGAAACCGTACTGGAAGCCGGAACAGCCGCCGCCAGTGACGTAGACCCTGAGACGCAGCTCCGGGTTGGCTTCTTCCGCGCGCAGCGCTGCAATCCGGGCACTGGCGCGCTCGGACAGGTACAACGGCGTCGGGATGAAGCTTTGTGCTTCGCTCATGCGGGCCTCCTGGAAGGAGTCGGAGGCCGGACGCTGAAGACAGCGCCCGGCACGGTATAGAGAACGGAATGACGCCTATTATCCCTATATCCGAGCAAAAGGGTCAACTTTGTCTGACGTGCCGCCTTGCGGGCAACGTTGGCGGCTCAGGGCATCATCGCCGGCGCACCGATAGCCGTCATCTCATCGAGACCGAACATCAGGTTGAGGTTCTGGATGGCCTGGCCTGATGCGCCCTTGACCAGGTTGTCGATCACCGACAGCACCACCAGGGTGTCGCCGTTGCCCGGACGATGCAGGGCGATACGGCACAGGTTGGTGCCACGCACGCTGCGCGTCTCCGGATGGCTGCCCAGTGGCATGACATCGACGGCGGGGTGGTCGGCGTAGCGCTGCTCGAACAGCGCCTGCAGATCTTCCAGCGTGCCGCTGAAGCCGCTCAGACGCGGATAGAGGGTGGAATGGATGCCGCGGATCATCGGCGTCAGGTGCGGGACGAAGGTGAGACCGACCGCGCTGCCGGCTGCCAGGTCCAGGCCCTGGGTGATTTCCGGCAGATGACGATGGCCGGAGGCGCCGTAGGCCTTCATGGACTCGCCGGCTTCACACAGCAGCGAGCCGACCTTGGCACCGCGACCCGCGCCGGAGACGGCGGACTTGCAGTCGGCGATGATATTGTCGGTCTCGATCAGGCCGGCTTCCAGCAGCGGGATCAGGCCCAGCTGCACGGAGGTCGGGTAGCAGCCCGGCACCGCGATCAGGCGCGCTTCGCGGATGGCATCGCGATTGACTTCCGGCAGACCGTAGACGGCCTCGCCGAGCAGCTCCGGCGCGCCATGCGGCTGGCCATACCACTCGGCCCAGACGTCGGCGTCCTTGATGCGGAAGTCCGCGGACAGGTCGATGACACGCGTGCCGCGTGCCAGCAGATCGCCGGCCAGGGCGTGAGCGACACCATGGGGCGTGGCGAAGAACACGGCGTCACAGGCGGCCAGCACCTCGGCATCCGGCTCGCTGAACGCGAGGGTGTCGTAGTGGCCGCGCAGATTGGGGTACATCTCGTCGACACGCACGCCTTTCTCGCTTCGCGAGGTGATCACGGTCACTTCCACCTGCGGGTGGCTGGCCAGGAGCCTGAGGAGTTCCACTCCGGTGTAACCGGTGCCGCCGACGATACCTACCTTGATCATGCTGCCTCCCCGCCTTCGGGCGGTGTCCTGTTGATGCGAGATGTAATCGTGTGTCCGATCTGCTGCTGCGACCTTTGGTGGCCTGTGCGCGAGACAGGCGTTGCGCCATGCTGTGCCGAGGTTGTCGGATTGCGCACGGTCGCGACGGTTCGCAATCGATATGATACACAGGTGTCAGGCGGGCAGTAATGCGCTGCCGACATGGATGTCCTCTGTCATTGCCAGTGCCTTCAAGGAGTCGTGAGTGTCACGCCTGACGCGTCCGCATCTGCCTCGTCCCAGTCTCGACAATTTTCGGCGCAAGCTGGCGGCGGTCGATGCACTCCCGCAACTGTGTCTGCTGGGGCTGGTGGCAGGACTGCTGACCGGCTCATTGATGGTCGGCTTCCGCCTGCTGTTGAGCGCCGGTGCCCTGGGCTTCATGCCCGATGACAACCCGGAGAACTTCGAGGGACTTGCCCCCTGGGTGCGCGCCTCGCTGCCGCTGCTGGCGGTGCTGGTGATCGGCATCGTGCTGGGGCGACAGCATCCCGCGCAGCGCAAGCTGGGCATCGGGCATGTCATCGAGCGTCTGACCTACCATCAGGGCAAGATGCCGCTGCGTGCCTGGCTCAATCAGGTCGTGGTCGGGGTCGTGAGCGTGCTCGGCGGCCTGTCGGCCGGGCGTGAGGGGCCGGCGATCCACCTGGGTGCCGGTGCCTCGAGCTGGATCGGCGAGCGCCTCAAGCTGCCCAACAACAGCCTGCGCGTGCTGGTCGCCTGCGGCACCGCGGCGGGCATCTCCGCCTCCTTCAATACGCCGATCGCGGGGGTCATCTTCGCCATGGAAGTGGTGATGATGGAGTACACCCTGATGGGCTTCATGCCGGTGATTCTGGCTTCGACCACCGGCGCGGTGGTCACGCAGATGGTCTACGGCTCGGCGCCGGCTTTCGCGGTGCCCTCCCTGCTGCTGCACTCACTGCTCGATCTGCCCTGGGTCATCGTCACCGCGCTGGTCATCGGCCTGCTGGCGGGGGGCTTCGTGCATCTGGCACGTCAGCAGGCGCGCGTGGCGCACCTGTCATGGGGGATGCGCATGGCGCTGGTCGGAGTCTCGACGGCCGTCGTGGCGTGGTGGTATCCCCAGGTACAAGGCATCGGCTATGACAGCCTGGCCCAGTTGCTCGATGGCCAGCTGGCGCTGGATATCCTGCTGGCGCTGGTGATCGGCAAGCTGGTGCTGTCGGCGCTGTGCGTGGCCTGTGGCGTGCCGATCGGCATCATCGGTCCGGTGGTGGTGGCGGGCGCCGCGGCCGGGGCGTTGATGGGCATGCTGGGCGGATGGCTGTTGCCGGACCAGGCCTCGGATATCGCGCTTTACGCCCTGCTCGGCATGGCAGCGATGATGGGGGCGGTACTTCAGGCGCCACTGGCCGCCCTGATGGCACTGCTCGAATTGACGCATTCGCCGAATATCATCCTGCCCGGCATGCTGGCGGTGGTGGTGGCAGGCCTGACCTGTCGCCAGCTGTGTCACTGCCAGGGTTTCTTCATCTCGACGCTGACCGCGCAGGGACTGCATCCGCTCCAGCAGCCATTGATGCAGGCGCTGTCGCGGGTGGCGGTGCCGGCGGTAATGGAGCGCTCGCTGGTCAGCGTTCCGCGACGGGTTACGCGTGAACGCGCTCGCGCCCTGCTCGACAGCAAGCCGGTATGGCTGGTGGTCACGCGCTCGACGCCGGAAAAGCCGATGGTCGCGCTGCCGGCGGCGGATCTGGTGCGTGTGCTGATGGATGAGCACTGGCGGGAGCAGGAGGAGCTCGATCTGCTTGAGATCCCCGCTCAGCGTCTGGATCTCGCGCCCATCCACCTGCAGGCTACCTTGTCCGAGGCCTATGAGCGGCTGCTGCCCAGTGATGTCGATGCCCTCTATGTCGAGCACACTACCGCACCGATGATTCGCAAGATTTCAGGTATCATCACGCGGGATGCAATAGAAAGCTACTATCGCTATACGCCCTGAAGTGTAGCGTGGCACCTGTCTCTTCGGCGTGAATGCGCTCTGCGCGTGCCTGGCCGCGACCGCATACCGCATGGGCCTTGGCGGTATCACATGCCATCGTGGCGATCCGATTGCTTCATTCGCGCGTCCACTTTCTGACCTTCCCGACCCTGACTGACGGAGCTCCCTCATGTATCTGTGGATCAAGGCTTTTCATCTGATTGCCGTAGTGTGCTGGTTTGCTGCCCTCTTCTATCTGCCACGGCTGTACGTCTATCACGCCCAGGCGCGTGATGCCGGCGATGCCAAGGCCATCGAGTACTTCAAGACCATGGAGCGCAAGCTCTATCGCGGCATCATGATGCCGTCGATGATCGCGACCCTGGTGCTGGGCATCTGGCTGCTGGCGCTGGTGCCGAGCTTCATGAGCATGGGCTGGATGCACCTCAAGCTGACCATGGTCGTGCTGCTGGTCGGCTATCACCATGCCTGTGGCCTGTATCTGAAGCAGTTCGCCGCCGATACCTGCAAGAGAACCTCGCGCTACTTCCGCTTCTTCAATGAAGTGCCGGTGCTGATGCTGGTGGTGATCGTCATCTGCGTCATCGTCAAACCGTTCTGAGGGATGGCTCAGCCATGACCGAGTGCTCAGCGCAATTGCCTTACGTGCTGGTATTGGCGGGGCATGACCCCAGTGGTGGTGCGGGTCTGATCGCTGACAGCGAGGCGATCCGTGCCGGTGGCGGCTGGGCGCTGACGGTGCCGACGGCGCTGACGGTGCAGAACTCCTGCAATGTGCAGGCGGTGATCCCGCAATCGGGCGAGTCGATGCTCGCCATGGCCCGCTCTCTGTGTGAGGACTTCCGTCCGGGCGCGCTCAAGATCGGTCTTCTCGCCAGTGAAGCGGCGCTCACGGCGTGCGTGACGCTGATCGAGGAACTCCAGCAGCGCTGGCCGGGGCTACCGGTGGTATGGGACCCGGTGCTCAAGGCGGGCGGCGGGCTGGAGCTTTCCACCGACTCGCTGATCTATCAGGCGCGTGAGAGCTTGCTGCCGCATGTGGATGTGATCACGCCCAACCGCGCGGAGCTTGCGCGGCTGGCGGCCTGCCCTACGGGGGCGGGCGACGGCCAACTCGCCGAGCATCTGCTGGCGGCCGGCGCCGGGGCCGTGCTGGTCACCGGTACCGATCCTGTCGAGCGCGATGCTGACCCTCTGAAGCGTGATGCTCACTCGCTGGCTGAATCGCTGGCTGAGTCGTCGGTGATCCATCGCCTGTATCGCCGTAATCAAGCCACGCTCGCACTGGACTGCCCGCGACTGACGGGCAGCTTTCATGGCAGCGGCTGCACGCTGGCCTCGCACCTGGCGGTGCGTCTGGCCCGCGGCATGACGTTGCCAACGGCATGGCAGGCTGCCCAGCAGGCCACCTGGCAGAGTCTCGTCGATGGTCAGCAACGTGGGCGGAAAGGCGCGCTGCCTGAGGCCCAGTTTCTGCCCTGGCGTTAACGCTATTGCTCCTTTCGATGCCGGTACCCCTTGCGCTCGCGCGGCTGCAACTCACCCATGAGTCGCGTTAAGCTGTCGCCATCGACGGCATTCGGGTTATCCACATCCCCCTTGCCGCCCCGAGGCTATCGGACCGTTTCATCGGCTGTGGACAAGCTGCATTCACGTTATCCACAGGGCCTTTATGTCTGATCACCTTTTCCGCCATTTTCGCGGCCCATGTGCCGCTCGCCGCTTATCAAGAGGTATGTCATGACCACGTCCGCTGCCCAGTTCGAACGCGCCAGCCGTCATATTCCCGGTGGCGTCAATTCGCCGGTCCGCGCCTTCAAGGGGCTGCATCGTCCGCCGGTGTTCATCGACCATGCCAAGGGCGCGTATCTGTTCGATGTGGAGAATACGCGCTATATCGATTACGTCGGTTCCTGGGGGCCGATGATCACCGGTCACGCCGACGAAGATGTGCTCAGCGCCGTGCGCGAGCGTCTCGAGAGTGGCCTGTCCTTCGGTGCGCCCACCGAGATCGAGTCCGAGATGGCCGAGCTGATCTGCGAGATGCTGCCGAGTCTCGACATGGTGCGCATGACCAACTCCGGCACCGAAGCCACCATGTCGGCGATCCGCCTGGCGCGGGGTTTCACCGGTCGCGACAAGATCGTCAAGTTCGAGGGCAACTATCACGGTCACTCCGACTCGCTGCTGGTCAAGGCCGGCTCCGGCGCGTTGACCCATGGTGAGCCGAGCTCCCCGGGCGTGCCCGCCTCGCTGGCCGAGCACACCATCACGCTGGACTATAACGACGCCGAGGGCGTGCGCCGTTGCTTCGCCGAGCTGGGGGACGAGATCGCCTGCATCATCGTCGAGCCGGTCGCCGGCAACATGAACTGCATCCCGCCGGTGCCGGGCTTCCTCGAAAGCCTGCGCGAAGTGTGCGATGCCCACGGCAGCGTGCTGATCCTCGATGAGGTGATGACGGGCTTCCGCGTTGCCTTGGGCGGTGCTCAGGCGCATTACGGCATCACGCCTGACCTGACCTGCCTGGGCAAGATCGTCGGCGGTGGCATGCCGGTGGGTGCTTTCGGCGGCAAGCGCGAGATCATGCACCACCTCTCGCCGCTGGGGCCGGTCTACCAGGCGGGGACGCTGGCAGGCAATCCACTGGCGATGGCCGCTGGCGTCGCGCTGCTGCGCAAGCTCAAGGCGCCCGGCTTCCATGCCGAGCTTTCCCGCAAGGTCGAGATGCTGTGTGATGGCCTGGAAAGCCGTGCCAAGGCGGCAGGCATCCGTCTGATCACCCAGCATGCCGGTGGCATGTTCGGTGTCTTCTTCACCGATGATGCAGAGGTCAGCAATTTCGCCTCCGCCACGCGCTGCCGTCAGCAGGATTTCGTGACCTTCTTCAACGCGATGCTCGCCGAAGGCGTCTATCTGGCGCCGTCCGCCTATGAAGCCGGCTTCATGTCCGCGGCGCATACCGATGCTGATATCCAGGCCACGCTGGATGCGGCTGAGCGGGTCTTCGCGCAGATGTCCGCATCGAACTGAGTGCGACACGAGACAGTCCCTGAGTCCGCGGGTTGGCCAACGTAGACAGGAACCCGCTCGGCAGGCTGCCGGGCGGGCTGCCATCCGGTACACTTGTCGCCAACGATAGCGATTGCGCTAATGACCTTATAGCCAGCTTGCCTTAGCGGAGACGACCTTGAGCCAGGCCTTGATTCGAGCCCTTCACACAGCCGATTGCTTCGATCACCCCGTGAAGGATATCGAAGTGCATGAGACACATATCTCGTGGATCGTGCTGACCGGCGACTACGCCTACAAGATCAAGAAGCCGCTGGATTTCGGCAGCTTCCTGGATTTCTCGACCCTTGAGCGCCGCAAGCTCCTGTGTGAACAGGAAGTGCGCCTCAACCGCCGTCTGGCACCGACGCTGTACCTGGATACCGTGGCGATCTCGGGCACGCCCGAAGCTCCGCGCATCGGAGACGACAGCGCTGTCTTCGAGTACGCGGTCAAGATGCGCCAGTTCTCCAATCGCCACCTGTTCAGCGCTCTGCAGGCCAGTGGCGAGCTGTCGCTGGAATTGCTGGATGATCTGGTCGACCAGCTGGTGGCCTTCCACGAGCAGGCCGAGCGCATCCAGGGCGACAGTGATCTTGGCAGCCCGCAGATGGTCAGCCGTACCATCGACAACGAGTTCGAGCTGATTCGTCCGCGTCTCGGTGATGATGCCGAGGCCATCAAGCGACTCGCACTGCTCAAGCAGTGGACCGAAGAGACCTTCCAGCGCCTCAATCCCGAGTTCGAGCGTCGCTGGCAGGAAGGTTTCGTGCGTGAGACCCACGGCGATATCCACCTGGGTAACGCCGTGCGCCATGAAGGCCGTGCCCTGCTGTTTGACGGCATCGAGTTCAATGAAGAATTGCGCTGGAATGATGTCGGTTGTGACCTGGCCTTCCTGGTGATGGACCTTGAAGCGCGTGATGAGCAGGCTTTTGCCCATCATGCTCTCAACCGTTATCTCGAGCTCTCCGGCGATTACTCGCTGGTGCGTCTGCTGCCGTACTACAAGATCTATCGCGCACTGATCCGGGCCAAGGTGGCGATGATTCGCTATCACCAGCCCGAACTGTGTGAAGCGGATCGCGCCGACGTACTGGCCGAGTACGAGCGCTATATCGGGCTGGCGGAGCGCTATAGCGAGATCCGTTTTCCTTACATGATCATCGGCGTGGGTGTCTCCGGCAGCGGCAAGAGTCGCTTCACCGAAGAGATGGTGCGCGAGCTGGGCGGAGTACGCATTCGCAGCGATGTCGAGCGCAAGCGCCTGTATGGCTTTGCGGCGGATGCCGATACCGAGTCCGGACTCAATGGCGGCATCTATACGCCGCAGGCAACGCATGCGACCTATGAGCGACTCTCGAATCTGTCAGCCACGCTGCTGGAATCGGGTATCCCCGTCTGCATCGATGCCACCTGTCTGAAGAAGGTGCAGCGTGATCGCCTGCGTCATGAGGCAGAAGCCCGTGGCCTGCCGGTGCTGATGATCAGCTTCGAGGCCGATGACGAGACGCTGCGCAAGCGCATCATCAAGCGCAGCCAGCGGAGTGGCGAGGCGTCCGAGGCAGGTCTCGAGGTGCTCGACAAGCAATTGGCCAATCGCGAGCCATTCGCACCGGAAGAGCATGGTCAGCTGGTCCACATCGACACGACGGCGCCCAACGCTAATGTAACGTTGGCACGTCTGATTCGCGAGCAGCTTAGACTGCACTGAGTCGAACGGCCAGCGCCAAGGAGCATGGCGAGTGATCGTCATGCTCCTTGGCGCTGGCCAATGTTCGCGTAACCCCGGCAATACTTGAGAACTCTGCATCAGATAAGGAAACATCATGCGTCATAATCTCGTCCCTACTGCCGCCGTCGCCATCAGTCTGGCGCTGCTCGCCGGTTGTTCGAGTCAGCCTTCCACGGCGGACCTGATGCGAGGCCAGGCAGAGGAAGCCAAGGCTGTCGCCAAGGTGCGTGACCAATTGGCAGATCAGTGGGAAGAAGGGAAATCACTGGTCGCGGCAGGTGAGAAGCAGATCGTCAGCGGTGAGGATCTCGTTGATGATGGTGAAGCCAATGTTCGCAAGGGTCAGGCTCTGATTGAAAAGGGCAACAAGCAGATCAAGAAAGGCAAGGCCCGTATCACCAGTGGCAACAAGCAGGTTGCCCAGGGACGCAAGATGGTGGACGAGAGTCTCTCGACTTATCGTCAATCCTTCCCGGAGCAGTCCGTGACACTGGAAAAGAAGTAACTTGCCGCTGCGATAGTCATTTCGCAGCTGGTACTGAAAGGCCGCTGACAACCCTGTCAGCGGCCTTTTTCATTGTGTGGATCCACCGGGTGGAAAAACGAAAACCCCGCTTGCGCGGGGTTCTATAAGCCATCCTCGCTGAGGTGTAATCAGTACTGCAGCACGCTGGCAATGTTGCCACCGCCAGTCTGGGTCACGCTGGAAGCATTCATGGCTCCTGACTGAACGACGTGAGCACGGTTGGCGACGAAGCTCAGGAAACCCCCAGACTGCTGAAGGACATCAGAGCTGTGACCAGATCCCGTCTGCTGGACGCGAGCATGATCATTGAGGCCGGTCTGGGTAATCAGTGAGTCACTGTTGGTACCACCCTGTTCGACGATGGCGTAGTTGGAGTAGCCACTCTGATTGTTGATGGCCAGGTTCTCGCTACCTGTCTGGCTGATATCGGAGTACTGCAGCATGTCGGACTGGTTCACCAGCGCGGTATTGTTCGCATCGCTCTGGTTGACGAGCGAGTCATGAGAGCTGCCATCCTGCGTGACCCGAGCGACTTGATTGGCGCCAGCCTGGGTGACGGTGGAATCGATACGCGATCCGGTCTGGGTCACGACGGCAAGACCCAGCTCACCGGTCTGTGTCACTGTGGAGTTGTTGAAGCGGCCTTCCTGAGTGACCCGTGCGCGATTGTATTCGCCGGTCTGCATCACATCCGAGGCGTGCTGATAGCCGCTTTGGGTCACTCGGGCAATGGCATAACTGCCCTGCTGGGTGGCCGTGGAGTCATTGAATGCGCCTGTCTGAGTCACGACAAGAGTATTTTCACGCCCCGCCGGAGAGCCACTAGCGCCCTGCCACGATTCAGAATGGTTGGCAAAGCCATCCTGAGTGACACGGGTGAGGTGCTTGTAGCTTTTCTGGTTCAGGTCAACGGAATTGTAGACGCCAGTCTGGTTGACGATACCGGTATTGGTGCTGCTGTATTGGGTTGATTCTACCTTGTTGGCGCCACCCAGCTGATTGATGCGAATCGTATGATTGACGCCGTTCTGATAGGTGTTTGCCTTGTTGTAGAGGCCGACCTGATCAATATCACTATCGTGGGAGCTGTCGAGAGACCCACCATCACGTGATGTTTGGCTAACATTGGCCATGTTCATGAAGCCAGTTTGATCGACATCTGCGGTGTTATTGTCTGCCATTGCCTGGGTAGAAAAAGCAATCGCGATAGCCAGCAAGCTCATTTGGATTTTCATGGTTTGTTCCCTTGTGTAGATCATTTTTGATTTGTGTTTTTATTATTGATTTGCTTATGGTCGTACATCCCCTGACATGATGACGGATTGGTTTTTCGTGATCCGCGACATCATGTTGTACTGCTACTGCTCTTTTGTGCCCTTGCCAGAAGGTCGTGTTCGTCATGCAGGATTCTTGACGACATGAAAGTGAGACCCTCTCCTGGCCAGGCAAAATCCGTATTGGTGATTTGACGAAAACGAGTATTCAGCCACCACCTTCGCAAGAACTATCGTCATATAACGATGTCATACGAGCCATCGCGATAAAGATCACTGTTGTATGACCTGGACACGCATATGACCCCGTGAATATTGAGTGATACTTGCCGGTATCTGACTACTGGCCTGTTGTAGAAGTGTGGCGCTTCCCCCGATGCCTGTCTGCTGAATGCTGGCGCTTTGCCCAACACCTTGCTGAATGATCAGTGCATCATGATATTGGCCATGCTGAAGAATGCTGGCCTCATGCAGGGCACCCTCTTGCAGCGTGTATGCCGTGTTTCCATTGCCATATTGGTTGACACCTGCTTCATTCAGGACGCCGCTCTGGCCGATCAGCGAGGCGTTACCATTGCCATGCTGAGTGATCATCGCTGAGTTGTACGTGCCAGATTGCTCGATGACCGCCACCGAGTGGCCGCTTCCCAATTCGGAGGTGGTCGCCAGGTCATTGGCCAAGACCCATAAGCTGAGTGTCAGTGATGAAAAGAAAAGGCAGGCCTGTAGCATTCTTCGTTGTTGATGCTTTGCCAAAACCATGGCGTGAGTCCATCCAGGTGACCGTCTAGGTGCACTAACTATTGGCCTTTATCGAGGCCATCACCATCAGTCCTTTTCGGGTTTATGAGGGCTAGGGATTGCTACTCTTGATGCCTCACTCAATAGCGATGAGTAATGACAAAGGGTGGGCAGATTTTCAGCACCGTTCAGGGTGGTTTTACTGTTGATGGTATTAAGTGCGTAATATTTCATGCTTTATTGTTTTATTTATTTCTCATGTTTGTGCCGATACGAAAAAAGGCAGCCACCTCTTGCGAGGTGACTGCCTTTTGAGGGAGAGAGAATCACCGCGAATACCACGATACTCTCTACGGGGGGCTTGAATGTGGGTTGGCTCTACAACATCGGGGTCGGGGCTTGCAGGTAATCCATCAGCTCTGATGTCTGAAGGCTGTCCGGGTCCTGGAGAACCCAGAGCTGGCGTTCGACGCCTTGTGCTATCAGGTGAATCACGGCAGATTCGATGGCGGACATGACCGCCATCTGTACGGGTTCATTGCTGGTATACCCCGCCTCCATCTCCAGCAAGCGACTGAAATCGATGAAGCGATAGACGCCCGCCCTCAGCTCGCGTGAGTAGATCGTCTTGCTGGTATTGACGTTGGCGATGACCTGCCCCGTGGTGATATCCACAGCCCGCAGATTGACCGTCACCTGGTCCACCTGATACTGACCAGAGGCGCCGATGCCGAAGTATTCCGCACCTGCCCCGCCTGTTCTGACATTGGAGTCGAAGGCAATGATGCCACCCTCGAACAGCAGGTTAGCGGCTTGCAGCGCGGCAAGATCATTCTGGCCCGTGCGCTCCATGTTGGCGCGGATGATCTTGCGCTCTGTCAGCAGGTTCTGCAGTCCCACGCGCTCGAGGGGGATGAACCAGCCGGAGTCCGACAATGCTGCGCTCAGCATGGCGGCGCCGCCCTGGGTGACCGCCGTAGAGAAGGTACTGGCAGGGGCAGGCCGGTACTGCCCCGTCTGGTCACGGAAGTCATAGATGGCGACCGGAATACGTCCGGCGGGAGGTGGCAGACTGATCAGGTCCTGATAGGTGGCGGTTCTTGGCATCAAGGTGCTGGGCACCCCTTCAAGACCCTGAGTATTGGCGACCATCGGCGCACAGCCAGCAAGCGCCAGGCTGGCAACGGCCAGCATGGAAGTGAGTGTCTTCATTGAGCGAAACCCTTCATCAGTAGCGGATCAGAATGTATTGCCTGATGTGCCGAGGTTGATGACGGTGGTTTCACCTGTGGCGCGGTCAAGCACCTGCATGGAGAAACCGCCATTGCCGTTACTGATGACTTCGACACGCAGCTGAGCGCTGTCGATCACGCTGGAACGGCCGGGCTCTGTGGAATCGACAGCATCAGTGATGGCATCGGATACCAGGCTATTGCGAAGGTCGCTGATGAAAAGTTCTGTTTCGGAAAGACTATCGAAGGAGTAGGCATCAGGATCCTCGTGGGTGTCCTGAGCCTGGGCCTTGCCAAGCAGGTAGCTGCCATTGAGAGGATTGCCACCAAAGCTCGGGTTGATGGGCTGATAGATGAGTTCACCGGCATATAGCGGCATCGCCGACAACAGCAACGACACCGCGAGTGTCTGATGCTTCATGATGTTCCCCTGTTCCCTTGCGTATTGTCAGGGTCTCCGTGTCCGGAGCCCATTTATTATGTCGGTCTTCAATACATCAGAATTCGTCACCGGCCATGTCCGGGTCATTGCGCAGGGCTTCCATGACCTTGCGACGCAGGAACTGGTCGGAGACGCTAGATACGGCGGCACTGGCATACATATCCACGTCATTCAGGCGTGGAGGAAGCGTCGCTTCATACAGAACGTTGTTGCCCTCGGTGATCCAGATGAGACTTCCCCAGCGTGCTGAGGGACGTTCATGGATGCTGAGAGATGTGTTGCGGATGGCTGGGCTATCGAGGCGTTGCTGGCTGAACTGGCGGAAGAAGGTCTTGCCGATCATGGTCATGGTGCGATCGATCATCACGCCGCTGAGACCATCGGAGAGCGTAGGGCGCGCGCGCTGAATGGCGACGCCATCTTCTCCCTGAGGGCGAGCCTGCTGCTCTTCACTGGCAACGGATACCTCGGGTCGCACCGCCTCCGGCGCGGATTGCGCGAAGGCGGGCGACAGACTGAAGCATGTCAGTCCCCAGGCGACCACCTGGCGGCTTGTCATGCCCCGGCCGTTCACGACATCTGCGCTCTGCGAGCGATACGTGGGGTGCGCGAGACAGGCATCGCCAGGTTCTGACGTGCCCAGTTCATGGCCTGAATGCGGTTATGCACCTTGATCTTGCGGAAGATGTTGTAGAGATGTGACTTGACCGTGTGTTCACTGACGAACAGCTGGTCAGCAATCTCGGTATTCGAGGCACCCGTGCCCAGCAAGCCGATGATTTCCACCTCACGCTGGGTCAGACCACAGACCGGGCGATAGGCGTTGAGCTGCTGACGGCGGTAGAAATCCAGCAGGCGGGTCATCAGCGGCCGGGACATCCACATGTCGCCTTCCAGCAGTTTCGCGATGCCCTTGCTGATCAGTGAGAGGCTGTCCTGTCGGTAGAACACGCCTTGAAGATGGGTGCTGACCAGCAGGCTGGCAGCTTCCTCTTCATCACTGATGTTGATAGCGGCCAGCTCTGCGCTGGCATCCTGGCTGGCATCTGCATCCCAGCGTTGCATCGTGCCTTCATCGACGTGGTCGGTGTCCAGCAGCACTATCGTTCTTTCTGCCTGCCCGGGTGTGTAATCCTCGTCGGGGCTTGCGGAAGCCACCTGACACTCAAGCTGCTGGCGAATGTAATCCATGAAAAGCGCTGACTGCGGATTGCAGTCAGTCACCAGCAGCACCATTGCGTTCCCTGTAATCATGGTGCGAGACCTCTGAGTTGTCGTACCGATTTTTCTTGGCGGAGCCATATCTGAAGTGTGGTTGGGTGAGTCGTGTAGCACTGCACTCATTCACGTCGGGCATTACGCGCTGAGCACCTTTATAGGATTGCGCGATAGTGGGGATAAGGCAACCTCTAATCAGTACTTGCTAAAATAACCAGTTTATCCTTCCCCTTCAGTCCTGATTTAATCCAGAAAAAGAATAGGAAAAACAGTACGTAAACCTGATGAAAATAGCGCTGGTCATGATGACCCTTCTCGAGAGTGCAATGAAAACCAGACCTTTGCGCTTTTTTTACCAAGGCTTCTGCTGGTCCAAAGGTACCACATTTCTAATGCTGAAAGGCTTCCCTTCAATGTCATTATGTAACCGGCCTTGTCTTTTTGTATCTTCGGATTCAAGGGGCGTCAGGAATGCGACGCAGTACTGCGCATGAGTCATTTCACTATTGAAAAGTGAAGCGCTTACTACGCGTAGCCGGCGTGAGACATGCTCTGTCGCAGTAGTGACCTCATAGGTCCACCTCCTGAAAGAGGTGCTCGCCTAGCGTCACCTGGGCCTCAGGATTCAGGCTCCGTCGTGCGCTTGGGGATGTAAAGGTTGAGGTGCTCGTGGGCCCATTGGATCGCCTGGTGGCGGTTATGGACTCTAATCTTGCGAAAGATATTATATAAATGAGACTTCACGGTGTGCTGGCTCAACATCAATTTATGCGCGATGTCTGCATTACTCTGCTGTGATGCAATAAGTGACAATATTTCCAGTTCCCTTTGTGTCAGTCCCATGACAGGCTGGAACGCAATCTGTTGTTGTTGACGATAATGACGAATCAATGTCTGCATGATATTGCGAGTCAACCAATTTTCATTCTCGAGTATCTTGCCGATACCCTTGCTGATTTGTTCAAGACTGTCCTGACGATAGAAGATTCCGCTGAAGGGAATATTCAGAAGTAGTGAGATGGCATCGTCTTCATGTTCGACATTGAAGGCAGCGATCTTGTCGATATGGCTCCATCGCATCATCTGGGCCAGACTGCACTGGGTGCTGTCGATCAGCACCAGGCAGGGAGATGACGGCAGTGGGGCTTCGTGGTGGCAGGCCTCGACGACACATTTCAGTGTCTCTTGCAGGTACTCGACGAACAGTTCGGTCTGCGGTGAAGGGCTTGTCACGAACAGGACTCTGGTAGCAGTCATGGGGCGCTCCTGTCGCAAGCGTTGGGGGGCTCATCATCAGCAGGCTGAGGCGGAGACATGAATCCACGGTGATTCGATGGTTATCTTGAAGTCTAGTCGAGTGACACCTGGGGGCTGGCGCTGCGCATAGTGTTAGATGGCATAACGCGCATTTCTTTTATTTCCCACTTTAAAGCTATGAAAATCATTGCGTTACGTGGTTTTTTCGGGAGATGTTTACTTGCTTGAGCCGCGAGGCACAGACAAATCCTGCACAGGCATTAGCCCGCGCTGGGGCAGATAGCCTGTATCGGCCTGTCAGTCATCAAGTTGAGCACATGAGTGACATCGGCCCATGACACCATGAATCTCAGTCGCGCCTGGCGCAGACCTCTTGCGTGTACGCACCGGACTCACGCGCTAGAATGGGGTGCTGCAAGCGCCTCGCCCGTGTGACTCACACGCGGCCGCATTCTCGTTGTTCCTATCCCGGAGATTCACATGTCCGCTTCTTCTCTCGTACTGGCCAGTGGCAATGCCGGCAAGCTACGTGAATTTTCCCACCTGCTCGCACCGCTGGGGATCGAACCGATTCCTCAAGGGCAGCTGGGAGTGAGTGACGCCGAAGAGACAGGGCTGACCTTCGTCGAGAATGCGTTGATCAAGGCGCGCCACGCCGCAGAGGTCACCGGCCTGCCGGCATTGGCAGATGATTCCGGGATCGAAGTCGATGTGCTGGGCGGGGAGCCGGGCATCTATTCCGCACGCTTTGCCGCACGGCGTCAGCAAGGTAGCGGTGATGGTGACAATAACGCCGCCCTGTTGGCAGCGCTTGAGGACGTGCCTGAGCAAGCGCGTACGGCGCGCTACTGGTGCGTGCTCGTCTATCTGCGCCATGCGGCAGACCCGGTGCCGATCATCGTTCAGGCCAGTTGGGAGGGGCGTGTCCTTGACGCGCCTCAGGGCGAGGGTGGCTTCGGCTATGACCCGCTTTTCTGGCTGCCGGAGCATGGCATGACCGCCGCTGCCCTGGATGCCGAGACCAAGAACCGTCTCAGCCACCGGGGACGTGCGATGCAACAGTTGCTTGAGGCGCTTGCCGCGCAGAGCGGTCAGGCGTGATGTCCGCCGATAACCTGCCGCCTCTGTCACTCTATATTCACGTGCCGTGGTGCGTGCGCAAGTGCCCCTACTGTGACTTCAACTCCCACGGAGTCGGACGTGATGCCGGCCTGCCTGAAGAGGAATACATCACGGCACTGCTGGCCGATCTCGATCAGGACCTGCAGTTGCTGCAGGATCAGCCCGAGCGTGAATTGCACAGTATCTTCATCGGCGGCGGCACGCCGAGTCTGCTGAGCGGTGCAGCTTACCAGCGACTGTTCGACGGTCTGCGGGCGCGCATGACATTCTCTGCCGACTGCGAGGTCACGCTGGAGGCCAATCCCGGCACGCTGGAACAGGGCCGCTTTGCCGCCTATCGCGCCGCCGGCATCAATCGCTTGTCATTGGGCGTACAGACCTTCCAGCCGGAGCAGCTCGAGGTGCTGGGGCGCATCCACTCCGCTGAAGAAGCCGAGCGCGCGGTGGCCAGTGCACGTGCGGCGGGCTTCGACAATTTCAATATCGATCTGATGCATGGCCTGCCGGGCCAGACACTGGAGACGGCGCTGGATGATATCCAGCGTGCCCTGGCACTCAAGCCGACCCATCTGTCCTGGTATCAATTGACGCTGGAACCGAATACCGAGTTCTATTCGCGTCCGCCGGTACTGCCGGAGGATGACCTGCTGTGGGATATCCAGGATCACGGACACGCCGAGCTGGAGGCTGCCGGTTTCCGTCGTTACGAGATTTCCGCCTATGCCCTTGAAGGGCGCAGCGCGCGTCATAACCTCAATTACTGGAAATTCGGGGATTACCTGGGCATCGGAGCGGGTGCGCACGGCAAGTTGACGTTGTTGAAGACCGACTCGGCAGGGAACTTGAACGGCGAGTTGCAGCTCCAACGACGTTGGAAAAGTCGTCAGCCTGAAGCGTACTTGCGCAGGATGCAGGACCCTCGCGGGTTCGTGGCGGGTCAGCAGGAAATTGACCGCGATGAGCTGGCGCTGGAGTTCATGATGAATGCACTGCGCTTGACCGGGGGTGTCAGCTTCGAGGACCTGCGCCGCACGACCGGGCTGGATCGTGAGGCATTGGAGCCAGGCCTGAGCCAGGCCCGCTCGCGCGGTCTCATCGTTGAGGATGACATGCTGTTGCGCGCCACGCCCCAGGGCTTATTGTTCCTCAATGACCTGCTGGCCATGTTCGACACCTGATTGATCAGGCATTATCGGAGGCATGACGATTATTTGCGCAATTGTCGTCTTGCCTTTAATGAGTGTGTAGATAGGGAGCGTTACCATGAAGAAGTCTGTACTCCTGGCCCTGCCGTTGGCAGCCGCCGTCGCGATGGCGGGTTGTTCCACGACCAATCCGTATACCAATGAGCAGCAGACCTCCAGTGCGGCGAAGGGTGCCGGCATCGGTGCGGTCGTCGGCGCAATCGCCGGGGCGACCAAGAGTGGTAACCATCGTCTCGACAAGGCGCTGATCGGCGCCGCTGCGGGTGCCGCCGCGGGCGGTGGCATCGGCTATTACATGGATGTTCAGGAAGCCAAGCTGCGCGATCAGCTGCAGGGCACCGGTGTCAGCGTGACCCGTGTCGGCGACCAGATCATCCTCAACATGCCGTCCAACGTCACCTTCGGCTCCGACTCCAGCACCCTGTCCGGCCAGATTCAGCCGGTCATGGATGGCGTCATCACCGTACTCAAGGAATACGACGAGACTCGCGTCAACATCGCGGGCTATACCGATTCCACCGGTGCCAGCAACTACAACCAGAACCTGTCTGAACTGCGTGCCCAGGCCGTCGGCAACTATCTGGCCAGTGGCGGCATCGCCTTCAACCGTCTGAACATGCGCGGTTATGGTGAAGCCAGCCCGGTGGCATCCAACGACACTGCCTCCGGGCGCGCCCAGAACCGTCGCGTCGAGATCACGCTGACGCCGATGGAAAGCTGAGACCCATCAGCTGTCATGGCGACATGACGGTGAATGACCACGAGGCCTGCGCATTTGCGTGGGCCTCATTGCTTGGCAAGCACGGCTTTTGGGGTGACAAGTGATCATCTCTGCTATCCTTCAGCCCCTTCGGTGACCCTCTCTGGTTTTCCTCGTAGTCGCCGCCCCCAGATTTCTATCTGCTGCCTCGCTGGAGGTGACAGATACCGCCGTATCAAGGAGGCGCTCTTGCTCGCCTATCAGCACGCCTATCACGCTGGCAATTTTGCCGACCTGCACAAGCACCTGCTCGCCACCACCTTGGCTGAGCAGCTATTACGTAAAGAATCCCCCGTTACGTTTGTCGACACTCACGCTGGTCGTGGCTGGTATCCGCTGGCGGCCCGCGAGACGGAACAGCTGCGCGAATACGAGCAGGGCGTTCTGCCGTTGTGGCAGGTGCGTGATCGCTGGTTGACCGATGCGGGTGAGCCCAAGTCCTCGTCAGCTGAAAAGCCGCTGGCCCGCTGGCTGGCACGCCTGGCGGACATGCAGCCGGATGCCGCCAAGGGCAGCGCCAGCGAGCTGAGCGTCTATCCCGGTTCGCCCTGGTGGCTGAGCCAGTCGCTACGCCGCGGCGATCGTCTGCTGGCCTATGAGCTGCATCCGGGCGAGATCTACCACTTCGATCAGGCACCGGTGCAGCGTGACAGCCTCGGCAAGGTCATGCGTCGTCAGCAGGATGGTCTGTCCGGTCTGTTGGCTGCCGTGCCGGTCACCACGCCGCGCGTCGCTGTACTGATCGACCCCAGCTATGAGCTGAAGAATGATTACCGTGATGTCGCCGAGGTCGTTGTCGAGACCCTGCGAAAATCACGTCATGCCACCATCATGATCTGGTATCCGCTGCTGCCGGCGGGTCGTCAGCATGATCTGCTCGAGCGTCTCAAGAAGCATTCGCCAGCACCGATGTGGCGCAGTGAGCTGACGATCGATTCGCCGGAAGGCGATCACGGCATGTACGGTTCCGGCATGCTGGTGATCAATCCGCCGTGGCAGTTCGATCGTCAATTCTCCACCGCCATGCAGGAAGTGGTCGAGGTGCTCAAGGGCGCGCTGCCGGCACCGCAGTCGGTTGCCGTCGAGCACAAGGGCCTGTGGTGGCTGTCGGAAGAGGTCGCCCGTGCGCGCAGTGAGCCCAAGCCGATGCCGCGTGAGCGACTGCTGGCGCTGCGCAAGCTCAACCAGAAGGTCAAGCGCGACAGCGATGTCGAGGTGACCCAGGCCAAGCCCAAGCGCGAGAAGCTCAAGCGCGGTGAAGGCTGGGCCAAGCCTCGCGTGCGCAATGACAGTGCGACGCCCAAGGCCAAGGGCAAGCGCCATTCCGCGACGGCCAAGCCCAAGACCAGCATCAAGGCGCAGGTCAAGGATGAGGTGCATGGGCATTCCGCGCCGAGTCAGAAGCGCGTCAGCGAGAAGCCCGCCGAGCGCAAGTCGACGGCCGCTGTCGAGCCGACTCGTCCGCGTGGCAAGGGTGAGACGGCTGGCAAGGGAGCGGGCAAGGATTCTGCCAGCTGGAGCGACTGGTCCTCCAGCGTGCCGGGCAAGGGCCGCCGCGAAGGTTCCACGCGGGTCAGCATGCGCAGCACACCGGCGATCGGTCGTGATGGTCAGGTCAACCCGAACAGCACGACCAAGCTGCCCAGAAAGTACGCGGCCAAGCAGCGTCCTGAAGACAACAAGGATGTCGGCAAGCCGCTGGATGCCCGTGAAGCGCGTGCCTTGCGTGAGAAGCAGGAAAGCAATGCCATGAGAGGCAAGGCTGCCAAGGGCGGCGCCAGCAAGGCAAGTTCCGACAAGGCAGCCCCAGGCAAGGACAGCTCTGGCAAGACCACTTCTGGCAAGGCAGCGCCTGGCAAGAAACAGGGCAACAAGCCACGCGGCCCGCGCAAGCCGTGATGGCTGAGATGAACGCAGTACGCTGAGCGTCATATCAAGAGCTCGGACTGACAACGCCCCCACAGGCCATGCCTGTGGGGGCGTTTGCGTCGTGGGGGCTTACATCGTGAGGACGTTTGTATTGTGGTGACCAGTGGCCTGATCAGAGCGCGATGTCTTCTCGCCATAGTCGCCGATAGAGGCCGGATTCTGCCATCAGGGCATCATGGGCCCCCAGCTGGGTGATGCGGCCCTGTTCCAGCACCAGCAGGCGGTCTGCATCGCGCACCGTGGCAAGCCGGTGTGCCACCACGATCAAGGTCACTTCGCCACGCAGCTCATGCAGTGCCTGCTGCAACAGGGCTTCGGTATGGCTATCGATGCTGGCGGTGGCCTCATCCAGCAACAGCACGCGTGGTGTCGTGACCAGTGCGCGTCCGAGCGCCAGCAATTGGCGCTCACCCGTGGAAAGACTCAGGCCGCGTTCGCCCAGCAAGGTGTCGAGCCCCAGCGTAAGACTATCGACCAGCGGCGCCAGATGCGCCTTGTGCAGAACCCGTGACAGGTGCTGCTGGCTGATCTCACGCCCCAGCAGCAGGTTGTCGCGCAGTGTCGTGGCGCGGATGAAGGGCTCCTGCGGGACGACGGCGATCGCGGTAGCGCGTTGCCGAGCCGACCACTCCATCAGCGGACGACCATCGAGCAGCAGCTGAGACGCCGGGGCAGGGCGCTGCCCGCTGAGCAGATCGAGCAGGGTGGACTTGCCGCTGCCCGTCGGGCCGACCACGCCGAGAAACTCACCGCTCTCGATGGCAAGCGTCAGGCCAGTGAGGGCCGGACCCTCCGCACCCTTATGACGGAAACTCAGCTGCTCGAGTTGATAGTGACCACTCGCTATCACGGCATTGTCCGTGTGCCGACGCGTGGCCGCCTGCGCGGCGCGCGTGTCTGGCTCAGGCATCTCGCGTGGGCGGTCCAGGACCTCTTCCAGCCGGCCAGTCGCCACCAGCGCCGACTGGAAGACCTGCAGTCGCTGTGTGATCTGGATCAGGGGCTCGCTGATGCGTCCCAGCCAGGCGATGAACGCGTAGAGCACCCCCAGTTCCGCACCGCCGCCCAGTTCGCGCAGCCCGAACACGGCGACCAGCGAGAGCGTGATCAGCATCGCCATCAGGTCGATAGCCGAACGCAGCAGCAAGCCCGATACCCGTACCGTGCGCATTCTCGCCTGATATTGCGCGACGTTGAGTCGATGGTAGCGCCGACTGAAGCGTTCGGTCTGGTCGCTTGCCTGCAGCACACTCATGCCGCCGATCGCCTCGGCGATTCTGGCATTCTGCAAGGCACGCAGGCGGCGTACCTCGCGCGCAGCGCGCCCGGAGAAGCGCTGATACAGCCAGATCATGCCGATGGAGAGCGGCACCAGCGCTGTCGCGATCATCGCCAGGGTGCCATCCATCAGGGCCATCGCCGACAGGATGCCGATCAACAGCACCACATTGCCGATCAGTGTCGCCAGCACCCCGATATACAGCTCCTTGAGCGACTCGGTATCGTTGGTCACGCGGGCCACCAATTCACCGGCGGCGATATTGTCGAGGGTCGACAGTGGCTGGTGAAGCAGGTGTGTGAAGACTCGCTCACGGATATCGCGCACGCTGGCGAGGGCCAGGCGGGCAAAGCGCAGCTGCTGGAAATAGCGTCCGGCGGCGGCGCCCAGCTGGGTGATCACGTAGATGGCCACCAATCCGGCCAAGGCCTCGGGGGCGAGGTTGCCGGGAATCAGGTAATCATCCAGATAGCGCTGGGTCAGCCACGGGCCGAGCACATCCAGTACGGTCGCCGCGATCAGGATCAACAGCGCGCGCAGGACCTCTGCGCGGCGCCGGCCCAGCGGTCGCCAGAGCAATGCCAGCCGCCGTCGGCTGAGCAGGCGAGTGCCGCTGAGGGTGTCGGGGCATGTCGCGGCATCGTGGCTCATGAGCGCTCCGCCTTGGCATCGTCTTCGCGGTTGACCTGCTGGGCCTGCCATAGTCGCCAGTAGGCACCGCGCGCGGCCAGCAGACTGGCGTGATCGCCCTGTTCCAGGATACACCCGTCCTCGAGCACCAGGATTTTCTGGCAGGCCTGTACGGCAGACAGGCGATGGGAATTGATGATCAGCGTGCGCCTGAGGCCGTGGTGATCGGGTTGCTGCAGGCGCGCGAGAGTCTTCAGCAGGGTGCGTTCGGTGACCTGGTCGACCGCCGACAGGGTGTCGTCCAGCAGCAGGATAGGCGCCTCGCTGAGCAGGCTGCGTGCCAATGCCAGCCGCTGACGCTGGCCGCCGGAGAGTGTGATGCCTCGCTCACCCACCAGCGTTTCCAACTCCTGGGGGAGGCGACGCAGATCCTCCTCGAAGGCTGCTGCGCGCAGCGCCTCACGAATTCGCTCGTCAGAGGCCTCGGGGCAGGCGAGGGCGACATTGTCGGCCACCGAGAGCGCAAACAGGAACGGGTCCTGGGGGACCAGTGAAAACTGCTGGCGCCAGATGGATAGTGTGTACTCACTCGCTTCTCTGCCCCCGAGCGTCAGGACTCCTTGCTCAGGCGTCAGAGGCCAGCTGCGCGACAGCAGACGCAGCAAGGTGGACTTGCCACTGCCGGTCGCGCCGACGATCCCCAGGCTTTGCCCTGCCGTCACCTGCAGGGAGAGGGGCCCCAAGGCACGTTGCTGGCTGCCCGGGTAGTGGAATTCATTGATCTCAAGGCGTAGTGAATGATCACTGACTTCGTCCAGAGTGCCGCCATCCTCAAGGGCTTGCGGCGCGGCATGGAAGGTGGCCAGCCGCCGTGCGGCTGCCGCGCCTCGCTGCAGGATATTCAGGCACCAGCCAAGCGCGAACATCGGCCAGATCAACTGTGCCAGATAGAGCGTGAAGCTGGTTAGTTGGCCCAGGGTGATGGCGTCATCCAGATAGCGCCAGCTACCCACGCCCAGCGTCAGCAGCGTCGCCGCCGAGAGCGCAATGAACACTACCGGATCAAAGGCCGCCTCCAGCTTCTGGACGCGATAATCGACGGCTTCGGCGGCGGCGGCACGCTGAGAGAACCTTGCACCTTCATCCTCCAGCAAGGCATGGCTTCTGAGCATGCGAATGCCGGCGAAGGCTTCCTGGGTCTGGTCATTCAGGTCCGAGAAGCGCTCCAGTGATTCGCGGAAACGCTCTCCGATCCGTCGTGAGATGCGTGCGAAGGCCCAGGCCATGAAGGGGAATGGCAACAAGGCGAGCAGCGTCAGCGGCACATCGATGGCGATCAGCATGATGCCCAGCACCAGCACGAAGGTCATGGCGCCATCGACGCTGGACAGCACGCCTTCCGCGGCGGCCATCTCCACGGCATCGATGTCCTGACTGGCATGCGCCATCAGGTCTCCGGTGCGATGGCGCTGGTAGAAGCCGGGGTCCAGGCGCGTCAGCTTGGCATGGAAGGCATCACGCTGCTCCGTCCCCAGCTGATAGGCGGTGCCGAACAGTGTCACGCGCCAGGCATAGCGCAGTGCATAGAGCGCGAGCCCCGCGCCTACCAGCCACAGCAGGCGGCTCAGCAAGGCGTCGTGGTCGAGGCTGCCGTCACGCAACGCATCGATGGTGGCACCGATCGCCCACGGCAACAGCAGATTCAGCCCCGCGACCCCGATCAGGAAGACGATGGCCAGCAGATAGCGGGGCCAATGGCGGGTGAAGAAGTCGAGCAGCAGGTGGCGCAACGGGGCCTCGGGGAGAGGCCCGGTAGTCAGCTCGGCGGCGGGGGCCGGAGGGAGAGTGGCGCTGGAGTCACGGGACTCACGATGGGCATCCTGCGGTCTGTTCGATGTCGCGCGTCCCGCCATGTCGGCTCCCGGTCTGCCCCTGCCCGCCTCCGCCACTCGGAGGGGTCGGCAGAGGCAGTATAACGAGAGGGAGACAGCCAGACGCAAGCACTGTCGGCAAGAGAGCCCGCCTGCGGGCGGGAGTCAGCTCGGCACGATCACTTCGGTGCGATCACTTGCCAATGCAGAAGCTGCCGAAGATTTCCCCGAGCAGGTCATCGGCGGAGAATTCGCCGGTGATCTCGGACAGCGCCATCTGGGCGGCGCGCAGGTCTTCGGCCAGCAGCTCCCCGGCACCGGCGCCATGCAGCTGGGCGTCGCCGTTGTCGAGGGACTCGCCAGCGCGTTCCAGCGCATCCAGGTGGCGGCGGCGGGCGCTGAAGCGACCCTCTGCCGTGCCGGTGAAGCCCATGATGTCCTTGAGGTGATCGCGCAGCGCATCGAGGCCCTGATTGTCGCGCGCCGAGATGCGCACCACGCTGGCCTGGTGGCGTGCCTGCTCGGCATCGCCATCCTGTGTTGCGGTGATGGCGGTCAGCCCGGGTGTCTCGCCGCTGGTGTCGATCTTGTTGCGGACCAGCGTCAGGCGTGACGGGTCCGGCAGGCGCGCGACGAATTCCGGCCAGATCTCCATCGGATCCGTCGCCGAGGTGGTGGCGGCATCGACCAGCAGCAGGACGCGGTCCGCCTTCTCGATCTCGTCCCAGGCGCGCTGCACGCCGATGCGCTCGACGGCGTCCGGCGTGTCGCGCAGCCCGGCGGTATCGATGATATGCAGTGGCATGCCGTCGAGATGGATGTGCTCACGCAGCACGTCGCGGGTGGTGCCTTCGATATCGGTGACGATGGCGGTGTCCTGCTCGGTCAGCGCATTGAGCAGGCTCGACTTGCCGGCATTCGGGCGGCCGGCGATCACCACCGTCATGCCCTCGCGCATCAGGGCGCCCTGGTTGGCAGCGGCTCGCACGCCCACCAGCTCGGCCTTGACCTCATCGAGGCGCGCCGCGACATGGCCGTCGGCCAGGAAGTCGATTTCCTCTTCGGGGAAGTCGATGGCGGCCTCGACGTAGATGCGCAGCTCGATCAGGCGCTGCACCAGCGCGCTGACGCGCGTCGAGAACTCGCCCTTGAGCGAGCGCAGCGCATTCTCGGCCGCCGCACGTGAACTGGCGTCGATCAGGTCGGCGATGGCCTCGGCCTGGGCGAGATCCAGCTTGTCGTTCAGGAAGGCGCGCTCGCTGAATTCACCGGGGCGTGCCAGACGCGCGCCCAGCTGCACGCAGCGCTCCAGCAGCAGGTCCATGATCACCGGGCCGCCATGCCCTTGCAGCTCCAGCACGTCCTCACCGGTGAAGGAATTCGGGCCCTGGAAGTAGAGCGCGATGCCTTCATCGAGGGCGATGGGGTGGCCCTGGGTATCCAGTCCCATGAAGGGGCCATAGTGGGCGCGGCGTGCCGGCGGGCATTGGCCCAGCATGGCCTCGGCGATGGCCTGACAGGCCGGACCGGAGACCCGGATGATGCCGACGCCACCACGGCCGGGCGGAGTGGCCAGGGCCGCGATGGAGTCAGGCTGGTAGGCGGTAGACATGCACAAACCTCGGGCGCGAAGCCGGAATGAAGATGAAGGAGATGGCCGCTATTGTCGCGGCTGGAGGCCCGTGACAGCAAGCGGGGTGACGGGGGAAGGCGCCTTGCAGCGGGAGTGTCGGCGCAGCCCCCGGAATCAGGGCCCTGAAACGCCACGACCCCCGCCGAGGCGAGGGTCGTGGGTGAGTCATGTCAGGCGAACCCGAAAGGCATCATGCGCCTTTCTTGGTTGGCTCGGCATTCTCGATCTGACGGGTGATGACGTACTGCTGAGCGATCGACAGCGTGTTGTTGACGATCCAGTACAGCACCAGACCTGCCGGGAACCACAGGAAGAAGAAGGTGAAGACGATCGGCAGCATCTTCATGATCTTCGCCTGGGTGGGGTCCGGAGGCGTCGGGTTCAGCTGCTGCTGGATGAACATCGTCAGGCCCATGATGATCGGCAGGATGAACAGCGGGTCCTTCACTGACAGATCCTGGATCCACAGCATGAATGGCGCGTGGCGCAGCTCGACGGATTCCATCAGCATCCAGTACAGGGCGATGAAGACCGGCATCTGGATCACGATCGGCAGACAGCCCCCCAGCGGATTGATCTTCTCCGTCTGGTAGAACTTCATCATCTCCTGGGAGACCTTCTGGCGGTCGCTGCCGTACTTCTCCTTGATGCGCTGCATCTCGGGGCCCATCTTGCGCATCTTGGCCATCGAGCGGTACGCGGTCGCGGACAGCGGGAACAGCACGACCTTGACCAGAACGGTCAGCAGGATGATGGAGGCACCCCAGTTGCCGACCAGCGCGTGGATGTGCTCCAGCAGCCAGAACAGCGGGTTGGCCAGGAACCACAGCCAGCCGAAGTCGACGACCAGTTCCAGGTAGGGAGCGGTCGCTTCCAGCTGGTCCTGATCCTTCGGGCCGACGAACAGGGTCGCGCCGAGCTCAGCCTGCTGACCCGCGGCGATCTGGGTCGTCGGGCTCGCGAAGGCGGCGACATTGCGGTTCTGCTTGTCGACGTTGGCGTAGTAGAGGTTCTTCTGGTTGTCAGCCGGCACCCAGGCAGAGACGAAGTAGTGCTGGATCATGGAGACCCAGCCACCCTGGACGTCGACATTCTTGAAGCTGCCGTCCTGGATGTCTTCGAAATCGACCTTCTGGTAGTGATTCTCTTCAGAAGAGAACGCCGCCCCCAGGTAGGACTTCATGCCCATGCCGCCACCGGTGGACGGGTCCGCGCTGTTGTCGCGGGCCAGCTGACCGATGAAGCGAGCATTGATCGGCTGCTGGGTCTGGTTGTCCAGCAGGTAGTCGACCTTGATCTGGTAGCTGTCCTGGCTGACGGTGAAGCGCTTGATGACCGCAACACCATTGATGTCGGCCTTCAGGTCCACCTGCAGGTTGTCGTCACCCTCGGCAAGGGTGTAGCTGTTGCTGTCGGCAGAGAAGGCGATACGGCCCTTGTGGCCATCCAGTTGCAGGCCGGACTTGGCCACGTAGCTGCGCGACTGATTGTCGGACAGCAGCACGAAGGGCGACTCGGAAGCATTGTTCTGCTTGTGCGCGAGCAGCGCTGCATAGACCACGTCACCGCCCTGCGGATCGATACGCAGGTCCAGCACGTCAGTCTTGACTTCAATCAGGTTGTTGCTCGGGGTGCTTGCTGCGCTATCCGGCGTGGAGAGGCCGGTATCGCCATTGGCAGTCGTGCTGCTGCTTGGGGCTTCAAGGCCTTGCGCAGTGGCATTGGCGGCCTGAGAGGCAACCTGGGGAGCCTGTGTTTCCGCAGCCGGCTGGTCGTAGTCCTTGTTCCACTGGACCACCATCAGATAGGCGACAACCGCAAGCGGAATCACGAGGAGTAATCGTTTGACGTCCATGGTGTATACCCGTTGGAGGGTGAATCAATCTGGCGGGGAGTCAGATGAGTCCGGTCACGAACGGTAGGGCGTATAACGAAAAAAACGCCACATGCCGGACGCACCGGGCAGGTGTCGCGTCAGGCAGGTGGCGTTGACTTGGCCGCTTTCTGGCGTCTGGCGTCCTTCTCCAGACGAGCCCACATGCCGTCCAGCTGGCGATGCAGAGTCTCGTTGTCCAGCTCGGTCACGCCTCGCTTGGCCAGTACGACGATGTCGACGGCCGGAAGGCGCTGCTGGCGGAGGCGAATGGATTCGCGCGTCAGACGTTTGAGGCGGTTGCGATCTACGGCACGGCGCACGTTCTTCTTGCTGAACACCAACCCCAGGCGGGCATGTCCCAGGTCGTTCGGACACGCCAGGGCCAGAAGCCCCTTGCCGTGTACCTTGAGGGTGGTGTGATCGAAGACGTGCCGGTAATCCCCGGCAGTCAGCAAGCGAAGCTGCCGGGGAAATCCCTGACGGGACATCCGGGCCTCGATCAGGCGCTCAGACGCTTACGGCCTTTCGCACGACGACGCTGGATGACCTCACGGCCACCTTTGGTCGCCATACGAGCACGGAAACCGTGTGTGCGCTTGCGCTTCAGGACGCTCGGCTGAAATGTGCGTTTCATAGCTGCTTCTTCCCACGTGGTTGTTTGGAAAAGGTCAACGAATGTTGCCCTGTATCCACATGAGGACAGGGCAGATTGGTCAGGGGCAGGGATTCTAGTGAATCTGCAAGTGGCTTGCAATGTCGCGTTGGAAGTTGTCCACAGCCCGTTCGCGGCATTTGACGACAGATATCGTCTACGCCGCCCGCCATATGGCGCTTCGTGTCTCGCGCGGATCACGCGCAAGGCAGGCCTTCGGGTACAAAATAATTCGATTTGGCGTCTTTGAGCCAACAGGTACCGCTCGCCAGGCAAGCGATCAGCGCTTTTTCTGCGCTCAGTGGGGCTGAGTGATTGGCATCATCCGCCATGGCGATGCGCGGGAAGGGCGCAAGTCCGCTGTTCGGGCGCGAGCCTCAAGGACTCGCGTTTCTGACGAGTGGTTGTGCACTCCCGCCCCCTGGCGTGTCAGGCGTGCCGAAAAGTCGCAGTGGATAACCCGAGATTCTGCCGACGCGATCGCAGCCCCTCGCACCTCGCATGATCCGAAGATCGCGGGGCTGCTGTCATTACTACAAGAAAGTAGTTCTGAATAAGCAATAACTATTAAGGAAGGCAGTTGCTGTGGATAACCTGTTTTTTCCTATCTTGCTCAATTGCATGTCGATAGGACAGCTCTGGCGATAAGTGGTGGGCAACCTGCGTTCAGGCTGTGCATGGTCATGTGCATAACTATCGTCTTGTCCACAGTCGAAATCTTGTGCGCGAATGCTCCCCAGCCTGTCCCGATGCGGATACTTGAAGAATACCGATGTTGTCCACAGTACTTTTTGCGGTAGATGTCGTGTGGATAACTCGTGGCTTGGCCTATACAATGGCCGCCCCTTCGACAACTGGATGTGAGGTCGC